>NZ_CP015971.1:1200000-2400000 GCF_001659705.1 Arachidicoccus sp. BS20
GAAAAATTGCATAATCCGTTTTTACAGTAACAATATTTTTTAAAACGAAAACACATAGATACATAGGAATTTAAGTTAAGAATTGAAGTTTGTTTACAATTCAACCGAGTGGGAAATCATAGTATTTTCATCTTCGATGAAAATCTAATGTGCAGCTTTACTCTTCTCTTCATTCATCTATATAAAAACTATGGAACTATGTGGTTGAATATTTAATTATTATGAAATGAGCCATAAGAACTTTGCATACCCAAAGAGATGATTATTCATGGCGAAACGGAGTTCAGCGAAGCCAATTCCATTTGACCATTAAAAACAATTAAAAAATAAACAGATGAAAAAACTATTTTTATTAGGCGGCATCGTTACATTACTTGCAACAACAGCCTGCAAATCCAACAACGGTGGTTCGTTTGAAGTAACGGGAAAAGTAAAAACCCAAAACGGCAAAAAGATTTATTTAAGGGAAATAGACTTTGCCAATCAGGCAACCATTTCCATCGATTCCCAAGATGTAAAAAGCGATGGTTCTTTTGCATTAAAATCAGGCTCGAAAGTTACAGGACAACATTTGTTTTTGCTGAGTGTTGATAATGGTTTCCCGTTTATATTTATCAATGACAACGACAAAATCAACATTGAATTTGACCCTGCAAGCCCGCTCCATCCAAGCATTTCAGGCTCCGAAGTAACTTCAAAATTATATGCTTTTATCAATAAGGAAAGTGCAAAAGATTCTGTGCTTAATGCGGCTTTGATTCAGTTAGATTCGTTGGGAAAACAAGCAACGACTACACCCGCACAAGATTCTTTAATCGGCGCATTGAAAAAAAACCGTGATGCAAAAATTGCCGATATCAATAGCGATATTAAAAACTTTGTAAACACTTCCGACAATGCACTTTCCGTTTTTTATGTATTAAGTACGATGGCACCAAATACGCTTGCTCCGCAGGATTTACTTCCTTTGGCACAGGCTGCGAGTAATCGTTTCAAAGAAGACGGAAGCCTTGCCGGCTTTGCAAGCCGCGTGAAGGAAGCCGCAACAAATGAATCAAACCCGAATGCAAGTTTTGCGTTGCTTAATCAGCAAGCGCCGGACTTGACAATGCAAACACCTGACGGGAAACCAATGAAAATCAGCGACTTTAAAGGCAAATATTTACTGGTTGATTTCTGGGCAAGTTGGTGCGGACCTTGTCGCGGCGAAAACCCTAATGTGGTAAAGGTTTACAATAAATACAAGGATAAAAATTTTACGATTCTTGGTGTATCATTGGATAACGACAAAGATGCGTGGATTAAAGCCATTAAAGACGATAAGCTTTCATGGAATCACATGAGCGATTTAAAACAATGGAACAGCGCGGCTGTGCAGGCATACGGATTCCAAGGCATTCCATTTAATGTGCTGATTGACCCGACAGGAAAAATTATTGCCGACGATTTGCGCGGCGACGACCTGGACAATAAACTGGCGGAAGTGTTGAAGTAATTTTTCGCGACTACAATGTCCAAAAGACAATCTTCACTCTTTAAGAAAAACTTTACGAACTTTGCGACTGAAGAAACCGGATAAATGTTATGATAAAATATACGCCTGCATTTTTAAACAAGTTGGAAAATGTGCTGCACGAAGCAGGATATTCGACACGCTATGAACGCGGCAATTTTCAAAGCGGCTGGTGCTTGCTGGAGCAAAAAGGTATTGTAGTGCTGAACAAATTTTTAGATACCGAAGGACGTATCAACACGTTGGCAGATTTAATTCCGCAGTTGCAGATTGATTTTGATAAACTTACTTTGGAATCGCAAAAGCTATACGAATTTCTTACGCACAATGCATTGAAAGATGCGGAAGAATAATTGCCGCAAATGCACAGATAAATAATAAAAGAATCTGTATATCTATGGCATCTCAACTAAGTTTTTATGAAACTCATCGGCAATATTATCTGGATTATATTTGGAGGCTTCATCGTTTTTCTCGAATACATCGTGAGCGGCTTGCTGTTGTGTGTAACTATTATCGGCATTCCGTTTGGCTTGCAATGTTTTAAAATCGGCGTGGCATCGCTCGCGCCGTTCGGTTTAAAAATTTATAATCGTCCGCCTGGAATTACAGGTGGTTGCCTTACCACTATTTTTAACATCATCTGGATTTTTTGCGGCGGCATCTGGATTGCACTTACACATTTGGTTTTCGGTTTGCTGTTTTGCATTACCATTATCGGCATTCCTTTCGGCAGACAACATTTTAAACTGATGAGCCTTTGCTTTACGCCGTTCGGTAAAGGTTTCGGGTAATTATCTTCTTTTATAAATCTTAACGGAAAATATATTTCATCATTCAATAAAAATTCTCAACTTTATTGGGATTAATTTTTATCCATTCAAAAATTTTAAAATAATGCAGAACAAAAAAACAATACTGGCTTCTACTTTGGCGGTAAGCGCTTTGCTAATAGGTGCAAGCGTGAATCCCGCATCAGCATTCGGTTTCAGCAATTTAGGCAACGGCGAAAATGTACGCGCAAATTTGTCTAACAATGAAAACTCCGATAAAAATTTTGAACTGAAATGCGGCAAAAAAGACAAGTCCGATACTACATCTACCAAGAAAGAAAAGAAAGCGAAAAAAGGTAAAGACCACAAATGCGGCAAAGACGGCAAGTGCGGCGAAGGCGGTTGTGGTGGAAAAATGTAATCTTTTATTAAATGGATAGTTGAAAGTGCAAATTTTTAAACAACTTTCAACTATCCATTTTTAATTTTCAACTATATGGTCGGCATAGGATTAAGAAAAGATTTTGCGGAAGAACTGATTGACGATAACGCGCTAAAGCCCGATTTTATTGAGGTTGCACCCGAAAACTGGATGAACATCGGCGGTTATTGGAAGAAGCAGTTACACAAAGCATTGGAAAAATTTCCCTTGTTTACGCATGGATTGTCTCTATCCATCGGCAGTCCCGATGAACTGGATTTTGAATTTTTAAAAAGAATAAAATCATTTTTGAAAGAAACCAATGCGCAGGTGTATTCCGAGCATTTGAGTTATTCAAAATGCGACAATGCGCACTTGTATGATTTGCTGCCGATACCTTTTACCGAAGATGCAGTCAATCATGTTTCGGAAAGAATCAAAACTGTGCAGGACTTGTTGGAAAGGAAATTAACAATTGAAATTGTAAGCTATTATACGCCGCTTGCGCCCGAAATGAACGAGGTGGAATTTATCAACGCCATCGTTGCAAATGCAGACTGCGAGCTGCTTTTGGACGTGAACAATGTGTATGTCAACAGCTTTAATCATCATTACAACGCGAAAGAATTTATTGATAAATTGCCTTTGGATAAAGTGCATTATATCCACATGGCGGGACATACAAAAGTCTCCGACGATTTGATTATCGATACACACGGCGAAGCGATTATAGATCCTGTGTACGATTTATTTAGTTATACAATGAAGAAGTTAAATCGTGAAGTTCCCGTGCTGCTGGAACGCGATTTTAATATTCCTGAAATGGAAGAACTGCAAACCGAAATGGATAATCTGCGCGACATTATCAAATCTTCTTTGAAAAAGAAATCTTCTCATGCAATCGCTCACTAATACATTTGAACAGCAATCTAAGCTGGCAAGTTATTGCCGTACGGGCGAATACGAAATATTGGAAAATGTAAATGAAAAGAATGTTTCACAGTATCGTCGTTTGGTGTTTAATGTTGTGGACGATATGCTGCAAACCGCGTATCCATTGACTTTCGAGTTATTAACAAAAGATGAATGGACAAATATTACCAAAGAATTTTTTGCCAATCATGCCTGCATTTCTCCGCAGGTTTGGTCTATGCCGAAAGAGTTTTATGAATATTTATCGGCAGGGGAAAATCATTTTCTGATAAAAAAATATCCTTTCATTTTAGAGCTATTATGGTTTGAATGGCTCGAAGTGGAAATGTTTATGATGGAAGATAAAGCTGTTGATTATTCAATTGACGGGAACATAGAAAATGATTTATTGGTTATAAATCCTGAAGTTCATTTACAACATTTTCATTATCCGGTTCATTTGAAAAATGCGAAAGAAATTTCCGAAGATGATAAAAGAAATTATTTTCTTTCCCTGCATCGTGAGCCGGAAAGCGGCGAAGTGATTTTCACTTCTTTGTCGCCTGCATTATTAAGAGTTCTTGAATTGTTGTTAGAAGAACCAATGTCTGCAAACGCAGTCGCAGCAAGCATTTGCAAGGAAATGAATTTTGAAAGAAATAATGAAATTGATGCAATGCTTTTGCAGTTTGTCCAAAATGCTTTGGAAACAAAATTGATTTTGGGTTTTCTGGTAAGATAGTTTTACCACAGAGAAAATACACGAAGTTGCACAAAGACCCATACTCAGGACTGACGTTTCACACCTCACGAAAGATTATTGATAATAATTTTCATCCAAATAAAAATAACCGTCGTCTTTCTTCCAATACCAAAACTTATTATCGTATTTGTAGTAATAACCTTTCACGCCTTTCTTTGCAAGCGTATCTGGAACGAGCAAAACTCTCGGCGGAATTTCTTTAAAACGATATGCCAGATTCTTTACCTGATTCGGCGTAAACGCACGTGTAGCCTGATT
Source organism: Arachidicoccus sp. BS20 (assembly GCF_001659705.1). Lineage (NCBI taxonomy): Bacteria > Pseudomonadati > Bacteroidota > Chitinophagia > Chitinophagales > Chitinophagaceae > Arachidicoccus > Arachidicoccus ginsenosidimutans. The sequence goes on from NZ_CP015971.1 coordinate 1,204,641, forward strand.
TAGCGAATCCAAATTATGTGAAACATCCGGTGGCAAATTTGCAGAATCTATCTGCAACATTCCATGACTGTCAATAACAACAGTTGCCGTAGCAGCTACGCTGTTTGCAACCGGAACGGCTGCATTTACGGCAACGCTGTCAGCTTTATTATTATAAGAATCCTGAATATTTTTCTGTGTATTATGAAACGTGTTTGAATCCAGGATAACAGCTTTCTTAACATATTGCGGCTTCTGGATTCTATCCGGCGCAACCTTTGGATGTACAGGTTGTGTTGTTGTTTGCTGGGGAACAGTTCTTCTTCCGCATGAGATAAATACCATGCCGGAGACAAATGCTATGTAAAATAAATTTTTCATTAAAAATCGTTTTCGACAATTAAGCAATTATCAATCCAAAAAATTATGCTTGTATCAAAGCTACCAAATCATTAGCACTTTGCAAAGGAAATGCCTGTTGCACGCCTGTTTGCAGATTTTTGATGGTACAATTTTTTTCTTCCATTTCTTTGCTGCCTATAATAATGATGAAAGGAATGTTTTTCTTTTCGGCGTATTTGAATTGCTTGTCGAGCTTTGAATTTTCATGAAACAATTCGCTGCGAATACCTTTGCTGCGCAATGTTTGCATTAATTGATAAGCAACTTTTGCTTCCTCATTTCCAAGATTGAAAAATAAAACCTGTGTACCCGTCTGGACTTCCTGCGGAAACAAATTCAGTTCTTCCATCACATCGTAAATCCTGTCCACGCCAAAGCTAATGCCCACGCCAGCAATATTGGGAACGCCGAACAAACTTGTCAAATCATCGTAACGACCGCCGCCGCCGATGCTGCCCATTTGTACGTCTTTTGCTTTGATTTCAAAAATAATTCCCGTGTAATAATTCAAGCCGCGCGCCAAAGTAAAATCAACCGCAAGCCGTGAATCGTGAGCCGTGAAATTGCTTAAAACATACTCAATTTCTTCAATGCCTTTTTTGCCCGCTTCGTTATTGCCGAATAAATCCTTTATCAAACTAATTTTTTCGTCATTACTTCCGGCGATGTTTAAATATTGTTCAATTGTCGCAATCTGACTTTCATTCAAACCTCTTTGCGACAATTCTTCTTTCACTTTTTCCAAACCTATTTTATCGAGCTTGTCAATGGCAATCGTAATATCGAGCATTTTATCTGCGCCGCCACAAATTTCTGCGAGTGCAGAAAGAATTTTCCGGCTGTTGATTTTTATTTCAACATCAATTTTCAGTTGATTAAAAACGGTCGCATAAATGTTGGTCAGTTCCACTTCGTTCAGCAAAGATTTACTGCCGACAACATCTGCATCGCACTGATAAAATTCCCTGTAACGCCCGCGCTGCGGTCTGTCCGCACGCCACACAGGCTGAATTTGATAACGCTTAAATGGAAATGTGAGCTGCCCGTGATTCATGGCAACATAGCGCGCGAAAGGAATGGTAAGGTCGTAACGCAAGGCGCGTTCGGTAATATTTTTATTGGTTTTGCCCTGCAAAATATCTTCAAAACCCAGCTTTGTTTTTTCTGCTTTTGCAGGATTATCCAACCCGTTATTCAGAATTTTAAAAATGAGTTTATCGCCTTCGTCGCCATATTTTCCCATCAGGGTTTCGATGTTTTCCATCGCCGGTGTTTCCAAAGGTTGAAAACCGTACAGTTCAAAAACATTTTTTATTGTATTGAAAATATACTGTCGCTTGCGAACAACGTCCGCGCTGAAATCGCGTGTGCCTTGTGGAAGAGAAACTTTGCTCATTGGTTATCGAATATTGTAGATTGATTATTTTTTATAATAGCTTCGCCCGCTTCATCCAACATTTGGAACACTTCTTCAAAAGCCGCGTCGGTATTGACGTACCAGGGGTCGGGAACTTCTTCGTTGCGGTTTGGATGCAATACATTCAGTATTAAATCCACTTTGTTTTCATCAAACAAATTTCCGCTCATTCTTCGTACATCGTTGTAATTTTCATTGTCCATTACATAAACTTTATCGAAGTTCAGCATATCTTCTTTCCTGAATTGCCGCGCGCGCAAATGCGAAATGTCGATGCCGTGATTCCTCGCAATTTTTTGCGAAAGCCTGTGCGGCGCTTCGCCTGTGTGCCAGCTTCCTGTACCTGCACTGTCGATTTCCCAACCTAAATTTTGCTCGTCGGCTTTGTGTTGTAAAATGCCTTCCGCCAAAGGACTGCGACAAATGTTGCCGAGACAAACCATTAAAACTTTCATTCAGAATTTTTTATTGTTTTTTAATGGTCGAATGGAATACCGCCATATTGATGTTAAAAAATTGATTGCTCGATTTCATCGGCGCAAAGATAATGTCTTGAGTTTATGATTTGCGATTTATGAATTGGAGTTTCAATTTTGATAATGCTTTGAATATAGGAACACCTCAGCGCGTCATGCTGAATTTATTTCAGCATCTATGGGATGCCGAAACGAGTTCGGCATGGCGGCAATCATTATCCATTATTACAATCATTTTCCCGCCATTCATCCACAAAAAATTTCCGCCCATCATTTTACCCAAAAAATTTTTTTACGAAAAAAATATTTACTATAAATTGATTTTCAATTAATTATAAGAATATTAATTATTTTCATAAAAATATTTTAGTACTATGTATTGCATAGTATTTAAAAATGTACATATCTTTGCGTTACAAAAGACAAAATCATGGATATTCAAAATACACAGAGCCAGATGCGGAAAGGGATTTTGGAGTTTTGCATTTTATCCATCATCAAACAGGCGGAAGCATATCCGAGCGATATTGCGGAAAAAATGAAAGCCGCGAATTTGAACGTGCTGGAAGGAACATTGTACCCTTTATTAACCAGACTGAAAAATGCAAGTTTATTAACCTACCGTTGGGTAGAAAGCGTGTCGGGACCACCAAGAAAATATTTCAGCCTGACGGACGAAGGACTTTCCTTTTTGCAAGAACTGGAAAAAACATGGAAAGAACTTGCAGATGCAGTGAATCTGGTAACAAATCAAAATTCATAAATGCCATTATAAATTTTTTTAAAATGAAACCGAGCATTGCATTTCTAATAAAATAAAAACTAATAGCGAGGTTCCATTCGACCATTAAAAAACAATTAAAAAAGTTACGAATGAAAAAAGTAATAAACATAAACTTTCAGGGGCGCGTAGTGATGATTGAAGAAGAAGCCTACGAAGAGCTGAAGTCTTACATCGAAAGCCTGCGCAGACATTTTGCCAACGAAGAAGGCAGCGACGAAATCATCAACGACATTGAAAACCGTATTTCCGAACTGTTTGCTGAAGTGATTAAAAAAGGAAATCCATGCGTGAGCGAAAGCGATTTGGAAGCCATTATTCACAGCATTGGTCGTCCGGAAGATTTGGAAGATGAAGAAACGGCAACAGCGTCTTCTTCACAACAGCAGTCTTCTGAAACACGCTCGCAGCAAGCATTTCAGCAAACAAATACAAGCGGACAAAAACAGTTTTTCCGCGACGAAACCAACAAAAAAATCGGCGGTGTGTGTGCAGGCATTGCCAATTATTTCAACATCGACCCAACGGTTGTGCGTTTAATTGCACTTATTTTATTGATAATTTACGGTGTAGGACTTATTCCTTATATCATTTTGTGGATTGCCGTTCCAAGTTCTGCAACGCAGGTCATCGGTTCAACACACAAAAGATTTTATAGGGATTTGTCGCACAAAACCATTGGCGGCGTTTGCTCCGGCATTGCCAATTATTTCAGCATCAGCCTTTGGATTCCGAAAGTCATTTTCCTGATTGGCGCGTTTTGCTCGTTTCCGTTGAGCATTGCATTCGGAATTATTCATCATGGCAATTTTTTCTTTCCGGGTATGAACGGATTTTTCATCACGCTATATATTATTCTTTGGGCAGTTGTTCCCGCCGCAGTTACGGCATCTGACAAGCTTTCCATGAAAGGGAAAAATGTGGATTTAAACAATATTAAAGATACTGTGCAGGAAGATTTGAGCGACGGTAAAAAAAAAGTCAATAATATGAAAACTTCATCTGCTCCTGAACTAATTCCCGTGCGCGAACGCTCGACGTTGGGCAACATTATTGTTACGCTGCTCAAAGTTTTCGCCTACTTTATTTTAGGTTGTATTTTAATCGGCGTTATTTGCGGCTTATTTGCCATAGGCATTGCAATGTTTGGTTTGTACCCGTTGAAAGGCTATATCATTGGCGGTACATGGCAAAATACACTGGCGATTATTGCGTTTATTTTAGTTGTGTGGCTGCCGATTGTCGGTATTATTATCTGGATAATCCGTTCGATTACTCATACAAAAAGCAATCGTTATTTGCGCATGACTTTTGTAGGACTTTGGCTCGCCGGATTAATTTCTTTAATCGGATTAATTGGTTCGGTTTGGGACGATGTACGCGAAGTAAATAATCCTGTTGAACAGGCTGTAACTCTTACCAATCCTATGGTTCAGAAGTTGGAGATTAATTATATCCGTGAAAATCGCCCGTATCGATTCAGCAGAAATTGGATGTTTGGGCGCAGCTCTTACAGCGTTCAAACCACAAGAACATATTATCACAGGCATACGATTTTTGATGATTTCGTATCATCCATTAAAGACTCGGTTTTACTTAATAATACAAGCCTGCATTTTGTGCCGTCGCTCAACGATTCTTTCGCAGTGGATATCACAAAATTATCCAACGGAAGTTCTGTTGCCAATGCGAATTTGTTAGCAGAAAGAATTAATTATTCCGGCATTGCGCAACAAGATTCCGTATTAAATATTCCGAGTTATTTCACGTTGAATACGACGGATAAATTTCGCAATCAGTTTGTGGTAATTACGGTTGCCGTGCCTTTGGGAAAGAAAATAATTGTGCATCAAAACGATGGTTATGCCAATGAAATTGATTTAGGATTTCAAGATTTTTATGATAATAATGATGATAGCTATTTAAGTTATTCTCATAGAAAAAATATGCAGTTTGACGAAGAATATGTAATGACAAAAGACGGCTTGAAACGCACACACGTCGATACAGACGATGACGACAATGATAACGATGAAAACACTTTGTCCGAACAAAAATTGCAGGAACAGCAACAAAAATTAAACGAGCAGAAAGAACGCCTGAGACAACAAAATGAAGAAAAGAAACACAAATTGCAAGAACAGATTCAGCAATTGAAAAAAGACAGTGAGAAAATAAATACGATTAGCGCCAATTTTGAAATGCCTGCAGTGCTTGTAGGTAAAGCATTTTTGAAAATGATTTGATAATTGTTGTTTAATGGAAGATGAGGAAGCGTTGCAAATTTTGCGGCGCTTCTTTCTTTGTGCAAACGGAAACAATTATTGAATTAATTTGCATCAAAAATTATTTTAAATGAAGCATATAAGCGCTTCCATAATTACCATTGGAGACGAATTACTGATAGGACAAGTCATAGATACCAACAGCGCATGGCTGGCGCAGGAACTCAACAAAACCGGTGTTTGGCTCGAACAAAAGACAAGTGTTGGCGATGATGAAACACAAATACTGAAAGGCTTGCAGGATGCAGAAAAATCGTCCGACATTATCATTCTCACAGGCGGACTCGGACCTACAAAAGACGACCTTACAAAAGATATTCTCAACAAATATTTCAACGGAAAACTCGTATTGAATGAAGACGCTTTGCGAAATGTGGAAGCCATTTTCAAGCAATACAATCGTCCGTTGTTGGAAGTAAATTACAATCAGGCACTTGTTCCGGACGTATGCAAAGTTTTACTCAACGACAGAGGCACTGCCCCCGGAATGTTGTTTGAGAAAAACGGTAAATTATTTTTCAGTCTGCCCGGCGTGCCGCACGAAATGAAAGCGATGTTCGAGCGCTCCGTTTTACCCGAAATAAAATCTCATTTTAAACTATCGCCTGTCGAACACAGAACATTAATAACCGTTGGCATCGGCGAATCTTTTTTGGCAGAAAGAATAAAAGACTTTGAAGCAAATCTTCCGCAAAACATCAAACTCGCCTATTTGCCTGCAACGCGCATGGTGCGCTTACGTTTGACGGAACATATTTCTTCAAACAATTCGCTCATAGACGAAAAATTTAGTGAACTGCAAAATTTACTTCCCGACGTAATGGTTGCCAATGAAGACATTTCTGTTTCCGCAGCAATTGGGAAATTATTATTACAAAAAAATAGAACCATCTCAACGGCTGAAAGCTGCACGGGCGGCTATCTCGCGCATTTGTTCACGTCGGTGGCAGGTGCGTCGCAGTATTTTTACGGAAGCATCGTGAGTTATACTAATGACGTGAAAGCAAATGTATTGGGCGTGCAAAAATCGACGCTCGACGAGTTTACAGCCGTGAGCGAACAAACCGTAAAAGAAATGGTTTGGAATGTACGTGAAAAAATGAACACCGATTACGCGCTTGCCACAACAGGCATTTTCGGTCCCGGCGGCGGAACAGACGAAACACCTGTTGGCACTGTTTGGATTGCCGTTGCAAACAACCAAATAATCAAAACACAAAAACTAAATTTGTCCTACACGCGCGAGCGCAACAACGAAGCAACAACAATTGCAGTATTCACGTTGTTGAAACAATTTATGGATGAGGGAAACTGATTCAGTATTTATCGCCGTCACTAGCATTATTGTTGTATCATAAATTTATTTTATGCAAAAAACAGCCTTGTAGTTGCCGTTTTTCTTTTAACCATGTTCTTCAACAAAATCGTTTCCGGTTGTTTATCTTTTGAACGATTACAGAGATTGAGCGAATAACGCGTCCAACCTAAAAAGAGTCTGAAATATTGGTACAATACCAAATGCTTTTCTTCCACAATTATTTTTCCGAAAAATAATTCACGGCAAGCTCATAACCTTTTAATCCAAGTCCGGCTATTGTACCTTTTGCTTTTGCCGAAACGTGCGATATTTTACGAAATTCTTCTCGTGCATGAACGTTGGAGATATGTACTTCAATCACAAGCGTTTTTACCGATGCAATGCAGTCGCCCAGCGCAACAGACGTATGTGTATAACCGCCGGGATTTAAAATAATGCCGTCAAAAGAAAAACCTACACGCTGAATTTCATTAATCAGTTCGCCTTCAACGTTTGATTGAAAATAATGAAATTCAATCTGTGGATATTTCTTTTTCAGTTTTTCATAATATTGTTCAAACGTAAGCGAGCCGTAGATTTCAGGTTCGCGAGTTCCTAATAAATTCAAGTTCGGTCCGTTGATGATAGCGATTTGCATAAATGAATTTTTCAGGTCAAAAGTAAAAAAATAAAGCCATACCATTTTTAAAACCACATAGAAACATAGAATCGATTATCTATGAGATTTTAATATTGCGTTTCTGTGTAGAGATGAATGTCATAGTATTTTCCTCTTCGATGAAAATCTATCGTGCAACTTTTGTCGCTCCATTCTTCTATGCAAAGACCATGTTACTATGTGGTTTATTTTTATATGATTTAAGTTTCTATATTTCAAACGCCTTCTCTCCTACTTCTTCAAAAAAATGTCGGAGATACAATTTCATAAATTCGTGTCTTTCTTCGGCAAGTTGCTTTCCTGTTTCGGTATTCATCAAATCTTTCAGCAATAAGAGTTTTTCATAAAAATGATTAATCGTAGGCGCCGTACTTTTTTTGTAAGCTTCCTTATCCATATTCAAATCGGGCGGAATATCAGGATTAAAAATTTCCCGGTTTTTGAATCCGCCATAATTGAACGCGCGTGCAATACCAATCGCTCCAAGCGCATCGAGCCTGTCCGCATCCTGCACAATATCTAACTCAACAGTTGAATAACTGCGTTTTTCTTTTCCCCCTTTGAAGGAGACATTTTTGATAATTTGGACGACGGCATTAACTATATCTTCATTCACATTGTTTTCTTTCAGAAACTTTTCGGCTGTCTTCGCACCTATTTCTTCATCGCCGTTGTGAAATTTACTGTCGGCAATATCATGCAGCAAAGCAGCAAGCGCCACAATCTCTTTGTTACAGATTTCCTGCTCTGCAATCTTCATAGCATTTTTATATACGCGGTTAATATGTTGCCAGTCGTGTCCACCTTCGGCGTTTTGCAAAGTTCGTTGTACGAAAAATTTCGTAGTTTCTACAATTGAAATATTCTTGTTCATTATTCAAAATTAAAATAAAAAAACGCCCCGGTTTCGGGGCGCGTTTTGGTTGTTTAAAGAGCCGCTATGAAAGCGGTTGGTTGTTTTAAGCATTGCTCTTTTCGCAACCATTCTTTATATTCATACACAAAAAAAGTTCATGCTTCTGCACAAACTTCACATTACAATTAGTAAACAAGCCCAAACGCTCAATCTGTATTTTGTAAAAGCCGCAACTCCTCACTTGGGCGGTTGCTAAACTCATCTATTGACGTTCTAAAATTTTTGAACTTTCAAAAAAGTCAAATAAAAGTTTGCTAACGCAAATATATAACTTTTCTAATACACCATTAAAACAAACAAATAATTATTAGTTTTTGAATTAATTCTTTTTTATCAGTTCTATAAAATCATCAAATAAATAACGACTATCGTGCGGACCGGGCGTTGCCTCAGGATGATACTGTACGCTGAACGCCGGCTTATTTTTCATGCGGAAACCTTCGATGCTGTCATCGTTTAGATTTACGTGCGTTACTTCGAGATTTTCTGCTGCGTTTATTTTTTCCGCATCTACCGCAAAACCATGATTCTGCGTACTTATTTCACTTTTTCCGGAGATTAAATTCTTAACGGGATGATTCAGTCCGCGATGCCCGTGGTGCATTTTAAAAGTAGGAATATTATTTGCCAAAGCCAGCAACTGATGTCCAAGACAAATGCCAAACACAGGCTTATCTTCTTTCAAAATATCTTTCACGGTTGCAATCGCATAATCCATTGACGACGGGTCGCCGGGACCGTTAGATAAAAAATATCCGTTGGGCGAAAATTCTTTCAAACGCGCAACCGGCGTTTTCGCAGGATGTACGCGCACGTGCGCACCGCGTGCAACCAGATTGTCCAAAATATTTTTCTTAATACCGAAATCAAGCACAGCAACTTTTATATCGGAATCAGGATTACCAAGTTCGTATTCTTTATTTGTGCTTACTTCGTTTGCCAAATCCAAACCTTCCATGTTCGGAACTTTTGCGAGTTCTTCTTTCAGCTTTTCAATATCTGTAATTTCAGAAGAGATGATACAGTTCATCGCACCTTGATGGCGAATATGCGCAACCAACGCGCGCGTATCAATACCTGCAATGGAAACAATATTGTTCTTGATTAAATAGTCGCCCAAAGAATCATCGGCTTGGTAGCGCGAATATTTATCTTCGAGATTGCGACCAATTAAGCCTTTGATTTTTACGGTGTCGCTTTCCACATCTGTTTTCTTTGTTCCGTAATTACCGATGTGAACATTGTTCATAATCAATATTTGACCGTAATAACTTGGGTCGGTAAATACTTCTTGATAGCCGGTCATTCCGGTATTGAAACAAATTTCGCCTGCGGCGGTTCCTATTTTTCCGAATGCTTTTCCGTGAAAAACATTGCCGTCGGCTAACAATAAAACTGCGGGGATTGAATTGGACATTTTTTCGTAAAAATTTCGTTGCGCAAAGGAACAGATTTTTGGGGAATTTTTCTCTTAAATTGTTATTCAATTTATTGCCTGAAATAAAATATTTCATTAGTCTATAAAAAAAGTAGAATATTTTTTTGGCAAAATAAAATTTGTTCCTATTTTTGTTCCGGCATCAAGAAGTTACTCATTCAATCTGTAACGCCAACCGAGCGCGAAAAGCCACGGTGGTAAAACGATGAGGGTTTCAAAAACCAAAAAAGTTCAAAAGTCAGCCGCGACTTTTTAACGTTTCTTAGTTTTTATTGATGCAATACTATTTTTAACCATTTAAAATTTTATTGCGATGTACGTAGAATTATTATTAAAGGAACAAGAGCAAAAGTTTCAGTCCCAATTCAAAACTTTGCCCAACGACAGGTTGGTCGAATGCTTCAACAAGCAGGTGCGATGTTTAAGCGGAAATACCATTCGCCGTGTTTATTTATCTGCGTTGAAAAACGAATTTCTCAACAGAGATTTTGATTGCAGCATTGTATTAAACAAATACGGCTTGCGTGTACAGCAAAAAGTTCGCCTGGAAAATAACCGTTTGGTTTATGCGAATTAGGTTTCAAAAAATTTTTATCACAAAGTCTATTATTTTTATAGACTAATATCTAACCTATGTAAATACTATTTTATCAAAATTCCAAAGCACGATGTTAAGCGGCAAGCGTTATTTGGAAAAGCAAATCATATTCCTTCAATTTTAAAAAACAAAAATATTATGGCAATAACATCCGTTAAAATAAATAATTATGTAAGGTCTTTCGATAAAACCGATGACGGCAGCGAACCTATCAGTAATTATTACGGTTACACACCGTTGAAATCGGGCAACAGCGTTCCTTATTTTCATCATCCGCTGGAAAAGGTTTTGTATCCGAAAAATAAAAATAAAACAAAATTTGTTTTCAACGAGCTTACAACTTCGCATGAAATATTAAATAACGAAAAGCCGGTGGTACTTGTATTTCGCCCGATATTTCATAATGATGCAGATATTCAAAGGCTGTTTCTGGAAAGCCTGCAAGCCGATATCAATGTTATGGGCGGCAAACTAACCATCATTACAAACGCAACAATCCGTTCGTTGAGCGCAGGATTACATCAACCAAATTCGCTGCATATTTTTTCCGATACAGAAAATAAAATCGCAGAACTCTTCGGTTTGTATAATTCAGAAAATCAAATAAGTGACTGGCTTTCAGGCATCGAAGGCGATATTTCGTTGCCTGCTTATTATGTAATCAATCCCGATGGGAAAATTGTATATCATTACATTGACTATAATTTCCGTTCGTACAAGTATGACCATTTCGACGGGCAACATTTTGTGCGACAATTGCTGACGAATGTTTATCAAAATGCACAAAGGCTGAAACAGTTGGAAAAAGTTTAATACTAAACTATAAAACCGTATAGGAACGTGGTTCTAATTCTATGTATCTGTGTGGTTAAAATTATTCCTTAAATCAGTCCGTTTTTAAATCGAAGAAGCAGGGATTACTTGTATAAGTAATCTCTGTTTTGTATCTTTATCGTTCGTGTACAATAAACTTTTATCGATTTGCAGCATGAGCATGAATTTTATTTTTACCCGAAGAATATATATACAATTAATTTTACTGTTTATACCCTTTGCAATATCGGCGCAACCATTGTATAAAAACGATACAATCGTTGTTGCCGACAGCGCCAGAAGTATCGCAAAAATCCAACCTGAAATACAATCGCCGGTATTGCTCGACGTACAAAAAACCCTTGACTCACTAAACGGAATCCAATCAAGACCGGTTCGTAAATCCAACCTGTATTACAGGCTGGCTGTGGGTTTTGCCAAAATGAAAATGTATCCTTTGGCTTTAAAATGTTTTTATTTTTCTACAAAAAAGAAAGCAAGAAAATCGTTCAACGCAGACAGTGCAACCAAAGAGCAAGATGAATTTTATGCTTCACTGAAACAAGCGAGAGAAAATATTTTACAAACATCATCCGGCGAAGCCATTGCTATTTTCGGCGATACAGTTCTGGTCAATAAAATAAAACAAAGAGGCGAAAGCTCAAAGCCGATAGAAGATTCAAGCATCGTCAATCCGTTTCTCGACCATAAGACCGCAAGCGCTTATGGCGTGATTGTGCATGTAAAACAGCCCGTGCGCGGCAAGCGAAGAAAAATAAAGCTGCCGGGCAATGTTGGTCATACTTTTATTACATTGATAAAATTCAACGCAGACGGAAGCAGCGTGCAACGCACTTTCGGGTTTTACCCTAAAAAATCGCTGCCTCTTGAAGCATCTCCGTTTTTCCCAAACACACCGTCTTATTTTAAAAACGATGCCCGGCACGATTGGGACGAAGCCGTAGGAAAATTTATCGATAAAAAACAATTCGATTTGATTCTCGACCTTACAAAAAAATATGCAAAGAAACGCTATCATCTCAGTAAAAACAACTGTACCGATTTCGGGTTGAACATCGCTTCCATCGCGGGTATTCAAATCAAGCATACAAAGGGGAAATGGCTGCTCGGCGGCGGAAACGACCCGGCAGATATGGGACAAAGCATTCGCGAAAATGAAGTGGCAACCAGCAACGGAAAGTTATTTATATACAGCCAGCCATTGGACAGCGACGATAAACTTGCCAAAGGCAACGGCGAATAAATCTTAACAACATTCGCATCAAAATTATCGTACCTTTATACAACAATTTTTAGAAATGATAGGTTTTGAATTTTCCCAATTTATTTCCGACGAAAGTAAAAGCAAGTTTGAACAGTTGCTTGATATTTTTATGCAACTACTACCCAATACCAACGGCGACGTGCAGGAAACATTGGAATGGATGAATCAGTTGGATAAGTACTTCAATCTTACCAACGATAATTACGGCATGGGCGATTTTATTCAAGACCTGAAAGACAAGGGCTATTTGAAAGAAAATGAATTGTCCGGCGAAATGTCATTGACAGCGAAGAGCAAGCAAAGCATTCGACAACGCAGCCTCGAAGAGGTTTTCAACAAGCTGAAAAAATCAAAACAGGGCGAACATAGCACAAAGAAAACGGGCAGCGGCGATGAAATAAATTCCGACATACGCAATTATCAGTTCGGCGACAAACTGGAACAAATAGATTTTACCGAAAGCATTCGCTCTGCGCAAATAAGACATGGTGCAGAATCTCTCTCGTTGCATGAAGATGATTTGCAAATTCGCGAAACGAGTTTCAAGGCGCAAACATCAACTGTGTTGATGATTGACATTTCTCATTCTATGATTTTGTATGGCGAAGACCGCATTACGCCAGCGAAAAAAGTAGCAATGGCGTTGAGCGAATTAATCACTACAAAATATCCGAAAGACACACTCGATATTGTTGTTTTCGGCAACGATGCGTGGACGGTTGATATAAACGATTTGCCTTACCTCCAAGTCGGTCCGTATCATACTAATACTGTTGCCGGACTTGAATTGGCAATGGATATTCTCCGCCGCCGTAAAAATGCCAATAAGAAAATTTTTATGATTACCGATGGTAAACCTACTTGTCTTAAAATCAATGGACGATACTATAAAAATGCGTTCGGGTTAGACGGGAAAATTACCAACCGCTGCATCAGTCTTGCAGCACAGTGCAAAAAGCTGAAGATTGACATTACCACTTTTATGATTGCTTCCGACCCGTATCTGCAAGCCTTTGTAACCGAATTTACCGAGATGAACAATGGTAAAGCTTACTTCGCTACGCTCGACAATCTCGGCTCTTTTATCTTCAAAGATTTTGAAAGTGGAAAAAGGAAAACAGTATATTGATTTTTACTCAACAGAATACACATATAAAACAACCAAATATATTATGCTCCTTACTTTCATTGTGTACAATTAACATCTTTTAGTGTTTTATACATTTCCATAAGTATTCAGCTTTGTGTTCACGCGCTTACGTATGCAAGCAAGCGCTTCACATTCGGAAACTTCACTATTTTTTATTAACTTCGCAATAATCGCAGGTCGGCATACTCCATCTTTTATCATTTAGCGTCGGCTTAACCATTATTATCACGACCATATCGGTCAAGTCTGAAAAATCTTTTAAACTATGCGTAACCGATTATTTGTGGTATCCAACAGGTTGCCTTTATCTATTAAACAAAAAAATAATAGCTATGTACTGAGACAATCGTCCGGCGGATTAATTTCTGCCATTAATACTTATTTGAAAGCAGACAATCAATCTTCTTTCACACAGACCTTTTGGGTAGGAATTCCTGATTGCAGCAAGAAAATTTGGGAAAGTGCCATCGACAAGCTTGAGAATAAAAATTACGACTATCTTCCCATTTTTGTAGAAGAAGAAAAATATGAATTATATTACAACGGCTTTGCCAATTCGCTGGTATGGCCGCTGTTTCATTATTTCGCATCGTTTGCCAACTACGATCAAACGCACTTTGATGCGTATATGGAAATAAACGAAATGTTTGCCGATGCGCTGCTGCCACAGCTAAGATACGGCGATGTAGTTTGGATTCACGACTATCATCTGATGCCCCTCGCCGGGATATTGCGCAAGAAAAAACCTTCACTTACTATCGGATTCTTTCTGCATATACCGTTTCCGTCATACGAATTGTTCAGAGTCATTCCAAAGCAATGGCAGCACGCAATATTGACCGGAATGCTTGGCGCCGATTTGATAGGCTTTCACACACTCGACTATGCTTCGCATTTTTTATTTTGCCTCGAAACCATTTTAAAAATTGAAGCCAATGGGCAAAATGTCGCTTGGGAAAACCGGCAGATTAAAATAGACGCATTCCCGGTAAGCATTGATTTTGATTTGTTTTTCAACTCTTATGACAAGCCTGAAATAGCTGCCATACGAAAGCAATATCTTGATTTAAAAAAAGATAAAAAGCTGATTTTTTCTGTGGACAGACTTGATTATACAAAAGGCATTTACAAACGCTTAACCGGTTACGAACAATTTCTGCTCGATAATCCCGATTATAAGGAGAAAGTAATTTTTGTACTAAATATAGTACCCTCGCGCGATTCCATTTCCAAGTATATTGAAAGCAAGCAAATGATAGACGAATACATTGGCGATATCAACAGCCGCCTTGGAAACATTGGCTGGCAGCCCGTCTTGTATCAATATGCACATTTAAAATTTGAACAGCTAATTGCCTTATACACCGCCTGTGATATGGCATTGATAACACCTATACGCGATGGTATGAACCTCGTGGCAAAAGAATTTGTTGCGAGCCGGAAAGACAAACTGGGCGTTCTTATTTTAAGCGAAATGACCGGCGCTGCCAAAGAATTGTCCGAAGCGTTGCTAATCAATCCAAACGACAACAAGGAAATTGCCACGATGATAAAATACGGACTTGAAATGAAGCCCGAAGAACAATCGCAGAGAATAACCACCATGCAAAACAGAATAAAAAAATATGATGTAAATGCGTGGGCAACAGATTTCTTTACACAACTTAATTCTATCAAAGATTTACAATTAAAATTTGAAGTGAAATTTCTCGATAATATCAGCAAAGCCAACTTATTAAGCAGCTACGTAGATGCTTCGCAAAGATTATTACTACTCGATTACGACGGCACTTTAACACCATTTTCCGAACAACCGTCAGAAGCCGTGCCATCAGAAGAATTACTACAAATATTAGAGCAGCTTTCCCGCGACCCGCAAAACGATGTCTATATCATCAGCGGCAGAGATGGAGAAACGCTTGAACGCTGGCTTGGTCATCTGCCGTCATTGGGACTAATAGCTGAACATGGTGCCAAAATACGCACCGGAAACAATGGTTGGCGCGCGACTTCAGGACTGACCAGTGCAACAGAGTGGATGCACAAAGTAGAAGACATTATGGATAAATACGTGGCAAAATGTCCGCGTTCATTTATCGAGAAAAAAGAATTTTCAATTGCGTGGCATTACCGAAACGTAGAGATTGCATTGGGACAAGTTCGAGCCAAAGAATTGCAAGCGGAACTTCAGCAGACCGTTGCCGCATTGCCTTTAAACGTGTTGATGGGCAATAAAGTAATTGAAGTAAAATTCAAAGGCAACAACAAAGGCTCGGCTGCAGAGAAAATTATCAAGTCAAAAAAATATGATTTTATTCTTTCAGTCGGCGACGATCGTACCGATGAGGATATGTTCCTCAAAGTAGCAAAGCTGCCTCAGGCTTTTAGTATCAAAGTCGGAAGCGAAGCATCATTTGCAAAGTACAATCTGCACACGTCATACATGGTGTTATCGCTTTTGCACGCTTTGGCTATGTACAATCAAAATGCTTTGATAAAGAGAATCTGAGTCCTTTTCATTTACATTTCTTACTTTAAATAAAGCATCCCATAAAGTTTGCGAGACTTTATGGGATGACAAACTAAAAAAAATAGTTATACACTCGTGGTGCATTATAAAAAAGAGTTGCTCATTAGACTACATAGTCGTATATTGTATTGATTACCAGTCGAATACAATTATGAGCAACCTGAGAGCAAGTTACGAACTAATTTTAAAAGAATTGCGTAAAATCACAGAAAGTGAAAATATGTATTACAAACCGATACGACCTCAGCTGTCCGACATAGAGTTGATAAGTTTAGTCATTCTGGCAGAGTTCAAATCCATTGACTCGGAACGACAACTTTTCAGAGAAATAGAAGAACTTGGCATTGCATCCAAGATAGAACGTAGTGTTTATAACAGAAGAAAGCGCAAACTTTTTCCTTACATAGAAAGTTTGAGAAAGAAAATGGCTCAGAAATTTAATGACTTTGAAAACTATTTTGTGGTAGACAGTATGCCTTTGGAAGTCTGTAAAATATCACGTTCTTCCAGAAGTAAAATCTGTAAAGAAAATGATGATGCTTTTCCCGACAGAGGTTTCTGCGCTTCGCAGAACTTACCTTTTTACGGCTATAAATTACACGCCGTGTGTTCTGTTAGCGGAGTTTTCCAAAGTTTTGATATAACGCCTGCATCTGTTCACGACATTCATTATCTGCAAGATATTAAATCGCAAATCACTGATTGTACTTTGCTCGCTGACAAAGGCTATCTCTCTCAAAGCATACAATTGGATTTGTTTAACGAAGTAAATATTGAATTGGAAGTGCCTAAAAGAATCAATCAGAAAGATTATAAGCCGCAGTTCTACCTTTTCAGAAAATATCGCAAAAGAATCGAAACCTTGTTTTCACAGTTATGCGACCAATTTATGATTAGGCGTAATTATGCAAAATCTTTTGATGGTTTTAAAACAAGAATACTTGCTAAAATAACAGCACTCACGACCATTCAATATTTAAACAAATTTGTTTTCAACAGAAATATCAATAACATTAAAATTAATCTCGCTTAATAATGCACCACGAGTGTTATACTACTATTTCTTCCAAATACTTTCAATTTCTTCCAAACTCTTTCCCTTCGTTTCAGGAACTAATTTCCAAATAAACAATGCAGATAAAACAGCCATCACACCGTAAATCCAGTAAGCAAACCCGTGATGAAATTGGTTGGTCAATGCAACATTATCGTTCATCATCGGGAATGTGAATGACACGACCCAATTCGCAATCCATTGTGCCGCTACTGCGATGGATAGCGCACCGCGGATACTGTTGGGAAAAATTTCTGCCAGCAACACCCAGCAAACCGGACCCCAACTCATGGCAAATGCCGCCGTGTATATCAGCATAAAAATTAAGGCAACAATGCCGAGATTATTGGAATAGAACAGAAATCCAAGCGCTATCATGCTTACAGCCATTCCTACGGAACCGATTATCATTAAAGGTTTGCGACCGAATTTATCCACCGTAAAAATTGCAACCACCGTAAACAACAAATTCACAACACCTACAATAATCGTTTGCAGCAAAGATGAATCGGTGGAAGAACCCATGTTGCGGAAAATATTTCCGGCGTAATAAAGTACCACATTAATACCTACGAATTGCTGGAATACAGAGAGCAAAATACCTACGATAATCAATAACGAACCGTAAGACAACCACGGACGGCTTGTTTCGTGTAGCGTACTTTTAATAGAATCTAAAACAGATTGTGCTTCTTCTTTGCCGCCTATTTTCCCCAACACTTTCAATGCAGAGGCGTCTTTGCCTTTCATCGCAAGATAGCGCGGCGTTTCTGGCACAAAAAATAAAAGGATGAAAAATATTGCTGCCGGAATTACACCGGAGAAAAACATCCAACGCCAGCCTTCCGTTGTAAGCCACTGTTCATCGCCTTTTCCGGCGATGACGTAGTTCACGAAATAAATAACCAACATTCCGAAGATAATCGCAAACTGGTTGAAAGAAACCAATTTTCCGCGAATTTTTGCAGGCGCTATTTCAGCAATATACATCGGCGAAATCATGGATGCAAGTCCTACGCCGAAGCCGCCGATAATTCTATAAACAACAAACGAATAAACGGGCAGCACACCGAAAATGTTGAACGCTTCAGGTTTCCATGCTCCTATCGCCGAAAATAAAAATGATAACGCAGCAATGAATAATCCTGTCTTTCTTCCCCATGATTTTGAAATCGCTCCCGCCAAAGCGCCACCTATGATGCAGCCAATCAACGCGCTGGAAAGTATAAACCCTTTGATGGAATTTGCCATGTTTTGCAATGCATCAGCACCGGAAGGCATTATTTCATTTACAGAAAAATATGACCAAACAATCAATGCAACGAGAATGATAACGCTTACAATTATCCCTCGATTTTTGCCCAACAATTTGAGCATTTGTATGCATATGATAATTGCCACAATAAACAAAACGATGACCATCAACCAACGATATTGATTGATTAATGGAGTTGTCAACAAAGAGAAATCATTTGGCTTTGACTGCACAAAATATTTCCCAAGCGCTTCCTCTGCACCATTGACTACCGCCGTATCGTAGCCGAAAAGCAAACCGCCCAAAGTGGCAACTAATGTTAGTAATATGATGTAAAAATTATTACTTTTCTGAATACCCTGCGAAGCGTTGCTTCCGCCTGTGTTGATGAATGCCATCGAAGTTTATTTTTTGGTGGATGAATGTTTTTTGTTGTTTCTGTAGCCGTGGTTCGTGTCCGCACAAACCGCTTAGTATTTTCGGTACGTGAAGACACGTACCGAGGCATCAGAATGAAATAATATTTTTATAACCACAACGGCACGATGACAAAACGTTTCTCAACGTTGCGGTTTCGCCGTGCCGTCAAGTGTCGTTGTGGTTCAGCTTTTTTAAATATACTGATTAATAATATTCTCGTAATATTCCTGCCTGCCGCTAATCATCTTCGGTTCGCCATTTTGCGCAGCAAAGTTTCTCAGGTCTTCCAAAGACAATTTACCGTCTTCAAAGTCTTTACCCGCACCGCTTTCGTAAGAAGCGTATCTTTCCTCACGCAGCTTTTTATATTCCGATTTTTGCAAAATATTATCTGCAACAATCAATCCTCTTGCGAACGCATCCATGCCTCCGATATGCGCATAAAACAAATCCTGGTAATCCGTAGAGTTGCGTCTAACCTTTGCATCAAAGTTTACGCCGCCGCCTTTAAAGCCGCCCGCTTCGAGAATTATCAACCATATTTCCGCCAATTCATTCAGGTTTGTCGGGAACTGGTCGGTGTCCCAGCCGTTTTGATAATCACCGCGGTTGGCATCCATCGAACCTAACAAACCCGCATCAGCAGCCACTTGCAGCTCGTGCGTAAATGTATGTCCGGCAAGTGTTGCATGGTTTACTTCAAGGTTTAATTTGAAGTCGTCCATCAAATCATACTGGCGCAAAAAGCTGATAACCGTTGCCGCATCATAATCGTATTGATGCTTCGTAGGTTCGCACGGTTTCGGCTCAATAAAGAATGTTCCTGTAAAACCTTGCTTACGTGCATAATCTTTTGCTGTGTGCAAGAATTTTGCAAGATGCTCCTGCTCTTTTTTCATGTTTGTATTCAACAAACTCATGTAGCCTTCGCGACCGCCCCAGAACACATAATTTTCGCCGTCTAATTTTATAGTCGCATCCAACGCCGCTTTCACTTGCGCACCCGCGTGTGCCAGCACATGAAAGTCAGGATTTGTCGAAGCGCCATTCATATAACGCTCATGCGAAAAGAGATTTGCTGTAGCCCACAACAATTTTACGCCGCTAGCTTTTTGTTTTTCTGCAAGATAATCGGTAATCGTGTTCAAACGATTTTCATTATCGGCTACATCATTCGTGTAGTCGATTAAGTCCACATCGTGAAAACAGTAAAACGGCATATTCATTTTTGTAATGAACTCAAAAGCCGCGTCAGCCTTGTCTTTCGCGCGTTGCACGGCATCTGAACTTTCGTCCCATGGAAAGAAATGCGTTCTTCCGCCGAACGGGTCTGCGCCGCTTCCGTTGAACGAATGCCAATACGCGCATGCAAATCTGAACCAGTCTTTCATGGTTTTTCCTGCAACCACTTTTGATTCGTCGTACCACTTAAACGCCAACGGATTGTCACTTTCGCGTCCTTCAAATTTAATTTCTCCAATACCTTTGAAGTATTCTTTTTCTCCTTTAATAATTGCCATTGTAATTGATTTTTATTTGTTATTAATATTTTTTGATAACACGAATTATTACTAATTACACGAATTGATTTGAACGCTGATTTTTTATGATAGTTATGATTAATCCCATAATCTTAAAAATCCTCCCAAATCATGGTTCAGACTAATTCCTCGTTCAGACGACTCTTCCATTTCCGATAAATTGCTTCATATTTTTTTACCGATTCTTCATCGGGTTCTATGGTTTCCAGCAACTCCAATTTGGAAAAAGCATCCTGCGGTTTTTCAAAAATTCCCAAACCGATGCCTGCGCCCAAAGCCGCGCCCACACTGCCGTCCGTGTTGTACAGTTCAACCGTTAAGCCTGTTGTATTTACAAATGCGTGCGTGAACACTTTGCTTAAAAACATATTGGCTTTGCCTGCTTTTACCACTTTGGTTTGCATACCGTTTTCGCGCATAATGTCCAATCCGTAACGGAATGAAAACGCAATACCTTCCTGCACCGCGCGGAACAAATGCGCCTTATTATGTATATTAAAATTGATTTCGGAAAAGCCTGCGCCTACGTGTTTGTTGCACAACATTCTTTCAGTACCGTTGCCGAAAGGCAGGAACAGCAAGCCTTCCGAGCCAATCTCAATCGTTGAAGCAAGCTCATTTATTTCCTGATAAGATAATTTTTCATCCACCATATTTTTTATCCAGCGGTTGCTGATGCCCGTTCCGTTGATACACAATAACACGCCAAGCCTGTTATTTTCATTCGTATGATTGACGTGCGCAAATGTGTTGATGCGCGAGAGTTTATCATACACCAAATCGTCTGCAACGGCATAGATAACGCCGCTTGTGCCGGCAGTTGCAGCGATTTCGCCGGGTTCAAAAACATTCAGCGACAAAGCGTTGTTCGGTTGGTCGCCGGCTTTGTAGGTAACAGGAATTTCTGCAGGAATGTTCAATTCTTTTGCAATCTCTTTTGTAACATTTCCATGCACGCCGAACAATGCTTTTGTTTCAGGAAAAACAGATTCATCAAAATCATAAGCACTCAAAATATCTTTCGATAGTTCTTTGTTTTTAAAATCCCAAAACACACCTTCGGACAACATGGAAATGGTGGAAGTAATTTCGCCCGTTAATTTCATCGCGATATAATCACCGGGCAACATGAACTTATCAATCTTCTCATAAACTTGAGGTTCGTTATGTTTTACCCAAGCCAATTTTGATGCCGTGAAGTTTCCGGGGAAATTTAATAAATGAGATAATGCTTTTTCTTCGCCAATCGCTTGCAAGCCTTTCTCTGCCTGCTTTTCCGTACGACTGTCACACCAGATAATTGAATCGCGCAATACATTTTTTTCTTTATCTACAATTACCAATCCGTGCATTTGATATGTAATACCGATGGCAACAATATTCTCAGGATTATATGTATTTATTGATTGTGTTTGCTTAATGGCAGCCTTCACATCGCTCCACCATTGTTCCGGCGATTGCTCCGCCCAATCAGGCTTGGGAGATTTTATTTCACGCTCCGTATTTTCGGGAAAAGTGGCGGAAGCCACGCTGCGCTGTGTTTCCGCATCTACTACGGAAACCTTTATTGACGACGTTCCTACGTCTATGCCGAGTAATAATGTATGCTCAATTTTGTCAATCATTAAAAATCTGAATTTAAACTTATGTTTGTATGCAACAATTTGGAAGCTAAAGTAGCTAAAATTTCTAAAATTGCAATCGATTGCAATTTTATTTTTTCATAAAATAAAAACAATTCACACCTAATGTAAATGAATTACCATTTCACAACATCCCAATACACAGGTTTGCGTTGCAATGCCGTGTCAAACAGCAACGGATAATTTTTTCTGCCTTCAACAGGATAATGGTCAAGCCATGTGTCCTTGTCGGACAAGTTCCAAAAAGTTACACTGTTGATATATTTTTTGTACTTGCGAAAAACAGAGAACACCATCTTGTATTCCGCAGCCTGCTTGGCTTTCAGCGCATCGGTATAGGTATCGTTTTCATTTGGTTTCTTTGCACGCTGATTTTTCTCCCAAGGAAAAATAGAAATATCCACTTCGGTAAATTGCACTTTCAAACCGAGCGAAGCAAACTCTTTAATCGCTGTTTCCAATTCATCCTGTGTAGGTTCGTACACCGACCAATGCGCTTGTATGCCGATGCCCGTAACTGGAATTTTCTTTGCCAGTAGACCTTTGAGCAATTTGTAAACACGCTCTCTTTTTTGCGGACGAATGACATTATAATCATTGTAAAACAACTGTGCTTTCGGGTCGGCTTCGTGCGCCCAAACAAAAGCGCTGTCGATAAAATCTTCGCCGCAGATTTGATACCATTTTGAATTACGCAGAAATTTAGTACTATCATCGTCAATCGCTTCATTCACTACATCCCACGCATACACAGCATCTTTGTATCGATTGACGACCGTGAAAACATGCGACTTCAAACGCTGCAACAGCGTGTCTTTGGAAACCGTTTTACCGTTTTTATTCACGAACAACCACGGCGGCGTTTGCTGATGCCAGCAAAGATTATGTCCGCGAATGCGAATATGATTGCGCTTCGCAAATGCGACAATTGAGTCTGCATTTTTCCAAAAATATACATTTTGAAAAGGTTCAATCGGCGCCCATTTCATCGCGTTTTCGGGCGTTACACTATTAAATTCTTTTAAAATCAATTTGCCTTGCACGCCTGTAATGTTATGTTCATTTACGGCAACGCCAATCGGAAAATAATTTTTGTAATAATCTTTCAACCCTTTGTTTGTATTAGGTTTCGGATGATTATTCGCTGAATTGCATCCGAACAAAAATGCTACGATTGAAAACGATATGAATATTTTTTTCATGGGAAAAATTTATTAATTATTAAAGATTGATGATAATTGAAAAATAGGAAAACGTTGGTTGTCATTGCCGCGTAGGCGGCAATCGCTTGACGAGTGCATTTTTGAGATGCTGAATCGAAAATCGGCGAAGCCAAACGGGTTCAGAATACGTGCAAAGGTTTTTCATTTCTGTTCAATCATCTTCAACATTAAAAATTATTAATTCTTTAATTACAAAATTTTTAATTAACAATGCTATGCTAAGTGTCCTCGCTTCGCATAAATATTCTGTTGCCTCGTGGCAACTAAAACAAGTCGGCAAGAGCCGACAGAATAAAGGTTTGAAGCGAGGACGCTTCAAACAGCGAGCGCATTCAAATTCTTAACTCTAAATTTTAATTAATTACCACATTCGTTTCAGCCATTGCCGGCGCGCCTAATTCCCGGCTGCGTGCAACAGGTGAACTTCCGCCGATATAAACTTTATACGTTCCGTTTGGAATAACCGCATCGCCGTTTTCATTAATGATTTGCATTTTTTCGGGCGTTACGGTAAAATTCAAAGTCTTGCTCTCATTGGGTTTCAGCGAAATTCGCTGAAAACCTTTTAATGAATATAAAGGCGTTAAATAATTTTGTTGCGGTGCGGAAATATATAATTGTACAACTTCATCCGAAGCAACATTACTTTGATTGGTAACCGCTACTTTTACTTCAAAAGATTCATTTTTATGAATGGATTTTTTATCTATCGTAATATTGCTATATTCAAATTTTGCATAAGACAATCCAAATCCAAAAGGATACATAGGCGCGTTTCCCATATAACGATAGGTGCGACCTTTCATGGAATAATCGGTATATGCAGGTAAATCGTCCAACGACATCGGAAAAGTCACAGGCAGTTTTCCCGAAGGCGATACATCGCCGAAAACTACGTCGCCGACTGCATTTCCACCTTCTTCGCCCGGATACCAAACGAGCAAAACGGCGTCGGATAACTGATGCACTTCCTGCAAATTCATAGGGCTGCCGCCTGTGATAATGGTTACAATTTTTCCTTTATAACCATCGCGTAATTTTTTCAAAAATTCAATTTGATTCTTCGGTAAATTATAATCCATTCGGTCGCCAAATGTAGGCGAAGCCAACGCATCTCCTTCTTCGCCTTCAATGGTTCCGTCGATGCCCAGCACGGCAAAAATAATATCACACTGTTTCGCATCGCCGGTTGTCCAGTCTTCAGGATTCGAGTTGGGCCAATTCAATAAAATTCCTTGTTTGTATTGCACCTGGCTTCCTTTTGCAACATGCCCTGCAATGCCCTCAAGAATTGTGGACATTTTATCATTAATGCCGTAATAATTGCCTATCAAAGATGTAATGGTGGAGGCATTTGGTCCTGTAACGTAATATTTAGGCAAGTCATTTTTCAATGGCAATACACCATCATTTTTCAGCATTACAATAGACTCCTGTGCTGCTTTGCGCGCCAGTGCACGGTGTGCTTCGCTGTTGATTTCATCTGCGCCGATTTTATCATAAGGATTTGTACCGACCGGGTCGAACAACCCCAGTTTGATGCGCGTGCGCGTTACATTTGCCAACGCGCTGTCAATTACAGATTCTTTGATGGCGCCTGCTTTTAATGCAGCATGCAGCGTACCGAAAGCATTGCCGCAATTGAGGTCCAAGCCGTACTTGATTGCCCACACAGCCGCATCTTGCAACGATGCTGTGGCTTTATGTCCGTGATAAATATCATCGACCGCATCGCAATCGGAAACCACGTGTCCTTTGAAACCCCAATCTTTACGAAGAATGGTATCCAACAAAAATCCGCTGGCGCTGGCAGGTTCGCCATTTACACTATTGTATGCAGCCATTACCGATTCAACACCGGCTTTAACCAAGGCATGGAAGGCCGGCAAATAGGTTTCGTACAAATCCAATTTACTCACATTCACATTAAAGCCATGACGTAATTTTTCAGGTCCGCTATGCACCGCAAAATGTTTTGCAGTTGCCTGCGTTTTCAAATGATTTGGGTCGTTACCTTGTAAACCTTTGACAAATGCAACGCCCATTTGCGAAGTGAGGTATGGGTCTTCACCGTAAGTTTCCTGTCCCCTGCCCCAGCGCGGGTCGCGGAAAATATTGATGTTCGGTGTCCAGAAAGAAAGTCCGCCGTACCAAACTTCGTAACCGCGCTTTCTATCGATATTAAATTGAGCGCGCGCCTCACTTGAAATGGCGGAAGAAACTTTTGAAAGCAACGCAGGGTCGAAGGTTGCAGCTTCGCCGATTGCCTGCGGAAAAACTGTCATCATGCCGGAGCGCGCTACGCCGTGCAAAGCCTCATTCCACCAATTATAAGAAGGCACGTTTAATCGCGGAATGGCTGGTGTTGCGTTCATCAACTGATCGATTTTTTCGTCAGGTGTAAGGCGTGAAATAAAATCGTTCACTCTTGCATTCAAAGGCTTTGAAGGGTCTCTGAAAATTTGTGCTTGCACGAAATGTGTTGCAATGAATGAACACGAAACGAAGATAATTTTAATGCAATGTTTTTTCATTCGTATATTTTTTATGTTTTTAATTGCCGGATGGAATTGGCTGCGCCGAACTCCGTTTCGCCAAAACAGTCATCGCTTTGGATATGCGAAGTTCTTATGACTCATTTCATCAATGTAGGTTTTATTATTTCTCAAAAAATGTTTTATTTAAAACTTATCCAATCAATTGCAACATTGGAATTATTTTTCACTACTATGAACAAATTATGAATTCCTGATTCATATTTTTTTACGGTAGCTTTTATTTCTTTCCAATCATCGCCTTTAGGAATTTTCGCTTCTGCGATTACAGTTCCGTTTATATCATCTGCTCGTATTTGTATAGCACCGCCTGTTGCAGAAAACGCTCGCACAGCAAGTATTTTCAATGGTTTCATTCCAAAATCAATACTACTATATTGCACCCAGGCATTGGCTTTAGTAAAGGTAGTTTTCCATCCGAGAAATTTATTCGCAGTATCAATAAAATTTATGGAAACGCCATTATTACTTTTAGCAGTATATCTGTCTATCTGTATTTTCTTAGAGGCATTGGTAAGACCGACACCTCTAAACGTGGGAATAACTTTTTTAATTGTACCATCCGAATTAAAAAACAAACTATCAATTCTTACAGACCTTGCTTTGTCAAAATCCGGCGAGTAATCATCATGATGATAAAACAAGTACCATTGATTTTTAAACTGAATAATGGAATGATGATTTGTCCAGCAATCGGGCGATTCGTCCATGATAACGCCTGTAACTTTAAATGGTCCCAAAGGATTATTGCTGACAGCATATTCAAGTTGCTCCGTTTTGTCTGCTACGTGCGGATATGTCAAATAATAAATACCGTTGCGCTCAAACATATACGGACCTTCTTTCAAACCTTTGTCCGGTAAGGCTTTCAGCACAACCGGTTCGGAAGCAAGCTCAAGCATATTGTCTTTCAGCTTTGCCGCATAAATATTTCCTTCCGCCCAATACAAATATGCCTGTCCGTCTCTATCGATAAAAACATTCGGGTCAATGCCATGAACATTTTTAATCGGTTGAGGTTGCGGAACAAAATTTCCCGACGGCTTATCGGACACTGCAACGCCGATTGCAAAACCGTTTCCATTGCTCGTGTCTTTGGGCTTCGTGGGAAAATAGAAATAATATTTTCCATTTTTGAAAATGCAATCGGGCGCCCACATACTGTATGCCGTTGAATCTGCCCAAGGCACATTATACTGACTTACCACAATACCATCGTCGTTCCAATCCGTAAGATTTGCGGAAGAAAAAACATGATAATCTTCCATGCAAAACCAACCGATTCGACCATGCTCTTTTGTGGCAAGAATATCATGCGAAGGATACACATAAACGCTGTCGCCGAATACTCTTGCCGAAGGGTCGGCAGAATATTGATTTCTGATAATCGGGTTTTGTGCAATGCACAAAGAAGTCAGAAAACAGACGGCGGAAATAAGAATAAACTTTTTCATCTGTTATTTTTCATCGTCTTAAAATTTAAAAATCATTATTCAGTCTCAAACGGACTTGCAGGCAATCCTTCTTTGTTGTACAAATCAGGATTTACAGGATTGTCCGCCCACGCATAACGCACATATTTCGGTGCTTGTATTTCATCGTTCCAAACAACCACTTTATCGCCTTCAATTTTTGCATTTGCCCAAACAAATTTTTTATCTGCACCGGCAATTTCAAATGCGCCATTCACTTCATCTGTATTCGGCGATGTATAAGAAGAATCTTTAAAAATCAAACCACTGCCAACATTGGTAAATGAAACAATTATTTTATTTCCCTCAGTCGTTGATGATTGATACAAAGGACTTGTAACAATATTTTTTTCGCCGTAAACCATTTTTTCCGCAGCCAGCGCCAAACGGTCGCCTACAGGTTTTTTCCTGTCGGGATGAATGTCGTTCCATTCGCCCAAATCAATCGCCACAGCCATTGCAGAATTTGGAACGGATAATGATTGCAGTTGCGCTTCTCTCAGTTCCGCCCAACCGCTTTCTTCAGGCAAATAATTATAATCGCCATAGCCTGGAAGTTGCACGTATAAAAACGGAATATCGCCTTCGTTCCATTTGTTGCGCCAGTCCGCAACCAGAGCGGGTTGCAGCTTTGCGTATTCTGCAGCACGACCTGCATTACTTTCTCCCTGGTACCAAACAAATCCTTTGATGGTATAATTAATTTCCGGCGCTACCATTGCATTGTACAAAGCCGTTGGCGCATTTTGTGCAGAGAAACCAAAGCCGCCAAAGCCGTGATGCGGCACAAAAACTTCACCCACTTTGTATTGCCAATAACCTTTTAAATCAACCGTATCTTTGCCCGCAAACAAGCAGTAAGGTTTGTCGGGAACAAAGCCGCCTTTGCCGAAATTATTGGTAACACGGATTACAAATAAGTTATTGCCGGGCTTCAGCAAATCTGCGGGAACATCGTATCTTCTTTGCGGGTATTCATACGTGGTGTTGCCTATTTTTTTTCCATTGATGTACAATTCATCGGCATCAACAATTCTTCCGAGAAAAACTTTTGCAGGTTTCCCTGTCATTGCAGCAGGCACGTTGATTTCTTTTCTGTACCAAACAACGCCGTCAAGATTTTTTAATCCCTGGTCTTCCCAATAGCCCGGAATGCCTATCTGCCGCCATTCGTTGGGAATATAATCAGAACTGTACCAAGGCGCCTGTCCGGCAAGTCCTTTATCGATTGGCTTTGACATTCCCATTCCGGTATTTTTTCTTCTACTTAAACTATTTATATAAGCCGTGTCTTTGTTCTTTTCAATTGTCTTTAGTTCGGAAGCAAAACCTTTAAAACCACTTTCGCTTATCCATGCTTCGATTGGTGTACCGCCGACACTTGCATTGATAATACCGATGGGAACGTGATATTTTTCGTACAGGTCTTTTGCAAAAAAATATGCGACAGCAGAAAAATCCCCCACGTCCTGCGGAACGGCAGATTTCCAATAGCCTGAAGGCAAATCATCGGCCGGGCCTTGCAGAGCGGTCAATGTAGGGATCCAGAATTGCCTTATCTCAGGATAATGCGCATCGGGTATCGCATCAGGATAATACACACTGTGCAACCTTAACTGATGCACCATATTGGACTGACCGGAACAAAACCATACATCGCCCAGCAATACATCGTGCAGTATAATTTTGTTTTTACCGCTAATCTCCATTGTATAAGGACCGCCGGCTTTCATAGGAGACAATTGCAACTTCCATTTGCCGTCGGAACCTGTTTTGGTTTTGTACGTTTGGTTGTTGAACTTAACCTTTACGGTTTCGCCTTTTGACGCCCAGCCCCAGATATTGATTTTCGCATCTCTTTGCAAAACCATGCTGTCCCTTACCAACTGCGGCAATTTTATTTGTGAAAAAGAAGTATTGTTTAGAACCATTAAGACACAAAGACACAAAGTAACTTTAAGAAAAAACTTTGTGCATCTTCGTGCCATTGTGTCTTTGTAGCAAATTGTTTTCATCATTATTTCTTTTTATATAAAGTTTCCGGCGCGCCGAGATAGCTGTATTTCCCGTTACCAAAATTTAATACTATTTTTTGCAGCACAACGGCGTTGCTAATCATCCAATATTTTACAATATGCCTTCCGCTTGTTGAAAGACGATGCCGCGTTGTTTTAATAATAATATTATTGGCCGCCCATCTTCCCCAAACCCGGTCTTTATTATCATCTTTGTTCAGCGAAACAATTTGCGGCTGTTCATCGTCGATAGAAACGGCGTATTGCAAGCCCGTCGAGTCGTTATGAAAATTCAATGTAGGCGAAAAATAAGCGTTAAGTTTTACATCGCCTGTATCTGTTGTATAAATTTCGTACTGCAACTGCGGATTTGATGCAGCAAGCGTTTCAAGGGATTTTGTTACGGGAAAAGTGGTAATACCACCGCCATCGCGTCCAATATCTTTAATCATCTTCCATTGGATATTTTTTGTGTTGATGGCTTTGGTATAATGGGATGCTTCTATTGAAATAAAATTATTTTTTTGATAGAATGAATTTTTGGACGCATTGGCATGAAGTTTAACTTTTATTTTACCCGGGTCGTTTGTCCATGTATGAGAAACACTATCATTAGAAATATATTCCACTTCGGGCATCGAATTTCTTCTTGGTTCCTGCCACGACCTGTAGCCGATATGCGTTTGATCCATCATGTGGTTCCATTTGCCATTGTTTAACCGATTGTATTGAAGCGATATTAAAGAGTCGTTGATAAAAGCTTGTTTAGCTTTATCGGCATAATCATTTGCCGCAATATCGTTATGCGAAGCAAGCAGCTTGTTCATGGCAACATCGTAATACAATTCATGCAAATTTTCCATTGCTTTTACAGGATGCAGTACGAGTTCAAAATAAGCGTCTTTATATTCCGCCGGCAGGGCTTCGTTTATTTTTCCTGCATCGGCTAATAAAACTGTCCATTGCTGTAAAACATTTTTCCATTCATCATAATTTTCTATACTGTATGTATTTGCATCCAGCAATTCGGGTTTTCTGCGCGAAGCATATTGCGAATATCTTTTTAAAATGCTTCCGATTTCGTCCGCGTAAGTTTTTCCGAATTGCGCCGAAGCCCAATGTTTATAATAGTCCGGGAGATTGTCTTCATTTATTTTTTCGGGGTTCCAGGCATAATCACACCAGAACGAAATGGGAAACTCCATCGGCTTCAGATCTCCCACATTGACCACCCATATATTTTTCACACCATATTCATACGCCAGATGCATCTGTTCCCAAACTCTTGCAATATTATTTGTATTGATCCATTTATAATTCCTTGGACCGCCCACATAATCGAAGTGATAATAAATTCCATAGCCGCCACTTCTTGGCTTGTCCGTTATTTTCGGCAACCTGCGGATATTGCCCCAGTTATCGTCGCAGAGCAGCAAAGTAACATCGTCCGGCACGCGCATTCCCTGGTCATAGTAGTCCTGAACTTCTTTGTACAAAGCCCAGTCCTGCGGTGTTTCGGAAGCCGGTTTGCCCGTAACGTCCGAAATTATTTTACGCTGGTTCTTAACAATTTTTTCCAGCAAACCGATTGCCGTCCCCTGTGTCATAGGCTTATCGCCATCGCCGCGCATACCAATAGTAACAACACTTTCGTGATGATCCATATTTTCGATACCCTTCTTCCAGAAAGCATTCAGCTCAGCTTCGTTCGTGGTATAATCCCATGCGCCTTTTCCATAACGTTTCCATTCCTGCTGCGCGCGCATCATCGGCTCGTGATGCGAAGTGCCCATCACGATTCCCCATTTATTGGCCAATACGGGATTCAGCGTATCGTCATCGTTGAAAGCATTACCCCACATTGCGGGCCAGAGATAATTGGCTTTTAAGCGAAGCAACAGTTCAAATATCTTTTCATAAGCAAGATGGTTGGCGCCGCCGAATTTTTCCTTTACCCAGCCGCTGAAAGCAGGCGCTTCATCGTTGATAAATATGCCGCGGTATTTAACCCGGGGTGAATCAGCGATGGAAATATTTTGTCTGACAAAAATTTCTTTCTTCTTTTTTACCGGCACATCCGCCCACCAATACCAGGGAGAAACGCCAATCTGTTTCGACAATTCAAATGTACCGTATGCAGCCCCGCGCTTGTTACTTCCGACAATGATAATGCCTTTCGAATGTGCATTTAATTGAACCGTTTGAATAGCGTACGCGTCCCATTTGTTTTGAACAGAAGCAATACTGATTTTGCCGGAGCGAATAAGGTCTTTAATAAAAGAAGAATGGTCAAGCGTACCGATAATAATAAAATTTTTATTCGTATCAATACTGTCGTGAAGAAGCATCAATTTTTTCCCGGTAAGAGATTGGATGTCCTGCTGCAACAATTCCCCGGCTTTATGCACCAGCCAGTTGTCGCCTTCATCAATATAAATATGTGCATCCTGATGCTGCGATACGATCGCAAAATCAGTTGCGCTTTTTTGTTCGCTTACAAAAATCTGTGCATGAGCTTTTGCAAAAAGAAAATAGAAGATTGCAAAACATATTATCCCTTTCTTTCTCATTCGTATAAATTTTCCCTTTACTGCTGTAGTAGTAGGTCTTTTGACTGAATGTATGGCATCTCTGAATCAAAAAATCTTAGTCCGTCAATAAAATAGAACGGCTGGTGTTTATTTCACCAACCGTCTACAATTAAATATTAATTATATCCCGGGTTTTGATAAGCTGCCAATGCATCAGCACTCATATCCATAGCATTAAGTTGCGATGTAGGGATAGGACGAAGATAATTTTGCGGAGTTATGGTGCGCGTAATTGTTTTTGGCGCAGCATTACTCCAATCACTCGCATTCTGAGAATCCACAATAGTAAAGCTACCAGCAAGCTCGTTCCACTTCTGTGTGCGAACGAGGTCCAACCAACGATAACCTTCGCCGAAATATTCACGGCTGCGCTCTGCCAGAATATAATTAATATCGATAGTAGCGGGCGTCGCTGCAACCATAGCTGCGCTATTATCAATAGATACTGTTTTATGAAGACCGTTACTAAAAGTTTGTTTACCGGCGCGAGCGCGAAGCACATTGACCAAATCGCGTGCACTCATAGAACCTGTTGCACCTTTTACAGCAGCCTCTGCAGCTATTAAATACAGTTCCGAAAACTTAGCAATATTAACTGGGCGCGTGCTACTGCCATTTGGGTTGCCCAATCCGCCATTAGCATCGGTGCGATAAGGACCTATTTTCCAGTTACCAGGATAACGGGTTCTACTGATATGGCTCGGTTCTACAACAAAATCAGCCCTGCCCGGTAATACGCCAGCTCCGATACCGCTATTGAACACCGAATTAGAATAATCAACACCGCCAACATCTTCGGGTAAAAATGTAAAAACAGCATCATCCTGGCCTAACGGCAAATAATTAGCGCCATAAAATTGTGAATATTTAGCTGCGAGGCCACTTTGACTAAAATTGGAACGATAAGAAGTTACGAACGTTCCATCAAAGCGGGTATCATTGGCTTTATCTGCGAAAGTATTGTAAAATACGCCTTGCGGAGGAGCATTCATTGTCCACGGACGTCCCAGTGACTGATCATCCGAGCGTTGAACAGATGCAACTGTAGCCCATGACGTATTAGAAGTGCTGCTAAATACACTCGTGTAATTGAACTGTTCAAACCATCCGATAAAGTTATCCGGACCTGCGAGAGCGCCCGAACTATACGAAAGGCTGGCCCCATTATATTGTTCACTTGATTGTGTGTGGTCGGCATATAAAAGTATTTCACTATTGCGGTCATTAGCGCCATTACTCACATCATAGAATGTTGGCTGCAACCCAAAAGTCGCGAAAGTCTGTGCATCTCCGAAGTAGCCCTTACTTGGATTGGCAATAGCAGCTGTAGCTACATCATAAGCCTGCTGAAAATACCAGACAGCATTATGTCCGTCCGGATCCGTTCTGTCCGCTGCCGGATAGGTAGGGATATTGTTAGGATTCTGCAACCACCAGCCATAAGTCAGATATGCTTTTGCCAAGTATAACTGCGCAGCCGTTTTACTTACCCCACCTTGTAAACGGGAATCACCAAGATTGTTTATAGCCTGTAATAAATCCGGGAAAATAGCCTTTGTATAAACTTCGGGGACGGTATTGCGTACCGAAGTTCTGACCGTAGAAGTATTGAACTTCAGCTCACCAGCTCCTAGATCCAACGGCACGCCGCCATAAGTTTGTACCAAATAGAAATAGTAAAATCCACGGAAGAAATAGGCTTCCGCAAGTAATGAAGCTGATATGCCTGCTTCAGTACCATTTTCGATTACACCACTCGCAGTATTAATAGCAGGAAAGGCTGTCTGCCACAAGAATCCGGTATTACTACTTTGAGGGTCAATGGTACTCTTTCCGGAAAAATCAAGCTGCCAGATATTATTATCCGAATTTCCACCCCAGGTCGACTCGTCCGTTCCGTCCTGGTTGGCATTAAGAAAATAACCGCTGCCCCATAAACGAAGGTCAGCATATAAAGATGTCAATCCACCTTCTACGCCTGCTTCTGTTTGAAAATAAGCTGGAGTAAATGTGGAACGGGGTGTTTCTTTTAAAATCTTGGAGCAACCCGTCATAAGCATACCAACGAGAAGTGTTCCAGTTAAAGTCTTATTTATTCGTTTCATCTGTTTATCTTTTTATTGTTCTTTAATTACCAGATACCCCCTGACCAGACGGGCAGGGATTCTGCCAATAATCATAGCTTTACATACAGGATTTCATATATCGTCTTATTAATTTAAAATGTTATATTAATACCCAGTATATAATTATGCGTTGAAGGAGTATTGTAGCCCACGGTCAACAAACGGCTGACCGATGAATATGGCACTGCCATCGTACTGCCATCATTGGCATATGAGTTTGTCTGTGGATCCATACCCGATTGTTTATGATAAGGCGAAAACAGTACCAGTGCATTTTGTACGGTAAAATAAGGACGTAATCTTTTTATCCCTGCCTTTTTCATCCATTTTGAATCAAAATTATATCCAAGCGTAACTGTGCTTATTTTTAAATAAGAACCGCTGAAATAACCCAATGTGGAACCATATTTTGGATTATTGCTGTTTTTAGGACCATTGGGATCGGGGAATTTGGCATTTGTATTAGTGGGAGTCCAATAATCAATATTGATATTGTTCCTGCGTCCGTCTTCCAGATTAAGGTAGCCGGATGCGCCGTATAAGGTGCTGTTAAGGATGCCTCCATCCTGGAAAATTCCCACAATAGTTAAGTCAATACCTTTCCATCCTACGTGCGTATTGAAGCCGCCCATGAATACTGGGTCTGCATTCATAATCTGCATATCTGCAGAACTTATCGCTCTTGTAGGCGAACCGTCGGCATTATAGTCTCCTGTGTATTGTACTTTGATCATGCCGGGTTTATTGCTCGAACCTGGCTCCAAAATGCTCAAATAAGAATCGTTCTGTTGCCAGATACCTATTTTCTTATAGTCGTAGATAACATTCAATGGATGCCCTACAAATAACAGGTCAGCTATGTCTTGCGTTTCTCCTGATGCCAGTTTAACTATCTTATTCTTGTTACCGTATATATTAAAGCCCGCATCCCAAGTCCAGCCGTTTACGTTGTTAATAATAGTACCGTTTAACGAAAGTTCCCAGCCTTTATTGGAAGTCTGTCCAACATTACCTATATAACTACCTACACCCGATGTAGAAGGCAGATTCACGCTTAACAAAAGATCCTTAGTACGTGTTGAGTAATATTCGACCGTACCGGATAAACGGTTATGAAAGAAAGTAAAATCCAATCCTGCATTTTGAGTTGTAGAATATTCCCAGCCTAAGGTCGGGTTAGGCAATGTAGATACATAATACCCAGTGGCATAGCCGGTCTGGCCAAAATTGTAAGGTACTGTGGTTAGAGATCCCAAAGTAGAATACGCCGGTACAGACTGGTTAGAAGTTTGCCCAAACCCTAAGCGCAACTTTAATTCATCTATCCAGGAAATTCTTTTCATAAAAGATTCTTTGGCAATATTCCAACCTGCAGAAATAGCCGGATAGGTATGCCATTGGTGGCCCGAAGCCAGGTGAGAAGAGCCATCGGAACGAAGTGTTGCGCTTATCATATAGCGGCTGTCATACGAATACATTACGCGCCCCATATACGACAATAATCCACTTACCGAATAGCCCTGATTAGCTGGATTTATTGTTATGTCGTCATTTAAACTGGTGGAGCTCTGTCCAAGGTTAAAATATTGGAACTGGTCAGAAGCAATATTTTTTCTAGAAATAGATGAACTGTTGTAATAATCCTGTTCGGCAGAATACAACGCAACAGCATCTATCTGATGTTTTCCAAATGTACGGTCATACATCACCAAGTTTTCATCCGTCCAGCTATATGTGGTCGAGTTACCGATAGACGCATTACTTGGATTTAGGGGATTATTACTAAATACGCCCTCACCAGTATAATTTCCGCTGTTACTTTGCCGATATTCTCCACCGAGGTTAACACGGACTTTTAAACCTTGTACTCCCGGGATTTCAACTTCAGCATACGCAGAGTTGTATGAAGCAAATCCTTTGTTCAAATCGGCAAACCTGTCGCCTAAGGCATCTAGCGTTGACCGTGTATAAGTCCAATATTGATCGTGA
Source organism: Arachidicoccus sp. BS20 (assembly GCF_001659705.1). NCBI lineage: Bacteria > Pseudomonadati > Bacteroidota > Chitinophagia > Chitinophagales > Chitinophagaceae > Arachidicoccus > Arachidicoccus ginsenosidimutans. The sequence continues at coordinate 1,240,571 of NZ_CP015971.1, forward strand.
TTAGAAGAAATATCCAGAACTGGCTTTATAGCGCCAGTCGAATCGTACGGATTTGCCAGAGGACTCATTGCCAATACATTGTATAATCCAATGCTTGCTCCATTTGTAAAACTAAAGTTATTGTTGGTAGTAAAGCCCAGCCGAAATATACCAATCTTCTGATCAACAGATCCACGCAAAGAATAACGTTTGTACCAAGACAAAGGAACTACCGATTGATCGTTATAGAACCCCGCACCAAACTTATAACTTCCATTCTGAGTACCACCTATAATACTTAGATCATGACTATTTACAAGTCCGGTTTTAAAAAAGAGGTCTTGCCAATCCGTACTGGTCGTATAATTGCCGGCGCTGTCCGTAGGTTCGTCCGCACCTGCGTTATTCATATTCGCCTCTGCACGAAGCGCAGCGAATTGAGTAGCATTCATCATAGGGAATTTAACGGCTTTATTCATACCAAAATATCCACTATAACTTATTTGTGCTTTTTGATTTCTACCCCCCGAATTAGTAGTTATCAAAATAACGCCATTAGCGCCACGCGAACCGTAAATAGCCGTTGCCGAAGCGTCTTTCAGAATGTCGATGCTTTTAATATCATCCGTGCTAATATCTGAGATACTTCCCTGAAAAGGAATACCATCAAGCACTATCAACGGATCATTAGTGGCATTGATTGAACGTGTACCGCGAATACGGATTTGCATGGTAGCCCCCGGCTTTGTAGAGGTTTGTGTCATAGTTACCCCTGCTATACGCCCTTGCAAAGCAGATGTAAAATTGGCTGACGGCACTTCCCGGAGGGCGCTTCCTCCTATTGATGCTACCGATCCTGTAACCGCTTCTTTGCGTTGCGTACCGTAACCAATTACAACTACATCATTAAGATTTGTTGCAACAGCAGAAAAAAGTACTACAGAAACATTTGCTTCTCCGGAATAAGTAATTTTTTTAGTCTGGTAGCCAATGTAGGATACCTCCAAAACCTGCCCTTTTTCAACGTCGATGGAAAAACTGCCACTCTGGTCTGTAAAAGTTCCTTTACCTGTATTCACATTTAATACGGAAGCAGCGTTTATAGCTGTTCCGCTTGAATCGGTTACAACCCCGTGCACCGCATGACCTTGTTGGGCAAACAGCGGTGAAGAGTCAAACAGACTTATTGCCGTCATGAACATCACAGCAATAAGAACGTTTCGAAAATTGAATTTTTGCATAATAGCAATGTTTAACTTGTGAAAAAAAATTAAGTCTAAAATTTTGAATGCAATCGATTGCATTCAATTAAAAATTACTAATGTCCGTATTTTATCTATGATGAATTCATTGCTTTACTCTTTTTTGAAAGACAAAAATGACTAAATATTTATAGGAAATGACACTGATAAACAAATCGACGAAACATTATTCAAACTTTCTCAATGACTTTATAACTTATGTTCGTAAGCTGTTTCAGGTGCTAAAGTAAATATTTTTTCTAAACAATTGCAATCGATTGCATATTTTTTTTCAAAAAATATTTGTTTGTTCCCGGCAATAAATTTTATAAATATTCTGTAAATTACAATCGATTGCATAAATCAAGCAATAACAAATGCATAAAGAAATTACGATATACGACATTGCTCAAAACCTGAATATTTCCGCCAGCACAGTTAGCCGCGGGCTTAACAACAACCCGCTTATCAGTAAAGAAATACGTGACAAAATACATCATACAGCCAAAGAGCTTGGTTATCGCCATAATACAATCGCAAGCAATTTGCGCAGACAACAGTCCAAAACTATTGGCTTGCTGTTACATGAGCTGAACAGCAATTTTGTAACATCAGTGCTTGCAGGCATTGAAAAAATTGCTACAAAGGAAGGTTATGATTTGCTTATTGCGCATTCCGGCGAAGACGGGCAGCGCGAGATTGCCAACGCGAAAAACTTATTGAGCAAAAGAGTGGACGGTATCATCGCATCCATGTCGTTGGGTGCTAAAGGCACAGAGCATTTTAATCCATTTTTTGAAAGAAAAATCCCGGTAGTTTTTTTCGACCGCGTACCAAGAAATATAGACTGTGTAAAAGTTGTCATAGACAATTATAAAAACGGTTATGAAGCAACCGCCCATTTGATACAGAACGGATACAAAAACATTGCACACATTACCGCAGACTTGTCGCGCAATGTGTACAACGACAGGTTTAACGGTTACAAACAGGCTTTAACTGATAACGGCATTATCTTTAAAAAAAAATTAATGAAAATATGCAGCCGTAGTGAAAAAGACATTATCAAAGTCATAAATCAATTACTGAAGCACAAGCCGGATGCCTTTTTTATAACAAACGATTTTGCCGCAGCAGTATGCATTGAAGAACTGCGGGAAAAAGGATTTCACGTTCCTAATGATATAGGAGTTTTCGGTTTCAACAACGATACATTAGGAAATCTTATTTCGCCCAAACTCTCAACTATCAATTATCCGGGCATAAAAATGGGAGAATCGGCGGCTAAAGAACTTTTCAGCCTGCTGAAATCAAAAGGCAAAACAGGGCATAGTAAAACAATAGTTATTCCTTCCAGACTTATTATTCGTGAATCAAGTGTCAGAGATAAAGTGTAATATTAAAAACATAAGCTTTTCAGTCCGTAACCGGTTTTTGTTCTAAATATTTCTATTTTTGAACAACAATATATGCACAAAGAAATTACAATATACGACATTGCAAAAAAACTCGGCATTTCTGCAACTACCGTCAGCCGCGGTCTGAACGATAATCCACTTATCAACAAAAAGACACGCGAAAAAATTCATCAGACAGCAAAAGAACTGGGCTACCGGCACAATACAATTGCCAGTAATCTGCGGAAGCGTCATTCAAAAACCATTGGCATTTTACTGCACGAAGTGAACAGTTATTTTGTTACCGCGGTTCTCGCAGGCATTGAAAAAGTCGCTACTGCCGAACAATACGATTTACTGATTACGCATGCCGGAGAAGACAGCATCCGCGAAATTGCCAACACTAAAAATCTTTTAAACAAAAGAGTGGACGGCGTCATTGTTTCTCTTACGTTAAGTACGAGAGATATTGCGCACTTCAATCCTTTCTTTGAAAGAAATATTCCTGTTGTATTTTTCGACCGCGTACCCGGCGATGCAAATTGTAGCAAAGTGGTGATCGATAATTTTAAATGCGGCGAACTTGCCACCAAACACTTAATAGAACAAGGTTGTAAAAAAATTGCGCACATTACCGCAGACCTTACGCGCAACGTGTATAACGACCGTTTTGAAGGATATAAAAAAGCACTGGAAGAACATCATATAAAATTCAACAAAAAACTATTGCAAATATGCAATGTGAGCAACAAAGAAGAAACAATTGCAGCCGTCGATAAATTGTTGGGACAAAAGCCCGACGCATTCTTTATTACCAATGACTTTGCCGCCGCCGTGTGCATAGATGTTTTGCACAAAAAAGGTTTGCGCGTGCCGGAAGATATTGCCGTGTTTGGCTTCAATAACGACTTAATCGGCGATTTGATAACGCCAAGACTTTCGACCATAGATTATCCCGGAAAACAAATGGGCGAGGTAGCCGCACATGAATTGATTAAGCAACTAAAATCAGTGGACAGACATAAAAAAACTTCGTTTAAATCAATTGTAATTCCTTCTAAAATGATTATCAGAGAGTCTTCTTTGAAGAAAGAGAAAAATAAGAACCCTCTTGAATAATCAAAACTTCGCGAAACTTTGTGTTTGCTTCACGGCTCTTTGCGGAATAGCTTTAGCACAGCGTTACACAAAGGTTTTACACAGAGTTGCACGAAGCTTTTAAAGCAAACTCTTGCCTCAGTTTTATTTCACATCAACAGAATTTTCTTGACTATTCCAGCTTGAAATTTTTATAACAATCGGTACATTTTTCAGTTCTTTAACCGGAACTTTTACAGTAAGCGTTTCTTCTTCATTCGGTTCAAGAGAAAAATAATTATCGCTCCAGAAGCTGGGCATAATTTCTTCGCCGTTTTGTACTAATTGTGTTCGGGCAAAGAAAGCAATTTGATTACCTGTATTTTTTACTTTTATGATAACAACTTTTTCAGTTCCTCGAATAGAAGAGTTGATAATTGTTGTTTGCAATTTTGTTTGCGGCATTTCGTTCAAAGCCTTGTAATCATTTCCTTTCGCAGTCCAATAAATATTTTTGGAAACTTCTTCGCCTTTATTATTTTTCAACGAAAGAATAATGAAATTAAAATCCGAATGCTGTTGCAAAACATCTTTCAATGATAGCGCATTTGCAGCATTCATATCATCAATAGATTTTACGCTTGCCGATTTTTCAAAAATTCTTTTTCCATCTATTGAATAAATTTTTGCAGTCACCGTTAAATCACTCGCATCAAATCTTGAACGATTAATAATCGCTACACTTGAATCATCCTGATTAAATTGCACGTGCAAAGGCTCGCACGCTTTTTTGATAAAATAATATCCCGCGTTCGGATTGAGATAGTAATCATAAATCTGCCATACAACACTTGGAAACGCAGGGTTTAATTTCCACAACATTACGCCGCCAGTTGTATTAATTTTAGAACCTGCCGCCTCAAAAATTCCCTGATAACCGGTTGCATCCATCAACTGCATTTTATTGGCGAAGCTGTCCAAATCCATTGGCTGTCCGTAACGTTGAACCATGTCTTTGTAATAATTATCATACTGCGCCGCGCCTGTGCAGGCATCATGATAACCCCAAGAATTGTTGAATGGGAAAGGCAAAGTTTTATCCCACCAAAGATTGGGAATAATTTTTTTCAACGTATTCAAAGGTGGCATCGACGGAATGCCTGTTTCATCTTTAAAGCCCCAGTCTTTTGCATGGTCTGCCAAATCGTAATACACTTTCGGGTCTTTCCAAGCGTAAGGACCGCCGCTGAAAACGCCGGGCGTTTCGTTATCGGGATATGCGCCGTCCCAGCCTTGCTGCATTTTTGCAAAACCCGAAGAACTCGGAATAAACGGACGAGTTCCGTCCATGTCAATCACAAGTTGGCGCATGGCATCGTATAATTCTTTACGCGCATGGCCTTCATTGCCGCCTGTCCAAACCAACAGACTCGGATGATTGCGAATGCGTAAAATTGAACTCTTTACATTATCGATAAACACATTGCTTTGATACGGATAATCGGGCGAGCCTTTGAACTCGCCTTGCGTATCGCCCGTTACCCAAAAGTCGTTCCAAACCAGCAAACCGTAACGGTCGCAGGCTTGCCAAAAAGGTTCTTCGGGTGTAACGCCGCCGCCCCAGATTCTGATTAGATTAAGGTTTGCATTCTGGCATAAATGTAATTCATAATCGTTGCGCAGCGAATCTCTGTTTAGCAGAAAATCGGGAACCCAAGCGCCACCGACAAGATGTATTTTTTTGCCGTTCACATAAAACTCTCTTCTGAATCTTCCGTTCTCAGTAAATGTTTTTGTACTTACGGAGCGAATACCAAACACAAAACTTGTATCGTCGGAAACGGAATTATTATTCAATAATTGGATTCTTATTCTGTACAAATTCGGATTACCGTAGCCGTTGGGCCACCAAAGTTTCGGATGATTGATGATGAATTGTTTGACGGAAGAAGCATCTAATTGCACGGTTTTATTTTCCGAAGCATTCAGCAGAACAGATTGATTAACTACGATAGAATTTTCGGTACTTTTTTCGGGCGAAATAGTGATTTTTAAATTGCCATTTACAGAACTATTTGAATGATTATTTATAGATAACGATAAATTTAGTTTTGCTGTATTTGTATCGGGAAGATTGGGCAAATCTGTAACCAATTTAATATTGCTCAAAGTAGCACCGCCTGTTTTACGAATATAAACCGGTTGCCAAATACCTATATTTCTATCGCGCGCTGCCGGCACCCAATCCCAACCTACGCTGCAAAGTTCTGTTACATTTTTACCAATATCGCCAGTTGGTCCGCCGTTTAAATAAAAAGGACCGAAAGCCTTGAGCTGTGCACTATCCGGCAAGCCGGCATAATCCAAAGGATAAATTTTTACGGCTAAATAATTTTTCATGCCATAGTTTACAAACTTGCTCACATCAAAATTGTAACCGCGAAACATACCGACCATTTGCGAAGAATCGGCAACGAGATTTCCGTTCAACCAAACTTCTGCGCGGTAATTGATTCCGTCGAAAATGAGTTGAATGGTTTTGCCTTTGTCCGCACCCGAAGCGTCAAAACTTGTGCGATACCAATACGGGTCTTTCCACGGATTTTTTACATTGGGCAAATAAGAATATTTTTCCAAATCGTACATTGCATTGAATGTGTCCGAAGCATCGGGAATCAACATATTATTTAATCCGACATAAGGGTCGGGATAAATATTATTCTTGACCAAAGTTGTGAGAACTGTGCTTGGGACTTCTGCTTTGTACCACAAAACATTGGGGCGATAATCCGGCGAAGAAAGCATTTTACCATCGTTCGGGACTTGCGTCGAAGACTGAAGTTGGAAAGATTTTAATTCTGTTTGTTCTACTTGTGCAGACACAAAAGCATTCGTGCAAAGCACAACTATAATCGATGAGAAAAGAAATTTATTGATTCGCATAAACTTAAGAAAATTGAGTGCCAAAGTTAAAACATCCAAAAGTTGAAAGATAATACTTATTTAACCAATTAGTTACATTTTTTGAATATATCCGGAAGCGACAGAAAATAAATAATGCTGTGCGGCGAGGACATCGTACACAGCAAATTAACTCAAACAGTTTCTTCTTTTTAATTCGTCAATTATTAAAGAAATTTTTTGTTGATTCATACAATTGAAATGTCTCTTCGGGCAAGCCTTTGTCCCAAAATTGGAGCAGGGCTGACAAGAAAGGTTTGCAACAATAAAATTTTTATACAAAGGCTCGTTCATTGTGCCGTAATAAGGCTCTACCGCAAGTTTCGGCGAAGTGCCGCCCCAAACAGCCATTACCGTTTTTTGAAATGCGCAAGCAATGTATTGCAAGCCCGTATCGTGCGAAATAACCCAGGAAGATTTTCTTACAAGGTCGGCAGACTGATTGAGATTAAATTTTCCGCAAGCGTTCCAAACATTTTTATTTTTTGTTTTTGTAATAATCTCCATCGCTTCTTTTTCATCTTCTTTTCCTCCAAGTAAAACAAGCGGAAAGTCAATATTGTCGCACAGTTCAACCAATTTATAAACCGGTAATTTCTTGGTAAAATAAGATGCACCTATAACGATTGCGCCGAAACCGTTTTGATGCGTTAAAGGCAAATCGCTCTTGTACAATTCGTCTTCTTTAGGAATAAAATAATCCAAACCCAAGCCATCGTCTTTCACGCCAAGCGGCAACAAAGTTTGCAAAGAACGTTGCGTGATATGCGTTCGGGGCATTACATCGATGTGAAATTTTGTAAGCAGAAATTTCTGAACGCTTAGTTTTTTATAAGCAAGCCATTTGCTTCGCAAAGAGAATCGCAAACGAAGCGTACGAAGATTTTTATGCAAGTCAATGATGTAATCAAAACGTTCGGCTTGCAGTTCTTTTTTCAGTTCTGAAAAATTATCATCATAATAATGAAATTTATCAATGTACGGGTTAGCAACCGTAACCGCTTTGAATTTTTTCTTTGTAAGAAAATGTATTTCCGCATTCGGGTATTGAAGTTTTAAACATCTGACAGCCGGCGTCATCAATACAATATCGCCGATAGATGAGAAGCGGATTACAAGAAACTTTTTCTTCACGAAGTTTGTGTATATGCAATATTAACAGGCTTGAAAATTTTTCTTGCCATCGTAACCAAAACAATTCCTATGATTATCAGGCATAAAGAAATAATTTCTGCCTGCGAAGGATGAAAAGGAATATCGTATTTCGTATTTACACGGATATGCTCAATCAAAAACCTTTCCGTTCCGTTTAAAATTAAATACCATCCGAACAATATACCGGGATATGATATTTTTTTGCGAATGCTCCACAGCACACCAAACAAAATCACACACGTAATAATTTCGTAAAGAGGTGTCGGAAAAACCGGCAAAGGCAAATAATTACAATATTCGCCCCAGTTGCAGTTTGCCAACGGCACGCCTTCGCTACCTACATTATGCGGATAAGAATAAGCGAACAACCAATCGGGCAGCCAACTTACACCTTTAAATGCAGCGTGCTGAATTTCGCCCACAATGCCGAATTGCTCTGTATGGTCTTTAAAAATAACTGCCGCTTGCTGAAATTGTTGCGGCGTACATAAATGCACTTTTCCGTCTGCATTTGAAAGATACGCGCTGTTGATAATGCCCCAGTCGCCATCGCCCGCTACCTGACAACCGATTCGCCCTAAACCATAAGCCAGCATTAATGAAGGAGAAAATGCATCCGCCACATTAATAAAGCTGATGTTGTTTTTCTTAAAATAAATATATAAAGCAATAATAGCGAAAATCAAACCACCGTAAAAAGTAAGTCCGCTCGCCGAAAACAAATTCCCAATGGGGTCTTGAATAAATCTGTCCCAGTTTTCAAGGTTGTCAAAAACCTTTGCACCTGCAAACCCGGCAACTGCGCAAATAATCACAATATCCCCCAAACGGTCGCTGGGCCAGATGCGTAATGTACGAGTCTCGGGCGTTGCGAGCTTTACTTTGTTTTTTTCTCTCCATTTAAAAAAGGCAAAAACGGCTCCGAGTAAAATACCAATCAGCCAGTTTCCATCCAGCGAAAAAATAAATTGCTGCGGGTTGCTCAACGCATCTTTGATGAAAAAAATACCGACAATCTTATAACCCAAAACAAACCCGACCAAAAAATTAGAAACAAGCTCGCCAACACCTGCCGGCTCTCCTACCGTAATTTTTCTTTCCGAATAAGTAAAATAGCCGAGCAACTGTCTTCTTTTAAATTCTTTGGAAGCAAACCATGCCGATACCAAAAATGCAATGGCTACAAAAAAACCGAACGAATTGAATACTTTTAAAACGGGGATTTTTATTCCGAATACATCAAAAAAGAAATAATAGAGGTTCGGGTACATTGAGTTTGTTTATTTTTCAATATAGAGAAACGCAATTTTAAGCAAAAAAAATGAAATGAAGCAGAAGAATCTTATATATCAGAAGCAATATTAATTGCAGGATTGCCATACAGTAAATAAAAGCAATAAAAAATGCGCAATAAGACAGATGTGTCTATATAAAAAATATTCCCGCATGGAAATGCGGGAACTTAACCCTTAAAACAACCAACATGAAAAAAGTTTATATCTAACCAATAGAATTTGTCGTACTTCAGACACAAGAAAAAATTGCTTCCCTGTCAACGTTCACAAAAGTAAATAAGCGAAATAATATAACCAAATTTTATGGAAAATTTATTTACCTAAAGCAAAGTTTACCACATCATCCATTAAGTTTACATATCTAAATTTCATACCTTTAATAAACGCAGGGTCAATCTCTTGCACATCTTTTTCGTTTTCTTCGCACAAAATCAGCTCTTTAAGTCCCGCACGCTTTGCTGCCAAAATTTTTTCTTTGATTCCACCTACAGGCAATACTTGCCCCCGTAGCGTGATTTCGCCAGTCATACCAAGGTAAGGTCTCAGCTTTTTCCCGGTAAATGCCGAAACAATTGCAGACAACATGGTAATGCCCGCGCTTGGTCCGTCTTTAGGCACAGCGCCTTCTGGCACGTGAATATGAATATTTTTATTTGCAAGTTTATCTGCGGGAATGTGCAGTTTTTCAGCATTTGCTTTTACATAAGTCAAAGCCGTAACGGCACTTTCTTTCATCACATCGCCGAGATTTCCCGTAAGTTTCAATTCGCCTTTACCTTCGCTCAATACGGCTTCGATAAATAAAATATCGCCGCCGACCTGTGTCCAAGCCAAGCCCACTGCAACACCGGGCATATTTGCCGTTTTATAAATTTCGTTGGAATATTTTTGCTTACCGAGAATTTGTTTGATGAATTCTTCGGAAAGATTTGCCGGCACTTCTTCATTCATCGCAACGAGCTTTGCAATGTGGCGCATCACGCCGGCAAGCTGCCTGTCAAGTTCGCGCACACCGCTTTCGCGCGTATAGCTTTCAATTATTTTTTCCAAAACCTTATCACTGATTTTGAACTTTGTTCTACTCAAGCCATGGGCTTCTTTTTGTTTAGGAACAAGGTATTTTTTTGCAATTTCCACTTTCTCTTCAATAGCATAACCGTTTAGGTTTATTATTTCCAAACGGTCGCGCAGCGCAGGTTGTATGCTTTGTAAATTATTCGCTGTCGCAATGAACAACACTTTACTCAAATCATACTCAAGCTCTAAATAATTATCGTAAAAAGCGCTGTTTTGTTCCGGATCAAGCACTTCCAGCAACGCCGATGAAGGGTCGCCGCGATATTCATTTCCGACTTTGTCAATTTCATCTAAAATAATTACGGGATTGGAAGTTTTTGCCTTGCGGATACTTTGTAAAATTCTTCCGGGCATCGCGCCGATGTATGTTTTGCGATGACCGCGAATCTCACTTTCGTCGTGCAAACCGCCGAGACTCAAGCGAATATATTTACGACCAATCGCACTTGCAATACTTTTCCCTAACGAAGTTTTTCCGATACCGGGCGGACCAACAAAGCACAAAATCGGGCTTTTCAAATCGCCTTTCAGTTTCAGCACGGCAAGATATTCGAGAATGCGCTCCTTTATTTTTTTCATGCCGTAATGGTCTTTATCCAATACATTTTGCGCACGTTTTAAATCATAATTATCTTCCGAAAACTCTTCCCAGGGAAGGTTCAAAATAAAATCGGTATGATTATACAACACGGAATAATCGGGTGTGCTTGGATGCATTCTTTCAAGCTTCCCGATGTTGGCATAAAACAATTCTTTCGCAGCTTCCGACCACTTTTTGGTTTCGGCTTTTTTCTTCATTTCAGCGATTTCCAAATCGTTGTCGCCGCCAAGTTCTTCCTTGATGCTTTTTAATTGCTGTTGCAAAAAATATTCGCGCTGCTGCTTGTCAATTTCGGTGCGTGCATTATTGGTTACTTTATTTTTCAGTTCTTCAAACTGCAATTGTTTTTGCAGCAAAGCAATCAATCTCAAAGAACGGTCTTTGATGGAATCCATTTCCAGCAACTCTTGTTTTTCGGGCAATTCGCTGTTGAGATTGCTGCTCACGAAATTGATGAGAAAGCCCGCGTTTTCTATATTTCGCAAAATAATAGACGCTTCCGTTGGCAGTTGCGGCGAAAGCTGAATTATCTGCGTAGCTAAATCGCGGATGCTGCCGAGATGCGCCAGAAAATCGTCGTCTTCTACAATTTTTTCTTCTGTCAAAACATTGATGGATGCTTTGAAAAAAGGCTCGCTTTGCAATACTTCTTTGAGCTGAAAACGTTTCTTTCCCTGAATAATTACCGTTGTTCCGCCATCGGGCATTTTGATTAAACGGATGATTTGCGCCACAGTTCCCGTTCGGTACAAGTCGTTCGCTCCGGGTTCTTCCACATTCATATCTTTTTGAGCGAGAACACCAATCAATTTGTCGCCTTTATAAGCTTCATTTACCGCCTGAATGCTTTTGTCGCGACCAACAGTGATAGGAATCACCACGCCGGGAAACAACACCATGTTGCGTAAAGGAAGTAAATTGATTGTGTCCGGAACGACCAGGTTTTCCGCCGCCGCATCTTCTTCATTCATCGGGAGAATGGGTAAAAACTCACTGTCGTCTGTATTTTGAAAGAAAAATTTATTTTGTGCCATAAGAAAATTTACAAAGTCAATATGTCGCCTCAAACCTATTTTGAGGCAGGTTCTTTTATTTTCAATTAATATACCAAGCGCAAAGATGAACACAAATTGGCGGAAATAACGATTTGCAGTAAGATAAAATGACTTATTGTCTGAACCATGATTTGTGGGATTTTAAGGATTGTGAGGAAATTGTAAATTTATTTTTCGCTTAAAAAAAACCTTAGTGACCTGCGTAACATTGTCGGAAAATACCTTATTACACTACTGCTACGCAAATAAAATAATAAGGTTAAGCCAAAAGTTAATAGTTGTTTTACTAAGATTTGAAAATTAATACAAAATAAAACGGTAAAATAATTCGTGTAATTTGCCGTAATTCGTGTAATAAATTTCTGTTACAACAAATGCAACTTCCCTATTTCTACGAGCCAAATATCGATACAGCAATCAGGCAATTTTCTTTAAGCGAAACTTCCGCAAAGCACGCCGTGCAAGTATTGCGCATGAAAACGGGCGAGCGGTTGCAACTCACGGACGGCAATGGTTTGCTGGCAACGGCAACCATTATTTCTTCAGGCAAAAAAAATTGCGTAGTGCAAATTGATGCAACAGAAAATTTTCCTTATATGAATAAAAATATTTGTCTTGCCGTTTCGCCTACAAAAAACAATGCTCGCCTGGAATGGCTATTAGAAAAAGTAACGGAAATCGGTATGAGAAAAATTATTCTGCTCAATTGCGAAAGAACGGAAAAAACAAATGTGAAGTATGAAAGATTACACAATATTCTTGTTTCCGCCATGCAGCAAAGCCGGCAGGTATATTTGCCCGAACTTATTGCCCCGACTGCGTTTGAACAAGTTGTACAAGAAAATATTTATGAAGAAAAATACATGGCGCATTGCGTGGATAATGAACAGAAAACCGGGTTAAAAACAACAGATTCCGCGAAAAGCAAAATTATTTTGATTGGTCCCGAAGGAGATTTTACAAAAGAAGAAATACAACTTGCGCTGGATAATAAATTTCAACCTGTATCTTTGGGCAATACTCGTTTAAGAACGGAAACTGCAGGCATCGTAGCTGCAACTTTATTAACCATGTAAAACAGTTGTAAATTACCAATGAGCATCAAAAACTCTTTCTGTTTAATAATTTCACTTATCGCCGTTATTGCAATCGCAAGTTGCGGCGGCGGCGAACAGCAAAAAGTTGAAATTGACACCACCATTACGCAGGAAACATCGTATAACAATATGTTTCTGGACAGCAATGCTATTGAGGCTTTTATCAACAGCGACACCAGTTATAAACCTTTTGAAAAAGATTTTATCAACTTTTACCGCCAGCGCAATTTTGAATTTGCATGGTTCGATACAAGCGGACTTGTAGAACAAGCGAGTAACTTCATTAATCTTTTGAGCAATGGCAGACAAAGCGACTCCACCGCTGCCGAGAAGAAACTGACGACCTTAGAAGATTATTTTAAAAGCGGCATCAAAAATGAATCGCACGCGACTATTACCAACGGAGAACTGACGCTTACGGGCGAATTTTTCAAGCATGCTCAGGAAATTTTTAAAGGTAGAAAAGATATTAATGCTGAAGATTTGGGTTGGTTTATCCCAAGGAAAAAAGTAGATTTTTCAGGCTTGCTCGACTCCGCAATTAATGGTAAACAACTTGTAGAGTCGGAATTGCTGAATCCTCAGTTCAAACAACTACAAAACTATTTGCAAAAATATATAGACGTAAAAAAGAGCGGCGAAAGCTGGGACAGCATTGCACTTGCACAATCCAAACTCAAGCTCCACGATTCGGGCGAAGATGTAGCCGCCATTCAGCACCGCCTGTATCTGCTTGGCGATTTAAGCGACGATACGCACAATGGCGTTTTTGATAAAGAAACAAAAGCTGCCGTACAATCTTTCCAACAAAGAAACGGCTTGTCTGCCGACGGCGTGGTTGGTCCGGCATTTATGCGTACTATCAATATTCCGCTCGATTCCATTATCAAAACGCTGGCAGTTAATCTTCAACGCGCACGCTGGATTCCCAAAGAATTTCCGCAAAATTATGTATGGGTAAACATTCCAGATTACAAATTAACAGCATATCAAAACGACACCATTGCTTTTACTATGCGTGTAATTGTGGGCGCCGCAGGACATAACACCACTATTTTCTCTGGCAACATCAAATATGTTGTGTTTGCACCATACTGGAATGTGCCGGAGAGTATTGTAAAAAAAGAAGTAATGCCCGGCATCAAAAACAATCCGAACTATATCGCCAATCATCATATGCAGATAACCGGCTACAACAAAGGAATTCCTGTTGTACGACAATTGCCGGGACCCGACAATGCACTTGGACGTGTAAAATTTTTGTTTCCAAACAGTTACAATATTTACCTGCATGACACCCCGAATCATGATTTGTTCAACTCCGGCAACAGAGGCTTGAGTCATGGCTGCGTACGGCTTTCCGACCCGGAAAAAATGGCAAACTGGTTGCTGCGCGATGAAGACACAACCGTTTATTCTCCAGTAGTTGTCGATTCTTTAATGAACAAAAATGTGAAAGAAAAATGGGTTACGCTCAATCACACAACGCCTGTATATTTAGTATATTTTACCGCTTGGGTGGATAACGATGGAAAACTCAACATCCGTAAAGATATTTATGGGCACGACGCTGAAATCGCACAAAAGTTATTTGCACAATAAAACCCGGTATTACAAATACATCCGGATTTCAGGCATTACAATATCTTTTCCTGCTACACGTTTTAGTTAAGTAAATTTAATACTTAGCTTTATCGCTTTATGAAGCGGCGTTTTTTTCTTTTCATACTTGAGTGTTGCATCTGCGCAATACCTGCATTTTCGCAGGTAGGCACTACTATTAGTTTAAAAGGAAATAAACCGCCCGAATACGCCAACAAACCATTGCCTGCAGAACGAACGCCTTACGGCAAAATAGGCAAAGCAAAAAAGTTTATCCAAAACACATTTGTTCATTATAATTTTCTCTTCAACGCCAACCGGATTTTCAACGACATTATGCAGCAAGCTGTTGCATCCAATGTGGACGACTATGCCAGACTGCTCCGTTTTTATCCATACGACGAAAAAGCATTGGCTGCTGACAAGCGGTTTGATTCCGTAATCCAACACGCGACAGCCGGACTTTTGTTACACGATTTAAGAAACGATTACGTGGACGAATTATACTTTATTACCGGTAAGAGTTATTTCTTTGAAAAAAAATATGACAGCTCGCAATACACATTTCAATACCTCAATTATGCTTTCGCACCGAAAGACGATGGTTACGACATTCCGATTGGCAGCAATAGCAGTAGTGCAGACAAAAGATTCAGCATTTCCAACAAAGAGAAAAGCGGAATAGGAAAAAATAACCTGAAAAACATCAATCGCCGCAACGATGCTTTGGTATGGCTCGCACGAAATTTCATAGAACAAAAAAATTATGTGCAGGCGCAAATTCTTCTAAACAATTTGAGCCGCGATGTTCATTTTCCCGAACGTTTACAACCTTTACTAAACGAAACCAAAGCCTATTATTTTTATCAACAAAACATTTACGACAGCGCCGCATATTATTTATCGCGAAGCCATTTTAACGATGATTCCAAAACACTCAAAGCACGGCGCCATTATCTCACAGCGCAACTGTATCAGCTTTCCGGCGCAGACAGTGCAGCACTTCATTTTTACGAAGCGGCAAAAAAATACTCTACCGACCCGCAATTAGATATTTATGCAGAAAAAAATATTGCTGCACTAAACAACCGGTCCGATGCAAATGACCTGAACACCTTACTTAGGAAGAATAAATATTTTCTCTACAAAGATTTGATTTATTATCAGCAAGCGGAAATTGCCCGCGCCAATCATGACGACAAAAAAGCAATCGACTTGCTGCAACAAAGCGTCATTGCCAACAGAAGCATACAACCTCAAAATGGACAACAACGCAGCAAAACATTTTTCTTATTGGCAAACACAGAATACGACAATAATCTTTTCGCATCCGCAAGCGCCCATTATGACAGCGTTTCAGCCAATTTCATTACAGACAGCATAGATAAACATACGCTTCAACACCGCTCTCATCCATTACATTTATTCGCTGTTAATGCCGATTCTATGCACGTGCAGGATAGCTTACTGACATTGGCCAATATGCCGGAAAAAGACCGCACGGCAATATTGAAGCAGGCTGCACGCCGCATACGTAAAAGCATTGATAAACGAGAAGATGAAGCAGAAAATAATTCTCCGCTTGCCAACCGGTTAATACAAAGACAGCAACAAACTACTCCTACAACATCCGATTTGTTCAGCCAAGGCGCTTCTGCCGCCGCGTGGTACTTCAACAATCAACCCCTGAAGAGCAGCGGCTATCAGCGTTTTAAACAAAAGTTCGGCAACCGACCAAACGTGGATAACTGGCAACGGTTAAGCGCTATCAGCGGAACAGCAAATATCCGCAACACGCCGCAAACTGCGGAAGACATACCGGACGCTTTTAATGCAGACAGCACATTAAAATTGGACAGTTCAGAAATTACCGCGCAAGACCTTCTCGCCGGTTTGCCAATGACATCGGCGCAAAAAGCAAACGCGAATAATATTATTTCGCAAGCAATTTTGGACAATGGCAAAATTTTGCAAAACAGTCTGGAAAATTTCAGAGGTGCTATTTTTGTGTATGATTCGCTGCTGCAAACATTCCCCAAATCACGGCAAGTGCCGGAAGCATTGTACAATATTTTCGTTTGTTACACTTTGCTCGGCGATTCTGCAAATGCCTTACAGGTAAAGAATAATTTGCTGAATAATTATCCGTCGGATAGTTGGAGTAAGAAACTATTCGCAAAGCAAAATCGTTTTGCCGTTTCCGCCACAAGCCTTGCCGACAGCGCTACAAAAACATACAACGATATTTACAATTTGTTTCTTTCGGGAAAATTTGAAGAGGCTGTGCAGCAAAAAAATATTGCCGACAAAAAATACGGAAGTTTCTACTGGACACCGCAATTACTCTACATTGAAGCCATTTATCATGTATCAAAAAATGAAGATTCCACAGCCATCGGAAAGCTGAATTATCTTATAAAAACATTCGCCTCATCGCCAATGCTTCCGCAGGCAAAAACAATGATTGACGTATTGAAGCATCGCAAAGAAATTGAAGCATATTTGCGAAGTCTGCATATTTCGCCGGAAGATTATTTACAGAATAATATACTTGCAAGACTGGAAGAAGCATCACAAAAAATGAATCAGCCCGAACGCAGAGTCGCATTATACCGGGATGGCAACCTCGTGGATATGCCGGAAGAAAAAATTAGTACAAACTCGCCCACGCAGTTAAATGCGCCGGACAAAACATTTGCAATACAAAACGCCGCAACAGATACTGCACAGCAACAAACACAAAGCAATCAACAACAAACGGCAAACAATAATATTGTAACTACACAAGATAATGCCATTGAAAAACCCGACTCCGATAAAATCGCAGTAAACATAAATGTTCCGAACACGCCGCCAACCGATTCTGCGAAAACGCTGAAACCCGCGCAGTCAAAAGATTCAGCAATTGTAAAGCCACAAAAAGTGACCGTTAATCCGCCTGTAAACAATACCACTCGTGTCGTTGACGGATTTACGTTTAATAATAATGCGCCGCAATATGTAACTATAGTGCTGGACAATGTTGCTCCCGTATATGCAACCGAAGCAGGCAACGCATTTAACCGCTATAATTTATTAACGTTCCCCAACAAGCAATACAACGTAAATTCACAGCAGATAGGCGATGAAACATTGATATTAATCGGTCCGTTTAAAAATAATGCGGAAGCACAAGATTACCAATCGAAAATTCAGCCACATGCTTCAAACGAGATTATTCCATGGATTACAACAGGATATTCGTTTATCAAAATCAGTCCCGAAAACCTCAATAAACTACACACAAAAGCAGACGTCGAAAAATATAAATCGGCAGAAAGTAAAGCGGAGAATTAATAAAATAACAGTAATCGATAAACCAAGAATACATAGCGCAAACAAAACGGATAGATTCTTTTCCTTACCGAGCAGAAAAACATTCCGGAATTTTTATATTATCTTTCGGCAAGTTTATATTTTTGACAAAAGAATTGACGAATCAATATACGAATGAATACAACATCCACACAAGAAAAACGACCTAAAAATATAGCTGTACGCATACTCTGGATGATTTTTTTCGCGGGTATCATCGGCGTGGTTCTTTTATTGCTTATGGCAAACTATGGTTTGCTGGGCGAAATGCCATCCATAGAACAATTACAAAACCCAAGTGCATCTGAAGCAAGCCAGATTTATGCCGACGACGGTTCCCTGATGGGCAAAGTATTTCAGCAAGACAGGGTCAATGTATCTTTTAACGACATTAGTCCGAATGTAGTACATGCTTTGGTAGCTACCGAAGATGAACGTTTTTACAGCCACAACGGCGTGGATCCCCATGCCTTGGCAAGAGCATTTTTTTCGCTGGGAGGCGAAGGCGGTGCCAGCACCATTACTATGCAGACGGCAAAAAACCTGTTTACCAATTATAAGCGCAACACACTTATTCGCATTTTCCAAAAAATAAAAGAAGCGATTATTGCCGTTAAGCTCGAACGTAATTTCACAAAAAACGAAATACTCACTTTATATCTTAACACCGTCCCCTTTGGCGACAATGTTTACGGCATCAGAAACGCTGCCCGCACTTTTTTCCAAACCGACCCGTCGCAACTGAGCGTAGCTCAGGCTGCCGTACTCATTGGAATGCTGAAAGCTTCTACTGCATACAATCCGCGCATACATCCCGACAGAGCCTTAGCCAGAAGAAATGTGGTAATAGGACAAATGGTACGCAACGGTTTTGTTTCCCAAAGTGAAGCACAGCAAATAAAAGCCACTCCCATTGTTCTTAATTACCATAAACTAAACGAAGCCAACGGTTTGGCGCCGTACTTCAGAATGATTTTAGTGGAACAACTAAAAAACTGGTGTAAGAACAATCCAAAGCCCGACGGCACGCCGTACGATTTATATACCGACGGGTTGAAAATATATACCACCATTAATCCCCATTTACAAAAATACGCCGAGGAAGCAGTAGCCAAGCACATGAGCTATATGCAACAGATACTTAATGCGCAAAGCGATATTAAAAACGGCAGTGTATGGAAAGCGCATCAGCGTACGCTTGACTGGGCAATGCGCCATTCCATTCGTTGGAACAATGAAAAGAATGACGGTTTGTCTGACAACGAAATCGTTAAAACATTCAACGTAAAAACTAAAATGACGGTTTTTGCCTACAACTATTATCGCCACAAAGACACGGTAATGACACCGCTTGATTCTATCAAATATATGCGGCAAATGTTACAAGCCGGCTTCATGGCGATGGACCCGCTAAGCGGCGAAGTAAAAGCCTGGGTCGGCGGCATTGATTACAGGCACTTTAAGTACGACCACGTAAACATCAATACAAAACGGCAGGTAGGCTCAACTATTAAACCGCTGCTCTACAGTCTTGCAATCGAAAAAGGCGGCTTCACGCCCAATACGCCGGTACAAGATGAACGACAATATTTCAACGGTTACGGCTACGTGCCTGCCACAGGTGCAAGTTGCACAGGACGTACGATGCCAATGTCCGAAGCTTTGGCAGAATCGCGCAACTGTGCCACAGCTTACATAGAAAAGCAACTTGGTCCGAATAGCAATGAAGGTGCGGTAAAATTTGTAGATTTTCTGCAACAATGCGGCATATCTTCTAAGCTCGAACCTTATCCTTCTATTGTTTTGGGTTCGGAAGAAATTTCTTTATACGAGATGATGCAGGCATTCTCCATGTTTCCCGGTCGCGGCTTTAATGTACAGCCGATGCTCATTACGAGAATTGAAGATGCACACGGTAATGTATTGTTTACAAGTACACCAAAACGCAAACAAATCATCAGTGATATTACGGCAAGCTCTATGGTATCAATGATGCAGGACGTTATCAATTACGGAACGGGCAGAAGATTGAACAACTACGATGTGCAGGGCGATATTGCCGGAAAAACCGGAACAACCAACGATAACAGCGATGCATGGTTCATTGGATACACACCTCAATTACTGGTAGGCATCTGGACCGGCTGCGACGACCGTTTTATCCATATTCAAAGCGAATCCGAAGGACAAGGTGCTGCCGTAGCTTTACCGATATGGGCATATTTTTTCAATAAAGCCGAAAATGACCCAAGTACAGGTTTGAATGTCCATCAAAAATTTGACAACAACTTCAATAGCGATAGTGGTGGACAATCGCTTATTTATGACTGGGCAAATAATATTCCCGATTCAACCGACAGCATTCAAAACAAATTACTTCCAAATAATATCAAGCCGCAGGACATTGGTCCGGAAAGCGACTCGGGCGATAATATTAACGATAATCAAGCACCGGTAGGAGGAGATAATTCTTCGCTTCCGGCAAAAAAACCACAGACCAAACCCAAAGCAGTAATGCCGGCTCCTTCACAAAAGCAGCCCGAAAAGAAAAAAGAAGGACTTTTAAAAAGAATCTTCGGCGGGAAAAATAAAAATAAACAGTAGCGATTCTCATTTATTTGAAGCTCTTACATATATAAAAAACGGAACTGTCCGCAAATATTGCGACAGTTCCGTTTTCAATAATACAACACTCTTAAATATCTCCCACCATTTTACTTGGCACAACCCATTCATCAAATTGTTCGGGCGTGAGATAACCCAAAGCCACTGCCGTTTCTTTCAACGTGCTTCCGTTTTTATGTGCAGTCTGCGCAATTTCCGCAGCTTTATAATAACCGATTTTCGTGTTCAAAGCTGTTACAAGCATCAAAGAATTATCTACGTGTTTTTTAATATTTGCTTCTATCGGCTCAATACCTTCGGCGCATTTATCGTTGAACGAAACACAACCTTCGCCTATCAAACGAGCGCTGTGCAGGAAGTTATAAATCATCACAGGTTTGAAAACATTTAATTCAAAATGCCCTGTCGCTCCGCCGATGTTAATCGCAACATCATTGCCCAACACCTGCGCGGCAATCATCGTCAAAGCCTCGCACTGCGTGGGATTTACTTTGCCCGGCATAATAGAACTTCCCGGCTCGTTATCCGGAATATGAATTTCGCCGATGCCGCTGCGCGGACCGCTGGACAACATACGAATATCATTCGCAATTTTCATCAGGCTTACGGCAACGGTTTTCAATGCGCCGTGCGCTTCTACAATCGCATCGTGTGCAGCCAATGCTTCAAATTTATTTGAAGCGGTAATGAAAGGTAAACCTGTGAGTTCCGCAATTTTTTTCGCCACCAATTCGGAATAACCTCGTGGTGTGTTGATGCCCGTACCAACTGCCGTTCCGCCCAAAGCCAGTTCTGACAAATGTTTCAGCGTATTCTTAATCGCATTCAATCCATGATTTAACTGTGCAACATAGCCACTGAATTCTTGTCCCAAAGTCAATGGTGTAGCGTCCATAAAATGCGTGCGACCGATTTTTACCACGTGCATAAAATCTTTCGATTTTTTTGCCAAAGTATCGCGCAACTTTTCAATTCCCGGAATGGTTGTTTCCATTAAAATTTTATACGCCGCAATGTGCATCGCGGTAGGGAATGTATCGTTGGACGATTGCGATTTATTGACATCATCGTTCGGATGCAATACTTTTTCTTTATCCGTCAAAGCGCCGCCGTTGAGTACGTGCGCGCGATAAGCGATTACTTCATTCGCATTCATATTGCTTTGCGTACCGCTGCCTGTTTGCCAAACAACCAAAGGAAACTGGTCGTCCAATTTTCCATCCAGAATTTCATCGGCAACTTTACCGATTAAGTCTGCTTTTTCTTTTGATAAAACGCCCAATTCTTCATTGGTTAAAGCCGCTGCTTTTTTGAGATAAGCAAATGCCTTAATGATTTCTTTCGGCATTTTATTAATATCCTGCGCAATTTTAAAGTTCTCGATGCTGCGCTGCGTTTGCGCGCCCCAATACATATCAACAGGCACTTTCACTTCGCCCATCGTGTCTTTTTCTATACGAAATTCCATAGTAATAAATTGATTTTTTGAAGTATGGCAAAGATAATTCTTTTGCTGAGGTTCGTGCGGACACGAACCTCTATTTTATTTTGGCAAATGAAGACACTTACCGAGGCGGTGGATTCGTGTCCGCACCACAGATGTGCGAAAAATTGGCTTTCACTCCGAAGGAGTGATATTTTAATAGAAATTTGATGATGATAAAATGAGTTCGACCCCTTCGGGGTCGTATGTAAAATCTACGACATCTTTTCTATTAACATATTATCCCGTTGGGAGTAAAAGCCTAGATACATCATACAAATATTATTACTTTTTCACGAACATCTATTGTGCGACACGAACCTTTATTTATTTCGGCACGTGCCTTCACGCAACGAGGCGTAATACATTCTATCCAAATTCTATGCAAAAAGAATAACATACTAATCGAAACAAGCCATTTACTATGTTCATATTTTTTCTCGGCGCGTTGGATTATACCTTAGCTTTAAATAATTCAAAAGATATGAAACAATTTATCACACTTATACTTTTATTAAGTTGCGGTGTTGCATCTGCACAACATTTCGACACATCCAAATATGTGCATATAGGAAATTTCTTTGTTGATAAATCAAATCCCGATTTAAAATATTTGCGAACTGATGGTATAAGCATAGGCTTAATCGACATTCGCAAAGCAACACCGCAACAATTGGAAAGCATAAAAAAATATGACCGCATCGAAGCGATTTATAATGAACATACATGGTACAATGTGTATGAGGCTTTATTTAATTTCCATGATGCGATTGTGCCGAGATTTGAAACAGGTTTGAATGATACAATTTACAATGGCAGCAACAATCAGACTTGGGGAAATATTCCCATAACATCGACAGTCATCGATGGCAAAAATTATGTAGAGTTTGCCGATGTGCTGATTGATAAAAGTAATGCAAAAAATTATCGTTATCATGTCATTCAAAACGATAACAAAGAAATTGTTGCATGGACAACACCGGATAATTTTTTAAAAACAAAAGATGGAAAATACAGTTATGCCTATCTCGGGAAATTTAATTACACACCAAATCAAACATTAAGAATTGAAATTTATAATGTCAATAATTATGCAGACAGGTCGGCTTATATTGCAGACTGGCGCGGGTTTCAGGCATTTCAGCTGAGAGCATTTCTTCAATACAAATCAAATATTAAAGGCTTTGACCATAATATATTGTTTTCTGCAAATCTTGATGAAACGGCAAAACCTCAATTTTATAATTGCATCGAAACAAAAAATTTGAACAATAAATTAATCAGATTATCTGATTCTATTTACACCATCCAATTCTCCAATAAAAACTATAACCTCAATTATGATTACCGACTTACGTTGAAAAAAACAATCAATGGGAAAACAGCAACCATTGATTTAGGAACTTGTGCAGACACATACAATCTTGATAAAACTTATTGGAACGAACCGGGAAAATATGAAATCATTTTTACGCCAACAGCCGTAACAATGGCCACTCCAAAACCTTCCTATGGCAAATGGGTTTTGTTCAACAATCTTGCTAAACATTATTCGTTTACTGTGCTGCCCGATTTGCATAATAAAATTTCTTTTTCCTTAAGAGATATGTTGTTGCTTATTGGTTTGTTATTACTGCTGTTTCTCGTCATTTATTATTTTATCAAAACAAAAAATGCAAGAAAAATTGCGCTTGCCACGCAACAAAAAGAAACATCCAAACTGCAACTCGAAGCTGTAAGAAACCAGCTCAATCCGCACTTTATGTTCAATGCTTTGACAGGCATTCAAAACCTGATGAATAAAAATAAAACCGATAAAGCCAATGAATATTTAAGCAGCTTTTCACGCATCACAAGAAATATACTCGACGGCTCAAAATCAACACTCATCAGCATTTCAGAAGAAAAGAGCTTATTGGATGATTATTTAAAAATGGAACAGCTTCGTTTTAATTTTCATTATTCCATTATCATTGATAAAAATATTGATGCAGACAATATAGAAATTCCTGCGATGCTTTTACAACCTTTGATTGAAAACGCCGTGAAGCATGGCATCAGCGATTTGAACAAAGAAGGCAATATCGAAATCCGGTTTTCATCCAAAGAAAAAAAACTGTTGCTCGAAGTTGTTGATGACGGCGAAGGTTTCGACACAACAAAAAGCTACGACGGTTACGGATTACAATTGACGAGGAAAAGAATATCTTTACTCAACGCAATTTACACACATACAAAAATTGAAATGAATAGTACATCCAACAACAACGGAACAACTATTCAAATCGTTTTAAACAACTGGCTCGAACAATGAACGTAATTTTAATTGATGATGAAACCGGAAACTCGGAAAACCTGCAATCCTTGCTGGCAAAGCATTTCAGCGGAATCAATGTTTTGTGCGCCTGCTCTCAGGTTGATGAAGCCGTGTCAAAAATTGAACAACTGGAACCCGATTTAATTTTCCTCGATATTCAAATGGGAAAGCAATCCGGCTTTGATTTGTTGGGCAAAGTGACAATAAGAAATTTTGAAGTGATTTTTGTAACGGCTTATGATAAATACGGCATTCAGGCAATCAAATTTGCGGCATTGGATTATTTATTAAAACCGATTGACATCAACGAACTAAAAGAAGCTGTTGCCAAAGCCGAAAAGAAAATTACCGAAAGAAAAACGAATACACAGCTCGATTTTTTAATTCAAAACTTAAAGCAAACAGAACGCAGGCAACCGAAAATTGCATTACCGCAATTGCAGGAAATCCGCTATGTTCAGGTAAATGACATCGTTCGTTGCGAAGCGGAAAATTCTTACACATTTTTCCATCTTTCCAACGGCGATAAAATTTTAGTTTCCAAACCTTTGAAAGAATATGCTGAAATGCTGCAACCTTATGGCTTTATAAGAACGCATCAATCGCATCTGGCAAATCCGGCTTTTGTAAAAAGCTGGCTGAGAGAAGATGGCGGAAGTTTGTTATTGAATAATGGAATAAAAATACCTGTTTCCAAAATGAATAAAGATTCTGTGAAACAGGCATTGACTTCAAATGCCTAATTGATAAATAACTGACAATTAGTGTCTCAAAGGGCTTTTGAAAGCTCTAAGAATCGCGTATTTGATTTTTCACTCCATTACCTTACCGAAACAAAAGAGGCTGTCTCGGAGTTTTGAGAAAACAGCCTCTTTTGTTTCTTCAAACTTTAGTTTTTATCTGCTGCAGCCTCGATACATATCCGCACAAGCCCCTTTATTTTGATACATGAAGACACATACAGAAGCGTTAAAATAACCCAGT
Source organism: Arachidicoccus sp. BS20 (assembly GCF_001659705.1). Taxonomy (NCBI): domain Bacteria; kingdom Pseudomonadati; phylum Bacteroidota; class Chitinophagia; order Chitinophagales; family Chitinophagaceae; genus Arachidicoccus; species Arachidicoccus ginsenosidimutans. The sequence continues at coordinate 1,265,871 of NZ_CP015971.1, forward strand.
AGTTACACTAAGTTATTTACTCAAAAATCATAATCAGATTAAAAGGTTCCGGTAAATACAAATGTTGGGTTATCTACACTTGTAAATCGCATATATGCAACATTGGTATCAGGATCAATATAATAATCAAGTGCAAAATTATCTGTATTAATACGCTCCTGTAGCAATGGAGACAAAGTACTATATAATGCATTTGCATTACCTGAAGATGTCCTATATGTAAACTTAAGCGTATTGTCGCTGTTAACTTCGTATGAATATGAATAATCAAGATTTAAATAAGAGGAAGAGCCATAAGGTGTAACAACCCTTAATGTAAATGTTTTTGCTGCCCCGTTTATGCTCATAAATGATATTTCTCCTAAAGATAGTTGCGATCCACCGACATTCCATCCATTTATGCCAGCATTGGTAGAGGCTCTTCTTGTTACAAAATCGCTACCCCAGCCGGATGCACTGGTCTCATTTGCGACTGTAATAACACTACCTCCACCAGTAAAAACATTTACAGCTGGAATAAGTGGAACCGGGCTTTGCAATATTGGATATTTTCCACCAGTAGATGTGTACACTGCTAACGTTTGTGCATCTTTCCACGCAATTTTTTTGAATTGCAAGCCGGCTATATTCACGCCACTATCCAACAAAGACATTTCATCTACCGTATAAGCAAATTTTGCTGTACTGGACACTAAATCTCCATTGCCATCTACAGTAGTAAACGTTACTCTTTTTCCTGCATCCAAATCGTTAGAAGCATTTGGTACTATGGCAATATTCGTCCCATCATCCAATGCAATATATGCATTACTGTTTGCGGTAAAGAAATCTCTGAATGCCTGAATAGCCGTAAGATATCCGCCTGAAGTATATATTGCTTTTTGTGCTGCGGTGGCTTTCACAAAACTTAACGGCATCCGATACCGCTTACCTAAAAATACGATACTGTCTCCATTGGTATGGTCATAGATATAATCTACATCTCCCCCATAACCGTTTCGAACATTATTATCCGGGTCATTCAGTTCTGTAATATAGTTATAGGTATCAAAAGTTAAAGCCGCCCCCATGTCAGCCCTCAGACGCGTTTGAGATTGCTTGGACGTACTTGCGAACTGGTCTAATAAATCTGAATACATAGTAACCTGCAATGAATCGTCGAAACTCATATAAAATCCATAACCACCACCGAAATAAACAGGTGTCGTTACTATCCAACCGTCAGGTGCGGATGTCAGTGTCTTTTTAACGAAGTTAATAGTGTCAGACATCCTAGCTTCCGGGCTTTTATCAAATTTTGCGACATAGGAGTCTTTTTTGCAACTGCTTATAAAGAAAACTATTGCAAATAAACTAAACAGAAAAGAAGATATTTTTTTCATCTGTGAATATACATTATGCTGACACTTAAACAGCGGTTAAAAATATTTATGGTTTTATAATTGTGCCTAAACGCCTTTGTTGAAAAGTTGTCTTACTTTGAAATAAAATAATACATACAACATAATAGATTTAAAAGATAATACCCAAAAAGTTGCCATTTGGTTAAAGGCTTTGTCATTCCAATTTTGTCAATTAACCCTTTGGGAAATATCAATCCAAGAATTCGCAAAAATGATGTTCCCGCAGAAAACAATACGAGGATTTTTAACATTCAAATTTGTAATTTTTATTCAGATAATGGTCCATAAAAATAATTGTCCGGGTCGGATTGCACGTAGAAGCCCCCTGTCTTTGTAAACATATTCGCAGGCACATTATATTGAGGCTTATATTGCAACCAATCTCCTATGAAAACATTGCTTGTTAAATACGCTTGTATTGTATTAGTAACCGAACTGGCAAAGTAACTGCCGTTACTATAAGTTGTTCCCGTTTTGTTAGTAACCTTTGCAAATTGAACAGTACCGGTGGTTTCATTGATACTCATAGAAAAGTCAAAATCGCCAAGAAAATTACCTGTTCCGTCCCCGTAAGTAAAAGGAATACGAAGCGTCATGGTATTTTTACTGGTAAACAATAACTGTATGCCAGTGGCTAACCAGCCTGTCTGTACCTTTATAGCATCTTGTAACGCTTTATACTCCTCTGCAAATGAAGTTGATTGTCCATACAAATTATACATATTATCAGTCAAATTAACTGTTAATGAAGTATATGGTGTACCTCGATTTAACCAATAAGGGAATGTTACTGATGGGTCTTTCACAGTATCTTTTATATATAACTGCACTTCTTTTTGCAAAGCTCTGTAATCAATACCCATGTTATTATAGTAATTCACGATACTTGATTCTTTTTCCCTCAATCCGGTAGCGCCGGCGCTCGAGGTTTTGACCCAATAATCGAACCATGATGGTCCAGACACAAGCATATAAGCATTTGTCTCTGCCATGTCTTCCACCGGATTTTCACTCGCATAGCTGCTTACAAAACCGTACTTGTGAGAAGTATCTGCCGGAGTTTGCGTCCAGTTAGCATTATAGTATGCAGCAGTAAATTGTTGAAAATCAGACGGCATTGTGTATGTCTGCTGTAAAATATGTGTATATTCATGATGAATAAGGTGTAACATACCCGGGACAAAACTGGGACCCGTGGAAAAACCATCCAAACCAAAAATATTAACGCGGATTCCTCCTGAAGCTGTACCCGCATATCCCACCAAAGAGCCATCATAAGAAGTGGACCCCCAAAGCACTAACTGCTTAAACCCATACTTTTTTAGAAACGACTCTCCAGCCACTTTGTTATAAGGCGCATAGTATCCGCTTAATACAGTCTGCATACTTGGCTGAACAACGCTCGGGTCTGGCGGCGTTACATTTCTGTCATATTCGTGGAAATAAGAATTAGTATGATAAATAACATCCACATTGTACGGGTCTAAAAAATTAGCTTTTAACCATGCATCTAAAGCTGTATTACTTGCGGTGCTATCAGCATTCAGGCTGCTCATATCAACTGGTGTAAAATCTTCTTTTTTACAAGAAAAAAATAACGCCGCCACAGATACTAGTAATAATGACTTGATTATAAATCTTTGCAACATGAACTTATAGTTTTTAATAAGTAAATAATAGTTTTCTTCTAACGAGGATTAAGTTCTAATCCTGCTAATTTCGCTTCTTCCGGCAACTGAAATAATCTCCGTGGGTCATCGGGCTTTAATTCTATAAAAGTCTCTACACCTCTACTGTCAATCACATTATGTCTTACCGTTATTCCGGTTCTGACGATATCCAACCAACGCAATCCCTCCTGTAAAAACTCCGCCTTTTTAGCATCTAATATCGCTCGGATAACGCCTTCTTTCTCATCTGATATGGAATAGTAAGCCATAATTTTGGAAAATGTAACAGCATCATTTATCGGATTATAATAAGACATTCTTACACTATAAAAAGTATTCAAATCCTGCAAAGCAAGGTCAAACTGACCTAATTGTGCATAGGCTTCTGCCCTGTTTAACAAAGCTTCATCCACTGTAAACAAAATCATAGGCAAATACGGATAGCCTGTGTTTGCCGTAGCATAGTAGAAATACTCTTTCCATTTATATGTTGTATAGTTTGGGAGCCCATAGTTAAATACCTTATTGTCCAACGCCTTTCCGATACAGTTACCTCCACTCAAAAACATATTTGACAAGGTAGAACCATAACCATACTCCGGTGTCGTATATACTCTTTGGTATGTGGAATAAGAACTGTTCATCAGCAAAGTTGCCTTAACGTCGGTTTTGGTAAATGCATTATTAAAATCCTGGGGACTTAAAGGTTTAAATACTGATGTCCATTGTCTTAGATTATCTTTAATGTCGCCGGACGGAATAATCTGAGCGACCTGGTCAATTACTTTTTGCCATTCTCCCTTGAACAAATAAAATCTCGCTGCAAATGCATGAGCCGCAGCAGGCGTAAAATGATACTTGGGAACATCATAAGCATTTGCAGAAAGCAACTTCATACCTTCGGTTAAGTCAGCCTCGATACTGTCATAAGTTGACTGAACCGTTCCTCTTGTATATTTTCCCAAAAGGGTCGTTTCCGGCGTAACGGGATAAGGAACACCTGGCGAACTATTATCGCCTCCATTTACATAAGGCTTTGCGAAAAATATAGATAACATGTGTTCTGCGTAAGCCCTGCAAACCAAAGCTTCTCCTTTATATGGGTCTGCATCTGCTCCAAAATTATTTTCTTTTATAGATTCCAAAGCCTGATTCGCTGCAGCAATTGCAGTATAGCAACCATTCCAATATGATATCGCGGTATTTGCATCGTTATTTGGATAGTCATTCCAAAAATAATAAGCTGTCAGATAATCGTTAATATCTCCCGAACCTTTATCTTCTGCATTGTCAGATGCGGTTTCTGCAAAAGTTAAATAATCAGCTTGCGGATAAGCAGTACCTACTAATTGCTTGAGTTTGTCAATCGTGTTAATCTGGGTCCTATTATCAGGATTCTTATTCAGAAATTTTTTACAGGATCCAAATAGGGTAATACTTAAACAACTATAAAGAAGTAATTTATTCGTTTTCATAATTTTTAATATTTTACAATCCAACTTTTAAAGTAAAAGTGAAATACTTTGGCTGAGGCAATGCTACACCTCCTGAATTAAAGAACTCCGGGTCTTGTCCGTTCAATTTTTTGTCGGCATATATCGTCCAAATATTATTGGTAGTGAAAGCAAAAGATGTCGTTTTCAACCCCAGTCTTTTACATAAGGCATTTGGCAGATTGTATGCGAGATTCACGTACCCGACTTTCACATAATCTCCTTTTGCCACACGTTCCGTAGAATAATTGTATAAATTGTATGGATAAACAGCGCTGACCAAATTACCATTGTTATCAACTATCTGTGCCTGAGATACTTGGTCCATTATTGCGGGAATGGTTGTTTTTAATTCATCGCCCGGCATTTCCCACCTGTTTGCGATGTCTTTACTCATTGCCTGCATATCTGAATAAGCAGAGCTTATGTCCGGATTTAATCTTAAAACATTGCCAGCCGAGAATTTAATTAAGCCTGCAATTGAGAAATTCTTATATCTGAAATTTGTGTAAAAGCCTCCGGTGGTAATCGGGTCTGTGGGTCCTTCGTATTTTAGATTAGACAGGTCATCACTCTGAAGATTGACATATGTGGTTACGGGCTTATCCTCTCCTGTACCAATAAATTTCGGATATCCCAAGTAATGGTCTAAACCGGCGAACTGCACTGAGAACATACCTCTTACCGGATAGCCCAGTATCGCAGCCCCGTTTCCCGATACGGCATCCCATATTCTGGGGTCGGTTTCCAATGATGTGATTTTGTTGGTATTTTTTGCAATATTGAATCTTACAGTCCAGCCAAAATCTCTTTTCCTGATGACTTCTGCATTAAGGGAAAATTCCAATCCACGACCTTTCATACTGGCATAGTTGCCTTGTTTTTGATATTCTCCACCAATACCGGAAGTTAATACCGGACCTATCAAACTAAATTGTTTTCTATCATAATAATCTGCCATAAGATTTATTCGGTTACTTAAGAAAGCTATGTTTGCTCCCAAATCCAGCTCATGTTGCTTTTCCCATGTCAATTCAGAATTTGCCAAGTGGTCAATGTAAGTTAAGGTCTCCTGGTCTGTAATATATGGTCTTCTCGCAATCATGTTATAATATACAGCAGAAGAATTTGTAGCATTTCCTATATTTCCGACTAAGCCGTAAGATGCCCTTAAAACTGCGCTTGTTATAATTTTATTTTCTTTCCAGAAGGGTTCTGCATCTATATTCCAGCTACCTGAAATATTCCATGTTGGCAGCCAGCGGGCAGTTTTGCTTTCTCCCATTTTATTGGAACCATCGTAGCGCATAGAAGGTGTAATGGTATATCTGCTTTTATAGGAATAGGTAACTTGTCCCATATAAGCTAAAAATCGGTCATATTGGGGACCCATACCAAAATATGCTTTACCTTGCTCTCCCGCTTGTTTAAAATATTTGTAATATGGATTTACAAGCCCTCCATTGTCATATTGATAACCGACGCCATCGAAGTATTCATTTTGCCTGTCTATGCTCCTGACTTCCATAGAAGCAAAAGCCGTCAATACATGGTCATTTCCGAAGTTTTTATTAAAATTCAGAGAGTTTCTCAAATAATAGCTCTTCATAGTAGTAGCGTTAATATCGTAAAAACCTCCACTCGGCAGCACGACTTCCGGAGTTGCATTTGAAACATCGGGGTCTGTGTAGAGATAATCATTGCTTCCAACCATTAATGCATTCAGATTTGCCTGATATGCCAAAACAAGATTGGAATTTTCCAAAGCATAGGTTTGATTCTCTGTCTTTACATATCTGTACGCTGCATCCAAACTATATTGCAGTGATGGCAGTAATTGATAAGAAGCATTACCCTGAATTTTATAATCCAATACATCCATCTACATATAGTTAGTATTCAGTTCATTCAGTATATTAAAGGGTGCATAGTTTTTGCGGAAATATTCAAGATTTCCGTTTTCATCATAAGCGGTTAACATCCTGCTAGTACCTAAAGCATATTGATAAGGGTTTATATCAAAACCTCTGATATAGGAGCCATAAACAGGCTCAGAAACCTGGTCTTGCGTACCCGGAGCCCTTTGATTTCTGACAGAACCTACCGACAATATTTCTCCTTTAAATTTAGAACCGACTTTAAAATTCATTCTAAAATCGCCAATTACCCTTTGTACACTGTTACCCAACGTAAATCCGTCGTCTTTTAAATAATCCAAAGAACCATAGGTTTGAAACTTATCTGTTCCGGATGACACACTCAAAGAATGTTCCTGCATCAATGAATTCTTAAACATTAAATCGAACCAGTTTGTATTAGCATTCGCATATCTCTGCAAAAAAGCGTTTCTGTGAGTATAGTCATTTATCAAACCATATTGTCCACTGCTTTCATCATACTCTTCAATCTCTTTATACATTTGATAAATAATTCCGCCGTTGCTGCCTCCCATAACACTATTAGCCTGAAAATACCCTTTGTTAAGTTCTTCCGTTAATACACTCATTTGTTCAGCGGAGTTCATAATGTCAAAATCTGCATAGTTAGGTTTTATGTATCTCGAAAAATTACCTACATAATTTATTGAAGGAAACCCACTGGCAGTGGAACGCCCCTTTTTGGTTGTAACCACCACTACGCCATTCATGGCACGCGCTCCGTATAAAGCTGTAGCTGCTGCATCTCTCAAAATAGTAATATCCTGGATATCGCTCGGACTGATACCGGCAATAGAAGACCCTAAAAGCGTATTCATATCTCCGGTAGTTAAAGCCTCGTTAGAGATATTAACAACATCTTCTATGATTATTCCGTCAATTACCCACAGAGGCTTATTATCTCCGGAAAGAGATGTCGCTCCACGAATTCTTAATTTAGGTGCAGCACCAAAAGTTCCTGAAACATTTTGCAAAGACACTCCCGCAAATTGACCTTCCAGCATTTTGGTAACATCAGGAGAACCATCTCTCTCCAGTTCCTTAGCCGACAATGTAGATGCAGAACCGTTAAATAGTTTCTTTCTGACCGTGGTATAACCTGTAATAACCACATCTCCCAACGCACTCGAATCTTCTTTAAGAGATACTAACAATGCTGTATTACCGCCAGCTTTAAGCGTGTAACCGGATAATGTTTGCGGCTTATAACCAACACAACTAAACACGAAACTGTACGTTCCTTTTGCCTCTACACTATCAAATCTGAAAACACCTGCCGTATCTGTTGTAGTCAGGTAAGACTTTTTAGTCGAAAGATTTTTTGCAGTTACCGTGACATTTGACACATGAACACCTTTTTCATTGTTTACGACACCAGAAACTGAAGTCGGTTGCTGTGCAAAAGCTGCAAATGAAAAGAATGTACCAATGGCAAAAAAAGCTATTCGCTTGTAATGAACCTTTAATTTTAGCACCATCCTCAAAGATTATTTTTTAATTAAAGTATACTATTCAAATGTTAATACGATGAAAAATGGCTTATCCCCCAAACAAATTAAAAAAATTTAAAAAAAAATTATTATTTCCCCGTTTGCTCAAACAAAATATGTTATATTAATATATATAATATTTTATTACATCACATACAACCGTTTGTAAATAATGGATACTTGTTTTAGGCGAAGAAAAATGGGAAATTATAATTTTGTTATCTTGGTAATAATAAACTTTTGGCTATCGGTTTTATCTATGCGCAGGTTGTTCATAGAAGCAATATCTTTAAGTATTTTATCTACCGGTTGTCTTGGATTAATGGCAGCTATGATATTAATATCCGCAACATCGGCAGGAGAATATTCAATTTGAACGTTAAACTTTTCAGCAAGCATATCCAATGCCGATGACATGGCAATATTATTCATAACTATTGAAGAGGAAGAGGACTTTTCCGCATGAGCAATAAGTATCGACGGTTTGCTATTTTCTGGAGACAGGAAATTAATAATAGAAGAAAATTTATTCTCCCGAATATTATAAACAATTTCATTACCTGCATTCAAATAATACCGTTTATAAACCGTAGTGGCAGCATTACCCACCTTGGTAACATATTTTCTGTTGTGGACGCTTAATTCTTTCAGATTATCATCTGCTTTTTTTACGAGCACTTTACCCTCATATAAGGTTACTGCTATTTCTTTAACGCCCGTTTTTACTCGAAAACGCGTACCTAAAGCAGTTGTGGAAATTTGGTCGCTGTAAACCGTGAACGGACGTTTCGAATCTTTATACACTTTAAACACGGCTTCACCTTTCAAATGTATGTCTCTCTTCGCAGGCTCAAAATTATCAAGGTAGCTAACCGTACTTTGCGGATACAGTTCAACAACCGTACTGTCGGGCAATATCAAGTGTTCCACAGCTGTGCCCATATTACTCTTGATAATTTCTTTAGCAGCCGGAACAATAGCAACAGGAGATTCAACGGCAGGCTTATGTTCAAAATAATACCAAATTCCCATGAATAGCACAACAACAGCCGCGATACTACTTACCTTGTAGTATAATGATTTCCGGTACAATCGCTTCTTATTAATGGCATAATGAATTTCGTCAAGCATTCTTTCAGACACACAAGAATCTATTGGTTCATTCCATTTTGAATCATCATTCCATTCTACATCCGGAAAATACTTGTCCACTTCCGCAGGATGTTCCTCGAAATAACGGGCTATCTCTTTTTTCTCTTCCACACTACAGGCTCCCGTAAAAAATTTATCTATTACTTCTTCAGTAATGTTCATACTTGTCGGCAAAATTACAATTTCTTGGTCAGCTTATATCGAATAGACCTACAAACAAAAGGCACATCCCCAAAAATGCTCTTATGTACCTGAGTGCCAGATTTATGTGATTCTCAACAGTCTTGGGTGCAATACTTAATTTTTCAGATATTTCTTTATTAGACATTTCATTGTACCGGCTCAATTCAAAAACCTTCCTTCTCATAGGCGGCAAAGAAGCAACTGCTTTTTCCAGCTTCAAAGTAGTTTCTCTATAAAATACATTTTTATAAACCTCATTTATAACTTCAACATTTCTATTTTTTACCACCAGCGATGCATCCTCATTCCTTTGTGTCTTCCTGATAAAATCTATTAGCGTAGTTTTTGCAATACGAAAAATCTGTATATTCAAACCAACATCGTCCGAAAGATGTTTACGACTGTTCCAAAGCTTAATAAATGTTAATTGCACTACTTCTTCCGCACAATAAGCCGAATTTGTACGCGCTATGATGTAATTATATAACTTCTTGTGATACTCATTATAAACTTGATTGAATATTTCTTCATTTCCATTGCGAAGTGCATTACTATAGCTCATAAGACAATTATATTTTACATAAACTTTAACGAAAATAAAAAATTAAATCAATTAGTCTAAAAAATAAAATGCACCTATGTTGCAGTTTTAAGAAAGCTACATTAAAATAAAAAAGCATAAAGTTTTTGACCTTATGCTTTTTATAACTTTGTGTTCATATTTTATCTTCTCTTTGCCGGCGGAGCAGCAACCATTGCCACAGGTGCTTTCAGTAAGTCTTTATGCTCGCGGTACATTTTCCATATAAACTCGCCGAACAAAGTATTTGCCCAGGCAAACCATTTTCTGGTAAAATCAATCGGTGCACTTGGATTAAATGATTCGTGCATAAACCCCGTGCCCGCGTGCGACTGGCGCAGCATTTCTATACAACTTGCCATTTCCTTTGTATCCGTAGATGTCAATCCGCGCATGGTAATACCTATGCACCAAATCTTATTCAAACCCGTATGCGGACTGCCAATTCCTTCTGCGACCGTACCTTTAAAATAAAAAGGATTTTCGTCCGACAATACGTAACGGCGCGTGTTGGCATAAGTAATATCAGTAGGAAAAACACTTTCCAGATACGGCATTGCCAGCAACGACGGTACATTCGCATCGTCCATCAGGTTAATACTTCCGTAACCGTTGATTTCATACGCATAAATTTTTCCGAACTTAGGATGCATTACCGTTGCCTGCTGCAAGCCTACATATACTTCTTTCGCCAAAGCTCTCACGTCTGCTGCTTTTTGCGGGTCTTTACCGATAGCTTCCCACATTTCCGCCAGCCAGCCTAACACTTTTACGGCGAAATAATTACTCGGAATAAGGTATGGGAATATAGTTGCATCATCGCTCGGACGGAACATAGAACAAATCAAACCATTTGGTTTTACGGGGTAACCGTATCCGCCTAAAGGCACACCGTCCGTAGCCCAGGAAGTTTCGCGCTGAAAGCTGTACGGACCTTGTCCGCTCATACGTTGCTGTTCACGGAAAGTCTGCACTACCAACGTCATTGCTTGTTTCCAATGCTCATCAAACGGCGCAGTATCGCCCGTTTGCTTCCAATACAAATAAGCCAGACGGATAGGATAACAAAGACTATCAATCTCCCATTTGCGCTCGTGCACGCCAGGTTTCATATCGGTAACATCCGTTTTTTTCCATTCGCTTACTTTGGTAGCATCTTTATAAAACGCATTCGCGTAAGGGTCGATGATAATACATTTATTCTGGCGGCGGATAACACCTTCAATCATATTTTGCAGCAGCTTATCATTCTTACAAAGCGGTAAATAAGGCGTTACCTGCGCCGTACTGTCGCGCAGCCACATCGCATCAATATCGCCCGTGATTACAAATGTATCCGGCTTACCGTCAATCAAAGAATATTCAACTGTCGTATCCAGAGTATTGGGAAAACAATTTCCGAAAAGCCACGCTATCTCTTTGTTTCCGATATTTTGCTGCACTTCATTGATAAGATTATCAACGGCTGTACTTTTGAACTTTCTTTGCCCGTAAGGAACACGCACTACAGGAAATTGCTCCTGCTGCAAGCTCTTCCCTAACCCGTATTTTGACGCTAACACACCTGCACCCGCCAATGCCGTTTGCTGAATAAATTTTCTTCTTTCCATTAAAAACTTGTTTTATAAAATATGTCCGCTAAAAGTAAGGCATAATTATTAATAAAAAAGTCAAAAATTAAAAGCATAACGAAAAGAAGAAAATACTTGCTTAACCGATGAAATCCAATTGCCCTTTCACACCAAAATGATTATTGTCAATTTTTAATACTCTGCGGAAACATTCTTTTGCTTCTGTATTGTTGCCCAACCCCAAATTTCCAAGTCCCTTCAAATACAAACAATGCGCTTTGTTTCGCTCGTTCAGGTCTGCATCAAATATCAATAAATCGGGCAATGACACGGCGAAATAATCAATCTTTATTTCGTCATTAATATGTTCATCCGCATACCGGACTAATTTGTTGAACATAACATTTGCTTTATCCGAGTTGCCCAATTTTTTCCAAGCCATTGCTTGGTAAAAATACTTATCGGGCTGCTGGTCGTTGTAATAAACAGCCGCCGACAATTCATCCAAACCGGCGCTTGCTTTATCGAAATTTTCTTTCGCTTTTTCCGCACAGCCTTTACCTTCGTAAGCAACGCCGAGCCAATAATAAATATCGTTTTCCTGCGCACCGTACAATTTCCCTTCTCCTAAATTGTGCGGATAAGAATCCGCTCTTGCGGTATTTAATAACTCAATGGCTTCATCAAAATTTTTATCTTCAATCTCCTTTCTTGCAGATTGAATGAGCGCATACAAATATTGTCCCGACACTTTTCCTTCGCCGCCTTCCCACGGATGGAATTTCCTGTGATTCAACAGTTGTAAGGATTTCGCGTGTTCGCCTTTAAAATTGTACAGCGATAATTTTTCCAGATAAACATCATCTCTTTCATTTGCAACATCCGAATTTTCTTCTAAAAACAATAATCTTTTTTCAATCGGATGATTCAATCTTTTATACAATTGGTCAAGTTCCATCAGCACACGCGCATCGGTTTTGTCCAAAGAAAATGCTTTTTCAAAATAAGCCAACGCCTTGTCCTTATCATTTCTTTTATTGAAATAGGCAATGCCGAGATTGCGGTAAACGGTTGCGAAATCCGCATCTCGTTTTTCCGATATTTCCCAATATTTTATGGCATCGTCATACTGACGTTTATCATAAAATAAATTACCAAGATAGTAAGGCGCTTTGTTGTCAGCAGGATTATTGTCAATAGCAAACTGCAACACATTCACATCCTGCAACCGGTCGGGAAAACAAAGATAAGCATCTGCATACGCCGCTTGCTGCAGGCATTTCAGCGATTTTTCTTTTTTATTTAACTGATGATTAAAATATGCTGAATAATAATACAGCATCGGATAATGGCTGCTTTCCAACGCAAGATTGATGAATGCAATAGCATCTTCAAACAATCCTGCATCGGCATAATCTAAAGCGTATTCAATAAAATTTTGCGCTGCATCGCGGGACAATTTTTTCAACTCATTGAGATAATTTTCATCCGTCAAACTCAATTCATAAAGCAAACCCAAATTAAATTTATCTCTTTGTAAACCCGCGTCGCACGCAGCTTTCGCTTCATCCAACAAATTTAATTTTCTTGCAGCAGCAGCTTTCAACACATAGGCTTTGCTATTGTTTGCATTGTTATCAATCGAGGATATTGCGTGTTCCAAAGCCAATTTATAATCGCCGCGCAGCATATCAATTTGCGCTACGGATAAATAACCGATGTCTTTCCACGCACGGCTCCAGGTTGCTTTGTAAAAAGCATCGTAGGCTTCCTCAATTTTGTTTTGATATTTCAGACTCAATCCGAGATTATAATAAGGCTCGCTGTCATACGGATTCGGATTACGTTGCGTGATGGTTTTTATCGCTGCGCGGAAATAAGGTTCGCTCTTTGCAAACTGTCCGCGCCGCAGATACCACAAGCCCAAAGCATTGTTGTTGCGGACATCCGTCGCATCTCTTTTCAGTGCTTCTTCGTAGTACGGAACAGGATTATATGTCGCATGACGATATTGTTCCAGATGCTGTCCCGTTAAAAACAATTGCTCGCAAGATGCAACTTCATTTGGCTGTAATGCAGGCTGCGCGGGCGTTGGAATATCATTTTGCTTATTCAATGCAGGTTCATATTTCAACAATTCTTTTCCTGCTGTTGAATAGATGATAATTTTTATTTTGCTTTCATCATACGCGTCATCAAGGCTCAATTCTTTTGTGAAAACATTTTCGGGAAGAATGGTTGCAACTTCATCCAATATTTTTTTATTATCAAAGTACGAAATAATTCGTACTTCTTTTTGTTTGGACGTTACATACACTTTCAGCGATAACTTTTCTCCTTCATTTTTCACGGAAACCAAAATATCTTTCGACGCGTTCTTCACTACACCAAGTTCGCGATAAGGCATAAAGTATTGCGTGAAAGTCTTGGTTTCGTAAGGCATCAGCCAGGAAAAGTCGGGTTGGTTATCGGTATAAACGCCTGTCATCAATTCAATGTACGGACCGTCTTCGTCCGTCAAATTTCTGTCCCACGCCTGCCCGAAATCGCTGTGCCCCCAAGTCCATTGTTTCTTGCCAGGCGACACATGATGATTGGCAACGTGCAATAAACCTGCCTGCGTGTCATGCTCGTAACCGCCCACAAAATCGTAGTCGGAATGAATAGCCATATACGAAGTAGGCACGGGAATATTTTTGTACATGGAAATATCCGTTCCGGGCGCATAATTGACTTTGTAATAAGTTCCCGTTGCAATCGGAAACGCTGATACATCGCGCTTTCCGTGGTCGAACACCGCATTCACATCTGAAGGAAAAACCGATTGATAATCATCATTCACCTTCACCGCAGGGTTCGCCCACCACAAAAATGTTTGCGGCAACGCAGAACGATTATAGAGCTTCGCTTTAATCTCAATGTAAGCCGTATCGGGATGCAATGTAAACGCAACAGTTGCTTTGGTATGAAACATTCTTTCCACTTCATTTATCCAAACTGTTTTGCTGCCGTCCGCATTTTCTTCCAACGTAAAATCAACTGGCTCGAACGTGCTCGGACGATGATGTTGTGGCCAGTTAAATTCTATTCCGCCCGAAATCCAAGGTCCGGTCAAACCGACCAACGCAGGCTTAATGACCTGGTTGTAATAAATAAAATGACGCTCTTTAATTTTATCGTAAGCCATTTGAATGCGGCCGCCAAGCTCAGGCAGAATCAGCACTTTGAGGTATTTATTCTCTAAAAATAATCCAATGTATTCCTTATCAATTTTCTCGTCATAAATTTTTTCAATCACAGGATTCGGATACACCACGCCGCTGCTTCCCTGGTAAACACGTTTCTCAAAAAACATCGGATTTTTGTCGGGCTTGCCCACTTCATACGTCGGTATCGTAACTTTTTCTTCCCAAACTTTTACAGACTGATTCATAATTGATAAAGCATTTTTTATTTTTTTTTACCATTAAGAAGTTAAGTGAATTAAGATTCCGCACCAATTACTCAAAACTTAATTTTCTCAATGCCTTTATGTTTTTATTTTAATGTCTCATTAAATTTTCTTCCAAATCTTCCAGCGATTTGCCTTTGGTTTCTTTTACTTTAAACAATACAAATACAAAGCCCAGCGCGCATATTGCTGCATAGATATAAAATGTTCCGTCTTTGAATTTTTCAAACAAAGGCGGAAAGGTAAACACCAATAAAAAGTATGCCGCCCATAAAAAAATCGTTGCTATGGATATTGCCGCGCTCCTGATTTTTGTAGGAAAAATTTCTGCAATCAACACCCAGGTTACAGGCGCAAGCGACATGGCATAAGTGCCGATTGCCGCCATTAAAAACCATGAAACGGATGATGAATTCGTTGCTAATAATTGTACAATTACGATATACAAAATCGTCAATCCGCCTGCGCCAATAAGCATTAAAGGTTTTCTTCCGGCTTTATCAACCAACAACATCGCCAGAATGGTAAACACTAAATTGATGCCTCCGATAAAAACCGTCTGCAATAATTGATTGTCCTGCGAAGCGCCGATGCTCGCAAAAATTTTAGGCGCGTAATTAAAAATCACATTGCTGCCGCACCATTGCTGAAACACCGCTAATCCAATGCCCACAATGGTTGCAGGCAAAAACATTTTGGAAAACACTTCGCTGTAATTTGCTTTTGTAATGCCTTGCAATGATTTTTTTATTTTGTTGATTGATTCACTTGCATAAACATCATCGCCGATTTTTGTCAATATCGTTTTTGCTTTCCCTTCTTTGTTTTCTTTCAGCAACCAACGCGGACTTTCGGGTAAAAAATACGCGCCGAGTAAAAACAATCCCGATGGAATGACGCCCAAACCGAACATCCAGCGCCAGGCATTTTCACCTGTATTTCGCAAGGTATAATTAACCAGATTGGTAATTAAAATTCCGATAACGACAGTCAGTTGATTAATGGCAACCATTCTTCCGCGAACGTGCGCGGGCGCTATTTCCGCGATGTACATGGGCGATAACATGGATGCCATTCCCACGCCGATGCCGGCTGCAAATCTTGCGCAGATAAAAATATTTCTTGCAGGCGAAAATGCCATCAATAAAGAGGAAACGGCAAACACGGCGGCGGCTATTAACAAGCCGGAACGGCGACCGTATTTGTCTGCAATTCTTCCTGCGAACAAACAGCCGAGCATCGCTCCTAACGCCAAACTTCCCGTTGCAAAACCTTCCCAATAAGCATCTAACATAAACTGCTTTTGCAAAAAAGGCAATGCGCCCGAAATAACCGCAAAGTCAAACCCGAAAAGATATCCGCCGAGCGCGGAAATAAAAGATATGCGGAGAATGTATTTGTTGTTGAATTTCATTTACTGTTTATGTTTATTGAGATTCCTCACTCGTTCCTCCTTCGGAATGACGAACACGTTCTTTAATTCTATTATACAATCATGATAACATTTGAACGAAATTGAAAACCCATGCGCCGTCATTCCGAAGTGAGGAATCTCATTTATTATTTTCTATTTAAAAAATTATTCATGAATATACATCGCCATACCGCCGCCGCTCACAAAGTGAAGCGGAATGCGGGTTTCATGCGTTACCGTTATTGTTTTGTAATTATATTTTGTTGCATCCTCAGCATCATCTTTGGTGTCGGAATAAATTTCTGCCGTGAAAGTTTTTCCTTTAGGCAGAAAAGAAAAATCCATAT
Organism: Arachidicoccus sp. BS20; assembly: GCF_001659705.1. Taxonomy (NCBI): domain Bacteria; kingdom Pseudomonadati; phylum Bacteroidota; class Chitinophagia; order Chitinophagales; family Chitinophagaceae; genus Arachidicoccus; species Arachidicoccus ginsenosidimutans. Next base: position 1,282,562 of record NZ_CP015971.1, read on the forward strand.
TTAAATTTCTTTCGGTCCAGTTCGTCATGCCGCCTACAAACCAATCGTTTCCTTTTCTTTTTGCCAATAAAGCATACTCTCCAACCCTTGCAGCCAACACTTTTGTATCATCAAAAGTTGTCGGCACAATAGATAAAAATTTCAATACATCAGGATATTTTTCATAAACGGTCGGCGCATCGCAAAGCATTGCCAAAGGTTGGTCAAACACAACGTACATCGCGAGTTCGTGGCAGCGCGTTCCCATCACGGAAGGCAAGCCTTCGCCAATCGGCTTGAAATCAGCTTTGGTTTTGTTACGCATTCCGCCGGGCGTATAATCCAACGGACCGCCTAACATTCTCGTAAAAATAAAAGTGAGATGATGCTCCGGGTTTGCCGTTGTGTCCCACTTATCACATTCTTGTCCGCGCACCGCTTCGTAGTTTAAGATATCCGGATAAGCACGTTGCAAGCCTGTAGGTTTGGTACAGCCGTGAAAGTCAATCATCAAATGCCGTGCTGCTGCGGCTTTCGCGATTTGTTCCATCGAAGCGATCGCCAATTGGTCGTCGCGGTCAAAGAAATCAACTTTCAATCCTGCCGCTCCAAGGCTTTTAATATAGTCCAGATTTGCATCTAAATTTTTCAGTAAAGATGTTGCCACACACCAAAGGAAAACGCCCACGTGTTCCGACTTTGCATGACTAATCACTGCACGGATATCAATCTTAGGATTTGGTTTCTGAATGTCGTAAACATTCGACCAGCCGGCGTCAATCATCATATATTCTAAATGATTTTTAGCAGCAAAATCAACATAATAATTGTACAGTTGTGTTGTGCGGTTGTCCATACCCGAAGGAATATCAGCGCCGGGCAATAACGCATCGTGCCACCATTCCCACGCAGCTTTGCCGGGTTTTATCCAGTTTGTATTTTGCAATTGACATGGTGTTGCTAATTTATAAACTAATTCATTCGTCAATAAAGATTTATCGTCATTTGTAACCATGACGATGCGCCAGGGAAAACTTCTCGACCCTTTTGTGTAAGCGATATACGGCGCTCTTTCTTTGACAACGGAAACAAAATTTCCCCAACTGCCCATCACTGTTTTTGAAGGATAATTTGCCCAAAGCCCTTGCATTGTATTATTTGATTTTTGTAAATACATTCCGGGATAATCCAACACGTCAGACTCTGCAATTACAATTCTTGTTCCGTTTTTATCGGTAAATAATGCAGGCGTAATCGCGTGTTTGTCTTCAGGAATTTTACTGAACGAAGGATACGTGTAAGACAATTCCCAAGCTGTGTAATTGTCCGTTTCAGCAACAATTGCCGATGTAGGATGAACAATATTAAAATCTGCCTGCTCGTGCATTACTTTAATACTGTCGGAAAAATTTGTAACGAAGCGATAGGCTATGCCTTCATCATAAGCACGAAAAATGACGGAATAATTATTGTCAAAATCAATCGTCAATTCATTGTAATTATCTTTTAGTTTATCAAATTTCCCGTTGATGAAATCAATAGTTTGGTTGACAGTTTTTGTATGTATATTTTTGATTGAACAATTTTTCCCTATAACCGCTTTGTTAAGCGTCATCGATATTCCCGAAGAATTTAAGACCAAAGAATTATTAAACCGGACATCATAAACAATGCTGTCACTAACGGTTATTTCGGCTTTGATTTTTTTGTCCGGCGACTGTAAAGAAAAATGTTTTATATCATTTGCATTAGCATAAAAGATATTCGACATGATGATGCCGAGTAACAAAAAAATCTTTTTCATTTTATAAAATCTCATTTATACTCTTTAATAAAATAAACCACATAGAAACATAGTTTGCATAGATGAATGAAGCGAAGAAGATAAGTTCACAATAGATTTTCATCTTCGATGAAAAATGCCAAGATGTTCTTCTCGAGTAAATATTAATCAACTTCAACAATCAACCGTTTTATAAAAATTTCTATGTGCATATGTGGTTTCATTCCAATTTATTTTACACCAAAACTGAATTTGATAAACTCGTTATATTCTTCATTCACATCCAAAATTGTCGATGGAAAATTTGCATGATTCGGACTGTCGGGATAATACTGACACTCTAAACAAAAGCCGTCAAATGGCTGATATTTTCTTCCGAAATAACCGTCCACACTACTTTCCAGAAAATCGCCCGTGTACAGCAACAAGCCCGGATAAGATGTAAAAACACTCATTGTTCTACCTGAAACTTTTTCCAAAACTTCACAAACAGGCGCTTCGGAATTTGGTTGAATCACATAACAATCATTCAAGCCTATTGCTTTATCATCCGTAATAATCAATTTTTCTTTTATTGAATTGTGATGAAATTTTTTATTCCCTGCGTCAACGATTTTTCCTGTCGGAATATAATGCTCATCAGTTTCCACAATTTTACCGGAAGCGATATTTAATTCATGTGACAAAATATTTTCTCTTCCCACGGATAAATTGAAATAGCTGTGATTGGTCAGATTCACAATCGTTTTCTTATCTGTTGTGGCATTATATTCAATCAGCAATTCATTTTCATCATTCCAGGTATAAGCTACTGCAAGTTGAAGATTGCCGGGAAATCCGCCTTCGCCGTCTTTGCTCAACAATGAAAAAGAAACGGAATCGTTTTTTATTTCGTAATCGAATATTCTCTTGTGAAATCCGCTTGCGCCGCTATGATTGCTATTATTATTTTCATTCGCTTCCAAAAAATACCGTTCATTATCTATCTTAAAACCTGCATTGGCGATGCGGTTTGCAAACCGACCGACAGTCGCACCTATGTAACATTTGTCTTTTAAATACCCTTCTAAATTTGAAAAACCGAGCACCACATTTTCTTTCATTCCGTTTTTGTCCGGTACAACAATTGAAACCACAGAAGCCCCGTAGTTCGTGAGTTGCACATAATTTTTATTTTTATTGACGAGCGTAAAAAGAAAAATATCTTTCTCTCCTAATTTTCCTAAAAACTCTTTCTGTATCAACATAAACCGATAACCCCTAATTAATATTTGTTAGGCAAAAATAACTACAGACAGAGACGCCGCAAATAGACAAATCTTTGAAAAGGATAGATTATTGTACGAAAGGACAAAAGAATGCAATAAACAAAACAGATAATATTTTTTTCCTCCTGCAAAGCTGTTGAAAGAGTAGCACATACGTGTCGCCTTGCTTGTTGGCAAAAGTATCCAAATAAAAAAAACGAGTTCTTTTCGAACTCGTTTTACTTTAGATTATTCTATATCACAACTTTACCTTAAAAGATTCTTCATTTTTAAATCGTTCACAATCGTTTTACCAAAGTCGTATCCCAATTTCTCAGGCGAACTCGGGTCAACCGTTTCGGACTGTGCAGAATAAATCAGTTTGTTGTTATTCTGTAAATCATACAGGTTTGTTTCAAACGAATAAGACGATGTTCTTTCGTAATAACCTGCATAAGGCGCTCCCCACATATACGGCGAATAAAAAGAATAATATCCCCAAAATGAATAATACGGTCCCCAATAACCGGGTACATACCTGTGCCCGGAATTTTTATCAATCAGCGCGATTGTAATAACACCGTCAATATCGTGCGAATGCAAACGATGCAATACTTGTTTCTCTGTCAAACCTCTAAATGCCACAGGACCAAATACATCGGTAGCTGTTTCGGCTTTAACGCCAATGGTTGCGAGGTCTTGCGCAAGTGCATTTTCCATATTCACTTTCACTGCTCTGTTTCTGTTGCTTAAAAGTCCGAGTACCAAAACTTTGTTGAAGTGCTTGCCTGTTTCCGTGGCTTTTGGAGAAACCCAGCTTGTTGTGAGGCGTGAAGTGCTGCAGCTTGCCAATAAGAGCATTGCAGGAATACACCATAAAAATATCTTTTTCATAACCTTTTGTGTTTGTGGTTTTAAAACTATGTTTTTAGATAATTATACGATAAAAATAAAACTAATTGCGTATTTGACAAATAAGAATCGAGCAAGGATTAATCAATTTTAATATTTAACTTCTTTTTAGTTAAGTCGAGCTAAACCTTTCGTGCAGAAGCAATACCTGCGGCACAAGCAATTGTTGTTCATCATTCACGACCACATAATCGCAAAGACTCATTTTTTCGTCTTCATCCATTTGCTTTACCACACGTTCCATTACTTCTTTCCGGGAAAGATTACTGCGTTGCATTACCCGATGTACGCGCAATTCGAGCGGCGCGTACACGCCAATGATTGCATCCAAACCTGCAACGGTTCCTGCTTCAAACAGCAAAGCCGCTTCTTTAAGCACGTAAGGTGTTTTCTGCTTTTCCATCCATTCATCGGCTGCCCGGATAGTCGCCGGATGCACTATCGCGTTCAGGGTTTTTAATTTTTCTTCATCATTAAAAACAACGGCGGATAAATATTTTCTGTTCAGCGTGCCATTTTCAAAAACTTCCTTTCCGAAATTTTTCACAAGCGCTGCATGAACATTTTTATCGCCCTGCATAATATTTTTCGCTGCGGAATCTGCATCAAACACAGGAATGCCAAACGTATGAAAGATATGCGCTACGGTGGATTTCCCGCTGCCGATTCCGCCTGTGATGCCGATTCTTAGCATAAGAGAATTTTTTATTCGTTGTTTGTCATATCGCTGCACTAAACCAACAAACGCATAAAACCATTTCTAGTGTTGACTATGTGTCTGTAAAATTTGTTTATATAAAAAACAAAGCCGAAAATTAAAACGTGTTTAATTCCGGCTTTGCTACATTTTTTTGAAAAAAAATTTATTTAGTTGCTGTTCCGCCATTGGCTTTTTGCAAAGCTGTCGTCCATTCCAGACTGATGGCAGATTTTTCCAACTTCACGTAACTGCCGGGACTTGTTTCTAATTGAATAGTTGTACCGTCTTCATTAATTTTATTTACTGTGCCGTGAACGCCTGCAATAGTTACTATTTTATCTCCTTTCTGTAAATTATTAATAAAGTTTTTCTGGTCTTTTGCTTTTTTCTGTTGCGGACGCATCAGGAAAAAATAAAAGACTACAATAATTCCCAGCATAGGAAGCATTGTAATCCATGAACTTTGCGCATTACCCTGCGCTGCCATCATTAATACTGCGTTTGTTGTCATTAATCTTTGTTTTGATGAAATAAAAAGTTTGAAAATATCTTATTTTGTTACCATTCCGGTAAAAGAAAGAACAAAATGTTTATCGTTAACGGTATTGGAACTTACAATAATGCTTTTGTGCACTGAGCCTGTCGTGCCGTGATGACTGTCGTATTGTGCTTTTACGAAACCTTTATCGCCGGGCATCACTGCGCTTTTCGTATAATCGGCAACTGTGCATCCGCAGGTCGGTCGCACTTCGGTAATGTACAAAGGTTTGCTGCCGACATTTTTAAAAGCATATTCAACATTCACTTTGTCGCCAAATTTTGCAGTACCGAAATTTTGGACAGAATCAATCCATTGAATGGTTGTATAATTTGAAGTATCTGCGAGAATACTTACAGGAGACTTTACGCCGGAAGTGTCATTATTGCTTTTACAAGCGCTAAATGCGGCAATTACTACGATTGCCGGTAAAGAATATTTATTCATAAGAAACGGTTATCTTTTTCTGAAATCAATTTTATTGATTCTGTTTTGCGAAATTAAATCTTTATGAATAGAATCTAAAATTCCGTTTACGAATTGTCCGCTTTGCTTGGTGCTGTAATCTTTAGCAACGTCAATATATTCGTTAATCGTAACTTTTGTAGGAATGGTTTCAAAGAAAAGCAATTCGCTCACGCCCATTTTTAACAATAGCATATCCACTACCGCAATTCTTTCCGGGTCCCAGTTTTTAAGCTTGGGTTTTATCAAATCCATCAGCACGTTTTCTTTTTCCAAAACCGTTACGAGTAAGTTCTTTGCAAAGGTCCATTTATCGGGCGATACCGATTCACGCAAATCCAGTGATTGCGGTTTTTGAAGGTATTGCAAAATCATCTGTTCCGCGATTTCACAATCATCATCCCAATTCTGAAACAATTCTTCCGTTTGATATATAAACGATTCATCTGCCAATAAAATATCCGTGAAAATATATTGCAGAATTTCCGTTTCCGATTTTTTATTGCGGCTTTGCTCCGCAATATACTGTTTGTAAACATCCGATTCGCTCAATTGTAAAAACGCTTTTTTGATAAAATCGGCATCGGGCATCAATGCGATTTTATCTTGCTCCACAATGGTACGGAAGCCTGCATTTTCCCATATTTTCCACATTACCTCATTGCCCGCAATTTTAATATTAACATTAAGGTCTTCTTCGGTTTTAATGTTTTTGGAAGCGCGCTGCCGTGCGTACGTTTCTGCGTAGCGGGCAATTTCCACAATGTTCAACAATAAATAGGCGATTAATGTGCGTGTTTGGTCAATCTGCTTACGCAATTGTTTTTCAAGCTGTGCCGGTTGTGCATTCTCCGAACCCAAAGATTCCAGTGCATATAAAAGCTGCATTACTTTAATTCGGATGTTTCTTCTGCTAATCATATATCTGTATAAGAACTTTTTTCGCTGCGCAAAAGTAAGCATTAATGCGGTTAGACATATTTTTTTCAGGCAGAAGTTTTAAGCTTATTGAAAAGGTATCTAATCTCAATATTGTCCACATTTTCCCATATCGTAGTTATGTTGTACTTTTCCACCGAAAATTTTTTCAAAAAAACGACTCCATTAAAACGAAAATTTATGGCTTTAGTTGAACTGGTAATGCCCGCACTCGGCGAGGGAATAATGGAAGCGACCGTTTTGAAATGGTTGAAAAATGTGGGCGACACCGTTGAAGAAGAAGAACCGATTCTCGAAATCGCTACCGATAAGGTGGACAGCGAAGTTCCCGCTGCTGTCGGCGGCGTGATTAAAGAAGTGTTTTTTAAAGAAAATGATATAGCGCCGATTGGTTCTAAAATTGCCTTGATTGAAACAGCTTCGGGAGCTGAAAACGAAACTTCTGTTGCGGAAACCAAAGAGCAAAAACCGGAAGAACAAAAAGAAGAACCAACAAATGTGCCTTACGTTCCCATTCACGCTTCCGATAACAATCTCCCGTCTGCCGGAGAAAAAAATAATGGATTCTATTCTCCGTTGGTTTTGAGCATTGCGAAGCAGGAAGGAATTGGTTTTGAAGAATTGGCAAACATTCCCGGAACAGGAAATGAAGGACGCTTATCGAAGAAAGATTTATTGGATTATTTAAAAAACAGAACAAATAAACCTGTAAACAAAATCGCTCCAAAAGAAGAAATCGCTGCTCCGGAACCTACGCCGGTCGTACATTTCGGCGGCGCCAATACAGAAATAATTGAAATGGACAGAATGCGTAAGCTGATTGCGCATCACATGAAAGAAAGCCAGAACACAAGCGCGACGGTTACAAGCTTTGCCGAGGCAGATGTAACGAATATGGTTATGTGGCGCGATAAAATAAAGCATGATTTTGAAAAGCGCGAGCAAACCAGAATCACGTTTACACCAATGTTTATCGAAGTCGTAGCGCGCGTAATAAAGCGTTTTCCACTTATCAACAGTTCTGTAGATGGCGATAAAATTATCCTGAAAAAAAATATCAATATCGGTATGGCTACGGCTTTACCGAATGGAAACCTGATTGTTCCCGTGATTAAAAACGTTGATTACTTGAACCTGGTTGGCTTGAGCAAAGCGGTCAATTCATTTGCATACAATGCACGCAACAATCAACTGAAACCAAGCGATACGCAGGACGGGACTTTTACCATTACAAATGTCGGAAGTTTCGGAAGCCTGACAGGAACACCCATTATCAATCAGCCGCAGGTAGCGATTTTAGCAATCGGCACCATCAAGAAACGTCCCGTTGTTATTGAAACGCCCGGCGGCGACACCATTGGTATTCGCAGCATGATGATTCTTTCATTGAGCTACGACCACAGGATTATTGACGGCGCTTTAGGCTCAACTTTTTTAAGTGAAGTCGTAAAAGAAATCGAAGCGTGGGACGTACACAGAAAATATTAAAAACATAGAACGCAGATGATACTGATTATTTAAGATTTTATTATTCAAAATCATGACTATCATACTTTATCTGCATTCTATTTTATACAATTATGATTTTAGTTATGTCATCAAAAACCATCATCATTACGGGCGGCACAGGCTTTATCGGTTCGCACGCCCGCACGCATCATAAATAATCAGCAAAATGCAGGTTGATGAATTTGAAAATAAAAGTGTCTGGGAGCTTAGCAAGGAAATAATCGATACAGAACAAATGGCTGTCTAATCTTGGATGGCTTGGTTTGCAGAGTGAGAATTGAGGGTTTTTGTTGAGAGAAAAGTGTGTGAGAAATTACCTAACTTTGAAAAAGATAAAAATTAGTAGTATGATACGCACAATAGTTATGTTGTAGAAAATGTTTTAATCTTCCTTGAATTCTTCTTTGTCTCCTAAATTTATAAAATTTATAGAAGGTAATATTATCGGTTCGAATCCTGCTTGAAGTGTAAGATTAGAGATGAAAGCTCTTAAATAAGGAAACGCTATTGCAGGAGCATTAACTTTTGGAAATGAAGATAGTTTAAATTCTTCTGTTATTTTTTCATCTACTAACTCAAATTGAAAAAATGCATCAAGAAGAATATCAAATGCTTTGTCCTTTATTTTAAGTCTAAAATTCACCCTAAAATCACTGCTTTCTTTATCAGAAAAATGGCTTCCTGTTTCTAAATCAAAAGAATTCTTTTCTCTTTTTGACACATCATCAAGAAGTGAAAAATTCAAATTAGCTATTTTCCAATATTTTAACTGAATTTTCATTTTAAGCAGCTATGGATAAATTACAATCAACCTCATTTTTCTTATTATTAAACATATTATAAAAAGAGTCGTAATAAGAAATTTTAGCTGTTTCAAAATTTTCGTTTTCAAAATCAAATGTGATTTCGGAAAAACCATATTTTAAAATAGAAATTTCGTACAAATTTTCAGCGGTAATATTGTCGAAAAATTTATCGATACTATTTTTTACGTCTTCAAGTTTCATTTTATAGTTCCCGTTTTAATAATAGAATTTGAGGATATGCTTTTAGAGGGATTATAAACTGTGCAAATTGTGCAATTATTTGTCCTTAAATTTATTTTTTCAATTCTTTCTTTTGCAAATTTAATATAAAAATTTCCTTTTACAACTTCTAACGGCAAAATTCCTTCGTTTCTCGCAAGATTCAAAATTAATCCATCATAAAACTTTATGTTCTTGCCTATGGATTCAATTTTATCTTTGTACTTATCAACCAAATAATTCAAGATTTCAACACCATCTTCTATCGTTAAATCAAGAAATTCAGCATCCTCAACATCAATTAAAGATTGTAGAATGCAATATTCTTTATATTTATATTCTTTGTTATCATTATCCCAAGCTTGAGCTACTGCCCATTTTTCCGCTAATTCAATAGTTTTGCTACTAACACCTTGCACAAAAAAATATACACCATCACCAAGCCATTCATTGTCGCCATAAGACAATTGATAATTAGAATTGATAATTGCTTTAGCAGAAATAATGCTCGTACCATGATGCCCTTCAAATGATAAAACCATAATCTTAAGAAATATGAAGTAAATATATCAAAATTTCAATTATTTGCTTGTGTAATCGCTTTATAGATTTTGTTGTTAAGTACGAATTTTATAGATTATAGCTGTTGTTGTAGTTTACGTCATGGTGCGTGTCCTTCCGCCGTGGTGTGTCCGCACACCTCATAAATAATCAACAAAATGCAGGTTGGTAAAATTAAAAATAAAAGCGGCGGGCTTTGCAAGAAAATAATTGATACAAAACAAATTGCTATCTTTGGTTTGTGAAACAAAGTGTTAAGGATAAGGATAATTTGCTTTTCGTGCTAAAAGAAAACAGTTCGAAAATAAAGTCTTACGGCGTTGAGAGCCTAAGCCTTTTCGGGTCGTTTGCCAAAGGCGTGCCCAATGCTGAAAGTGATGTGGATTTGCTTGTGAACTTCGCCCCACACCAAAAAAGCTACGACAACTTTATGGAGCTTTCTTTTTTTCTGGAAGACCTGCTTGGCAGAAGAGTGGAAATTGTAACTCCGCAATCTTTGAACAAACACATTGGCCCGCATATCTTAAACAGCGCAGAGTATGTTGCCATCTAACCTTGAATTGCTGAAACATATTGCCGATGAAATTTCTTTTGTGCTGAAAGCTACCGACGGAAAGGATAAAGAAACCGTGATTAATGACCCCGTTTTGTCGCGTGCAGTTATCCGCAGCCTTGAAATTATCGGCGAAGCAAGTAATAAACGACCCTGACTTCAAAACCGAACATTCCGAAATTGAATGGCGAAAAATCATCGGTACAAGACATAAACTTATTCATGATTATTTTGGTGTAGATTACGATATTGTTTGGGATGTTATAACCAATAAGCTCCCGGATTTGCTTGATTATATTGAGCAGATAATTGAAGAGTGAGGGCAATCGAAAGAGTGGCTTTTTTTGTTTATATGAAAATATGCTTAAACTTGGATAATTAAAGCAATGGTTTGTGAGAGAAATGATTGTGAGCGATGAATAAGGCTTTCCGCCATGATGCGTGTCCGCACGCATCATACATAATCCACAAAATGCAGGTTGATGAATTTGAAAATAAAAGCGTCTGGGAGCTTAGCAAGGAAATAATCGGCACAAAACAAAGCGCTGTCCAATCTTAAGCCACTTGATTTGCAGAGGAACAATGTCAGTATAGAAGTCAATCGGAAGGTTGGCTTTTTTGTGATACAAAGGGAGGTTTTTCCGCCATGATGCGTGTCCGCACGCATCATACATAATCCACAAAATACAGGTTGATGAATTTGAAAATAAAAGCGTCTGGGAGCTTAGCAAGGAAATAATCGGCACAAAACAAAGCGCTGTCCAATCTTGAATGGCTTGGTTTACAGAGTGAGAATTGAAGGTTTTTGTTGAGGGAAAAGTGTGTGAGAAATTACCCTAACTTTGAAAAAGATAAAAAGTAGAATTATGGAATTAATCATCAATATTGACGATATAAAAGAAAGCTCTAAAAGCGAATGGTTGCTTCGCACTCTTAATCTTTTGGGCATTCATTATAAAACGCAAGAAACTCCTCAAAATTTAGAGGAGTACAATAATGATTTACTTGAAGGCGACAATGAAATTGAACAAGGACATTTTATCACGGCAGAAGACCTTAAAAAAGAATCTTTGCAATGGTAGTCGTATAGAGCAGCAGGGCTGCCGCAGAATTGTTGCAAGCCTATAAATATATCTATCGGGATTCTCCGCAAAATGCTGCCAAAGTTCGTGATACCATTATTGATATGACTCTTCTCTTACCTAAAAATCTGAGGTGCATCCTCCGGATAAGTACAAGAAAAACAACGACGATAGTTGGCGGGCGTTTGAAAAATATCAATACAGAATATCTTACCGGATTTAAAAAAATGAAATTCGTATAGTGAGAATGCGCCATACAAGCCGTTCTCTATTACAATATTAATTTGTAATGCATACAAATGAAATGTTGGAAAACTTGTTGAATGAATTTTCCGCCATGATGCGTGTCCGCACGCATCATACATAATCCACAAAATGCAGGTTGATGAATTTGAAAATAAAAGCGTCTGGGAGCTTAGCAAGGAAATAATCGGCACAAAACAAAGCGCTGTCCAATCTTAAGCCACTTGATTTGCAGAGGAACAATGTCAGTATAGAAGTCAATCGGAAGGTTGGCTTTTTTGTGATACAAAGGGAGGTTTTTCCGCCATGATGCGTGTCCGCACGCATCATACATAATCCACAAAATACAGGTTGATGAATTTGAAAATAAAAGCGTCTGGGAGCTTAGCAAGGAAATAATCGGCACAAAACAAAGCGCTGTCCAATCTTAAGCCACTTGATTTGCAGAGGAACAATGTCAGTATAGAAGTCAATCGGAAGGTTGGCTTTTTTGTGATACAAAGGGAGGTTTCAGGAATGAGGTCGCATTTTTATTTTATCAATGAAATGAGCCATAAACATTTAGCATACCCAAAGTGATAATTATTTTGGCTCATTCCATCTCACCATTAAAAAACAATAAAAAATAAACAGATGAAAAAATGCTTGTATTTTTATACAAGCAAAACGAAACTCTTTGAGAATGTGCAGTAACATCTGCTGACATGGCTATATCCCTGATAAAATATTTGGATAATTATATGCATCTGTGGAGATTCTTTGTTTTCTTTGTCAAAGCTCCGTATAAATTTTATAAAACAGGCGAAACCAAAAGTAATCCATTTACTCTTTCAATAAATTTGATTAAAACATTGCATTACCGTTTTGCTACAGCAAAGAACGAATATCACGTAGATATTAAATGACCAATATGCAACCACCGGTTACCGGCTTGTGAGCGCATTCAATTCATGTTGAAAAGTGTTCAATATTGCCTCTTTATCCAAAAACCGTTCTGCATAGGCACGGGCATTTTTACGGAAGGAATCCAAATCTGCCGACAAGGCATTTTTGATACCGGCTTTTAATGCTTCCACAGATTCCGGTTCTATCAGTATGCCTGCCCGGTATTCGTTTATAACTTCATACAGAGACGTGCCCGGTTCGGCTGCTACCAAAGCACATCCGCCGGCAGCCAAAATACCGGTAAGCTTGCTGGGCATTACCAAATCCGCAGCAGATTTTTTCTGTAACACCAAATGGATATCGGCTACCGCCAACAATGCGGAGAGCTTTTCATACGGCTGCAACGGCAGAAAACGAATGTTGTTCAACTGTGCATCCTGCGCCAGCTGCATCAGCTTTTCCTTACCACCACCGGAACCACAGATCAGGAACAGCATATTCTTTTCTTCTTTAAAGTCCTTCGCCGCCTCGATAATAATTTCCAGCCCCTGTTTTTCTCCGAGATTACCCGAATACAGCACTACTCCGGCATTCATATCAATCCCCAATTCTTTCCTTAGAGAATTTTCTTTGGAAAGCGGGTAAATAACATTACTATCCACCCAATTGGGAAAGAATAATACCTGCGCATCGCTGATACCTTTGGCTTTTATTTTATTGAGCATACCTTCGCTAATGGACGTAACCCTCTCGCTTTTTTTCATCAACCGCCGTTCCGTGGCAAACATCAGACTGAGGAACGCTTTGTTTTGAATCATGCCTAAATCTTTTGCCGCATCCACCTGCAAATCCTGTATGTGATAAATCAGCTTGGTCCTCTTAAAAAACTTATAAAAGACAGGCAGATAGTTCAGGTGGAAAGGCGGTGCTACACAGAACACCACATCGGCTTTTTTGGCAAACAACTGCCTTAACCAGGCAAAAGACGATGACAATACAAAAGAAAACTCGTGGATAATTCTTTTCTTACTATTTACCACCTGAGGTACATATAACGGACAGCGATGTACCTGCACGCCATTCAGCATTTCGGTAAACCATTTCCTGCCTTTGTATTTACCATGAATCTGCCATTCGGGATAATAAGGCATTGCCGTAATCACATGCACTTCGTGCTCCTGTTTTGCAAGCCATTTCGCCTGTATATTTCCCTATGCAGGTCAGTTCCGGTGCGTAATTAATACCGTAGATGATGATTTTCACAACTTACTATTTCGTTATATGAATATACCCGACGAAGATAAGGAACATAATCGTTGGAGAGCCATACCTCCAACCAAGCCGGCACTTATAGCCCGGTCAATACTGACGGTTTAGCATTAAAGTATTTAAGCAGCCGGCCAATGCTGTAACGAGCTCATCAAAGCGGGCATCATACTTTGCCATGTCGGCAGGATTGTCGATAAAGCAAACTTCCAGCAGCACTGCCGTGCCCCGCTGATGCAGAAACGCCAACCGCTTCCTGTTGCTTTCGCTTTCGGGCTTTGCACCACGACATTTCAGCTGCAGGGCAGCCGCCGCGCTGGCAGCTAGCCGGGCGGCAACAGACCTGCTCCGTCCATTTACGTCGTTTTTATAAAATGCCGTACAGCCGGAGGCGTTACCGCCGGCAGCATCAAAATGCAGTTCCAGCAACAGGCTGTCTTCACCGGGATGAATACGGCTCAGGTATTCTGCCAAAGATTCCGTATCGTCATCGACCGTGAGGCAGATACCTGCCTCCAGACGAGCAATAATTGCATTACGCAGGCGTATTGTTTCATTATTTTCACATCTGCCATTGATACCTGCCGCCCCACTGTCGCCCCAAAAATGACCTGCACTCAAAAAAAGCTTCCTATTCATATTCCAAAGTGTAAAAAAGTTATTTATGTATGTTATCCCCTACCGTTGCGGCGGCGGTACAGCCAATACAGGATGCCTGCTATGGTTATTATCCCCGGTATGGAAAGCGCCGGTAATGAACGCCTTACCCGCTTTGTCATGACAGCTTTCTCTTTGTATACCGCGCCGCTGTCTTTCAAAACACCCAGGGCAATGCGATTTTCCTTTTCTTCCCTACTGCCGGATGAGCGGCTCCGCCTCATTCGCTCACGGCTGTTCGCGACAGCCCGTAATCCATGTATGCTATATGTTATTTTCCCTGTATTACCGGGTAAGACTTCTACCGCTGCGGTAAGCGAGTCTATTTCCGTCCATGCCGACCGGCGCCGTTGCCCGGCCGCCAGTTCCCCGGTTGCAGATTCTTTCATCAGCCCCAGTTCCCGGTACAGTAGTTTTCTGTGCGACACCTCGATACTATCCGTTAACAGCTTACTGCGCTGTACTTCTTTTTTTACCCTGCATGCCATAAAACCGATATAGCATAACAAGACTACTTCGAGTGCGAAATATTTATATTTGTTCATCATTTTAAACAGTCTATAAGTTTTAAAATATAATTAGCGTTCAGCCGCATCCGTATGGGCAGCCCAACAGCTATCCAGCCTGTCTGTCAGTAACCGTATAACAAGCGTTTTGTTTTCATTGTCTTTTTCGATGTACTGCAGCTCGGCATTCCCGGCGTCGAGCACCATCCGTAGTTTGTCATTGTTTGCGTTTACATAGAGTGTAAACAACAGCGAAACAGCCGCAGCAAGCGACAACAACACCCAGGCGAGGAACCTGCCTGTTTTAAAATCGCCGGCGGCATCTGTCAGCTGTATATCATGAATAGACATAACTTCCATATTTTAAGGTTATTAAATACCGGGCACCGGCCCTTTTTCCACTATTTTTACTGTTATACGCCCTTTGCCGGTAAATGAGGGACGCCCGGGCGCCCCTCTGTATCCTGCTTAAGCCGCCGGCTCAATATCCAACAGATTGAGTACATTGTATCCTCCATTGTTCAGCGGATATTGCGTACCGTTTACCTCCTGAAAAAATTCGACCAGCAGTAAGAGCATTAAAAAGCCGGTGCCGCCGGGCATTGTTTCCGGCTGCAACGTCACCGCGCCGGGAACGGCATCGAGCGACATATTGACCGCCTCACTCTGCACCGACTTAAATACGCCCGAAGCGAAGTCCATGACTACTGCCACCGATTGCAGACTCACATGCGTTGCACCTGCCGGCGCCTCCACCTGCCCGGCGGGGTCAAAAGCGTCTATATCCACCTTGCCCTCGGCGACGGAGAAGGTGTAAGGAGCATGCAATACCGATGACAATGAAGCATTACTGTTAAAGTCGAATCCCCGTAAAAGGTTTAATGCATCCTCCTCTGCGAGTCCGAGCGTTACCTGCCTGGCTCCGCGGGCAGAGACGGTGTCCATATTCTTAATCTTACCGAATAACCGGAACAGTCTTCTCCCCAAACGATAGTCTTTTGTTTTTTTCAGTACGTCGGCAAGCGCCACGCGGAAGTAATGCGTCGCCGCCGAAATCGTCTTGAACTCATTCATGTTCTCTCTCGTACGTTCAAAATCGGGGCTTGTGAGGATACGCTGCCTGTCAATACCTCCGGCTTTGCGTACGAGGTGCCCGTCTTTGGTCCGGTAAAAAGTGAGGTCGTCAATAGTACCTCTGAGCTTCAGGAAACTTTTCTGTTTCATCTTTTCTGTTTTTTAAAGTAAAAAAATTATTAACGCAACGAAGGTAGCCGGACGGGCAAGCGGAGTCAATAAGGCGGTTCCGAAAGACAACAAAAAAGTGCGCAACGGACATCACAGTCACTCCTGATACATTTTGTACATTTTGACCATATTTGAACACCACAGCCTGTTTGCAGCCATTAACCTGCACTTTGATTGCACTTTGATTGCGCTTTGCCTGCGGCGGGCTCTCAGAAGCGAGCATGAGGATTTTTCCGCCGTGGTGCGTGTCCGCACGCAACATATATAATCAATAAATGCAGGTTGAGAAAATTGGAAATAAAAGTGTAACTTTGCATTAGCAAAATAAATTAATTATAGCTATTACAATTAAATCAGTACCTGTACTTAAAGATAAAGCGGCAGTTGCTTTTACAAAAAAAGTAGCCGAAAGTTCCGCGAACAAATCTTCGGTAAAATTTACCAAGCAAATCAGCATTTCAACTAAAATTTTAGCTAAAGCAAAAATCTAAATTTATTTGAATTGGGCTTTTTACTTGATAAATGTACTCTTCGTATATATAATGAAGAAATTTTAAAGTCTTGTGAACCTTTCGATTGCGGCAACAAAGACTTCCGCCGTGGTGCGTGTCCGCACGCAACATATATAATCAATAAATGCAGGTTGAGAAAATTGGAAATAAAAGTGTAACTTTGCATTAGCAAAATAAATTAATTATAGCTATTACAATTAAATCAGTACCTGTACTTAAAGATAAAGCGGCAGTTACTTTTACAAAAAAAGTAGCCGAAAGTTCCGCGGACAAATCTTCGGTAAAATTTACCAAGCAAATCAGCATTTCAACTAAAATTTTAGCTAAAGCAAAAATCTAAATTTATTTGAATTGGGCTTTTTACTTGATAAATGTACTCTTCGTATATATAATGAAGAAATTTTAAAGTCTTGTGAACCTTTCGATTGCGGCAACAAAGACTTCAACGATTTTTTGCCAATGATGCTTTGAATTATTCCTCCGAACTTTTGGGCAAAAGCTGTTGTTTTACATTAGATGAGCATCCAGAGATTATTGTTTGTGCATTTACCATTTCAAACGACAGCATTAAAACCTTACTTCTTCCGCGTTCCAGAAAAGACAAAGTAATTAAAGCTATTCCCCGGCAGAAACATATGCGCAGCTATCCAGCAGTTTTAATTGGGCGGTTAGGTGTACATAAAAATTACAGGCAGTTTGGTGACGATGAGCAAAGAGTTGGAGACCAATTGATGGATTTTATAAAAGCGTGGTTTGTAGATAACGCTAATAAAACAGGGTGCCGCTTCATTGTAGTAGATGCTTACAATGAACAGAGGCCATTGCACTATTATAAAAAGAATGGGTTTGTAGAATTATTTAGCACCGAAGAACAGGAAAAAGAATATACAGACTTACCTAAAGAAAAAGAAATTGATGATTTAGATTATGGAATGCAAACATATTATATCCTTGAATGTTGTGGTTGTGAATCAATTTCTTTTAGAACTGAATATATTGATTATTTAAAGGCTCAGTACGAGGAAACGGACGTAAATGCAGACAGTAATAAGACAATAGCAATATATCCCAAGCAATTAAAAAATAGAAAGGAGCTCTCGTCCATATATTATCTACCCGCAAGAATTCAGGATGTTTATGAGCAAACAATTTTGGCATTAAAAGGTGATAGCAGATTATTAGCAGCTGTTGGATTTAGGGCAATATTAGAAGCCATATGTATTGAAGAGAAAATTAAGGGACAAAACCTAGAGCAAAAAATAAACAACTTGGTAAAAAATAGGCTTATAACAGAGAAAGAAGCCGAACGATTACATACAATCAGATTTTTAGGAAACGACTCTGTTCACGAAATGGAAATTCCATCCGATAAAAGGTTATATCTAGTTTTGGATATTATTGAACATTTGCTTAATAATTAATATCTAATTGACATGAATGCTAAATATGTCTTAGATACCATTATAAAAGAGTATTCGGATTTCGAGGACTTAGTTTTAGATTGTTTGGACAAATTCAAAATTGGTGATCAAAAAACCATTACTGAAATACTTGGTAAACATATTAGGAGAATTAATTCCAATTTACAAGATTTAGAAAAGAGCTTAATAAATAAGATTAAGAATTCAAATTTCGATTACTTGAGAATTGTTTTAGAAAACGCAAATCCTATTTACTCAATCGAAAAACATAAAGATTTATTACCATTTTAATGGCTAGCACATTATTTGTATTGTGTGAATATTTGATAATCTTACTATTCAAGATTTGCATTTCCGAATTCTCAATAGACAAATAAAATACACGGCATATAAAGCAATGGTTGCTTTTTGGGGAGCGGCATTTGCGGTAAGTTTCACAGAGAGCGAGCAGAGGAAAAGAGAAAATAAATTTTAAATACTAAATATTTTAGTATATTTGGGCAAATAAAAAGACTTTACCTTCGCACTATGTTTTACAGGAGAAAAATCATAATGGCATTGTTGCAGGTGTTTAACGGGGAGCTTGAAAAAATACCGTTGCAGAAATTGCTTTTCCTCTTTACACAAAGACAAAACACGGAAAAAGTATATGATTTTATTCCGTACAAGTTTGGCGGTTTTTCTTATTCCGCCAATGCGGATATGACTGCGATGGCAGGCAAAGGATTGCTGCAAGAAACCGACCATACTTTTAAGAAGCAAGATAGTGTTGATTACCTGCTCCAATTAAGAGATAGCGACCGTAGAAGCCTGCAAGAGATAAAGCAATTGTATGGCAACATGAGCAACAATACGCTAATACGGCATACTTATACCAACTTTCCCTACTTAGCTATTAACAGCTTAATGGCGAAAAATCTTTTGTCTGCCGAAGCGCTAAAAAAAGTAGAGGATGCGAGACCGAAAAGCGATAAGACTGTTTTGTTTACCATAGGCTATGAAGGTATTTCTTTGGAAGAATATTTAAACCGCCTGATTAAAAACGATGTGCGTATATTGGTAGATGTACGCAACAACCCAATGAGCATGAAATACGGTTTTAATAAAAACCAGTTGAATCGATATTGCGAAAATCTTGGAATAAAATATATACATTTTCCGGAAGTGGGCATACAATCGGAACAGCGCCAATCTTTGCAAGCGCAAACTGATTATGATAAACTGTTTGCCGCTTACCGTAAAGACAACCTTACGAAAACACAAGACACCCAAAACGCTATTTTAGAACTACTCATACAACATCAACGGATTGCTTTGACCTGCTTTGAAGCGAACATTTGCCAGTGCCACAGAAAACATTTAGCTGAAGCGATTACAAAGCTGCCCGGTTGGCGTTTTGAGCTAAAGCACATATGATATGGCATTAACTAAAGTACTCATTACAGTTAAGACTTACCCGACAATTTCTACCAAATACGAGGAACTCGTATGTACTGCAGGATTTAGAGAAGACGGTACATGGATAAGAATATATCCTATTCCATTCCGGAAAAAATCATATAACGAGCAATACAAAAAATACGACTGGATAGAAATAGACCTCGTCAAAAATAAAAGTGATTTCCGTCCCGAAAGCTACCGCCCCGTATCTTTAGAAAACGAAATAAAAATTACGGGACACATAGATACGGCTCGAAACTGGCATGAACGAAAGAATCTTTGTTTAGGCAAAGTCTATTACAATATTACTGAATTAGTTGCAGAAGCGAAAAATAAAAATATCTGTACATCTCTTGCTGTGTTTAAACCGAGCGAAATAATTGATTTTATTGCGGAGCCTGACGAACGAGAATGGAATAAAAAAAAATTAGCAAGACTGGAAGCCGAACGCCGTCAGATGAATTTGTTTAAACAGCCTGAAAACCCTTTCGATGTTGTTAGAAAACTTCCTTATAAATTCAGGTTCATTTTTAAAGACAGTCAAGGAAAAGAAAGTAAAATGATGATTGAAGATTGGGAAACCGGACAACTATATTGGAATTGCTTTGATAAATACCAAGATGAGAAAAAGGCAATAGCAGATGTGCGTAAAAAGTATTTTGATGATTTTGCAAAAACGAAAGATTTATACTTTTATCTTGGCACTACTCAATTGCATCATTATACATCACGAAACCCATTTATGATTATTGGTACTTTTTCTCCTCAAAAAGAAATTCAAATGGCTTTATTTTGAATGAGAAATTAAGTCAATAAATTCAAGTTAAAATAAAACAATCAAAACAATGAGCAACAAAGAAAACCCAAAAACTTGTTTCGTCATATCTCCAATTGGGGAAGAAGGTTCTACAACAAGAGAACGTTCTGATCAAGTATTAAAACACATCATTACCGAAGCTGTTAATCCTTTGGGTTATGAAGTAATTAGAGCAGATAAAATTTCGGAGCCGGGTATCATAACTACTCAGATAATTGAACATATTGTCAATGCCGAATTAGTAATCGCAGACCTTACAGAAAAGAATCCCAATGTTTTCTATGAATTGGCGATTAGACACGCGATTAGAAAACCTCTTGTGCAGATGATAAAGAAAGGAGAAATTATTCCTTTTGACGTTGCCGCTACAAGAATAATACAGTTTGATATACATAATTTAGACAGTGTTGCGGAGGCAAAGCAAGAAATTATTTCTCAAGTAAAATCACTCGCGACAACCAATGCAAAGATTCATAATCCGATTTCGGTTTCCCTTGATTTAAAGATATTAAAAGAAAGCGGCAATATTGAAGAACGTTCTTTTGCCGACGTAGTTGAAGCAATATCTGATTTACGACGTACTATTACATCGCCAGACAAAAGCATTTCCTCATCGAAAGTTTTTGAAGAATTAAAAACATTATTAGATAATTTTTCCTCAAAAATTGATGAAAGATTAGATTCTGCCACCATAAGGCGTAAAAGGAGAATGTTCCATCCAATGATGCTCGAGGAAATGATTCATGTGGATATGCAAGAAAACGAACCGAATATTGGTTTTCTAATTGCAATCAGTTATCTAAAAGATGATTTTCCCTGGTTATATGAGATTGGACTGGAGACGTACAGAGAATTGAAATCATTTAAAACCAAGCCAGAAAAGAGAAAATTAATAGAACGATTCAATAGAATGTTGGAAATGCTTGACAGACCCATTTTGAGAGAGCATTATGGGAAATCTGAAGAGATGTATATGTTTTCTAAAAATATTCATTACATTATTCATGATTATATTGATAAATATTTGAGTGATACAAAGTAAAAGAATATGTGCTTTCGCCTTAACGCAATCTTTTCTATTTTGCGATTGACACAATATTACAAACATCCAATGAAAAGTGCTTGCGGATTAAGTAAAAATATTATTTACCAATTTTGAATGGCTTACGCCGTGGTGCGTGTTCGCACGCGACATAAACAATCAACAAAATGCAGGTTGGTAAAATTGGAAATAAAACGTTTTGGGTTTATCAATAAAATAATCGATACAAAACAAATGGCTGGCTAAGCTTGAATGGCTTGTTTTTATTGAGTGAATAATTGAAGAAAGGGGTTGGTTTTTTGTTGAGAGGAAGGTTATCACTCTATTGTTGCTTAAAAGCGAAATTTTAATTGTATATTTGTTTCATAAAGGATAGAGAAATATGAAAGCTTCCGTATCATATACAAAATCAACAAAAGGCAGCAATTCAATTAATAGTTCTGCTGTGAAAGCTAAAGCTACAAGGCTCGGTTGGAAACCTGTGGAAGTTTCGGGTACAATTGACTTGCATAAAGAATTGTCCAAGAAGGACGATATAAAAACATACACTCCTGCAAAAGAAAAATTGCACCACGTTTAATCTCAAATTCAATCATCATTGCAATTTGAAGGATATCAACCACACTTAAAATTTAAGAAGTATAACAAAAAGCATAGCCGATGGCTTTTCAGTTATACTTTCGATTCTCTGCGAAACGGCTCTACCTACGTAATTGAAGCATTCTACTATGAAAAATAGAATTGTTCATCATAAAGTTTTACGATAAAAATCATTCGGGCAAAAACAAATATGCCGTACTTACGAATCAAGGCGATGTGCGCAATATTTTGATGACCAATTTTAATTTGTTGCAAATATTGCTATCTGAATATCCTACAGCATCGTTTTGTTTTATGGGCGAAAGAAGATATTATAAAGACAAAGAACATGGACAATTGCTTGTTGAAGATGCTGAAAATAATATACGATACAGGGTATATAAATTGTTTGTTCAACAAGAAGAAATTCAAAATTATCTCAATGCTCATTTTATCCAAAAATATAAAGACAGCATTAGTGGTTATTTATTTTTAAACAGGAATAATAGACTTTGCACATCGCTTTCATTATATGAGGATAATATCAGAGATATGCTGGGGAGAGAGTTTCCTGAAATAAGATTTTTGGATTAAAATTACGCCATGGTGCGCGTCCGCACGCATCATCCACAAATGCAGGTTGATAAAATTGAAGATAAGAGCGTTTGGGCTTTACAGGGAAATAATTGATACAAAATGAAATGGCTGTCTAATCTTGAATTGCGTGGTTTTGTTGAGTAAATAATTGAATTGAGGAGTTTTTGTTGAGAAGAAAAAGTTTTATTTTTGGTAATTGAATAATGATTAATTTGTAGGTAAGTGGCTGTAAGTTCGATTGAAAAATATGCTAAACAGTATTTGGAACGAGAGATAAGAGCTATTGAAAATAGCGCTCGTGTTGCAGAATTTCCACATTTAACGATTTATGAAAAAGCATTTATTTACAAGTATTCCGAAGATGGATATGAAAGTGTAAATGAAACATTAAGAGTGTCCAAAGGAAAAATTAATACAGACTTCGGAAAGTTGTTAAATTCGATATTGAATAAACTCGCCAACTTTGAAGATTTGGTGTACAGAAGCGTAAATTTGACAAATACTGAAACAAACAGATATATTTCTGCATTTGAGAATGATACAATCATAAAAGAACATGCTTTTGTATCAACAAGTAAAGTGAGATTAAATGCAATGGCGTACGGAGGAAATACCCTTTTTGTGATATTTTCAAAAAGCGGGAAAGAAATTGAGAAGATTGCTAAATTTGGTATATTTGGCGCATCAAATGAAAACGAAGTCTTGTTTAAGCCAAACAGAAATTTCAGAGTTTTGGATATTGAGCAAAAAGAAAATCATTTATTAATCACAATGGAGGAAGTGTGATATGACAACGGCAGCTATTAGAAGATTTAGTAAAGAGAATATAATCGAAGAAGATGAATTTGACAATGCTATGTCAAATGTATTCCATGCAATTTCGATTAATAGAACTTATAAAAGTGAAGTTCATATCGAAAAGAAAGATGAGCTGTTAGTAGATTTGACTCAACTATTAAAAAAATACCTGACATTACAATTAGGTATCTCCAAAAAGGATAAACTGGATTTTATCAAACTTATTGATAAAATGAATTTACAAAGAGAATTATTGGAATTGCAAAGAAACGAGTTGAATATTTCCCAAATACGAATAGCAGGCAAAAGACTTGGGAAGAAAGCCCAATCAGCTTTTTCATCGGCAGAATAAAATAATTAAAGTACCTTTGTTACATCTTATTCCTGTTGGTCCCTGAAGTAATTCAAACTATCTGGTTTCGTTTTTATAAACCATACCTTTTTATGCTATTCTGCAAATTAACATTTTAATTTTGTATAAATGCAAGCAGAAAAAAAACATACTATTCGTAAAAATTCCAAAGTACAAAAAGTGGTACAGAAAGAAGAGGTAATTTATTTTACCAAAAGTGAAATCCCTGTCGGTAAGTCTTTGTTTGCCGATAAATTAAAAAAGGTAAATGAAATGCTCGAAAATGCTATACTGATGAAGCATTAATACAATATCGCTTAGTTTTTAAAATGAATATATTATGCTCTCAATTATGAGGGCATTTTTATTTTATATGAAAGAATATATTTAGATTTGAATAATCAAAGTAAAGGTTTGTAAGAAAGGATTGCGGGCTTCACTGCTTGGAATAATCAATAATAAAACAATTTCTGGAGATGCGCGTTTTGGATATTTTTGATTTAAGGAGTTGCGGATATTATGCTATTTGAGGTAAGATATGCGCAATGGATATGAATGGAGATCGGTATATTTGGGAGTTGGCTGTAATTTTAAGAGACCGCGTATTGAAAAGAATTTTTGACATAACATTTTCATTTATTGCATTACTGATTTTCGCAATTCCGACAATCATCATTTCTCTTTTGCTGACATTTAAAGAACGACACTCTGTTTTGTTCAAACAAGACAGAATAGGAAAAGACAAACAACCTTTTCAAATCTTGAAATTTCAAACTATGGTAAATGAAGTTCCAACAAAGACAGGACAACTATTGCGAAAAACAGGACTTGACGAATTACCACAATTCATAAATGTCTTGAAAGGCGATATGAGTATTGTTGGACCAAGAGCATTGACAAATTACGACATTGACAGGCTTGCTTGGAATGACAACTATCATAACGTAAGGTGGAAATCAAAACCAGGCATTACCGGTTTTGCTCAAATTTACTTCATATAACAATCGACCTCCGCGGGAGACGGCTATTCCAGGAAAGGTTCGACCTGTTCGGGTGTAAGCCCCATATACTCGCAAAATTCAAAAACGGATACGAGCGCGTGCGGCTTTTTACGGTTGCGCTTTCTCAGCTGCCTCAACAACCGGCGGCTATAGCTGCTGCTTCTGCCTGTAATGGCACAAACATCGGCGGCATAAATAAAAATACGCTTGGGCATGTTAATCGTTTTCATGTGTTTATTTTTATTGTTTTTTAATTGCCAGATGGAATGCCCCAAAATAATCATCGCTTCGGGTATCCTCGCTCTTCGACATTTGCAATGTCGAAGCTGTATCGGCGAATTTGCAATTCTCACATAAGATTCACTATAAATGCACAAATAATAGTTCGCGATTGCAAATCCCGAACAGCAACTTTCCTCGCTCTTCGACCCTCGCTCTTCGACATTTGCAATGTCGAAGCTGTATTCGGCGAATTTGCAATTCTCACATAAGATTCACTATAAATGCACAAATAATAGTTCGCGATTGCAAATCCCGAACAGCAACTTTCCTCGCTCTTCGACCCTCGCTCTTCGACATTTGCAATGTCGAAGCTATATCGGCGAATTTGCAATTCTCACATAAGATTCACTATAAATGCACAAATAATAGTTCGCGATTGCAAATCCCGAACAGCAACTTTCCTCGCTCTTCGACCCTCGCTCTTCGACATTTGCAATGTCGAAGCTGTATTCGGCGAATTTGCAATTCTCACATAAGATTCACTATAAATGCACAAATAATAGTTCGCGATTGTAAATCCCGAACAGCAACTTTCCTCGCTCTTCGACATTTGCAATGTCGAAGCTGTATTCGGCGAATTTGCAATTCTCACATAAAATTCACTATAAATACACAGATAATAGTTCGCGATTGCAAATCCCGAACAGCAACTTTCCTCGCTCTTCGCCTCGCTCTTCGACATTTGCAATGTCGAAGCTGTATCGGCGAATTTGCAATTCTCACATAAGATTCACTATAAATGCACAAATAATAGTTCGCGATTGTAAATCCCGAACAGCAACTTTCCTCGCTCTTCGCCTCGCTCTTCGACATTTGCAATGTCGAAGCTGTATTCGGCGAATTTGCAATTCTCACATAAGATTCACTATAAATGCACAAATAATAGTTCGCGATTGTAAATCCCGAACAGCAACTTTCCTCAATTACTCCGCTTCGCTACATTTGACTCCGTCGATCTTCGATTCATCGCTTTGGGTATGTAAAATACTGATGGGCATTTCATCGGTCTGTTTTTATTGTTTTCCAATGGTCAACGCCCGTCCGAACCATATACCCTGGCAGGCAGAATTCTTACGGTTTATTTCACGACAAGGTGTATTACTGCATAAAGGTGCAACAGTAAAACATATATTTTTTCGTCTAAATGAACGTTTTTTATGCTAAAAAAGGGTGGAGAGACACAATTTTCGTCTAAACAGACCAAAAAACGAATAGGAAGATGTTGCTATATTTGTCACTCATTTTTTATTTTAAAACAGATTCGCCATGAGAAAGTACATGAATCTCCTACCGGCTGCCATCGCTTTGCTACTTCAAACCGGTCTTACAGGCTGCACCGCAGGTCCGGCAAAGCCGGCTTCTTCCGGAATAAGCGACACGATACATTACGGGGGCTCCCCTATCGGTACGGCGCAAGCCAACCGAATGATATCGGCTTACCTTGCCAACGCCGCTAACGGCGCTACTCATTCGCTGTTTATAGACGCAGATACGCTGCGGCATTACCTGAACAACAAGAATATCCGGGCGTTAAAATTTTTTCTTGCACGCCCTGTCGATGAACAAAGCCGCCGGGCAACAGCAGACAGCAACCGGCTCACATTAGTGATTGCCGGGATTGACGCCGATGAGCACTATGTTTTAACCGGCAACGGCGATGTGTATAACGAAGTATCCCCCTGCCCGACGGAATGTCCTCCGGGCGACGCCGGCAGCGACCTGCTGCCCTGACTTCGAACGGTCCGCCCACCCGGAATGGGCGGACAACAGGTTTCAGTATGAGCTACCAAATGAGGACATACAGCACACTTATCTCCATAAGCGCTGCTTTTTTGTGCAGCGCATTCAAATACCGGAGAGGCGACAAGGCATGGTTGTTCTTAGCCCTTTACACGGGCTGGAGCTTCACAGCCGAATGCATCGCAACCTTATGCGCCTATCATTACGGTAATAACCTGAGGGCTTATTCCTATACGGAACCGGTAAACCTATTGCTTGCATCACTGTATTTCAATTACAAAAACCGACAATTACGTCGCTTTTACGCCGGCTATCTTGCCGGCTTTGCCGGCGTGTGCATACAAGCAGCCTGCCTTCCGTACAGCACCGGCATCAACAGCATTTTTACACAATATGAATGTGTGGCGCTTACGGCATTCAGCCTTTATCACTGCTACTCGGTTTGCGCCGGACGGCGGCGTCCCGCCTACCCTGAGAAACAGGCATTCATTATCTCATTATTGTTCTTATTATTTTTTTCGGGAAGCTTTTTCATACGTGCAAGCGTAGCTTTCTTTTCGGACAGCGCTACGGACCGGCAAATAGTCCACCGCCTGTATGCACTCGTCTATTACCTTGCCCTTATTTTTTATACCGGCATCGCCATAACGCTTATTTTTCCAAGACCTGCACCTAAAAACCTATACCATGCATAACCATTTCCAAATTTTTACCTTTGTTATTTCCGGCTCCCTGATGCTTATACTGTTTACAGCGGCATTTACCAGCTTTGTATTTCTCTTCCGGCGACGGGCAACCCAACACCGGGAAGCACTTTACCGGTCAAACATCCACTGGGAACAGGTATTACTACAAACCCGGAATGAAGTCCAGGAACAAGCGCTCCAATTTGTATCTATGGAAATGCACGACAATATCGGGCAGGTGCTCTGTATGGTGCACATGATGCTGAAAGACGCTCTCCGAAAACAACCATCCGGCGGAATACCGGAAGCGCTTATTGCGCAGTCTGCCGAACTGCTCAATCAAAGCATTGAAGACATCCGGAAACTCAGTTATATATTCAGCGGAAAAATGGTGGAAGACACCAGCATCACAAATGCGCTGGAGACGGAGCTGTCCTATATTCAATCGCTTTACAAAATACCCTGCCGGTTTGTACATTCAATCGACAAGTCCATATCTCTACCGGCGTCTAACCGGACATTACTACTCTTCCGCATTGCCCAGGAGGCATTGCAAAACGCCGTGAAACATTCACAGGCGACCGGGATTCAATGTACGCTGAACATGGACAGTCGCCGGCTGCAACTGAGCATCGAAGACAATGGCAGGGGCATGAATGTCTGCCGGACCGCCAAAGGCATGGGGCTGAAAAACATGAGGGAAAGGGCAATGTTGCTGAACGGGACGTTTGACATTATATCGGCGCCGGGACAGGGATGCCGCGTTGTGGTTTGTATAGAGAATACCGGCGCCTGATAAGTTAGGAATTATGAACTGACCGGGATTATACGTTAATAGAAAAATGAAATAGATTTTATATACGACCCCTTCAGGGTCGAACAATTTTGTCATCAAATTTCTATTAAAATATCACCCCCTTCGGAGTGAAAACCAGCCTTCCGGATGCTCGTGGGGAGCGCGGAACAGGCGGGGAAGCGGGAATTAATTGATAATTAATAATTGAACGGAAGGAAAGAGGCTTTGTATTTATTGTTGAATTGCGGCATTGCTTTATTGCTGTTTGAGGTTTTTAACGGGAAGGCAAGGTCCGAATCCGAGGCTGTTTTTCTAAAAGAGATGCAGGATGATTAAAACAGTCGTGTTCTTTTTTCAAGGAGTTTTATATGTTTTCTTTTCTCTTGACAGAAAAGAAACAAAAGGTCAAGGCTGTATGGAATGGACTAAAAACAAATTCATTCGCCTAAAATCAAATAAACGCGCTTCGCTTGAACGGAATTTGATTTTTACGGCTCATTTCATTTGTTTTACTCACGAAATTTAGAATGTCTTTTTGTGTTCGTGAATCTTCGATTTCTTAACGTTCATTTCCATAAGGCCGGAAAAGCGGAGCCGCGGCAGAGCGGGTTGTTTTTGTTTCATTACTGGTTCGCGATTGCAAATCACGAACAGCGGGACAGCGGGGAACCGGGAATTAATTGATAATTAATAATTGACCGGAAAGAAAGAGGCTTTGTATTTATTGTTGAATTGCGGCATTGCTTTATTGCTGTTTGAGGTTTTTAACGGGAAGATGCAAACAAGCTGTCTCACAGGGGAGGATAAGAGCCGCGGCAGTAAGGAAGTTTTATTTTACTCATAAAAATAACATATATGGAAACTATCATCAATGTAGGCATTGCCGATGACCATCCGCTGGTTATCCGGGGATTGCAACAGATATTGTCAGATGCTGACGTGTTCCGCATTACGGTAACGGCATCCAACGGGAAGAATTTCATTGAGCAACTAAGGAGTGTATCCCGCTTGTCGATGCCCGATATAGCCATTATAGACATTAATATGCCCGTCATGGACGGTTACGCAACCACACGGCGCCTTTGCGAGCTCTATCCCGATATGAAAGTTGTCGCACTATCCATGTACAATAATGACTATACCACCCTGAAGATGCTGCAAAGCGGTGCACGCGGATTTGTGAACAAGAATGCCGGTCCCGAAGAACTAATGGCTGTGCTCCACAGTATCGCAGAACACGGCTGCTTCTACCCGGCTGCCTGCCATCCGTCGCAAAACCGCAACAAAAAGGTTAAACTGACGGATAAAGAAATACAGTTTCTCCGTTATTGCTGCAAGGAGATGAACTATGTAGAAATTGCGGCGGCAATGTACCTGAGCGCCAATACCATTTATTCTTACCGGGACATCCTGTATAAGAAACTGAATGTAAAAACCAGAACGGGGCTCGCCGTATATGCACTGCAATCGGGGCTGGCACTGCCGTCTGCTTAGACAAGCGGCAGCGAACTGCCGGGCTATTGCCGGTTACAAATTTTATTATATACCACGATGCAGGAGTATCTTTACAAGAGCCGACCTATACAGCGAACTGCCGTACCACCGATGCTGCCGGGGGCTGTTTCCTTTACGGCTGCCGCTGCTTTCAACTACCCAAACGGGCAATGCGAGCAACAGTACTACCCGGGCGATTACCTGTGCGCCGGCATAGACAGCTTTCGCAGCCGGGCATTTACGGAACTGCAACTAAGAAGCGACACCGACCTGCTCTTGTTTTTTTATGTAACAGAAGGCAGCCTTCAAATCAGCCTTCCCAAACAGCCGGCTGTAACACTGCAGCCCAGGCAACACATGCCCCTACTCTTATCTATGACCCCGTTAAAACTACGCCTTGCACCCGGAAAGCTGCTGCTTTTTTATGCAGGCATGCCCGCTGTCTATGCAAAACAACTGCTGCCCGGATTAGACAATTATTGCGGGAAAAGCTACACGATTACCCCTGCCATCAAAAAACAACTGCACCGCCTGTGCAACAGCCGTCTAAGGGGCGAACGGTTACGGATTTTTCTTATTTCCGGGATGCTGGAACTTACAGGACTATACCTTGCCGGACTTACCGAAACACAAGATTCCGACCGGGCGACCCGGTACCGCTTATCCATGGTAAAACAATATATCAACGACCACCTGGCTGAGTCGCTGCCCCTGCCCCACCTTGCGCGCTTATATGCACAGAACGCGGCAAAGCTCAGGCGTGATTTTCTGGAACATGAACACATACCCCTCCACCAATATATCAGCCAACAAAGACTGCGGCTTGCCGGCGCGCTTCTCGATACTACCCGCGAACCGGTACAATCCATTGCCTGGATGTGCGGGTTCGGCGACGTATCGGCGTTTTTCAAAGCGTTTAAAAAAGCCTATGACTGCACTCCCCTTGCCTACCGCCGGCGCCGCGGCAATTGATTTGCCGGTACTCCTGAATTTTTAACCTATTGATTTTCAATGTGAGACATTGGCAAATGGATGTTCCGGGCGATTTTTCGTGAAATTTTTGCCGGTCGAAAAAAAATCAAATTTGCCACTACCTGCCGAAAATACGCTTATAGCTTTGTACACGGAGATTAATTGATAATTAATAATTAGTAATTAATAATTAATAATTGACCAGAGCGAAAAAAAGGTAAAAATGATATCCTTTTTCCTTTCTTTTTTCAAGGGGTTTTATATGTTTTCTTTTCTCTTGACAGAAAAGAAATAAAAGGTCAAGCCTGTATGGAATAAACTAAAAACAAATTCATTCGCCTAAAATCAAATAAACGCGCTTCGCTTGAACGGAATTTGATTTTTACGGCTCATTTCATTTGTTTTTTTAACGTTCATTCCATAAGGCCGGGAACGTAGCCACAGCAGAGCGGATTGTTTTTGTTTCAACTGTGATGGTGTTTACGGGTTCGGGATTGCAAATCACGAACAGCGGGAGCAGGGAGGAGCTATAGCAGGGCGAAAAAATTGTGAATGACAAAATTAAATAACAGGTCATGCGAAAGATAAATATTATGAATATCATCATCAGAATGCTTATTACCCTTTGGGCATACGCGGCGCTTAGCAAGCTGACGGCTTATGGCGTATTTCTTACAGCATTGAGAAAACAGCCGTTTCCGGAATGGTCAATCGTACCGATATCCATGGTATTGCCTTTTACAGAGATTGTAACAGCAGCGATGCTGTTATATAGTACAACTGTACGGAAGGGCTTGATGCTGTCTTGTATATTGATGTTCTTGTTTACGTTGTATATCATCCTTGCTATGGCACGAGTATTCGGGCATATTCCCTGCCCTTGTGCAGGCGTTATCGGACTGATGCCCTGGGGAGTACATCTTGTGTTTAATATTGTGTTTATGACCTGCAGCTTCACAGGGTTGTACCTGCATGGGCGGGTTCGCGGTTGCAAATCGTGAACAGCAGGTTCGGGATTGCAAATCCCGAACAGCGGAGGGAACAGCAGGCACATCACGACCAACTGCTTATTTATGGTTCGTGTCCCCACGAACCACGGCATCTGATGCTGAAACAACTTCAGCATGACGAGCAAAGTGTTTAAAATATTATTCGCGAATAAACAGGCAAACGACCTAACGCCTGACAAGAAGCAGGTCTTATTGTTTAACCGCCGTTGCGACACTTAAAATCGAGTGCATGGCATTTTTTGTTCACTTTTAAATTTTATAAACATGACACAGTTAAAGAAAATCGCCCCTTTTGCTGCGATGGCAATGGGCGTAGTGCTGGCATTTACCACCAGCGCTTTTAAGCAGGCACATCATCCAAAAGGTGTGGATGATACATACACATTTGAATATGCACCTCCCGGTGGAACAGATTATTCCGCCGATGCCGTTCAGGATTTAGCGAACTGGCATTATAACGCAGCGCCTGCACCGTGTTTAGGCAACACTAAAGCGTGCAGCATTGAATTGCCGGGCGGCATGGGTTATGTGGATGGCGAGGGAACAACAAATCCTACTCTGGATTCCACTTTCAACATTACCGCTTCGGAAGCGGACGGAGTAGCTAAGGTTACTTCTACTTCAGCCGATGAAGACGGAGCCGTTATTTCCAATCAGGCAAATTAAAACAATAATCCGGTTATTGTTTTAGAGCGAGGGTGCCTTAATTTTTAGGCACCCTCTTTTATCCTAATGCACCGAGGATTACAATGTAATCTATCCTCGAAATCAACTTACATCCCTTTTCAGCCTCTTCTAATTTTGCGGCATTTTTGTAATATCAATCAAGCTTTGTGGAAGCGGCAACGCATAATAGTCAGCATTGGGCTGTAACGTGTAGGTCTGCCCATTTTCCACTCTTTGTAAAATTATATTCCTACTTTCCTTATTCAGCCTTTTAATATCCATCCATCTCATACCACGCATGACCAGCTCTTTTTTTCTCGCGTCCAAAATGGTATCAAGCAATGCACCGGGAGTTATACCTGCGGCAAGTGTATAAGTGCCTGCTGCATATCTTTTGCTCATAAGTGCAGTTACATCGTCTGTTGCTTTTTCTTTTTGCCCTATCCTAACAAAACATTCTGCTCGTGTAAGGTACATTTCATCGGTAGCAATACCTGAGAAAAAATAAACACTACCCCCATAACTTCCCTTAAATGAATAATACCCGTCCGAAGATTTGGAATAATACGCCAGCTTCCTTAAATCATTTTCTTCGTAAGATTGATACAATATAGTATCCATTCTTGCGTGAATAGCAGTATGATATAAATCGCTGTAACAAAGATTCATTTCCGTATAAAATACGGTTTCCTTATTAAACTGTGTAAAAGGATAGCTTGCGGATATGCTTCCATTAAGGTCTTCATTAGAATTATAGTCCATTAACTGATTGTTTAACTGTAAACAAGAATCGGCATACAGCAGTGCATCCTTATAATCTCTCATGGATAAATAACAACGAGCTAAAAGCCCGTAAGCAGCACCTTTAGAGGGACGGAAAACGTGTTGCGGGTAATCCGGCAGAAGCGGTATCGCCGCTTTTGCATCGGCAATTACCTGTTCATAACATTGCCGGTTAGAAGCCCTTACTGAAGGTATATTAAAATCGGAAGTCAGCCGTAACGCAATCCCCAAATCTTTGTCGGCTGTTGTGCTGTCGTAAGCCTTTGCATAATCCCACAGCAGCCACAAGAAATTGTAGCTGCGAAAAAACAAAGCTGAACCTTTAACATTATTCCATGCATCGCTGTTTGATGAAGTTTTAGCGATGTCCTTTAATAAGTCCAAAGCCAGGTTTGCATTATATACCGGCTGATAACCGTATGCCCAGTCATTATTTATCCCATCTACCGGATAGAATGACCAAATGTATTCATTGAGATCGATGGCGCTTACCGATGACAGAGCGTTATAATCCGATTGTTTCAGGAAGTATTCATCAGATGATGCTTCTCCAAATGAGGACGTCCGTTGCTGGTTCATAATTGTTGCATCGTCA
The DNA here is from genome assembly GCF_001659705.1 of Arachidicoccus sp. BS20. Taxonomy (NCBI): domain Bacteria; kingdom Pseudomonadati; phylum Bacteroidota; class Chitinophagia; order Chitinophagales; family Chitinophagaceae; genus Arachidicoccus; species Arachidicoccus ginsenosidimutans. Next base: position 1,316,240 of record NZ_CP015971.1, read on the forward strand.
AGCAGGGCTTGTGCATCAACAAGCGTTGCCGGTACAACGAGCTTGCTGTTCGGTTTTTTGTCCAGAAATTTTTTACAGGAAAATAAAAAGCACGCTATCAACGGCAGGATAGCATATAAGACGAAGGTATTGTTTTTAAATAATCGTTTCATTGCATATTTTTTTTGTATTAAAAATTTGTTCTTAACCCTACCGTATACACTTTGGGATTCGGTGCACCGCCAATAGCATCCGGGTCGATATGGTCTTTGTTTGCCCGCCATAGAATACCGAGATTAGCAGCATTGACATACAGATTGATGTTCCTGAATGGTAGTCGTGGATTATGTAGTGCAAAGGAATAAGACAGGTTCACAAACTGTAACCGAATGTGGTCGGCTTTAATTACATTAACTTCCGAGCCTGTATAAAAAGCTTCACGGTTAGAATTGAGCGGATATACAAAAGAAGGTACATTAGTTTTATGCTCATCGCCCGGCTGCTGCCAGCGCTTGTTGTAATCTATGTTCGCAATTCCATTATTAACAAGTGCTGTATAGGATATTGAAGGCTTGAACAAATAATAGTGAAATTTGTAAATGATATTGAACGACAGTTCAAATCCCTTAAAAGCAAAAGTGTTCATGATTGAACCGAAATAATCCGGGCTTGCAGAGCCGATATATTTATAACTGCCCCTGTTGAGCGTATCCTGTAAGGTTGAATGTATTATTGCTGTATAATCTTCACTTAGCGTATCGTCCAGATAACCGCGTGGATTGCCTTGTGCGTCCAGACCACCCCATTTGTATGCCGCGATACCGTATAAGGGCTTGCCGATGATGGGCTGAATAATGTTGCCATGCCCAATAAATTTGGCAATATTGGTGGCAGCATTCCCGTAATATTCAGTGGTTATAGCCCTGTTATAATTAAACAGAAAGTCTGTTGACCATTTGAGCTTCCTATCGAGATTTTCGGAATGTAACACCACATCTACCCCCTGACCTTTCATGTCTGCAACGTTTGCCGTAATCGTTTCGTTTAATCCCCACGCCGTATAATCGTACGGCGTTTGCGCATAGAGGTTTGTACCTCTTTTACGGTAATATTCCAAAGAGCCCCTAACGATATTTTTTGCCGATGCAAAATCAACTCTGAAATTGGTTTGATAGGAACGTTCCCAACTCAAATCGGGATTGTTGATGGAACTTATTTTTTCGATAACAAATCCCGTTTGCTTATTTACGCCTGTTCCACCAATGGGCAGCGCCGTTTTCGACAAATCTACATTGCCGCTTACGCCGTAGGTAGCCGAGAATCTGAGGTAAGGCAGCCAATTGCTGCGATAAAATTTTTCTTTGGAAATTTCCCAGCCCAAACCCGCAGACCAAAGCGGCTTCCACCTGTCATTGGTATTGGCACCGAAAACATTTGCGCCGTCCCGGCGCACGCTGCCCGATAAAATATACCGGTCTTTGTATGTATAAGAAGCATTGGAAAAAAACGACACAAAGCGGTTATCCGTTTCCGGTAGCAGGGATGCCCCGCTCGGCAAATGGGAATTAGCGCCTGTGATAAAATTGGGATAGGTGCCGGAAAAATCAAGCGAGGATGTAAATGTGGTAGGGTCTGCGTTATAGTTATAAAACGTTTCCCCGCTGGCATCCTGCGTCCACTCGTTGCGGACTTCCATACCTGCAATGGCATTGATGCGGTGTTTGCCGTTGAATGTCCTGTCAAAGCTCAACTGCCCGCGAAAGTTATACGCGTATAGCGATGCATAGCTTTTACTTAGTATGCCGCCCAGCGGAATGATATATTTGACCACGCCGGTTGCCCTGTTTAACTGGCTGTATGTGTTGATAAGATCCCGGGTATAATAACTTGCGGTATCCGCAACAGAATTTGACATAGTATTTTGCCTTTGATACTGATACAGCAGTGATACGTTTAAGCCCTTGACGATGTGGTAATCCAAACCGATGTGCGCCGTCAATTCTTCTACATTGGTCTTGGAAACATTGTGCTTGTAATCATCCAACGGATAATAATTCCAATCCAATAATTTGCCTGCGCCTGCCGTGTCGATATAATTGGTATTATACCTGTAGGGAACAGCTATAGATTCGCCATTGGGTCCCGCAATATTCAAGTACGGGACATAGAGATTGCCATTGAGCGTAGTAACATTGCTGTATGACGGAAGCCCGTCTTTACTCGTGGTATAGGTATAATACACGCCTGCGTTAATGCTCATATTTTTTATGGGACGATAGGTATTCTCAAAACGCAGGTTCATACGGTTGTATTCGTTTTTCTGATTGCCGATGCTTTTATCATAGTCGCCGGAGACCAGCCATGCAATATTATTGCTGCCGCCACGCAGGTTGAGTGCATACTGTTGTGTTACTCCTTCGCGTTCGTAGTACTTCATGTATTGGGAACGGTTGTCGTTTTGCTTCATGGCATTAATTTGTGCTGCCGAATCTTCTGCGGAAATCAAGCCGTTCTGTTTCTCCTGAAATACCAATACGGCAGGCGGAATGGCAGGCTGCCCTTTGTTGGTAAGCAAGCTGTTGTAAAAACCCTGATTGTACAGGAACTGTTCCATGTCGATGTAATCCGAAGATGAAATCTGCGGCCGGTAAAATAAATCCGGCTTGCCCGTAAAAGTAATATTGCTGTTAAAGTCAATCTTTGTCTTTTGGTTGAAATTCCCTTTCTTAGTCGTAATGACAATCACACCGTTGCCCGCTCTTGCGCCCCATATACTTGTTGCTGCCGCATCTTTGAGTACCGTAACACTTTCCACATCATTGGGATTGATGGTAGAAATATCCCCGCTGAAAATAAAATTGTCCACGACAATCAACGGGTCGAGCGGACCGTTAATGGTACTCAACCCTCGAATGGTAATGCCTGTGCCGTTTTGCGGGTTGGGATTGCTTTTGCCTACATTGACTAATAAACTACTGGTAACGCCGTTGAGCCTGCTTAAAATATCCAGGCTTGATTGTTGGTTCAGCGTTTTGTTGTCGATGACTACATAAGAACCGTTGACTTCATTGGGTTTCAGCTTTTGGTAACCCGTATTAATGGCTACATCTTCCAACTGCGACGAGTCTTCCACCAGTACGATGTTTAAAAATACCGATGCATCGGTTATTTTAATTTTTTTCGTTTGGTATCCAACGTAAGAAATGGTCAATGTTTCAGGAAGTTGAGGAATTGCTATCTGAAAGCCTTCGCTGCTGCTTATGGCGGTGTTTTTGCCGTCGGCTCTTTGGATGGTGGCGCCGATAATAGCGGCTCCGTTTTTACCGGTTACTTTTCCTTTGATGATACTATTTTGTGCATACGAATATTGTAGGCATAACATGGTAAGAATGACAGTTATAAATTTCTGTTTCATGGGCAATTATTTTTTGTTTTGTATTTGAGTGAATAAGTTGGTTTGTTTTTGGGTTGGCTCTTTAAACCCGAATGCATCAGAAGGCGCGCGTTCGTCCTTGAGATGCTGCTCATTCTTTTGAATGGACAGCAGCATATTTTTAATAACCTCTGCATTGATGAAATTGTCGAGCGTTTGCGCCAGCAGGCTGCCGTCGGGTGCAAGCCACGCATAGTGCGGCACGTAGTAATGCCAGAACAATTTCCGCAACAGGTGGTCTTCTGTTACAATGGGCGGGGAAAATCCCGAATGATGCTTTTGTTTCCATTGTTGTATGAAAGCAAGGGTCTTATTTAAGCTGTCCGATGTAACGAGGATAAACTGTACATTCTTACCGAAAGCCTTTTGCAGCGAATCTTCCAACGGAAACATGGCGATGCATGAACCGCAGTGTATGCCCCAGAAGTCGAGGATAATTAATTTATGCCCGAAGGAGGATAATGCAGCAGAACTATTTTTATAGTTGATGATGTGGTGCAGCGTAATATCCGGTACGCGCTCGCCTGTGTAAAATGGGCGATTGCTTTGCGCAATGGCGCTTAGGTACAGGCACAGGAATGCCGGTACGAGTAGTATCGTTTTCATTTTTTGTAATGATTTAATTTTTTTCCTGACGCAAAAGAGACAAAAGTTCAAGGCTATTATATCCTTTTTCCTTTCTTTTCTCTTGACAGAAAAGAAACAAAAGGTCAAGGCTGTATGAAAAAAGCTAAAAATGATTTGCTCGCCTAAAAACGGATAAACTCGCTACGCTCAAACATATCCGTTTTTTACGGCTGCGCTGCATCATTTTCTTAACGCCTTTTTCATAAGGCCGGGAACGAAGCGGCTGCGTGCATACATTCTTTGCTTTTTTTCTAAGGCCATTGGTTGAATACCTTTTGCTTTTGATGAAATATTTTGACTGAAATACAAGAACGGCGGGCTTTGCAGGCAATGCGTTGAAAGTACATGAATTGAAAAACGATTGCCTGCGCTACCCGCCAAAAGTTATATGGGATTTTTTGGCTTGCAGGCGAATAATATTTTTATGGAGACACACATTGACAAGCATTCGATGCCATGCAGCAGGGCTGCCTGCACATGGCTTAGTACAAAAAGCTTATGTTTTATATATAGCAAATACAACATCCAAGGTTTTGGATGAGCCTTTGGTAAGTGAGCAAACGCAACAAGCAACTACACCGCAACAGAAAGGCGTGAGACTCAACTTACTGACTTGAGGCCCTGAGAAGCCCGACAACAATAAGAGAGTACCCACGCCCGGGACGTGAGCATCTTCACTTATTATCTTGTCGTCGTTGAAATTCTCAGGTTTCAAGTCAAGACTCTAAGCGATATGCTTCAATATTTTTTACATGAAGATGTCGCAAAACTAAATTGATTTTCCTTTTTATAAAAAATCAATTTTTACAAAAGTAATATTATTTTTTAATAATAGATAATAATTTCATCCTTTTTAGATAATTATTTGATACATTATATTAGGATTGCCATAAATCATTATTGGAACTTTGTTTAATGGCAGTTATAATAGGAGAAAAGATAAAACAATTTGCAGAAGATAAGGGGTTAACTCAAAAGCAATTCGGCGCTTTAATAAATCGTCACGAGAAAACTGTCGCAAATATTTATAAAAGAAAAACAATTGATACAGAACTTTTATTGTCGATTTGTAAAGCGACTAATCATGACTTTTTTAACTATTACTATCAAATAGAGCCATTAAAGACTTTTAGAAAAAATGAATTGGCTGAATTAAAAAAAGAAATAGAAGTATTAAAGAATCAACTGGCTCAAAAAGAAAACCAAGTTTCTGCACAAGCTGAAAATATTAGAAATCAAAATGATGCAATAAGACTATTAAAAGAAAAAGAAAAATTTCTTTCCAATAAGAAGAAATAATATAGAAACAAATCAATCGTGTTGAATATTAAAATCCTGAATTTGCTCTCGAAAGAGGGCTTTTTTTATTGAGAGGAAAAAATATTTTCATATTCTTAAATGTTCCCTACTCAAGATGCTTTGTTGTTAAAAAATTATTTGAGTTAATTTTAAGTATCTCATTAATATTTAATTGTCTCCAAAATTCAACAAGATGCGGGCTTAGGGAATTATTATTGAATTTTTTATCTATATCATTTAAGAAATTAAAGTAAAAACTTATTCCTCGCAAACCAACATCTATCGGGTCATTTCCATTATTTAGTATTTTGCCCAAGTAAAATTTTGGAGGATTGTAATATATACCAATGTCTTGTATGGCATTTAATTTGAGTTTAGCCTTAAATAAAGGTACAATCAATTCTTTGTCTTTCTCTACCGGAGAGTTGTAAAACACACATTTTGTATAGATGACAGTTTTTTCATCAATTATTGTTTCAGTTAATGGTAAATGTATATTATGTTCGACATAGTTTCTGGAATGATACAAATAGCTTAGGAGTTCGTCTTCTTTTCTTTTTTTAGTATAAATTCCTTGATAAGGTTGAAATTTATTCCGGATATCTTTGAAGCCAATTTCAGTTTTCTTCCAACATAATTCCAAATGAATAAGAAAGTCATCCCAATCCGGATAACTTCCTGGGTATGTTACATCACTTTTTGAAAAATCTTTTAATTTTTTAGCAGCTATCTTTAATTCTTCAAAACCTCGAGAGATATTAGGCATAAAGCAATTATTTCTCCAAACCTACGGAATTATCAGAAAATTATTAATTTGCAACTAATATAGTCCTTATATGAAAAATATATATTTATTTGTTGTAGTAATATTAATACTTTCTTCTTGCCATAAAAATGGGAATATTACACCGCCTCCCCCAAATGAAGAAGATACGACCTTATATAAAGTAACTACCATTGCAGATTTGCCGGGTACTGCAACAGGATTGGCTATTGATAGTGCTGGCAATATATTTTGCACATGTAAAAGCGCAATATATAAAATTACCGGATCGACTGTAACGCTTTATGCGGGATCGCCCACCGATACAGGATATATTAACGGGGACAGGCTTTCTGCCAAATTCGTGGATCCGGTTGGAGTAACTATTGATAAAAATGGGAACTTGTATGTTATTGACGCCTTAAATTGGGTAGGCTATGAAGTTATAAGAAAGATAGATGTAAAAGGTATGGTTTCCACGGTTGTATATACACCTAATCTGTATCATGAATATGATGAGTATAATGATACTTTATTGGCTCGTAATGACACGAGTGGCTTATTATATCAAATAAACGATGCGCAAGTTGTCGGCAATCAATTATTTATTTACACTCTCCATAACAATAGATACCTTGGGTACGCATATATGCCTATCCAAAATAATTTAGCAATATGCAATATTGATGACAGTTTTCGAATGGTAAAATCATTTGAATTTGATACCTATAATACAGCAAGGGGATTTCGAGTTTCTCAAGATAACAATTATGTGTATTTGTCTAACGCGTATGGAATATATTCGCTTAATATGTTAACAGGTTCGATTAATCCCACAAATATTTATGATAACAATTTTGTGGATTTTGAATTAGGTGAGGGCGATACTGTTATTTATAAACCACGAATTGATTACTGTACAATAGATAGGATGTCGATCGCCACGGGGCAGACCTCTACAATTGCTGGACAGAAAGATACGTTGCCATTATATATTTCTCATTTATCAAAAGATGGCGTTGGGTTGGATGCTTCATTTAATCATATATGCTACATTAAAAAGAAAGGCAAATATTTATATATTTCCGAAACTGATGAAGGCGTCGGGACGTCATTCAAGATTAGAAAAATGAGAATACCCTAAGAGTCCCAAAAGGTCAGCTTCTTTTTTATGCTGCAACTTTTAAGTTGGGCGTAAGTAACCGGATTTTGCGGGGTTGGGTTTTATTTTATGGAGATCGGTAGAAGCACAAATTACACACTGTAATCAATACAATGTACTAATTTTTAGTCAAATGAGCAACTCTTTTTATAATGCACTACGAGTTTATTATATAAAATTATTTTGAAGAATTGATATTTGGCGAAACGGAGTTCGGCGCAGCCAATTCCATCTGACCATTAAAAACAATTAAAAAATAAACAGATGAAAATTATATTTAGATTCCCACAAGATACTCCCCGTAACCGCTTTTTTTAAGAGGTTCGGCAAGTTTGATTAATTGTTCTTTATCAATGAATTTCATTCTGAATGCGACTTCTTCGGGCGACCCGATTTTAAGTCCTTGCCTGTTTTCGATTACCTGTACAAACTGGCTTGCCTGCATCAGCGAATCGTGTGTGCCGGTATCCAGCCAAGCAGTACCGCGGTTTAATACACCCACTTTAAGTTTTCCTTGTTGGAGGTAATAATTATTCACATCGGTAATTTCATATTCCCCGCGCGGCGAAGGTTGGATGTTCTTGGCAACTTCCACCACGCTGTTGTCATAAAAGTACAATCCCGGAACTGCATAATTGGACTTAGGCTGTTTCGGCTTTTCCTCAATCGACAAAGCATTAAAGTTTTCATCAAATGCCACCACGCCGTATCTTTCCGGGTCGTTTACCTGGTAAGCAAATACAACACCGCCATCGGGGTCGTTATTGCTCTGCAACAATTTTGAAAAACCGTTTCCGTAAAAAATATTATCGCCAAGCACTAAAGCAACTTTATCATTCCCGATAAACTTTTCGCCTAAGACAAAAGCCTGCGCCAGTCCGTTCGGAACTTCCTGGATAATATATTCAAACCGGCAACCCCACTGGCTTCCGTCGCCAAGCAAACGAATGAATCCCGGTTGGTCTTCCCGTGTTGTGATAATGAGTATTTCATTGATGTTTGCCATCATCAACACGGTTAATGGGTAATAAATCATCGGCTTATCGTAAATCGGCATGAGTTGTTTGCTGATGCCCAAAGTAATCGGGTACAATCTTGTTCCTGAACCGCCTGCGAGAATAATTCCTTTCATATTTTTTGTTTATATTTTCTATTCAATTTTAATTGAACCATTTGACTTTTAATACTGATAACAATTGTAAATTAATGAACACCTTAGCCGTCATTCCCGCGAAGGCGGGAATCTCTTGGCAATTGTTTTTTGAGATGCCGAAACAAGTTCGGCATGACGCTCAAGCGTGTTCCGATTTTCAAAAATTGTTCAATATTATAAGTCTTAAAACTATAATGTCGGCAACACTTTATCTTTCTCCGAAACCACCACTTTGTCCAATGGGATTTTCCAATCGATATTCAACGTAGCATCGTCAAAGCGCAAGCCGCCTTCGGATGCTTTGTTGTAATAATTATCACACTTGTAAGAAAATATTGCTGTTTCACTCAGTACCGAAAAACCATGCGCAAAACCCCGTGGAATGTATAACTGCAAATTGTTTTCATCCGTCAGTTCTGCGGAAACCCACTCTCCGTAAGTCGGAGAATCTTTACGCAAATCAACGGCAACGTCCAATACTTTTCCCTGGATGACACGTACCAGTTTCGCCTGTGCAAATTCTCCTTGCTGAAAATGCAAACCGCGTATCGTTCCGTAAGTGGAAAATGATTGATTGTCCTGAACAAAAATATTTGTACTGCCCGTGGCTTCTTCAAAAACCTTCTGATTAAAGCTCTCAAAAAAATAACCTCTGTCGTCTTTAAACACTTTCGGTTGAAGCAAAAAACACCCTTTGAGTTTAGTTTCTTCTATGTGCATTATCTTGTCGCGTATTGATTTTCGTAATATTTCATATACTCGCCACTGGTTACATTTTCCAGCCATTCTTCGTTTTGCAAATACCAATCGACGGTTTTTTCCAACCCTTCTTCAAACTGCAAGCTCGGCGTCCAGCCCAATTCCTTTTGCAGCTTTGCAGAATCAATGGCATAGCGTAAATCGTGTCCCGCACGGTCGGTAACATACGTGATGAGTTTTTCCGATGTTCCTTCTTCCCTGCCCAATTTTTTGTCCATGATTTTGCAAAGCAAACGAATCAAATCAATATTCTTCCATTCATTATGTCCGCCGATGTTGTATGTATCGCCTGCTTTTGCATTGTGAAAAATCACGTCAATCGCTCTTGCATGGTCTTCCACCCAAAGCCAGTCGCGCACGTTTTCGCCTTTGCCGTAAATCGGAATCGGCTTGTTGTTTTTAATATTGTTGATAGAAAGCGGAATCAACTTTTCCGGGAAATGATTGGCGCCGTAATTATTGCTGCAATTGGAGATAACGCAATCCATTTTATAGGTATCATGATACGCTCTTACGAAATGGTCGGAACTTGCTTTGGACGCGGAATACGGACTGTGCGGGTCGTACTTGGTTGCTTCGGTAAACATACCTGTTTCGCCGAGCGCGCCGTAAACTTCGTCGGTCGAAACATGGTAAAAACGATATTTTGAATAATCATCTTTCCACGCTTCGCGCGCAGCGTTTAATAAGTTTACAGTTCCGACCACATTGGTCATTACAAACTCCGTAGGATTGGTAATGCTTCTGTCCACGTGGCTTTCCGCCGCAAGATGAATAATTGCATCGGGCTTTTCCGCTGCAAATAATCCGTTGATGAATGCAGCATCTACAATATCGCCTTTGACAAATGTATAGTTGGGCTTGTGTTCAATATCTCTGAGGTTTTCGAGATTGCCTGCGTAGGTTAATTTGTCTAAATTAATGATTTGATAATCGGGGTAATTGTTTACAAACCGGCGAACAACGTGCGAACCGATAAAGCCCGCACCGCCTGTAATGATGATGGTTTTTGATGACATTGATAAATGAATTTAGGCTCTTTGACAAAGAAAACAAAGAATCTCCACAGATGCATATAATTATCCAAATATTTTATCAGGGATATAGTATGTCAGTAGATGTTACTGCACATCCTCAAAGAGTTTTGTTTTGCTTGGGTAAAAATACAAGCATTTTTTCACTTATGAAATAAAAATGTTTCTGCCCTCAAAATTCTCTTTTGTCCCTCAAAAGCTTTCAACTCACTTCCATCGATTTACACAGACAATATACAGAAATGTATAACCATTTCCAACTAAAAGTTTCTTCCATTTATTTATGCGAGCTTACTCCAATTCTTAATTCCGAATGTTCATCTAATAGTGTTTGTAACTCTAATGAAACTTATTTATTTCTTCTTCTAGCATTGAGTCAATTCTTTTTAAAGTATCGTCAGATGATAATGAGTAATTAATTTTTTTACTCAATTTATCCAATATGCTATCCTCTACTTTTTGTAGGTTCGTCATCTGAATAAAAACTTTTTTCTTTTTTAATAATGAATTAACCAAATTACTAGTAGAGATTTTATTATTATAAAATTCAATATAAGAAATTTCGTTATTAGTTTCATATATTGATTCTTGCCAATCCGTCCACTTAAATTCAGAAATGCGCGCACCTTCCGTGTAAGGAGTAGAAAGAACAAATCTATGCCAAGGTACTCTTAATATGTCTGCTAATATTGCACCATGCATGGCTTCTGTTATTAAAAATTGTGATTGGGCTATTTCACGTAATGTTGCTTCGACTCCATTTTCAGATAATGGGGAAATATAATGCGCACCTATCGATTTACAAAGCTTTTCCCAGTCAAAAAATTCAATCGAGTGAAAATATGGCATTAAACTTAATTGGTATTTTTTAGGCGTATTGCAAAATTTAGAATCAAAATCTTGCAATATTCTTATACAATATGCAGCGTCTGCGATATACTTGTATTTGTCATTTAGCATTTTTGAAGACTGAGGTCCTCTTAAATAGCGAATATCATAAGTAGCATCGATGGCAAACTTAGAATAATCTTTATTAGGTCGAATACCAGTCCCAAATACAATTTTTTTATATTGAGCATACTTTATCAAATCCGGATTCCCATTATGCAAAATAGAGCCAATACCTAAGAATTTTGCTTCCTTCTCTTTAGCTTTCATATCAAATAGTTGTGGCCATAACCATGGATTTAAATCATCGCCAAAATTTCCTTTTTTAGATTTAAAATAAAGAAGTTCCATAAAATATTTTTTAAGAATAATTTCAAATTTGAAAACTATCGTAAACGCATATATTTTTATCTATTACTTTTAGTATCTCAAATTTATTAAATAAAAGTCTATATCTCTTTATTGGAGAGTGGTCTCTTCGACTACTTGTTTTTTATTCTTTTAAAAATTTGGCTGGAAGTCTACTCAAGCTTATTTTCTTTAAGAACTTGTTAATAAAAGTGTTTATTATAATTTTCTCATCGGTATATAAGCTAAAACAATAAAAAGACAACGAAAATAGAATAGCGGAAAAGATACCAGTTAAAATGAATCTAAATTTAAAATGAAAAAAAGAGGTAAAGAAATAGCAAAACATAACACTAAGCGTAAAGGGAATAACTTCTTTTATGATTACTCTGTTTAGATATTCTTTAGCAGACATTCCAACAAGTTTATATAAAAGATAAATTCTTAAACAACAACCAATAATTTCAATACAGCTAAAACTAATTATTACAGAATATGCAGGAAGTCCACAATATAAAATAAGATAAGCAATCGGTAAATTGAGTAGCAGTGTTCCGCCAACTACTGCCTGATATATTTTAATTTTTCCTGTGGCTTGTATGGCTGATTGGAGCCCAATAGTTAACTGATTTATTAAGGTATAAACTAAAATCCAACAACAAAATAAAACAGTATCAGGTGGTACCTTTTTTAACCATATTGCTAATAAGGTATTCATTTCGAAGATACATGGAACAGCAATTAACGATAACAAAAAGAAACAAAATTTACTGGCAATCATAGATAATCTGAACATTCTTTTTCTATCGTTCAATCCTTCACTTTTCATTATTTGAGGATTAATAGCTCTTAGTAAGGTCGCTGAAAAAAAATTGAATTGAGATAATATTTGATTGGCAATTCCATAGGCAGCATTGATTATTGCACCAAAAAAAATATTTAATATTACAGCTACACCTTGTATTCGCCCTAATCTGCATAAAACTCCAAATAAGTTCCATCCTGCAAATGAACTTAGTTCTTTAATTAATTGTATATCTGGCTTGAAAAATTGGTTTAGTGTACAATCTTCGTATTTCCTAAAACAATATACTGCATATATGAGCAGACAAAGAATACTCACAACCTCTATTAATATTCCATATACGATTAACTTATCAAATCCCGTTTTTAGTAAGAATAAGGCAACACCTAACTTTGCTACCGACTGAAAAATGTTTACGATAGCAACCGTTACCATATTTTCATGAGCAGTAAGGAGACCAATGAAAGGAACCGACACAATGGAAAAAAATACTGTTGCAGCCATTAAGTGATATATGATTTTAGCAGCATATATTCTAGTCAAAGGAATCTTCAAAAAACCCTTAAACAAAAACATTCCCAATAATTCAAGTGCTATTACTATAAAAAGACCTAAGGCAATGTGTAAACATAAACTATTCGTAAAAACTTTCGCTTGCATCTGCTTATCTTTTTTGCCTTGATAGAATGACAAATACCGTTGGGTTGTAGTTGACATGGCAGTATTTAAAAATGAAAGCATAGCGATTACTCCTGCCGTAAGGCTATATATACCATAATCACTACTTCCCAATGCCTGCAATATAATACGGACAGAGAAAAATGTTATAATCATAGTGACAAGCATTCTTCCGTAAAGAATGCTTGTATTCATCATTACTTTATTTGCTGCTTTCATATTTTATTTGATGTCCAAATGAAATTATTTTCTTTTCCGCAATTATTTTAATATGTTAACTAAAGTATAGTAGAAAGATTAAGGGAAACCTACTCAATAATTTTATTAAAATGTTCAATATACTGTTGCGTAATGATATCCCATGCATAAGTACTCTCTATTTTCTTTTCATTATTCAAAATCTTCTCTCCCTCTGAACTTTTCGTTATGGTATTAAGCAATTGGGCAACCTCATCTGCATCTGAAAAATAATATGCATCTGTTTCGAGAATAGATTTATTAAAAATATTATCATTAGCACAAATCAATGCCTGCGATGCCATGGCTTCAAGAAGTGAAGGATTTGTTCCTCCAACAGTATGACCATGAAAATAAAGATTGGAATAATGGCGCAGATTATTCAATTTATTAATATCATATATTCCATTAAGAAAGCGAATATTTCTAACCCACCCAAATTTGTCTTTTAAATAAGCACCATATTTTGTTTCATGCTTACCTACCACCAAAAACGGCATATCATTTTTTTGCATAGCTACCCCATCAAGAATAGTCTCTATGCTATTTTCAGGTTCAAGCCTTGCTATAAGCATATTGAAATGATACACTCCAACATTATATTCATCCAATACCGACTTATCGGGCTGAACAAACAACGTAGCTCCATAAGGAATATACTCCGAGTCTGCTCCATATTTATTTTTAAGGTACTGCTGTATGCCAACAGAATCGGATATTAAATAATCACTATATTTTACGCCGAGCTTTTCAGCATACTGTAAGAATTTTTGTACTTTCTTGGAATATTTGGTTCTTTTCCACTCCAAGCCATCCATATTAGTAGTAACAATACTCTTTTTGCGCGGTAGCAGCCAGCCCCAAATAGAACTACTGGTGTAGCCTAACTGAAGAATAATATCATAATTTCTTTTACGTGTATCCTTTATACAATTAAGGTCATAAACAAACTGACCGGCTGTACCATATTTGTCTTCCGGGTCTTTACAATGTATTATCTGTACCCCTTTCCATTCTTTTTGTTGATATGGATGTGTATGTGAATTATATACCGTAACGCTGTACCCCTGTTTTATTAAACCAAGGGAAAGGTATTCCGCAAACTGTTCAAACCCCCCATAATAATTAGGAATACCCCTTGTGCCAATGATTGCAATATTCATAGAAAGTATAAAAAGTTAGTTTTTTACAAACGAGCTTCAACAGCTTTTCATTTTCTCTTATTATAAGCCAATGTTCTATAATCATTATATTTATCCGAAATGGATAAAATAGCAATACTAATTTATGCTATCCGACAATCCCCTTTTCAATCCATTTATCAAACTGTACCCTAATTTGGCTGAAGGAGTAAGCCAAGCTCCTTCCACATATTCATTCCAGGCATAAATAAATACCAGTTTATCAGGACTAACGGCTCCAGGATTTGCAGCTATCCATTTTCTGCATGAAATTACCTGGTTATATATACTTTGCCCGGAATAGCCCGAAAAATATTTTTTACTCTTTGCACCCGTTGCAGGTCGTGGGTCCCAGTTTAAGGTAATCGTAGGAATCTGCTTTAACCTACTTAAAGGCTTTTTAAGTGTCCAAAGCTTAAGCTCTTGCGTATTCATTGCAGATATATTTGCAGTAGCGGCTTTGGCTTTTTCAAAACCATAAGAGTGGTTATTATACGCAGAAATATAATCAGCACCACATCTATCAGCTAACTGCATGGTAGCAGCATCTCCGGCATCGCATACAGCAATATCAATGCCTCTTATTCCATTTACTAATGCTTTCTTTCTTAACGAAGTAAAAGCCGCTTTAACTCCACCCTCATTTCCAAATGTAATCAATAATGATTTCAACGTAAAAAAAGATAATATAGCATGCCCATTGCTACTTTTCAGATAATTCGGCGCTTTCATTAGGCTTATCCAATAATTTTCCAACGCATTCCAGTCATTCTTATTTATTGTATAAGTGCCATTATTAACAACCACAATGCTGAACTTCAACCTGCTTGTATTGGGTTCTTTCATAAACAATTTCATTGCCTGGTTCTTAGGGTCAGCCAATAAACTTTTACCTTTACTATTGGGATACCAGCAGAAATTAAAAAACTCAATACCTGCATCGGCAGCCACATCAATTTGTTTTTTCATAATCGCCGGCGTACTTGTAATCCATCCCCAAATAGGTTGCCTTTCTGTAAAATTATTTTTCAGACTTGAGGTAATATGATTGGTTCTACCTGTCCAGCCATCAAAATAAAAAACACCAAGCCTTATGTCTGCCTGTGAATAACTTTTAAATCCACTCGCTAACACTAATACGATAACAATAATGAATTTTAACTTTGAATATTTTATCATAATTCTCTTATTATTTTAGCAGGATTTCCCGCAATTACACAATTATCAGGAAAACTCTTAACAACAACCGAACCGGCTCCTATTATAACATTATTTCCTATCGTAATTGGTCCAATAATACAAACATTTGCACCTATATCTACGTTATTTCCTATAATAGGGCATATTGAATTAATACCATTTACTTTCTTCACACCTATAGTTGTAGAATTTCTCAATGTTATATTCTCTCCTAACACACATTTATCATTTATTACTAATGCCTGTCCATGATGGATTACCAGTCCTTTACCTATTTTTGTTTTCCACGGTATCTCAACACCTAATATCCACTCAACCAAAATCCGATAGAATACCAAATATGGTAACATAATAATATATAACAACTTATTAAAACCAGCTATCTGATTAATCCTAAACAATAGTAATATAATCTTGCTTTTCATATTACCCTTATTTCTTTTCCAATCGCAAAATACATTATACATAACGTTATACCTTAAATAGTTTTAAATAAATACTTCATCCAATTTTTCATATAAACTATTCAATGAGTAATTCTGTTCATATTCATTTAAACCATTCTTTCCATGCCTCTCAATTAATGTGCCATCATCTTCTAAATACTTGCTTAAATAAAAATTAAAAGAATCAATGTTGTTAGCTTCAAACAAGAAACCTGTAGCTTCATGCTTTACTATTTCTTTCAGTCCACCGTGATTTGCTGCAAGTACAGGAATG
This sequence comes from Arachidicoccus sp. BS20, assembly GCF_001659705.1. Taxonomy (NCBI): domain Bacteria; kingdom Pseudomonadati; phylum Bacteroidota; class Chitinophagia; order Chitinophagales; family Chitinophagaceae; genus Arachidicoccus; species Arachidicoccus ginsenosidimutans. The sequence continues at coordinate 1,332,506 of NZ_CP015971.1, forward strand.
CCGGCACTCATTGCCTCTATTGCAATTCTGCCAAACGGTTCTGGCTTTTTGCTTGGAACTATCAATACATCTGCCCACCGATATTGTTCATCGGGCTTGTCTGTAAACCCTACAAATTCAATCTTACTATCCAAATTGTATTGCCTGCTTTTATCTTTCAGCTCGGTCAACAAATATTCATTACCACTAAATGGACTACCCACAATCCGCAGTTTAAAATTATAATCTTCCTGTAATTCATTTAACGCATCCAACACAAAATCCTGACCTTTCCAATTACTTATTCTACCTATTATTAATAGATTTAGCGTTTTTTTCTTCTCATCATAATTCTTCATAAAATTGAATCCTTCAAATGCATTATATACAACTCTGCCATCACGCACTTTTGGAAATGCAGCGGCTGTGCTTCTTGAATTGTATATTGCCGCAACTTTTCCTTTATTAATAAAAAAACTAAATAAAGAAGATAAGCGTTTACCCGGAATTTCTCTGATATGAATAATTTTTTTCTTTTTCAAAACAAGAGATAATAAATAAAAATCAATTATTACAGACGTGTTACAATATACAATATCATACTTTAAAAAATCCTTATATCGTTTATACAAAAAGAAAAGAGGGTAAATAATCTTATCTATCCTCAGTTTCTTCAACCACACTTTTCTTATGATGCACAAGTCTTCTATATTTACCTCTACATCCAGAGCAGTTATTCTATCAACAAGCGGTCCGTTCATGGGTAATACTACTTTTATTTTCTCGACATTTACTCTTTGTGCCAAATATTCAATTACCTGTAGGAAACTTCTGTCCGAACCATATAATTCAGCGCTTTGATGTAGGCATATAACTGTCATAACTGTAAACTTAGTGTTTTAATTCCAATGTTATTAATGTAATACTGATTTATAAGGGAAATGTAACGACGGATAAAAACCTAAATTAGAATTAAATTTATATACCATATACAAAACAAACACTATATATATAAGCGGTTTGCTTTCTTTTGTGATACGTTTATCAATAAATACATAGGACAAAAGTATCGGATATCCCGGAAGGAAGAAATTCGCGGTTCTAGCAAATTCCTGCATAGAATCTTTAAAGACCGTATTTATAGCGAAATAAATTATAAATGAATTGTAAAATACATTTATTGTACGAATTTGTACTGCTGAAATATCGTTCCTATTTGTGTATCTTTTTTTAACCCATAAAAATATCACAATAAAAATGAAAAAGAGTAATGCTCCTAAGAAGGCGCTTTTATCATTTTGCTGTTTTGGTATAAATGAGGTATAAAGCTTCAATCTTGTAATAATCGTTGGTCCGAGGAAAGAAAACTTATTGGCGATAAAATTAATAATAGGAAGCTGAAAATCGCCGGCAACAAATGTAAACAAGAATATAATGTAAGATGTCAGGGCACTTAAATTATAATTCATAAGAAAATAAAAAGGAACAATGATAATGCTCGAATAATGCATTGATAATGCGATAAATGCGACCAATAGGAAACGAATCAACTGCTTGTCTATGAGGTAACGGTAGCTGTATATAACTATAGCTCCTGCCAAATTGATACGCGTTGGAAAAAACGATGTGGAAAACAAAATGATTGCAAATGCCAAAATTGGACGGGGCGAATACCGAACGCAAATGAATCTATACAAATATAAAATAATGAAATTGGTTATTAACAGAAAGACCGTATAATCAGCGCCCAACAGCTTAATAAAGTAGTTAAGAAACATATACCCAAATTCCAGCTTATCTTCCCCACTTCCAGTAGTATATCTAGTAAAAGAAAACAGATTGTTAAGATTTGCGGAACGGAAAATCGAGAGATATTCATCCCAATCTGTTCCCGTATTCCATCTAAGTCCCCTAAATAATGTAAATATAATAACCAACCATATAAGTACGTTTTTCTTATTACGGATAGTAAAACTATCATTATCAAATACTAATGCAACGACTAATAGTATTAAATAAAGTATTATATATATAGTATAATCGTAATACATCTATACTCGATTAGGATTTTTAATGCCGGTTAATATTTTCAAGGATTCAACAAATCTAACTAAATTCAAATAATATTTGACAAGAAAGGCTATTATACGTATGTGAAACTGTTTTTCTTTTGACCAACTCAAAGAACGTAAAGGAGGAATTATGAATTTCCAAAACTTTACCTTTTTTATTATTTCAACACTCCCTGCTAATCTTTTTGATTTATTTACAATTTCTTTAAAACTATTTCTTGCAGGATGATTTATGACAACATCATTGCCATAAATTATCTGAAATCCCTTTTGTTGTGCTCTTACAGACCATTCATAATCTCCTCCGGATAATAAAACATCATTAAATATCCCAACTTTATCTTTATCGAACAAGTACCTATAGCAAAACATATTACCAGTAACACTAATGCCAATATCTGCAGCTTTGTCCTGTCTAAAAGCATATACGCTTTCATAAATTTCCACCAAATTATGCTTCTCTGGATTTTTATAAAAAAGTTGGATTCTACCGGCAATTCTTGATACTTTCGGATCATTTTGAAAAAGGGTAACAGCATTTGTAAGCCAATCCTTATCTGCAATACAATCAGAATCTGTAAAAGCAATAATTTCGCCAAAGGCAACCCTTAATCCACAATTTCTTGCAGCGTAAGAGCCAGGAGCTGTCTCTACCAAATACTTTACATTTTTTTCAAAAACCAAGTCTGACGGAACTGTATCATCCGGATAATTGTTAACAACAATTATCTCAAAAAACTCCTGAGGATATGTTTGGGACTTCAAACTATCCAAACATAAGCGAAGCCTTTCCCAATCCTTGTAAGTAGGTATGATTACTGAAATAAACTTCATATCGACCATATTTAATTGTATGCCATATTCAAAGTGTGTCCAACGATGTCTATATTATTTTTTTCCAGCATTTCTTTAAATAACGAAGCGCTATATGTATCCAATTGCTCTTGTCGGAAAATATCATAAGCTTTCAGTATAGCTGAACTCAAATTTTTTTTATGTTCTTCTCTATCCTTATATTCATATCTAAAAACACAATCTTTGTTTTCTATGTCCATAATAGTACCAATATTAGGACATATTACACTTTTTTTATATGAAAATGCGAGAATAGCTGTTCCAGAGTTTAAACTGCTCGCCATATCGTATGGCAATACTAACAAATCGCACTCTGATAACACCATATTCATATTTTCTTCCTGTATGAATTCTAAGCGAAGCTCGACATTGGCTAAGCCCTCACTCTTCTGAAGTAACTCTTGTGCATAAGAAGGTAAAGCTTTCCCTACAATTTTGAGCTTTATTGGATATCCTAAAAGCGAACTCATTACTTCCAATAACAACTCAATATTTTTATATGGCTTAACACTACCGATAAAAAGTAGATTTAGAAATTGTTCATCTGTTTTACTTTCTAAAATTTCTCCATATTCTCCAATATAATTAGGATGTGGACAATATACAATTTTTGATTCTGGGACAGAAAAGTCATTTATCAACATCTTATAAGAAACAGAACTATGAATAATTATCTTCTTTGCATTTTTAATAATAGTTCTTAATAATAACATTTTGTATTTCAAAAAAGACTGGTCATGGGGAATTTTATTATGCATCGTCCATATTATGTCTTTCCCGAATAATATTAATAAATTAATCTTTAGATATTGCTTGGCAAAACTGTACAGAACTTCCATGGATTTGACTCCATTCAAATTTTCAAACCAATTAAGATGAACTACTTTTATTTTAAAAAATAAAGCGGGATTTTTAAAAATATTTGATAAAGAATAAACTTCATGTCCATATTTTCTCAAAGCCCCAATCATTAAATGTACGTACCTATTAGTTCTACTTGAATATGGCTCAAAAACAATTTTCATAACTTAATTACTCGTTTGAATATGTCAATAAATATATTTTTATTTCAATCTCCTTAATGTTAAATGTACTTGATGAATATAAAATCCCACTTCAGAGCATTTATTAAAGATGCTTCGGTTCCCTTTCCATTCTGTAATACACTCATTTATTTCCGTCACAAATCAAATTTGATTTAATAATTCGTCTATTTTACTCTGTTCGAAAGCCCAATATATATTATTCTTCTAATCCGATGACTTCAAGAATTCCATCTAGTAATCTGAAAAGAACTTGCTTTTTCAACCACCCAAAATAACTCTAACTAAAAGTTATTTTTCTTTTTAATTTTTGAGAGTACCATTGAATTCTTTAATTATAAAGAACCAGTTCGTTATCGTTCGCTTAAAAAATTATTCAAAAACATAGGCAGCAATTCTACCCAAAAGATACTAGTCTCTCAATATACTTTAATATCTGCGTTATTACGCATTAAGGAAAGCGTCCAATTTTTCGTCATATTCTAACACATGTTTACTATCCCATCTTTCACAATATCTTCTGGATTTAGGTTAAATAGGTAAACTTTTATTCCGTCATTTATCAATACTCCACTATCTCTTAGCTTCATTAGCAAAAAGCAATTCATACTATCTCATTTTCAGACTCCGAAACGAAAGTTAAACAGCTACCTACATAAATTATACTTTATCATGTCTTGCATAGATAATATCATTTTCTTAATTTATTTTTTATAATACCATATATCATAAATTTCTCATTTTTCTTGACTCCGACGAAAAATATTATGCTGCCCGTTATTATTACAATAAAAATACTCGTCAAGACTAAACTTATAAAATTAGTTGATTTTCCTAATATAAAATCTAACCCATACAAGAATAGTCCACTTATAACAACTACTAACAAAATTGGATAAATAACTTCTCTAACAAAAGATTTAACATTTAATGTTATCAATTTTTTTAGAAAAAATAAGCGAAAAATTAATGTAATCAGAGACAAGAATATCGTCACAAATAAAAACAAGATAGGCCTTGAAATTACTCTAAACAAAATATATGTCAACGGTATATTTAGCAAAAGGATTCCGCCAACGACAATTTGATACCATTTAATTTTTCCCGTAGCTAAAGCTCCAGTAATTAATGGACGAGAAATACATTCTATTGATAAATTAACCAAAGCGAATATAATAAAAATGTCCGAATATAAAGGAGGTGTTTTTAACCACCATAAAAGAATAAAATGAATATTATAAACAATTGGACATAGTAAAATAAAGATTACAAAGAAGGAAAATTTTGAACCTTGAAATATTAATTTGTACAATTGTATAAAATTGTCATGCGCATAACTTTTATATATCTGCGGATTTATTGCTGTTTGAAAATTTAATGCAAATGTATTGGTAGCATTTTGTACTTGTAGCATAATCCCATAAGCAGCATTTACAACTGTACCAAAAAAAATATTTAAAAGGATATTAATACCCTGTCCTTTTGCAACAAATGCTATATTTCCAAATAAAGTCCAGCCTGAATATGAAACAAGCTTCTTATATAACTCTTTATCTCTAAAATATTTAAACTTAGATTCTTTAAAATTTTTGAGACAATAAATTTTGTATATGCTAGAAATAATTAGCATTACAACCAATAATAATACAGAATAACTTTCTAGCTTGTCAAATGGAGAAATACGTAATAGAAAAACACTCACTAATTCTAAAATAACTTCAATTATGCTGATTGCAGCAAACACATTCATTCTCTCTCGTGCTATTATTAAAGCATTAAACGGATCCTGTGTAATACTAATAATGCTTGACAATATAGAAAATTGAAAGACAAAATTGGCTTCCTTTAATCTACCTGTCGGCAAAACCAGTTTGTAATTCACAAACCATAAGCCTATCGTCTCTGCAATAACTAATACTACAAATGCAATTCCAACATGAATAATTAAAGAGGAATTAAATGTTTTATGCAAATTATTCCAATCTTTTTTCCCTATATCAATAGCAAAAAAACGCAGATTTGCAGATGACATTGCCGCATTAAAAAAAGCAAAAAGAGAAACGACACCACCCACGACACTATAAATTCCAAAATCGGAAACTCCCAATACATTTAGCACCACTCTAGAGGTATAAAGTCCAACCCCCATAGTAAGCAACATTCTAATATATAAAAATAATGTATTTTTTGCTATCGTTTTAGACGTTGACATAATATTAATTAACTATTTAAAATCAAGTACATATTTAATAATATAGGAAGAAAGGCAATCTTAGAATGGAAGAAAATTACGTACGGCTATATATGTCGTACATAAATATACAATCCATGCAATTTTTTTCCCTCAAAAATTACAACATCCTTTCTCTATTAAGATATAGAATTAACCAGTTAGTATAATAATTATTAATACATTGCAATATAGATAATTACTTTATATTAATTATTTTTCCAAAATATCCACCACTTGTTTTTCTTTTTATCCCCCTCGCCGAAATACCCATAGCCGTATCCATAACCATAGCCATATCCATAACCCTGACCATAGCCGGATTTCTTTATACTAATATCATTTACCACAATATTCAGACGCGGGAATTTGTCATCATCCCCCAATCTTCCGATTTGGGCAACCTGCTCTTTGTACGTGTATCCTACCCTTACCAGGAAGAGGGTAATATCGGCATACTGCGCCAATAATTTCGCATCCGTAACAATATTCGGGGTTGTATCTATAACGATGTAATCGAACCTCTTCCTCAATTCCGTAAACATATCCTTTGTTTTGTCCAATAAAATCAATTCTGCCGGGTTCGGCGGAATAGGACCACAGGGGATAATCGACAGGTTGCCATAATTCTCAACAGGATAGATAATTTCCTCCAGCTTCGCCTGCCCGATAGCATAGTGCGTGTAGCCCTTTGCCGGACGGATACCTAATTTTTGCGAAAGACGCGGCTTGCGCAAATCCAATTCCAACACCACCGTTTTTTTGCCTGACAATGCCATCGTAGCACTCAGATTCAACGATACAAAACTCTTACCCTCGCCCGGCATAGAAGAAGTAATAATTATGACCTTATTGTCTGCCTGCGGCAATAAGAAATTCAAATCGGTACGCAGGGTACGGAACTGCTCCGCTACCGGGTCGCGGGAAGTTTCCGTAATGATAATTTCTTTGTCGGCAATACCGCCGCCGCTATGCAAGATTTCCGCCAGGATGGGCACGTTCGTTCCTTTTTCGATATCTTCTTTTTTCCGGATTTTCGTGTTCAATAAATCTAATAAAATAAAATATGCAAAAGGAATGACAACTCCCAAAAAGAGTGCTACAACAGCTATAACGAGCTTTTTTGGAGAAACAGGTTTTGGTGCTACCCACGCATAATCAATAACCCTAACATTAGACACTGTGGATGATTTAGAAATAGCCGTCTGTTCTTTTTGCTGTAACAAAAACAAATATAATTGTTGTTCCACCTCCTGCTGACGACTATACTCCAGGTAAACCCGTTCTTTTGCCGGTACCTTACGCAGGGTATCAGTAATCGCATTGCTGTTGCGCTGCATTTGTCCGATTGCTACCTGAATAGAATGCTTCATAGAAACCAACTCGGACAGCATACCACTACGCATGCCCGCCAACTGAGTATCCAGATTTTTAACCAAGGGATTATTGGTGGTAGAGCTTAGCAATAAGCGTTGGCGTTGTAAAAGCAGCGCATTATATTGATCAATATTTGATGAAATTGCAGAATTCTGAAGCAAAGAAGCAGCAGGAATTACCTGAAGGCTATCCTGATTCAATTCCATATAGTTAAGCAATGAATTAACCACACTTAGTTGCACCTGCTGGTTTGCTAAGTTTTGTGTAGAAGTGCCTGCATAATTAATCAATGCTTGTGATTGAGTCGTTATGTCTGCTAGATTGTTTTTTTGCTTAAAATCTTGTATTCTGGATTCCCAATTGCTTAGCTCGGTGCTTACTGATGCTAGCCTGTCGTTGATAAACTTAATAGTACTATCCGCCACCTGATTGTTATCGTCCACTCCAGCCTGCCGATATACATCAATCAATGTATTCAATATGTCAATACCCTTATCGGGTACAATAGTTGGCAATGTAAGATTTAAGGTGGTTACATTATCATTAGGCATTTCAGCATTCAAATTCTCCTGTAAATCGCTCACGACCGAACTTATTGGTGCTATTCTTAGTTTAATAATCTGAGAGGTGTCCCACGCATTAGTCAAATTATCTTTATTTAAAACCAAACTACCAAAAGAAGCAGTTAAAGGGATACCCCATGTGCCTTTCCAAACCTGTTCATTGTCATTAGTAATAATGTATCCTTGGTTGTTAATCGTCAATTCAAAATGCAGTAAATCGTCATCTTGCAAAGCTACTATGTCATCCGTATGATAATTACTTACATTAATTGTAAAGGGCAGAGAGTCCTTATATAAAGGAACCTCTCTCAATCCTTTTCTTTTCGAAAATGAAAGATATAGCTGTAGTTTATTTACAGTTTCCTGCAGAAGCGTAGAACTAAGGATAATCTGCTGCTCATTATAAACATTACTCTGCCCTGAAAGTATTCCTAAACTTTGCAAAGTAGAAAATTCAGAAGACATGGAATTACCACCGAGATTAGATTTTGGGTCTTTAATAAGAATACTTGCTGTTGCATTGTACTTAGGATTAGTAGACTTTAGATAAACATAAGCCAATGCTAACATCAAAAAAATGCTTATTGCGAAAAATACCCAATTAGCTTTTACTTGCTGTAATATTTTTGTAATATCTATCTTCGCATTATCTGCATCTTGCCGTTCAATATCGTGAGATTGCATAAAGATTCAGGAGTATATAGTTTTGAAATGAATTTGATTTTTTTACAAATTAACCCTACTTGCAATAACTACAATTAATGAAAGGATAGCAGCACCAATTGTATAGTTTCTTGTTCTTGCCGCATCCGTAGCTGCCGCTTTACCCTTAGTAGGCTCTACATAAATCACATCGCCCTGCCTTAAATAAAAATAAGGAGAAGCCATCATTGCTGTATTATTTAAGTCAAGACGCACCACCTTTACTTGATTATCTGGCTCACGTCGCTGTAGCATTATATTTTCTCGCTTACCATAGATGGTCAAATCGCCAGCCAGCCCCAGCGCATCCAATACGTTTGCCCGCTCCCCATCGACAATATAAGTTCCCTGCCTCGTAACCTCTCCCAGCACCGTTACCTTAAAATTTGCCAGGCGGACATTTACAACAGGGTCTTTATACAACATCGCCGCTTTTCGAGTAATCGTATCTTTGATTTCATCAGTCGTCAACCCCGCAACATGAACTGCTCCCAATACAGGCACTTCTATATTGCCATCTTTATTTACCAAATATCCATCAGGTGTAGATACTGGTCGCATATTAGCAGATGTGTTCACATTTGTTGCTAGCATAGCTGCTGAATTACTCGCAGGAGCTGTACTTAAATTAAGCGCTCCATCTGCAGCCGGGTCTAAGGTAGAAATGGTAACCCTTAAAATATCATCGGGCTGGATGACCAAGGGCTTGTATGCCGCCACGGGTACATCGATACCTTTAGTATAGGCTTCCGAACTATCGGTAATATTCTGGAAATAGGCAATGTTTTTATAACCGGAGCATGAGGCAAATAACAGCAGCAGTGTTAAAAAAGGGAAAACACGATGTATTTTTTTCATCTAATTCAATGTTTTTCAAGAGATAATAGTAACCGACACGATACCGGAACTTAACAAAAAGAACACGCTAATCCGTTTGCAAATAACAGAATTATTTCAGATATTAGCAAATAATCAGCCAACTTTTTAAAAGTTATGAAAGAGAACAACTGTTAATAGCTTTAACCTCTTTTACTTTTCTTAACCACCCCATGATTGCACTTTAACGAAAGCATTATTTACAGCCAGTTTTCCGGTTCGTTTTAGTTGTGATATACTTGCTATGCCCTACACTTCTTTTGTCCATAAGCTTCCAAAGAAATTTCTGAAATGTACAGCACAAATACTTTATGAAGCGAATTTCCGGTATTCCGGGAATATTTCCAATTCTTTTTTAAATATCATGGGGCATAGTTCATGGGTAATGGGTCATAGGTCATGGGGATGGTGTTTTACCGACGAGCGAATTCTTTTATTGCAAATCCCGGCAAAAGATATCAACAAATCGCTATTCCCGCTACTGATGCCTGCTATACCGACCTCTAACAACTTTTATAACTGTCCAATCTTCTTACAACGACATCTGTTGATTTTTACATAACTCCACGTCCGACAGCACCATTTCTTTTATCAAAGCCTGTAAGTCATATTTAGGTTCCCAGCCCAATTTCGTTTTTGCTTTGGCAGGGTCGCCAATCAGCAAGTCCACTTCCGTAGGGCGGTAGTATTGCGGGTCGATACACACGACCGCTTTACCTGTTTCCAGCTGGTACGACGGATTATTACATTTTACCACTTTTGCCGTTTCCTTTTCGTGTTCTCCCTCGAACGCCAGCTCAATACCTAACTCGGCAAAAGCCATCTTCACGAAATCGCGTACCGTAGTGGTAACGCCGGTGGCTATCACGTAATCTTCCGCCACGTCCTGCTGCAAAATGCGCCACATCGCTTCCACATAGTCTTTGGCATGTCCCCAGTCGCGCTTTGCATCCATATTGCCCAGGTATAATTTATCCTGCTTACCCAGCGCTATTGCCGCTACCGCGCGGGTAATTTTGCGGGTAACAAAGGTCTCTCCTCTACGGGGCGACTCGTGGTTGAACAAAATACCGTTGCATGCATAGATATTATATGCTTCGCGATAGTTCTTCGTAATCCAGAAACCATAAATCTTTGCCACACCATAAGGCGAGCGTGGGTAGAACGGCGAATTTTCGTCGTAAAAGCCTTTCTCATTCTTATTTTCTTCCAAGCCGCCATACAGCTCCGAGGTAGAAGCCTGGTAGATACGCGTCTTCTTTTCCAATCCCAGGATACGCACCGCTTCGAGAATGCGCAGGGTGCCGATACCATCGACATTTGCCACATATTCCGGCGAATCAAAGGATACCTTCACGTGGCTCATGGCGCCGAGATTGTAAATCTCATCGGGCTGCACTTCCTGAATAATACGGATAATATTGGTAGAGTCGGTTAAATCGCCGTAATGCAGTTTAAAGTGCACATGGCTTTCGTGCCGGTCCTGATACAAATGGTCAATACGCTGGGTATTAAACGATGACGCCCTGCGCTTGATGCCATGTACCTCGTATCCTTTTTCCAACAGTAATTCTGCCAGGTAAGAACCGTCCTGCCCCGTGATACCGGTAATTAAAGCTGTTTTCATTCGTAGTATATTGTTTATGTTTTTAAATTATCAAAACAAACCTGCAATTATCATTCCTTTAATATGCAGGCGTGTTCGGTTCATTTTATTTGTTATTTCTTTATTGTTCTTTTTGCCTGATAAAAAAGAACCAAAAAATCAAGACCGTATTGAATTTGCTAAAAATCATTTTATAAGCCGGCATTATAATGAGATTTCTCCCCACGAAATGACGAGAAACATGTCCATTTTTCATGCCTTACCGCATTGATTTTATTAACGCATATTCAATAATGCCGCTCAAAGAACTTTTGATTACGGTTATCAGCCGGTATCCGATTATAAAATTTTATATTATAAACTGAGCATTACTACATTTAACAATAAACAGGTACAACGGTTGAGCGTCTATTACTTACCTGCCATTCCAAGACGAAGCCTTACATAATGACAAATAGCGCATGATTAGTTTCCGGTCATCCATAATAATGTACGGTACAAAAGCATCTCTTCTTCCCTTCCATTATTATTTTGCGCTAAACTAAGTACTTTTATCAATAACAGGCGATAGTTATCGCATTTTTCTTTTTTCCATTTGATTTGCCTGCCGGTTGCACCGGCGGCTATTCAAGTAACGCACCATCCGGGGGCTTGTCCCCCTATCCCCTAACAAGAACTTATATACCGCGTCAGCGTTCGACGTATGTGTTTTCCAGAAAATCCAGCGAGGCTTGTTAACACTACATTTATTGCTCTATTCAAATAACGCCCCGTTCACGGCTTAGCCCTTATCCCCTAAAGGGGTTAAGGTATTGTATCAACGTTCGGCATAGGCATTTTTTAAAAAATCCCGGTATGCCAGGGTTATCCCCTCTTTTAATTCCACCGTATGTTTCCAGCCCAGGGCGTGCAGCTTAGACACATCCATTAATTTTCGCGGCGTACCATCCGGCTTAGTTGTGTCAAAATCAATTGAACCTTCGTAACCGACCACCTCTTTTACAAGGTATGCCAGATCTTTAATGCTCAGGTCGGAACCCGTACCAATATTCAGAAATTGTTTTTCGTTATAATTTTCCATCAGGAAAAGACAAGCGTCCGCCAGGTCGTCGGCGAACAAAAACTCCCGAAGCGGCGTACCCGTACCCCAAATGGTTACCACCGGCGCGCCGGTTTCCTTTGCCTCGTGAAAACGGCGGATAAGCGCCGGCAACACGTGTGAATTCTGCGGATGATAATTGTCGCCGATACCGTACAGGTTGGTCGGCATCACGCTGATAAAGTTGCATTGATACTGGTCGCGGTAGGCTTCGCAGAGCTTAATGCCTGCGATTTTCGCGATAGCATAGGGTTCGTTGGTCGCTTCCAGAAAGCCGGATAACAGCGATTCTTCCTTTAAGGGCTGCGGCGCCAGCTTAGGGTAAATACAACTGCTGCCGAGAAACATCAGCTTCTCTACCTTGTTGAGATAAGCCGCATGAATGATATTGGCTTCCATTGCGAGGTTGTCGTACAAAAAATCGGCACGGTAGGTATTGTTCGCCAGGATGCCGCCGACCTTCGCAGCAGCGAGGAATACATATTCCGGTTTTTCCTGTTCAAAAAAGTGCGCTACCGCCTGCTGGTCGCGCAGGTCCAATTCGGAAGACGTGCGTAGGACAAGGTTGTTATAGCCTTCTTTTTCCAGCTTTCTTTTAATAGCCCCGCCGACCATTCCCCTATGCCCGGCGATGTATATACGACTGTCTTTTTCCAAAATAAAGCTATTAAATATTAAAAACTATATTGTTATATTCCTTCTTAAGTCCTACCGTCATTCACTTGCTCCTTACCGAAAACGATTACCGGCAACGTACATTAAATTTCTACTTTAAGAAGTACCTGATAATATTTTATTACCATACAAAGGTATAATAGAAAAAGAAGCTATTCTTATACACCTCCTGAAATATTATGGCAAATCCTGCGGTTCCGGTCTTATTTAACAAAAGACAATGAGGTAACGGGGCATGGTTCATAGTTCATGGGTCATGGGTAATGGGTCATAGGTCATAGGGGGTAGTTCATGGGTCATAGGTTATGGGTAATGGGTAATGGGTCATAGTTCATGGGGGGTAGTTCATGGGTAATGGGTCATGGTTCATGGGTCATAGTTCATGGGGGGTAGTTCATGGGTCATAGGGGGTAGTTCATGGGTCATAGGTTATGGTTCATGGGTAATGGGTAATGGTTGATAGGTCATGGGGGATGGTTGATAGGTCATGGGGGATGGTGTTTTACCGACGAGCGAATTCTTTGCAGGTGTTAAAAAATTTCTTGCGGATTCTATTTATTTGGCTTATTTTTGTCGGGCTGAATCAAAACAGAAACTGTAGAGGAGATAATTAGCCGCTGTTCTATCTTTTCCTTAGGATTTTTTTAAACAAATTTGGTGTAAAAGCGTTTTTGGCTTGTTAGTTGCTGGTGGTTACGAAATAATAATGAGACCGATAAAGCGATTATATGCTAATTTTGCAAAGGCAATTTAAGACAAATGCGGCGGAGGCTCCCTTAACAGATTAACCCCGGCAACAAACAACAGGTGGACATTTTTATTCACAGGGCGGCAACCGGTTTCACTGTAGAAGACTTATGTTGTATTTGCAGCGCTATTAAAAAATTGTATTATACCTATGCAGAAATTTTTTACCAGACTCCAGACCTATATGCTCGTTTTCGACATTATAGCGTTGAACATTTCTTTGCTTGCTTCTTTCCTGCTGCTCAAAGGGGCGGATTCCATTGTGTCGATTAACTTTCTGACCCTGTTCATCTTTTTTAATTTCATGTGGGTAACACTAACGGTCATGCGGAGAGTCTATGATGATTTTTCCACCATGGATTCCACCGTGATTATGCGCAATTCTTACCGGATATACACTACCTATATTACCTGTACCTGCGTTTTCCTGCTCCTCATCGCCATGAGGACACAGCACCGGGGACATTTTTATTTCTTCCTGTTTTTGCTGAGCAGCCTGTTCTTTGCCCTGGCTTTGGTTTTCCTGCGGGTATTCATGTTAGGGCTGCGCAAGAAACTGCGTAAAAAAATAAAGCCGAACCTTAACATCGTGGTTATCGGCAACAAACAGGTTGCCGAAAGAATGTATAATGCCATTACAGATGTGAACGTGGTTCATCATTATAATGTGATGGGCATCTTCAGCCAGTCGGATTTTCCGAGGAACGGGCATCCGTCGCACAGCCTGTATAAGGGGGACGTATTCAACTGCATTGACTTTATACGCACCAACCGGGTGCACGAGGTGTTCTGTTCCATCCGCGAGGTTTCGGCAGAGAACGTCAGCCGGCTGATGAAGGAAGCCGACAAGCAAATGATACGGGTAAAGTTCCTGCTGGATTATGAGGACATCATCCAGCGACCGGGAAAGGTCTATTCCAAAATAGGCGAACTGCCCGTGATGACCATACGGGAAGAGCCACTGGAGGACAGCCTTAACCGGCAGGTAAAACGCCTGTTCGATATTGCATTCTCCCTATTTGTGCTTATATTTATCTTAAGCTGGCTGTACCCGATAATGGCGCTGCTGATCATGCTGGAATCGAGGGGACCCGCGGTGTTTGTGCAGTTAAGGTCGGGCAAGGACAATAAGCCTTTCAAATGCTATAAGTTCCGCAGCATGCGGAAAAACAAGGATGCCCATACCGGTCTGCAAGCGACGAAGGATGATAAACGGCTGACCAAGATAGGCGCCTTCATCCGTAAAACGAGCATTGACGAGCTGCCGCAATTCTGGAATGTACTAACCGGCGATATGTCGATAGTGGGTCCGCGACCACATATGCTGGCGCATACCAAAAAATACAAGAACCTGATGGACAATTACATGGTGCGGCACCTGCTGAAACCCGGCATTACCGGCTGGGCGCAGGTAAACGGCTGCCGCGGCGAAACGAAGACGCCCGAAGAAATGAAAAAGAGGGTGCAGTACGATATAGACTACTTAGAGAACTGGTCGTTTTTCCTGGATTTAAAAATCATTTTTCTTACGGTGTGGAATACCGCGAAGGGGGAAGAAAAGGCGTATTAGTTATTGGGATATTGAGATATTGAGATATTGGGATATTGTTGGGTATTGGTTGTCCGTTATTGGTTATCAGTTATTGGTTATCAGTTATTGGTTGTGGGTTGGCGGCGGCTGTTCCGTCAGAGAAGCAAGACAGCAGGATAAACGCGAAGCAATAAATTATATACATTTGCCTGCCGTACATTTTAAACAAAAAATATAATAGATGAAATGCCCGTAAGGATTTTACATACACAAAGTGATAATTATTTTGGCTCATTCCATCTTACCATTAAAAAACAATAAAAAATAAACAGATGAAAGTAATCGTAATTGGTACCGGCTATGTGGGACTTGTAACAGGCGCATGCCTCTCGGATGTTGGCATTGAAGTCTGCTGCATAGATATAGACACGAAAAAAGTTGCCAACTTACACAAAGGAATTTTACCTATTTATGAACCGGGCTTAGACGATATTGTAAAACATAACGTACAAAACGGACGACTGAGCTTCAGCACCTCCCTTGCGGATAATATTGCGGGCGCGGAAGCGATATTTATTGCCGTGGGCACGCCGCCGGGCGAAGACGGCAGCGCCGATATGCGCTATGTGCTGAGCGCGGCTAAAGATGTGGGGAAATACCTGACCGGCTACGCGATTGTGATTACGAAGAGCACCGTTCCGGTGGGCTCTTCGGAGAAAGTACGCGGCGCCATTAAAGAAGCGCTGCAGGAAAGAGGCGCCGACATACCGTTCGACGTGGTTTCTAACCCGGAGTTTCTGAAAGAAGGCGCAGCCATCAAAGACTTTATGAGCCCGGACAGGATTGTCGTAGGTGTGGACAGCCCCCGCGCGCAAGAGACCATCGACACCCTGTACAAACCGTTTTTGCTCAACGGCTACCGTATCCTGTATATGGACATTGCCTCGGCAGAAATGACCAAATATGCCGCTAACTCTATGCTGGCGACCCGTATTTCGTTTATGAACGATATTGCCAACCTCTGTGAAATCGTGGGGGCAGACGTCAACCATGTACGTGCGGGCATAGGGGCAGACCCCCGTATCGGCAAAAAATTTCTTTATGCGGGTGTCGGCTACGGCGGATCCTGCTTTCCGAAAGATGTCAAGGCGTTGGTCAACATAGGGAAAGAAAACGGCTACCGGCTTCAATTATTAGAGGCTGTTGAAGACATCAATAACCGGCAGAAGAAAATTCTGTTTAAGAAAATAAGCCGCCATTTCGACAACGACCTGAAGGGTAAGACCATTGCCGTATGGGGACTTGCCTTTAAGCCGAATACGGATGATATGCGTGAAGCGCCATCGCTTGAGCTGATAGACGAACTGCTTGCTGCAGGCGCTACGGTTAAAGCATTTGACCCGGTTGCCATGGAAGAAGCCCAAAAAGTACTTGGCGACAGCATCACCTGGTGCAACGATGTATATCAAACCATCGAAGGGGCAAGCGCCATTGCCCTGCTGACGGAATGGAACGAGTTCCGCCTGCCCGACTGGAAACATATCAAAGCTGCCATGCAAACAGCCGTCGTATTTGACGGACGCAACATCTATGACGATGTACTGCTGCACAAAGAGGGCTTTGTATATTACGGAATAGGAAAGTAAGGCATCAACCGCACATAAGCAAGGCGCTTGTTAAAGCCTTTTTGAAAAAGATACCCGCTGCCGGTTTTGCAGCGGGTATCTTTTTCTTTCTCACGGAAATATAATTAAAGAGATTATTTCCCCGCACAGTCTCCCGCAGGGGACTTTGCGCAATGCAAGCCAACAACCGTAAAGTCCATTAGCAAACGCGCAAGCCATGAAAGAAGACCATGCGGAGAAAAAAGTTAAGGAACGCTATGTGCGGTGTCTTCGCCGCGCATTTCCCCGCAGCGGGCTTTGCGCAATGTAAGCCAGCAACCGCAAAGCCCTTTAGCAAACGCGCAAGCCATGAAAGGAAACGATGCGGAGAAGAAAGTTAAGCGACGCTATGCGCGGCGTCTTCGCCGCGCATTTCCCCGCAGGGGACTTTGCGCAATGTAAGCCAACAACCGCAAAGCCCCTTAGCAAACGCGCAAGCCATGAAAGAAGACCATGCGGAAAAGAAAGTTAAGCGACGCTATGCGCGGCGTCTTCGCCGCGCATTTTCCGCACGGTCTCCCGCAGGGGACTTTGCGCAATGCAAGCCAACAACCGTAAAGCCCCTTAGCAAACGCGCAAGCCATGAAAGAAGACCATGCGGAGAAAAAAAATAAAGGCTTCCCTAAAGAAGCCTTTTGCAAACTAATTTATTAAAATTATTATTTCTTTTTTAGTGAAGCGCGTACTTTTTTTACAAAATACTTTGAAACTCCGGCATATTTGGCAACTTCTTCATCAGCCGGTCCTATCGTAATAAGTTTATGAACAATTTTATCTTTATCCTCGAGTTTATGGACAATTTCATTTTTTTCTTTATCTTCAATTTCTCCTTTCGCTATCGCTAAACCTTCCTCATAGCCTTCTTTCCAGGCATATTCCAAAGCAGCTTCCCAGTCCCATTTGCGTTTTAAACTTGTATCGTACATAAGTTTTTCCTCTTATTCTTCTTTTAGGGAAGCGCGTACCTTCTTTACAAAGTCAAGAGATACTTCAGCTACATCGGCAGCTTGTGCATCGGTAAAGCCAAGTTTGATGATAAGGTTGCGAACCACTTCCGCTTTGCCTTTTTCCATGCCCTTTTCCATACCTTCTGCTATACCTTCTGCTATACCTTCTGCTATACCTTCTGCTTTGCTCTCCCGGCGGGCATATTCCATCACCGCTTCGTTATCCCATTTGCGTTTTAAACTTGTATCGTACATAATTTTTTCCTCTTATTCTTCTTTTAGGGAAGCGCGTACCTTCTTTACAAAGTCAAGAGATACTTCTGCTACATCGGCAGCTTGTGCATCGGTAAAGCCAAGTTTGATGATAAGGTTGCGAACCACTTCCGCTTTGCCTTTTTCCATGCCCTTTTCCATACCTTCTGCTATACCTTCTGCTTTGCCTTCTGCTTTGCTCTCCCGGCGGGCATATTCCATTACCGCTTCGTTGTCCCATTTGCGTTTTAAACTTGTATCGTACATAATTTTTTCCTCTTATTCTTCTTTTAGGGAAGCGCGTACCTTCTTTACAAAGTCAAGAGATACTTCTGCTACATCGGCAGCTTGTGCATCGGTAAAGCCAAGTTTGATGATAAGGTTGCGAACCACTTCCGCTTTGCCTTCAGCTTTGCCCTTTTCCATGCCCTTTTCCATACCTTCTGCTATACCTTCTGCTTTGCCTTCGGCTTTGCTCTCCCGGCGGGCATATTCCATCACCGCTTCGTTGTCCCATTTGCGTTTTAAACTTGTATCGTACATAATTTTTTCCTCTTATTCTTCTTTTAGGGAAGCGCGTACCTTCTTTACAAAGTCAAGAGATACTTCTGCTACATCGGCAGCTTGTGCATCGGTAAAGCCAAGTTTGATGATAAGGTTACGAACCACTTCCGCTTTGCCCTTTTCCATACCTTCTGCTATACCTTCTGCTTTGCTCTCCCGGCGGGCATATTCCATTACCGCTTCGTTGTCCCATTTGCGTTTTAAACTTGTATCGTACATAATTTTTTCCTCCTTGTTTAATTTACTGTATTCTGCAATGTTGAACAGTTTCTCGAATACCGGCTTGCGCAGGTACAAAGGTATCTTATCCAATTTGCTCATATTTTTCAATACGAAGAGCCACCCGTCCAAATCTGTTTTCAACTCCGGTTCTTCCTTTGTAAAATTAATCAATTCTATATAGAAAAATCCTAAATGCTCGTAAAAAACTTTGCCGGTTTCCCGGTCGCAGAGGCAAACGTCGTGAAAATATTTGGTGGTTCGTTCGCTGCCGGGCATCGGGAAACCGTCCATCAGTGCAATCACATATACTTCGCTTATCTTGTAGTCCCACTTTTTGCGGCTGCCTTTGGGCGCCTGGTCGGCAATCAGCTTGCTGCCGTAATACAGCATCCGCCGCTTGAAATTAAGCTGCGAGCTGCGCTGCACCTCTATAATGAATTGTTCGCCGTTGTCTGCCGTGCAGGTAAGGTCAAAAATTACACCGCCCGTTTCTTCCGTATCGCCTACGTGTTCGTTCTTGTTGTAGTAAATATCCTGAATAACTTTCCGTCCCCGAAACAACTCATTAAGGAAAGCTATCAAAAGGTCTTTATTGGCATCTGTTCCGAAAGTCCGTTTAAAAGCGAAATCAGCGCGAAGGTCTATATATTTGGGTTTGTCCATGTCTGTTGAAATTGCCTGCAAACAAAGATAGCTATAATCAAACAGTTAATGGTTAATGGAGGGTAGTTAATAGCCAAAAGGTAATTTTATTTTTTTATTTCCCCGCACGGTCTCCCGCAGGGAACTTTGCGCAATGTAAGCCAACAACCGTAAAGTCCATTAGCAAACGCGCAAGCCATGAAAGAAGACCATGCGGAGAAAAAAGTTAAGCGACGCTATGCGCGGCGTCTTCCCCGCGCATTTTCCGCACAGTCTCCCGCAGGGGACTTTGCGCAATGTATGCCTACAACCGTAAAGTCCATTAGCAAACGCGCAAGCCATGAAAGGAGACCATGCGGAGAAGAAAGTTAAGGGACGCTATGCGCGGCATCTTCGCCACGCATTTCCCCGCACAGTCTCCCGCAGGGGACTTTGCGCAATGTAAGCCAGCAACCGCAAAGCCCTTTAGCAAACGCGCAAGCCATGAAAGGAAACGATGCGGAGAAGAAAGTTAAGCGACGCTATGCGCGGCGTCTTCGCCGCGCATTTCCCCGCAGGGGACTTTGCGCAATGTAAGCCAACAACCGCAAAGCCCCTTAGCAAACGCGCAAGCCATGAAAGAAGACCATGCGGAAAAGAAAGTTAAGCGACGCTATGCGCGGCGTCTTCGCCGCGCATTTTCCGCACGGTCTCCCGCAGGGGACTTTGCGCAATGCAAGCCAACAACCGTAAAGCCCCTTAGCAAACGCGCAAGCCATGAAAGAAGACCATGCGGAGAAAAAAAATAAAGGCTTCCCTAAAGAAGCCTTTTGCAAACTAATTTATTAAAATTATTATTTCTTTTTTAGTGAAGCGCGTACTTTTTTTACAAAATACTTTGAAACTCCGGCATATTTGGCAACTTCTTCATCAGCCGGTCCTATCGTAATAAGTTTATGAACAATTTTATCTTTATCCTCGAGTTTATGGACAATTTCATTTTTTTCTTTATCTTCAATTTCTCCTTTCGCTATCGCTAAACCTTCCTCATAGCCTTCTTTCCAGGCATATTCCAAAGCAGCTTCCCAGTCCCATTTGCGTTTTAAACTTGTATCGTACATAAGTTTTTCCTCTTATTCTTCTTTTAGGGAAGCGCGTACCTTCTTTACAAAGTCAAGAGATACTTCAGCTACATCGGCAGCTTGTGCATCGGTAAAGCCAAGTTTGATGATAAGGTTGCGAACCACTTCCGCTTTGCCTTTTTCCATGCCCTTTTCCATACCTTCTGCTATACCTTCTGCTATACCTTCTGCTATACCTTCTGCTTTGCCTTCGGCTTTGCTCTCCCGGCGGGCATATTCCATCACCGCTTCGTTATCCCATTTGCGTTTTAAACTTGTATCGTACATAATTTTTTCCTCTTATTCTTCTTTTAGGGAAGCGCGTACCTTCTTTACAAAGTCAAGAGATACTTCTGCTACATCGGCAGCTTGTGCATCGGTAAAGCCAAGTTTGATGATAAGGTTGCGAACCACTTCCGCTTTGCCTTTTTCCATACCTTCTGCTATACCTTCTGCTTTGCCTTCGGCTTTGCTCTCCCGGCGGGCATATTCCATCACCGCTTCGTTGTCCCATTTGCGTTTTAAACTTGTATCGTACATAATTTTTTCCTCCTTGTTTAATTTACTGTATTCGGCAATGTTGAACAATTTCTCGAATACCGGCTTGCGCAGGTACAAAGGTATCTTATCCAATTTGCTCATATTTTTCAATACGAAGAGCCACCCGTCCAAATCTGTTTTCAACTCCGGTTCTTCCTTTGTAAAATTAATCAATTCTATATAGAAAAATCCTAAATGCTCGTAAAAAACTTTGCCGGTTTCCCGGTCGCAGAGGCAAACGTCGTGAAAATATTTGGTGGTTCGTTCGCTGCCGGGCATCGGGAAACCGTCCATCAGTGCAATCACATATACTTCGCTTATCTTGTAGTCCCACTTTTTGCGGCTGCCCTTGGGCGCCTGGTCGGCAATCAGCTTGCTGCCGTAATACAGCATCCGCCGCTTGAAATTAAGCTGCGAGCTGCGCTGCACCTCTATAATGAATTGTTCGCCGTTGTCTGCCGTGCAGGTAAGGTCAAAAATTACACCGCCCGTTTCTTCCGTATCGCCTACGTGTTCGTTCTTGTTGTAGTAAATATCCTGAATAACTTTCCGTCCCCGAAACAACTCATTAAGGAAAGCTATCAAAAGGTCTTTATTGGCATCTGTTCCGAAAGTCCGTTTAAAAGCGAAATCAGCGCGAAGGTCTATATATTTGGGTTTGTCCATGTCTGTTGAAATTGCCTGCAAACAAAGATAGCTATAATCAAACAGTTAATGGTTAATGGAGGGTAGTTAATAGCCAAAAGGTAATTTTATTTTTTTATTTCCCCGCACGGTCTCCCGCAGGGAACTTTGCGCAATGTAAGCCAACAACCGTAAAGTCCATTAGCAAACGCGCAAGCCATGAAAGAAGACCATACGGAGAAGAAAGTTAAGCGACGCTATGCGCGGCGTCTTCCC
The DNA here is from genome assembly GCF_001659705.1 of Arachidicoccus sp. BS20. Taxonomy (NCBI): domain Bacteria; kingdom Pseudomonadati; phylum Bacteroidota; class Chitinophagia; order Chitinophagales; family Chitinophagaceae; genus Arachidicoccus; species Arachidicoccus ginsenosidimutans. Next base: position 1,354,692 of record NZ_CP015971.1, read on the forward strand.
CGCGCATTTTCCGCACAGTCTCCCGCAGGGGACTTTGCGCAATGTATGCCTACAACCGTAAAGTCCATTAGCAAACGCGCAAGCCATGAAAGGAAACGATGCGGAGAAGAAAGTTAAGCGACGCTATGCGCGGCGTCTTCGCCGCGCATTTCCCCGCAGGGAACTTTGCGCAATCAAAGCCAACAACCGCAAAGCCCCTTAGCAAACGCGCAAGCCATGAATGGAGACCATGCGGAGAAGAAATCCGAAGCGCTGTGGTCGGGATTTACAATCCCGACCAACGATACCGATCACAGCGATGAGATTAACAGTATTTATTTATTCAATTTTTCGTCGAGCATTTTCATAAAGTATCCCCCCACGACGCTTCTTGCCTGAAAGCCCACTTGCTTACCGTCTGTTGTTTCGTGCCAGTCGCTCAAAGGCACACGGGTCGGCGTTTCGGTTGCGTACTTGTAAACAGGCGTTACAAATTTTTCAAACGTTGCTTTATCATTCGCCAGCGTTGCCGTCCACATAATCCAGTCGGATTTTGTATAAGTTTTTCTGCTGTCTAAAGGAAGACCGTATTTGTTCTGCTTCGTGAGATAATATTTCACTTCCTTTTCATAAACACTTTGCGGGAAAATATTCAGATGCAGCACTTTATCCCAAACCAGATTATACTTCTGGCTCCAGGTATTTTTATCGTTGAACGTAAGGGCATAATGGTCGCCTGCATCGGCAAGCTGCATCCATTTTTGTGCAAAGTCTTTTGCCATGGCAATATATTTTTCGGCAGTATCTTTTTGTCCCAGCATATCTGCCATCATACCATAGGCGCCGATGGCAACGATGGCTTTCACTGAAAGGTTTGCGTTGCGTGCCAGGTGTCCTGCAAAGTCATCCGTGCATAATTGGTTGGTAGGGTCAAGTCCTGCTTTAGATAAATAATCCACCCAAATGCTCAGTTCTTTCCAATGTTGTTTTGCGTAGTTCGCATTACCTTCGGCTTTTGCAATAGCAGCCGTAGCAATGACTACATTGCCTGCTTCTTCCACCGGCATATCTTCCCCGTAAGTTTGTCCGTTTGCCAACGGATAAGTACCTAAATCGTGCGCAGGGAAAGGCTTTTGCCACTTGCCGCTTTCGCTGTATTCATAAATGCCGTTGAGCATTCCTTTGAGTAAATCGGGGTTGTACATTAAATACATCGGTGCGGAAGGATAAGTTATATCCACCGTGTTGATAGAACCGTTGCTGAAATTTTCTTTGGATAAAAACAAAATTTCTCCTTTGGGGCTTTGCACCAACGCATGTGCGGCAACGCTTTGCCTGTATGCCAAATCGCACAGCTTTGCATAATCTTCGCCGCCTGCGGCAACGGCTTCCTGATACATTTGCTTATCGAAAGCGTTACATTTTTCTACCACCGAATTATAATCGTTATAAGCGGTTTCCAATTGCTGTTCAATGGAGCTGTTGCCGTCTTTGTTCCACCAGGGGCGCAGGTTGTGATGAAAATACTGAACCATGTATTGTTCATCATAACCGAGCTCGATAAATTTTTCTTTGGATGAAGATGAAACTTTTCCGAGATTTAAAACGGTGTTCAGTTCGAGGCTGTTTCCTTTGACAGAACCGGTTGATTGAACTTTGTTATTCAGAAATGCAGCAATACCGCTTGTTTCGGAAGATGTGATGAATTGCTGCGTTGTATTATCATTGGGTGCGCCTACATAAAAATACCCCCAGTCGATTCTCAGATCGTCACCTTTCTTTTGCAGTACGGGCTGTGATGTTGTGCCTGTTTTCAGCAATTTTAAATTGCTTGTATTGGCAACAGATGCAGCGACTTCCTGCTTTGATGTATTAACCGCAACGTCCGATGAGGCGCCGAAATAAACCTGCACATCGTGCGTTTTGCCGTCGTTGGATGTTGCATTAAAAGTTACATAAGAAACAGGGCGTGATACAAGATTCAAATCGCTCAGCAACAATGGCGAAATGAATTTCACTTGCAAATCAACCCCTCCCGCGGTAAAATCATACTTCGTTTGCGTCGCCGTTAAGCAGACAGCTTTTTGTGAAGCAAGCCGAATTTTTTTCTTGTCGGCAGATATGATTTTTTGCACGATTCCTGCATCGAGATAAGCGCCGCCTGCCGTATTTGCACAATGAATCGCCAAGACGTTCTTACCTTTTTTCAGGTTCTTTTTTATAGCATTATTCAAATCAAGAAAAACAAATTTATTGGTCCACCCGGTTGTGTGATAAATATCTTGCCCGTTCAAATAAACTTCTACATTATCGTCATAATATATTTTCAATAATAGGTTATCAAGATTAGGATTCGTTATTTCAAACACCCGCCGCATCCATATATCTTTGGATGCCCAAAGCGTTTTCGCTTCTGATTGATTGTCGCTGAACGGCGCTGCGCCTGACTTCCAGCCGTTATCGTTATATTTTACCGAAGTCCAATTATTATCGGGTTGCTGTTCGGTATATTTTACGGTATAATTGCTTTCATCTGCCGCGGGCAAAATACTTTTATACGCATCTGCCTGCTTTCCTAAAAACCGGTAGTATTGGTTATCCACTTTGATGATTCCTATTAAAGATTGATTGGCTCCTGTCCAATGCTTTGTGACTGATGCGTTCAGCTTATCCGTGGCAGACCAAATACTGAAATACGTATCGTGCGTAATCAAAGGATACGACGGTGCAATTTGCTGCGCGTTTACTTTGACAGAGAGCAATGCCGCAGCAAACAATAAAAACCTGGCTCTCTTAATTGCCGGAAAAAATACGTGTGTCATTAGATTTGTTAATAGATTATGTAATGATAAATAGATGAATGATTGTACAACCGGCGAATTGCAAATAGCTTACGCCCTTGTTAATTTAAAACTCCCGTTATAAACGGATTTTGATAATTGAATAACATTGAACCTGTTTAAAATAGTTTTGCTAAATGCTTTCTTTCAACAAAATGATAATATTTTAAATGATATTTCGAGTATTTTTTACGTTCGACCCCTTCGGGCAATATCATTAAGTTAAGAAATGTTTACGTTTGCTATGTGCGGTGTCCTCGCCGCACATCATTATTCTGTCGGCTCTTGCCGAAAATTGCCATGAGGCAGTAGAATAATCGTGTGAAGCGAGGACGCTTCACACAACTTAACTTAATGACATTGTTCTTCGGGGTCGCAGGTTTATATAAAATCATTGTACCGCTATAAACATTTGGCTCCTCCGGAGTCATACGTGATGATTACGGACAATAAAAGAAATAATGCAACGACGACGGGTAATCTGACAAAAAATTTACTCATTAAAAAGTGATTTAGATGATGATATTTTTGATTATTGTTTGCTTTAGTTATCCTATTTTACACGTTCATATATTTCCTCTCCGTTTGCGCCGTTCAATGTCCAATTCATCAGGAAAGTGTCGTCGTCTAAAAATTTAAAAACTACATGGCCTTCTTTTACGGAAGGCGGTACTCCTATATGTTTGTCTAATTCTTCCGTGTAAGTTGAGTCTGAGGTAATTTTAATCTTTCCTCTCGAAAGCTGCACGTAGCGGTCATTCATATAAAAAAAATGCATGAAATTTCCGTTTGCATCAAATACTTTAAAATCTCTGTTTCTCGGCGGTGTAAATTTGTCATTGGTACCGTTGATGCCTTTCAGCATATTTTTCTGCATACTTACCTGCCACATGCCTTCAAAATTTTTGGCGCTTATTTTTATTTTTTGCGCACCGGCATTATAACCGTATGTTACGGAAGCGAGCAGCAGAAATCCGTGAATTACTAATCTTTTCATCTGTTTACTTTTTCATGTTTTTATCTGTCAGATGGAAATCGAAGATTAGCTTCGCTCAGTTCGAGCAAGCTCTCGTGTCACGAACTCCATCCTATAAAATAAAAATGCCGCGAGTAATACCTCAAAATAATGCATCGCTTTGAGTATGCCAAAGGTATATGGGCATTTCATGGCTTATTAATTAATTTTTTTACGTTAAATCAATTTATTACGCTTGCAGACACTCGTTTTACCACTGAATTGCCTGGTCTTCATCCGGTATCTGTGTATTGATTTTTCTTTCCATGATTAGTGAACCGCGTACGGTATAGTCAATAGTGGCATTTGCCACAGAGGTATAATCGGTATAGTTGTAATCAATATTATTGATGGTAACATACCTGTGCACAAGATACGGCAGAATTTCATCCGGAATTTCTTCAACGGAATAATTAACCGTTTGATTTACGTGAAAATTCATATCGGGATTGTCCGAAGTAAGCACAACTTCTCTTGTAGTGGTATCAAACTTTGCATAAATTTTATAATCTCTTCTGTCGGTTTTATTTTCATCTACGGTACCGGCATAGAAGAAGACTGTATTTTCGTCAACAACATAAGTTTGTATCGTACTGCTTACTATCGCCGCGCCGTTTTCTTCTCCTTTCAGGTAAATCTTCAGAGCCGTACCGCTGTATTCTCCCGAATAATCATTAAACGGCACAATTCTCAATAATGCTTTTGAGTAATTTCTTCTCGGGTTGGGAGTATATCCCCCTGACGGTTCTATCGTAAGTGGCAGCATCCATTTATCTGCCAAATCAATATTTTTAAGTGTAAACCCGATAGTGGCAGTATCGGTGTTCTCATTCTTTTTAATGGAAATTACCGTATCGGGAATAGTATAATACTGCTGCGACAACTGTTTATAATAAAGGTCTGTCCGGTTTTGAAAATTCGCGTCGTTAAAAGCCCGCAGCGTATCGGGATCAAGCCCGATATGTACCTGAAGGTCATTCTTATTATTGGTTGTACCGCTGACGATTACCGGCAGTTCATAATTAACCAGTCCGTCCGGCTTGTACCGGATATGAATGGGTGTTACGCCGTCTCCGTCCAGAGGAGCCTTGAAGGAGACATATTGCTCATATTGCTCGGCTGTCCAGTCTTTATTGCAGGCTGTACTTCCGGTAATCAGCAGCAGGGTAAGTATTACAGCTGTCTTTTTCATACGTAATTTTTTATTTTTAATGTTCAGCTTTAATTATTTATAAGTTTGCCAGCCCGGGTTTTGTGTCAGACGGTTGTCGCGTCTCAACTCTTCAATCTCAATCGGCCAAAAATACATTTTGTCGGCAAAGGTGCTTTGAAGGGCAAAAGCCGCCACCGGCTGATGGAATAAATCTCTTTGATCCTGGGTCATCAAAACGTTATAGCCGTAAATAGGACGAACCAATTCAGTGGAAGCGTCTTCCCATCTGCGTAAATCGTAATAACGCTCCTGCTCTCCCATCAATTCGATCTGGCGTTCACGCTTAATGGCTTTTCGCAATTGCGTATTGCTTGCATATACGGCATCGGAAAAATCGGGCAGTCCCGCCCTGATTCTGACCGGTCTGATTCCTTTTTGCATTTCCGGAACATTTCTTGAAATGGAATATGTCTGAGAGCTGTCCCAGCTTGGTATATTGTATGAACCGGTTAATTCATTTAATGCCTCGGCATATTCCAGCAATATATCCGCATAGCGGATTGCAGGCTCATATTTCGGAACGACTTTATTCAAATCCCCGTTTTCATACGTATCCTGCGGGTTTACATATTTCATAATGCCGATACCGGTTCTCAGCCAGAACATGGTATTGGTATAACCGTTCCCCGAACCGCGATAATAAAATACCTGCTTTTCCCTGTTGTATTCCTGCGATTCATTAGTGAGATGCCACACGCTGCCGTTATACGCTACCGAAGCATAAAATCTCGGCTCCCTGTTGGCAAACTGTAAAGAGACGCCGGCTGCCAGCGGTTTATATTTCCCGGCAGCGACATCCTCGTCGGTCACGAAACCACTAACTCTTTGACTGCCGTTCCCTTCTCCGTACTCCATATCTTTACCGGGCGCATCGGAGCCGTCGTTCATATAATACGCGTCGCACTGTTTCAGCGTCATGCCGTGTGTATTCCAGCCGGAAGCTATGCGCGGTAACTGGTGCACAACCATAACATTAATACCTTCGCTGGATTGATTTTGTCCCCGCGTAAAAATCAGTTCCGGGTTTTCTGCGGCGGACAACTCTCCGTCAAACAACCTGCGGTAAGATTCAAACGGGTCTATGTTTGCCCAGCCGTCGGGCCACGGTTTATCCGAATATTCGGCATTATACGGCGGCGCTATTGTCGCAGGGTGCGTTATGGTACCCGAACTGGTGTATGGCGCCACAAATAAGGAATAAACACCTAACTGCATCACATCCTTTGCCGCCGCGGCAGCTCTTGCCCACTTTTGTTCATCATAGGTAAGTGAAAGCAAAGGATTGCCTTTATCATCGACCAGCCTTGTTTTAAAATCTGCACTCACTTTACCGCCGTTCATTAAGGGACTGGCTGCATATAAAAATACTTTTGCGCGTGTTGCCAACGCCGCTCCCCGCGTTGGTCTGGCGATAGCCAATTGCCCGCGGCTTTGGGGCAGGTCTTTGGCTGCAAGCACCATTTCTTTGCCGATATATTCCGCACATTCCTCGTATGTGCTTCTTGGAAAAGCGAGCTCATCATAGCTTTTCGTGTAATCGGCGCCTTCGTCGGGAATAATCGGTACAGGACCGTATTTTCTCAACAGAAGCCAGTAATAGTATGCGCGTACAAACCGTGCCTGCGCCTTATAGTCCGCTTTTTGCTCATCATCTATTACTGTGGACCCGTCAATATTCTGTATAAATATGGAGGCGCTTCTGATACCTTCATAACACAGATTCCAGGAATTGACCTCGCCTTCATGATAGCCGCCGAGGCTGAACCTGTTATAAGATAAAGAACCGGCATTCGTAGGGTCATAGTCCACATCTCTGTCGCCGTAATAAATATCGTCGGCAAAGTTGAACGGTTCAAACCCTTTACTTGCCACATCGGCATTTACGCCGGTAAGGTAGGAATAGGAATTGGCTAACCATTCTTCGATGTAATCTACATTATTAAATGATTTGTCTAAATCCAGCCGGTCTTTAAAATACTGATCGGACTTAAGATATTTTTTGCAAGAAATGAATAGCGTTGCCATCATAATAAAAATGGATACGGCTGTTATTTTTTTCATCTGTTTATATTTATTTCTTTTTAATTGCCACATGGAATGCCAATCGTCATCACTTTGTGTATGCCAAAGGTTTATGGGCATTTCATCTGTCTGTTTTTTTATTATTATAAACCGATTGTCAGCCCTAAAGTAACTGACTTAGCCAAAGGATAGGTTTCTCCTCTCGGATCTGCCGTTTCCGGATCCCACAATTTGAAAGGCGCCCAGGTCAATAAATTAGTGCCTATACAATAGATACGAATACTGTTCACATGAATTTTATTGAGCATTTCTTTAGGCAGCGTATAGCCGAGTTCCAAATGTTTGAGCCTTAAGTATTCGCCGTTGCGCAGCCAGTAAGTGGAATTACGATAGTTATTGGCATTTCCGTTATAACTTAACCTTGGATACGGAGCATCCGGGTTTTCTGTTGCCGGGTCTCCGGAAATATCCGCCGATATCCATCTGTGTTCAACCATGCCTTGAAGTATATTGCCCCATTCGCCTTCGCTGAATGCATACACGGTTTTTCCGTAGATAAAAAAACTGGATTTACCGGCGCCCTGAAACAATACGTCCACATCAAATCCTTTCCAGCTGACCGAAGCGCCCACGCCGTACACTAAATTCGGCGTACTGGTTGAACCGACGGCAACAATATCGTCATCATTGATGACCCCGTCGCCGTTGACGTCTTTATATTTAATATCGCCGGGCTGGTAATCGCCGTATGTCTGCGTCGGGCTGTTGCGAATGTCATTATAATCTTTAAACAGTCCCAGTGCAATCAAGCCTCTGGTCTGATTAACGCGGTAACCTTTTTGCAACTGGTAAGGATATACGCTTTCTTCCTCATCCCTGTCCAGTACTTCATTTTTGCTTAAGGTTATATTGCCGCGCATGGTTACGTTTACTTTGTTGAACTGGTGCTTTACCGTAAAATTACCGTCGATACCTTTGGAGCGGACGGCGCCAACATTGGCACTCGGCGCGCTTGTCAAGCCAATGTAATTAGGCAGGAAATTTCTTTGCATATAAATGCCGGTGCGCTCTTCTTTAAAGGCGTCGAGCGTCATGGAGAAGTTATCGTGCCAGAGCGACAGGTCTAATCCTAGATCTTGCTTTTTTGCTATTTCCCACGTAACATACGGCGAAGCAACCTGTGAGTATCCTAATCCCCCGTAGTTTTTATCAAGTCCGAATTCTGCCCATTGATAACCGCCTAACCCTTCGGCTATAGTATATAAATACGGGAACCTGTTGTCATCTCCCAGATTATCATTGCCGACCCTGCCCCAGGAGTAACGGACTTTAAATAAATTGATCCATTTGAAATTATTCTTTATAAAATCTTCTTCGGCAATATTCCATGCACCGGAAACGGCGGGGAAGAAACCGAACTGATGCCCGGGCGCAAAGTTTTCCGAACCGGTGTATCCGAAATTAAAATCCGCATAATACCGGCTTTTCCAGTTGTAATACACATGCCCTGCAAGCCCCTGGTTTTTCTTGGGAACGCCTTTTTTAAGGTCATCCCCTATGTTTTGGGTAAATGTGCTGCTTTCCTGGTTATACCGTACATCGACGCCGATATTATGATATTTTATAGCATGGCTGTAATTCAGCATCGCAATAAGAAACTCCCTGCGGCTGCCGTCAGAACTGCTTGCCTGTGTGAGTGGGCTAGGGTCGGACCATTGTTTAAAAATAAGATTGCCGTCCGCATCACGTAATCGTTCCGCTTGCCATTGTTCGGGCCATTTATGGCGTTCTATGGTGGTGGTATTATAGGTATCGTATCCGAAACTTCCTTCAAACTTTAATCCTTTAAGCAGAAAGTCAAAATCCTGGTCCAGCGTTACATTGGTCTGAATATTGTTGTCCCATGTTTCATTAAACCCGGTCTGGGTTGCGGCTACCCAGGGGTTCGTTTGATTACCCGTGCCTACCGCCGGCACATATCCGTTTGAATAATAGATCGGCGTGCGAATAGGCGTATAGCCAAACAATTCTCCCCAAACGTCGTTATCGCCCAGTCCCGGGCTGTTTCTCTTGATTAAGGAACCTGCAGCGCCCAATTTTAATATGGTCGTTTTAGTTACATTCACATCGGTGTTTAACCGGTATGTCCATTTTTGGTAATCGGCATTGGTATTATAATCCTTTTTTATTGCATCGTCCGTTTTATACATACCTTCTTCATCTAAGTAACTGCCCGAGACATAATAACGAGCCGTAGTACCGCCTCCGCTGAAACTGAGATTCGCGTTTTTGGTCATTGCCCCGTCTTTCAATATCTTTTTAGACCAGTCCACATTGGGATACAAATCCGGGTCAAGCCCTAATCGTAGTATTTCCAGCTCAACCGGGCTGTAAATGGCAGGCTTATCCCGTGTTATCTGCGCTTCATTGAGTAGATTGGCATAGGTATTCCCATCCACAAATTTTGGCGTAATGGTACGGGTATTATAAGCGGCTTCGGCTTTGGCGTTGATATTGGTTTTACCGATAGTTCCGTGTTTCGTGGTTATCAGGATTACGCCGTTTGCGCCCTTAGCGCCGTACATTGCCGTGGCAGAGGCGTCTTTGAGTACCGTAAAGGTCTTAATATCATCGATATTTACTTCATTGATATCCCTTTCAAATCCGTCCACCAGCACCAGCGCGCTGCTGCTGGCGCCGAAAGTGGCTATGCCTCTGACCCAAAAGTTGGATATGTCTTTTCCCGGCTGCCCGGAAGTCTGCATCGCCAGAATACCCGGCACATTTCCGGCTAATGTATTGACGATACTCGCCGTGGCGGCTGATTTCCGTAGTTCGTCCATATCTACCGATGTAACGGCTCCGGTAACATTAATTTTTTTCTGGGCGGTATATCCGGTAACGACCACCTCGTCTATAGCCTTCGCTTCTGATTTTTTCATCAATACGTTCACGGTATCTTTATCTTTTACCAGTACTTCTACGGTATCGTAACCGATATAGGAAAATAATAACTTACGATAAGCTTCTACCTTTATGGTATATAAACCTTCTTTTGTAGAGAACGTACCTAATCCGGCAGAATTGATTACGGAAATACTTACCCCTGACAAAGGCTCTCCGGTTTCTCTGTCGGTAATTTTTCCCGTAACGGTCATCCGGTCTTGGGAAAAAGCAGTTATACAGGTAAATAATAGCAAGCAACAGGTAAAAGCATTCCTTATTAACGCTTTCTTCATGGCAATAATATTTTAGTTTTCTAATGAAATTTTTCGGATACAATGATTGTCGCAATCGCCTACATAAAACACCTGGTTTGTCGAGTCATAAGCTAAACCTCTCGGTGTGAAAAATCTTGCCTCCGTACGAAGCCCGCCGTCAACCAAGCCTTTCGTATCATTATCAAGGCTTGGGCTGCCCCTGCCGGCAAAAGTGGTAACTTTTCCTTCGGGCGTGAGGATACGGATATCATTATTGCTTTGCTCGGTAAAGTAAAAATCGTACTCATCCTTCTTGCCCGCATAATCGGGATTTTTGACAAATACGCCCTGATAGGGACCGGCCAATCTTGCCGATGTGCCTACGCCGTCCACCCAGGCATTACCTGCCCTCGCCTCGCCGCAAACCACGTAGGGTTGCAGAAAGGTTTTGCTGTTCCAGTCATAATCGGTTCTTAATATATAGTTCTGATTAATGACTACGATGTAGGCGTAATCGCCGGTGGGTGCAATGTCGATTTGAAACTCCCACCCATTATCCTGAATCAAGTATAACAGTTGGTAATCTTTGATACCCAAATCATGGTTTTCAAAATAGCGGTTCAAGTCAAACCGGTAAAACTGCCCCTTTTCAAAACTGTTAAAATACAATTCTCCGTTTACGGGGTGCACAGATGCGCCGTTGCATTGCCTATATGAGGTAAGTACCTGGGGGTCTTTAAAATTATTTGCCCGGGACAATATAGAAGTGCTTATGCCATTCACATCTCCCTGGTCATTGGCAATAATCATGTAGTTTTTATCCAGCGTAAAAGCGATGGTTCTGATACGACTCCAGCCGCCCATGCCTCTTGTAATGGGCGTGGTTACGGTACTGTCTTTGAAATTCAGCAGCCTTATGTCGCTGCCGTCCTGCCCCATATATAATAAATTGGGGTTCTTAGGATCGAAAGTCAGCCAAGTAGGATTTTGGAAGCCGCCGCAATCGGCAAAAGTGCCGTCCTTTATATCGTAATTGCCTCTTTCATCCTTTTTACCCGCCAGCGTAGTTACCACCATTCTTCGCTGGTAATCGAATGCTTCATTTGCCATGGCAGTCTGCTGATTGGTTTCCTCTCCAACATTCACTTCTATTTCTCCCGTGTATCCTTTGTTGGGGACCAAACAGTATATCGCATCGTCATGCACCGTAATTACCGTAGCGTCCACGCCGCCTATTTTGACAGAAACGATGGACTTGTCGTCGCCGAAATTTTTCCCGTAAATGACCAACTGCTGCCCGCTGCCGCCCGTTTTCGGGAAGAAATCCGATACCACGACTTCTTCCGACGGGTTGTATGCTTGAGAATCGTCGGTAGCTGTTGAGCCTTTTTTACAACTTATAAAACCGGTAGTCAGCAAGAGGAGTAAAACACACAGATGAGACATCCATATTCTTTTTATACAATTCATAGTTTAACCTTAAAAAATGTACAATGATTAATTTTTTTTATTTTCCGGCACTCCGGTTTTTTATTATTAGAATAGTCATAAACAATACTCATACACAAACTCTCGTTAGTACTTTAAAATTTTTAACAAAATTGCATTGTTTAAAAACTAACGAATAGTCATTTTTGTTCAAATTTTAGCATATTTGATTCATTTCATTAACTTTTTAAAAACAATTATTATTTTGATTGCCCATGTTACATTTATGCATACATTTAAAAACAGAATGAACGGTAGTATGTTTTCATATTCAAAAAAGACATCCATATATTCTTATTTTTTGAGAACGAAAAAATTGATAAGCTCCGCTGTGTTTCCGGGAAAAAAGTATAACCGGGTTGTACCGGGATTAAGGATAATCCTAAACCTGTGTTTTGTTTTTTCTGTTCTCACAAGCACAGGGCAACAGGAAAACTTCCGCCATTATGAAGTGGAAGCCGGGCTGTCCAATAATTCCGTCATCTGCTCCCTTCAGGATTATCAGGGTTTTCTGTGGTTTGGCACGTCGGACGGACTGAACCGTTTTGACGGCAATGTTTTTAAAATTTTCCGTCCCAATGCGCATACGCCGTTTTCCATAGGCAGCCAGGCTATCACGTGCCTATTTCAGGACAGGCAGCAAAGGCTTTGGGTCGGCACCGCAAAAGGGCTTTATCTCTATGATGCCCGCTATGAACGTTTTATAGGCTTACCTTTTACAAAAGGAAAATATATACGTACCGTACATGACGATGCACTCGGCAGGCTGTGGTTTGCAGATGCGGGCAATTTATTCCGGATATCACTTCCTTCGCTTTATTCCCCTTTGGGAGAAGCTTTTGCGCTCAATTATTTTCCCGATAAATCGGTTCATACGGTTTCCCTCGACGGTCAATACAGCATTACCTGTTTTGCGGAAGCAAAGAACCATGATATCTGGATGGGCACTGAACAAGGTTCGTTGCTGGTATTGCATCCCGGTTCGGATAAAATAATTTCATACAGTTTTCCGGCATTGAAAAAAAACGCGGTGGAAACACTTCTGGCTACGGACGACAACCGGTTATTAATCGGCTGTTCCCGCGCCGGATTGCTGTGCATGAACCTCCAATCGCATACCATTACAGATTCGTTTTTAAAAAGTAAAAAGGACGGGGATGAAATTTTTGTGAGAAATATTCTTCATTACCGGGACAATGAATACTGGATTGCAACAGAAGCCGGCTTATTCACAATAGTTCTGAATAAAGATACCGTTCCTTCCATAACCGTAAAATCTCATTTACAGAAAAATTATACAAATCCTTTCGCGCTTTCGGATAATGCGTTGTACACGCTGTGCAAGGACAAAGAGGGCGGCGTATGGATAGGAAGCTACTTTGGCGGCATCAACTACCTTCCTTACCGGACTTTCCGGTTTGAAAGATTTTTCCCTCAGTCCCGCCGGGCTTCATTCACAGGAAATGTTGTCCGGGAAATCGCCGGAGATTCTTTGGGCAATTTCTGGATAGGAACGGAAGACGCAGGGTTAAATAAAATTAATTTCAGCACCATGCAGTTTAAGCATATTTTAGTGAAGCAACCGGACGGAGCAAGTCATTCCAATATACACGGGCTGCTTGTAGACGGCGCTAAAATATATGCAGGCACGTTCAACCACGGCATGGATGTTTTGGATATTTCGGGAAAACTGCTGCATAATTACCAAGCCGGCGCTGCAAGCAATCAACTGAAAAGTAATTTTATCAATGCCATCTGGAAAACCAAATCGGGGAAGATACTGGTTTGCACCTCTGTGGGACTTTATTATTTCTATCCGCAAAGCGGCACATTTGAAAACATTAAAGAATTGCCCTTAGAAGAATTTTACTCGGCAATTACCGAAGACCATGCCGGCAACGTCTGGATAGGCACGCACACAAGAGGCGTGTATTTTTTGGAGAACGGCAGCTGGCAGCGGCTGTCCGTTTATGCTCATTCCAATAAAAAAATGAACCTGCTGCGCACTACGCGCATTCTTTATTTAAAAGAAGACAAAGCAAACAGAATGTGGATTGCCACCGAAAACGGATTATTCAGAATAACGAATAAAAAAACAGTCAAAATTTTTAACGACGAAAACGGGCTTCCAAGTAATATCATATATGCCTTAATGCCCGACAGCCTCAACAATATGTGGCTTTCCACCTCTAACGGGCTTGTAAAAATTAATGCTTCCAATGACAATATCCGGGTATATGATAAGAATGACGGGCTTCTGAGCAATCAGTTCAACTATCAGTCAGTTTATCTGGATAACGAGGGACTCATGTACTTCGGCAGCGTAAAAGGATTAATCCGCTTCAACCCATACCAGGCAAATCCAAGCCATTACACGCCGCCGCTGTATTTTACCGATTTACATACTTATAATCGGCAAACATCCGCCGGTTCGTCCAATTTAGGGCAGAACAAGTCTTTGTTGTTTGCCAAACAGGTAACCTTAAATCACTTGCAATCGACTTTCAGTTTAAACTTTGCGGCATTAAGCTACAGCGCTCCCACGCATTTACAATTCTCCTATAAAATCGATGAAGTGCGACCCGACTGGACAACCATTCAGAATAATACTCCGGGCATTTATTTTACCGATTTAGCGCCGGGCAGCTATACATTGCGTATCCGTTCTACCAACAGCAGCGGCAATTGGGTCAACAATGAAAAGGTATTGTCCGTCAAAATTTTACCGCCATTCTGGAAGTCCGGACTCGCTTATGTAATTTATGCAATTGTTCTCTGCCTGCTAATCGGCACAGCCATCTTAATGTACACCCGTTACCATTCTCACAAAAATCAACGGGAAGTGGCTTTATATAAATTACAACACGAAAAAGAATTATACCGGTCTAAAATCGATTTTTTTACACATATAGCGCATGAAATACGCACCCCGCTTACCTTAATCAAAGGTCCTGTAGATAAAATACTTGAGTCCAAAAAACATTTCCCGCATCTGGAAAGCTATCTCGACCTTATGGAACGCAATACAAAACGGCTGCTCGTACTCACACAGGATTTACTTGACTTCAGAAAAATCGAAACGGATATGATTAAACTGGAATTAACCCCATTGGAAATATCTCAATGGTTAAATTCCTTCGTTGAACCGTATCAATTGGTAGCGGAACAAAAGCATATCAGTCTTATATATCAAAAGCCGGCGGAAGACATTTTTGCCGCCGTGGACGAAACCGCCTTAGCCAAAATAATCAACAATTTACTGGACAATGCACTGAAATACGCAGAATCTATCATCATTATCAGCCTGTCCCTGATGCCTGATAACAAAGCATTTGTCGTTCAAATCGACAACGACGGTTTACTTATACCGCCGGAATTTCATAAAAAAATATTTGAACCCTTTTTCCGGTGGAATAAAAAAAGACAGGTTAAAGGCTCCGGAATCGGGCTGTCCGTTTCCCACTCGCTTACCCAAATGCATGGCGGCACATTAATCTACTCAAATGCAGAAGAAAAATATAACCGTTTTCAATTAATATTACCTTTGGATGCGCATGCTTACAAAGTGGAACTGGCGGATGAGCGGCTTTGAAGTTACTTATTACAATAACCCATTCTTATGATGAATTAAATTTACACTGCAATGCTTACTAATATTGAAAAAAAGATGCCCGCCATATTATTGGTGGATGACCATGAAGATATTTTGTTCTTCCTGTCGGCTTTGTTTAAAAACAACTACCGTACGCTTACGGCTATGGACGGCAAAGAAGCCTGCGCCATACTGGAAAACCAATATGTCCATCTGGTTATCAGCGATGTAATGATGCCCGATATGGATGGCTTTGAACTCTGTTCATGGATAAAGAACCGACCCGATTTCGCCCATATACCCGTTATCCTGTTAACGGCGAAAGATACTTTTCAGTCAAAAATAGACGGACTGAAAAAAGGTGCAGATGTATATATTGAAAAACCTTTCTCTACCGAGCACCTGGAAGTACAGGTTGAAAACCTTCTTCAAAACAGGTTTTTAATCAAAGAATTTTACACCAGCTCGCCTATGTCTCATATTTACTCACCGGACATCAACAAAAGCAACGAGCAGTTTCTGGAAGAAATACAAAATGTAATTTTTGAACATCTGAATAACCTCGACTTTGACGTAAACCAGCTGGCGGATTTACTCCACATGAGCCGACCGACTTTGTATAGAAAAATTAAATCGGTATTTCAAATGGCACCCAACGAATTGATTCACCAGATTCGGTTAAACAAAGCTGCGGAATTAATTGCCGGCGGGCAAATGCGCATCAGCGAAGTTGCCGGGCAGGTCGGGTATAATTCATTGAGCCAGTTCGGTCGCCATTTTTTAAAACAGTTCAGTATGACGCCTACGGAATATAAAGAAAAAGTAAAATCATTCACAGCTGCGCTTCCTTGTCCGTACTGATTGAAAACCATCTTATAAACTTTTCTTCGCTGCGGGAAACAGCAACATGAGCGCGGGAATACCCGAAGCATCATAACAGGAAACGTTGGAAGCCGGCGCTTTGGTATAATCTTTTCCGGTAAGATTGCGGCTGTCGCGATGGCTCCATCCGGCATCAATGGTATGTTGTACCCACTTCAGGAACTGTGTCTGGTGGCAGTCATAAACCAGCAGATGCATGTACTGTGCAAAAATAGCGGTATAAATGCCTTGCTCTTCTCCGTCTTTATAAGGGAATATATAATTCGGCGCAGACATTACCTTCATTGCGTAATCCGCAGCCAGCACGGCATTGTCCAGGTAGGATTGCCTGCCCGTGGCTTTATACAGCAGGCAGGATGCTCCTATAAACGCGCCCTGGTTGTACATGGTAGCATTCCAGTCCACACCATTTCCATGGCGGCTGTCGGCAACGTTTCCTGTTTTTTTATTGAACAGGTTATTTACGCCCCACTCGTAAATTTCCTTCGCATTTTTAAGGTAGGTATTACGGCTGTGCCATCTCGGGTAATCAGGGTCGCCGTTAAACCCTGTTTTATCATCGGTTTTATGTTGTTTATCTGAGGGCGATATATTGTTATAAAGCGTAACTGCCGCTACAACCACAGGAAAATTAATACAGGACATTTTGCCGATATCGCTATTGTCCGGCGGGTTATTCCTGTTCCATTGCCAGAACATTCCGCCATTTACTTTGTCATAAGACCCCCTGTCTTTTAAAATATAAGAACCGTGCCATACACGACAGAAACTTTGGTCGGCAAGCGCCAGATATTTGGCATCTTTGAAAATACCGTATGCACGTGCAAAAGAACCTGTCCACCACATAATATCGTCGTATATGAACCATCCGTTTTGGGTGTCCTGGTTGTTCCAGTCAAACCCCGCATAGTGGACGCTGTCTCCCCGGAATATCTGATTTACCAGACTTTTATACTTTGCCTGCCTGTCTGCATCATTTTCCTTAACGGCAAGTTTATAAGCATTCATTGCCATATCCCAATATGTTGCCTGTGTCCATATAGCTCCTAAAGAAGCCCTGGTATGAGCGCCGTCTTCCGTATCCGTATTCACTTTGTAAACATGGGTTTGCTTATCAAACAAATATCGGTTGAAAGCATCGTATGCTGTCCATGTATCCGTGTTGGTATAGGAAGGAACTTTCTCATTTTTACTATCGGATTTATTTTGCGCAGTTGTACAGAGACATACGAGTACAAAATATATTACTGCCACGTATTGTTTCATTCGCATTATATTTTGATAAACTGGTTAAATATTTGGATAAAAAAAGCAATTCAAAACTTGTAATTCAGCATTACCAATCGATAAGTTATCAATGGTGAATTACCCCCTGCGAAATTAACAAAAAACGAATTAGAAAATTGTACTTTGCCATTTACCCGATAACAGACAGAAATACAGAAAGGCAATATCAGCGTTTAGCGCCTTCACGAATTACTCTTAAGGATTTGAAACTCCGGTATTATCAGCCTTACGCGGAGAAGGTTTCAAAGAGAAGCTTCAAATAAAAAAGCGATGAACGTTCATCGCTTTTTTATAATACTGTTTCCGCTTAAATACGGCAATCTGTCTGCATCTCTGCGGCAGACTTATCTTAGAACCTTTCCAGTGAAGAGAAGAAAAAGTTTCCTTCGATAATAGCATTTTCGTCGCTGTCGCTGCCGTGTACGGCATTCTCTCCGATAGACGATGCGAACTGCTTACGGATAGTACCTTCTGCAGCTTCTGCAGGATTGGTAGCGCCAATCAACGCTCTGAAATCTGCAACGGCATTTTCTTTTTCAAGTATTGCCGCAACAATTTGTCCGCTGCTCATAAAATCCACCAGCTCGCCGTAAAACGGACGCTCCTTGTGAACCGCGTAAAATGCACCGGCTTGTTCTTTAGTCAGTTTTGTCCACTTCATCGCTTTGATAGCAAAGCCGCCTTTGATAATCTGGTCGATGATTGCGCCGGTGTAACCTTTGGAGGTTGCATCAGGCTTAATCATGGTAAAAGTAATATTGCTCATATATCTGTTTAATTGCGCGCAAAAGTAGGAATTTATTTATGATTTTGGGCATTGCCGTATTGTTAAATCGAAGAATTGATAAATTGTTTTCTCTCATTTTCAAATTTTCAAATCATTTCATTTTCAAATTGTAGAATTACATTTGCAACCTATGAATTCTATTGAAACATTTTATCCTTTATTAGGCAAGCAAAGCAAAGTCGTCATTACCATGCACCAAAAGCCCGACGGCGATGCCATGGGTTCTGCGCTTGGGTTGTATCATTTTCTTATCCGGTTCGAACATGAAGTTACCGTCATCTCCCCTACCAACTGGGCGAACTTCTTAAACTGGATGCCTTGTGTTGAGAAAGTTCATAATTATGAAAATTGTTCCGCCAATGCAGACAAAATGATTGAGGCAGCCGATTGGATTTTTTGCCTGGACTTTAATGTGCTGCACCGCACCAAATCAATGGAACAATCGTTGCTGAAAGCAAAAGCCGTGAAAATTTTAATAGACCACCACGAGCAGCCGCAGACAGAAGTTTTTGACTATGGCATCAGTTTGACAAGCAAAAGTTCTACCTGCGAAATGATATATGATTTTATCGTAGGCTCCGGCAATCGCGACAAAATCAATCTCGACATTGCTACTTGTCTGTACACAGGCTTGATGACGGACACAGGCTCTTTCCGCTTTCCAAGCACAACGGCTTCGGTGCATCTGGCGGTGGCTTATTTTAAAGAGATAGGTCTGAATCATTCCATTATCCACGAAAAAATATACGATGTCAATACCGAAGACCGCCTGCATTTGCTGGGCAATTCTTTAGCCAAAAGAATGGAAGTCTTTTACGAATACAACGCCGCGTTAATGGCAATCACAAAAGCCGATTTGCTGAAATTCAGTGCTAAAACCGGCGATACGGAAGGGCTGGTAAATTATCTTTTGTCCATCGAAGGCATTAAATTCGGCGCGCTGGTAATCGACAGGGATGAAGAACGCAAATGGAGTTTCCGCAGCAAAGGCAGTTTTGATGTGAATGAATTTGCACGAAAACATTTCAACGGCGGCGGACATAAAAATGCAGCAGGCGGGCACTCAAAAGACTCCCTGGAAGAAACCGTGAGAAAATTTAAAGAGATTTTATTAGATTATGCAGAAACTTTGCGTTAACATTGCCCACAAATTTTTAATTAAAAAATAATCGAATACAAAAGATGAGAAAACTATTATGCGCATCGGCAGGGCTTTCATTGCTTGCGCTTGCATCCTGTAATCTGAATTACAGCACTACAAAATCCGGTATAAAATATAAGATATTTTCCGGCAAGGCTGCCGGAGCGGAACACAAAGGCGATTCCATCACTGTGGGCGACATTGTAAAATTTAATATCAAAGTTACCATTCCTGAACAGGATACAACCCTGGCGGATTTTTACGGCAAAATGCCGCAATACGCACCATTGGACACCGGCGCAAGAGCTAAAATGTCCATCATGGAAATTATGCCGAAAATGCAATCGGGAGACAGCGCTGTTGCTATGTTGAGCATGGACAGCATCATTGCCAAAAACCCAATGGGCTTACCACCCTTTATTAAAAAGGGACAACATATCAAATATACCATCAGCATACTTAATGTGTTCAAAAACGACTCCATTGCGAGACTTGACGTAAACAAAGAACGCGACAAAGAACAGGCGCGCGAAAAGGTAGAACTGGACGCAGCGGGCACAGCTTTGGATAAATATATTACAGACAACAACATCAAGGCGACCAAGACCAAAAACGGCGTATATGTAGTATTGGATACACCCGGCGACATTAGCCTGAAAGCCGATTCGGGAATGCAGGCAACCGTAAATTATACAGGAAGAGTTGTTGGCGGCACAAAGCCGTTTGATTCTAATGTTGATACGACTTTCCACCATGCAAAACCGCTCGAAGTAGTTGTGGATTCACACCAGACAATTCCGGGCTGGGACGAAGCATTACCTTACTTTGGCAAGGGTGCGAAAGGAAAAATCTACATTCCTGCAAAACTGGCTTACGGCGCACAGCAAGCCGGACCCGACATCAAGCCGTACAGCAACCTTGTGTTTGACATTGAGGTAACGGATGTAAAGAAACCCGAAGCGCCGAAAACTCCGGCAATGACTCCTGAAATGCAAAAACAATTGCAGGAAAAATTGCAACACGCAATGCCTGCACATAAATAAATCTTGTTTAACCGGTTTACAAAGCGATGAAATGTTGCAAAACGTTCATCGCTTTTTTATTTTATGGCTTTAGCCATTTAAAATATGAACTACATAGATACATAGAATTAAAATTTCTAAAAGGTTAGATATGTTTGCTATTCAAACACGCAGCAAATCATAGCATTTTCATCTTCGATGAACATCTTTGTGAGACTTTTCATTTTTTAGCATAACGGTTATACCGAAGAAATATCCAAAGCCTTTTTGAAACAACCTTTTGCATGCTTCCGTTTTCAACAAAACCTGTGTACCTGTGTGGTTAAATTTTTATTCTATTACATAAAAATCTAAACGGTTTTATTTTTGCAGTATGAACAATACAAAAGATTTATATCAACAATACGTTGAGCGCGCGCAGAAAATTGCCGATTTGAATTATGCCGCAGCCGTCCTCGACTGGGACCGGGAAACTTATATGCCCGTAAAAGGCGCAGCCGCAAGAGCAAGACAGTTAGCGACTTTACGCGGAATGGCGCATCAGCTTTTTACAGAAAAATCTTACGGCGATTTGTTGCAAAACCTGCTGGACAAAAGCGATGAACTTTCCGGAAAAGAGAAGCAGAATATTATTTTATCAAAAGAAGATTTTGATAAGCAAACGAAATTGCCGTCGGCATTTGTTCACGAGTTAAGCGAAACGATTTCCCGCGCCTACCAATCGTGGATGGATGCAAGAAAGCAAAATAATTTTACTGTTTTTGAACCTGCATTAAACAAGCTTGTTTCTTTGAAACAACAGGAAGCTGATTTGCTCGGTTACTCAGCACATCCGTATGATGCGCTGCTGAAAGATTATGAAAAAAGCGCCTCGGTAAAAATGCTCGACGAACTCTTTGAAAGTATGACAAAGCCTTTGCAGGATTTACTTTCCAAAGTTTTAGCAAAGCAAAATGCAGATGCCGGTTTTCTGCACCGGCATTATCCAAAAGACACGCAATGGAATTGGGGAATGTACCTGATTAAAGAATTAGGCTTTGATTTTGAAGCCGGCAGGCAGGACATTTCCGAGCATCCTTTTACCACCAATTTTTCTTCGCAGGATGTACGCGTAACCACAAGAATTGACGAACAGGATTTTGCAAACATGACGTGGAGTTGTATTCACGAAGCAGGACACGCGTTGTACGAGCAAGGCTTGCCGAATGCTGATTACGGCTTGCCTTCCGGCGAATTTGCATCGCTCAGCATTCACGAGTCTCAGAGCCGTTTTTGGGAAAACTGTGTCGGTCGAAGTCTCCCGTTTTGGCAATACTATTTTCCTAAACTGCAATCCTGTTTTCCTGCGCAGTTACAAGATATTTCTTTGGAAAAATTTTACGGCGCCATCAACAAAGTGCAGCCCTCTTTAATCAGAACCGAGTCAGATGAACTGACGTATCATTTCCACGTCAGGATTCGTTACATCATGGACAAAGAATTAATCGGCGGAAATCTTTCAACAAAAAATGTTCGTGAAAGATGGAATGAATTATATAAAGAAAATCTTGGTATCGAAGTTCCCGACGATAACCGCGGCAGCTTGCAGGATGTTCACTGGAGCCATGGAAGTTTCGGTTATTTTCCCACATACAGTCTGGGCAGCTTTTATGCGGCGCAGTTTTGGGCAAAACTGAAAGAAGAAAACCCATCGGCAGAAAAAGAAATTTCCGAAGGAAACGTAACAAACATTTTAAGCTGGCTGAGAAAAAATATACACACAAAAGGCCGCACAGGCGGCGACAGCGAAGCGCTATGCAAAAGCATTACCGGAAAGCCGCTGCAAACGGTTGCATTTCTTGAATATTTAACGCAGAAATTATTGTAAAAGTATTAGCTTTGTAATATCAGTATGGAGATTCCGATGAAGAGACATCTACATTTTATTTATAAACACCTTCTTTCATTTGCAGCCGTTGCAGCATTTTGCCTTGCAATTTCCGGCGGCGCGAAAGCCGGTACTGTACGGTCTTTCAAAGATTCCCTGTTGTTTTCCGACACTTTTGGGCATCCTTTGACAGGAACAAAACTTGTTACGTGCTATCCCAATCCTGCAACGTCTTATATCAATTTCAAATTTGACAAAACAATTCCGGCTTCATCCAGGTTGCTTATATACAGTTTTAGCGGCAGAAAGATGGATGAACTAAACGTAAAAGATAACCTTATAAAAATATCATTGGACAATTATTTCAGAGGCTTATACATATATCAGCTTCGGGATACCGCAGGCAATATTATTGAAAGCGGCAGGTTCCAAGTGAAAAACTAATGAATCTAATTAACCCCTAACCTCTTTTTATTCAATTATTCAATATGCCTTTAATCAAGAGTATATCGGGAATTCGCGGCACTATCGGCGGAGAACCGGGCGTAACTTTAAGTCCTTTAGACATTGTAAAATTCACAGCCGCTTACGGTACGTGGATTAAAAAAAATTCTCCTGAAAACGCAAAAATAGTGGTCGGTCGCGACGGAAGAATCAGCGGGGAAATGGTACAAAGATTGGTAGTTTCAACCCTGAACGCAATCGGGTTAGATGTGATTGATTTAGGCTTAAGCACTACTCCCACTGTTGAAATGGGTGTCGTAATCGAAGAAGCCGCAGGAGGCATTATTTTAACGGCAAGCCACAATCCAAAAGAATGGAACGCATTGAAACTGCTGAACGCCGACGGCGAATTTATAAGCGCGGAAGCGGGAAAAGAAATTCTGGAAACAGTAGAAAATGAAGCTTTTAATTTTGTTCCGGTGGACAAGCTCGGCAGCTACGCCATTAACGAAACCATTCTTTCCAAACACATTGACGCCGTCGTAAAATATCCTTTGGTTAAACCTGAAGCTATCAAAGAGAAAAAGTTCAAAATCGTAGTTGATGCTATCAACAGCACGGGTGCAATTGCCGTTCCCGAACTGCTGAAAGCGCTTGGCGTGGAAGAAAACGACATCATCGTTTTAAATGAAGAAGTGAACGGAAAGTTTGCCCACAACCCGGAACCTTTGCCCGAACACCTGAACGAGCTTTGCAATGAAGTAAAAAAGAAAGGCGCAGATTTGGGCATTGCCGTTGACCCTGATGTGGACAGGCTTTGCTTCGTGTGTGAAGACGGAACGTTATTCGGCGAAGAATACACGTTGGTTGCCATTGCCGGTTATGTGCTGCAACACAAAAAAGGCAATACCGTCAGCAATATGTCGTCCACGCGCGCGCTGCGCGATGTTACGGAAAAAGCAGGCGGCGAATATTTCCCCAGCGCTGTAGGCGAAGTAAATGTCGTAACCAAAATGAAAGCCGTAAACGCCGTTATCGGCGGCGAAGGCAACGGCGGCGTGATTGTTCCCGATTTGCATTACGGTCGTGATGCGCTCATTGGCATCGCGCTGTTTTTATCATTATTATCAGAATGTAAAAAAGGCGTAAGACAATTGCGCAGCCAATATCCCAACTACTTTATTTCAAAAAATAAAATCGAGCTGGAAAGCGGCATTGACGTAAAGAAAATATTTACCCAGATTCAAAAGAAATACAAGAAAAATCCCATCAATACGGAAGACGGATTAAAGATTGAGTTCGATACCGACTGGGTGCATTTGCGCACGAGCAACACCGAACCGATTATCCGTATTTATGCGGAAAGCTCCTCTCCCACTACGGCAGACAATATTGCAAAACGCATCATTCAGGATATTAAAGAAGTGATGTGATTGCTAAAATTATTATACGGTAATTTTAATAGAATAGTAAGTATTACTTTTGCAAATCATTTTTTAGTGTATAACTTTTGTTATACACTTTTTTATTGTAATACACTAATTAATTAAGGAACCCGGTTATGAACAAAAGAATTTATTTCGACAATGCAGCCACTACTTCGCTCGACAAGGAAGTGCTGGATGCAATGATGCCTTATCTTACCACGCATTTCGGCAACCCTTCTTCGATATACAGCTACGGGCGCGAAACAAGACTTGCCGTTGAAAACGCGCGCAAAACAGTAGCCGGAATATTAGGCGTACATCCTGCGGAAATATTTTTCACAAGCGGCGGTACCGAAAGCAGCAACACCGCAATCACCGCATCGGTGCGCGACTTGGGCTGTAAGCACATCATCACTTCCCCTATTGAGCATCATGCTACTTTGCATACCGTTGAACATTTGCACCAAACAGGCGAAGCAAAACTCAGTTATGTAAAAGTATTGCCGAACGGACATATCGATTATAACGATTTGGAAAATTTACTGGCAAACAGTGAAGCAAAAACATTAGTAACATTGCTGCACGCCAACAACGAAATCGGCAATCTTTTAAGTATTAAAAAAGTAGGCGGGCTTTGCGAAAAATACAATGCCGTTTTCCATTGCGATACCGTACAAACCGTAGGGCACTATCCCATTAATTTGAAAGAATTGTACGTGCATTTTATTTCTGCCGCAGGGCATAAATTTCACGGACCGAAAGGCATCGGTGTTTTGTATGTCAATGAGAACGTGAAAATAAAGCCACTCATCAACGGCGGCGCGCAGGAAAGAAATATGCGTGCCGGAACCGAAAATTTATACGGCATTGTGGGCTTTGCCAAAGCCTTACAAATTGCTGCCGGTAATTACGAAAAAGACAGCGCCTACATTGCCGATTTGAAAAAATATATGCACGATAAATTGGTTGCCGAAATACCGGGCGTGGTTTTCAACGGCGATGCTTTGGGCAAAAGCTTATATACAGTGTTGAATGTAGGCTTTCCCAAAACAGAGAAAAGCGAGATGATTTTGTACAATCTTGACATTAACGGCATTTGCGTTTCGGGCGGAAGCGCGTGTACAAGCGGCGCCAACCAGGGCTCTCACGTAATCTCAGCTATCAAACCCGATTCGGATGAAGTTGCCGTTCGGTTCTCTTTTTCCAAACACAACACCAAAGAAGAAGTGGACGAAGTGGTAGCAAAGCTGAAAGAAATTATATAATCTTTTTTTAGTTTGTCTATGATGTTTCATTAATGCGAAACATCATAGACAAAACCAATAAATTGATAGACAAATACTATTCTCCCCTACTGTTGTATTTGTTAGTTTTGCCACGCTAAGAATTCAATCTAATCATTTAAATGTATAACAACTATGAGTAACAGAGTCTTATCTATCGGCGAAAAGTTTCCGCAATTCAACAAAAAAGCTGCCGTTTCTATCGAAAAAGGAAAAGAATTTATCGATGTGAGCAACGAAACCATTGACGGAAAATGGACAGTATTGTTTTGGTGGCCCAAAGATTTCACTTTCGTTTGTCCTACGGAAATTGCCGAGTTCAACAGAAATTTTGAAGAATTCAGCGACCGTGATACCCTATTAATCGGTGCATCTACCGATTCAGAATTTGTACACGCTGCCTGGCGCCGCGACCACAAAGATTTGAGAGACCTTAAATTCCCAATGTTGGCAGATACCTCCAAATCGCTCGCTGAAGAATTGGGCATTCTGGATGCAAACGAAAAAATTGCTTACCGCGCTACCTTCATCATCGACAATGAAGGAATCATCCGTTGGGTAAGTGTAAATGACTTAAACGTAGGTCGCAACGTTCAGGAAGTTATCCGCGTATTGGATGCGCTGCAAACCGACGAGCTATGCCCATGCAACTGGAACAAAGGCGAAGAAACTTTGACTACGCAATTGGCAGCAGAGCTTAACTAAAAAGAGTTTTCATGGTTTAGAGTTTTTATTACAAATAAGGCAGGTGTAAAAGCCTGCTTTTTAATTTTAAAGTAAATTTTATGAATACAGTTATAGAAAATGAAACATACAGCAATCTTTTATCATTATTAAAAATAGAAAATTACACGCCCTCTCCTGCTGCGGCTACATTGCTTAGTACCAATGCACGTTATATCAAAGATTTAAAAATTAACGTGAGCAATGTGCTGAATAATTCGCAAACCCTGAATAAGAAAGAAGCTTTACTCCTTGCTTATTCCATAGCAGTAAACGAAAAGTTTCCTTTGCTGCGCGAAAGTCTTGCAACGCTCGCAACCGAAGCTGGCGCAACACAGGAAGAACTGGCAGAAGTTGTAAGTATAACCTCTCTAATGAATGTAAACAATGTGTTCTATCGTTTCCGTCATTTTTTGGAAAAAGATTTTTACAATAATCAGCCCGCAGGTATCAAAATGTCTGTCATGGTAAATCCTGTTTTGGGTAAAGAATTATTTGAGCTGATAAGTCTTGTGGTATCATCTGTCAATGGCTGCGAAATGTGCGTAAAATCTCACGAAGCAAAACTGATTGGTACAGGCACAACAGAAAACAAAATTTTTGAAGCGGTTAAGTTAGGCGCAGTCATTAAAGGATTAATTACCATTTTGGCGGCATAATTTTTCTTTCCCGTAAAAATGAAAGGCGCATTCACAACCGGAATGCGCCTTTTCTTATGATACTTACTAAACACAGCCACATTATTTTTTCGCCGTTTTTTTCTCTGCAACTTCCTCCGGCAATTCGTCCTCATCATTATCTTCTTCGTCTGAGACAGCAGGACTTACCTGCTCATTTAACTTCGCTCTTATTTTCCCTTCTATTTCATTTGACAGTTCCGGATTATCCATCAATAATTGTTTTACGGCATCACGTCCTTGTCCCAACTTACTTCCATTGTAGCTGAACCAGCTTCCGCTTTTTCCTACAATTCCCAGTTCAACGCCCATATCGATAATTTCCCCAATTTTGCTGATGCCCTGTCCGAAGATAATATCAAACTCCGTAGCGCGGAATGGCGGCGCTACTTTGTTCTTTACTACTTTTACCTTAACGCGGTTCCCGATGGCAGCATCGCCGTCTTTAATCTGTGCCGAGCGTCGAATATCCAGACGAACAGAAGCGTAAAACTTCAATGCATTACCACCGGTTGTGGTTTCGGGGTTGCCGAACATTACGCCTATTTTTTCACGAAGCTGGTTGATGAAGATGCAAATAGTATTTGTTTTACTGATCGTTGCCGTAAGCTTACGCAACGCCTGGCTCATCAGCCGCGCCTGCAAGCCCATTTTACTGTCGCCCATTTCGCCTTCCAACTCGCCTTTCGGAACAAGCGCCGCAACGGAATCTATTACAACAACATCCAGCGCGCCGGACAAAATCAACCTATCGGCAATTTCCAAAGCCTGCTCGCCATAGTCGGGCTGCGAAATCAAAAGACTGTCCACATCCACGCCCAGCTTTTGCGCATAACTGCTGTCAAATGCATGTTCCGCATCTATAATCGCACACATTCCTCCTTTCTTTTGCGCTTCGGCAATTACGTGTGTCGCCAGCGTAGTTTTTCCCGAAGATTCAGGTCCGTAAATTTCAATAACTCTTCCTCTCGGCAAGCCGCCGATTCCCAACGCGGTATCCAAACCGATGGAACCTGTGGAAATAGCTTCAATTACACGATTTGGTTTTTCGTTCATCATCATTACGCTCCCCTTGCCAAAGTCCTTATCAATCTTGTCAATGGTCAACCGTAACGCTTTTAATTTTTCGAGATTTGCTGTGCTCATTTGTATATAAGATTAAATGTTACTTGTTCGATTCATCAAAAGTAAATAATTATTCTGAATAACAAACTAATTTTTTTAGTATTTTTTTGATAAATAAATTAGTGGATAAAAATTTGCCCTAAAAATTTTTTTATAAAAAATATTTCTTTAATTACTAAAATAATTAGTACCTTGCAACTAATTCAGTTAGCACACAAAAAATATTTTTATGAGTTACGCAGGAAAAAATTTACGCTATTTAAGAAAATTACGCGGCTGGACGCAGGAGCAATTTGCCAACAAAATCAACATCAAACGCTCCCTGCTCGGAGCATACGAAGAAGAACGTGCGGAACCCCGCATCGAAATTCTGGAAACGGTATGCCGGCTTTTTAAACTGAGCATGGACGATATGCTGCTGAAAGATTTGGAAGTTCCCAAAGGCGGCGGCTCGTATATCGACAAAAGACGCGCCATGAAAATGACCGCGTCCGCATCAGCCGACATTCTTTTTGTGCCGGTTAAAGCAGCGGCAGGCTATCTGGCAGGCTATGCAGATACGGAATTTCTGGACGAACTGAACACATTTACCTTACCCATGCTCGCACCCGGATATTACCGCGCTTTTGAAATTGTGGGCGACAGTATGCTTCCCACGCCGAGCGGCAGCGTGATTGTGGGCGAAAAAGTAGAAAACTTTGACGATGTAAAAAATAACAATGCCTACATCGTAGTTTCGCGAAGCAATGGAATAGTGTATAAAAGAATTAATAAAAACAACCGCGCAAAAAACAAAGTGACGCTTGTGAGCGACAATCCGATTTACGAGCCTTATCAAATTGATGAAGAAGATGTATTGGAACTTTGGAAAGCTCAAATGATTATTACCAAAGCTTCCGTTCAAAATCGCTGGGACGTAGGACAACTTGCCGGTATGGTCAATAACCTGCAAGAGCAGGTTGCAACATTATCCAAAAAAATGAATTAATAAAAGAGGCTGTTAAAAAGGTCAGCCTCTTTTTTATTTTGAAATTTGGACATATTTACGCTGCGGAAGCAGAATACTGCCGGCTCTATAAAATGCCCCCATTAGCAGATGAGTTCAAATAATATTTTTTGCTACTTTTAATACAAAGCCTGGTTTCCAACATAGAACAACAGCCTTTTTCTTTAATGTTCTATCAGGAAAGAGAGTTTTAGCGTAACACGATATTCCGAAACTTGTCCGTCAACCACTACCACGCTTTGGTCTTGTACATACGCGGAACGGATATTCTTTACCGTTTTTGACGCTTCCGAAACGGCTTGCTGTGTAGCATCTTCCCAGCTCTTGGAAGAACTTGCCAATACTTCAATTACTTTTAATACTGCCATGATGTTTTTGATTTAGGTTAAAAAATATGGAGCAATATAAAAAATAATCTTTACAACAACAATACAGAATTGATATTGTAACCGTTTTTTATCATCATTTCAAAATTATTTTTTTGTCGTTTTCTTTTCCTGTTGTTTGATTCTTCCTGCATCAATCAATGCCTTATTGAGCAAATATTCTATCTGCCCGTTTACGCTGCGGAATTCATCAGCCGCCCATTTTTCCAATGCTTTATGGGTAGCCATGTCAATACGGATTACAAAATTCTTTTTCTCGTTCACACTGCTCTTTTACAAAAATTACTGATAAAGCGTCCCTGTATTCATCACAGGTGTCGCCCCTTTTTCGCCGCAAAGCACTACCATCAAATTGCTTACCATAGCAGCTTTCTTTTCATCGTCGAGTTCAACAATTTGTCTTTCGGATAATTTGTTCAGCGCCATTTCCACCATGCCGACTGCGCCTTCTACAATTTTTGTACGTGCCGCCACAATCGCCGTTGCTTGTTGTCGTTGCAACATGGCGCCCGCAATTTCCGCCGCATACGCAAGATGACTGATGCGCGCCTCACGAATAATAATGCCCGCAGGCGCAAGCCTGTCCGTCAACTCCTTTTCCAAAATTTCGTTCACTTTCGCGCCGCCTTCACGCAGCGTGATTTCAGCACGCTCATCTTCCAGATTATCATACGCAAAACTTCCCGCAAGCATACGTACAGCAGCTTCACTTTGGGTATTTACATAAGCTGTATAATTTTGTACATCATAAACCGCTTTGTAAGTATCGCCGACCTGCCAAACAATTACAGCGCCTATTTCAATTGGATTACCCATTTTATCATTCACTTTCAATATTTGCGTTTGCAGATTATTCGCACGCAAACTTATACGCTGTGTACTGAACAGAGGATTTACAAAGAATAAACCATTATCCTTTACCGATGCCACATATTTTCCAAAGAAATTAAGCACACGTGAATAATTCGGACTGATAATCATCAAGCCTTTCATAAAGAAAATGGCGACAGCCAAACATAAAAAGCCGATAATTCCAAATACATCATTTACAGGAATTTTTGTAAAACAAATAATGCCCGTAATAAACAGGATAACAGCAATCAATAATGCAAGAAATCCTGACATTGGTTTTATAATCTTTTCCATAGTTGAAAATTTATCTGATATTATTTTGATATCAAAGCTATATTATCAGAATAAATTGAAAAAATATTTTTTCGACAATAAAAGAGACTAAAAAGTCAAGACAGTCTCTTTCTTATTCAGACACATGACGGAATCATAGTGTCGCTTATACAATTCTCTTATAGAGTTCATCAACCTTTTTACATACCCTCTTTAACGTTTTATATGTCATATCATGATATTTTGAACAACAACCTCTATCAAATCTCATAGCGGAAATAACAAATAAACAGACTGCTTAAGCTGTGAGTACAGGCATTTTTTTGCCGTTTTACCATGAGTTTGCAAATCATAGTTGTGTAACCCTTATTAAAAGCGCGACAGGTTATTTAGCTGAAACTTTTTCTTTCACATAGTTTCTGAAATCTTCTTGCGTAGCAAAGCCTTTGTCCAAATCATCGTCCATTTAATCAAGTGCTGCTTGCAATTCGTCAGAAAGTTGAATACCTTCTTCCTCATCAATTTCTACTTTTAGAAATTCATAAAGGCTGATTACACGCATATCTTCAATGTCATCTATAATGTAATGAAGTCTTTCCCGTGCCGTAGCTGCATCTGTTGTTGCTATTGCTGTTATAACAAAAAATTTCCTTCGGTTTTCTTATCCGCGATGAACCATTTTGCTCAACACCGCCGTTAAACTTTCAGTTGACTGTAACGTTTAAAGTAGTTCATATATTAAGGATCAAGTCCGTATTAAGTCCGTATCAAATCCGTATCAGGTGCGTATTATTTCCGTAGATAATTAACAGATGCCTGCAACATACAAGCGATATAAGGAAAGGATACTTTAAAGATTTCTGCATACAGTAGTAAAGCGCGTCTGTACAAATATTTTCTAAAACAAAAAAGAGGCTGACACCCGATTGCCACAGCAGCGGACAGACGCAGCGTATCGGCAGTATGAGCCGCAGGGGCAATCATTATATCAAGTCAATATTGATAGAATGTGCCCGGATGGCTGTGCGCAAAGACCCTGCTCTGTTGTTATTCTATAAGCAGTTATTGCCGGGAATGAATACTAATAAGGCAATTGTAAAAGTGGCGGGGAAATTATTGAACAGGATAAGATATATACCTACCAACGAAAAGGAATAGGTAACGGGTACTCTATCCTGAAAAAAGTATATTTATTAAAATGGAATAAAGGCATATAAAAACGCAGGCAAACCGGGAAGCGCACGAGGCTGTTTGTGGCTGATAATAGAAGACCACTCTTTTTAGTCTGCACCCGGCAACCTGTAAAAAATGATACACGAAATTGCAGCTTGGAATGTCAATGTCTGCTAAGAGAAGATTGTTTTTATAGATGCCTGTAAAAGAATGCACCCATCCGAAGATGAGTGCAATCAGTAATTTTTTGTTATTCTTCTACATGAAACTGGGTTTTCAATATAGAAAACAGCCTCGATTGTTTTATATCTTAATAATCACTTGTATCTCCGCTGCCTTATTTTCGGTTTATTCGCATAATCTTCCAGTTCTTTCACAGCTTCCGGCGATGGATTATTTACAATAGACTTTGCCGCCTGGAACAAAACAAAATAGCCTATAATGCACGCCAGCAGCTCTTTCCAGGAAATCCAATATCCCCACCAACTATAAACGGCAGCGTTTTGCGGATTGGAATTTTCATAAATTACAGTTACTTTTTCATGCTCTTGAAAACTGCGGAAAAGATAATTTGCCTTCGCGCGAAAAGTGTCTTTTCCGTCCAAAGAAAAAACGGCATAAGGCTGTACTTTTTGCGTACTGTCTTTGAGGAAATGAATGGTTGCCGTAGTTGTTTCTCCGTCAAAAAAATCGGGCTTGCGGCTGAATAAAACATACAACCCGAAGATGATGATGAAGAATATAAAAAGGAATTTTATCATGAAAAATAATTTATTCGCTTACACGAAAAATTCTGATAATTTGGAAAATGAATAAAAGTATTATCAAGCACGAAATAATTAATGGAATTAATTTCATCCAAAGAATAGTTCTCATCTTCCAATTTGTAGAAATTCTATAATTAACAATCAGAGATAATAATACGGACAATAAAACTAAAGGAATAAAAATAGAAACATTGAAAGAGAAATTATTTGCTGCATCTCCTTCATGTACACCGAAAAATTGAAACCTATAATAATTGAGGATTAAAGCAATTAATAATGACAATATAGCAACGCCGATTAGGATAATATCAATTATTTGCTTCTTGTTACGTTTATTAATCATTACACATTACTCGTTACTCATTAATAAAACCCCAACTCCAGTTTCGCTTCCTCGCTCATCATTTCTTTATTCCACGGCGGGTCAAAAGTCAGTTGTACGTGCGCGTCTGTAACGCCTTCAAGGTTTTTGATTTTATCCTGCACTTCCATCACAATATCGCCTGCAACAGGACAAGCCGGCGCGGTCAAAGTCATCGTAACAAACACAACATTATCGTCTTTAACTTCTGTACTGTAAATCAAGCCAAGCTCTACAATATTGCACGGAATTTCCGGGTCGTAAACCGTGCGCAAAGCCGCATCAATCCTATCTCTCAAAGGAATTTCGTTGTTCATTTTTCTTTCTGTTCAAGTGTGTAAAATACAATGGCGTAATTTTTTATTTGCTTTACCATCGACAGCAAACCATTGGAGCGCGTAGGCGACAAATGACTGCGCAAACCGATATCATCAATAAAATGCAGGTTCGCATCGATGATTTCTTTCGGCGTGTGATTGGACAAAACGCGCACCACCAAAGCCACCAAACCTTTTGTAATCAAGGCATCGCTGTCCGCCGTGAAATGCAGCAAACCGTCTTTGTAATCTACGTGCAGCCACACTTGCGACTGGCAGCCTTTGATTAAATTTTCCGGTGTTTTATATTGCTCGTCAATCAACGGAAGGTCTTTGCTCATCTGGATAATCATTTCATATTTATCCATCCAGTCCGTCAAAAATTCAAAGTCGTCAATTATTTCTTGTTGCGATTGTTCTATTGTCATGTTATTTTTTCTTTAGTCAAGTAGTCAAAAGTCATTGGTCATTCATTGACTATTTGACTTATTGGCTATTGACTTATTAAATCAAAATTTTCGCCGCTCTTTCAATTCCTTTTACCAACACATCCACTTCTTCTTCCGTATTGTAAAAAGCAAATGATGCACGCACCGTTCCGGGAATGTTAAAAATATCCATCACGGGCTGGCAACAATGATGACCCGTGCGCACGGCAATTCCTTGCTTATCTAACAACTCGCCGGTGTCAAAAGGATGCGCATTTCCCAACAAAAACGAAATAGCGCCTGAACGATTTTTTGCTTCGCCGATGAAACGCATTTGCGGAATGTTTTTCATTTTTTCCAAAGCAAAATTCACCAGCGCATCTTCTGTCGCATGAATTTTTTCAATACCGGTTTCGCTCACATAATCAATCGCCGCGCCGAGTGCAACAGCGCCTGAAATATCGGGCGTTCCCGCTTCAAATTTAAAAGGCAATTCGTTGTAAATCGTCTTTTCAAATGTTACGGTTTTAATCATATCGCCGCCGCCTTGATACGGCGGAATTTTATTCAGCCATTCTTCTTTTCCATACAAAACGCCAATGCCCGTCGGTCCGTAAATTTTGTGTCCCGAAAACACCAAAAAATCCACATCCAGTTTTTGTACAGAAAGTGGAATGTGCTGCACAGCCTGCGCTGCATCGAGCAACACGGGAATATTTTTCGCGTGCGCTTTTGCAATTATTTCTTCCACAGGATTGACTGTTCCGAGCGAATTGGAAACATAAGTTACGGCAACAATCTTCACGGAATCATCCAACAATTTGTCAAACTCATCGAGCAGCAATTCGCCTTTTTCATTGAACGGAATTACTTTGAGATTTGCTTTCTTTTCTTCACAGGCAATTTGCCAAGGCACAATATTGGAATGATGCTCCATTGCGGAAATCAATACGCTGTCACCTTCGTGCAAAAACGTTTTGCTGAAAGAGCTTGCAACGAGATTAATTCCTTCGGTCGTTCCGCGTGTGAAAATAATTTCTTTATCGTCTTTCGCATCTATGAATTTCGCAATTTTCTTACGCGCAATTTCGTATGCTTCCGTCGCTTCCTGACTTAAATGATGCACGCCGCGATGCACGTTGCTATTGTATTCTCGATAATATTTTTCCAATGATTCCAATACTTGTTTCGGCTTTTGCGTAGTTGCCGCATTGTCGAAATACACCAAAGGCAATCCGTAAACTTTTTGTTCAAGTATGGGAAAATCAGCGCGTATATTTTTTATTTCTTGTTGTGATAATATTGATGACATTCTATAAAAGTTTAAGCGCATTAATACGCGCAAAATGTTTTTTGTTTAGCGTTACCAACGTGCAGTCATTGGCAATCGCAGTTGCAGCAATCAGAATATCGGGCATTTCAATCAACTTTCTTTTTGATTTTAATTCCTGAAAAATTTCTACCGCTTTCGATGTTGATACAACATCGAAATTTAAAATAGTAAGTTGTGAAAAAATGAGTTGCCAAAATTCATTTTGTTGTTCATTACTTCCAACTAAAATTTCATATTGTGTAATTGCAGAAACCGCAAAGTTTGAGTGTTGCAAAGAAAGCTGATGAAATAATGTTTTTGATTTGTGTTGCTTTCTATAATAATCAATCAACACTGAAGTATCAATGCAAATCATTTCGTCCGCCATTGATTGAACATTTTTCTGTTTTGTAAAAATGTTTCGTATTGTTCGTCGGACATAGTTGGCCCGTTCAAAAGCAATGTTTGCAAATCATTTTTCTTTTGTGCACTTGCTTTGTTTTTGGAAGAATTTTTCTTTTCCAAAAAACTTTTCAGCTGCACAATTTTACTTTCGGGTAATTGTTTTACCAATTCCACAATTTGTTCATATTTTATATCAACCATAAGTTCCATAAAACAAATTTAATAATACAAAGGTAAACAAAAACCACAGCGAAAATTGCTGTGGTTGAAGTAATGACATAAAAATGAATTTGCTATGCGAAGCGTCCTCGCTTCGCATCTTTATTATATTGCTTCTTAGCGATTGTCGCCATGAGGTGACAGAATAATCGTGTGAAGCGTCGTCGGCTTCACACAGCAGCCAATTATAATTCTTTTTGCGCTTTCTCAATCGTATCTTCAATCAAATGTTCCAGATAACTGCGCAAGGCTTCATTCTTGATTTTTTCCGTTACATCAAACATAAACGCATTGACCAACATACTCTTTGCGCTTTCTTCGCCTACACCGCGCGAACGCAGATAAAATAAGGATTCTTCGTTGAATTGACCAACCGTGCTTCCATGACTGCACTTCACATCATCGGCAAAAATTTCGAGCTGCGGTTTTGAATTAATCACCGCATTCGGACTAAACAACAAATTATTATTCTGCTGGAAAGCATTGGTCTTTTGAGCAGGACGATGCACATAAATTTTTCCGTTGAACACGCCGCGACCGCCATCGAGAATCACACCTTTATACAATTGATTGCTTTCACAGTTCGGATATTTGTGGTCAATTTTTGAATGATTGTCCACCAAATGTTTATCGCCCACGAGATACAATCCGTACAAATGTGTTTCGGTATTTTTCCCGTCTAAAACCACGTTTAAATTATTGCGCACCAAATCTGCCTGTGGCAACGTAATCGTATAATTATCGTAACGGCTGTTTTGCTCCTGTTCCACTTGCGTATGCACAATCCATCTTTCATTGGCATTGCCTCGCTGAAAATGTGCGTGCCTGAAATACGCATTTTCTTCCACGAAAACTTCCGTAAAACTATTTACAAAAACCGTATCCTTGCTTATACAGACAGAAGTTTCAATAATATTACAAGCCGTGCCCTGCGCGAGTTTCACGATATTGCGCGGTTGCAGAAACACATTTTCTTTTTCGGAATAAACATGAATAATCTGCAACGATTTATCCAACTGAAAGTTCTTTTTCAATTCGATAAAATAACCGTCTTCAAAGAAAGCCGTGTTCAATGCAGCAAAAGGAAACTTAGCAACATCAATGGTTTTATTGACAAATTTATCAAAGCCTGCAATATTTTTTACTTCATCAATTGTTTGAATTTTTATATTTTCCGATGAAGGTAAATTTGAAAATTCATGATTGATAACGCCGTTTACCAACACCAACAAATACGCATCCAAATTCGGAATGGTCGCTTTTTCAATTGCTTCCTGAATCGTTGATTGTTCTACTTCATTGCAAGAATGTAAAGCGTAGGATTCGTTCACAAACGGCGTGATATTGGTAAAACGCCATTCTTCATTTTTCGTTGTGGGGAAATTTTGTTGTGCAAACAAATCGAACGCCGCTTTGCGTTTCGCAAGCAACGACGTACTTTCCGTGTGTTCAAACTGAGCATACACCTGACCGAATGATTCCGTCAACGTATCGTACAAATTCTTTTTTTCCATGCGGTCAGTCGTTCTCTGTTTCGTTATGTCTATTTCTTTCAACATTGTCATTCAAAATAATTTAAGAAAGCACTTTATTTTCTTCCTTAATCCAATCGTAACCTTTTTCTTCGAGTTCCAAAGCCAGCTCTTTTCCGCCCGATTTCACGATGCGGCCGTTGTATAATACATGAACAAAATCGGGAACAATGTATTCCAACAATCTTTGATAGTGCGTAATTAAAACAAACGCATTGTCTTTGCTGCGCAACTTATTTACGCCATTCGCAACAATGCGTAACGCATCAATGTCTAACCCCGAATCGGTTTCATCCAAAATGGACAGTTTAGGTTCAAGCATCGCGAGTTGCAAAATTTCGTTACGTTTCTTTTCGCCGCCCGAAAAACCTTCGTTCAAAGAACGATTGACGAGCTTCGCATCAAACTCAACCAACTGTTGTTTTTCTTTGGTTAATTTCAAAAAAGATTTTGCATCCAACGGTTCAAGTCCTCGATATGTGCGGATTTCATTCAATGCCGTTTTCAAAAAATTGATATTCGACACGCCCGGAATTTCAACAGGATATTGAAACGCAAGAAACACGCCTTCACGTGCACGGTCTTCGGGCGAAAGTTCCAACAAATCTTTTCCGTCCAACGTAGCCGAACCTTCTGTAACTGTATAGTTTTCGCGTCCTGCCAACACTGAAGCCAATGAACTTTTTCCCGAACCGTTCGGTCCCATAATCGCATGAACTTCGCCTGCATTCACTTCCAAATTAATGCCTTTCAAAATCTGCTTGTCTTCAACCGAAGCGTGTAAATTTTTTATTGATAACATATTTTACTAAATACTCTTTATAAATTATAATGCCCTTTTAACGATAAAATAGATAAAACCGAATCTTCTACTTTATAAATAATGTGATAAATCAATCTGTCTTCCTTTGTAATTCTTCTCGACCAAAATCCTGAAAGATTTTCTTTTAATGCTTCGGGTTTTCCGATTCCTTCATATGGATGAATCAAAATATCTTCAATCAATTCCGAAATCTTTTTCTGAACTTTTTTATTACCCGATTTCTTCCAAAAGTCAAGGTCTTGCTTTGCTTTACTGGAATAAATTATTTCCATAAATCTTCCAAAGCAATTTTAATTCCGCGACCTTCTTCAATTTCCTTTTGTCCTTCTAAAATCTTCCGGACAAATTCAGGATTATAACCTTTTTCTTTTTTCGTTTCAAACTTGATATTCAACGCTTTCATAAAAGCCTTTACAGCTTTTGATTGCTCCTGATTTTCGGTATGAATTAATATTGTTTCCATAACAAAAGAATTTTCAAATTATCCAACACTTCCTTCCAGCGTCAAGCTCAACAATTTCTGCGCTTCCACCGCAAACTCCATCGGCAGTTGATTCAACACTTCGCGTGCATAACCGTTTACAATCATTCCCACGGCTTGTTCTGTATCGATGCCGCGCTGGTTGAGATAAAAAATCTGGTCTTCGCCTATTTTTGAAGTCGTCGCTTCATGCTCAACGGTTGCCGTATTATTTTTCGATTCGATATACGGAAAAGTATGTGCGCCGCACAAATCGCCAATCAGCAAAGAATCGCATTGCGTAAAGTTGCGCGCGTTCTCGGCTTTGCTTCCAACCTGCACCAAACCGCGATAACTGTTTTGCCCGAAACCCGCGGAAATGCCTTTGGAAATAATGCGGCTGCGCGTATTTTTTCCTAAATGATAAATCTTTGTTCCCGTATCTGCAACCTGATGATTTTTGGTAACGGCAACGGAATAAAATTCACCTACGGAATTATCGCCCTGCAAAATTACGCTCGGATATTTCCATGTAATCGCAGAACCTGTTTCCACTTGCGTCCACGAAATTTTGGAATTTACACCGCGACACGCGCCGCGCTTTGTTACAAAATTATAAATGCCGCCTTTGCCGTCTTTATCGCCGGGATACCAATTCTGAACTGTTGAATATTTTATTTCCGCATTGTCCAACGCAATCAATTCCACAACTGCCGCGTGCAACTGGTTTTCGTCGCGGCGCGGCGCCGTGCAACCTTCGAGATAACTTACATACGCGCCTTCATCGGCGATGATTAACGTGCGTTCAAACTGTCCTGTATTTTCCGTATTAATTCTGAAATAAGTGGACAATTCCATTGGGCAACGAACGCCTTTAGGAACATACACAAACGAACCGTCGGAAAAAACCGCAGCATTTAAAGAACTGAATTTATTGTCTGACGACGGAACAACGGAGCCTAAATATTTTTTTACCAAATCGGGATGCTCTCTCACAGCTTCGCTGATGGAACAGAAAATAATTCCCAATTTGCTCAATTCTTCTTTGTAAGTTGTCGCAACCGAAACGCTGTCGAAAACCGCGTCCACAGCCACTTTCGGCAGATTTGTTTCTTCAACGCCTGCCAATATTTTTTGTTCGCTCAAAGGAATGCCGAGCTTCGCAAATGTTTCGAGCAATTCAGGATCAACTTCATCAAGACTTTCCAGTTTCTTTTTATTTTTCGGCGCAGCATAATAAGAAATTCCCTGAATATTTACTTCGGGCATTTCAAAATTTTGCCATGTTGGAAACGCTTGCTTTTGAAAAGTGTGTAATGCTTTCAAACGCCATTCGAGCAACCATTCCGGCTCGTTTTTTTTCGTAGAAATAAACCGTACAACTTCATCGTTCAGCCCTGCGGGAATAATGTCCATTTCAATATCTGTCGTAAAGCCGTATTCGTATTCCTGCGTGGAAATGCGGTCTAAAATATCTTCGTCTTTTTCTTTTATATTCGGCATAAAAAATAAGTCAAAATAATTTTTAAATAATTAAAGAGATTGCCGCGCTTGCTCCTCACTCGCAATGACGTGCAAAGGTCTTCCGTCATTTCAATCACTCTCAATTTTATCATTCTGCCAATCATGTCAATCAGCAAAATCATTCAAATCATGGTTTATACTGCAAAACTTTCGCCGCAACTGCACGTGCGTGTAGCATTCGGATTGTTGAAAAATAATCCTTTGCTGTTCAGTCCGCCGGTGTAATCCAACTCTGTTCCGAACAAATAAAGCAAACTTTTTTTGTCCACTAAAACCGTGATGCCTTTATCGGTAAAAACTTCGTCGTCCGGTCGCTTTTCGGAATCGAAATCTAACTGATATTCCAAGCCCGAACAACCGCCGCCGCGCACGCCTACACGCACAAATTTTTCTTTGCCCGAAGGCACGTCTTTCATCAGGTTTTCAATATATGTTTTTGCTGATTCTGAAACGGTAATCATGATTCACAATTTTTTATTTTCAAAACGGGAACTTACGTCCCAGTTTGATTTGCGAAGTTACGAACAGAAATCTACATTATTAAATTCCGCCTCTTAAAATAAAAAGATTTGATATTCGTATGACAAATAAATTCCATCTATCAGAAGATAGACAAAAAACAATCTTTTGCGATTGACAACAAAAGGTTCTTAATATAAGTTCCGTGTGCTTAAAATTTTAAATAATCACACTTCTTCGCCGCGTGGATATACTCTTTTCAGGTTCATATTACGCGAAGGCGAAACAATCAGTGGAAATTTCTCTACATGCACATAACTTGGGTCTAAACCAAAACCACGCTCTTCACTCAGACTGATGCGTTTAAGCCAAAAATAACAACGCATTATCAACTTTTCGGAAAAAGGCAGTTCATTGTCGGTAGAAAGGAATTTTTCCAAAACGATGAACCGGAAATCGCCTGCTACATTACTTCTCTCCAAGCTGTCATAACGGCTTGTAATATTCACTTCTTTATTTGCATATAATTCTTCTACTACACGCTTCATCATCAGTTGAATTTTTTGTTCTACGCGAAAGCCAAGCCTGAATTCAACACGAATAATATCATTCGGAATAATATGCTCTACAGAAAATTCTGTTGTATAAGGGTCGTCCAAAATATCTACATGAACGAACCAATAAATATCTGCGCGCTTCGGTTTCCGGTTAAGAATGGAATAAATGATTTTGTGCTCTATTTCTTTCGGATTATTCGCGCTGGTCATATACACCAAATGCGTGGAATACATAGGAATCGATTTATCGTTGCTCAATTCCTGAATCATGGGGATATAATGTTCCAAACGAACAAATTCCACGTAGCGGTTTTTGATTTTCCGGCTTCTGTACCAGATATACATCACGCCGAACAATATGCCGCCAACGATAATGGCTACATAACCACCATGCGGAAATTTATTAAGATTAGCTCCGAGAAAAGAAAATTCAATAAGCAGGTAAACAAATAAATACAGAACAACCCAGCGTTTCTTAGAACGGCGTCCAATCAAATAATTAGCAAACAAAATAGAAGTACTAATCATACACAGCGTGATTGCCAAGCCGTAAGCCGCTTCCATTTTATCGGAGCTTCTGAAATGCAATACAATACACAAACACCCTACCCACAACAATGTGTTGATTCCCGGAATAAAAACCTGCCCTTTTTCTTCCGTCGGATATTTAATTTTCATTTTGGGCCAAAGATTCAACCGGATGGCTTCCGAAATCAGGGTAAATGACCCGGAAATCAATGCCTGTGATGCAATTACGGCTGCCCCCGTCGCTATAAATATTCCAAAAATCCTGAAGCTTTGCGGCATCATGGCGTAGAACGGATTTTGCGACAAATCAAGCGTGCCTGCACTATGCTGCTTCAGCAACCACGCACCTTGTCCCAAATAATTTATAATCAGGCAAATTTTCACAAAAACCCATGTCCAGTAGATGTTTTTTCTGCCCGCATGCCCCAAATCGGAATACAGGGCTTCCGCTCCCGTCGTACACAGAAACACCGCGCCTAATAACCAAAAACCACTCGGATAATCTATTATCAAACGAACCGCATAATATGGATTGAATGCTTTAAAAATAGAAACGCTATCCACCAGGTGCATACTTCCAATGACAGCCATCATCAGGAACCAGGTAATCATTCCGGGACCAAACAATTTCCCGATATAATCTGTTCCGAACTGCTGCACAAAAAATAACATGCTGATAATAGTAATGGCAATAATCATTATCGGCGCAGGATCGTTTTCCGGCAAAAAGCGGTGTAAATACGGGATTTGCCGCAAGCCTTCAATAGCCGATGTTACTGTAATCGGCGGCGTAATAATACCATCTGCCAAAAGCGCTGCACCACCTATCATGGCAGGTACAACAAGCCACTTCCGCTGCCGGCGTACCAAAGCGTACAAACTGAAAATACCACCTTCTCCCCTGTTATCTGCACGCAAAGTAAGCACCACGTATTTAATAGTCGTTTGCAAGGTAAGCGTCCAGATAACGCAGGAAATCCCGCCAACGATTAACTCTTCAAACCTTCCGGGAATAGAATCGCGCGTAATAGCACTCAAAACGTATAATGGCGAAGTTCCAATGTCTCCATAAATAATACCTAAAGCAATTACAAGACTTGCAAGAGATACTCGGTTGATATTTATTTTACTCACACTTGAAGTAATTAGTGAAACAAATGTTTTCGATTTACTCAAAAATAATATCCAAAACAATCAAATATCTATCAAAAACAGACAGCGAAAATAGCAGATAAAATAATTACATCCGTTAGTGAACGGCTAATTATTTTAGCCGTCAATAATGATTTGAACGTGTTTTCTACATCAGCTATATTTGCCGAACAATAAGCTATAACAACATCATACAGTGGTAAGCCTTTTTAAAGAAAAATCTTCAGCCGGCGTTTTCCGCCTCATTACGCTCAGCATTTTCGTGCATATACGCCTATTTTTTTTGCCTTCCATTGTAGCAGTACCGGACAAAAGCAACCTGTTGTATTCTTTAATGGCATCTCTGCAAAATATGCCGTCCGTTTTTATAGCATTAATATATCAGGCGCTTATTCTCATTCAGGCGCTTCGGCTCAATTATTTGCTAAGCAATTATCGCCTGTTTCCCAACACCAATTTTACTCCGGCAATGTGTTTCGTTATATTTTCAGCGCTGCTGCCGCAATGGGAAAACGTAAGCGCCGCACTGATTGCAAACCTGTTTATCATTTTGTTGATAAATATGCTGGTCAGATTGTATAACTCGCAACAACCGGTCAAGAGTGTTTTCAACTGCGGACTCACAGCCGGCTTATGTGCGCTTGTATTTCCGCCAGGTATTGCCATTGTTGTATTTGGGCTTATCTCGGTACTCATTTTGAGACCCGTAAAACTAAATGAACTTTTCGCCTATCTTACCGGAGCCATTTTGCCCTATTATTTTCTTGGAAGCATTCTTTTTCTTATCCAAGGCAACCTGAAACAAG
The DNA here is from genome assembly GCF_001659705.1 of Arachidicoccus sp. BS20. Lineage (NCBI taxonomy): Bacteria > Pseudomonadati > Bacteroidota > Chitinophagia > Chitinophagales > Chitinophagaceae > Arachidicoccus > Arachidicoccus ginsenosidimutans. The sequence continues at coordinate 1,398,046 of NZ_CP015971.1, forward strand.
CGGTTACTTACTTGCCGGCATCGAATTTGCACTGGCTTGTTCCTTCCGACAAAACATATTTTCTTATTGCAGGTATTGCCATTTTACTATGTGTAATTTTGGGTTTCGCGTATTTGCAGAATTATTTTGGCAAGCTGGTTATCTCCGCGCGTAAACAATGGATTATTCTTGTATTACTTTTTGTGCTTTTGGCGCTTACAATTCCTTTTGTAAAAGACAAAGACTGGACAAGTGCGTGGTTTGTGGTAATACCCACAGCATCAGCAGTTGCGGCAAATTTATTTTATTACAGTAAAAGAAAAATTGCCGTTGCACTTTTGTTCTGGCTGCTCATTATCGCTTGCCTGTTCAACAATTTTGACGGAATGTCTTTGCTGCGCAGTTTAACGCCTCAAAAACCGCAAATCGAAATCAAAAAGAATACACAAAAACACCCACCCAACGCGAAAAAACTTTAGCGTTTTCGGAGCTTAAAGTGCTGTTTAATTTTTACCTTTGCGACTCAATAAACTTTCTCTCTATGAAATTCGGCGTTGTAGTTTTTCCCGGTTCCAATTGCGACCAAGATATGCACGATGCTTTACAAAACGATTTGAACAAAGAAGTGCAAATGCTTTGGCACAAAGACAAAGATTTGAGCAATTTTACGACCGACGATTGCATTGTGCTGCCGGGCGGATTTTCCTACGGCGATTACCTGCGATGCGGCGCTATTGCGCGCTTCAGCCCGATGATGCAAAGCGTTATTGAATTTGCAAACAAAGGCGGAAAAGTTTTAGGCGTGTGCAACGGATTTCAGATTCTATGCGAAAGCCACTTACTTCCCGGCGTGCTGATGATGAATGCGCACAGACAATTTGTTTGCAAAAATGCTTTCATAAAATCTGCTGACGGAACGCCGTTAAAGATTCCCGTAGCACACGGAGACGGAAGATTTCAGGCTGATGAAAAATTGTTGGACGAATTGCAGGTAAACAATCAGATTATTTATACTTACTGCGATAAAAACGGCAACATTACTCCCGAAGCAAACCCGAACGGTGCAGCACGCAACATTGCAGGAATCAGAAATAAAGCTGGCAACGTTTTCGGAATGATGCCGCATCCTGAACGTGCAACTTCTTCTTTACTGGGAAATGTGGACGGCGTGGAAGTGTTTAAATTCTTGGGGTTGAACTAAAAATAAATAAACCACATAGGCACAGTAGTTTTATTATATAGTTAGATTAAAGCGAATACAAAGCGACACATAGATTTCATCGAAGATGAAACCTATGATTTCTTAAACAACTAAATATTGAGCGCACTTTTTACTTCTCAATAGTTTTTCTATATTCCTATGTGGTTAAACAAAACAAACTTTTAAACTTTATTATATTTTATCTGTCTATTTTTGACGTTCAATGTAATAACAAAATAACAAAAGATGAAAAAACTGATTTCAACAATTGCGCTTGCATTTTTAGGCATAGCGGCATTCGCACAGGAAAGTCCGGTAAACTGGACAAGCAAAGCAGAAAAAGTAAGTGCAGGAACCTACAAAGTAATTATCACGGCTACATTTGCCGAGCCTTGGCACGTTTATTCGCAACACACACCCGATGGCGGACCTGTACCTACGACATTTAAGTTTAACAAAAATCCGTTGGTAACACTTGTAGGAAAAACAGAAGAAAAAGGCGATTTAAAAACTATGCACGACCCTAACTTTGGTGTAGATGTAAAATCTTATTCCGACAAAGTTGATTTTATTCAAGTCGTGAAAGTAAAGGGCAATATAAAAACAAATGTAACCGGAACGGTTAATTTCATGGCTTGTAACGACCATGAGTGCCGTCCGCCAATGGATGTTCCATTCTCTGTTAAGTTGCAATAATTAACTAATTCATAAAATTAAAGGTTTGCTTTTTCGTAGAAAGAGCAAACCTTTTTACTTTTGTTACCTTTGTAAGTACAATTTAATTAACTAAAAAATTTTTCCATGCGGAAATTGCTCTTGGCATTCATTTGCCTGTTTGTTTCTATTGCTTATGTGAATGCGCAAAACGCTGTCCAGTTCAAAGACACCGTTATCCGTATTAACGATACACTTGCAGAACTGGATATTCACGCGACTATTCAAAAAGGTGCGGCACTTTTTTCAACCCAAAAAATGGGAAGCGATACTTCGTTTATTTCGTCGTTTCAGCCCGATACTTCGCTTGCCAAATACATCCGCGCGACCGATACAATTGCCGAAGCCGGAACATTGCAAACCACACAGGATGCAACTTTAGATGCAACGCTACATTATTATACCGATAGTGTTACATTCAAAATTCCGTTACATATTTCATCTTCTGAAGAAGCAATTGTCAAAGGAAAATTCTCTTGGTTTGCTAAAAACGGAGATGATTTTCCCACAGGCGAAGAAAACATTTTAGTGCCTTTGGTAAAAGCAAATACTACAGCTTCAAACACGCAGAATATTTCATCAACCGATGTTACGAAAGGCAATACATCGTTATTAAAAATATTCTGGATTGGTCTTGGTTTCGGGCTGATTGCCGTGTTTACGCCATGCGTATTTCCGTTGATTCCCGTTACGGTAAGTTTCTTTTTGAAACGCAGCAAAAGCCGCAGCGAAGGTATTCGCAACGCAGTTACTTATTCGCTTTCCATTATCTTGATTTATACTGTTCCTACTTTTGTCCTTACAAAAATTTTCGGCGACAGCATCATGTACACTATTGCGACGAGCGCGGTTTCCAATCTTTTATTCTTCGCAATTTTTGTCATTTTCGCCATCTCTTTTTTCGGTGCGTTTGAACTGACTTTGCCAAGCAGTTGGGCAACCAAAGCCGATTCAAAAGCATCCAAAGGCGGCATCATCGGCATTTTCTTTATGGCGCTCACTTTGGTTATTGTTTCGTTTTCCTGCACAGGTCCGTTCATCGGAAGTTTGCTGCCACAGGTAAGTTCGGCAAATGCACAAGCCGGATTATCAGCCGTAATGGGAATTTTAGGTTTGAGCGTTGGTTTGGCAATCCCGTTTTCTCTGTTTGCCTTCTTCCCGTCGTTACTGCACGCGCTGCCAAAGAGCGGCGGTTGGCTCAACAGCGTGAAAGTTGTTTTCGGTTTTGTAGAGTTGGCAATGGCAATGAAATTCTTGTCGAGCGTAGATTTGATTTACGGCTGGCATTTGCTCAACAGAGATGTTTTCTTATCAATATGGATTGTATTATCTCTGCTTACAGGAATTTATTTATTGGGTAAAATAAAATTCTCACACGATAGCGATTTGAAATTTGTAAGTATTCCGAGATTGTTTTTTGCCATCGCATTTTTCACGTTCGGCGTGTATTTGATTCCGGGATTGTGGGGCGCACCGCTGAAATCTTTAAGCGGAATATTACCGCCCGAAAGCACACAGGATTTTAACCTGAACGATTTGCAATATAAAATAGGAAGTGCTTCAAACGCAGCCACAGCAAGCGTTTCGACTGCGAAAGCCGAACCGCCGAAATTTCTTGCAGACAAAATAAAAGCGCCATTAGGATTGACAACATATTTCGATTTGGACGAAGGAATGGCTGCCGCAAAAGCATTGAACAAACCTGTAATGCTTGATTTTACAGGATATTCCTGCACCAACTGCCGCAAAATGGAAGGCGAAGTTTGGAGCAATCCCGATGTATTAAAAAGACTGAAAAACGATTTTGTCATTATTAGTTTATATACCGATGAACAAACGAGTTTGCAGCCGAGCCAGGTTTACAAAGACAAAAACGGAAGAACTATTGCAACCGTTGGCGATAAATATTTGGATTATGAAAAAACAAAGTTCGGTTTGATTTCTCAGCCTTTGTATATGTTTCTTGATTTGAAAGGAAATCCTTTGAGCGATGAAAAATACAGCTACGACCCGGATATTCAAAAGTTCATTAATCATTTGGATGAAGTGAAGAAGAAGTTTGAAGAGGGAAATAAATAAGAAATTTGTTCATTATAAAATTCTAAATACGCATAAATCAATTTTATGCGTATTTTTGTTTTACAAACAACAAAAAAATGAAAACACGACTCAATATTACCATAGAAGAAAATTTGTTGGAAAAAGTAAAAGTTTTTGCCATTAAAAAACAGACAAGCATTTCGCAGATGATAGAAAATTATCTTGATTCGCTTGTCAATTCAACCAACAAGGAAAAAAATATTCTGGATATAATTGACAAATTAAATCCAGACCAAAACCTTGTTGCAGACAGCTACAAGAAACAAAATTTTTACGAACAGCAACACGAAAAATATGGCTTCTAAAATTTTTATAGATGCAAACGTGCTACTCGATTTCACACTGAAAAGAGATAATTATCCTGTAACACGCCAACTTTTTTCACACATCGTTGCAGGCAAAGTTGCCGCATTTGTAACGCCGTCTGTTATTCATATTACCGCTTATTGGCTTGTCAAAGCTTACGGAAATTCCAAAACCAAAGAAATTTTGCTTGGGCTTTTGGCACATATCAAAGTTATAGATACTTCGCACGAAATTGTTCTGAATGCAATCAGTTCCCGCATGACAGACATTGAAGATGCTTTACAATATTATACCGCGCTTCATTTTCAAACAGATTATTTCATCAGCGAAGACAAGAAATTAAAAAAATCGGCGATTGCATCGCTGCCTGTTTTCACGGTAAAAGAGTTTCTCGCCCTGCTTTAATCTTTTTATTTTCAAAATAAACCAAATCTCATTTTCATTTCCTTACCGATTTTTTTACTTTTGTAACTTATTCAAAAAGACGATAAAGTACGGATGAAAAAAATCGAGTTGGAAATAATCGCCCTTTCGCACAGTATGTCGGGAACGCAATCCTATGCAGTAGTTTTGGGCGAAGTGAACGGATTGAGGAAACTGCCCATCGTAATTGGCGGTTTTGAAGCACAGGCAATTGCCGTAGCTTTGGAACGCATGAAACCATCTCGTCCGCTGACACACGACCTGATTAAAAATTTTACCGCAGCATTCAATATCGAGTTGGTTGAGGTTATTATCAACGATTTGCAGGAAGGCGTTTTTTATTCAACACTCGTCTGCATCAACGACAAACAAACGGCGGAAATCGACAGTCGTACAAGCGACGCCATTGCGCTTGCGGTACGTTTTGGGTGTCCTATTTATACTTACGAACACATTTTGGAAAGTGCAAGCTTGGTTATAGATGAAAGTGGCACACCCACAACAAATATTGAAAATACAAGCACTACCATACCGTCAAACCCAAATCAGGCGCTTATAAACAAAAGCATTGAAGAACTGCAAGATATGCTGAACGAAGTTTTGGAATCGGAAGATTATATAAAAGCTGCTGCCATCCGCGATGAAATCAACCGCAGAAAAAAATAATCAACACGCTCGCAATGGTTACCTTTCCCAATGCAAAAATTAATTTAGGATTATACATTACGCGCAAGCGTGAAGACGGTTTTCATGATTTGGAAACCGTTTTTTATCCCGTGCAATTATGCGATGTTTTGGAAATAATTAAAAACAAGGAAAATGAATTTTCTTTTACAACTTCGGGCTTGCAGATAGCTGTGTCTTCTTCCGAAAACCTCTGCACACAGGCATTTCAGCTAATCAAAAAAGATTTTCCAAACTTGTCGAATGCTCAAATGCACCTGCACAAAACAATTCCAATGGGCGCAGGACTTGGCGGTGGAAGCTCGGACGGTGCATATGCATTGCAATTGCTGAACAATAAATTTCAACTGAATATTTCACAAAACGATTTGGCAAAATATGCTTTGCAATTAGGCAGCGATTGCCCGTTTTTCATTCACAACAAACCTTGCATCGCAAAAGGTCGCGGCGAAATATTGGAAGAAATTAATTTGGATTTAAGCAAGTATTTCATCGTACTAATTCATCCGAAAATTCATATCAACACAGGTTGGGCTTTCTCACAAATTCAACCGAAATCTTTGGAAATATCATTGAACGAAACAATTAGTCGTCCGGTGGAGGAATGGAAACATACGCTGCAAAACGATTTTGAAAAACCTGTGTTTGAAAAATATCCCGCGATAAAATCTATCAAAGAAAAACTATACGAACGTGGTGCAATCTACGCCTCCATGAGTGGCTCGGGAAGCAGCGTTTATGGACTTTTCAAGGAAAATCCCGAATCAATTGATTTTGGGTTTGAGAAAGAATATTTTCAGTTTATGGAGAAATTGCCGCAGATGCACAGATAAAAAATTGCTGTGGACAAATAATTCACACGAAAGTCAATTATTATTCATGAACTTTCGAGCATTCGTGGCAGAGAAAAAATTCATCTGTGGTATATCTTCTACTTCATATCTTCCGCAGAAAAACTGAAAGGCAATAATTGTTTAGCACTTTCGACAACCACCACTTCGCCGCCCAACCCGCTCATTATAATTTTGACTGAACTTTGAAATCTGTTTTCATATTCAAGCAACGATTGTCTGCAAATACCGCAAGGCGAAATGGGTTTTCCACTATTGCCGTTTAAGTTGTGATAACTGATAGCCATCGTTTTTATTAATTGATTCGGCTGTAATGATGATACTGCGCTCAATAAAGTTCTCTCTGCGCAAATGCCAACCGGATAACTTGCATTTTCCTGATTCGTAGCAGCAATAGTTGTCCCATTTTCCAGCAAAGCAACCGCCGACACATTGAATTGCGAATAAGGTGCATACGCATTTTCAGTATTTTGTCGCGCTTTTTCCAACAATGATTTTTCTTCACTATTCAGTTCGTCAATGCTATTGAATATTTCATATTTAAAACTAAATTCTTTTTGCATAAGTCAAATTTGATTCAGACAAAAAAGCCTCATCGTTTTTAACAATGAGACTTTATAAAAATTGAAGATACGATTTTATTTTATCACTTTAAAAATCCTGTTCCAGCGCGGACCGTTTTGCCAACTGAACCAAATCAGCGATGCTTTGCCCACAATAGCAGTCTCGGGAACAAACCCCCAATAACGGCTGTCCTGACTGCGATGACGGTTATCTCCCATCATCCAGTAATAGTTGTATTTGAAAGTGTACTGATTGGTTGGTTTACCGTCGATGATAAACTGATTCCCATTTTGCGACAATGTATGATGCTCATACGTTGTGATGATTCTTTGATATATCGGAAGATTTTCTGGAGTCAAAGTAATTGTTGCTCCTTTTTTCGGAATCCACAACGGACCAAAATTATCGGCACTCCATCCAAGCGACAAGTTGAAATATGGAAATACTTCTTCCGCAGGTCTTTCAGCCAGAGATACATTCACTACATTCGGCAGTTTTTTTACCTGCTCAATTTCATCTTCGGTAACATCAAACACATATTCATTATTACCGATTTGTTCTACTTCCGGCTCATCGCCGTCATTTACTTTTTCGGTTTTAATATGCAGCTGATTTGAAAGTTCATCATTATTGAAAGCATTACCATTGGTGGTTACGGTATATTCCATTTGTGAAGTAGGCGGGACAAACGCAGGCTTTCCGTTTACAAATAAAACCGTATGCTTTACCTGAATAGTATCGCCCGGAACGCCGGTACATCTCTTAATGTAATTATCGGTTTTATCCATCGGATGAACCAGTATATCATGCTCGGACATTAGGGCATCTCTGTTTCCGTGATAAGTGTCTCGCAAAACATCGTAATATGTATTTAACGAACCATAACCCGGCTCATTAATGATAGTATCTCCTGCCGGGAAATTGAACACTACCACATCGTTTCGCTTAATAGGATTTGAGGCGGGTAAACGGTAGTAGCCCCATTGCACAGCTTTGGTATAAGACGGAACAGTCTGTGAAAAAGGCATAAAATTATGCACAAACGGAAAACTGATAGGCGTTTGCGGAACACGCGCTCCGTAGCTTATTTTGTTTACAAAAAGAAAATCATTAATCAGCAAAGTTTTTTCCATGCTTCCCGATGGAATCACATACGCTTCAAAAATAAATGTACGAATCAGCGTAGCCGCAACCGTTGCAAATACCAGCGCATCAATCCATTCGCGGACGGTAGATTTTTTATATTTTTTTACCGCGTCCGGTCCCAGATATTTTACATCTTTTGAAAAGCCGAGATAAGGCAAATAAATAAACGGAACAATTGCAGTAAACGCATGGTCAATTAAAGAGAATTTACCAAACTGCATCACAAAAATTATCGTTATCCAAATCGTAATGAAAACGCCGGCAATGGGAATAAGCTGTAACCAAAACCACAACTTGCCGATGCCGCACAGCTCACACATAAGCCATGTATTGTAAAAGGGCACAAATGCTTTCCAGGGTGCAACACCTGCTTTTTTAAACATTCCGTAAAGCCCGATAGGATAACCTACTAAGTATAAAATCGTGTACAGCCAACCCATTCCTGTATTTTTTGGTTTTAGATTGAAGCAAATGTAAGGGAATTATTTATTGCGGAATTTGATAATTTGATAAGGATATAATAAATAATTGAAGATTGGTTTTCAACCACAGATGTACAGATAAAAATTATTGTCTAATGAACAGAAGAAAAAAATTCGCGTATTAGTGGCGAGCTAAAATTCAAACCATTTTAATCAAATCATTTCATTATCAAATTTTCATAACATTTATTTTCGCACCAATACCTTACTTTTGTAAGCATTCTATTTTCTAACTAAAAATAACCTTTATATGGCTGAAAAAATCAAAGTAGCAAATCCTGTTGTGGAACTCGACGGCGATGAAATGACCAGGATTATTTGGAAATTTATTAAAGATAAACTGATATTGCCCTATCTCGACATTGATATTAAGTATTACGATTTAGGTGTCGAATACCGCGACGCAACCAACGACCAGGTAACGATTGATGCAGCAAATGCAATATTGCAATACGGCGTCGGCATCAAATGCGCAACCATTACGCCCGACGAAGCGCGCGTGAAAGAATTTAATTTAAAGCAAATGTGGAAATCGCCCAACGGTACTATCCGTAATATTTTGGACGGAACCGTTTTCCGCGAACCGATTGTTTGTAAAAATGTGCCGCGCCTCGTGCCTAACTGGACAGCACCTATTTGCATCGGTCGTCATGCGTTTGGCGACCAATACCGCGCAACGGATTTTGTTACAAAAGGCAAAGGAAAACTCACGATAAAATTTGAAGGCGAAGACGGAACGACGCAAGAATATGAGGTGTATAATTTCAAAGGCGATGGCGTTGCTATGGCAATGTACAACACCGACGAAAGTATCAAAGGCTTTGCTCATGCGTGCTTTAACCAGGCATTGGCAAAAGGCTGGCCGCTTTATTTGTCAACAAAAAATACCATTCTGAAAAAATACGACGGCCGCTTTAAAGATATTTTTGAAGAGATTTATCAGAACGAATACAAAACAAAGTTCCAAGAAAAAGGAATCGTTTACGAGCATCGCCTCATCGACGACATGGTTGCATCCGCATTGAAATGGAACGGCAATTTTGTCTGGGCTTGTAAAAACTACGACGGCGACGTACAAAGCGATACTGTGGCACAAGGTTTCGGTTCGCTCGGCTTGATGACTTCAACGCTCGTAACACCCGATGGAAAAGTGATGGAAGCCGAGGCTGCACACGGAACGGTTACGCGTCATTACCGTGAACATCAAAAAGGCAACCCAACTTCTACAAATCCTATCGCGTCTATCTTCGCATGGACACGAGGCTTAGAATTTCGCGGAAAACTGGATGATAACCAAGAGTTGATTAAGTTCTCTCATGCTTTGGAAGAAGTTTGTGTTGAAACTGTTGAAAGTGGCAAGATGACGAAAGACCTGGCGGTATGCATTCACGGCAGCAAAGTAACCAAAGACCAGTATCTAAATACTGAAGAATTTTTAGATGCGCTTGATGAAAATCTGAAAAAGAAACTGGCGTAAATTTTCATAAGACCATCAAAAGAAACTGTTTTTCATCTTAACCGAGAAACAGTTTCTTTTTTATAGCAAACAAAATCAAAGCATAAAATATTTACAATGAGAAACAAATTGCTCTCTTTATTTCTGCTGATTTTGCCTTTTTGGGTAAGCGCGCAAAATCAGTTCGACCCAATGCAAAATGACCCTTCGGTAAGTGCAAATTATCCCAAAGGTATCTACGGAACAATTGAAGATTTTGAAAATAAAACGCCATCGGAAACAAGCGATTTCACAGCAAGAACAAATAATGACTCCATCGCTTATCGGTTTTCAAACGCAGCAGGAAAAAATATAAAAGACGCTTTTGCAATATCAGATGGCACAAATTTATATATCAGAATGAAAGATATTGTTAAAAACTTCGACAAAGGCAGTAAAGGGCAAGCACGCGACGGCGGCAATTATTATTTAAAAGTTTATCGTAAAGGAGCTTATTTATATACCGAAGATTTTTTCACAAGCAATATGTCCGGAATTTTAGGTGGAGCAATTGCTTCCGCTATGTCGAGAAGAATGAAAGCAATTATTTATTTACCCGAAACGCATAAATTCAAATTGTTCAAGAATTTGAAATTTTTCAAGTTTTTCATTGAAGACAATTATCCCGGCTTAGTGCCTCAGGTTGAACAGGAAAAAGGAGAGTTTGAAGTTGAAGTTATAAGACGCGTTTTAAGCCAGACAGCGCCTCAATAAAGACATTTTAGCCACGAATGCGCGAATGAAATTTATTCGTGCATTCGTGGCTAAAAAATCTTAATAAAAAAACTGTTCCGAAATAATCTTTCCGTCTTTTACTTCATACAAAGCAATTTCGTCTAACTGCACACGCCCTCTGTCTTTAAAAGTTGCATCCATGCCCATTGCACAGGCAAAAAAATTGCCGGCAACAATCGGCGGATTGGTGTAGCCGCCATGAAACTCTTCCAAAGTTTCGTGAAACTGTTTCCCTTTTTCGTGTATGCCTTCGATACCTTCAACGGTCGCCCACCGGCTATGCGCAGGCTCAATGCTTTTTACGTCGGACGAATACAATTCTTCATAAATGGTTGTAAAGTCGCCTTTTGTGTCGAGTTCGTAAAAGCGTTCTGCAATTTCCTGAGTAGTCATAGTTGTAATTTTTAGTTGTTGAATAATGAAAGCAAGCTAAAATTTGTTTAACTAATAATTTTTTTGCCGGTATAAAATTTACGCTAAAATAATATCGTATGATGTGAAACCACATAGAGACATAGAATTAAATATTTTGAATTTAGAAATTAGAATTCAACATTTAAAACGCTATTAAAAAATCATAGCATTTTCATCTTCGATGAAAATCTTTGTGTTGCTTTTATTTTTGCTTCGTTCATCTATGCAAAAACCTATGTTTCTATGTGGTTTATTTCTTACAAATCATTTATAACTTAACTATGCTTTACATTTGCCGAAAATTATTTTATACAAATGCTTATCATTCCTGCAATTGACATTATCGACGGTAAATGCGTGCGCCTTACACAAGGCGATTACACACAAAAAACAATCTATAACGAAAATCCTGTTGAAGTTGCAAAATCCTTTGCTGATGCAGGTCTGAGAAAATTGCATTTGGTAGATTTAGACGGCGCAAAGGCAGGAAAAATTATCAATTACAAAGTGTTGGAAAATATTGCCAACGCCGTGAACATGGAAATTGATTTCGGCGGCGGCATTAAGCAAAAAGAAGATGTTGAATTGGTTTTAAATTCAGGTGCAAAATATGCAACCATTGGAAGCATCGCTGTAAAAAATGAAGCGTTGTTCAGCGGATGGATTGAAGATTTCGGCGCAGATAGATTCTTGTTAGGCGCGGATGTGAAAGGCGAAAAAATTGCAGTAAACGGTTGGACAGAAACAACCGACATTGATGTTTTTTCTTTTATAGAAAAATATTTTTCAAAAGGAATAAAAAACATTTTTTGCACCGATGTAAGCAAAGACGGTTTGCTGCAAGGTCCGTCCATTGAATTGTATAAAAAGATTATTACAAAATTTCCTCCCATTAATTTTATCGCAAGCGGCGGCGTAAGTTCGGTTGATGATTTGCTGGAACTCAGTAAAATCAACTGTTTCGGCGCGATTGTAGGCAAAGCGATTTATGAAGGAAGAATAAGTTTGAAACAATTATCTTTATTCCGTTCTTAATGCAATCATTTTTAAATCTAAACTACAATGGCAGAAGAAGAAAAAATTATAGCGCACGCGAAGCAAGCTGTTCACGCACTCACAAATAAGAATAAAAAATGGAAAGAAAAAATACAAGACTTTTTGTTAGAAATTCTCATCATCATTATCGCCGTGAGCATTACGCTTTGGTTTCATAATTGGAATGATGAAAAGCATGATAAAGAAATAGAAAAAAACTTTTTGATCGGAACGAGAAATGATTTAGCTGAGATAGACTCAAATCTTTTTGCTGATATACAAGATTTCCAACCGACTATTGATTATTACGACAGCGCAATTACAGAATTGGACAGCAACAGAATTAATTCAAAATATTTGGACACCAATTCAGGCTTTCTTTTAAATACCGAATACTTTAATTTCGATAACAGCAGGTTTGAGAGTTTTAAATCTTCGGGATATTTACGATTAATAGAAAATCAAAAACTGTTATCGAATATCACGCGGCTTTATATCACCACTCTTCCCTTTACTGCAAATAACGATGCCAATCTTTTCGACAGCAGAAGAATAGATTATAAAAACTTTATAGGAAACAAGACAGGAAAGTATGCATTTGACGGATTTGTTCCTATCGATAAAATTATACGTCAGCCCGAAGTGGAATATCATATCCGATTTTACGGCAGTTGGTTAAACGAAGCAAAGCGCCACAAGAAAGAATTAATGAAAGATATAGAAACTGTAACAAAAGAAATCGACACAGAACTCAAAGACAGATTTGATTACGATGTTTCCGATAAAAAATAAAGAGCTTTCACGTCATGCCGAACTTGTTTCGGCATCTCTTGGCAAAATTTACGCACGACAAGAGATTGCGGCATTCGCCGCAATGACGCGTAAGCGTGTTCAACATTCTTCTTCGCGTCATTTCGACGATAGGAGAAATCTCAATTCATAATTTATAATTCTTAATTTACTAAGTGCATTATTTATCCGCAGAAAATCTTACAAAAAGTTACGGCATTACGCCGCTGTTTCGCAACATTTCTTTTCACATAAATGAAGGAGATAAAATTGCGTTGATTGCACGTAACGGCGTGGGCAAAAGCACTTTGCTGAAAATTCTCGCAGGCAAAGAAACGCCCGACGAGGGAAAACTTTGGATTCACAAAGATGTAACCGTTGCGTTGTTTGAACAAGACCCACAATTTGACGAACAAAAATCCGTATTGGAAAATATTTTTCATACAGATAATCCAATACTTAAAATCATTCGTGAATACGAAGAAGCCGTTGAAAAAAATGATGAAAATAGTATCGCCGATTTAATCGTAAAAATGGATGAAGCGGGCGCGTGGGATTTTGATGCGAAAGTGAAACAGATTCTTTCCAAGCTCAATATTCACAATCTTCATCAGCCTGTAAATAAATTAAGCGGCGGGCAAAGAAAACGTGTCGCATTAGCGCAAACGCTGATAGACATTGGCTTTGAGCATAAACATACTTTATTGATGATGGACGAGCCGACCAATCATCTCGACGTGGAAATGATTGAATGGCTCGAATATTATCTCAACCAGGAAAATGTAACCTTGCTTTTGGTAACGCACGACAGATATTTTCTCGATGCAGTTTGTGAAGAAATCTGGGAACTCGAACGCTCGCAAATGCACGTGTACAAAGGCGATTACGAGAATTACATGGAGAAAAAAGCAGCGCGTATCGAGAGCGAACTGGCAACGATTGACAAAGCGAAAAACGAATACCGCAAAGAGCTTGAATGGATGCGCAAGCAACCGAAAGCGCGTACCACAAAAAGCAAATCACGACAAGATAATTTTTACGAAGTAGAAGCAAAGGCAAAACAAAAAATTGTTGATACGCAGATTCGACTCGATATGAAAATGAACCGTCTCGGCGGTAAAATCATTGAGCTGAAAAAGATTTATAAAAGCTACGGCGATAAACAAATTATCAAAGGTTTCGATTATACTTTTCGGCGCGGCGAGCGCATCGGTGTTGTCGGAAAAAACGGTATGGGTAAATCTACCTTGCTCAACATTATCCAACAAATAGAACCTGTGGACAGCGGCAAAATCAACATTGGCGATACGATTGTATTCGGTAATTTTTCGCAGCAGGGATTGGAAATAAAAGACAACGTTCGTGTGATTGAATATGTAAAATCCATTGCCGAAAGTTTTCCGTTGGCAAAAGGCGGAAGCCTAAGCGCAGCGCAGTTTCTGGAGCTTTTTCTGTTTCCTGCGGAAAAACAATATACCTATCTTGAATCGTTGAGCGGCGGCGAAAAAAAGCGCTTGCAGTTATTAACAGTTTTGTTTCGCAACCCGAATTTTTTAATCCTTGACGAACCGACGAATGATTTGGATTTACCTACGCTCGCGGTGTTGGAAAATTTTCTTGCGGAATATCAAGGCTGTTTGTTGATTGTTTCGCATGACCGTTATTTCATGGACAGATTGGTGGAACATTTATTTGTGTTTGAAGGCGATGGAGAGATTCGTGATTTTCCCGGGAACTATACACAATACAGGCTTGCGCAGCGAGAAGAAGAATTATCCAAGAAACAAATTCAACAAAAAGCGGAAGAAAAATCTTCTCCAAAAATTGAAGACATAAATGCTCCGGCAAAGAAAAAAGCGAGCTTCAAAGAGAAGCGTGAATTTGAATTACTGGAAAAGGAAATTGCCGACCTCGAAACGGAAAAAGCACAACTGGAAAATGAATTGAGCAATCCTAATTTAGACTTTGAAAAGCTGCATTTAAAAAGCAACCGCATCGGCGAAATTGCAACCTTGCTGGAAGAGAAAGAAATGCGTTGGCTGGAGTTAAGCGAGATTGTGTAACCATGATTGAAAAGATTGAGCGATTTTCTTGAACCACGAAGACACAACGGCACAAAGGAACACAAAGAAAAAATCTGAAAACGTTCGCCAGTCATTCCGAACGAGGAACGAGAGAGGAATCTCATGTAAATAAAAAAGCCAATCAAAATTGATTGGCTTTTTTATTACTTAACGCAACCTCTTAAAGATTCGCTTTGATTTTGTTTTCCAAAATAGAACGCGGAACTGCGCCTATTTGTTTGTCCACAACTTCCCCGTTTTTCAAAAACAAAATTGCAGGAATAGATGTGATGCCGTATTTAATGCTCACTTCAGGGTTGTGGTCCACGTTCAGTTTGCCTACTTTCACTTGTCCGTCGTACTCTTTTGCAAGTTCTTCTACAACAGGTCCGATTGCACGGCAAGGTCCGCACCATTCAGCCCAAAAATCAACAACGGTCAATTTATCATTTGCCAAAACTTCGGTGTCAAAGTTTGCGTCTGTGAATTCTAATGCCATAATTGTTTTATTTTAAAATTTGAATAATATATTAATGTAAATGCAAAGATAATTCCATTTTGGATTTCACGGGAATTTGACTTATCCACGAATGTTATTATAACAATTTAATGACATAGCGGCGGATTTCAACCGACATTTTATGCTTATTTATGACTAAATTTGCATCCCTAATTAAAATGATATGGCAACAGTTGAACTGATTCGTGCGAACGAGCATTATGCATTCGATACAAAAGACGAAAACGGCATCATCACAAAAATAGATTCCAAACCCGAACTCGGCGGCGAAAACTACGGCGCACGTCCCATGCAACTTTTGCTGAATGCGCTTATAGGCTGTTCCAGTATTGATGTATTGAGCATACTGAAAAAGAAACGCCAAAACGTTACCAACTATAAAGTCGTTGCCAACGGCGAACGCGAAAAAGATAAAGAGCCGGCTTTGTGGAAAGAGATTTTTCTCACATTCATTATCGACGGCGAAGTAATGGAAGACGCTGCACGCCGCGCCATTGATTTATCGCTGGACAAATATTGCTCCGTAGCCGCAACGCTGAAAGCAGCCGGAGCAGTGATAAAATATGAGTTAGTATTGAATGGGAAATAGTCTGAACCTTGATTTGGATGGATTTTAAAGATTATAAGGATAATTGAAAATCATAATTATCATACAAAATCGGCGTTCCATAATTCGTATAATAAAATTTTGAACCACAAAGACACAACGGCACAAAGGAAGACAAAATAATTTTATAGAGTCTTCATGCCTTTGTGAGAAAAACAATATAGCAGTTAAAAATAATTCGTGTAATCCGATAAAATTCGTGTAATAAAATGACTAAAAAACTTCATCCGCAAACGCAGGCAATACGTGCAAGAATGCCTGAAACATACCAGAAAGAACATTCATCGCCAATGTACCTGACAAGTAGTTTTGTATTTGACGATGCGGAATCTATGCGCGCCGCTTTTGCCGATGAAAACAACGATAATATATACAGCCGTTACAGCAATCCGAGCGTGGATGAGTTTGCCAATAAAGTTGCTTTGCTTGAAAAAGCTGAAGCGGGATTTGCCGTTGCAAGCGGCATGGCTGCGGTGTTCAGCTCGTTTATGGCGTTGATGAAAACGGGCGACCATTTGCTTTGCTGCCGTTCTATTTTCGGCGGAACGGTTACGGTAGTAACCAAATTTTTAGACAAATTCGGCATCGAATATACCTTCGTTCCTGCAGACGATTTGAGCGTTTGGGAAAAAGAAATTAAGCCCAACACAAAAATGGTTTATCTCGAAACGCCCACCAATCCGCAATTGGAATTGGTTGATTTGGAAGAAGTAGGCAAACTTGCGAAGAAGCATAATTTGATTTATGCCGTAGATAATTGTTTTGCCACACCATTCTTACAAACTCCGATTGATTTCGGCGCTGATTTATCCATTCATTCTGCAACTAAATGGATGGATGGACAAGGTCGTGTTTTGGGCGGCGCAATTGCCGGCAGAAAAGATTTGATTCACGAAATATATTTGTTCTGCCGTAATTCAGGTCCAACACTTTCCGCTTTTAATGCCTGGGTGTTGAGCAAGAGCTTGGAAACCTTAGACGTACGTATTCAACGCCATTGCGAGAACGCGCTGAAAGTAGCGACAGCACTGGAGAATCATCCGAAAATCGAATGGCTGAAATATCCTTTCCTTCCAAGTCATCCTCAATACGAAATCGCAAAAAAACAAATGAAAGCGGGCGGCGGCATTGTGTGTTTTGAAATCAAAGGCGGCGTGGAAGCCGGCAGGAAATTTATGGATGCTTTGGAATTGTTGTCGCTCACTCCGAATCTCGGCGACTCACGCAGCATTGCTTCGCATCCCGCAAGCACCACACATTCAAAACTATCGGAAGAAGACAGATTGAAAGTTGGTATTACACCCGGCTTGATTCGTATTTCCGTTGGTTTGGAATATGCCGACGATGTGATTGATGATATTAAACAAGCATTGGAGAGGAGTTAAACCGAATATTTATTGTATCAAAATCATTCTTCGGGTTATTTCTCCATTGTATTGTCATATCTCTTTGATGACAACGGCTGAATAATCCGAAAATTCTTTTAACAATTAAAACACTACCAGTCTTTTCCATTTTTAGGAACACCGCCGCCTGCTTTTTGCCGGTCTAATTTCTGCTGGGTTTCCTTTTCCTGTTGGCGCAAAGCTTTTAACAATTGCTCTGCCTGCTCTTTGGACATTTGGTTTTGTTGCTGCTGTTGTTTTTGTTGCTGCTTATTCTTATCCTGTTTTTGCTGTTGTTTGTCGTTTTGTTTTTGTTGCTGGTTTTTGTTCTTATTTTGATCTTTATTCTGGTTCTGATTTTTTTGATTCTGTTGCTTCAGTTCATTGATGGCTTTCTGCAAATTTTCACGCGCCTGCTGGTCTTCGGGATTGATGCGCAAAGAATTTTTAAACGCCTTTATAGCATCTTCATATTTCTTTGCTTTGGCTAAAGTAGTGCCTTTATCGTAATTCAACGTAGCTTTTAATTGAACATCTTTATTATTCGTCAAAGCATTATCAAAACTTTTTACCGCACCATCCGCATTTTTCAGTTTGCTTTGGACAATGCCAAGATTCGCGAGCGCCGACCAATTATTCGGCGACAGTTTCAATGCTTTTTGATATTCGCTTTGCGCCGTTTTTAAATCGCCTTTGTCGTACGCTTTGTTGCCAAGAAATACTTCTTTGTTTCCTTTCACATTGTTCTGTGCGTTTACTGTAAAAGCAGCAAAACACGCTGCAAATATGAATAAATATTTCTTCATCAAGCCACGCTCCTTTTCTTTTCAGGAATAAAAATTTCGATAATCAACAACAATAAAATTGCTGCGATAAAATATGGAAAATAATAAAAATAATTTCGGCTGCCTACCTTACCCGATTCAATCAATTTCTTTTCCATAGAGTTGATTTTTGTAACAATCGTATTCACAACTGTTGCATCATTATTCAGCAATACAAATTCGCCGCCCGTTTTTTGTGCAATTTCTTTCAACTCTTTTTCGTTCAGCTTTGAAATTACAGTATTGCCATTTTCATCTTTCTTATATTCGTTGGTTACAGGGTCAAGAATGGGCGAACCGTTTGCCGTTCCTACTCCGATTGTGAATACCGTAACGCCGTTGTCATACAAAGTTTTTATTGCACTTTCTGTGGATTCGTCATGGTCTTCCCCGTCTGTAATCAAGATAACAGCTTTATGCTTTTTATCTTTTGCGTTCAGTGAATTATTTGCCGTGAGCAACGCATCGCCGATAGCCGTTCCCTGAACAGGAACTGCATCTGTATTCACATTTGAAAGATACATTTTAATTGCGCCCACATCATCAGTCAAAGGCATTTGCAAAACCGCTTGCCCGGCAAACACAACGAAGCCCAGACGATTATTGTACAGATTGTCCGTGAGCTTTCCAATCAGTTGCTTCGCCCTATCTAAACGGGTGGGTTTAATATCTTGCGAAAGCATACTTTTGCTCACATCCAAGGCAACAATTATATCAATGCCGGCGGATTTTTCTTTGTCGCTCGAATCATATTTGCGAAGATTTGCTGCCGCGAAAATGCCGATAAACAATGCAATAGCAATTAAATAAAATTTGACCTTGTATAATCCGGACGAATAATTCCGCGTGAGTTGTTGTATTAAACGTTCGTCGCCTAAAGATTTTTTGACTTTGGTCTTCCACTTTAATACATAAATAAACAAGGCAACAAGCGGAACAATGATTAACAGTGTCCACAAATAACTGATATTTTCAAAAGATAGATTCATTGGTTTTGCTCAATGCTGCAATCTATTTTAAAAATTTAAAACAACGCAAATTTGTTCGCAATTTTTAACGTTGCTTTTTTTCTTACTCCTTTAAAAAATATACATAAGTTGTCAATGTATTGTTTGTTTATGTATATTTGTTGTACAAATCAATAGTATGAACAAAAGTATTTTATATAAAGGCTGCCTTGAGCCAATAATTATGAAGCTGTTGCACGAAAATAAAAGAATGTACGGCTACGAAATTACGCAGCGTGTGAAAGAGCTGACCAAAGGCGAGCTGAACATTACGGAAGGCGCGCTGTATCCGCTTTTGCACCGCTTGGAAGCCGAAGGAATTTTGCAGGCGGAAATGGAAAATATCGGCAACCGCGTGCGCAAATATTATTCGCTTACCAAAGACGGCAAAAAACAAAAAACTGCCGCGATGAGCGAGTTGCAGAACTTTGTAAATACACTTCAATTAGTGCTTAACCCTAAACTTGCATGACCATGTTGAACGAAGAACAAATAAAAACACTACAAAATTATTGCTACGCAAAAGGCGTTGTTTATTACGATTTGGAGCAAGAAATTACCGACCATTTAGCTTCGGTAATTGAAGAAGAGCAGGCACAATTTCCCGGCAAATCTTTTGAAAATATTCTTGAAGAAAAAGCGCCTGAATTTTCTAAAGAATGGAAAACGATTGAAACGGAAAAGCGCAAAGCCTTGCGCAGCGAGTATTTGAAAGAATTTGGGAAAGAGTTTAAAAGCTTTTTTACTGTGCCGAAAATTGTGGTAACGATTGCAGCAATTATGCTAATATTTATTGATATTTTCCCTTCCAAATATCTTTATTATACAGCTTTGCTTTCTTTTTATTTTATAGGTTCTCTAACTGTTAGCAGAGGACAATTATTTAAATATTTAATGAAGAAAAGAAATAAAGTCATATTGGCATTCCGTATTCAACGACATCTATTTCTCATTATTACAATCCTTTTTTATACGTACGTTTTTTTAGTTCCATTAATTTATAAATTTTACAGTAAAGAATATGGACATTTATTAATGCGTCCAGTCTTGTTAATATCCATCTTATATTATTCGGAAATTATTGTTTCAAAAAAATTACTTCAAAAAATTCACAACAATTATCCCTTAGCATTTCAATCATAAACTATGTTGAACGAAGAACAAATTAATCGTTTATATAAATTTTGCGTGCAGCATTATGTGCGTTATTACGACGTGCAAATCGAGTTGGTTGACCATCTTGCAAATGCTATTGAAGCAAAAATGGATGCAGATAAAAATTTAGATTTTGAAACCACTTTAAACAGTGTTTATGCGGGTTTCGGGCGAATGGGATTTTCAAAAATCATATCGCAAAAAACAGAAGCCGCATCCAGACAAATCAGAAAAAGAAACTGGAATTATTTCAAAGAATATTTTACTGTTCCAAAAATTGCAGTTACGATTTTGTTCATCAGTGTCTTTACTTTTCTTTATTTTGAAGTAAATAAAAACAATTTGAAGATATTGGTTGGAGCAACGGTAATTTTCTTCATGTTAGCCGTAATCTTGTCCATAATTTTTTATTTCAGAGCATATAAAAAAACGAAGAAAGAATTGCTTTGCTTAAAATATTCAAATGTGTTTCAGCCTTTAGGAATTGTGTGTCAACTTCCTAACTTTTTAAACCTATTTTTCTTTGGGAAAAAAGATATTTATGATAACCTCACACAACATCCTGTTTATTATTTCCTGTTCGTCATCATATTTGTTGCACTGCTGTTGCTGAGTTTCGCATCGTTAAAAACATACAGGGAAATTCAGGAAAACGCAAGAAAAAATTATCCGTTGGCATTTGAATAATTGAATATTGCATTGATTATGCACCGTTTCTCAGCAACTTACTCAGGCAGTTTTGCGGCAGACAATATTTTATTTGCTTTCGCCATTTTCTTTTTAAAAAAAGGTGCGTCTTCAATATTGTCCAACTTTTTATTGACTTTAATTTTAAGCACTTGTTTGACTGGCTCTTGCTTTTTTATTTTTTTTTCGATCGTTTGCATCACTTACAAAATTATATTTTTTTTCTAACAAGAAAAGCATCGTATTCTTTTCCCTTTTTAAAAATTTCCCAATCTTGCCCGTTATATCCAAAGACTTCAAGAAAATCGCTTATTTCCTCAAAGTTATTGGAAATTCCAATTCTATAAAGTCTTGTTCGGGATGGCGTACTGCCCGTAGCAAAAACATATTTATCAGGATACTTCTCAAAAAACTTCAATACAGTCAACGCTACGGTCGCCAAAACCTTTTTGCTGTCGCTGTTATTTGTTATGACAATATCGCTGATAATTCCCGTTTCTATATCAACATCGCCAAAACCCAAATTGAAAACTTTGGGATTATCGGTTTGTCTGAAAATGACTTGCTTTTTTATTTTTCCATTTGGACCTTCGCTGAAAAATTCAAACCGTAATAGCGACGAATTGGACTCTATATAATACTTTTCATTTTTCACACAATAAAATTAGAATATTGTTGGGAAACAACGGAATAATTGAACATCAATATTCAACACATTATTTCAACACATCCAATATTTTATACATCTTCGGCAATAAGTTGTATTGGCTTCCGTAATAATCATTGATAATCATCGAGAATACATATTTCTTTCCCGATTTGGAAGTTTGATAACCCGCGTAAGCCTTACATGCGCTAATGGTTCCGCTTTTCATTTTCGTGCCGTTATAAGTGGGCAAAGATTTATAAAATTCGCTGAACCAATCTTTCTTTTGCGCGTACAACAAAGCCGTAACTTCGGCGTGCGCCGTTACATAATCCTGCGGCGAAAGTCCGCTCCCGTCAATCATGTGCAACGAAGCATAATTAATTCCGTTTTCTAACCAGAACTTGCGAATTACGCTTACGCCTGCTGCTGTTGAAGCATTGTTTTTTTCCTGCCAACCGATGGCTTTCGCAAAAGATTCTCCGTAAAGATTAACACTCTTTCGCAGAAAATGATAAATAATATCGCGCGCCGACGGCGAATTGTAAACAGCCAGTTTGGTCGTCATCTTCGGAGCGTTTTTGTCCATTAAAATAAAGTCAGATGCAGTTTTAATTTCTCCGGTCAAACTAATATTTTTTTCGCCCAACCATTTTTTTAGTTCATAACCGAACTGCAACGGCGGATTGGGCATTGAGCCTGTAATCATCAACGATTTTCCCGCAGGAACAGAACCGTCGGCATACACAACGGGAGAATACGGTGCAACATAAATGGTGCTGTTGTCGCCCGAACCGGCACTTCCTGTTGTTAATCGATTTACTAATTTTGCACCTTGCAACTGCGGGTCAATTTTTGTAACGGCAACATCATCGCCCACGCTTTTTCCGGGACGCAAAGTCAGGTTGATTTGGTTTTCATTCCAGTTAATTCCCCAATCGCCTGCACCGTAATAATTTCCCAAATCGTCCCAGGGCCAGCCGCCCGGCGTTGGATTGAATCCCCAGCTGCTTTCGTCAATAATTATATTACCGTCTATTTGTTGAATACCCGCATTCGCAATAATTGAAAGAAATTTTTCTTTCACATCTTCCGGCTTGAAACCCGCGTATCGCCAGCTTCCCAGCGTTGGGTCGCCAAAGCCTCTTACAATCAAATCGCCTTTTAAAATGCCGTTGGAAACATTTCCGTTATAACCGATATCCGTCTTAAAAGTATAATTATCTCCGAGAATTTCAAACGTCGCAACTGTTGTAAAAATCTTTTGTGTACTCGCAGGCGACAATCCTTTTTCTCCATTGTATTGATACACCAATTTCCCCGTGGAAGCATCTGCAACGTAAAAACTTATGGAAGCATTTTTCATTTGCACATCGTTCAACAAATGTTGCGTTGCAGTAGCCAATCTTGTTTTAACCTCCTGAGCAAAAACAGGAACGCTAAAGGTTATCAATAATAAAGAGACAAAAATCTTGCGCATAATATCGTTTTGGTCAAAAATAAGAAAACAATCGTAATCAGTCATTTAGCATAAATTCAAAATATTTTATCGTAATTTGCTCAATATAAAATCGCCGACCGGATGAAAAAATTTTTCATTGTTTTTTGTGTTATCATTGTTCTGCTTTGCGGCGGATACGTTTATTGGCGTTACTTTTTTGTATTTGCTGAAGGCGTAAAAACAGGCGTGTTGAACTTTGCGGTTTATAAAGGAAATATTTTTAAAACATATGAAGGAAAATTAATTCAGCAAGGTTTCGGTTCGCAGAACAAAGGTCCGCTCCAAAGCTATGAATTTGAATTTTCCATCAAGGACAAAAAAATATTTGATACGCTGGAAGTCAATAGCGGCAAGGTTTTCGACCTTCATTACATTGAATATCACGGACGCATTCCATGGCGCGGCAATACGGTTTATATTGTGGACAGCATTTTGGCGATGAGAAATAACTGACGTGAAGCGTTATATTTTTCACAACTCTCGATTCACGTCTCACGACAAAAACAATATTCTTTTGAACACAAAAAAATTACATATCACATTTCTTGGAACCGGCACCAGCAGCGGCGTTCCCATGATTGCGTGCCATTGTAAAGTTTGTTCATCAACCAATCCGAAAGACAAAAGATTGCGCAGCAGCATTTTGATAAAATCGGACAAGACGACCGTCGTCATTGATACAACGCCCGACTTTCGCACACAAATGTTGCGTGCACAAAACGACACACTTGACGCTGTGCTCTTCACACACGCGCACAAAGACCACATCGCGGGCTTGGACGATATAAGAGCTTACAATTATTTCCAGAAAAAAAGCATTGCTGTGTATGCAACGGAGGAAACGCAAGTACAATTGCGGCGCGAGTTTTATTATGCTTTTGATGAACCGAAATATCCGGGCATTCCGCAGATTGATTTGTTCACGATTAATTACAAGCCGTTCTTCGTAAACGAAATAAAAGTAACGCCCATAAAAGTGTGGCACCATCGGCTGGAAGTGATTGGTTTTCGCTTCGGCAATTTCACATACATTACAGATGCAAACAAAATTGATGATGTTCAGAAAGAATTAATCAAAGGTTCTGAAACACTTGTTATAAATGCGCTTCGCAAAGAAAAACATATTTCGCATTTTACATTAGGCGAAGCAGTTGAGTTAGTTGATGAACTAAAAATACCGAATGCCTACTTTACGCACATCAGCCATCAGCTTGGATTGCACGATGAAGTTGAAAAAGAATTGCCGCTGCATATTCATTTGGCGTATGATGGTTTGACATTAGACGTAGAATAAGTTTCGTAACTTAACTGTCTAACCTTTTAAACCCTCTTCTATGAAAAAAATCGATTGGAAAAGTTATTTTCATTTTTCAAAAAAAGAACGCAATGCAACGCTTATCATTATCGCAATTATCGGAAGCGTCACGGCTGCATCGATGTTTTGGAAAACCAATGATAATGTTGAAACCACACACCAATTCGTACAAACACTTACTGACAGCGCTACAAAACTTTCGTCGCATATTGCAACTTATCACAACAATGTAAATCAAGAAATCGACTTTGTCAATTTCTTTGAATTTGACCCGAACACTTTGGACGAAAACGGTTGGAAAAAATTAGGCTTGCCCGAAAGAAATATTCATACGATTCTCAATTACCGCAACAAAGGCGGAAGATTTTACAAGCCGGAAGATATCAAAAAAATTTACGGACTCAATCAGTCGCTCGCAGACAAACTCATTCCCTACATTCACATAAAAAGCAATATTCATCAGCATTTTAGCAATTATTCATCAACACATTCTTACTCTTATCAAAACAAATCTTCTAAAGAAATTGCCGCAATTGATATTAACACAGCAACGGCAGATGAATGGAAAAACCTTCCCGGCATCGGCGAAGTACTGAGCAAACGAATTGTAAAATTCAGAACTGCAAAGCACGGTTTTAAAAGCATTGATGAAGTGAAAAAGACTTACGGTATCAGCGATTCAACGTTCAATCTTATTCGTCCGTATCTTACAATTAACGACACCCTTGTTCAACAACAAACATCGCAGAATGCAAGTTCACAAACACCCGCAACATTGATAAATATTAATACTGCAAGTGAACAGCAAATGCGCGACAGTCACAAAATTTCGTACAGCATTATTAAAGCGATTATCATTTACCGCGAGCAACACAATGGTTTTACATCGGTGGACGAATTGAAAAAGATTCCTTTTATATCCGAAGAAACATACAACAACATTTCTCCGTATTTAACCGTAAAAAACGAATAATTTTTATTCTTAATAATTATGATTTATCTTTGCATCGCAAAAGGAAATGGTGTCTTCCTTCTCCAACCGCTAAAAGCTGATGGCGCCTACAAATTTATTAACCGTGTTGTAAAAACACATAATTTTTATTTGTAGGATTCATGAAAAAAATCAGGACTTCTTTCGAACATTTTTTTATCACAAAACATTTATTGAAGTGGGCAATTATTTCAATTCCCGTAGCAGCAGTTATAGGCTCCATAGTCGCATTGTTTTTATGGCTACTGGAACGTGCAACTGAAATACGCTGGCAACATTCGTGGTTATTGTTCCTGTTGCCGCTGGCAGGTATTTTCATTTATTTTTCTTACAAATGGTCGGGCAAAAATGCGGAAGGCGGCAATAATTTAATTGTAGATGAAATTCACAAACCTGGTGGCGGCGTACCTTTCCGCATGGCGCCATTGGTGTTGGCAACTACTGTGATTACGCATTTTTTCGGTGGTTCCGCAGGCAGAGAAGGCACGGCAATTCAAATCGGCGGAAGCATCGCAAGTTTTTTTGCCAGAAAATTCAATCTGTCAAAAGACGATATTCGCATTCTGCTAATGATGGGAATCGCCGCAGGTTTCGGTTCTGTTTTCGGCACGCCGCTCACAGGCGCAATATTCGCATTGGAAGTATTAACCGTTGGAAAAATTAATCACAATGCCCTGCTGCCATGCCTCATGGCAAGCGTAGTTGCCAACATTGCCTGCAAATCCTGGGGCATCGAACATACACAATATGCGATTGCTTTTAAAGACGTTATTAAAGCATTTGGCGTTATACACTTTGATGTATTGTTATTACTCAAAGTAATTCTTGGCGGCGTATGTTTCGGGCTTGCGGGATATTTGTTTTCCGAACTTTCCCACACCATAAAAAATTATAGCAACAAGCTGATTAAAATAAAATGGCTGATACCTTTTACCGGCGGCTGCATCATTATTGCACTGACTTACATTTTGGGAACAGATAGTTATTTGGGACTTGGTGTAACAAATCTGAATCCCAATTCAGTAAGCATTGCTACTTGTTTTACCACAGGCGGCGCGGGCTATTTCAGTTGGTTTTGGAAATTGCTATTTACGGCAATCACGTTAAGCATGGGCTTCAAAGGCGGCGAAGTAACACCATTGTTTTTCATTGGGGCGGCATTGGGAAATGCTGTTGCACAAGTTACAGGCGCACCTGTCGATTTAATGGCAGGACTTGGTTTTATCGCTGTGTTTGCCGGCGCTACCAATACACCGGTTGCGTGTACAATTATGGGCGTAGAACTTTTCGGCGGTGAATATCTCATTTATTTTGCGATTGCCTGCTTTACTGCATATTATTTCAGCGGACATACAGGCATCTACGGCACACAAAGAATAGGTGCGCCTAAAGCCCAAGATTTACTACACCATAATAATAAAACATTGCACGAAGTAAGAGATAAACGAATTAATAACAAGAAAAATGGAACATTCTAAAATAAAGAATCATAAGCTGGGCAACTTACGGATTTATGTAGAGCCTTCTCATAAAATAAGGCACGGCGACAGAACACTATTCAGAAAATTGTTTCCCAAATCTGCGTATCTTCATATTATCAAAGAAGCCCAAAAAGACGGCATTATCAATGCTACCGTTCACAATACGCACACAAGTTTTACCAGCGACGGTAAAATAGTAATGCAAAGCGCAGAGGGCGACAGTTCACAATTAGCGATGGTTGTGGAACTGATTGATAAAAGAGAAAAATTAGAAACATTTTTTTTAAAACATAAAGACTTATTACATAACAAAGTGGTTATTTATAAAGAAGTGGAATTTTGGGATGTTGAATGAAATTTCTCACAGAGAATACAAAGAAAAAGAGGCTCAAAAAAACATTTACTCCATGACTCTGTGTGAAATAAAAAGAAGTACATGAAACCGATTTTATTTGTTGGACTTGGCGGAGCAATCGGCAGTATATGCCGGTATTTGGCACAAGTGGGCATCAGTAAAATAATTGCGCTGACGTTTCCGCTCGGTACATTTATTGTAAATATTGCAGGATGCTTTATCATCGGTTTATTGTATGGCTTAGCTACACGACAAGCATGGTTTACTGCCGAATGGAGATTGTTCTTAATTACCGGAATTTGCGGCGGATTTACTACATTTTCGAGTTACTCATACGAAAGTGTCAGCCTGATGAATCAGGGCAATTATTTATACTTCGTTTTATATGCGGGGTGTAGCGTAATACTTGGATTTTTGGCTACATGGTGCGGCACATTATTATTTAAATAAAACTGTTGCAATATGGATACGATATTCAATAAAATATTAATCGCGGTTGATGACAGTGCATTTTCGATGAAAGCTGCACACACAGGCTTTGCCATTGTTCATGCAACAAAAGCAGCCGTTGCACTTGTATATGTGATTGACCAATCCAAAGAAGTCGTCAATGCCGATTTGGGCATCACGCCTGAGCAAAGCCAATCTGCTTTACTGAACGAAGCCGAAAGAACGATACAGCAATACATTCAACTATACGACGGCGAAGACGAAGTGTTGCGCTTTACGCCCACAGGCATTCCCGAAGAAGAAATCATCAATATTGCCAACCAGTGGGAAGCCGATTTAATTGTGATGGGAACACACGGGCGCACAGCAATCGGACGAATATTAAGCGGCTCAAAAGCCGAGTATGTTGTTCGCCATGCAACAGTTCCCGTGCTGCTGACGCCGCCAAGGATGCAATAAATTTAAAAAAAGGTAATGGCATTCTACCTTATCAACCGCCTTTAAGAAGGACGATGATGCCTGTAAAAATTAATCAAAAAGATTAATCATTTATAGGTATGGATATCAACAAAAAGAAAGCTACCACATTTGTAATCCTGCTTGGCTGCATCAGCCTGTTTGCCGATATGACTTACGAATCGGCGCGAAGTATTAACGGACAATATCTTGAAGTGCTTGGCACGTCAGGAACAACCGTAGGTTGGGTTGCCGGTTTAGGCGAATTGCTTGGTTATGGTTTAAGAATTGTTTCCGGTTACTTCGCCGACAAGACAAAAAAATATTGGCTTATTGCCATTTCGGGTTATATCATCAATTTACTTTCCGTGCCGTTGCTTGCGTTAGCTGGTTATTGGCAACTCGCCGTTGTTTTAATGATTTTGGAAAGAATAGGCAAAGCCCTGCGCACGCCTTCGCGCGATGCAATGCTGTCGTTCGGCGCAAGCCAAATGGGCAGCGGCTGGGGCTTTGGCTTGCACGAAGCAATGGACCAAACAGGCGCCACAGTTGGACCATTGCTGATTGCTTTGGCGTTGTATGCACACAACAATAACTACAAAATTGCTTACGCTTTTTTGGCAATTCCCGCAATTATTGCTATCACTATTTTATTAGTTGCAAGCTCATTATATCCCAATCCTTCCAATCTTGAAATAAAGAATACAAGTCTTGTTACAAAAGGTTATCCCAAACTTTTTTGGCTCTATATTTTATCGACAGTTTTTATTGCTTTGGGCTACGCCGATTTTCCTTTAATGGCTTATCATTTCAAAAGTCATTCAATAATGAATGATGAAACCATTCCGATATTTTACGCCATCGCAATGGCTGCCGAAGGACTTGTTGCGCTGTTGCTGGGCAAATTATTTGACAAGCTGGGCATCACTGTTTTAATTGTTGCAAGCTTTATTGCATTCTTTTTTGCACCGCTTGTTTTTCGCGGCAATTTTTTCATGGCGCTAATCGGCGTTATTATTTGGGGTATTGGCATGGGCGCGCAGGAATCGGTGATGAAAGCCATTGTTGCAGAAATGCTTCCAGCACAAAATCGCGGCAAAGGCTTCGGATTGTTCAACACGGCATTCGGCACTTTTTGGTTTACGGGAAGTTTTATCATGGGTCGGCTGTACGACATTTCTATCAACAGATTAATCCTTTTTTCGGTCATTACGCAATTAATCGCCGTTATCCTCTTAGTGTTTCTTATTGACGGCAAGGCATTGAAAATATTGAAGGTAAAACAGAACATACATACTTAACAAAACAAATTTTAAATCAAAATAAGTCACAAAATGAAGATTACAAAAATCCATGCGAGAGAAGTACTCGATTCAAGAGGCAACCCAACGGTTGAAGCGGAAGTAAATATTGAAGGCAGCTTCAACGGCGATTCGTCTATCGTTCGCAATGTAAAAGGCAGAGCCATTGTACCGTCGGGCGCAAGCACGGGCGAAAGAGAAGCCGTTGAACTGCGCGACGGCGACAAGAAACGTTACAATGGCAAAGGCGTTTTAAAAGCGGTAAGCAACGTGAACGACATTATTGCAAAAGCGCTTGAAGAAAAATCTTTCGCTTCACAGGCAAAGCTGGATGAAGCCTTATTGCAGTTGGACGGAACGCCCAATAAAGAGAAGCTCGGCGCGAATGCGTTACTTGCGGTTTCTATGGCTTATGCAAAAAGCATGGCGGCATATAACAAAGAACCGTTGTATCAATATTTATACAAAAGAGATATTTACACATTGCCTGTTCCTTGTATGAATGTGATTAACGGCGGCAAGCACGCGGATAATAATGTAGACTTTCAGGAGTTTATGATTGCGCCACACAATGCCGTTTCTTTCAAAGAAGCCATTCGCATGGGCGAAGAAACTTTTCATGCTTTGAAAAGTATTTTGAACAGCAAAGGTTATTTCACGGGCGTGGGCGACGAAGGTGGTTTTGCGCCGAATTTAAAATCGAATGAAGAAGCCGTTGAAGTCATTCTTGAAGCGATTAGGAAAGCAGGTTATGAAGCAGGAAAAGATATTTCACTTTGCCTTGACCCTGCAACAAGCGAAATGTGGCAGGATGGAAAATATGTTTTTTTCAAGAGCGATAAATCATCCAAAACTTCGGAAGAAATGATTGTGTTGTGGGGCAGTTGGCTCAAACAATACCCCATCGTTTTGCTGGAAGACGGTTTGGGCGAAAACGACTGGGACGGCTGGCAACTGATGACTAAAGAATTAGGCAATAAGATTGAATTGGTGGGCGATGATATTTTCTGCACCAACCCTGCCATTCTGCAAAAAGGCATTGATGAAGGCGTTGCCAATTCTGTTTTAATCAAATTAAACCAGATAGGCACAGTTACGGAAACGCTGCAAACTATTGATCTTGCGTACAAAAACAATTACAACTGTTTCATCTCGCACCGCAGCGGCGAAACGGAAGATACAACTATCGCAGACCTCACGGTTGCATCGGGAGCGGGGCATTTGAAAACAGGAAGCGGTTGCAGAGGCGAGCGCATTGCGAAGTTCAATCAACTGTTGCGCATCGAAGAAGAATTGGGGGACAAAGCAACATTTGCAGGCATTAAAACTTTTAAAAATCAATAATATTTTGCCACAAAGACACAGAGAACACGAAGAAAAACCTCTGTGAACTTTGTGCCTCTGTGGTGAAAAAAATTAAACAACTTTAATTATGGAAATTATTAAACAAGTAGTGCATCCGTGGCACATATCTATCGGCGATAAAGCACCGGAAATCGTTAAAGCCGTGATTGAAATTCCAAAAGGCAGCCGCATGAAATACGAGCTGCACAAAGAATCGGGATTACTGCAATTAGACCGCGTTATTTATTCGTCCACGCATTATCCCATGAATTACGGATTAGTACCGCAAACTTATTTTGATGACGGCGACCCGCTCGATATTCTCGTTATGTGTTCGTTTGAAATACAGCCGCTTTGCGTGGTGGATACAAAAGTTATCGGCATCATGCACATGGAAGATGAAAACGGCATCGACGACAAAATTTTGTCCGTAGCCGCGAACGACCCTGCATTTGCACACATCAGCGACATTACAGACATTCCGCAACATTTGATGAATGAACTGAAAAACTTTTTTGAAAGCTATAAAGCGCTGGAAAATAAAACCGTGAAAGTCGGCGATATGTACGGCAAAAAAGAAGCATGGAAATGCGTACAACGAAGCATAAAATTATACAATGAGAAATTCGGAATAGCATAATGAAAATAGCCGTATTCAGTGATGTTCACGCGAATTTGCCTGCGCTTCAAGCCGTGTATGCACACATTTTGAAGCAAGGCGTGGACGGCATTTATTGCCTCGGCGACTTGGTCAATCAAAATGTGTGGAGCAATGAAGTGATTGATTTTATAAAAGAACACAACATTCCATGCGTGCGTGGCAATCACGACGAAGGCATCGGCAACGATAAATACAATTTTAATTTTTCTTTCGGCACGGACGATGAATTGAAATGGGGCAAAGAAGCGATTGCATACACTTTACAGCGCACAAATGCTTCAAACAAAGAATGGCTCAAACAGTTGCCTTTGAAGTTGCAACTGAAAGTAAAAACAAATTTTGGCGAACTGAAAATCACGCTTACGCATGGAACGCCGCAAAGCAATACAGAACGCATTTACAGGTTTTATCCTTCGTCGCAATTATTGAAAATCCTGGATGAAGAAGACACTCATATTTTGCTCATCGGCAATACCCACGCATCTTTTCACAAAGAGATTATTAAAGAAAACAACGGGCAAATCTTTTACAAGCACATCATCAATCCCGGTTCGGTAGGATGCCCGAAAGACGGGAGCTGGCACGCCTGCTACGCTATTGTTTCGATTGATGAACAAAAAGATTTTCATACGGAAAGCGATGCCGTTGAAGTACAGTTTTTTCGCCTGGATTATGACATTAATACCGTTATCAGAGAAATTAAAAAAAGCGGGTTGCCCATTTATTACGGAGGGCGATTATTAAAATATTAAAAGCCTCCCTAAATCCCTCCAAAGGAGGGACTTTAAGAAAGCAAAGAAAAATTAAAAATAAAAAATGAAGCTTGCATTTATCAGCGACATTCATGCGAATCTTCCGGCGCTGGAAACGACGCTTAGATTTATAGAACGCCAAAAGCCCGATGGCATCTACTGTTTGGGCGATTTGGTAAATTTTGCGTGCTTCGATAATGAAGTAATTGATTTGCTCAGAAAGAACGATATTCCTTGCATTCAGGGCAATCACGACGAAGGCATCGGCAATCATAAAAACGATTTTTCTTTTTCTTATGCCAATAAAGAACAGAAAAAATTCGGCTTGCATTCTATCAAAAGAGTAAATAAAATTATCACGGACGAGAACAGAAAATATTTGTCCACGCTGCCTTTTATGTTGCAGTTGGAATTTCGTTTTCCGTTTCATCATTTACGTTTGGCAATGGTGCATGGCAGCCCTTTTTCCAACAACGATTATGTTATGGAAGCCACGCCGGACGAGCTTTTGAACGAAATGATGGACAATGTAAATGCAGATATTTTATTGATGGGACACACGCACGTTCCTTATCACAAAACCATTTTTTGCGAAGAAGAAAATAAGAAAATTTATCGCCACGCAATCAATGTTGGTTCAGTTGGAAAGTCAAAAACGGGCAGCACAGATGCTTGTTGCTGCTTTGTAAACATCAACCACGAAACAACTTTGGAATCGCCTGAATCTGTTGAAGTGCATTTTGAATTTTTGCCTTATGACAAGGCGCGTGTTGTGCAAAAAATTCATGATGAAGGTTTATCTCATGCGTATGATAATTATTTTAAAACAGGAAAAAATTAATACGATTATGAAAAAAGTTCTTGCTGCAGGCGGCATTGTTATCAATCAGGACAAAGAATTATTAATGATTTTCAGAAGGCTTCTTTGGGACTTGCCAAAAGGCCATCTCGACAAAGGCGAAACGCTTGAAGGTTGCGCCATTCATGAGGTTCAGGAAGAAACGGGTTTGAAAAATTTGCAGTTAAAAGGCTTTGTCGGCAAAACGGAACATATTTATTATGAAAGAAAATTTCGCGAAGAAGCCATTAAAGAAACGCATTGGTTTGAGATGCTCGGTGACAAAAATGAGCAGCTTATTCCGTTGGAAAAAGAAAGCATCGAGCGCGCTGAGTGGGTGCCGAAAAGCAAGCTGAAAAAATATTTGTTTAATACGTTTGAAAATGTAGAAGAAATTATTAAGAAATCTTCGATTTATAACTAAAAATGTCGTTCAAAAGTATTTTATATAAAAATTCAGACGTTCAATCGCACGTTGAAAACACGCCTGAAATTTTTGTCGATTTGCATTTAGACCAAGTCGTAAATAAAATTACAGAAGACAAAGCGCAGTATGATTTGAAGCCGTTTTTTTATTTGCCTTTGCAAGACAAAGACGAAATTATGTATCGTCAAAATGTGATGAAAGATTTGGAAGATGCAACGCTGATGAATCTTATAAAATCTTTCGCCGCCGCGATGAATGATATGCGCACCTTACTGCAAAAACAGGAAAAATATTTTTATCCTTATCAAAAAGAAAGAACATTCTTGGACGCTGTAATCCTTTACTGTCAAGGCGTTCAGACTTTATCTAAAAATATTTCTTCTTACAATTTGTCTTCCGAAGGATTGCTCTCTTTCAAAAATTATTTGTCGGAATACATGGCGTCGCAAACATTTATTTCTCTAAATGATGATGCTGAAAACCTGCTTTCCGATTTGGAAAAAATAAGATACAATGTACTCATCAACGGGCTTACCATCAACGTAAATGCGCATCATTCCGAAAGCGATTACAGCAGCGAAATTGCACAGATATTTGACAAATTCAAATTCAATCCTGCGCACGATTACACGGAAAAAACTTTTGACAGCAAGGACATTAATTTGACAGGGAAGTGCAATTTTATGCTTCTTACCTCGATTATATCAACGCCATAAAACAAAAAGATTTAAAATTTTGCTATCCCGAATTATCCGACAGCAAAGAAGATATTTACGCTTACGACACTTTCGACATGGCGCTTGCGCACAAATTGTCGCAGCAAAACAAAACGGTTGTGTGCAACGATTTTTCCCTGAAAGGTAAAGAACGCTTCATCATTGTAACGGGACCGAATCAAGGCGGCAAAACAACTTTTTCAAGAACATTCGGGCAGACGCATTATCTCGCCTCACTCGGTTGCGCCGTGCAGGGCAGCAAAGCAAAATTGTTTTTGTTTGACAATATTTTTACACATTACGAAAGAAAGGAAGATGTGGAAACGCATCGCAGCAAGTTTGAGGACGATTTAATAAGAGTGCATACAATTTTGGATGAAGCTACACCGCGAAGCATCATTATTTTAAACGAAATATTTTCATCCACTTCGCTGGAAGACGCCATCTTTCTTTGCAAAAGAATTATGGAAAAAATTGTGTCGCTCGATTCACTTTGCCTGTGGGTTACGTTTATCGACGAATTAGTTAGTTATAGTGATAAAACGGTAAGCATGGTAAGTCTTGTGAACAAAGAAAATCCTGCAATACGCACATTCAAAATAATGCGCAAAACGCCCGACGGCATTGCGTTTGCGCTGTCCATTGCAGAAAAATACAAGCTCACATACCAGCAGCTTAAAGAACGATTATCACGATGAATGTTTCCGCCTCGGTACGTGTCTCACGTACCGAAATTGCGGTTCGTGCAGACACAAACCGCGGCGTTGGAAAATAAAAAAGAACGCATGAACGCACATCTTTTATACCGCAACAAAGACTTCAATATTGAGCAATCAATATTGTGGAACAGCGAATTGCTCCTGCAGGATTTCGGGTTGAAAATATTGTTCGATTGTATGTCTGGCGGCGACGATTTAATCTTTACAGTTGCCAAAAAAGTAATCCTTTCTTCCACGTTCATTGACGAAGCAACCATTCATTACCGGCAGGAAATTTTGAAAGATTGTCTGACAAACAGTTCCGTTATTGAAGCCATGTATAAGCTGTCGATTGAAGCTGTCGAAAGCCGCAAACACACGTGGTACAGCATTTTCACGAAACACCCGACGTCCGTCCTTTCGGGTTCGGTCGGGCTGATGAACATTTATCTTGATTACCTGAAATCGTTGCGCGATTATGTAAAACAACACGAAGGAAGATTTTCTTCCGAAGGTTTTGTCAATTTATTTTCTGTATTGAAAAAAGAAATTTCAGACGAATACATCGATGAAGTAAAACAGCAACTTTTGCAGCTCAAATCCAAAGACGGCATATTGATGAGCGCGCAGTTGGGCGCGGGCAACAAAGGCGTAAATTATACGCTGCATTCGTTCACGGCAAAGCGTTTGAATTGGTTACAAAAAATGTTTCCGCCGAAATTGCCGGGCTATACTTTTCAAATCAATCCGCGCGACGAAAGCGGCGCGCGCGCCGTTGCGGAACTCAACGATAACGCCGTTAGAAAAGTCGCCAACATTGTTGCAGATGCCAACGAACATATTTTAAATTTCTTTACCGTTTTGCGAAACGAGTTAGCGTTTTGGCTTGGAAATATCAGGCTGCATCAGCGTTTCAGCGAATTGGGCTTGCCGTTTTGTTTTCCAAAAACTTATTCATCAACCCATAAAAAACATAACTGCAAAAATTTGTACGATGCTTGTTTGGCTTTGAGTATGAACAAAAAAATTGAAACGAATGATTTAATCGCGGATGATAAAAACCTCATCATTATTACAGGTGCCAACAAAGGCGGCAAGTCCACTTTCCTCAGAAGCATTGGCACGGCACAGTTGATGATGCAGTGTGGAATGTTTATGGCAGCCGAAAAGTTTGAAGCAAATCTTTGCAGCGGTGTGTTCACACACTTCAAAAGAGAAGAAAACAACACGATGGAAAGCGGCAAGTTCGATGAAGAGCTGAAACGCATGGACGACATTACCAATCATCTAAAACCCACATCGTTGCTGCTTTTCAACGAATCGTTTGCAGCGACAAATGAAAGAGAAGGCTCTGAAGTGGCAAGGCAAATTATTAACGCATTGCTTGAAAGCGATAATAAAATTTTCTTCGTTACACATTTGCACGATTTGTCAAACGGGTATTTCAAAAACAATCAGAATAACATTTTATTTCTTCGTGCAAACGACGACAATAGTTTTAAATTAAAAGAAGATGCGCCGCAAAAAACAAGCAACGGCGTGGAATTATATAGAAAAATATTCAATAAGAAATAATTTTACTTCGACACTAATCCCGAAATAATATTCACGGAAAGCGCGATGATAAGTGCGTTGAAAGCAAATGAAAACAAACCGTGCAGCAAAGCGAAACGCCTTATATGCTTTCCGGAAATTTCGATATCCGATACCTGAAATGTCATTCCTATCGTAAAAGAAAAATATGCAAAGTCGATAAAATCAGGCTTTTCTTTTCCCGGGAAGTCAAGTCCGCCTTTTTCGGATGAATTATTTTCTTTATCGATGGCATAATACAAATTCGCGTAGCGCAACGTAAAAATCGTGTGAATCAAACACCAAGAAAGTATCATGCAAATAATTCCTGAAACCAAATGAAACGCTTTGCCTTCTCCGGTTTGCGAATTGGAAATTATCATATCCACAACCGCAAACATACTCCAAACCGTTGCCAACAATGTAATGATGAATACAATAATCCGGCTACCGTCTTCACGCTGCGCCTCATTTCTTATGTCTCGCGGCGGCGTTGTAAAAAATGTAATCCAACTGAGGATTAATAAAGCGACACAAAACACATTCCATCCGAAAACCGCTCGTGGCAACGGTTTCATCGGACAAAGAAAATATGCTATAACAGCAATCATTAAACCGATGACAGCTTTTTGCGGTTCGGAAATTTTATTCAGAAAAGAAATTAATTTTGCACACATACCTTACAATTGTAGCATGAAGATAAAAAATAGCCAAGCAATTGAAGACTACTTGGCTATTTATCAATTAACTTTTAAAAGACAACTTTATTTTATTGAATCTTTACAGAAGATATTTGGTCATTGGCGTTGATAATACTGAATAACCCGGGACGTGCTGTAAGCCTTGTAAAGTCAACTGTACTCTCTGTTACAGTCCATGAAGTTCCTGAAAAATTATCGTTGGTATAAAGCACCGCCGTCCACCCCGCAGGTAGCTGAACAGAAGAAGCCCAGTCATTTACAAAGCCGTAAGCCTGCAACTGAGACAATGTATAATTTCCTTTAGGAATTTGTTGCGTAGCCGCGCCGCCATAATTGATGTC
The DNA here is from genome assembly GCF_001659705.1 of Arachidicoccus sp. BS20. Taxonomy (NCBI): domain Bacteria; kingdom Pseudomonadati; phylum Bacteroidota; class Chitinophagia; order Chitinophagales; family Chitinophagaceae; genus Arachidicoccus; species Arachidicoccus ginsenosidimutans. Next base: position 1,435,758 of record NZ_CP015971.1, read on the forward strand.
CTGATAAAATATTGCGCCGGAACTCGGTGGAGCAAGCGTTGTATCGGTTACATTTACTGTATTTTCGTTGTACAACACATTCGAAATACCTGATAAATAGCTTGCTCGATTCGTTGCATCAAGATTATAATATAAATAAACCCCATAGCCTCCGGAGATTGTTTGCAGCGCAAAAGAATTAGCCGTACTTTGACTTGTAGAAGTAACATCTATTGCCGCAGCGCCCAGATTGGCATTTCCCAAGCCGGGAACGCTTGGTGCAGCAAATGTTCCATAATAAGGATTCCAACTATAATTCACATAACTACCGGCTTGTGCACCATTGTAAGAAAGATGAGAAATAGATGGTCCTATATAATAAAACGAAATAATCTTGTTGGGCATTAAAGACCGGAGTTCTTCTACCAGCAACATAAAAGAGCTATCATTGGAATTCGGAAGACTTCCATGCTGCCCGTATTCTGCATATTCATCGTCAAAGTCAATACCATCCAAGCCGTAAGTCATTACGGCATTTGACAATTGCGCTGCAAAGTCGTGCGCCGCAGCCCTGCTTGTAAAATTACTGATACCAGCACCCTGATGATTGCCCAAAATACTCAGCAAAACCTTAATTCCTTTTGCCTGCAATGGCTGAATATAAGTGCTTGCATTGGTAAGCACATTTGTTACCTGCGGATTGTCGTACAACACAGCTTTGCCTTGTGTCGCATCATAATTGATATTTGCCGCGAAAATAATTCCAATGTCAAACAACTGTTGTCCACTATTTTGGAGAACGTAATTGCCCACATTCAAAATATTGTTGCTGTTCACTTCAACATAGCACACACCGGTGGGACCGTTTTTAGAGGAGAGAGTAGCAGTTGATTGAGTATTTGCAGCAGCCGATAACTCAGGCTTAAAAGCTGTTTCGTTTACATTTTTGCTACAGCCAACGAACAGCCATACCAACAATGCTGATATAGCGATATACATACTTGTCTTTTTCATAGAGATTATATTTAAATTGTAAAAAATAATATCCACTCTAAACAATAAGTATGGCTATTAAATCAAGAGACTGCCTTCGTAAAAGCAGCCTCTTATTGATTATTTAAAAATTTCCTTTTCCTGCAACATCCCACCAAACGCGTTGTCCGCCATCGTCTTTGCCATTCAGGTATTTTTGTATTGCTGCATTCACAGCATCGGCATTCTGCGTCTTTTGGTCTGAACAATAAGGAATTCTGCGAATCTGAATTTTCGTATCAATAGTTCCGCCGCTATTGTTCACTACCACAGGAAATAACCGTGGATATCCTGTTCTTCGATAATCTGCCCACGCATCGGCGCCGTCGGGGAACATAGCTATCCATTTTTGTGTAATGATGCGTTCCAATTTTTGTTCATCGGAAGCATTTTTATCCCATTTCACTGTTATAGTACTTAATGCGGGACTGCTGTTATCTGCACCATTAGGGTCGGTGTATGCAGTTTCTTTGCCGGTAGAATTATCTAAATAACTTCCTATATTGGCACCCCATTCGTTCATAGAAACCTGAATGCCTTGCTCATAATCATTTTGCGCATCGCCTGCATTCGCCCATCCTCTGAGAGCCGCCTCGGCTTTCAGAAACCATGCTTCTGCCGCAGACATAATCAGCTGCGAAGCGCTTTGCGAAAAGGCGCCGTTTACATTCAAATTGGAATAACCAACATACGTATCGTGAGCGCCGGCACTGATATCTCCTCCTATTCTAAGTCCAATGTATTGCCCCGCTACGGAAGCATCTGTCGCAGGCAAGAAATATTTGCTTATTCTCGGGTCGCTATATCCGTTCATATAAGTAATGATGGCAGCGTTTGCTCTGGTATCGCCCCAACCTGCTACAAGGTCATAATCATTTGTACCACCATTCCAGCCTGCATATATACTCATCTTTGCAACATCGGCAGCAGTGGACAACAAGCCACCATCATCTGCCAATGCTTTTTCGCCCTGTGTTTTAGCTGTTGCAGGGTCTGCTTTTACGATACGCATAGCCAAGCGTAATCTTAATGTGTTGGCATATTTTATCCACTCTGTACAATTTCCGCCATAAACACAATCATAATTACCCACAGCAGAAGAAGAACCGTTTGCCTGAACGTGCGCTTTTAATAAATCCAAAGCCGTATCTATCTTCAAAAACATTAAAGAGTACACATCTTGTTGCGAATCATAAGGATAACTACCTGTAACCGTGCCATCTACTTTAGAATAAGGGATAGCTCCGAACCTATCGGTAACTCTTGCAATAGCCGTAACTTCGGTTAAGCGTGTCATTGCATATACTTCGGGATATGCTTCTTTTAATCCAGATTTGTATAAGGCGTAGAAATCAGCCATTACATATCTGTATGCCGGGTTAAAAGAACTATTTTGCCAGTTAGGCGCAAAACTATAATTTAATAAGTGAAAGCATATCTTACCAAAGGCGGAAAGCATAAGTCAAAAAGAGTTTTGTATGCGGTTTCACTTTCATACAAGGCTATTTCATACTTGAGTGTTTCTAATTGTTCGTTGTTCAGCATTACCTCTCGCGGCTTGAATAATTGAGCAAAATACAAATTTTCAAAGTATGTAGTATGATATTTACATTTTTTACTTTTGAAATGAAACGATGTTATTTACTTTTGCTCATAATAAATTAATTCCATGTCATCATTTGAAAATAAAGTGGTTGTCATCACAGGCGGTTCGGAAGGAATTGGCAAAGCATTGGTCGAATTGTTTCTGCAACAAGGCGCAAAGGTGGCGACTTGCGGACGAAATTTTGATAAGCTATACCAACTCCAAACCCTGCATCCAAATTTACCTTTGTTCACACACACAGCCGATGTGAGTAAGCAAAACGAATGTGAATCATTTATACACGCTGTAATTAAAACTTACGGCACGATTGATGTGTTGATTAATAACGCCGGCATTTCCATGCGCGCTTTATTTGCCGATACCGAAATAAGCACGCTGCAAAAATTGATGGATGTAAATTTTTGGGGCGCAGTTTATTGCACTAAATATGCGTTGCCTTACATTATTCAAAACAAAGGAACTATTGTAGGAATCTCGTCTATCGCGGGTTTCAGAGGACTGCCGGGACGCTCAGGCTACTCTGCATCCAAGCACGCACTCAATGGCTGGCTCGAAACCATTCGTACGGAGTTGAGAGAAACAGGCGTTTCCGTAATTACAGTTTGTCCGGGATTTACAGCGTCCAACATTCGCAAAGTAGCATTGAACAAACACGCGCAGCCGGAAGACGAATCGAAACTGGATGAAGGGAAACTAATGCCTGCTGAAGAAGTGGCGCAACATATTTACAACGCTATGCTGAAGAAAAAGCGCACACTAATATTAACAACACAGGGAAAAGAAACCGTATTCTTAAACCGTTTTCTTCCATCGCTTGCAGATAAACTGGTACACAAATTTTATTTCAGAAAAGGAGAATTGATAAAATAGATTTTTGCGCAAATGGCTATTGTAACGCTATCAACCGATATTGGAACTTATGATTTTATTACGGGCGCTTTCAAAGGTCAGTTGCTGTCGTTGCATCCTGCATTGCAAGTAGTGGATATATCGCACGATTTGTCTTCAAGTAATTTTGCGGAAGCAGCATACATTTGTCAGAATGCTTTTAAACATTTTCCCGGCGAAACCATTCACATTGTAATCGTGAATTTGTTTGAGTTTAAACCCACACATTTTCTCATCGCAAAATATAGAAGCCAATACATTCTTTGTCCGGACAACGGCATTCTTACAATGATATACAAACAAAAGCCTGCCGAAGTGTTTAAAGTAAACATTTCGCATCAAGCGCCATTGAATACCTTACAGTATTTATCGGCGTTTGCGGCAGCGACGAGTAAATTGGTTTTAGGAAAATATCCTTTGCAAATAGGCGAAGAATTTACAAATTTTACAGAGCGTTATCCTATGCGTCCGAGCTTTGGCGGCAACTGGCTGGAAGGACAAATTATATTTATAGACAAGTTTGAAAACGTGGTAGTGAATATTTCCAAAGAAGAATTTGAAGAATACCGCGATGGAAGAAATTATAAAATATCTTTCGGCAGAAACAATATTATCGACCGCATTCAGGAGAATTATTCCACAGTTGCAAGTGAAGAATTTCTGGCACATTTTAATTCCGCAGGAATGCTTGAACTCTCTGTAAAAAACGGAAATCTTGCGAGCTTATTCGGCTTACAAGGTTATAACGAAGAAAATAGTTCTCAAAAAGCAAGAACGTGGTTTTATCAGTCTATCAGAATATTTTTTGAATAAAGCCTCCCTAAATCCCTCCAAAGGAGGGACTTAGGAAAAAACGAGGAACACGTTTGCACGTCATTCCCGCGCAGGCGGGAATCTCGAATAACATTTGATTATTCATAGGCAATTAAACAGTTCTTCTATGGACTATTAACTAAAAAATGAAATACTACATTATAGCAGGCGAAGCAAGCGGCGATTTGCACGGAAGCAATTTAATCAAAGAATTGCAACATTTCGACCATGACTGTATTATTCGTTGCTGGGGCGGCGACAAAATGCAAGCCACAGGAGCCACGCTGGTAAAGCATTACAGAGATTTAGCGTTCATGGGTTTTGTGGAAGTTGCGATAAACCTGCGAACCATTTTAAAAAACCTTTCTTTCTGCAAAAACGATATTATCAGTTTCCAGCCCGACGTTTTAGTATTGATAGATTATCCCGGTTTTAATTTGCGCATTGCAGAATGGGCAAAACAACAAAATATAAAAGTTGTTTATTACATTGCTCCTCAAGTTTGGGCTTGGAAAGAAAACCGTGTGCCCAAGATGATGCAAAGCATTGATAATATGCTCGTGATTCTTCCTTTTGAAAAAGATTATTTCAAAAATAAATTCGGCTGGAATGTTGATTACGTGGGGCATCCGCTTGTAAAAGTGATTGAAGATTTTAAAAATGAAAACATCAATCATTCAGCTTTAAGCGACAAAAAAATCATTGCTGTTTTACCCGGAAGCCGCAAACAGGAAGTGGCTAAAAAATTGCCGGTTATGTTACAAACGGCAAAGCATTTTCCCGAATACCAATTCATTGTTGCACAAGCTCCTTCGCTGGACGAAAGTTTTTATCAACCTTTTTTAAGCGATTACCCGAATGTTTCGATTGTAAAAAACCAAACCTATCTCCTGCTCTCAAACGCAGTCGCAGCAATGGTTACAAGCGGAACGGCAACTTTGGAAACAGCTTTATTTGGCGTGCCGGAAATTGTTTGTTACAAAGGAAGCAACATCAGTTATCAGATTGCGAAACGATTGATTAAAGTGAAATATATTTCGCTCGTGAATTTAATTATGGATAAATTGGTAGTGAAAGAGCTAATCCAAAACGATTTAACAGAAAATAATCTTGTAAAAGAATTACGGCTTCTTTTGACCGACGAAGCCAAACAAATGCAGCTTAAAAACGATTATCAACAATTGAAAAACATCCTCTCTGCCGGAGGCAATGCTTCGGCAAATGCAGCTAAAGAAATTGTTGATTTTTATAAAAAAAGCAGGTAGTAAAAACCACCCGCCTTTTTAGCTAAGTTTAACCAGCTTAACTAACATGAAAAACCTTAAACAATCCTTTCTTTATATAAACCAACTTTTACTTCTTGATAAATTCCAAAGAAGTGGATTTTCCATTTTTATTCGTAATATTTACAAAGTAAATACCCGAAGCATACGAAGAAATATTCAGCGACAGCTCTGTTCCTGAAACGCTTCCGGACGCTGCGACACTACCCGCAACATTTACAATACGGTAGGTACTGCCCGCTTCCAGATTAGTTACGTGTAACAAACTCACTACCGGGTTTGGATACACCGAAGGCGATGAACCTGCCGTAATATACACAGACACTACCGGCGAATATTTATAGGTATCATCACTATTAATTTCTTTCAGCCGGTAATAGCTTGTTGAAGATAATGGTGCTGCATCTGTATAGTGATAAGTCAAATCTCCGCTGCTGTTGCCGTTGCTTGATTTTGTATTTACAAATCCGATTTTAGTAAAGCTGCCTTTATTGGCGCTTCTTTCAATATCAAAACCTTTGCTGTTGATTTCACTACCGGTAATCCAGGTAAGTGCAACGCTTTTGCCTGTTGGAGTTGCGGTAAATGATTTAAGCGTAATGGGTAAAGAAGTAGCTTTACATGATGTAATAGCAATATAATTGGAGTTTTGTTTAATCGTATCGCCCGCATGGTATTCTTTTCCACTAATCGTTATAGATGACGACTCATCGCCTAATATGACTGTAGTTTGTCCGTTGTTATTATACCCACTTAACGATAAATTTCCAAACACAAAAATGGTACTTGTTCCTCCAAGACTAATATTGCCAAATTTGATATTTCCTGAAGCATATATTTCTTTCGAAGTTACATTCTGCACTTGTGCAACTGTAATAGTGCCCGTAAATGATAAATAGTCCCAATTATTGATATTTACGGAATTGGAAATCGTCCCACTACCTTCAAAACAAGTACTCCCATTATAATTTTTATTAGTTAATGTTCCACTAACGGTAACTTCGTTTGTACAATCCGGCTGTACCCAGCATTGAGCGTAAATGTTTGCAGACAATAATGTGCTGCCAATAATTAAAGTAAAGATTTTTTTCATTGTAAAATTTGGGGTTTAAATTGATTTTGAACTAACACTTAGTTTAGGGTTTATGTTGATTGTTTCAAGGGTATAATAAACCTGTATAAACGTTTGTGTATTGTCGAGTGCAAAGCAATCATTATTATTACGCCAGTCAAATTTTGACACTACTCAAATGGAAGCTAAACTTCCTATTTGGTAGTTTAACATACACCCTCCTTTTTGGAAATAATAGCGGTGTGATTATACATTTGCTTCATAAAAATGCTGAGAAGCATAAACAAAGCCTTTATTAACCCAAGAGGAGCAAACCATTACAGATGACAATAATTAATTCTGCGAAACCAACAACAGACTAAACAAAAACACAATCGTATTAAGCAGACTTAGGCGTTTTAATGAGCCGGAAAATTTACACATCTGTAACAGCTAATCTTACAAAACAATCAGTCGTTGAAAGTAGGCGAATCGATACGTGAGATAAGAGAAGTAGAAAAAAGTTTTAAGCGTACTTATGTGGCGCAAAAGCTCGGCATCTCTACACGAGCATACGCCAATATTGAGAATAATATAGCCAACATTACCTTGAACCGGCTGGAAAAAATAGCCGTCATTCTGGAATGTACACCGCAGTATATCTTGAATTACAAAAAAATCAAAGACTCTTACTTACATAATATTCATAACAACGGAAACGCAAATCCAGATACCGGACAAACAAACAGAGTACAGACAGAACACTCAAAAACAGAAGAACTATATAAGGAATTACTAACTATTGAAAGAAAGCGGATAAGACTACTGGAAGCATTATTAAAAAGCTACAATATAGATTTCTAAATTGCAATAAAAAATGAAGACCCTTTCTACTATAAACCCGTAAAAAATCAACCCCAATGGAAATAGGCAGCAACATAAAAGCAATACGTGAGAAAGAAAAAGGACTAAAAAAAGAAGATGTAGCCAAAGCATTAGGCATCAGTGCAAAAGCATATAACAACATCGAGAATAACAATACCGATATTACGCTCAAAAGGCTCTACGAAATAGCCGACATCTTCGACGTTGCGCCGGATTATATACTTACTTATCAGGACAAATCCAATGTCGTAAAGTTCAACAGTTATACAGGAATTATTATGAATACAAAATATTCCGAAATAGCCTCCTTAGAGCAACAACTGAAAGAAAGTGCAAACGAGCTGACAGCCCTTCAATCAAGAATAAGTGCAGAAAGTATATAAGCACCAAACAACTAAACAATTAGTCACATAAAGAAATTAATAATTATAAACCGTAAATATCTTTTTTCTTCACAATTTATTTATACTAACAAATGTTACAGATTAGGAAATAGTTCGTACATTTAACTGAACTAAGAAACTTCTATGGAAATATTGCATGTAACCGCAGAATGTTATCCTGTCGCAAAGGCAGGCGGACTGGGCGATGTAGCAGGTGCACTACCCAAATATGAACAACATCACGGGCATAATGTAAAATTGATAATGCCTTATTACTCCACAAAATTTGTTCACGAAAGTGAATGGGAAACCGATTATACAGGCCGCACCAACCTTGGAGACTATTTTTTTAGTTATAAAATCCTGAAGGAGAAAACAAATAAGCTCGGTTTTACTTTATACCTCGTAGAAATTCATGGCTTGCTGGACAGACCAAAAATCTACGGTTACGACGACGATGCGCAACGCTTTATCGCCTTTCAGATTTGTGTAGCAAACTGGTTACGTCAATGGCATCACAAACCGGGTATTGTTCATTGCCACGACTATCACGCCGGCTTGTTGCCTTTCATTTTCAAGTATTGCTATGATTACAATTCATTGAGTGATATACCAACCATTCTTACCATTCACAATGCAGAATACCAGGGTTGGCTGGACTGGAACAAAAGTGTATGGCTTCCCCGCTACGACCTGTGGAAAACCGGCTTACTCGAATGGAATAATGTCATCAACCCATTAGCCTCCGGCATAAAAAATGCGTGGGCAGTTACAACTGTGAGCCCAAGCTATATGCGCGAACTTCGCCATAACAGCAATGGACTGGAAGATTTATTTGAGTACGAAAAAGGCAAGTGTACCGGCATCTTGAACGGCATTGATACGGAACTGTGGAATCCAAAAACAGATACTTATATCGAAGCTAATTATGACATTGCCGGCGCCGCAAAAGGCAAACAGGCAAATAAAGAAGTCTTATGCAACGAGTTTGGGTTGAATATTGAAAAACCCTTGTTTATCTTCATCGGAAGATTGGTGGGCGAAAAAGCCGCCGATGTTTTACCCGATGCCGTCAAAACTATTTTATGGGAAACACAACAAGCCGCAAACTTTCTCGTTCTTGGCAGTGGCGACCCTTTTGTTGAAGACCGTTTGGAAGAAATAAAGTACATTTATCCTGAAAGTTATAATTTTTACAAAGGCTACAACGAAAGGCTTAGTCATCAAATGTATGCGGGTGCAGATTTCCTGTTAATGCCCAGCAGGGTCGAACCTTGCGGGCTAAACCAAATGTACTCGCTTCGTTACGGAACAATGCCTTTGGTTAGACGCACAGGCGGCTTGATTGACACCGTGATTGACATAGGCGATGCAGGTTACGGCATTTGCTTTAACCACGCAAATATCGAAGACATTAAACACGCAGTCAACAGAGCAATAGGAATTTATCAGTCAAAAAAAATGTTATACGCTTATCGTAAAAAGATGATGCAGATTGACAACAGCTGGGACAACACTGTAGAAAAATACATCGATTTATATCAACAATTCATTTCTTAAAATCTATAAAACAACAGAACTATGAGCTTCATGTCAGACAATGTCGTTTCGATTATCTTAGGCGGCGGCGCAGGCACAAGACTTTATCCACTTACGGCAACACGTTCCAAACCGGCAGTACCTATTGCAGGAAAATACCGCTTGGTCGATATTCCCATAAGCAATTGCCTCAATTCGGATATTCAACGGATGTATGTGCTCACACAATTCAATTCCGCATCATTAAACAAGCACATCAAAAACACTTACCAGTTCAATGCGTTCAGTAAAGGTTTTGTAGATATTCTTGCAGCAGAGCAGACGCCGGAAAGCAAAGAATGGTTTCAAGGTACAGCCGATGCTGTACGTCAATCGCTGAAGTATTTGTCCACTTTAGATTATGAGTATATTCTCATTCTCAGCGGCGACCAACTTTACCAAATGGACTTTAAAGATATGCTTGACAAGCACATCAACAGCGGTGCAGAGATTTCCATTGCCACCATTCCCGTGAACGCTAAAGACGCTACCGATTTCGGGATAATGAAAACCAACGAAGAGCAGCACATTACTTCGTTTATAGAGAAACCGTCTTCCGACTTACTGCCGCAATGGACAAGCGATACAGGCGAAGCTATGCACGCACAGGGGCGCGACTTTATGGCATCGATGGGCATTTATGTTTTCAACAAAAATGTGATGAAAGATTTACTGCTAAAGATTCATCCCGAAGCAACAGATTTTGCAAAAGAAATTATCCCGTCTGCAATCGGGAAATATAAAGTAAGCAGCTATCAGTACGAAGGCTACTGGACAGACATCGGCAATATTTATTCTTTCTTTGAAGCAAACCTGGATTTAACCAAAGACATTCCTTCCATTGATTTATACGATGCAGACAAAGCTATTTACACACGGGCGAGAATGCTGCCTGCCGCCAAGCTCAATTCCGGGTGTGTACAATCTTCCATCATCGCGGAAGGAAGCATTATACTATGTGAAAGTGTCGAAAGATGTGTAGTCGGCATCCGTGCCCGCATAGGATTTGGGACAAAAATTAAATCGACCTACATCATGGGCAACGATTATTATGAAACTCTTGCACGCATCAATGAACAAAAAAGCAAAGGTATTCCGCTACTCGGCATCGGCGAAAATTGTGTGATTGAGAATGCCATTATTGACAAAAATGTGCACATAGGAAATAACGTAACTATTGTCGGCGGCGCTACTTTACCCAATCAGGATACAGAATTATACACTGTTAAAGACGGTATTGTAGTGGTAAAAAAGAATGTGTACATCCACGACGGATTTACTTTGATGGCGGAATAGTATCAATTCTATTGTACTTGCATTTGTATATGTTCAAGAGTATAATACCAATCAAATCTTTAATAATAAAAGCCCGGTTTACGGGCTTTTATTATTAAAGATTTATCTTTTGATTTTTTTATATTCAACTTCCCAGCAATTCCAATATTCCTTCATTTTTTATAATCATCATTCCCTGACGGTCTTCGGTAATACCTTGCTGCATTTTGTATGTATAGCGCGGACGGTTGCCTTCCATTTCCGTAGGCATATAGGCAAACTGTATATTTGGCGTGTCGCGCAAAGCTTCTCCTACTTCGATGATATGTGTAGATACGATAAACAAACATTCTTCGTATTCTGCAAAGGCTTCCGTTACCGCAAGCGTGCCGTCATAAGCGTCCTTCACATTGGTGCCTTTGAACAACTCATCGAACATCAGCAGCAGCCTCTGTCCGCTTGCGGCTGCTTCCGCAGCCTGCTTTACACGCACAACTTCCGCATAAAAATGACTGTAACCCAAATTGATATTATCCGCTACATTGATGGAACTATACAGACCTTCCCTTACCGAGAACTTCATCTGCGTTGCCGCAACAGGAAAACCCATCTGTGCCAGGTAAAGATTAATGCCGACAGATTTCATTAAAGTAGATTTACCGGCCATATTGGCTCCCGTTAAAAACAATACATTATTTTTTCGGTTTAGCGATATGGCATTACCCACGGCATTATTGATACATGGATGATAAAGCCCTGCAGCTTCCAACATATTGTCCTGAGCCGGCAATGCCCGCGCATAGCTAAATCCTTTGTCGGCTGCCACACCGCCTACCGCGATATATACATCCAACTCGTAGATAAAAGCTAATACTTCTTCCATTTCCTGACGGAGGCTGTTTTTTAGCAAGTGGTCATAATCAACCAGTGTCTTTACCGGAAGAGCCTTGTAAATATCTGTCTTGCGCAGCGCCGCCAACTTCCCCCCCGATAGAATGGAGTCTATATTTTTTATCTTCGGTTCGTAAACTCCTGCTGCAATTTCAGTGGACTGCATTGTTTGTAAGAACCGGTAACATTTGTCCAGTGTTACAATCACGGATTGCAAGCCTTGTATCATTTTTTTGTAACGTTCGTCCCGGGCAAGCCATGAGAGCATTTTCTTGGTAAGGATATCTGTAAAAGAAAGCAGTTTGTTTTTACCTGTTCCCATATCAAGATAATCGCGCATTAAAATTAATTGCCGGACGTCGAACGGGAAACTAAGCCGGGCCAGTTCAAAAGAGCGAATAATGCTGCTCCGTTCATTGATAGCGGCGGCATCTTCCAGCGGGTGGTGGAACATATCATTCAGCAAACGCTCGCCGCCCGCTGTCTTTACCTTATTGAATAACCCGTACACCGAACCACTTTTAAATTTGCCCAACAGATTCAGTTCTTCCAGTGTCTGTTTGTCTGTATTAAAAACCATCTTGAATGAGTTTGTAAATAATGAATTTGAAATAATTGAGTACGATGTTCACAGGTTTATTGTTTACTCTGCAACTCTTTTCTTTTTACCGTTTTTAAGTGTTTCTAATATGCCTTCGTTACGGATGATGAGCATACCGTGGCGGTCGTCGGTAATACCCTTTTCCAGTGTGTAGGTATATTCGGGCACATGCCCGTTCATGCGCGTAGGCAGGTAACGGAAAAATACCGAGGGCTGCTTTTTAAGCTCTTCCCCAGCTTCCACAATATGCGAGGAAATGATGAACAGGCTGTTCTTCTTACCTGCAAAAGCGCCTGTTACGGCCACTGTGCCTTCCTGCGCATCTTTCACATTCGTACCGCGAAACAATTCGTCAAAGACTACAAATAAAGATTTGCCCTGATTAAGTTCCATCGCTACTTTTTTTACCCGCAACACTTCGTTGTAAAAATGGCTGGCGCCGATGCCCAAATTGTCCGGCAAATTAATCGTTGTATAAATACCGTCCAGCACGGAAAATTCCATCGCTTTTGCAGCAACAGGAAAGCCTATGTGCGCTACGTACACCGCCGTGCTCACAGAGCGTAAAAAGGTGGACTTGCCTGCCATGTTCGCTCCGGTAAGAAAAACAACATTGCTGTCCGCACTCATGTCTATAGAATTAGCTACCGGATTTTTTAATTCCGGATGATACACGCCTTCAAGCCGCAAAATGCACTGTCCTTTTTCCAATGCTTTCGGAAAAACAAATTTCCGTTCCTTTGCCAGCGCAGCTATCGACAGATATACGTCTAAGTAATAAATGTGCCTGAGCAACCGGTTTATCTTTTTATATTGCTGTTCTCTGAAAAGCGTATCATAAGCAGCAATTGCTGCATACGACGGTTTGCTCTTCGGGTTCTCTTTGAGAACGGGCAAAAAATCTGCATCTTCCACAAGAGTTTTAATCATATCCCTCTCTTTTGCGTACCCAGCAACACCGGCAATATCATTTTGCTCTATAAATATCTTAATACCTTGGATTAACTGTATGGTAGCTGTTACCCCCTGCTGTATTTCTTTCTCTCCTAATACTGACCGATGTGCTGCTGTGTTTGCCTGCTCATCTTTATCTGCGAGATATTTCTCCGTTGTATCAAACAAGGAAGCATTAAACGGGAAAGAAAGGGATTGTCCCGAAAAGTATGCGATAATGCCGGCGCGCCGGTTGATTTCCCCTTTATCCGAGAGCGGGTTCTCGAACATCTCTTTTAACACAGCTTCGCCACCGCGCGTATGTGTACGGTTATATAGCTCATAGATGCTGCTGCCGTTGCGATGGCTGAATATTCCTAAATCGTCTATCGTCTGTTTATCTGTTATGAACACGAGTAATAAGTTATTAAGTGATACATTTTGCAATACACAACACGCGGAGATGGCATTCACACCATCGCCGTTTACTTTCTTTTCCTGCGAATCAATAATAATGAACCAAAAAGGAGCAATAATGCAGGAAGTACCCAAATATAAATAATCTTCAACACGCCCACGCCGTCGGTACTGATACGCACACGATTATCTTTTGAATCCGGACGGGAAGTATCTATCGGAAACTGCCCGTTGTCCAGCCAACTGAATAAGGCGGTCGCAAAATAAAAATTCGATACTCGAGGATTAGTTCGCAGCAATTCCAAATTGCCCATAAAATCTGCATCACCACTGACAATGATACGCTGCTCTTTACCGTTAATTTTACGACTAAGCGCCAAAGCCGTGGTATATTTAACAGTTGTAACACCCAGTCGCTTTACAGTATCTACTTGTATTTTTTTTATCGCACCGGCAGTTTTGAGCGTACCAACGGAAGATGGAGATACCGACAAAGCCATACCACCACCACTTGCGGCAACAGCAATTAGCCCCGACGAATTTGTGTTATTCGTTGCACTGTCATTATCCACCAAGTCTAAATCGGGGTTACGGGCAAAGGTATTATATGCTTTACCCATCACCGTTTCCAATAACGGCTGCACGTTAAAACCTATTGTATCTACATACGTCAGTCCTGAAACACCGTTCATAGAAACAGGAAGTGTATCTATAGAGGGTTTTTCGAGAATTTTAGCAAAACTTATCGCTGTCTTTGTCATGTATGATTGTACCAATGAAGGCGGATAATCATCGCTTTTCTGTTTCAGCATACCGTTTATCATTTGGACACCAAGCTGATGAATGACGGGATTAATAAAACTTTGCCTGCCGGGTTCTCCGGCAATGAGCAGATTTCCACCTTTAGCAATATATCGTTCTATTTTATTAATAGCAGCAGGACTCAGCATAGTTATCGGATCTGCAATGACCAATGCAGTAATACTGTCCGGAATCGCTTGTATATCCAAATCCACAGTATCCACATCGAAGCCCTGGTTGATGAGCGCATAGCGGAAGGTTTTTTCGTAAGTCAGTGTCCTGTATGCCCTGTCGCCCTTTTTCTCCGTGCTGCGCTCACCATTGCCAGTTGCAAAAGCTATCGTCGGCATTTTAGCCTGTAACAACCTTTTGAAGGCTGCGGACACTTCAGTCTCACTTGGCCACTGCATCTGGTCATTAAACACCCTTAAAAAAGTGCTGTGTCCCCTGTATTTTAACTGCATCACAAAACGGTTCAGTTCCGGTTTAAGGTCAATCATCTGATGTATCTGCTCAGGTGTTTTAAAATCCGATAAGCTAATATCCGATGCCTTGGCACGCTGCTCCACTATTTGCTGCATCGTTTTACCCTTATAAAAACTGAACATGTTATACCCGTTAGCGTAAGCACTATCATAATAACGCACATACCGGAATTTTATGTCCGGCTTGAATCTTAGATAAGGCTCCCACTTTGACAGATAACTATTACGTTCTTCCGGCTCTCCGAAATAATAATAATTATCCAGAAAGTTAGCATAAGCAGTTATTTCCAGTGTAGAATCGCCCAACTCATGAATAATTTTCTGGGCATTGGGTGTTAAGGTATTGTCTTTATTAGCCGTAGTATCCAAGTAACCAATAAGGGCAGGGCGAGAACTAAGATAGCCGATAGCCAATACAGAAACAATAATTACCGCATAGCGGGCTATTTTTACGGACAGCGGCTTTGATTCTCTGCTGCCTTTAAGTTTAAAGATGGTAAAACCAAGGAACATGCACACTATAATAATAAAGTATATCACATCTTTTGTGGTAATCAGCCCCTGAAGCATATGCTGCGTACGACCATTAAGCGAAAGAAAATAGGTCAAATCCCTGATAAAATCAATACCTTGCCAAAGCCTGCCGATATAACTAAGAATGCCGATGATAATAAAAGTACCGATGGCTGCCACTACCTGGTAACTGGTCAGTGATGACATAAACAAACCGATAGCTGAATAAGCACATAACAGAAGAAAGAAACCCAAAACAGCTGACCAAAGCAGCCCTGCATCCGCAGATTTAATATTGAATATTCCTGATACCATAAAAATACTTACCACCGCTACCAATACCAGGCTGTATATCATCATAGCCATATACTTACCAAGAACTATCTCTCTTACCTTTACCGGAGAAGAATATAACAAACTTATCGTACCGCCGTTAATTTCCCGGCTGATAAGTCCCATTGTCAGCAAGGGAATATATAGGTACAGGTTCTGCATTACATTGGAAAATAAACCTCCCCAAGGACTGTCAAATATTTGAAATGTTAACCGGGTCATATATTGCAGGCTTATACCACCCATCTCTTGTTCCGTAGCATAAGAATGCAGCATATTGGTATATGTCAATGCACACTGTACTAAAAAGGCAATGGTTAAGAACCATGCAATAGGAGAATAAAACAGATTGCGGAGTTCCGTTCGCGCTATTTTGAATATAAGTTTCATTTTGTATTTTTTATTATTTTCTGAGAACAGATGAAATTCTTTGTTGTTATTGGACTATATATTTTCAATTTTATTATCTTTTTTATTTTGTTGAAAAGGAAGACAATTGCTTGAAAATTTCATCGAGTGCCGTTTTGTCGAGACTTATTTCCCGCAGATGCCACCCGTTTTGAACACTCGCTTCAATAATCCTTTCGGTTATTTCCCCATCGCCTGTGAAGTACAGCCGCAATTGCTTTTCGGTCAGGAAGTCCACTTTATCAATGCCGCTTATTTCCAGCAATTGTGCTTCCGAAGGCGGGTTTTCCATTCTGACTAATACACTATGTGGCTCCACATAATTATTAAATGCATCCATCGTGTCGGAAAATACAATCCTGCCTTGTTCAATCATCTTGATTTCCTTACATAAGAGTTGTATCTCTGTCAGTATATGAGAAGAGAAAATGACCGCATGCTCTTTAGCAATATCTTTAATCAACGCTCTTACTTCAATAATCTGGTTCGGGTCAAGTCCGTTGGTCGGTTCGTCCAATACCACCAATTTAGGTTTGTGGATAATTGCCTGTGCAATACCCACGCGCTGGCGGTACCCGCCGGAGAGATTTTTAATTAGCCGGCTGCTGTAATGCGTAATGCCGCACCTTTCTTTAGCTTCTTCCAGTGCCGGCTTGATTTTATCTTTGTCCATTTTTCGAAGATCTGCCGTGTAGGTGAGGTATTCATCTACGGTCAGGTCTGTATATAACGGCGGGTTCTGCGGCAGGAAGCCGATGATTTTTTTGGCTTCTTCCGGTGCTTCACGGGTATTGATGCCGTTAATGAAGACATTGCCTTCTGTCTGGTTGAGTACACCGCACACAATGTTCATAGTGGTGGACTTGCCGGCTCCGTTGGAGCCTAACAACCCCACAATGCCCGTATTGTCTATCTCCATATTAATATCCCGTATCGCCCAGTGCGTTCCACTGTAACGGTGGGATAAATTCTTAATACTCAAAATTGAATTTTCCATATTTAATTTTATTAAAATAAAAGCTTTATTCTATATATGCATCTTACCAGGAAGTTGTGATTTAAAATACCGTTACTATCAGAAATGTATTGGTTAATGATAGCCGGGATTTTGCGTAAGTGTATTGTTTAATGATATTTGTGTCTGCGGTATCGGATATAAAGCTGCATTTTCTGTCCAACCATCTAATACGGCAGGTGCTTGTGTGCTCGCCGGGTATTTGGTATCTGCGCTAGTCCTGTTCAGGTCAAACCACCGGCTGCCAAACTCGGTAAACATTTCTGTCCGTCTCTCTTTTCTAATAGCAGCTAAGACAGCAGATTGGGATGTTGGGTCAGCCGAAGTGCCGGGCAATCCCGCTCTCGTGCGAATTATATTTATATCCATTACGGCCTGGCTAAGATTATTCAATTGTGCAGCGGCTTCGGCACGGATCAGGATTATATCGGCATACCGTAGCAACATATAATCCGTTGCAGGTGTAGTCGGATATCTATCCTTATATTTGGCAGGATAATATACATTCTGACTATTTACTACATTTACACCCAACCAAGCTACCTTGCGCAGGTCATTAGCTTCAAATTGATCTAACAAAGAGTCCGTTATTACATAGTTTGGCGTCGTTGTATTAGAATAAGGTAAAAAATTTCCCGCTTCACTCGACCCCTGGGCAATGTTTAGGATCGGTACCTGCCAAACCGCTTCGTTACTCCCATCCAAAAACACGTTATTGAGGTTAGATAACAAACTAAAATCGCCGGATTTAATCACCGAATCCGCTTCGTTATACGCAGCCTGCCATTGTCCTAAGTATAAATGAACCTTTGCCAGCAATGCCGTTGCAGTATAAAGGTTAGGGCGCATATGTCCTGCGGAAGGGAAAGTTGCCGGCAACTTTTTAACGGCATCCTCAAGGTCTGCTAAGATTTGTGTATAAACACTATCAGCGGTGGCTCTGGGTAAACGTGCATTGGTGGTATAGTCAGTTGTAGTAACCAAAGGAACACCGCCAAATAAGTTAACCATGTTAAAATAACAAAAGGCGCGTACAAATTCCATCTCGCCTGTAATTTGTCGGATGAATGAAGCCGATAAATTAGGGTTGTCCTTTATATTCGCCAGTATATCATTTACCTGGTATATCTCCTTATAATGCGCTACCCATATTGAATTAACTTCACTGTTTACCGGTGTCACATTATAACTGTAAAATTGTCCAACATCTCCGTAACCGGCAGCATAATTTATTTCACGCCCCGAAAGCGAGGTAGCAAAAGTAAAACTCCCATCCTGATAAGGAAGCCCCGCCCCGCCGGGCGTTAAAGAATATGCGCCTGCAACTGTTGTCATAGCCGTAGCACTGTCTGCAAATGCCTGTTGCCTGGTGATATTTGTCGGCGGATTGCCCGGTATCTGTATTAATTTTTTACAGGAGACTAAAATACTAAAAATAAGTAACAAGCTTCCTACCGGTATTTTATATTTATCAGAAAAATTTTTTTCCATGATCATCATTATTTAAAATTTGAGGTTTAAACCAAAAGCTATGATACGTTGCAAAGGAAAGGACAGAAAATCACCCGGCTGTTCCGGATCACCAAATTTGTAATTGGTGAAAGTGAACAGGTTTTGTACATTACAAAAAATACTGCCACCTTTAATAGCGATCTTTTTCATCCAGGCATCTGGAAAGGCATAAGACAATGCTGCCGTTTTGACCCTCAGATAAGTATCGTTGGTATATGCCCCGGTTGATGACTGAAACGCGTATACACCTGCAGTGTATTGCGAATTATAACTGGTTACCAGCCGTTGAAGTGTGGCGTGCGTATCGCCGGGTCCTGTCCAATATTTCCCAAGCACATAAGCAGGCAAATTATCTTCATAACCCGGAGGATTATTGTAGAGAGAGGAAATAGCATTAGGCTGCATACTGCTTTGAAACTGACAGAATATATAAAGACTTAAACGTTTATACGTGAAAGTATTGCCAAAACCGCCCATATAATTAATTTCCCTGTTGCCTATTACCACTTCATCGCCACCCTGTGAAACCGGTTTATAGTTAGGATTGGAAGTAAGAGATCCGTCAGCTGCATAGTACTCAAACATGCCTGTAGTAGGATTTACATCCTTATATCTGTAACCAAATACTACCGAAGTCGGCTGGCCGATAACATACTGTGTGGCATAAGAAGAAGAAGCTAAATTAGGAAAGGCAAGCAATTTATTGCGATTGAATGTTAAGTTAAAACTGGTCGTCCAGTTGAAATTTTTACTTTTTACGTTCGTGGATGTTACTGTAAATTCAAATCCTTTGTTTTGAACAGTAGAATTTTGATTTTCAAACACAGTAGCAAAACCGGCTTGTGCCGCCAACGGATAAGCAACCAGTTGATTAGACTGGCGGTCCCTATAATAAGTAGCATTTAACAATAAGCGATCTTTAAAAAAACCGAGATCGATCGCTATGTTTAACTCTTTTGTTGTTGCCCATTGAAAATCCGGGTTATACAGGTTCTTTGGGATATTTTGCCTGATGCCTTGGAAAGGCGTAGTATTAGTATATGGATAAGGGCCGTACAATGCCTGGAATTGATAAGATTGAGAAGCGTCACTTCCTGTTGTGCCATAACTTCCGGTAAGCTTACCATAACTCATAAAAGGTAAGGCATTTTTAAAAGCTTTTTCCTCAGAAAATATCCAGCCGGCACCTACAGAACCAAAGCTACCGAACTGCCTGCCGGGGCCAAAATTACTTGAACCGTCCCGCCTGCCGCTAAGCTCTATAATATACTTTTGATCATAAATATATTTCAGGCGGCCAAAAGCCGCTACATATTTGTTGAGGTCTTGATTATCAAAAACAGAAGTTGTGGCGGCTCCGTCAACGGAGCCAAGAAAAGCATCGTTTGAATAACCGTAAGCCTGGGTCTGGGAAGAATAAGTTGTAGTCTTTTGGTAAGTGCCTCCCAGTAAGGCTGTTAATGTTCCCTTCCCAAGCACTGTATGATAATTTATCTGCGGCTCCACATTAAGCGCCTGATTGACAGTATTCGCAAATGCTGCACTTATATTGGGCGGCTCATATATATCCGGTGCCTGCGAAGTTGAAGGGTTTATAGAATGTTCTGTATTCGTATTACGATTATAGCCTACATTGCCGCCAATGGTTAAGCCCTTGATTATTTCATAATTCAGGCTTAAGGAAGTATTAAAATTATACGCTTGGAGAGTAGTGGGTTGTTTTAGGCCAGCGTAAAGATTATCATACATCTCCACTCCTTTGTAACTCCATATTAAATTACCATTCCCGTCTATCTGATCGGGAGCATTCGGAGGTAACGTTACGAACGAACTACCGCCGAAACCAGCAGAACGATTCTGATCGTAGGAAAAGTCAGTAATGAAAGTCAGATTAAACTTTCTATTTGCCGAAGCGCTGGTTAGCGCACTGTGTAAGCTATATCTCTGATCTGCAAAGTCCCCCGGATAATTGAAGTCCGAGCGTGTATAACCACCGGAAATAATAAATGTGTTATTAGCGGACCCGCCTGAAACGGTAGCGTGTACATCTGTATTGTGGGTCGAATTTCCCTGAACGATTTTTTGCCAGTTGGTATATTTATTTTGATCATAAATGGTCAGGTCAGGCGCATAAGCGCCGGAATAATCGTTCGGATTATCATTTGGTATTATACTGTCTGCAGCGAAAGCCTCTTTTCTTAACTGAAGATACTGTTGCGTATTTAAAAATTGTATCGGCCTGGCAACCTGGTTAAGCTGTGTATTTACAGTTAAATCGACAGATGTTCTGCCGGCTTTTCCTTTTTTTGTCGTAATCAAAACAACGCCGTTAGCGCCTTTCGAACCATAAATAGCAGTCGCGTCCGCATCCCTGAGTATAGTAATGCTTTCTATATCATGCGGGTCAATGCCGTTAAAAGCACCAATACCGGTTGCCTGATTCAATCCTCCGTTAAAAGATTGCGCATTGGCAAGATTGCTTAATTGACTGATATTGGCATTTCCCGAAGCGAAAGGCACACCGTCCACAATAAAATAAGGCTGGTCATACGGCTTAAAACTAAGCCTATCAGTAGCTAATGAATTTTGTCCTCGTATCTGCACCAATGTTGTTGAGCCGGGCACGCCGTTCTTAGCAATAACGGACAATCCGGGCACCTGTCCTTCCAACGCAAGTAAAGGATTGGTTACCGGCTGTTTTTCAATAGCAGAGGCATCTACCGTAGAAATTGCCCCTACACTAAAGCGCCTGGAAGTAGTACCATAAGCTTCTACAATTGTTTTGTCAAGTTCGTTATCACTGGCACTTAACATGATGTAAAGATAATTTGTCCTTCCTCTAACAACAATCCTTTGGGTAAGATACCCTACATAAGATATAACAAGCGTGTCTCCTATAGAAATATTATCTATTTCAAATTCTCCCTTATCATTTGCATGAGTTTCAAATCCTGTTCCCTGCACACGAATGGTAGCGCCATCCAACGGGTTACCCACAGAATCTTTCACAAAACCCCGAATGACAAATTGTTGAGGAATTGCTGCGCCTGCATAAAATGCCGATGGATTTGCGGGTTTTGTTATTTCGACAGTTTTGTTTTTTATATAGACCACTTTACCGTGTATCTGGTAAGTAAGCGGCAAGCCATTAATACATGCTTTTACAGCTTCATTTATATCTGCATTATGAATAGACAATGTTATCGGCGATAAACCTTCAACAGCATTTTGCTGCCATAAAAAAGAGTAGCCTGTCTGCTGTCTTATTTGTTCAAATGCGGTTTCTACCGAAGCATTTTTAAGTGTAAGACTTACTTTTTGTGAATAGCTTTTAGCGCTAACAGTGATAGTGGAAATGAGGATTAAGACGGCAGTCAAACGCATAATCTTCCTGATTTTAGTACAGACGCGCCCGAACGGGTACGCCGGTTTGTAGAAAGTAATATTTATCATACTTTTGTACGGTTTGGATTTTGGAATAGTCATCAAATAAGTAGTGGTGGTTTTTCTGATTGCCCAACGATTATACGGGTTTCGGGGTCCAGCCGAAATCCGTTTTTTTATGGTGCAACGTTTTTCCTTCTTATGTTTTTTTCATTGCATATAATTTTTAAGGTTTACTAATGAGATAATACAGTTACTGTTTTCCCGTCAAAGCGGGTATGTATGCCGCCTGCATCCAATGCAGATAAAATATCCGATAAATTAGCATTACTGTTGAGCATACCGCCAAAGTTGCCTTCGGGCATATTGCCTTCAAACTGTACATCTACATTGTACCAGCGCGATAGCCGGTTCATGAACTCGCGAACACTGTTGTTGTTCATCAACAGGAAACCTCTTGTCCATGCCACAATATCGTCGGTTTTTACCTTTTCGACCTGTATATTTGCGTTGCTGTTACCTACAATTGCTTGCTGTCCCGGTTGCAGTATTACACTTTGAGCACCTTTAACCACACGTACTGCGCCTTCGAGCAAAGTGCTTTTTACAACCGGCTCATCATCATAAGCACTGATGTCGAAATGCGTACCAATGTCTTCTATTGCTTGCCCGCGCACGTTTACCCTAAACGGCTTTGCAGCATCATGCACCACTTCAAAATAAGTTTCCCCCGTTACAGATACTTCTCGTGTATTGCCTGTAAATGCAACAGGATAAGTAATAGATGAAGCGGCATTCAGCCATACCTTTGTACCATCCGGCAGCACAATTTTATACTGTCTTGCCCTTGGCGTAGCCAAAGTGTTATAAGCCGGTTTAACCACACCGGCATTAGTTCCATTATAACTAAGCTGTCCATTGACACTCACAATGCGTACGCTGCCTTGCTGCGCAACTTGCTTGCGCCCCATACTCGTACTATCCAGAACAACCTTGCTACCATCGGCAAGCGTGAGTACCGCACCATCGTGTCCCGGTGGAACATCTTTATATACAATTAAACTTTGCCTTTCGTCAGTATTATTTTTAAAAAAATAATACTTTAACCCAATGCCCAGCCCGATAACAAGCACCGCCGCAGCTGCCCAACGATAAAATTGAAACTTCTTTTTGTTTCCAACCGATATGTGTACAGTTCCGGTTTTTGCTTCTATGTTGTCTAACATAGTATCGGCAAGTTGTTGCTTGCCTGCCGCAAACCCGGGCGGCAGTTCAACGGGATACGCTCCGTGGTCATTATACCATGCTTCCAGCTCTCCCAGCTCTGCATCTGAAATAATGCCGCGTACCCATTTATCGGCTAACGCGCGGTAATAATCTTTATCAAAATTGTTATTTGCCATAAAAAATATATCGGCTGTATTTAATTAGTCATTAAAAAAATGCGTAGCACTTACAAAACCTTAATATTTTTTTTAAAATAATATAAAAATTTATTTAAAAGCTTAGATATGCAATGAGGAAATTTTACCTCTTAATCGAGACAGAGGTTTAAACAAAACCAGATGACGGGAAGATTATCCTTTGTTCTGTCGTATAAAACACGTAATTAAAAAAGGGAAAAAAAGATGGAACGCAAAGAAGCTTTCAGCACCTTAAGCGCTTTGTGTATATGGCTTTCAACCGTTTTTTCGGAAAGAGACAAACGTGCCGCAATTTCTTTATTCGACAAGTCTTCTTCTCTGCTCAGGCGAAAAATCATTTGGCAACGGGCAGGCAAAGCAGCTGTTGCAAGTTCCACCTTTTGCATCAGTTCGTCGAGAGACAGCCGGCTTTCAATCTCCGGCAGCACAAACGCATCTTCGGCAACTGTAACCGCCTTTTGAGTTTTAAGCCGGTACTCTTTTGCCAGAAAACTATATACGCGCAACTTAACGGCAGCCGCCAGATAAGTTTTAATGGAATAATTAATAGTCAGTTCTGCACGCCTGTTCCATACAGAAATAAAAATGTCCTGTATTATTTCTTTAGCATCATCGGGGCTATCGGTTTTGTTAACAGCGAGTGAAAACATGATATCCCAATAACGGTAATAAATTTCCGAGAAAGCCGCTTCGTCGCTTTCTTTCAGCAATTCCAGTAATTGCACATCGCTGTATTCGGAGTAGGAAGGCATTCAGATTTTTCTCAAATTTTATTACGCGTAAAATTAACAGGATTTTTATTGATATTACCAAATTATTATTTTCTGCATACTGCAAGCTTCATTTTTCTGCCTTTCCCATTGCAGGAAAAACACCTTAAAATGCGGCAAAAATCAGTTCGCCCAAGTAGCATATAGTTCGTCCCACAACAAAGTATCGTTTGCCGAAAAAATCGCTTGAATAGATTCCAAACTTACAGACAGCCAATAACCTTCTGCAACTTCAGTTTCCAGTTGTCCGTAATCCCATCCACAATAGCCTATAAACAATTTAATGTCGTTTCCGGTAAGCGTTCCATTGTTAATATGCACCACCACCTGTTCAAAATTTCCACCTAAAAAAGTTGTATCTGATAGTTCAATTCCGCCTTCTATCAAATCCGGTCGCTGATGAAGAATGTATAATTTTTCGTTTTCGACCGGTCCGCCATGATACAACTGAAAAGCCAAAGAATGATTAAACTCCAGTAAATCGTTCAGCTTTAGAGGAAACAATTTATTTATCACAAAACCGGAAGTACCGTTTTTGTTATGCTCTGTAACAAAAATAACCACTTTCTCAAAGTGTTCATCGCCTATTGCCGGTGTACTGATGATAAATGTGCCTGCTCCGATATTCATTACGGGCAAGTTAAAATTTATAATTTAATACCCAAACTTTTTGCTATTTCTGTTTTAGAAAGTTCCAACAAACCGGAAGGTTGCAGATTGTCCGGCTCTATATTTTCAATTCGCCGCCTTATCAGCCTAAGTACCGGAAACCCGACAGCAGCAAACATTTTACGAACCTGCCTGTTTTTCCCTTCGGAC
The DNA here is from genome assembly GCF_001659705.1 of Arachidicoccus sp. BS20. NCBI lineage: Bacteria > Pseudomonadati > Bacteroidota > Chitinophagia > Chitinophagales > Chitinophagaceae > Arachidicoccus > Arachidicoccus ginsenosidimutans. The sequence continues at coordinate 1,460,837 of NZ_CP015971.1, forward strand.
AAAATTATTTTAACCCACGGCGCGGGCACTGTTTTTCTGAAACGTATCGGCGGGTTTCGTTCCGGGACATTCGGTTCTTCACTAAAAATTTCGGCGCAGCATTTTTTCGTTCGATAAATTTTCCCGTCGATATTTATGTCCACACCGCTTTTTAATTTTTCAATTGTTTCCATCGTAATAGCGCCATCTACCTGCACCCAATATTCGCGTTCGTGTGCAAATTTCGGGTTCAACAATTGATGATTTAACCTTGCATCATTTGTCAGGATTAATAATCCTTCACTATCGTAATCCAGGCGACCGACAGGATAAACATCCTTCGGCACATCAAAAAAATCTTTTAAAGTCTGTTTATTTTCCTGCGGAGAAAATTGTGTTAGTACCTGATAGGGTTTGTAAACAATGAAGTACCGGAACGATTTCAAAAGCAAGAATTAATTTTTATTGAAGATAAAAACAAAGGGTTCGTCGCGCTTATCGGCAAGCGTTTTATGTATGATATACGGGGCAGTAACTACTTTGTAACGGTTAATATCAATCACTTCATTTGTTCTGCAAAAGACGTCCATACCTTCTACAAAATACAGAATAGCATTGATGTGGCGCACTTCGCGCTCAATCGCTTCCATGTCAATTGTTTCCGACCTTGTGTAAATAATTAAATCTCTTTGCGGGCGCATCTGCACTTCTTATTTTTGCGTGGTATGCTATAAAAATACAAATTTATTTTTTAAAACGATACCTTGAGTAATACAAACGATAATTTTAAGATTTTATTTTCTGCGCTCGATTGGGGTCTGGGGCACACTACGCGCAGCATTCCCGTGTTAAAAAGCTTTGTTGAAAAAGGATACGATATTTTTATAGCGTGCGAGCCGCACAGCGCTTCGGAAAAAATTTTGAAACGGGAATTTCCGCAGGCACATTTTCTCCCGTTGCGTGGTTACCACATCGCGTATGCGAAAAGCCCGCAATTATTTGCTTGGAAAATCGTCCGCCAGATTCCCCGAATAATTTCCTCGATAAAAAATGAAAGAAAACAAGTCGCAAAATGGTGCGACCAATATCATTTCAACATGATTATTTCCGATAACCGCTACGGATTCTTTAATGAAAAAGTCAAATCCATTTTCATTACGCATCAGTTGCAGATAATTGCACCATTTTCTTTTTTAAAAAAATTCATCCGGCGGCTGAATTACAACTATATCAACCATTTCAGCGAATGTTGGATTCCCGATTTTGAAAGTAAAAACAATCTCGCCGGCGAGCTTTCCCACCCTGAAAAACTGCCGGAAATTCCGGTAAAATATATTGGCGCACTAAGCCGGCTAAAGAAAACCGAAGCAGAAAAAAAATATGATTTCCTCATTTTACTTTCCGGTCCGGAACCGCAACGAACGATTTTGGAGAACCGTTTTTTGCAAATAAAGCAGCGGTTTACAGGAAAAGTTCTGCTCGTACGCGGCTTACCAAACGAAGTCAATGAATTGGCTTCAACTAACAATTTCGTTGTTAAAAATTATTTCGATGCAGATGATTTATCCGAAGCTATTGCGCAAAGCGAATTTGTGATTGCACGCTCAGGATATTCAACGGTCATGGATTTATTTTATTTAAAGAAGAAAGCCATTTTCATTCCTACACCGGGACAAACCGAACAAGAATATTTAGCTGAAACATTGATGAATAAAGGCTTTTCGTATTCTTTTAAACAAAACGAGAAAGATTATTATAAAAAAATTGGCGAAGCCAAAGATTTTTTAGCCTCAAATAGTACAGATTTTTTATCTGCTTTCTAAACGCCGGCGGCACACAGGCACACAAGTTTCATCAACAGATATACTATCTCCCGAACAACAATTATGTACTATCTTGCAGCATCTTTTTAAGAAAATATTTTTTCACGCATAAAGTGCCGCAGGTATTTCACGCAACAACTACAAAACAAATAAACTATATACACATGAAACATTTACCGCTCAACAATAAGTTGTTTGCAGAAAATAGAAAACGTTTTACAAAAGAGTTGAAACCCAATAGCATCGCCATTTTCAACAGCAATGATGAAGTTCCCGTGAATGGCGATGCATTGTATAAATTTGTCCAGAACAGCGATTTGTACTGGCTTACAGGCATAGAGCAGGAAGATACGATGTTGGTTTTATTTCCCGATAATCCCGATGAAAAATACCGCGAAGTATTGGTGTTGGTTCGCCCGAACGAACTGAAAGAAAAATGGGACGGGCATCGCCTGCGCGTGGAAGAAGCGCAGGAAATTTCGGGCATTAAAACAATCGTTTGGCTCGATAGTCTGGATGCTTTATTGCAAATGTGGATTCATCTTGCCGACAATATTTATCTCAATACAAATGAAAACGACCGCAAAGGTTCAGCACTTGAAACCCGCGACTACCGCTACATTCAGCAATTAAAGCAGCGTTATCCTTTGCATAATTTTTTGCGCGCTGCAAAAATTACCGCAGCGCTTCGCGCCGTAAAAACCGCGTATGAAATCGAAGTAGTACAGCAAGCCGTGGACATTACAGAAAAAGCTTTCCGCAGGATTTTACAGTTCATCAAGCCCGGCATTTTCGAATATGAAATCGAAGCGGAAATTATACATGAATTTTTGCGCAACCGCTCAAGCGGCGAGGCTTATGGAAGCATCATCGCGAGCGGCGACAGAGCCAGAACATTGCACTATATTTTTAACAATGGAGAGTGTAAAGAAGGCGAGTTAATTCTCATGGATTTTGGTGCGCGCTACGGCGGTTACAATGCCGATTTAACGCGAACAGTGCCCGTAAGCGGCAAATTTACCAAACGCCAGAAAGAAGTATATAACGCCTGCCTGCATTTGCATTATTATGCTGCAAGCATCTTAAAACCGGGTATTACGATAAATGATTATCATGAAAAAGTGGGCGACGAAGCAACCAAAGTTTTCCAGAAAATAGGTTTGCTTACCAAAGTCGACATAAAAAATGAATCGCCCGAAAACCGCGCGTACCGTAAGTTTCTGTATCATGGCATTTCGCATCATTTAGGAATTGACGTACATGATTTGGGACCGAAAGCAGAACCTTTAAAAGCCGGAATGTTATTGACAATCGAACCGGGAATTTATATTGAAGAAGAACATCTTGGAATAAGAATTGAAAACAATTACTGGCTTACCAAAAACGGCAATAAAGATTTGTTCAAAAACATTCCGATTACTGCGGATGAAATTGAAGCATTGATGAAAAGAAAATGATATTTCAACTTTGTAGCTTCGTGTCTTTGCGGCAAAGACCAAGAGGACACGAAGTTTACTTCAACAAATAAGGCTGAATATCTTTTTGCCAAATCTTATAACCTGCAGGTTTTAAATGCAACATATCGCTTTGATAAATATCGGTTCGTTCATTACCGTCGGCATCTTTCATATCCTTTGTAACATCTATAAACTCCGCATTTTTTTGCTTAGACAAAAACGAATTAACTAAAGAATTAGTTTCTTTCATTTTATTCCAAAACTGCTTTCGGCTCGGACTGAATTTGATGGAAACAAAACCAATATTTGCTTTGGGCAAATGCATTCTGATTAATGAAAATAATTTTTCAAACCGCTCAAAAACAACTTTCGCAGAAACGCTTTCATCATAAGCAAAATCATTATCGCCGCAATAAATAATCACTTGCTTCGGCTCGTATGGATAAATAATTTGAGGTGCATAATAAATTACGTTTTCCAACTGAGAGCCGCCAAAACCCCGATTGATAATTGTACAATCCGGAAAATAACTCTGTACATCTTTCCATTTTCTGAACGAAGAACTGCCTACAAAAAGTATCGCGTGTTTCGGAGGAAAATTAACAGAATCCTGATGCTTAAAAGCCGCAATTTCTCCGGCAAAAGATTCATTGCTTTGCGCAAAACCCATTTGAACACAAAAAAGCGCAACAAGAAAAACAACGATTTTTTTCATAACTAAAATTTATTAATGAAAAATAAAATTACAACATCCATTGTCGTTTCTGTGTAAAGAAATTTTAAAATCACTTGTTTAACTTTCCAAGTCATGCAGATGTTTTAAATTTGAATCTTATACAAACGGAATGAAAAAAAATCTCGCCAACTGTTTTACTTTATTGAATCTTGTGTTCGGGTTTCTCGCTGTGATTTATATTTTAAAAGGCTTTTCAAGCGAAACACAAAGCGAAATTTTTCCGCGCGGAGAAGTTTATTGGGCATCGGTGTTTATCTGTATTGCAGCAGTAGTGGATTTTCTCGACGGCTTGATTGCCCGCATCTGCAAAGCTGCTTCCGAGTTGGGCAAACAGTTGGATTCGTTCGCCGATTTGGTAAGTTTCGGCGTAGCACCGGGATTGATTGTTTTTCAGTTTTTAAAAATAAGCTTTGCAAAAAATCATCCTGAAATGCCGGTAAACATCTGGTATTTATTGCCGGCGGTTTTATTGCCGTGTGCAGGTGCATTTCGCTTGGCAAGATTTAATTTATCAACTACCAAAACACTGAATTTCCAAGGACTTCCGATTCCTGCAGCAGGAATTTTAATTGCTTCTTTTCCGGTAATTTTTATCTCGGCTACAACAAGTTTCACAGAAACCATAATGACAAATTATCTTTTTTGGTGCATCGTCATTTTACTGATAAGCTATCTCATGGTTTCCACCTTGCCGATGCTCAGCATGAAATTTAAAAGTATTTCATGGAATGGAAACTGGCATCAGCTATTGCTTGTGTTTGCAGCAATCATATTTGCAATATTTTTCCATTGGTTAGCTGTTCCGTTGTTGTTTATCGTCTATATATTACTTTCTTTGATAGTACTGAAGAAAGAAAAAACATTATTGTAATTTATTTTAATTTACTGTAAAGTCATGGCTACGGTTACACTTACAAAATTATATGCGATTTTAGAAGATAAAATTGGACGTCAGCAAGCAGAGGCGCTGACAACGTATGTCGATGAAAAAATAAAAGAAGAGGCAATTGAAAGTACCAAAGAGATTGCTACCAAAGATTATGTGCGCGCCGAAATTGAGAATGTACGGGTTGAAATACACAAATCGACCGCAACACTACAACAATGGTTTATCGGCGTTATTATTGCGCTTGTGTTAAGTTTTATCGGACTTTATCTGAAAAAATAGTTTGATTTTATACGCCCATTCAAACCCATTTTTCCGCTACCTTTGCCACACAAAATACTATACCATGATTTATAACATTCAGATAAAAGTAATGCCGCTAAAAGAATTGCTCGACCCACAGGGAAAAGCCGTTTTGGGAAGCCTCAAAAACCTTGATATTCACAACGTGCAGGACATTCGCATCGGCAAACACATCACTTTACAAATTGACGCCGCAAGCGAAACTGAAGCAAAGCAAATAGCAGAAACTACTGCAAGTAAATTATTGGCAAATCCCGTAATGGAATATTTTGAAATTGAACTGGTAAATTAATTTGAGAATTTGAAAGTCAGTTAATTTGAAAATGTGGTGGCAGTCATTTTCAAATTTTCAAATTGCCACATTTTCAAATTATGTTGTACCTCGTTCCCACCCCTTTAGGAAATCTCAAAGACATCACATTGCGCTCGCTCGAAGTGCTGCAAACCGTTGATGTGATTCTTTGTGAAGACACGAGAACATCGTCAAAACTGTTGCAGCATTATCAGATAGAAAAGCCGCTAACGCCGTATCATCAGCACAACGAACATAAAATTTTACAGCATATTGTAACGCAGTTACAAGCCGGTAAAAATATGGCTTTGATTACAGATGCCGGCACGCCCGGAATTTCCGACCCGGCGTTTTTGCTCGTGAGAGAATGTGCAAAAAATGATATTCGCGTAGAAACTTTGCCCGGCGCTACGGCTTTCGTTCCGGCGCTTGTGAACAGCGGTTTGCCTTGCAACCGGTTTCTTTTTGAAGGATTTCTGCCTCTGAAAAAAGGACGGCAAACTTTGTTTAAAAAATTAGCCGAAGAAGAGCGCACCATGATTTTTTATGAAAGTCCTGTGCGGCTGGTAAAAACCTTGCAGGAAATGGTTTCGTATTTTGGCGCGGAACGCCCGTGCAGCGTGAGCCGCGAGCTTACGAAAATGTTTGAAGAAAACAAACGTGGCACTTTGCAGGAAGTACATGATTATTTCAGTCAGAAAACCGTGAAAGGCGAAATTGTGATTGTGGTGCAAGGAAAATTGCACGAATGAAAACGAATTACACGAATGAATTTGGTGCAATCATTTAAACAAATTCGTGTAATTCGATAAAATTAGTGTCATAAATTCTCGCTTTCGTAGCCTTCGTCCACCAATAAATCTTTTCCATCGGCAGCGAATGTTGCCAGTTCATCGCAACGATTGTTAAACGGATTATTTGCATGCCCTTTTACCCAATAAAATTTTATACTGAAATGCCTGGCAATATTTGCATAGCGCAGCCATAAGTCTTTATTTTTTTTACCGCCTTTGAAATCAGTTCTTATCCAGTTATCCAACCATTTTTTTTCAACGCTGTTTACAACATATTGGCTATCGGTAAAAATTTTCACAGGAATATTTTTCTTCGTCAATGCTTCCAAAGCCGTAATTACAGCAAGCAATTCCATACGATTGTTGGTCGTTAATCTAAAGCCTTGCGACAATTCTTTGCGCTTATTTCCATACATTAAAATAACGCCAAATCCACCGGGACCGGGATTTCCGCGTGAAGAACCATCTGTATAAATAATTAATTCCGACATATCGTGCGAAGATAATTTTTACTTTTGCCTGACAATGAACAATCGCCAATTATTTTTACAGCACGTAGCGCAAACTTCGCCAGCACCTATCGGCTTGGAAATGGTAAAAGCCGAAGGCATTTATCAATTTGATGTGAACGGAAAAAAGTATGTGGATTTGATTTCGGGTTTCAGCGTTTGCAACATCGGACACTCTAATCCGAAAGTGATTAAAGCTGTGCAGGAGCAAGCGGAAAAATATATGCACCTGATTGTGTACGGCGAATTTATTGAATCGCCGCAAGTGCAATATGCCAAAATGCTTGTTGATTTATTACCCGAAAATCTCAACAGCGTTTACTTTACCAACAGCGGCGCGGAAGCCACCGAAGGCGCCATGAAACTGGCAAAACGTTACACAGGAAGAAGCAAAATTATTTCATTCAACAAAAGCTATCACGGTTCTACGCAAGGCGCACTCAGCGTGATGGGCGACGAATATTTTCGCAATGCTTTTCGACCGTTGCTGCCCGATGTTTTTCATGTGGATTATAACGATGACGAAGTTTTTAGTTTGATAGATGAAAACACCGCTTGCATCGTCATGGAAACCGTGCAGGCAGAAGCAGGAATTATTCAACCGAAAAAAGACTGGTTCAAAAAAATCCGGGAGAAATGTACAGCAACAAACACCCTTTTAATTCTTGACGAAATACAGGCAGGTTTCGGCAGAACCGGCTCGCTGTGGGCGTTTCAGCAGTTTGATATTGCGCCCGATATTTTATTGCTGGGCAAAGCGCTTGGCGGCGGAATGCCTTTGGGTGCGTTTATTTCAGACATCAACATCATGAACAGTTTTACGTTCAATCCTGTGCTCGGGCATATCAGTACATTTGCGGGACATCCTGTAAGTTGCGCGGCGGGCAAAGCTGCATTGGAAGTTTTGTTAGACGGAGAATCTATTGATAATGTAAAACGAAAAGAAAAAATTATTCAGGATAAAATTGTTCATCCTAAAATAAAAAATCTTTCGACTGCCGGATTGTGGGCGTGCATTGCATTTGACAGTTTTGAAACGAATAAAAAAGTAATTGATAAATGTATCGAAAACGGATTGATTGCCGATTGGTTTTTGTTTAACCCGGAAGGTTTGCGCGTCGCTCCACCATTGATTATTACGGATGAAGAGTTGCAAAACGTATGCGAAATAATTTTAAAAAGTATTGATGAAGCAAAACTGTAACAAAAATTATTACAGTTCAAATTTCAATTGCTCGTTATGTCCGGAAATAGGAATCTGACGGATAAAATTGTTGTACGCTTCATCGTAATTTAAGTTGGCGCCGTATGAATCCAAACTGTAGCCAATCACTCCGTCGTTGGTTTTGAGAACGTATAAAATGGCGGAATCATCCGGATTTGAGTCGCCTTCAAAGCGGTACGTTTTGATGATTTGCAAAGATTGCGGTTCATAATTTTTCCCGCCTGCAACCAACGAATTTTCATTCCATAAAAATTCAACATCGCAACTTCTGTTTTTCAGATTTTCCAATACTTCACTTAAAGTATTCATTTCATTTTGTTGCATGATAATTTCGTTTTATTGAAGTAAAGTTAGGAAATAAAAAACGAAATACAGCTGCGCTGCATTTCGCCGCTTTACACCCAATTTTCAAACACAAACCGCACGCTTGTTCCATTATTTGAAACAATGGAAAATTTGATTTTATAACCTTGCTTATTCAATACCTCAATTCTTTCTTTTACCAATTTAATTCCGAAACCTTTGGACGGTTGAGTCGTATCAAAACCTTTGCCGTTGTCTTTTATTTCAACAACTAAATCTTTCGTTTTCTGTTCAATATTAATTAACAAAACACCATTTTCTTTCAAAGACGAAATGCCGTGCTTAATTGCATTTTCAATCATCGGTTGAATGAGCAAAGTAGGAATGGAAATATTTTCGGGCTGAATATTTTGCGCAACATTCAATTGATACTGAAAATTAAATCGCAATTTTTCCAAACGAATATAGCTGTCCATCGTTTGCAGTTCTTTAGATAACGGAACCATTTCCTGCTCGTTGTTGTACAAAGAATTACGCAGCAGGCTGCTGAATTCGGTTAAATACTGATTGGCATTCTCTTTATCATTATTATTGACCAAATACTGTATCGAACCTAATGCATTGAACATAAAATGCGGATTGAGCTGCGCCTGTATTGCCTGTAATTCGAGCTTTGTTTTTTGTGCTTTTTCTTTTGCTCTTTTTACTCTTACCCTGAAAATAAAATAGAAAAGAATTGCGGAAACTATCATGCCTAAAAACACATACCACAAAGGCGATGGCTTTCAAGGCGGCGTAATTTCCCAATTGATTTTTAAGATTTCAGAATTGCCCGACACAGAAGGATATCTTGCATACAATGTATGTTTACCAACGGAAAGATTTTCCAATAAAACAGAAGGAGAATTACTCAACGAAGTTAATGACCATTGTGTTGAGGTATCTAATTTATACTGTATTAAATCCATTTTGTCGTTTCTTAAAAGACCGCCGAAATGTGCAAAAGCAAAGAGTAAAGTGTGTTTATTTTCTCGCAATGCAGCATCTCTGTTTATCTTCATAGCGTTTAAATAAGGAATATCTAGATTGCTCGTACCGCCAAAATCATATCCCGGATTTGCTTTCTTATCATTAATAGCCCACAAAGCACTCGACTCTGTAAATACATTTATCAAAACGGGTTTAGGGAGAATCGGCTTTATGATAAACCTTCTGATTACGTTCGTAGGAGAATAGTCGCTTTTGGTTTTGCCAAATTCAATAGTATATTCTTTCAATGGATTAATGGATATAATATTACTGTAATCATGAGTAATATCATCAAATGAAAATTGAACATTTTTAACACCTAAGCCCATAAAATCAGGCGCATCTAATCCACCTTTTACAGTTGGCATATCACTCAATGTTTCATTCGTTGAAGTCATGTAATTTGATTTATTATCGTACACAATTAACACGTTTTTACTTAGGTTACGAATATCTATTTCGTATGTAGTATCATCAATTTTTTTATATGTATTGTTTGTAGTTGAGTCAAAAAATCCAAGCAAGCTCGAATCTATACTTTTGTTGATAGATTTGTTTAATAGCAGCACATTAAAATCTCCATATTTAGTGGGCTTATCTACAACACGCACAGCATCTTTTTGGTTCAATCTAAGTGTATCAATGTAAGGAATAGTTGCGTAATGCTTTTTTCCATCAGCCCAATAACCGTTGGTATAAACGTATGGATTCTTCAGGCTCAGTTGAGCGTTGAGTTTTACTGTAAAAAACGACAACGATAATAAGAATATCTTTTTCATAATTCAATTTTTTATTTCTCCCCAAAACTCTGCATCGTCAGCAATAAATTTACGGGAAATGTGTAATTGGTATTGTTTTTTGTGTGAATGGTAGGAAATCGATGGTCAAAAACATTTTATTAACTTTTTAAGTCAAAGGAAAAAGTAATTTAGCAGAGTACATTTCTGCTTTATTCACTTAAATTTTATACAATGAAGAAATACTTTTTAGGAGCCTTCACGCTCATATCGTGCGCGTGTTCTTCGGCAAAAGCGCAGGACAATCATCCGCTTTCCGTAGCGCTCGCCGGTCTTAATCACGACCATGTTTACCTGATGATGCAACATTATAAAAAAGGCGATGTAAACCTCGTAGGCATTGCCGAGCCGAACAAAGAACTTGTGGCGAAATTTGAAAAAAACTTTCATATTCCCGACTCGCTTTTTTATCCCGATTTAAAAACTTTATTGGCACACAAAAAACCTGAGGTTGTTATGGCGTTCGACCCGATTAACGAACATATTGACGTAGTCAAAACCTGCGCACCGCTACACGTAAATGTAATGGTGGAAAAACCTTTGGCGACCACCGTGAAAGATGCCGAAACCATTGCCGCGCTTGCGAAACGATACAATATTCAGGTACTTACCGATTATGAAACGGAATGGTATGCCACGAATCAGGATGTTTATAAGCAAGTAAAGGCAAATGCTATTGGCAACGTGGTAAAAATGATTGCACACGACGGTCATCAGGGACCAAAAGAAATCGGTTGCAGCAGTTATTTTCTGGATTGGCTTACCGACCCTGTAAAAAACGGCGCCGGCGCGTTGAATGATTTTGGTTGTTACGGCGCGAATTTATTTACCTGGCTGATGGACAATCAAATGCCGGTTTCTGTGTCTGCAGTTACACATCAAATCAAGCCCGATGTTTACCCGAAGGTAGATGACGATGCAACCATACTGCTCGAATATCCTCAAGCGACGGGCATTATAGAAGCTTCATGGAACTGGCCATTCGGCATTAAAGATTGGGAAGTGTTTGGCAAAACAGGCTATTTACAAGCTGTGAACGGCAATACTTTGCGCACAAGAAACGATCATACAGATTATCAAATCCGGCAACTGCCCGCACCTGCTGCACCTTATCAGGATTATGTGCCTTATGTAACGGCTGTTTTGCGCGGGGAAATCAATCCGGGCGATGATTTATCTTCTTTGAAAAATAACGTTATCGTGGTTAAAATTTTAAACGCCGCAAAAGAATCGGCGAAGACCGGAAAGAAAGTATTGTTGAAATAATTTTAAAAAATGTTTCGCTCGCAGTAATAATGAATAACCTTACCACGAGCGAAACAATTCTCATATTAATTAATCAGTATCAGCTCCATTCCTCTTTTTCTTTTTCCACCATATTTTTTGCTGCTCGTTTGGAAACTGCTACGCCTATTTCATACAAAGTCATTAAAGGAATAAACACAATCATCTGGCTAATCCAGTCGGGACTCGGCGTAATAAATGCTGCAATTATCAATAAAATAACCACAGCATACCTTCTTTTACTCGTTAAAAACTTTGGTGTGATAATACCAACCCGCGTCAAAATATATGCCATTACAGGCAATTCAAAAGCCACGCCGCAACCGAGAATAATATCCGTAAGATTGGAAAGATAATCGTGCAGCGTAGGATGCGTAACCATGATGGATAAATCGCTGCTGATTTGAAACCCTGCGAGAAAATTAAACGTAAACGGCGCTAATACAAAATATCCGAAAGCTGCACCGAGAAAGAAAAAAAATGATACCCAAAAGATAGCAAATCGTGTATTTTTCAGTTCGCCATCTTTCAACGCCGGCTTTGTAAACTTCCAAAATTCCCAAAAGATATATGGAAACGCAGCAATGAAAGCGCCTACAAATGCAATGGTAAACGTGCCGAGAAACTGTCCGCCGAATGTTGTGGATTGCATTTCTACACGAACAGGCGTCATACACAAACTCTTAATATGTGTGATTTGCGACAGCTTGCAAAACATTCTGTAACTGATAAAATCCGGATTTACGGGACCGGCAATTACTTTTGCAAATACCCAGTTATGGAAAGAAAATACCACAACAGCCAAAACAAGTATTGCAAGCGCAGAACGTATAATGTGCCATCTTAATGCTTCTAAATGGTCAACAAACGGCATTTCCGCATCAGGATTGGAACTTCTATTTCTAAGAAACCTTTGTAACATGAGCGTTTAAAAAATTGAGTGCCAAAGGTAAATTTTGTTATCTGTTATTCGTTGTTGGTTATCTGTTATTTTTATTTTTCGCGGCTCACAACTTTCTCAAAATATTTACACGCTTTTGTAATGCCGCATTCATCGCATTTCGGCTTACGCGCCACACACACGTACCGCCCGTGCAAGATGAGCCAGTGATGCGCTTTGTGAATTAATTCCTTCGGAATAAATTTGACTAATTGTTTTTCAACCGCCAAAGGCGTTTTTGCATTTAAGGTAAGTCCAACACGGTTTGAAACCCGGAAAACATGCGTATCCACAGCCATGTTGGGCTGTTGGTCTATCACGGAAGTAATTACATTTGCTGTTTTTCTGCCGACACCCGGAAGCGTTATTAATTCGTCCACCGTCATGGGTATTTCACCGTTGAACTTTTCTTCAATTATTTGTGCAGCCGCAATAAGATGTTTAGCTTTATTATTAGGATAAGAGATACTTCTGATTAACGGAAATAAATCGTCAAACTTGGCTTTGCTTAATTCTTTTGCCGATGGAAATTTATGAAAAATTGCAGGCGTGGTAAGGTTTACACGTTTATCGGTACACTGCGCAGAAAGTACAACGGCAACGAGCAGTTGATACGGATTGTCGTAAATCAATTCCGTTTCGGCATTGGGTGCGTGTTCCTGAAAATAATGAATGATATAATCGTAGCGCTCTTTTCGTGTCATAATCTTTTTGAATAATGACACGAATTTACATCGTTGTTATGTTTTTTGACAACAACAAAAATTATTTATTGCAAATCCCGTTTTACGATGGCATCTAATGCGCTGCGTACTTCAAAATATTATTTACCAAAGACTTGCGGGGACGCTGAACATGAAGATATTTCGCCATCAGCCGGCGCCCTTCTTTAAGACGGCAGTACAATTCCTCTGCCTCCGAATCGGATTCCAACAAACGTTTTGCACGCAGTGCAGATGTCTCACTTGTCTCGTTGTATAAATAACGAAGTAGAAGATTGGAGTAAAAATCTGTCATAAACAATTATTCTATTTGATAACGATAAAATAACGCAGGCTTTTTCCTGTTATTGCATAAGAGACAGCTAATATTTATGCACCGTTTATCCACTTAAAAACAAACGATTATTTACCTTTCAACTGTAGCGTAAAACCGACAGTTGTTCCTACCGTCGGCTTGCTGCGAATATGAATGGTTTGATTGTGCGCTTCCACAATGTGCTTACAAATGGCAAGTCCGAGCCCTGTGCCGCCGCTGTTGCGGCTTCTTCCGGTATCGGTACGGTAAAAACGCTCAAAGATGCGCGGCAAATGCTCTTCGGCAATGCCAATGCCGTCGTCGCTCATTTCTATCAGCACCCGCGAGTCGCCCATTTTGTAAACGCTCGCTGTAATATGTCCGTTTTGCGTGCCGTACTTTATGGCATTTACCACCAAATTCGTCAGCACTTGCCGTATTTTTTCATGGTCGGCGACAACGGTTATGGGCGCTTCACAGCCTTTTTTTATGGAAGACTTAATTGCTTTTTCCGACATTGGCATTTGCAGGCTTTCAAATACTTCTTTTATCAAATCCTGAATCACAAAACCGGTTTTATGCAATGGTTGCGTACCGGATTCGAGACGCGAAATTTCGTCAATATCGTTTACCAGATTTACCATCCGGTCGATATTTCGTGCAGCATTGGTAAGGAACTTTACAGACAGCTCTTCATCCTCCAAAGCGCCGGACAACAATGTATTGAGATAACCCTGAATGGAAAAAATAGGCGTTTTGATTTCGTGCGAAAAATTCTGTAAAAATTCTTTCCTGTATTGTTCATTGGCACGGAGCAATTCCATTTCCTCATGGTTTTTATTTGCCCACTCCTGTACATCTTCTTCTACCTCTTCAATAGTTTTTTGCGGAAGTACATTTTTGTAAAAAAATTCTTCGCGCTTATTAGCTTTGGTCTGATAAATGAATTTATAAATGAGTTTTATCTTTCTGTAAACAAAGCGGCGCAACACTTCTCGAAATACCAGGAAACTGCATAGAAACACAAATGCTTCCGCGATGAGCGCGTGCCACCACAGTATCCGGAAAAATAAAAAACAAATGCCTACGGCAACACTTACAAGCAATGCCGTGATGAGCGCTAACTGTGCAGGAGAATAATTTTTGCCAAACATATTTTATCAAATGTACAATGAACGAAAATACGAAGCGCAGCAGTTTTTATCAAAGTTATGCAGGAAAGCAATGTTAAGTTATCTTTATTTTTAAAATAAAAACAGGCTTCCAAAAGAAAGCCTGTTATATATCGTCAAATAATATTCAGCAATTCCAGTGCAACCCTTTACTGCTCTCTATTAGTAAAATTAATATCACAAAAATTATACATAAATCACAACACAAACTTATACCCCACTCCTTTCACAGTTGCAATGCAATCGAGATTTAATTTCTGGCGGATTTTCCGGATGTGAACATCGATGGTTCTGTCGCCTACAATTACTTCTGCGCCCCACACTTTATTAAGAATCTCGTTGCGCAGAAAAACACGACCGGGAGCAGAAGCCAGCAGGTACAATAACTCAAATTCTTTCTTTGCCAATACCACTTCCACGCCATCGACAAATACAAGAAATTGTACAGGGTCTATTTTGATATTATCGATTTGAAGCACTTTGTTCACTTCTTCATCTTTACTGTTTCTCCTGAATAAAGCGTTGATACGGCTTGTAAGCACTTTAGGAGAAATGGGCTTGGTAATATAATCGTCCGCACCGGTTTCAAAACCCTTAATCTCGTTGTTATCGTCGTTGATAGCGGTAAGAAAAACTATTAAGGTGTTTTCAAAAACCGGCTGCGCCCGCAGTATTTCACACACTTCCATACCGTTGCGATAAGGCATCATCATATCAAGAATAATGAGGTCGGGCTTTATTTCCTTGGCTTTCACAATGGCTTCGTTGCCGTCTTTGGCTGTGTGTACTTCGTAGTCTTCGCGCTTCAGATTGTATCCGATTATTTCCAAAATATCAGGTTCATCATCGGCTATGAGAATTTTTTTAGGCTTGTTATCCATTTAAAATCTAACAATTTGGTTACGCAAAAATAATTTCGCCTTAAAGATACCGCGCATTTTCGGGATTATATAATTGTTAAGTGTATTTGCACTTAATTGGTCGTATTTTTGCAGTAGCAAACATTTTAGAACCGTGTAAATATGAAAAAACTTTATAGCCTTGTTTTGATTTTCCCGTGCATTGTTGCAAGTGTGAACGCTCAAAACATTCCCTTTTCAAGACAATCATTTCACGACGCAGTAAACAAAGCACAACTTACAATATGTGCTGCCGACGGAAAAACCGATGGAGAATTTGCTCCTTATACTGATAATGATAAACTGAACAAAGCCGCTAATAATGCAGCTACTGAACAAGTGGATGCGTTGCAGGCATATATCGAAAAACAGGATTTTGACAATAATACAAAAATCAAATACCTGCGCGGATTGTATGAGCTACTGTTTACTTACAGAAATTATTTTGTAATGAAACAAATTAGCGGCGCGCAGCTCGTAAATCTCGTCAAAGCATACAAAGAAAGTATTCAGCTGGATGCGCAGGGCGAAGACGCATTGCCGGTAATAGAAAAATACCATGCGGTTATCGGCATAATACTTACTCAAAATTTTGCACTCAAAAATAATCCCGGAAAAGACAACTTTAACAACGTTGTCATAAGAAAGCAATTGGCAGAAAATCCGTCACAGGCAATGCTGATTTTGCAAAAAAATCCCAACTTCCCTGCAACGGACAGCGTTATCAATGCTATTGCTCATGACAATTCCGACGCTATCTATAATTATGCAAGCTCCTCTACACAGTTAGGCGAACGCATTCGTAAAAGCAGCAATCCACTGGTGCAAACTATCAGCAGAATCGCCAATGCACAGGGACTTGACGGCTCTCATACAGGAAGGTTTTATATGCCTTTTCTCGACGATTTGTACAAAGGCAACCTGACAATGGACCAGATAGACGATGCTATGCAAGACGCATCTAATGTGAAATACTACAAATTATTGGTAAATACAGAAATAAACTACGCGGAAAGATCTATTCATAAAGATACTGCTTTGGCTTGGCAAATATTAAAGGGAAAACTGACAGAAGTTGCAACGGATAAATTTGTAGGTATTGTCAACAGCCTGCACGAAAAGTCCAACGATATTCGCTACGCTTGTCTTAAACCTTTATCTGCAATTGATTTATATTATTTAGTAGTTACGCCGATAGAGGAAAACATTTACACGTCTTCTTATGTTAATGGTAAAGACTATGGTTTATATCGTTTACTTTGGCAAAAAGGCGGTAAAGAACTTACCGGCGATTCGCTGATGATGGCTGTAAAATTTGACTATTTTAAAAAATGGATTAAAATGGCTGCCAATTACAATACGCTGGACGACTTTTTAGGCAGAATGCAGCCCGGCAATGCGCAGCAACTAATGAAAGCATTTGTAAGAAACCTCGATAAAAGCAACAGCCCGGATAGTCTTGAAGATGCCGTGAATGTCGCGGCAAGCTACTCCAGCATAGACCAGCCGGAAATGAGACAATTAGTACTAAACGAAGTTCAGTCGTGCCTTACACAGGCAAAACGAACCCACAACACAAAAGCATACAATATTTATTATATTCTGAACACGCTGTTTCTTTCCATGGATTCGACCAACAACATTGATGTATCTGCAAGATTGGGCATAGAACCGGTTTACTTTATGCCTATTGACAAACTGAAAGACAGCACAGGCAGAATTGTAATACAACAAACAACTTACGGCGACCTGGACGGCAGAACCAATTATGAAAATTTCATGGGCGAATTTGCAAGCCTCGGCTGGAAAGAAACATCCAATAAATATTGGTCAACAGTTTCATCAACAAAAGGAACGCCCATAACCATTTATACCAACAAGCCTTTGGATGAAAATCAACACTTGGACGATGATGCGCAAAATGCACTGAATGATTACCTGGACGAAAATAATATTCATCCCACACTCATGTTTCATCGCGGGCATAGTTATTACTTAAAATCATCTATCGCTCAAATGCAATCATCGGAAAAAATAGTGTTTCTTGGCAGTTGCGGCGGTTTCCAAAGCCTTAGCGATGTGTTTACAAAAGCACCCGGCGCACAAATTATTTCCACCAAACAAACCGGTGCAGGAGACCTCAATCTGCCTATGATTACAGGCATTGTGCTTACGTTGCAGAAAGGTAAAAACCTCGATTGGGTAAATATGTGGAAAGGCTTTTCTCAATCGTTGAGCAAAGACACCCGCTTTGCAGATTATGTACCACCTTATGAAAATCTTGGCGCTGTATTCCTTGTTGCTTATCAAAAACTACAGGATAAGGAAAAAGAACAGGAAGACACAAAGGATATTGCGAAAATTCAAAGCAACTAAAACAATTTAAATCTAATAAATATTGAATGCCCTTGTTGTTGCAGAACAAGGGCATTCAATATTTTAGATGCAATATTATCTTTACAAGACGAATGATCGAATAGCATGCCGGGCGCTAACTCTCTACACGAAAACCAACAGCGAATTACTTGACACTTATCTGCAACCGGGTTATAACAATAAATTATATTATCGAAAAATTTTCAGACAATAATTTGTCAATAATTTTATTCTTTAAACAAAAATCAAATAAAATGAAAAAAGCATTATTCGGTTTGTTTATGTTCGTTTCTTTCATAATTTTTTCAAATGTTTCCCATGCACAACAGGTAACAACTTCTGCGGCCACCACAGCGGTAAAAGCAAAGAAAAAAGTAAGGAAAACAAAAGCAACTGCCGACTCTACGGCAAGCGTAGCAAAAGCAATTAAAACAAAATCGACAAAAAAAGCTAAAACAACGGCAGCAGCAACAAAAGCTGCACCCACAAAAGCAAAGACGAAAGCAACAAAAAAAGTTGCTGCAGTAAATCCGGTAAACAAATCTGCGGACAAAGCCATCGGAACTGATGCCAAAGGTCGTACAATTTACCAAGGACCGAAAGGCGGCAAATACACACTTTCGCCAAGTGGCAATAAAGAATACATCGAAAACAAAAAGTAGAATTCCCCTGCCTGAAACAAAGGAACGCATAATGCGCTCCTTTGTTGTTTTACAACTCGTTTAATTTTACGTAACCGATATGCAATTCATCTTCTTTACCCGCCATGCCGTGAGAAATTTTCAAAGCATATTTTTCTTTTAATTGTGCAGGTAAAATTTCTTCCACATCATAAATATCATCCACATCCACGCCGTACTTGTCATCGATATGAGGCGACATTTTTTGTTTATAAAAAACCGTCTCTTTCACTTGCTGAATTGCCAAAGATTTTTCCGCGTTAACCGCTAAAACTTTATAATGAAACTCTTCAAACTCATTCGGCTTGTAACCGCCGAGATTGATGAAAAATAATTTTTCGGGCTGCTCAATAAATGACTTTCGCTCTACAATTTCTATTGCGTTATTATTTACACTTGTTACTTCCCGCCAAGAATCGATATGAATCTTGCTGGCATCTTTCCAAAAATCATTTATTTGCGGAATCAAATCTTTTAGCGACGTTCCGATAGCAAACAAAATATCGTGCTGTTCCGTATGCCTGCCATCTGGTTTGCAACCTAACAACAGCATATATAATTTGGGATAAATCATTGTCATACATTTTTGTTACACCAATTTCTTAGAAAGAAAATTCGGCAGAGTCAATAATACGAATAATCCGCTTATTTTTATTGAAGAAAGAAATTTGTGCAATTTATTTTAATTCCATTTATCGGTAAAATGAAAACAGAACATCATCCATACGAACCGTTTATTCCCGAGAACCTCGAAATACTGATTGTGGGTAGTTTTCCGGGCAAAGAACAAACGCAATCGACTGAACTTTTGAATAACTGGTTTTACGGTGCACCCCGCAACCAGTTTTGGAAAATTATAGAAAGCGTATTTGAAAAAGAACTGAAAACCAGAGAAGCAAAGCAGCAGCTATTTTATTCGTTAAACATAGGACTTGCCGATGTAATTCTGAAAGCAAAACGAACTGCAAACACCAATCTCGACCAGAACCTTGACATAGTAGAATGGAACGACAAAGCGCTGAAAATAATTTTACTGCAATATCCGAATGTATGCGTGCTATGCACAAGCAAATTTGTAGAAAAACATTTCAGAAAACTATTTCCCTATTTCAAAAACATCCGGTCGCTCCCATCGCCATCGCCGCGATACGCAACTATGAGCCTAAAAGAGAAAGTCGAAGCCTATAAAAAAATGCTCGCAATCTTTGATCACTTATGAATCTCGCTCGTAAAGTGAAATTGTATATCAGGATTGTTGGTAATTTCTGTGTTTAAAAACCATTCGCTTTGCGCCAGATAAACAGGATTTCCGTCTTTGTCTTCCGCAGCATTTTGTTGTTTAAACCGAAGAAAATCTTCCAGCGTTTTCGGACTTTCCGAAGTGAGCCAGCAAGCTTTATAAAACGGCAATGTCCGGAACTCAACAGCCGCGCCGTACTCTTGCAACAAACGGTATTGTATCACTTCAAATTGCAGTTCGCCCACACAACCGATAATCTTTTTATTGCCGCCAAACTGTGTAAAAAGCTGCGCCACACCTTCGTCTGTTAACTGTGCCACGCCTTTCTCCATTTGCTTCGTTTTCATCGGGTCTTTATTGACCAGCTCTTTGAAAATCTCGGGCGAAAAAGATGGTATTCCTGTGAAATAAAATTTCTCTCCTTCGGTCAGCGTGTCGCCTATTTTAAAGTTGCCTGTATCGAACAAACCAATCACATCGCCGGGGTAAGCATCTTCGATAATATCTTTACTACGCGCCAAAAAACTGTACGGATTGTTGAATCGAATATCTTTATCCAAACGCACGTGTTCATAATATTTTCCACGCTCGAATTTGCCGCTGCATACGCGCAGAAACGCAATGCGGTCGCGGTGTTTCGGGTCGAGATTGGCATGAATTTTAAATACAAAGCCACTGAATTTTTCTTCATTCGGTTCAACAATTCTTGTCGTCGTTTCTCTGTGTTGCGGGTTTGGCGCGATGCGTATAAATGTGTCCAACATCTCTTTCACACCGAAATTATTTACCGCGCTGCCAAAAAATACAGGAGCCGTTTTTCCGCTTAAATAATCTTCAACATTCAATTCGCCGTAAACGCCGTCAACCAATTCAACGTCTTCACGTAAAGTATTTGCATCACTCTCGCCTATTTTTTGAGACAAAATTTCGTTGTTCAAATCTTTAATTTCAACACTGTCTTCATCGGCTTTGGTATTGGCAGTAAAGAGCAATAAATTTTTATCGTGCAGATTATAAACACCCTTGAAATCCTTGCCGCTGTTGATAGGCAGCGTCATAGGATGCAGGTCTATTTTTAATTCTTTTTCAATTTCCTCTAATAAATCAAACCTATTTTTTCCATCGCGGTCCATCTTGTTGATGAACACAATTACAGGCGTGTCGCGCATACGGCACACTTCCATCAGGCGGCGCGTTTGGTCTTCCACACCGTTCACACTATCGACTACAAGAATTACGCTATCCACCGCCGTGAGCGTGCGATAAGTATCTTCGGCAAAATCTTTGTGTCCCGGCGTGTCAAGCAGATTAATTAAAAAATCTTTGTACTCAAATGTCATCACAGAAGTCGCCACCGAAATACCGCGCTGTCGCTCGATTTCCATAAAGTCGCTCGTAGCGTGCTTTTTAATCTTGTTACTCTTAACTGCGCCCGCCGTTTGAATAGCGCCGCCGAATAGTAACAGCTTTTCTGTCAAAGTGGTTTTACCCGCATCCGGGTGGGAAATAATAGCGAAGCTTTTTCTGCGACTGATTTCTTTTTCGTAACTCATAATTTCAAGTCAATTGTCAATAGTCAATATATTATAAAAATGACCGATTGACTATTTGACCTAATCATTTTTTTAGTGCGCAAAGGTAAGTATATCTGCAAAATATCATACACATGAAATGAGCCATAAGAACTTTGCATACCCAAAGAGATGATTATTTGGCGAAACAGAGTTCGGCGCAGCTAATTCCATCTGACCGTTAAAAACAATTAAAAAATAAACAGATGAAAAACAGCTAATCAAGCGCATTCCAGAACTTTTAAAAAGCTGCACAAAAAGAAATTATTTTTCTCCTTTGAAAAATCCTTCGTAAGTCAAAATGTCTTTCAATGTTTTTTGTAAAGATTCCTGAGATGCAGTTGCAGCAATGCTTTCAGCATTGATAACAAAAAAATAAATGTGCTTATTTTCTTCGATCCAACCGAGCGCCCAACCAATATTTTTGTTCCAGGAAGTTTTGTAAGAAAATGAATACGCTGTGTTGCTTTCTCTAAGCATCATGTCGCGTACAATTTGCTGTGTACGTTTTTGGAAAGGCAAGGAAGAGGCATATAATTTTTCGATAAAACCCAATTGCTCGTCAGCTGTGATTTTCAGTGAATCATTCGACCAGAAATTATCGTTATCGGAAAGGATTTTAACCTTGCCATAATGCAAACTGTCGAGCCAAAATTGCAGCGTGTCTTTCCCGACGGACGAAGCAATGGTTGCAAAAACGGCGCTATCGCTATTTTTAAAAGCGTCTTTAAGAATTGCAGTTTTTGATGTATCCGGCAATGTTTTTACAAGCGAATTTTGATCATTTACTCTCCCTGTTTCAATGGCTATTAATGAGCTTACAATATCAAAACTTCCACCGGGCAAATAAGAAGAATCTTTATAGCGATGCAAATCGTACACCGTAAACGTTTGGTGCGAATTGTCGTACAAAGCAAATGTTCCTTTTAAACCATTATCGGTAAAATATTTTTGAAGACTATCGTCAACCGTTACATTGTTGAGCGTACAACCGCTAAATACAAATATGATTGCGCATAACAAAATACTGTAATTTCTCATCATTAAAATTTTGGCAAATGTAAGGCTTTATTGCTGCGGTTTCACAGCCTGCCGAGCGAGCAAACGCCATTTTCCACCCTGTTTTACCCAAACCAATAAGATGGCAAGTTTTACGCTGCCGGGAACTTTATTGTCAAAAGTTTTTGCGGTAAGAATATGGCGCACACAAGCCGTACTGTCAATAATATCAACGGTTTGGTCAGACAAATCAATACTTAAAAAATCGGAACGACCGGAAGTAATACCATCCACAAATTCTTTTTGACTTTGCACCAAGCCTGTCGAATGTGCATATTTTAAATTCCGGTAAGTCAATGCGTATAATTGAGAACTGTCCGCATCAATCATGGCTTTGGTCAGTTGCTGAACAGCAATTTCCACTTCACGTGTTTCTTCTAAATATTGTTTATAATGCTCCGGTAACGGCGGCTTTTTATATTTTTGTATTTGTACATCCTGCACTTTGAAAACTTTTGCTTGTGCCTTAGTTCGCTGCGTAATGCCTGCCATACAAAGTATCAGCAATACAACTATAAAACGTTTCATTTTTTGTTTTTTATTAATGTAATGATTGGATTGGAAAATTTTTCTGCTTCCGAATGAAGAAAATTTACAAAATTATTTTCATCTTTAAACAACGTATTTGTTTTATTCCAGCACGCGAAATATCGATAAACAGCAGGTTTCAGCGAATTTACTTTTTCTTCGCTAAGATAAGTTTGCGTAATATCAGATGCAGCCGTTACTTCTTTTCCAATCGACCAAAATTTGGAAAAGTCTTCCGCTCTGGAAAAAATTGCCATGCCTAAATCATCTTTTATTTCTGATTGTTTTCCAAAACTGTACAAGACTTTTGTATTTCCTGAAGAAAAATTGCCGCTGCGATTATCATAAAAATTTGCAATGCCCATATCCACTTTTAAATCTTTAGGAAGGTGATGTCCCTTGACAAATATTTTACTTTGATAAAAATATTGCCCGCCCCAGATGCTGATGTATTCAACCACTTCAACAGGCTGATGATTTAATTCCCAATGATAATCCATTTTAAAAATTGCTCGAATAGGTCCGTCCGCAATTTCATCATAAGATTCGGATTTAATGTTCAATTCGCCCAAACGTACCAACGTATCTTTACCGTTTTCCAACTTATAAGAAAATGCCAAACCGCCCGCCCCGAGCGACTTTCCGACGGCGAGTATGTCCATTCCCCAGGCTGATAATTTGTGATAACTGTTCTTAGGATTTGCGCCAACGGTGTCCATGACCATGCCCGGAATGCGTTTGCCGTAAATATCTTTTGCATTGCGCGTATCGAAATACAGGCGAAAAGCAACTTTATCATTTTCCCAGCCGGGACCTTCCGTGAGATAAGTCGGAAGCGCGTGTTTTGAAAAATCTGTCGGCTTGTTTTGGTAAGGCATATCCACGTGCTTTACTGATGGACCGAATTTGTCATCGGCATTTTTCAACTTCATACGCACATGAGCAAGTGGCTGGACATTAGTATCCATCAATGTTTCAGACTTTTTTAATTTTAGTGTTACGGTTTCTTCCGGTTTGAAAGAATATAAAAAAACAGCTTCGTCCCAAATGCCATCTTGATTTATATCATCAAATTGCACAACAAGCGGAGTGGCATTTTCTTTATAAATTCTTACATATTCATTCGGTTGCAACTTGCCAATTTTACTTTCAATTTTTTTTCTTGAAAGTACAATCAACTCGCTGTCGCGTTGTAGGTTCAACGGATTTTTCAAGACAATAAAACTTTTATCCGCTTGCGCAAAAAGATTTAACGAAAGAGAAATCAATACAACTAAAAGAATAGTCTTCTGTTTCACCTGTTTATTTTTATTGTTTTTTAATTGCCAGATGGAATGAGCCAAAATAATCATCGCCTTGTGTATGCAAAATGCTTATGGCTCATTTCATCATGCTTTATTTTAAATCTTTAATGTCCACCATATCCATATCCTCATAGGTATAATTTTCGCCTGCCATTCCCCACACAAATCCGTAGTTTGATGTGCCGCAACCCGCATGAACAGACCACGGCGGCGAAATAATCGCTTCATTATTGTTCACAACTAAATGCCTCGTTTCAGTCGGCTCGCCCATCAAGTGCAGCACTCTTTGGTTTTCAGGAACATCAAAATAAAAATACGCTTCCATGCGCCGCGTGTGCGTGTGCGCAGGCATGGTGTTCCAAACGCTGCCTGTTTCCAAAATAGTTAACCCCATAACTAATTGACAACTTTGTATTCCTTTCTCATGAATGTAACGATAAATGGTTCTTTTGTTCGCCGTTTCCGCGCTACCCATTTCGCCGCCCGATGCCTGTTCTTTGTGATACAATGTGGTTTCATATCTCCGATGCGCCGGCGATGACAACATATAAAATATTGCAGGCTGTGTTGAATCTTTTGAAGAAAAGAAAACTTCTTTGGTGTCTTTGCCGATATACAAACAAGATAATTTTTCTAATTCATAAATAATACCATCCGCTTCTACAATGCCCGCGCCACCTAAGTTTACGACGCCCAATTCTCTTCTTTGTAAAAAGAAATCGGCTTTTAATTCTTCTTCATTTTGCAAAAATATTTTTTCGTTTACAGGTCTTATACCGCCGACAATCACGCGGTCGTAATGACTGTAAACGAGTTTCAACACATCGTTTTGTATTAAATTTTCAATTAAGAAATTTTCGCGCAATGCAGCCGAATCCATTGCTTTAGTTTCTTTCGGGCTGTTTTGAAATCGTACTTCCATAATATTGTTTTATTGTTTTTTGTGCCACGAATGCACGAATTTTTTCTCACGATTCACGCCTCACTACTCACGATTTTTACCGCGCCATCCAGCCGCCATCGATATTTAAAATCGTTCCATGCACATAATCAGATGCTCTGGATGCGAGATAAAGTACGGCGCCTTTCAAGTCGTCCGGTTCGCCCCAACGACCGACGGGAATCCGCTCCAATATTGACTTTGAGCGAATCGGGTCGTTGATTAAATTTTTTGTATTGTCAGTAGCAATGTAGCCCGGCGCAATGCCGTTTACGTTCACGCCTTTGCCCGCCCATTCATTTGCCAATGCTTTTATTAAACCTGCTATTGCCGATTTGCTCGCTGTGTAACTTGGAACATTGATACCACCTTGATATGACAACATCGATGCCGTAAAAATGATTTTCCCGTTGCCACGCGCAATCATTTCTTTGCCAAATTCTCTTGCCAAAATAAACGGCGCATCCAGATTTATTTTTAAAACTTTATCCCAGTATTCATCGGGATGCGTGGCAGCAGGCTCGCGCATGATTGTTCCTGCATTATTTACGAGAATATCAATTTGTTTAAAATCATTTTTTACTTTGTTTATAAAATCATACAGCGTTTCGCGCGAGGAAAAATCGGCATTGTATTTTGTAAATTTTCTTCCCAAACTTTTTATCGTTGTTTCTGTTTCCGACTCATCGGGAAAACTTGATGAAACACCAATAATATCAGCACCCGCTTCTGCGAGCGCAATTGCCATTGACTTCCCGATTCCTTTGTTGGAACCCGTTATCAGTGCAGTTTTTCCTTCGAGATTAAAATATGAATCGAGTAAGCTCATTGTTTTATTTTTTTATAAATACCATTCTTTATATCTGTGTAATGCTTCGAGAAAATAATAATCGGCATACGTGAGCGGCACATCCACTTCTGAATGCGCAGGCAACGAGCCGACACTATGCTTCAAAATGAAACCGCCGTTTTCGCCCAATTTCGCACGGTATTCCGGCGACGATAAATTGCGGATAATTTTTTTTGCATCAGCAACATATTGCTTACGTTCTTTTTCATCTACATATTGTCCAAGCTCCAGAAATGCAGACGCCATCACACTTGCAGCCGATGCATCGCGAGGCGCGTCGGGAAGATTGGGTGCATTATAATCCCAATACGGAATTAAATCTTTCGGCAAATTGGGATTGGTCAAAATAAAATGTGCGATGTGCTTTGCCTGATTCAAATATGCTGTGTCTTTTGTGAAACGATACATCATTGTATAACCATATAAACCCCAAGCCTGCCCGCGACTCCAAGCCGATGAATCATTCGCACCTTGCGCTGTAACTCTTTTAATAATTGCACCTGTTTCAGGATTATAATCCACCACATGAAAAGAGCTGTAATCTTTTCTGAAATGGTTTTTCATAGTTGTATTAGCGTGCAATTCTGCTATTTTTTGAAAACGTTTACTCCCGCCGTGCTGCGCATCCCAGCACAGCAATTCAAGATTCATCATATTGTCAATAATAACCGGGCAACGTAATTTTTTGCTGGAATCCCAAGATTGAATTGCCGGAATCTTCGGTCTGAATCTTGTCGAAAGAGCAGCAGCAGAAGTGTCTATAACAGCTTTGTACAAAGGGTTGTGCGTAATTCGATAAGCATTGCCAAAACTCGTAAACATCATAAACCCCAAATCGTGCGTATGCGTATTATGGTCTTCTTTTTGCAGTATTTTCAGCCGTCTTTCTGCCTCATTCAACGCAAATGTATCTTTCGTATTTTCATAAATGTACAAAAGACTTCCGGGATAAAACCCGCTACACCACCAGTGCGTATCGCTTGTTTCCCACTTATTGTCTTTCGCATAATATGTTTTGGGCATTCTGTTTTCGGGTGTATGCTGTTGCAAAATTTTATATTGCTTGTCGGCAAATTCAAACTGCTTCTTTATCAACTTACGCATATTTTGCGCGTTCAAAAAGCCAACCGTAAATAATAAAATCAATAAAATAGGAAAACGTTTTCTTATCATTTTATAAATTGTTTTTGCATAATAAATTTTTTACGCAGAAAATCTTCTTATCAGTTGTACCGGGATAACAGTCGGCTCTTGCAAAACATCCTCTGTGTTTGTTCTGCTTAAGATGGACATCAACACTTTCACAATTTTTTCGCCCATTAAGTCGGGATATTGTTCAATTGTCGTGATTGAAGGACTGATAATAGCACTGCGAGGGTCATTGGAATAACCGATTATTTTTAAATCTACAGGCACATTCAGTCCTATTTCTTTTGCATATTCCAAAGCAGCAATTGCCGATGTATCATTGTCCGCAACAATACCGTCGGGTACTTTTGATTTTTTAAATATCTTCTCCAAATCTCTGCGCGCATTATCATAAGTAAGCTCGTGATGAAATATCCAGTCTTTGTTGACGGGAATATTATTTTGCTTCATCGCTTTTTCAAAACCGGCAGTTCTGTCGAGATACAAATTACACGACAACAAGCCGGATATATGGGCAATTCTTTTACAACCTAACTCAATCAGATGATTTGCCGCAAGATAACCGCCACGGACATCATCGCCTTTTATCAATATAGCCGAAGTTTTTTGCATAGGTACGCGGTCGTAAAAAATAACCGGAATGCCGCTTTTCATCAACAAATCAAAATGACTAAAATCAGTTGTCTGCAAAGTGCAGGCTGCAATCACTGCATCCACTCTTGTGGAATGTAATGTCTTTACCAAATCTTTTTCCATTTGCAAAGAGTCATTCGACTGGCAAATCATCACATTGTATCCTTGCTTGTATAAATGATTTTGCACCACAGTAATTACCGCTGCATGAAAAAACATGGAAATACGCGGCACAATTAAACCAATAGTTTTAGTCTTGTTGCTTCTCAATCCGGAAGCAACATTATTGCGATGATAGCCCAATTTTTCAATCGTATCCAATACACGTTTCTTGGTTTCTTCTTTCACGTAAGGATGATTGTTCATCACGCGCGAAACAGTCGCTGGCGACAATCCCGAAGCCTCAGCCACATGAAGTATCGTATTACTTCCCATCTTATCCTTTACAGCTTTCTTCATTATTCGCTTTTATTTTAAAGAAAAGATATTGAAAAATTTAGTTTTCACAAATAAATGCTTTCAATATATCAAAAATAAAGAATTTTTGTGAAAACGTTTCCACAAAATACCATCAAAATATAAACAACAAAATCTAATCACAAAAAGTGGAGAATGTTTTGGGCAACAGGTTTTATTCCCAAGAAAATTTTACTCCTAAGCCGGCATATCCCGATAAAGAAACAACACCGTTTTTAATATTCAAGCCCTCGGGTTTATTGGTTTTTAAAAGCAAAGGACCATCCACATCCACCAAATCGAGCTGAGGCAGAAAATTTGCAACCGCAGCAGAGCCTATTTCGGTTTCATTCATGCTGCCCATCATCACTTTTAAGTTGAGTTCACGGGCGCGTTTTATCATACGCAACGCAGGCGTAATGCCGCTGCATTTTGTAAGCTTGATATTGATGCCGTTAAAATGATTGAAACATTTTTCAACATCGTTTTCAAATACACAGCTTTCATCGGCAAACAATGGAATGGGAGATTCTTTGTATAAAATTTTCATGCCTTCCCAATTATCTTTTGCCAAAGGTTGTTCAATCATTTCAACGCCAAGTTCTTTCAGCTTTGGTATTTTTTGCAAGGCTTCGTACAAAGTCCAGCCGGCATTTGCATCTACGCGGAAAGTCGCATCTGTCAAGGTTCGGAGCGATTGCACGATTTCAATATCTTCATCTGTGCCTAATTTTATTTTATAAACCGGATAAGGATTTGCCTTGATTTTTTCTTGCATTTTTTCAATCGAATCTATACCGATGGTATAATCGCAAAGCGGAACATTTTTCCATTCGGTTTGCCATAATTTATACAAAGGTCGCCCTTTTAATTTTCCATACAAATCCCAACAAGCCATGTCTAATGCACAAACCAAAAACGGGTTTTGCGGAAAAAGATGATGCAGGTAATGCCAATATCTTTCAGGGTCAGTTAATGCAAATTTTTCCACGAAATTTTTTTTCGCTTCCAAATCTTCTATCATTTTTTCGACTGTAATATTGTAATAAGTAATTGCAGGCGCTTCGCCAAAACCCATGTGGTTGCCAAGTTGCAGCGAAACAATCAACGCAGGCTGATGCGTTTTGGTTCTTCCGTTGGATATGGTAAACGGATATTGAAATTCGGAGTTGATAGATTTGTAGTTGAGTTGCATTATTTTGTACAGTTATAATTAACTCTGATATAAAGTATTATAAGGATATATCAAATTCTCAGGTAGATTTTTTTCTATAATTCTTGTAACAAATAAATTTAACTCTTTTTCAAAGTTTGGTTTGGAAGCTATTAGATTAATTGTTGGCTCAAAATATTCACTTTCAATAACACTTTGACCGTATTCATTTGGGAAAATTAAGTTTAAATAACTTATTTTCATATTAGGATTTCCATTTATTCCTGTGTTGATAATGTACTTTTCAATTAAATCTGGTAGATGAATGCTTCTTACGGTTTGAAGTTTCGAATACTTCGCATCAAGAATATAATATTTCTTTTTTTGTTCAATTTTATTAAAAATCTCTATGATATAGTCAGGATTGTAATAGTTTCCTTTCTTTATGTCAATTCTTCTAAGTTCTGTTTCTTGTATCGTTTTTGAAATATCATAGAATTTTTGTTCATATAATAGCCTTATACTATAATTACTACTATCAAAAATTATTTTCTCAATTATTTCATCATTTCTATCAGAAGATGCAATAATATTAAACAAGTCTAATCTTAACTTTTGTCTTATTGATTCAAGAATTATATATAAGTTATAAACTTCATAGAGTTTACTTAACTTACTTATATTTAATAGTTTAAATTCTCCAAATAAATCAAACTTATAATCATTCAAGTTTTTTATTAAGCTAAAGGCTTTTTTATAGTGTAGTTTTTGAGCAAAAACTGTCGTTAAAATTGGTTTTTCTATTTTAGGTTGTACTTCTTTAAAAAGCTTTTGATATCTATTAAATAGTTTAGTTACTTTTTTTTCTAACGAAGTAGAGTCATCAAAAAGTTTTATAAAAGGAATTCTTTTTAAATCCCTAAAATCTGCATATAATTCGTCTTTATTTGGTTGGACATTGATGTTTGAATTAATTTCAGATTTTAATTGACTTAGTTTTTTCAGAATAATCTTAAATGATCCTAAAATAATTTGATTTTCATAAATATTAAATGAATTTATATTTTCAGATGTTTTGATATTGTCAATTATTCCATATTTATTACTGATTTTTATTGAATTAAAATGACCTTTGAAAGAATTGTCAAAATATATTTCGTCTAAATTATTTAACATCCAATCTACTGTATCGACAGTAACTTTGTCAGAATCATATTTAGTTTTTTTATGAAATTTTCTCAAAACAGTGTGGGGTAAATTTTCAAAAGAAAAATATAATTTCTCGAAAGTTGATACAAAATTTTCAATGAATGAGATTAACTTAGAAGTTTGCCCTAATTCAAATCCTTTTCTTTTAAAGTCTAATTCGTATGTACTTTTAGAAAAGAAAATATTGAAAAGTTTGTCTTCTTTTTTCCATAGATAAATGAAAATATCTTCGATTTCTGATAATTTTAGTTTTTCAATTTTGATGTTGAAAAGAAAAATTTCATTATTCAAATTTAAACTTGCGTAGCCAAAATAATTTTCAAAATATCTAAATTCTAATAATTTTATTTGATTGCCATTTTGAGATAATTTATTTGAATCAACAGGAATGTCTTCAATAAATACATTGTTGGATATTATATTGTCAGACGTATAGAATATCTCATATTTTCCCAATTCATAAACAGTATAAATATTATTTGAAGGGACAACCTCTATCTTTTTGTCTTTATTTACCAGAAATATTTTAAGCATAAGTCAGGGTTAAGAAATAATTATAATTTCCTTCAAAAATACTGTCTTCATTCCCTGTTTCAATAATTCGTTTTAGAATTTCACTAGATTTTTTCAAATCGTTTTTTTCAAAAACATTTAGTAAATCTTCCAGATTGTTTTTTGCAGAATCTCCCTGTAAATTTATCATAGGTAAGAGTCTTTGAGCAACACAATAGTCTAATGGGCGAGAAACTTCTTTTTTCATCCAGTTTTTAGCTACTAAACAATATCTTTTAATAGCTATTTCCACTCGTGGGCTTATTGGAATTCTAAGAGTTTTAAAACGTTTCTTTATATCATTAAAAATCAAGTTCAATTCATCAGATAACTCAACATTTTGTTTTTCTTCCTGAAAGTCAAAAAGATTAAAAAAATCAATACATTTTTGATATGAAATATTCAACCTGTCTATTTCCTCGACCGAAACCGTATCGATGTTAAAACTATTTGCCGGAATTTGAATTATGTTTGCTCGATCAATTACTCTGGGAGATAACCCCTCAGTTGTTTGGTCGTAATTGATTGTTGCTATAAATCGAAGATTATTTGCAAACTCCAGATTTAAGTTATTCCCTAGTGGAATTGATAAAAGACTGTTTTGCTTTGCAGTAGAATCTGTTAAATTATAAAACGTTGACCAATAATGTTCTATAGGGCTTAGATTCGCCTCGTCTAAAATTATATATGCCATTGGAGAGTCTAAATACTTTTTGCTTTTAGACTCATAATCTAGTTGGGTCAATAATTCATAAATACCTGTGGGTGCAGAATGAAATTTATTAGTTAATGGATTTTGAAAACCAATTAAATCTTTTTGAGAAGACCATCCACGGCTTACTGACACTTCTGAAATCCTCTCTTTTGGAGATAATATTTTTGTTAATAATCTTGCTAAACTGGTTTTACCTGTACCTGGAAGTCCTGCTAATACTGTTAATGTGTTTTGATGAATTGAAATTAATAAGTTATCAATAAAATGGGTATCAAAATTTCTTCCATTTTTATTCAAGATTGAAACCAAGTCTGTTCTTAATTGGAGATAATCAGAATAAGTATCTAAAATAGAAAAATCGGTAAATTCTTTATCTTCTTTTTTATCATATTCGGATAAGTCTCGTCCACTAAAAAAATCAAAGTATTTTTTATTTTTAAATAAATCAATTAATCCTTTCAGAGAATCTCTTTGAGTCTCTTGATTCTCCACTTTTAATTTATCAACGGAATATTTTAAATCCTCTTCCGCTTTTTTTAATTCTTGAAGTTTTTCTTTTACAAAATTTAATTCTTTTGATTTACTCTCGGTTTCAGTTTTTATATCATTCTCCAAATTGTCTTTCTCATTTTGCAAAACAGTTATATCATTTTCTAAGCCCGATTTAATTTTAAGTAATTCTTCTTCCTTCGTTTTATTAAGATTTTCTAATTCAGAACTTACTTTTTGTAATTCCTCTTGCTTTTGATGTAACTCTTGTTGGATTATATCTTTTCTTGTTGAGAATGTTTCAACATTGCTTTTTAGTTCAAACTCTTCATTTTGTAGTCTTTCAATTTCAATTTTTATGTTGTGAATCTCTGGAATTAGTAGAGCAAGTTCTTTGTTTGAAAATATTACGTTCTCAGTATTTTTAATAATTTCAGCAATTCTCTTGTTTTCAGATATATATTTGTCTATTGATTTTATTTTATATGTTTTACTCAGAATATCTAATAAATTTTCTATATGCTGTTTATCAAAAGTTTCTGAATTTTCAGTTAGTACAAATTTAAACTCTTTAATTATTTCAGTGTCATCCTTGAAATCAAGAGTATTTAAAAGTTCAAATTTATTAAAAGAAGGAATATGAATTTTACGAGTAACCTCATTAACCGTAAATTCAATATAAATTTCATTTGTAAGTTTATATTCTCCAAAAGGTTTCCATAGATTTTTTTCTACGTTGAAATATCCTTCACTATCCTTTCCTAAAACTTTAAATGGTCCAACAATCTTATTATTTGTTTCAATAAATATTGGGGTATTATCTTCTACATAAATATCTAGTATTAATGAATCTAAATAAGAATCCAATAATTTAATTCTAGAAGTTGATTCGTCTATTATTCCATTAAATATTTCAACAACATCATTTTTATCAGTTGGATAGATATAAGAATCTACTGTAGCGCATTTAGGTAACTTAGAGCCTTCATAATATCTAGAATTGTCGTATATATTTCCAAAAGATATTTTAATCAGCTCGTTTAAATGAAATCTTGATAAAGACCTGTCGTTTATAGTTTTATGAGGAATTACGACTATCTTTTCCATATCATCATTATTAATATCCTGAACCTGTCCATTCTCATAATATAAAATCGGAATAATATTTCGATCAGGAAAATCTTCATCTTTTACCGCTAAAACATAATTGCTTGAACTAAATCTATGTGCATAATCATTCCTGTAACTAAACTCGAAATCGCTTAAGCTTCCCTTTTTCATTTTAAATAATTTGAATAATTAAATTTAGATATAATTTTTGAATGTTAATCTAATAAACAAGAAATTAATAATTTGTATAAAAAATCATTATTGTCCGACTAAAATCGGGTATAAATCTGCTGTAACTCTCTATAGTAAAGGACTACAGCATAAAAAGTTATTGTTTCAAAATTGGGGGAGTACCCCCGATTTTTTTTCTATGGTGTAAAAGCAAAAGAAGCGTTGTGTGTTTTTCTCCATGCCTTATACGTGTCTTTGATAAACTCTAACAACGATACATAGCTCATCAGGTGCAATCTTATAACGGTGATCATGTTGGCAAAAGATTTCCTGGTTGCAGCTTTCTTCCTAATGACCACCATCAGCAGTTGTGCTATTAGTACGCAATATACCTGCATTTTAATAGCATTCACACTATTGCCCCAAAAGTAACGCAACGGAAAGTTCTGCTTGATTTGCTTGAACAACAATTCTATCATCCACCTGTTTTTGTATATCGTGGCTATCTGCGAAGCCGGTAAAGTAAAATTGTTGGTAATGAACACATATGCCTTGCCATCCTGGGTCTGGAACGTGATGCGCCTTAGCTTGAGCCGTTGTTCCTGTCCATTGCCGGTTTTTACCCCGATGGTGATGTATTGTTCTTTCAACACGCCTTTTGCATTTTTTTTCTTTGTTCTGTCCACCAATACTTTGGTTACGTGAAAAACAGCATTGTCCTTCATCCTGGTAACAAACCATATTTTCTGTTC
Organism: Arachidicoccus sp. BS20; assembly: GCF_001659705.1. Classification (NCBI taxonomy): domain Bacteria; kingdom Pseudomonadati; phylum Bacteroidota; class Chitinophagia; order Chitinophagales; family Chitinophagaceae; genus Arachidicoccus; species Arachidicoccus ginsenosidimutans. The sequence goes on from NZ_CP015971.1 coordinate 1,495,219, forward strand.
CGTCCATTTCAAAAACTGACGATACACATTGTAGGCTTTATCGAACACCAGCCAACTGTTGGCAGGTAAATCCAACTCGTACAGAAACTTACGGTCATGCTCCCGGGCGGCGGTCATACGCACAAACTCAGCCACTCCGCTAAAGGCATCCATCATTGTGTGTACTTTGATGCCGCCTTTCTTGCGGCTCCCGTCTTTAGTGTTGCGCCCTACGCCACGAAGCAATTCGCTGAACAACTGAATAGTGCTGCTGTCAATTATTTTCAGATTACGGATGCTCAAGCCCCTTAACCGGCTGTCCGAGATAAAACTGTGGTATTGCTGTAACAATTCGGTATAAATCGTTTCGAACACCAGAAAACTTCTTTTGCTGTTGGCATCCGACAGCGTGCTGCGCGCAGGCGCTTTATCAAAACCCAGGTGAACCAACTTGCCTTCACAGGCTAACATCCCCTCGCACAGCTCCCGCAAACCGTTGCAATAGCTGAATACACCATACAGCAGGCTTATCAAATGTATACGTACCGGTAATTTCTTGTAGTACCGGTTGGACTGGTGTTTTCTGACTGCTTTGTTTATCAAAGAACTGCTTATTAAATTTAATATCTGCGATAATATCGGCTGTCCGGTAAATTTTATAATTTCACTCATTAGTTATTGTTTAAGCTTGGTAACTCAAACTTAACTAATCGGGCGGTTCTTCGGAACCGCTTTTTTATCTATTTTAGTCGGACAATAGTGATAAAAAATATGTAATTAACCCAAGTTGCGGGTTATAAAAGAGAAGAGCATAAGATATAACTTTGAGTTACGACACAAAAAGTAATATCAAATGCTCAACGAGGATAAAATTATAAGAATATTTTGTTTGATAGATGATTTATTAAAAGGTATTGGACATCAGGAAGATGTTTGTTGCCGGGTAAGCGACAGCGAAGTAATAACGACGGCAGAAACAACGGATATTTCATCCCAAAGGGATGACATGTTATAGTAGAAATACGACCTGCACGTTTGCCCCCTTCGGGGTTGAAAGCCTGATAATAATCATTCGTTCATCATTTTACACGTAAAGTTCTACGCTTGATGCGCATTAATAACTAACTTGTTGCAAGCCGTCTTTTCTATGAGAAGGCGGTTTGCATTTTATAAAGTCGACATGAGGCGACATAATAAAAATGCGCGGCGAGAACACCGCACACAGCATACAACAATAATTTGTTTAATTCAAAAACGGATTATATGCCACTTCCCAAAAGTTATTTTCAGGGTCGGAAAAATAGCCGCGATAACCGCCCCAAAAAACAGGTTCGGGCATTTTTTGTATGGTTACTTTTTTCTCAATCAGTGTTTGAAAAAAATCATTCACATCTTCTTGTGAAGGCAAGTTTATAGCGAGCGCAAAATTTTTATACCCGGCTAAAACCTGCGCCGTTCCTATATCTTCAGCCAATTCTTTTTCAGGGAACAAAGCAAATGTTAATCCGTTATCCATTTTAAAAAACACAATTCCTTCTTCATCATTACTTGTTTTCCAACCGAGCATATCTTTGTAAAAAGATTTCATTTTGTCTAAATCTTTTACACCGATTGTGATGAAAGAAATGTTTTGAATCATATTATTTTTTATTGAGATTCCCGCTTTCGCGGGAATGACGTGCAAGCGTTATCAAATATAATTTTCTTGTTCAATTTTTTTCTTCAAAATCCTTATAATCCCATAAATCATGGTTTAAAACAGTCCATACAAAAGCCCATCCACTTTGTTGATAATATTGCCGAGATGCTCTTCATTTTCTGCAAAGTTGATGTTGTCCACATCAATTACAAGCAATGGACCTTCTTTGTAACTTTCAATCCATTTGTCGTAGAGAACATTTAGTTTTTTCAGATAATCGAGGCGAATATTATCTTCATATTCCCTGCCTCGCTTTTGAATCTGTGCTACCAAAGCCGGCACCGACGCTTTTAGATAAATCAATAAATCCGGCGGCTTTACCATGCTTTTCAACGTCTTGAAAAAGTTGTAATAATTATTAAAATCGCGTGTGCTCATCAGGTTCATATCGTGAAGATTGGGCGCGAAAATATTGGCATCTTCATAAATGGTTCTGTCCTGAATCACGGTTTCCGTACCATTTTGGATTTCGAGCAATTGTTTCAAACGACTGTTGAGAAAATAAATCTGCAACTCGAAACTCCAGCGCGACATTTCATCATAAAAATCGTTGAGATAAGGATTGTGGTCAACATCTTCAAACTGCGGAATCCATTTGTAATGCTTGCTCAACAGTTGCGTGAGCGTGGTTTTCCCCGCTCCGATATTGCCCGCGACTGCGATGTGTTTAGGTTTGTTTTTGGCGGTAGCTTTTGCCATTATTCCAATAAATTAAAAAGTAAACATTTAAGTTCCGGGAAAAACCGGCTTAGCAAATTAATATTTAATTCCCATACTTTCACGCACAATTTTTATAGTTGCGCTTGCGCTTTCACGCGCTTTAGCGGCTCCTTTGCTCATCACTTTTTTCAAATACGTTTTGTCATTCTGAATAGCTGTGGCTTTCTCGCGAATGGGCGCAACAAACTTCGCCATATCTTCCGCCAACTGCTTTTTCATATCGCCGTATCGAATGCTGCATTTATTATAATCTTCTTCAAATTTTTTCAATGTATCTTCCTCACTTACCAGACTCATCAGTGTAAAAATGTTTTCAATATAGTCAGGTTTCTGCGAATTATCTTCCGTAGGACCGGAATCGGTTTTTGCCTTCATGATTTTTTTACGAATCAGTTCATCATCATCCGAAAGATAAATCGTAGCCATTTGGTTTTCACTCTTGCTCATTTTTCCATTGCCGTCGAGACTCATAATCTTAACCAAATCATGGCTGAAATTAAAGGCTTTCGGCTGAGGGAAAACCTCGCCGTACCTGTGATTGAAGCGTTCCGCAAAATTGCGCGCCATTTCCAAATGCTGCTCCTGGTCTTTGCCCACAGGTACTTTTACCGCGCGATGAATAAGAATATCCGCAGCCATTAAAACAGGATAGGTAAGTAATCCTGCATTTACATTTTCGGGTTGCAGGCGCACTTTATCTTTGAACGTAGGCACTTTTTCCAACTCGCCTTTGTAAGCAAGCATATTGATATATAAATACAACTCCGCAATTTCGGGAACATCGCTTTGCACATAGAGCGAAACTTTTTCAGGGTCAAGCCCGCAAGCAATATTTTCTGCGAGCACGCGATGCACGCTGTTTTGCAATTCTTTCGTGTCGGGATGCGTAGTTAAGCTGTGCCAATCGGCTACAAAAAAGTAACAATTATATTCATTCTGCATACGCACATAATTGCGCATGGCGCCAAAATAATTTCCAAGATGAAGAAATCCCGTTGGACGAATTCCGCTTAAAACAACTTCTTTTTGCATGGCAGCGAAGATAAGTATTTTGAGAGGATAAAAAGATGCAATAAATTTGTGTTACCTTAACAAAATCAATATGATTGAAGATACTAAAATAGAAACTTTGAAAGCAGAGAAGAGTGGGATAAAATGATTGAGGATTTAAATAAAACAAAAAAGATTTTCCCTAAAATAGTTATTGGCATGCTTCTTCTGACTTTTGCTCTTCCTTATATATCATTTAGAATAAGTAGAACAATAAATGAAATGATTTACACTCAAGAAATTACTTTTTGGGGATTTATAGATATCTTCCTTATTATATTCTTGTTTTTTGTTGAAATGATTTTTCCACGAGTAAAAATAAAACGGCTTAATGAACTTATAAGCCATAAAGAATAACAATATTTCAATTCCTATTTTCCAAAATCCTTTTCACAATTTTCTCTGTAAAAGCCCGTCCGTACTAAGTTTATTAAAATTATTTGAAGTATTCAAAAATAGTCAGCGTAATTAATTCTCTGTATTCTTCTTTAACAGGTTGTCGGTCTATGGAAACAATTCGTTCTTTAGATACGGTACGAATTTGTTCAATGCACACGCTGCTTTTTCTTTTGTTATGCATAATCGTAATTCGCATTGGAAGCTCTTTAATCGTAGAAGTCAAGGGCGCAATCGTAACAATGTTCAACGTATTGTTGATAGCATTTGGCGAGAGAATAACGCAAGGTCGCGTTTTCCTGATTTCGTTGCCTTTTGTCGGATCTAAATCTACCCAAACAATGTCCCATTTTTTACAGTTCTTAATCATCTAAGCCGTCAGTTAGAGCAGTATCAAAATCTGCAAATTCATCGTAATCATATTCGTTTTTACTTTCGGCAAGTATTTTTTCCCATTGTTCCTGCGGCACAACCTTTCTTTGGAGCGGCTCTATCAAAATCGTTTCATTTTCCAATTTCAAACGCACTTCATCGCCAAGAACATGAAGCATTTTTTTAGGTATCACAATGCCTTTGGAATTTCCTATTCTAACCACTTTTGTTTGTGAAATTGCGACTTCCATATAAATTTGTTTAACGGCAAAGTTAGTGTAATTACACGTTATTACAAACTAATTTTATCCTTTCTTCTCCAAAATCCTCTTCAAAATTTTCTCTGCATGAACCCTTGAATTTTCGATAAACCATTTGTGCGTGTTCATGCCGCCGCAAACTACGCCTGCAAGGAAAAGCCCGTCCACGTTGGTTTCCATCGTATCGTCATTATAAGAAGGAACAAAATCATCGGCTTCGTTTAAATGAATACCGAACTTTTTCAGCATATCAAAATTTGGTCTGTAGCCCGTCATTGCCAGTACAAAATCATTTTCCAGCGTTACAATATTTCCATCGGCATCTTTCAGCACTATTGCATCTTCTTTTATTTCCAAAAGCTGCGATTTAAAATACGCTTTGACACTTCCTTCCTTAATGCGGTTTTCAATATCGGGCTTTACCCAATATTTCACACGTTCGCCGATTTCGCTACCGCGAATTAACATCGTAGGTTCGCCGCCTTTTCGCCATATTTCCAAAGCCGCATCAACGGCGGAATTATTCGCGCCAATAATCAAAACTTTTTGCCCGACATAAGGATGCGCTTCTTTGTAATAATGATGCACCTTGGGCAAATCTTCACCCGGAACATTCATGTAAATGGGAATATCGTAAAAGCCCGTAGCTACAATTACATTCTTCGCACGATATATTTTTTTTGAAGTAACAACGGAAAAAATTCCATCGTTTTGCTTATTTACTTCTTCTACTTTTTCATACAAGTTTATATTCAGCTCTTTATTACGCGCCACGCTTCTGTAATACTCCAAAGCCTCTTGTCGTCCGGGTTTCGGCGCAAGACACATGAAAGGGATGTTGCCAATTTCCAATCTGTCCGCCGTTGAAAAAAACGTCATGAACAAAGGATAGTGATACAAACTATTGACCAATGCTCCTTTCTCCACAATTAAATAATCCAATCCGTTTTTTTGCGCTTCAATGCCACAGGCAAGACCAATCGGTCCGGCACCAATAATGAGTATGTCTAAAATTGAGTTCATGGATAATAGTTCATTGTTGTGAGACGTGAAACGTCAGTCGTGAGAAAACGCCACTCACGTTTCACGATTCACTTCTCACGTTTATAATAATATCGCCGCCAAAATATAATCAGCAAACAAAATCATGATACAACTAACCACGACTGATTTTGTACTTGCACGACCGATTTCGAGCGAACCGCCTTTTACATAATAACCAAAATATGCGGAAATACTGCTGATAAGAAAAGCAAATGTGTATGATTTGATTAATGCAAACACTACGCTAAACGCCGTAAAATTCTGCCGCGCTCCCTGGTCATAAACATTCGGCGAGATAATGCCTGCCATGCTTCCGGCAACACGACCGCCCCAAATACCTACAACAATGGAAATTACAACCAAACAGGGAACAACCACAATCGACGCCAAAATTTTAGGCAGCACCAAATATGACGCGGAATTAATTCCCATAATTTCCAAAGCATCTATTTGCTCCGAAACCCGCATGTTTCCAAGCTCCGAAGCCACTTTACTGCCTACAACGCCCGCAAGTACAATGCTCAAAACCGTTGGCGATAACTCGAGTATCATACTCTCACGCACAATCTGCGCGATAGTTGCCTGAGGTATCAACGGACTTACCAACTGATAAGCCGTTTGTACTGTTGTAACCGCGCCAAGAAACACAGAAATTATCAGTACAATGGGCAGTGAGCCGTAACCGATTTCATAGCATTGGGTCATAAATTCTTTCCAATACATTTTGAAATTTTCAGGCTTGCTGAACATTAGTTTCAACATCTGTAAATATCTGCCGAACGAAGTAAGAAAACTTGAAAACATACTATTATAATATGTTTTGCAAATTAAGGCATTTAAAATAAAAAAGCCGTTCGCGGGCGAACAGCTTTTACAATATTTAAGTTTTATTCCGTTAAACTTTGAAATGCGAGAATGCTTTATTTGCATCCGCCATACGGTGCGTATCTTCTTTCTTTTTGAAAGCAGCACCTTCGCCCTTGCTTGCGGCAACAATTTCGTTTGCCAATTTATCTGCCATTGTTTTCCCGTTTCTGTCGCGGCTGTAACGAACGAGCCATTTAATGCTCAGTGAAATTTTTCTATCCGGACGAACTTCCACAGGAATCTGAAAAGTAGAACCACCGATTCTGCGGCTGCGAACTTCAACAGATGGAGTTACATTTGCCAATGCTTTTTTCCAAACCTCATAACCGTTTTCTCCGGTAGTTTTGGAAACTTTATCCAAAGCATCGTAAAAAATAGTTATAGCCGTACTTTTTTTACCGCTCCACATTAAGTTGTTTACAAAACGTGTAACCACGATGTCATTGTATTTAGCATCAGGTGCTAAAGGAATTTTCTTTGCTTGCGCTTTACGCATTTGTTTTAATTTTTAATGTTGGCTGAACTTCTTCAAGTATTAAAACTTTACTCAGCCGTTATGAAAAAATATTTATACTCTTTCCCTCTTTAGGGGTTAAGGGTTTATTTCTTAGCTTTTTCTTTCTTAGCGCCATATTTGGAACGGCTTTGCTTGCGTCCTTTTACGCCCGCAGTATCTAAGCTACCGCGAACAATGTGATAACGTACACCCGGTAAATCCTTAACACGACCACCGCGAATCAATACGATAGAGTGTTCCTGTAAATTGTGCCCTTCTCCGGGAATGTAAGCGATAACTTCCACTTTGTTGGTCAAACGCACCTTTGCAACTTTACGCAGAGCCGAGTTTGGTTTTTTAGGAGTAGTGGTATATACACGAGTACATACGCCGCGACGTTGAGGACAAGCATCCAACGCTCTTGATTTACTTTTTGCTTTGATGGTCTCGCGACCTTTTCTTACTAATTGCTGTATAGTAGGCATTCTAAAATACTTATTTTTTTAACGGACTGCAAAGGTAAGTATATTATTTACACATTTCAAAATTTTCACGGATAAATAATGAAAAACGGCAGGTTTCTTCATTATTTTTGTCGAATTATGCCTGACAATTTACCAAATAAGTTTTTTGAGATTCGGGAAATTCGGTCCGAAGATAATCCGACTGTCGCAAAAACGATACGCGAAGTATTTCACGAATTTGATGCGCCGCAATGTGGAACAGTTTACTCCGACCCGACAACGGATAACTTGTATGAGCTTTTCCGTACACCGAAATCAGTCTTTTTTGTGGCTGAGATAAATGATATGATTGTCGGCAGTTGCGGAATTTATCCAACGGAAAATTTGCCCGAAGGCTGTGCAGAATTGGTAAAATTTTATATTTCCAAAGAAGCACGAGGCAAAGGCTTGGGAAAAATATTGATGGAAAAATGTTTTGAAGCCGCGACTAATTTTGGCTATACACAATTATATATTGAAAGCCTTCCCGTATTTTCAAAAGCCGTTTCCATTTATGAGAAAAACGGGTTTAAAAGATTGGAAAACCCTTTGGGAAATTCCGGACACCCGACATGCAATATTTGGATGATAAAAAATTTGGTGTAAAATTTCTCTTATTGATACATCATTTCTTTCCGAGATATTTTGTAACACTCATTGGGTTGGATTAGAAAAAACATTCGGTAATCTATTTCCCCACAATTTTCTTTCGGTGTACAACTCCCCAATCTGAAAGATTACTGATAATGGTTTGCAGCGTATTGCCATGTTCCGTCAGTTCATATTGAACCGTTATGGGTTGCGTCTCTAAAACGCTTCGTTTTATCAATTGGTTTATTTCCAATTCCTTTAATTCTTTGCTCAACATTCTGTTGGAAATCCCTTCCACATCGTTCAAAATATCGGAAAAACGCCTTTTGCCGTAACAGCAAATAGATGAAATAATGGAAATTTTCCATTTCCCGTTCAGCGCATCCATCGCGTCCTGAACAGACCTCATTCTTTTCTTTTGCTCCTGCTGGAACTCTGCTATTTTACACCCCATAATGTTACTTTGTTACACCTGTGTTACTGTTATTTTTGAGCACAAAGTTACTAAAAATAACTTACCGATTCTACCTTTGCTCTATTAAATAATTAAAATAATTTTCAAAATGGATTTTACAAACAAAAACATAGTTATTACAGGCGGCAGCACAGGCATTGGCTTAGCCACGGCAAAAGCATTTATCAATGCGGGAGCAAATGTTTTGATAACAGGAAGAAAGGCTGATGCCTTGCAAAAAGCGGCAACAGAAATCAACAGCCCTCAATTAAATACACTGGTTTCCGACATTTCAAAATTGGCTGACATCGCAACGTTAGAAAAGGCAGTTGCAGCAAACGGAAAATTAGATGTGCTTTTTCTGAACGCAGGTTTCGGAAAATTTGCACCGATTGAATTTACAAGCGAAGAGGATTTTGACGCGCAGTTCAACACCAATGTAAAAGGCTTGTTCTTCACATTGCAAAAATTGATACCACATTTAGCAGAAGGAGCATCAGTTATAACAACGTCTTCAAACGCTGCCCATTTTACCATGGCAAACGGCAGTGTTTATTCGGCAACGAAAGCCGCCGTAAGCACCATTACTAAAATTGCCGCCAATGAATTGGCAAGCAGAAAAATTCGTGTAAATATTGTTACTCCGGGAGCAGTTGAAACGAATTGGATGGAAGCAAGCGGTTTCAGTGATGAACAAAAAGAAGTATTCAAAAAACAAATGGCTGCGGCAACTGCGGTAAAGCGAGTTGGCAATGCAGACGAAATTGCTAAAACAGTTTTGTTCTTAGCTTCTGACGCAGCAAGTTTTATTACAGGTACAGAAATATTGGCAGACGGCGGAATGCTGAATCTTGCCACTTCACTGCAATAACCAACAATAAACAAAAAGCCACATACACTCAAATTGTTTGTGGCTTTTTACCAAAAAATTTAATTAAAAATAATCAGACACAATGAGCAAAACAGAAGACAAAGTAGCGAGCTATGCAATTATTGGCTTCGGCAATATAGGAAAGGCACTCGCGAAGGCGTTTGCCCGCAACGGCATTGAAGTATTTGTTGCAACCACTCGAGACCCTAAAAGCTTTGCTGCCGATGCGGCAGCAATCGGCACCGAAGTTATTCCCAAAACTTTGGCAGAAGCCGTTAAGGCGGATATCATCTTCTTAGCTGTTCGTTTCGAGTCTCATCCAAATGTCGCAAAGGCGCTGCCTAACTGGAAAGGAAAAATTATCGTTGATGCGATGAACACGTTTACCGCGCTTGAAGAATTGGGAGGACAGCCGTCTTCCAAGTTTGTAGAGCAGGCATTTAACGGGGCTAAACTTGTAAAAGGCTTTAACCATTTGATAGCTGCTGTTCTTAACCAAAACCCAAATGTAAATGGCGGAAGAAGAGTTGTGTTTCTGGCAGGCGATGATGACGGCGCAGTAGCGGAGATTAGTGAACTTACGGAAAATCTCGGTTTTGCGCCGATTAACCTTGGCGGGCTTTCGGAAGGAGGACTACTTGTACACGCTATCGGAAAGAGATGGGGCAGGCTGATATTTCAGGACTTGGTCAAGTTCGATTGATGATGAATCGTGATGGCATATTTTAAATCTTAAAAATAAATTTTCAAAAATGAGTAAGTTAGAAAACAAAGTAGCAATCGTTACAGGCGCATCAAAAGGAATAGGTGCAGGCATTGCAAAAGCCTTTGCCCACGAAGGGGCAAAGGTAGTTGTAAATTATGCTTCCAGTAAAGAAGCAGCAGACAAAGTAGTGAAAACGATAACCGACAACGGCGGAACTGCCATTGCAGTGCAAGCCGATGTATCAAATGAAGCTGATGTAAACAAGCTGTTTGAAGAAACCAAAAATGCTTTTGGCTCGTTGGATATTTTGGTAAACAATGCGGTGTATCAGGGATACGCGCCTATCGAACAGGTAACGGCAGAAATTTTTCATCAGTCTTTCAATGTTAATGTTCTGGGGGCTGTACTTACTATCCAAGCCGCTTTGAAACTGTTTAGCGATAAAGGCGGCAATATCATCAATATCAGTTCGGGTGCAAGCAAAATGCCGCTCCCGAACGCCTCGATGTATTCAGCAACTAAGGCAGCAATAGATGCCGTTACGATTTCATTGTCGAAAGAATTGGGAGCAAAAAACATTCGTATCAATTCCATTTTGCCGGGCGCTACGGAAACAGAAGGAGCAGCCGATGCAGGCGTTACCAAAGGCAGCGAATATGAGAAAATGTTTATTGCTAATACACCGCTTGGTCGCAGGGGAAAGCCCGAAGATATTGCGAAAGCTGCCGTATTTCTTGCTTCCGATGATGCGGCGTGGATTACCGGCGAACAGCTTTCTGTTTCGGGCGGTATGTACGGTTTTTAATCGCATAGAGACAAGTTTGAAACAATCACTAAAAAGCCACAGATACAAATTATTTGTGGCTTTTTGTTTTTAACAAAAATCACTTTGGGACATATGCAAAATTGACCCCGCGTTTGAACTTCGGGACATCACGTTCAGAATTAATGTCGTTTACACCGGATTTATTAAAACAGATTTCAACGGACATATATAGAAACAGGAACAGTTGAGGAAGCGACAAAACATATAATCAAATACGCTTTGACTGACAACGACGGAGTAACTGGCAAATTTTTCAGCGAAGAAAATAATCCCGAAACCAAAGAAATTCCCTGGCAAAAACGACTTGCAACAAAAATCCGCTTTGAAATTTTAATCAAAGCGGATTTTTATTTTACAAAAAATGAAAAATTATATCTTCACAATCCAGCCATGCGTATCTTCTGCAACGCCTGAACGAATATCAGAAAGACGTTTACCCAATTCGCTCGACACCTGATTTTTTGCCAAGTCAAATTCCAAATGTTCATCTTTATACGCCAATTCTTTAATCGGCGCAATAGTTGCCGCAGTTCCTGTTCCGAATGCTTCGATGAGGTCGCCTTTTTTATAGGCATCTACCAATTCATCAATGTTTATGCGCCTTTCTTCGACATTCAAGCCCATTTCTTTTAAAACGGTTACGGCGCTTCTGCGCGTAACGCCGTCAAGAATTGTTCCTTCTTCCAAAGACGGAGTAACTACCGCATCCTTCAACACAAAAAACACATTCATCGTTCCCACTTCCTGCAACCATTTGTGTTCAAAAGCATCTGTCCATAAAACCTGGTCGTAACCGCGCAAACGAGCGTCCTCAGCAGGTTTCAGGCTCGCGGCATAGTTGCCTGCATTCTTTGCACGACCAACGCCGCCGGGCGCAGCGCGCGTATATTTTTCTTCCACCGCAATGCGACTCGGCTTTGCATAATATGGTCCCGTAGGACTCAACAAAATGATAAATTTATAAGTAGCCGAAGGGCGAACTCCAATAAACGTATCCGTTGCAAACATAAACGGGCGGATGTATAAAGAATGATTTTCCATTGTTGGAATCCACTCTTTATCAAGATTAATCAATTCTTTCATTCCATCAATAAAAATCTCTTCGGGAACTTCAGGCATTTGCATACGCAAAGCCGATTCATTGAAGCGCGCAAAATTCTCATACGGACGAAAAATAACCGCTTCGCCGCGAACATTCAAATATGCTTTGATGCCTTCAAAAATCGATTGTCCGTAATGAATCGCCGCCAAAGACGGCTCAAAAGAAAGCTTCTGATAAGGTATAATTTCCACACTTTGCCACGCGCCGTCTGCATAATCGGCAACCAGCATGTGGTCTGTAAAAACTTTTCCAAACGACAGGTTTTCCAGTTTTACCTGCGATAATCTGCTGGTCTCTGTTTTTGTAACTTTAATTGTTGAAACGGTATCCATAAAATTGGGTTTTAAATGTATATTCGTGCTTTGTAAATTATTATTGTTTTATTATGGATTTTCATCTGCCCGGCTTTATTTTCACACAACTGTACAAAAATGATTTGGTCATTATTGAACCGAAAGAAAAGCTTGTTCGTGCTGTTGAAATTCCGTCCAAAGGTAAGGAAATTAATCCTACGCAAAATGTAAACAAATTGCAGTGGCTCGGCAACAATCAGCGCAATATTTCTATCTTAGTGGAAGATGCCGAAAATGTATTTATCGGCGAAAATGAATTGCAGTTTTTGTCCAATATTCTCGCGGCTTGCAAATTTAACATCGGCGATGTATCTATTATCAATCTTGCAAAAACGCCCGCAAGTTTTAACCAGATAATCGAAGATGCAAACAGCAAATTTGTTTTATTTTTTGGCGTGAACGCCGAAAAAATTTCGCTGCCGCAACACGATAATTTATTTGAAATAAAAACGATTCATAAGGTTCAAATACTGAATGCACCTTCGCTTCAATCTATGATGCAAAACACACCCGACGCAAAAACATTCAAAGGAAAATTGTGGAATGCGTTGAAAGTGATGTTTCAGTTATAGAATAATTTCCCGCAGATTTTCGCGGATTTTTCTGCGAGTGTCTGCGTATTTTTTATCGGCGAAAATCTGCGGGAGTGTATTAACTTTCTTTAATCAAATGATGAAACCAGACTTCGGTTTTATCATCCGGCGTTGCATTGTAGTTGATAAACAGCTCCTCTCCTTTTTTAATCGGCTTTACGGTTTTAATCGTCATTATTTCATCATCAAAATCCATTTCGTACTCGCAATTCGCATCATAACTATGATTATACATTGAGATGTAACCCAATGCCATGGCAGCTTTCCGACGACTGTCGCCCCACTCGAAAATATAATTTGTGAGCTTTGTTGCTTCAAGTTGTTTTCTGTCTTTCGGCGATAAAACAAGCACAGGAGAAATTTCAACAATCGTTCCTTTAGCTATATTTTTGGTTGCAAACACGCCTTTGCCTCTGTTCTCCGACGGCGCAATAGTTAAAAAAGGTAATATCATAGATGAATTTTGACGGAGACAAATGTAAGGGATTTTTGAATTAAGAATTATAAAATATGAAATAGAGGAATCTTTTATTTCTTGTCATTTTTTTCGATTTTCAACTTTCCATCTCAATGCCGTAATTTTACACACTTTTTATACTAGAAAATTATGATTGAATATTCAAGATTTGTTTTAGACAACGGATTGCGCGTGTTGGTTCACGAAGACGATTCCACGCCAATGGCTGTTGTAAACATCATGTACGATGTGGGTGCGCGCGACGAAAACCCCGAGCAGACAGGCTTTGCGCATTTATTTGAGCATTTAATGTTTGGCGGAAGCATCAACATTCCCGATTACGACGAACCTTTGCAACGTGCCGGCGGAGAGAATAATGCGTACACCACAAACGATTTGACCAACTATTATTGCCAGCTTCCTGCGGAAAATATTGAAACGGCTTTTTGGCTGGAAAGCGACAGAATGCTAAGCCTTGCATTCAGCAAAAAAAGTTTGGACGTGCAGCGCAAAGTTGTGAGTGAAGAATTTAAAGAACATTATATCAACAAGCCTTACGGCGATGTTTGGCACAAGCTGCGCGAAATGGCGTACACCACGCATCCTTATCGCTGGATGACGATTGGAAAAGAATTGAGCCACATTGAAAATGCAAAATTGGATGATGTAAAAAATTTCTTCTTTAAACATTATACGCCAAGCAACGCGATTCTCGTAGTTGCAGGAAATGTAAAAACAGAACAAATAAAATCGCTTGCGGAGAAATGGTTTGCGCCGATTCCTTCAGGGAAAAAATACGAAAGAAATTTGTCGCAAGAGCCTGAACAAACCGAAGCAAAAATAACCGAAGTTCGTGCGAAAGTACCTGTGGACGCACTTTACAAGGCTTGGCATATCGGCGGAAGATTGGACGAAAGTTATTATGTGGTTGATTTGCTCACGGATATTTTGGGCGAAGGACCATCGTCGAGATTGTACCAAAGTCTGGTAAAAGAGCAGCAATTATTCTCCGGCATCGGATGTTATCATTTAGGAAGTATTGATGCAGGTTTGGTTGTTGTGGACGGCAAATTGTCCAAAGGCGTTTCCATGCAGGACGCGGAAGCTGCCGTGGATAAAGAAATTGAAAAATTGCTGAACGAAAGTATTTCGGAAAAAGAGCTACAAAAAGTCATCAACAAAACGGAAAGTATGATTGCGTTTGAAGACATGAGCGTTCTCAACCGTGCGAATAGTCTGGCTTTTTATGAATTATTGGGTGATGCAAACTTAATGAATGAAGAACTTGGCAAGTATCAATCCGTAACTTTGGAATCGCTTACAAAAACAGCAAAAGAAATTTTCAAACCTTCGAACAGCAATACTTTGCGATATTTTGCGGAGAATTGATTTCGTGGGGAATAAATCGTAAATTTGAAAAAACATTTTTCTTATGTCTATCTCAAAAACAAAAATAATAGCTGCAATTGAAGCAATGCCGCAGGAAGAATTTGAGGACATTGACGAAGTGATTGAAGAAATTATTTTGCTGGAAAAAATTGAGCAAGGCTTAAAAGATATGCGCGAAGGCAAAGTTTATACACAGGAAGAAGCAAAAAAAATAATGTATTCATGGCTCAAATAATTTATGCTGAATCAGCTTTAAAAGATATTGAGCACATAAAAGATTATATCTCTGCCGATTCTATATCCAACGCGAATAAATTCATTCTTGCAATTGACAAAAAGATTGACACTTTGGAAAAATATCCTGAAATAGGCAAGCCTGTTTTTCCCGATAAATACAACGGACTTAGACAATTACTGCACAAGTCTTATCGCATCATTTATCATTACGACAAAGACGTTGTAACTGTTGTAACCATCCATCATCAAGCACGTTTGTTGGAAAATGTAAACCCGATTAAAGATTATACAAAATAAACAATGTTAGACAGAACCATAGCGCCGCCGATTGTAGATGCGGTCAATTTCGATATTAAATTAAAACCCTGCGAACAATTTTCTCTGGACAACAAAACGCCTGTGTACCTCGTAAATGCAGGCGCGGAAGAAGTTGCCAATATTGAATTTGTTTTTTACGCAGGAAATAGTTTTGAAAAGAAAAACTTAGTTGCAGCATCTGTAAATTACTTGTTGAAAACCGGGACTAAAAATAAAACCGCTTTTGAAATAAGCGAAGCATTTGAGTTTTACGGCGCGCATCTTTCTACGTTTTGCAGCAACGAGGTTTCCTCCATCGGCGTGAGCTGTCTGAGCAAGCATTTGCCGCAACTTTTGCCCTTGATAAGTGAGGTGATTACAGAAAGTATTTTCCCGGAAACGGAACTTTCCATTTACCAACAAAACCAAAAACAACGTCTCGCGATTAATTTGCAAAAAGGAGAATTTGTTGCCGGAAGATTGATTGACGCAGCCTTGTACGGCAAGCAGCATCCTTACGGAAAATTCACAACTGCTGCGGGTTTGGACGCTTTATCAAGAGAAGATTTGATAAATTTTTATACAGAAAATTATACCAACGGAACTTGTCAAATCTTCGCTGCGGGAAAATTACCCAACGATATTCACGAGCAATTAAACAAATATTTTGGTTCGCTAGATTTTAAAAATAATTTCAATTTAGTTAATCAACTAAATTATTCGTCAAATCCATCAACAGAGAAAAAACAAATTATCATCAACGACGAAAGCAGCGTGCAAGGCGCCATAAGAATTGCGCGGAATTTCCCTAATCGGCATTCCGAAGACTGGCAAAAAGTGCAGGTGCTGAACACGATTTTCGGCGGTTATTTTGGGTCGCGCTTGATGAGCAATATTCGTGAAGACAAAGGTTACACTTACGGCATTCACAGCTATTTGCAAAACCATATCAAAGAAAGCGCGCTCATCATTTCCACCGAAGCGGGCAAAGACGTTTGCGAGGCAACGATTGATGAAGTGTGGAAAGAAGCAAAAATTTTGCGCGAAGAACTGATTGACGAAGATGAGCTTGAACTCGTACGAAATTATATGCTCGGCAGCATTCTCGGCAGTCTGGATGGACCTTTTCAAATCATCAATCGCTGGAAAAGTTATGTACTAAACAATTTGGACGAAACATTTTTTTACAAAAGCATCGAAACCATTAAAACCATTTCCGCACAAGCGTTGCAGGATATTGCAAATAAATATTTGACGGAAGACGATTTTCATCAATTGACGGTGTTTTAATTTCTTCTCATAAGTTTAATATTTAGCCACACATCAATTTCGTAATTTTGATAATCAACAAAAATTATGGAATGCGATAACCTCGCACTCCGTCTGATTATTAAAAACAATAAAATAATTTAAAGATGAAACGCAATGCTACAGCCGTTTGGAACGGCACTATCAAAGACGGAAAAGGAAATATTACTACGCAAAGCACTACGCTCAACAAAACGCAATATTCGTTTAACAGCCGCTTTGCGGATGGCGTAGGAACGAATCCCGAAGAGCTGCTCGCAGCAGCACACGCCGGGTGCTTTACCATGAAGTTAAGTTTGGATTTAACGCAAGCCGGCTTTGTTCCCGACGAGCTGGAAACTACTTCCTACATCACTTTGGATGAAGGGAAAATCACAAAGTCTGAACTGGTTTTAAAAGCAAAAGTGCCGAACATTTCTGAAGAAGAATTTCAAAAAATTGCCAAAGGTGCGGAGGAAACTTGTCCCGTAAGTGGCGCATTCAGTTTTGAAATCTTGCTGGATGCAACGCTGGTAAGCTGATGCGAAAACATATTTATTGTATATCTAAGACCGCCGTAAACGGTCTTTTTTATTGCATAAAATTTTGTAATTTGTGTTCAATAACCTTGAGCGTTCATTACAAAATGTCGTGCCGTGAACAACCCGACCATAAGAAAAATTCCTTTTCTGTCTTTAGCGATTTCACTCGCCATTGGAATCATTTTGCAGAATAATTTTCATTTTTCAATTCATAACATCATTATTTCAGCAATTATATTTATTGCGTTTTATTTTGCGTTTGCATTACTTCCGCTCAATATTAAATTTCGTTTTGAATATACGCGCAATTGCTTATTGCTGCTGCTTTTGACGTCATTGGGATGCTTCAGATTTTATACGAATAATGTAAAAAACAATGAACAATTTGTCGGTAAATTTTCATCGCCGCAGGCATATTTAATTTCATTAAAAGAGCCATTAACCAGCAAGCCGAAAACATGGAAAAGCACAGCTTTCATCGAAAAAATTTTAGATAACGGGAAATGGAAAACAGCCAAGGGAAAAATATTTGTGTACATATACAAAGACAGTTTGCCACCGAATTTGGAAGCCGGTTCACAATTAATTTTTAAAAAACCGTTGCAAGAAATTCGCAATGCAGGAAACCCAGGCGAGTTTGATTATACAGCTTATTGTCATCAGAATGGCATTTATTTTCAGCAATTTTTGAATAAAGAAGATTTCAATGTATTGCCTCAAAAGCATATTAGTTTTTTAAGCAAAAAACTGAACGACACGCGCGCTTGGATCATCAAAAAAATCGATGAAAATATTTCCGGAAATCAAGAGCGCGCTGTCGCGAAAGCCTTGCTAATTGGCTATCGCAGCGATTTGGACAAAGATATATTACAGGCATTTTCCAATGCAGGTGTGATACATATCATCGCGATTAGCGGAATGCATTTGGCTTTAATCGCATACATTTTTATATGGCTGTTATCGCCGTTAAAACGGCTGAAACACGGTAATATTATTCACACAATTCTGATAATAATTATTCTTTGGATTTTCACTTTTGTTGCAGGTGCCGTTGCTTCTATAACGCGCGCAGCAATTATGTTTACAATAATTCTACTGGCGAAAATTTTTCAACGTCAATCTTCTATTTATAATTCGCTTGCCTTCTCTGCATTTTTATTGTTGTTGATTAATCCTTATTATTTGTGGGACGCAGGTTTTATACTTTCTTATGCAGCCGTTTTGAGCATTTCCTTATTTTACAAACCAATCTCTAATCTCATTAAATTCGATAATAAAATAATTAAATTTTTGTGGCAGACAATTGCACTTTCTTTAGCCGCACAAATATTGACATTACCTTTTGTATTATATTATTTTCATCGGTTTCCGGTTTTGTTTTTGCTCGCAAACATTGTAGCAGTGCCACTTTCAGCAATTATATTGTATGCGGAAATTATAATGTTTGCATTAAGTTTCTTCTCTCCATTGTCTTTATTTGCAGGAAAAATTGTTGAAAAACTAATTTCGTTTTTTGACACAACTATACAATTAGTCGGTAATATTTCTTTCTCGGTTATTGAGGGAATTTATATCAACATATTACAGGTTGTGTTATTAATTATTGCAACTTTTTGTATTTATTTTTTTATAAAAATAAAAAATAAAATTGCAATAACTACAACATTAGTTTGCGCGTTCTGTTTCTTCACAATTAATATTGTCCGGCATATTCATGTATCTCATCAGCAAAAAACAATTGTTTACAACATTTCGAAACATACGGTTATTGATTTTGTGAAAGGCTCGTCGTACGTGAATTTCAGCGATACAACATTTACTAAATTTTCTGAAGAATATCAATATATACTAAAACCTGCAAGAAATTTTCTTCATGTGAAAACAAAAAACAATTTTCCGGAGTTGCGTACAATTTATCCCGAATTTCAGTTTAAAAACAAAAGCATTTTTATACTAAATAATAGTTCAGCAAATCAATTAGACACAAATAAAAAAACAGATGTTTTCATTTTGTCAAACAATGTTGATATTGATTTTCGGCAAATGAAAAATCATTTTCCGAAAACAATTTTTGTCTTCGACAATACAAATAAACTGTGGAAAATCAACCAATGGAAAAAAGCCTGCGACAGCGTACATTTGCACTTTCATTCGATTCCCGCGCAAGGCGCTTTCGTAATGAACTTATAAAATCACACAAGAAAATTTTATGGAAAAGAAAATTCAATCGGCACTCATTTCTGTTTTTTACAAAGACGGATTAGAGCCATTGGTCAAAACATTGTCCGAACAAAATGTAACCATTTATTCTACCGGCGGAACACAAAAATTTATCGAAGATTTGGGCATTAAATGTGTGCCTGTTGAAAGCCTTACTACGTATCCGTCTATTCTTGGCGGTCGCGTTAAAACACTGCATCCCGCTGTATTTGGCGGCATTTTAGGAAGACGCGACAACGTGCAAGATATTCAGGAAATGAAAGAATATAACATTCCCGAAATTGATTTAGTGATTGTTGATTTATATCCTTTTGAAGAAACATTGAAGCAAACCAATGAAGAGAAATTAATCATTGAAAAAATCGACATCGGCGGTCCGTCCATGATTCGTGCAGCAGCGAAAAATTTTAAAGACCTCGTTGTGATTTCCGATAAAAACGATTACAGTTCTTTGGTGGAAATTTTGCAAAATCAAAATGGAGCAACAACACTTGAACAGCGCAAATCCTTTGCAGCAAAGGCTTTCGAAGTGGCGATGAATTATGATATTGCCATTAATAATTACTTCAACGGAACAATTTTTCAACCGTTGAAAAACAAAATTTCTTTGCGCTACGGCGAAAACCCACATCAAAACGGCAGCTTCTTCGGCAATTTAAATGAAGTGTTTACACAGCTTAACGGCAAAGAATTATCTTACAACAATCTCGTAGATGCAGATGGCGCCATCCAGCTCATCAGCGAGTTTGAGGATGAGCAAGATGCTGTGTTTGCTATTTTCAAACACACCAATGTTTGCGGCATTTCCATTCGTAAAACATTGAAAGAAGCATGGGACGCAGCCTTGGCAGGCGACCCGGAAAGTGCGTTCGGCGGTGTGATTATTACCAATAAAAATATAGATGCCGAAACGGCAAATGCAATTAACGAAATTTTCTTTGAAGTATTGGTTGCACCTGCGTTTGACGAAGATGCACTTGCAATTTTGAAAAGTAAAAAGAACAGAATTTTACTGCAAATAAATCCTCAATATTCAATTGCAAATAATCAATATAAATCTGTTTTAAACGGAACGTTAGTTCAAGATACGGACAAAGGAAATTTTGCAGAATGGAAAGAAGTCGGCGGTAGAACAACCACCGAAGCGGAACAAAAAGAACTGGCTTTTGCCAACATTGTTTGCAAGCATTTAAAAAGCAATGCCATCGCGTTGATTAAAGATTTGCAACTTGTAGGTAAAGGTTGCGGACAAACCAGCCGCGTGGATGCGCTTCGTCATTCAATTGAAAAAGCGAAACAATTTGCTTTTGATTTGCATGGCGCGGTGTTGGCATCCGATGCGTTTTTCCCGTTTGACGATTGTGTAAAAATTGCGCACGCTGCAGGCATTGAAGCATTCATTCAGCCGGGCGGTTCAATTCGCGATAAAGACAGTATTGCTTATGCGGTTGAAAAAAATCTGGCAATGGTTTTGACCAATCAACGGCATTTCAGGCATTAATTATTTTCTACAAAATTGCCACAGATGCACAAATTATTTTTATCTGTGTATCTGTGGCAATCACATTTTATTCCCCTACGGTCTTTCCTATTTTATTTCCGATGGTTGCAAAGAACAGAATAAAAGCATAGCAAGGAACGAGCAGCCAGAAAGCATGTTGCATTCCTACACTTTCACTGGCACTCAATTTTGTCCAAAGCCATGGAACAATTGCGCCGCCTGCAATTCCCACAATTAATAATGCCGAACCTGTTTTTAAGAATTTTCCTAACCCGTCAATAGAAAGCGGCCAGATTGCAGGCCACATAGGCGCATTGGCAAAACCTAATAATGCCAAACACCAAATGGAATAAATGCCCGGAGAATATATAACGCCGATAGATAAAATAATACCGAGTATGGCTGCAACTTTCAACGCTGTTGATTGTGATATGAATTTCGGAATCAATACAATTCCCAGCAAATATCCGCCAAGCATAGCAAGCATAGTATAAGTTGTAAAATGCTTTGTAATCTCAAGCGGAATACCCAAGCCGGAATGCCCGTACAATTGAATTGCATCGCCGGCAATTACTTCCACTCCCACGTACAGGAAAAGCGTTACAAAACCCAACCACAAATACGGATACGAAAAAATGCTCGTTCTGTCTTTGGTTGCGTGTGAAGGATTGGTTTCATCTTCATTTTTAATATCGGGCAAAGAAGAAAAATAAATAGCAATGGCTACAATCACAAATGCAATAGCAATAATTACATACGGCGCAACAATTCGGCTTGCCAATTGGTCAAGCAATTGATTCTTGGCATCGGGAGCGAGCGCGGCCAATTTTGCAGGCGCAAAAGCATCCATTCCTTTCAGCAAAATTGTTCCCATAATCAACGGCGCTAATGCACCGGCACCTTTGTTACAAATGCCCATTACACTGATTCTTTTTGCTGCACTTTCTATAGGACCAAGAATAGTAATATACGGATTTGACGCTGTTTGCAACAAAGCCAAGCCAATGCCGATGACAAACAACCCCGTCAAAAACACACCAAAAGTTCTTGTGTGCGCGGCAGGAATAAATATCAACGCGCCCAATGCCATTATGAGCAACCCGAGAATCATGCCTTTTTTAAATCCCGTAAATTTTAAAACCCATGACGACGGAAACGCCATTACCGCATAAGCTATGTAAGAAGAAAAAGTAACAAGAATGGCTTGTGAAGGAGTCAGTTCACAAGCGGCTTGCAAATACGGAATCAACGTACTGTTTACCCACGTGATAAAACCAAATACGAAAAATAAAGTTCCAATGAGAAGTGTTGGCACAAGATAGCTTTTGTTTGCAGATGACGATGCAGGCATAATTTTTTGATTAAGTTAATAATTCGCTAACTTAATCTTTTCTTCTCAAACTGAAACAGGTTAGTGCAAACGATTGTGTTTTCATTCAGCTTTGAAAATCAGAAAATTCCTTCCCGAATCAAATCGTGCAAATGAATAAATCCAAGCAAATGATTTTGTTCATTCGTAACTATCAGTTGGCTTAAATCAAATTGCTTCATTAGCTCTAAGGCTTCAATAGCAAGGGTTTCAGCAGAAATTGTTTTTGGATTTGCGGACAAAACATCTTTCGCCGTGATGCCCGAAAGCTGTTCTGTTTTTTCCAGTAAACGCCGCACGTCGCCGTCCGTAATAATTCCTTGCAACAAATTATTTCCATCTGTAACTGCCGTAGCGCCTACTCTTCCTTTGGAAATTTCGAGAATCACTTTCTTCAAATCCGCATCAACTAAAACTTTAGGTGCAGCATTATGTTTGTAAATGTCGTTTACTTTTAAATAAAATCTTTTGCCCAAGTTTCCGCCCGGATGCAGCTTTGCAAAATCTTCAGAAGAAAACTTTTTCAGTTCGATTAAGCAAACTGCGAGCGCGTCGCCAAGAACCATTTGAACAGTTGTGGAAGAAGTGGGAGCGAGATTGTGCGGGCACGCTTCTTTTTCTACAAAACTATTCAGCACAATATCCGACTGTTTTGCAAGATAAGATTGCTTATTACCCACAATGCTGATAATTGTATTATTCAAACTTTTTATCAAAGGCAACAACACTTTTATTTCCGGGCTTTCGCCGCTCTTGCTGAGAATAATGACAACATCCTCTTTTTGTATCATACCCAAATCGCCGTGAATCGCATCTGCCGCGTGCATAAAAATAGCCGGCGTTCCTGTGGAATTAAAAGTAGCCACTATTTTTTGTGCAACAATGGCACTTTTACCAATGCCGCTCACAACAATTCTGCTTTTGCAAAGATGAATTGCCTGAACTGCTTTCTCAAATTGTTCATTTATTAAATCCGCCAAAACACTGATGGCATCACGTTCTGCGAGAATTACATTCTTTGCCGTTTCTATGATTGCATTGCTCATACGCGCCAAAGTTAGGGGAAAATGAAACCACATAGATACATAGGATTTATTATAGCATTAAGATTTTAATTTCATTCTGCATTTTATAATAAAGGGAATTATGGTGCTTTCATCGAAGATGAAAATCTATGAGCCGCATTATACTCGCTTTAATCTATCTATGTAAAATCTCTGTTTCTATGTGTTTTAATTTTATTCATTTAAACATTTAACTTCGCCACATTAACCAATCGAATATTTACCGGATGAATGTATCTTCTTTCATAGCAAAAAGAATTGCCTTTAACAGGCAAAAATCTTTTTCAAGATTCATCATCCGGTTGGCGACAGTTGCGACAGCCATCAGCGTTGCAGCTATGATTATTGCCTCTTCATTTGTAAGCGGATTTCAAACCGCCATCAGTCAAAAGATTTTCAGCTTTTGGGGACACATTCATATTCAGGAGAACGAACCAACAAAATCCATTGTCGCGGAAGAAACGCCGCTGGAGCAAAACAGCAGTATCATCAATATGTTGAGAAAAGATAGCCGCGTGGAAAAAATTCAGCCCTTTGCAACAAAGTCTGCCGTGCTTGAACACAACAAAGACATCGAAGGCATTTTAATCAAAGGTGTTGGCGCGCATTATAATTTTGACAATCTGAAATCTTTTTTACAAAAAGGCAATTGGGTTAATTTTTCAGATACTTTGTACAGCAAAGATATTGTTGTGTCGCAGCCGATTGCAAAAGAGCTGAACATTCAGCTGAACGACACGGTAAATGTATTTTTTATATCCTCAACACAAAACCAGCCGCAACGCCGAAAGCTGCATGTGGCAGGCATTTACAAAACCGGCATTGAAGAATACGACAAACTTTTTGCAATTGCGGACATTCGTTTGATACGCCGAATTAATGGTTGGGAAAATCATGAGATTGGCGGCTACGAAGTATTTTTAAAAAATTACAAGAGCATGGATTCTGTATCCGACGACTTCAACAACGTACTGCCCGATTCGTGGACAAGCCGCACTATTCGTGATGTTTACCCGAATATTTTTGACTGGCTCGATATTCAGGACGTGAACAAAACCGTCATATATGTGATTATGTCTGTGGTTGCGATTATCAATTTAATAACCTGTTTATTGATTCTGGTTTTGGAACGAATGAAAATGACAGGCGTTTTAAAATCGCTCGGCGGGAGCAACTGGCTGATACAAAAAATATTCCTGTATCACTCGTCCATTATCGCTTTGCGCGGCGTATTGTACGGTTTTGTGTTTGGTGTTGGACTGTGTTTGTTGCAGCAATACACGGGTTTCCTGAAGCTCGATGAATCGGCGTATTACATTCGCGTGGCGCCTATTAAAATTGTGTGGACAGAAGTATTTATCATATGCGTAGCTACGTTTCTTGTATGCTATGCATCGCTTATTTTACCTACTGTTTTTATAAAAAAAATACAGCCTGTAAAGGCAATAAATTTTGATTGATTTTTTATGCGGCAAAAACCTGTGCATCCTGCAATGCAGCCATTTTTGGACGGAAAAGTTATTTTACTGAACAAGCCTTTGCGTTGGACTTCGTTTGATGCAGTTAAAAAAATTCGCGGACTAACCGGCGTTTCAAAAGTTGGTCATGCAGGCACGCTCGACCCTCTGGCAACAGGCTTGCTCATTGTTTGCACAGGCGCGTTTACCAAGAAAATAAACGAATATATGGCGCAGGAAAAAGAATATACCGGCAGTTTTACTTTAGGTTCAACCACGCCAACATACGATTTGGAAAGCGCACCCGAAAATGAAAAAGATATTTCGCATTTAACGAATGACGAAATAATTAGTTGTACCGATAATTTCACAGGCGAAATAGAACAAACGCCGCCGATTCATTCTGCCATAAAAAAAGACGGAAAGCCTGTTTACCTTGCTGCGCGCAAAGGCATTGAAGTAAAGCTCGAACCAAGAAAAATTTTCATCAAAGAATTTGAAATTACAAAGATTGATTTGCCTAAAGTGTATTTCCGTGTGGTTTGTTCAACGGGAACTTACATCCGAACTTTAGCAAATGATTTTGGCGCAAAACTCAATGTGGGCGCACATTTAAGCGAACTTTGCCGGACAAGAATCGGTAATTTCAAACTGGAAGATGCGGAAACAATTGAAACTTTTACGCAAGAAATTGAAGCATTAAAAGGCGCTGTTCAGCAATAAAAAATGTGCCGAAAAATTCCGGCACATATATCTTTTTTCGTCCCTCTTATAAAGATTAAAACGGCAAATCATCATTTCCGTCAAAATCGGAAGCCGGTGTATAGTCCGACGACGATGAATGTGACGCCGAATTTGTATTGCCACCTGGTGCAGATGAACCTTCGCCTGAATTGTCGCCTGTTCTCGCGCCTAACAGTTGCACATTCACAATGCGCAACGTAAGCGAAGTTTTCATAGTTCCATCCTGCGTTTGGTAAGAGCGTGTATCCGGGGTTCCTTCAACATATACCATTGTTCCTTTTTTCAGGTAAGGAGAAATCGCCGTTCTGTCTGTCCAGTAAGCACATTCGACCCAAGTTGTCCGGGGTTTCATTTCTCCGGTGGCAGAATCTCTGAAACGTTCGGTATGTGCTACGCTGAAGTTGATAACCGTGCGTCCGTTTACATTATTTACAGTACAATCTCGTCCTAAATTTCCAATTACTTGTAGCTTAATCATAGAATTAAATTTTTACATAATGATTACAATCAAAAGAGCAATATACATTTTTTAAAACAAAAAGCACGATAAAAAATTTTTTACCGTGCTTTTTGTTTATCAGGTTTTGTACAGAATACTGCTACAATTGTGATGGGTCTTTAATCATCGATTTTACCTTAGACGAAGGTAAAAATACTTGTATCCCGAAGTTGATTCCTAACGAATTTTGATAGCCGGCACTTCCTCCACCTGCCAAGCCATTATATTTAACCAATCCTTCTAGGGCTACATTCGGTGTAATAAAATAAGAATAACCAGGACCAAAACCAAATGCAAAACCATTTGTTGTTCCGCCACTTCCGCTCGTATTAGTGCCGGCAAAACCTGCATTTGCTTCCACAAAGAAACGACCGTGTTTTAAGTAATTATCAATACCATGTTCGCCCGGACTTAAATAATAACGACCTAAAGCTTGGATACCGTATGTAGTTGTATGGTCAGCATCAACACCTTTGGCTTTGTTGTAACCCAAAGTAACAATTCCTCCAACTAATAGATTATCCTTTACGAAATAACCAACTTTAGGATTGATTCCAATACCCCATCCTGCATTTTTATTTAAGTTGAAATTTGCACCAAATAGACCTGTATTGATGCCAGCCGACCCTGCAACGCTATTTCCCAAATCGGCGCCCAACATCAAATTTCCTTTTTGAATTTGTGCATTGGCAATGCCAAAAGAGCCTAACACACCTGCAACTGCTAAGAATAATAGTTTTTTCATCTGTTTAGATTTTAAGTTAATGTTTAAATTCTCATACACCTGAGTTTCATAAAACCTATATTTGAAAATCGTGCCAAACAAGCACTTTTCAAAAAAGTTAGAAACTTTTTATAATTAAAACGTACTGCAAAACAATTATTTATTTCTGCACAAAAATAACGGTAATCTTTTATCGACAATACATAATCCTGAAAAATCAATCGTCTGTGTCAGAAACTGACAAGCAAAAGTGTGGGCATTGCAATCCGGCGAAAGCCCTAATTTCCTATCTTCGCTTTTATGCAATTTAAAAATGTTATAGGTCAGCAAGCAATAAAAACACAATTGGCAGATATGGTCGGCAGAAACCGCATCAGCCACGCATTGTTGTTTTTAGGAAAAGAAGGCGTGGGCGCGTTGCCCTTGGCATTGGCATTTGCACAGTACATTGTGTGCGAAAATAAGCAAAACGGCGAAGTCTGCGGCGTTTGCGCGCCTTGTATAAAAGCATCGCAATACATTCATCCCGATATTCATTTTTCATTTCCCGTGATTCCAAAAAAGTCGGGCGACAAACCTACGAGTGCAGATTACATTTCGGAATGGCGCGAATTTTTAAAAAATTACCCGTACGGAAATGCTTTTGACTGGCTGCAATCCATTGGTGCAGAAAACAAGCAGGGAAATATTACGGCAGAAGAATGTAACGATATTATGCGTAAGCTTAGCCTGAAAAGCTATGAAAGCGAATACAAAATTCTGATCCAATGGATGCCCGAATATTTGGGAAAAGAAGGCAACAAACTTCTGAAGCTGATTGAAGAACCGCCGGCAAAAACCTTGTTCATTTTTGTTGCAGAAAATGAAGAACAAATTTTGCCTACAATTTTGAGCCGCACACAATTGGTAAAAATTCCTTTGTTGGAAACGAAAGATATTCAACTTTCATTGGAACAAAAAGCAAATTTGTCAGCCAATAAAGCATTGGACGTTGCCAATATTTCCGAAGGAAATTACCGCGCTGCATTACAATTATTACAACACGCTTCGGACGATTGGCAGCAATATTTGCGCGATTGGCTCAATGCTATTTTAAAAGGCGGACATTCTGCAATTGTAAAATGGATTGAAGAAATGAACAAGCTCGGCAGAGAAAAGCAAAAACAGTTTTTACGTTATTTCAACCATTTGCTCGCACAAAGTTTACGCCTGAGAATCATTGGCGAACAAAATGTTGCGCTCTCTGAACAAGACAAAGATTTTGCTTTGCGGTTAAATAAAATCGCTTCCGTAAGCCAGCAGGAAGCAATTGTGGAAGAACTTGACAAAGCCGCTTATTATATCGAAAGAAACGCTAATGCCAAAATGCTTTTCCATGCACTGAGCATCAAATTAAAATATATTATTCAGCATAAAACAGTAATTTTGGCGGATTCGTAAAGTATAATTTTAACAGTTATACCAATGAGGCACATAAATATATTAAATATCATTAATTCACTTTTTGCCGGGAGCAATCCCTGCAAAATCAAAATATATATTCAGGAACATGGGATGCGGAAATTGTGGTACGGGTAAACCGGGCGGCTGCAAAAGCAATGGCGGTTGCAGCACGGGAAGTTGCAATAGAATGAATGTACACGATTGGTTACAAAACTTACCGATTGATAATCTTGACGGCGCTTGCAGAATTGTTGAGCTGAGTTTTAAAAACGGCAGTCGCAAAGATTTCTTTATAAACAATACTCTACAGGTTTTCGACAAGGGCGAATATGTAACAGTCGAAGGTGTCAGCGGCTTCGATGTTGGCGAAGTGAGTCTTTGTGGCGAACTCGTAAGACTTCAGATGAAAAAAAGAGGCGTGAACGAAACTTCCGCCGAGTTTAAAAAAATTCTCCGCAAGAGTAGCGACCGGGACCTCGAACTTTTTAATACAAGCAAAAATAAAGAGCAAACAATACTGATGCGCTCGCGCGAAATTGCCCGCGAATTGAAACTACAAATGAAACTCTCCGAAGTGGAAATTCAGGCAGATGGCAAAAAAGCAACATTCTTCTACACAGCAGACGACCGTGTGGACTTCCGCGAAATGATTAAAATGTTTGCCGGCGAGTTTAAGCTGAAAGTGGAAATGCGCCAGATAGGCATTCGTCAGGAAGCGAGCAAAGTCGGCGGCATTGGCAGTTGCGGTCGCGAACTTTGTTGCAGCACTTGGCTGACTGACTTTAAAAGTGTGAATACAACGGCTGCACGTTACCAAAATCTCAGCATTAACCAGACAAAACTGAGCGGACAATGCGGGCGGTTGAAATGTTGCTTGAATTATGAATTGGATACTTACCTTGACGCATTACAGCATTTTCCCAACAATGCCGACACGCTTGAAATTCAACGCGGCAAGGCATTTTTGGTAAAGAAAGATATTTTCAAAGATTTAATGTGGTACACTTTGCCCGACAGCTCAAAGCAATATCCGCTCACGCTGAAACGTGTAAAGGAAATCCAAATGCTGAACAATAAGGGCGAGAGACCCGAAAGCCTTGAAGCCGTAGAATTGGTAGGAAAAGTAAAAGAAGTAGAGCCAAGTTTTGTGGACGTAGTCGGGCACATCAGCCTGAGCGCGCTGGAACGCAACGACAAAAAACGCAAGCACAAACACAAAGCGGAAAAACAACAAGGAGAACAACAAAGCAATCACAAGCACGCCAATCGCGGCACAGCTAAGCACCCGCAAAATCATAATAATGATAAGCGGAAAAATAATGACCGCCGCCAGCATTCGCCGAAGCCGAATAATCATCATAACAATAACAAGCCTAACAATGGAACGGCAAAGCCGAAGCAATAAGTAAAAATAAAAACGGAACGTGTTTAATACGTTCCGTTTTTATTTTTATTAATCTGCTATAAATTTATCTTCTGCTGTAATTCGGCGCTTCTTTCGTAATATAAACATCGTGCGCGTGACTTTCAGACATACCGGCATTGGTAATTTGGATAAATGTTGCTTTGCGCAATGCTTCCAGGTTTTTCGAGCCGGTCAGTCCCATACCTGCGCGCAATCCGCCCACATACTGAGCAACAATTTCACTCAAATAACCTTTGTATGCCACGCGACCTTCAATACCTTCGGGAACAAGTTTTTTCGCATCTGCTTTTCCATCTTGAAAATAACGGTCGCCGCTTCCCTGCTGCATCGCGCCGATGCTCCCCATGCCGCGATATTGTTTGAATTTACGTCCTTCAAAAATAATGGTTTCTCCGGGGCTTTCTTCTACACCTGCAAACACGCTTCCCATCATCACAGTCTCAGCTCCTGCCGCTAACGCTTTTACCATATCGCCCGTATAGCGAATACCACCGTCGGCAATCACGGGAATACCCGTTCCTTTCAGCGCATTGGCAGCATCCATAATTGCGGAAAGTTGCGGAACACCTGCGCCCGTAACAATTCTTGTCGTACAAATAGAACCCGGACCAATGCCCACTTTCACAGCATCTGCACCTGCATCGGCTAATGCTTTAGCTCCTGCTATTGTGGCAATATTGCCTGCAATCACTTGCAGATTTTTAAAATTCTTTTTCAGATTTTTCAAGGCATCAATCACACCTTTTGTATGTCCGTGCGAACTGTCGAGTGCAACTACATCTACACCCACTTGCAGCAATGCCTCGGCTCTCTCCAGCAAATCTTTGGTAATACCCAATGCACCTCCAACCAACAAACGACCATAACCGTCTTTTACGGCATTGGGGAAATTTTTCAGTTGAAGAATATCGCGGTAAGTAATCAGCCCCACCAAATCGCCGGCTTTATTTACGACAGGCAATTTCTCAATCATGTGTTGGCGGAAAATCTTTTCTGCTTTTTTCAAATCCGTTCCTGCGGGCGCAGTTACAAGATTTTCTTTGGTCATTACTTCTGAAACTTTACGCTTCATATTATCTTCAAAACGCAGATCGCGGTTGGTAATAATTCCGACCAATTTTTTTTGCTGATTCACAACAGGAATACCGCCGATTTTATTTTCTTTCATCAGTTTCAAAGCATCGCCGATGGTTGCATTTTCGTGCAAAGTAATCGGGTCGAGAATTAAGCCGCTTTCGCTTCTTTTCACTTTGCGCACTTGCTCCGCCTGTTTTTCGACAGACATATTTTTGTGCAAAATGCCCAATCCGCCTTCGCGTGCCAACGCAATCGCAAGGCTTGCTTCGGTTACGGTGTCCATTGCTGCGGACAGCATGGGAACATTGAGTTGAATACTTTTTGTGAGATTGGTACGAAGGTCTGCTTCGCTTGGAAGTACTTCACTATATGCGGGTTGTAACAATACATCGTCGAATGTTAAACCTGTTCCGTAAAATCTTGAAAGGGAAGATTGTGTGCTTTGGGGAGAATTTCTTGTTGCCATGAGCAAAGGTAGAACGAGAAATTTTTATAGGCAAAATTTTTTTGTAAAGGGAATATTAAATGAAGAAATCAACTCATTGCTTCCAATAAATCTTTAAGATGCCCGATATTATTTTCAAACTTAGGCTGCGTATAAAATCTGTTCCATATATACATTAAAAATACAAAAGAAAGATATGCTAAGATGCGAAAAAACGAAGGCGTGTTCGCCCACCCGGGCATTAACGGTGGAATATCAAAAGTAATCATCAGCTCTATTACAATGGCAAGAAGTATAATTACAATTATACCTGCAATCTTTGCATCTTTTCTGTTTTTTATCAGCGCGACAATTTCCATTTCGATATTGGATTTTAACGATGAATCAATGCTTATCAATCTGTTTGCAATCATGTAATTTTTCAAGTTAAAAAACAAGGAAACGATTATAGATAAGGTTGCTGTCCAAATCAAAGGATTGCTTAGTCTTTCGGGTTTTTGTATATCATTCAATACCCAGATTCCCAACAGGGCAAGCATTCCCCAAAGCCTTTTTTTATTTTTTCTCACAAATGAATTTAGCGGATTGTATTCATTGTTTTGCAAAATTCCAAGCAATCGATTGTATTTAATATCGTCTGTCTTGGCTTGCTGATTTTGCCAGTTTTCTTTTAAATTATCAAGTTCCATAATTTTTATACCAATTGTTTTAATTTATCTTTTATCCTACTCATTTTTACGCGCAAGTTTCCTGCGTTGATACCAATTATTTCTTCCATTTCATCGTATGACTTTCCGTCGAGATACAGCATTACAATTGCCTTTTCAACCAAATTTAGCTTAGATATAGCGGTGTACAATTTTTCCAGATTTTCATCGTCAGAAGGTTCGTAACTGACTTGGATAATATTTTCGGAAATATCGTTGATGTCTTGAAATCTTAATGCAGACTTTTCTTTTCTCACTCTCATCAAAGCCGTATAAATTGCTATTTTATACATCCATGAAGTGATTTTTGAATTGCCTTTGAACGATGGAAAAGCGCGCCAAATCTGAATTACAATTTCTTGAAACAAATCCTGACAATCTTGTGGTGTAGAAGTATAAATTCGGGAAACCTTGAGTATTAGTAATTGATTTTCTTTTATAAGATTTCCGAACTTTTGTTGTGTTTCATTCTTTATCAAAATACAATTGCTTTATAATAAGTTGCAGACAAATTAAATTTGTTACAGTTAAATCCAAAAAATTTCCTGCTATCATTTGTCTTAGCATGGCGATGACTTACCATAAACCGTATTCGTTGTTGGTCTGAAGACGCAACAATGGCATGTTTTTCTTAACAAACTTCCACCCATTTTAAATTTAACCAATTAAATTTGCGGCGACTTAGAGCATTTAGGTTTTTTGGCGTAATTTCACGCACGATTTTTTATTCGACAACAGAGCAAAATTTTATACATAAGATTATGGCAGAAGTAATTAAAATGCCGCGTTTAAGCGATACGATGACCGAAGGTGTGATTGCCGCATGGCACAAAAAAGTGGGCGACGATGTGAAGAAAGGCGATTTGTTGGCAGAAATTGAGACCGACAAAGCAACAATGGAACTCGAAAGTTACAAAGATGGAACGATTCTCTATCTCGGCGCAGACAACGGCGGCAAATTGCAGGTAGATGATTTGCTCGCAATCGTTGGTAATAAAGGCGAAGATATTAGCGCATTGGTTTCCGGCGGCGCAACTGCTCCTGCAAAAACCGAAGAAGCAAAACCTGCTGAAACACCTGCTGCGACTGCATCTCAGCCAAGTTCATCTATCGATATTTCCAAATTGGACGAAGTAGTTTTGATGCCTCGCCTGAGCGATACAATGACGGAAGGCGTAATCGCTTCCTGGCAAAAAAATGTGGGCGATGATGTGAAGAAAGGCGATATTCTTGCCGAAATCGAAACCGACAAGGCAACGATGGAATTGGAAAGTTATAAAAACGGGAAACTGCTTTATCAAGGTGCGCCTGCCGGCGAAAAAATTGCGGTAAATGATTTACTCGCAATCATCGGCAGCGATGGAATTGATGTAAACGCGATTGTTGCCGCAGCAAAAAGTAACACTTCCGCAAGCGAAGCGGAGCCTGCTAAAGAAGAAGCTCAAACTGTTGAAAAATCTGCTGCGCCTGCCGCAACGCCTGCGCCGCAAGCGGAACAGGTTGTGGTAAACGAAGGAAGAATTTTGGCTTCGCCTTTGGCTAAAAAATTGGCAAGCGAAAAAGGCATCGATTTAAAATATGTAAAAGGCAGCGGCGACAACGGAAGAATCGTAAAAGCCGATGTGGAGAATTATACGCCAAGTGCACAAACGCAAGCTGCACCTGCATCTGCGAACGTTGAAACCTTTGCAACTGCCGCGCCTGCGGGACAAGTTTCTTTCGACGAAATTCCTGTTACACAAATGCGCAAAACCATTGCGCGCCGATTGTCGGAAAGTTTATTTACCGCGCCACATTTTTATGTTACCATGTCTATCAACATGGATGCTGCGGTTGCCGCGCGTCCCGTGTTGAATAAAGACGGCAAAGCAAAAATCAGCTTTAACGATATTGTGTTGAAAGCGGTTGCCGTTGCGTTGAAACAACATCCTGCCGTGAACAGCAGTTGGCTGGGCGATAAAATCCGCATCAATCATCATGTGAACATTGGCGTTGCAGTTGCGGTGGAAGACGGATTGCTTGTGCCTGTTGTTCGCTTCGCAGATACAAAATCATTGACACAAATTTCTGCGGAAGTAAAAACTTTCGCACAGAAAGCAAAGGATAAAAAATTGCAGCCGTCCGATTGGGAAGGCAGTACATTCACGATTAGCAATTTGGGAATGTTCGGCGTTGATGAATTTACGGCAATCATCAATCCGCCCGATGCGTGTATTCTTGCGGTTGGCGGCATTTCGCAAGAACCGATTGTGAAAGACGGGCAAATTGTGGTGGGCAACATTATGAAAGTTACGTTGAGCGCAGACCATCGCGTGGTGGACGGCGCAACGGCAGCCGCATTCCTGCAAACGCTGAAAGGCTTGCTGGAAGAGCCTTTGAAGATGTTGTTGTAAATTCTTTGAGGCATTTGTCTTTATAAAATTCTATTGTAATTTTGTTATTTTAAATTAATTTTACGAAAGAAAAATCTGATGGCGGAAACATTGCACATAACCGATATACAGCTTTTCAATGTATTGAAAAAGAAGTTAGGCGAAACGGAAGCCGAAACACTGGTAAGTTATGTACGCACTTCGGTAAAAGAAGAAATAAAAGAGCAGGTTCCTAATATTGCAACAAAAGATTTTGTCGCGGCTGAAATTGCTAAGGTAGAATCCAAAATATCAGAATCTAAATTTCAAATCATATTATGGGCGTTTGTGTTCTGGGTTACGCAGTTGAGCGCCATATTTGCTTTCCTGAAATTTCTGAAATAAAAATATCATGAATGAAATTATCCAATAAAATCATCATCAGTTTTGCTGCGTTAATTGTTATTGCAGTTTTGTATCGTTTTATTCCTTTGCCAAAAGGTGTTTATGGTTTTACACCCATGTTTGCGATGGCAATTTTCGGCGGAGTAATTTTTAAGGATAATAAAAAATTGGCTTTTGCTTTACCGCTGATAACGTTTTTTTTCTCGGATATCATTTATCAATTACTTTATAATGCAGGCAAACCATTTAACGGAAATTGGGGATTTTACAAAGACCAATGGCTGAATTATATTTTGTTTGCAATCACAGTTTGTATAGGATTTTTTATCAAGAAAATCAATATCGTGAATGTTACGCTTGCAGCAATTGCAGCACCTACGCTATTCTATATTCTATCTAATTTTTCTTATTGGGCATTTACGCAATCATATTACAATGAGCATAAAACTTTGCTTCAATGTTATATTGACGGCTTGCCGTTTTATTTGCCTTGGAGTGTGGTTTCAACAATCGTTTATTCAGGCATTTTGTTCGGTGCATTTTACGGAGTGCAGAATTTTACCGCAAAGAAAATGGCAGTTTCTCATTAAGAAACTAAACATAAACTTTTATGCAAGCGCAGATAAAAAAATATCTGCGCTTTTTTTATTAAAACGGCACAATCACTTTAAAACAAAAATTTCTTCCCGGATTATAAATACCCAAATGCCCGTTCGGCGATTGCGTGTAATATTCAAAATATTGCAACCTGCTTAAATGATTTTGGTACGCCGTGTTCAGCAAATTATTCACGGCACACTCAACATTGATGATATTATTTTTTGAATAATGAACATCTGCTGTCGCATAAAAATTCAACAAAGTATATACCGCCGTAGGTGTTTCCGTGTTATATAAACCGAGATACCTGTTTTGCGCAAGATTCAAGTCTGTCGTGACTTTCAGGGAAATGTTCTGCAAAATTTTATTCTTCGTTTCAATGTCATAATCAATGCTGCTCAGCCATCGCGGCGGCGGAATGAAAGGTAAATATTGTCCCTGTGTTTTTGCATTTTTATATTTCGGATTTAAGTTATTGCCATACACCATCGAAAAAGAATTGTCGAACTGAAAGGCTTTCCAACTTTGCGGATGTACATTGAATGTTGCGTTCAAACCATACAACTCCGCATTGGTTTGTTGGTATTGAAAAGTTTTATTGCCCGGCACAATCACAACAGGCACGCCGTTTTTATCCACTTCCAAATCTTCATAAATATAATTTTGAATGTAGTTGTTATAAACGCTCAGTTCAAAAGAAAAATCATTGTATGTTCCAAGCAAACCTAAATCTTCCTGCAAACTAAATTCAGGTTTGAAGTCCAAATTGCCAACATAATAAATATGCGCGCCGGGGTCTAATCCGTTCGATGCAATTTCCGTAATATTCGGCGCACGATAACCGCGTGCAATATTTACTTTCAAACTGATTTGATTGTTCAACGCATACGTTGCACCAACACTTCCCGTGATGCCTTGAAAAGAAAAATGAAACGCATTGAACTGATGTGCGCTTCCCACAGTATCGTTGCTGAAAACTTGCCGGTAAAATCCCGTTACAGGATTTGCCTTGATGTACATATCATCGCCGTTTTCGCTGCGCCGGTCATAACGAATACCGCCCGCAATCGTCCATTGCTTGTACTTCCACAAACCATAAAAATAACTGCCAATATCGAACAAATGATAATCAGGAATAGGAAAATCCGTTGCATTTTTATTGCTGTTGGTTTGATACATTCCATTTACGCCAACCGAAGGTTGAATGTTCCAAACACTCGGCGCGTTGTAACGAACCGCATAATCAACTGTGTTTAAAACAATGTATTCGCCAGCCTGATTTACGTCTGTCGGATGGTCATATTCTCTTCGTATATTTTGCTCAAAGCCAAGCGTAGCTTTGATTTCGCTTTGTCCAAGCTGATATTGATTATCAGTATAAATGCGAAAATCTTGTATGCGTTGTGACAACGGACTAAGCTTGTATGAATTTAAAATATTGTTCGGAACAATAGGACGAATGGTAATTGTATCCACTTGCGGAATGTTTATATTCTCGCCTTCTGTTTCATAAATCTGGTAAGTAAATTTTCGCGTTAATGAATCACGGCTTCCATCGGGAATGCCTTGTCGGTTATTGTAATAAGTAAGATTAAAATGCGAATAACCTTTTGCATTTTTATAACCCGCAAAAGCAGACAGGTTCTGCATTTTAAAGCCTGTGTTATATACTCGCCCGTCGATTGGATTACTGTAATTTTTTGCAATGCGCTCCGAGCCGCGCAATGCATAAGACCAATGTTTGCTGCCGTAATTCAATATCAGACTATTACCGATTAATCCGTTGTTGGTTTGATATTCCGAAAGAAATTTTCCGTGAATTAATCTGTCTGTGTCTTTTGGTAAAACCACAAACATACTCAACACGCCCGCGATTGCATCGGAGCCATACATCAAACTCGACGGACCTTCAATCACTTCTGCTCGGTCGATTGTATAATCGTCCATCGGCACGCCGTGTTCGTCGCCCCATTGTTGTGTTTCAACTCGTAAAACGCCATCGTATAAAGTCAATACACGATTGTAGCCAAGCCCGTTGATAAAAGGCTTCGATACATTCGGACCTGTTTTCACGGCAGCAAACCCGGGCGCATTTTGCGAAATCGCATCAATCGTATTTTCAGAAATAGTTTGCTCGATTGCCTTTTGCGAAACGCTTACCATTGCCACAGGATTTTCTTTTATACGAATTGCTTTGGACGTTCCGGTAACTACTACATCGTTCAATAAATTGTTTTGCGGTGTGAGATAAACCGTAAGATTATTTTGCGCATCAATTGTATCTCTTTGATAACCGATTGCGGAAAATATCAATCTAAAATGTTCAGCATTTTCAGGAATGTTGATTTTGAAAATACCGTTTGCATCGGTCGTTGTTCCTGTTGGTATTTGCAATATTTGTACGCTGCAAAAATTAACGGGTCGCTTGGTCTGCGCATCTTTTACAATTCCCGTAATTACCTGAGAAAACAAGGATTTAGGGAGAATGAATAACATAGTAATAATGGATAAATATATTTTCTTCATTTGCTTTTATTTCCAGCAAATGTAAAAATTAATTTATTACAACCTAATAAATAAATTAGGTAAACCTAATTTATGATTGGATAATAAAAATATGGCGCGGGCTTTGCCCGCGCCATAACAAAATCTCTTCCTCAAAAAAGGATTTGTATTCTTTAAGAAGTATGGTCAACCACAATCAGCCATTTGCCGTTAATCTTTTTCCATAAAAGTGTGAAATGTCCGCCAATCGTAGTTTTATCCGAATGGACAATTTTCCATGCACCAATGACAAACGCCGAAGTTTTGGATAAAACATCTACTTTCAAATCAGAAAAAGTAAGCGTTCCCATTGCTTCTTTTGAGGGATAACCTTTCTTATAATTGTTCAGCGTATTCTGCCAACCGTAAGTGATTTGTTTTCCTACAAATTGCAGGCTGTCGCTTTGCCAATAGCCTTGCATAAAAGCATCTACATCGCCGTTATTCCAATCGTCTTGCTGTTGATGCATAGTTTGCAAAATAGTTTGTTTTGCATTTTGTCCAAAAGAAATGGTCGCAGCAAATACTACGACCATGAATGTTATAATGAATTTCATTTTCATAATTAAACCATTAAGGAATTGAGAAAATG
This sequence comes from Arachidicoccus sp. BS20, assembly GCF_001659705.1. NCBI lineage: Bacteria > Pseudomonadati > Bacteroidota > Chitinophagia > Chitinophagales > Chitinophagaceae > Arachidicoccus > Arachidicoccus ginsenosidimutans. The sequence continues at coordinate 1,533,478 of NZ_CP015971.1, forward strand.
AAGATAAAATATATTCTTAAGTTTTTTCATCATTAAGAAAAAACTTCTTTCAGTTTATCAAAAAATCCTTTTTCTGATTTATTCGGCTGCGGTTGAAAATTCGGACTGTCTTTCATCTTTTCCATCGATGCTTTTTCTTCGGAAGAAAGTGTTTGCGGAGTCCATACATTTACATTAATCAGTTGGTCACCGCGCCGTCCGTAGCCGTTAATTTCAGGAAAACCTTTCCCTTTCAAGCGAAATATTTTACCGCTTTGCGTGCCTGCGGGAATTTTAATCTTTGCGCGTCCGTCAATCGTAGGAACTTCCACCTGTGCGCCAAAAACAGCATCGGGAATAGAAATGAATAAGTCGTACCCCACATTCAATCCATCACGATGAAGTTCTGCGTGTGCTTCTTCTTCAATCGCAATAATCAAATCGCCCGGAGCGCCGCCGCGCAAGCCTACATTTCCTTTGCCGCTCATGCTCAGTTGCATTCCGTCGTACACGCCTGCGGGAATATTGATGCTCACGGTTTCTTCGCCGTACACGCGACCGTCGCCTTTACAGCTTGTACATTTTGCGGAAATAGTAGAACCTTCGCCATGGCAAGTAGGACAAACCACAACGGTTTGCATTTGCCCCAAAAATGTTTGCTGCACTTTGCGCACTTGTCCTGTGCCGCCGCAGGTTTTACAAGTGTGAATGCTGCCTTTATCTTTCGCGCCGCTTCCATGACAGGTACTGCAGACAATATATTTTTTTACCTTGATTGTTTTGGTAACGCCGTTCGCCATTTCTTCATAATTCAAACGAATTTTCACACGAAGGTTGCTGCCACGTTCGCCCTGGCTTCTTCCGCCACGCGAGCTTCCACCGCCGCCAAAGAAATCGGAAAAACCACCGCCTCCGAAAATATCGCCGAAATGACTAAAAATATCGTTCATATCCATTCCGCCGCCGCCAAAAGGATTTCCGCCACCCGTGCCGGGACCAAAAGCCTGATGACCGTAACGGTCATATTTTGCGCGTTTGTCCGTATCGCTCAGCACTTCGTAAGCTTCGGCTGCTTCCTTGAATTTTTCTTCCGCTTCTTTATCGCCGGGATTGCGGTCGGGATGATATTGCATCGCTGTTTTGCGATATGCTTTCTTAATCTCATCCGCGGTTGCGCTTTTGCTCACACCTAATATTTCGTAGTAATCTCTTTTCATGCCCCTGCCCCCTAAAGGGGAATTTCTTTTTTAATTTAAAAATAGATAATAAAAATTTCGCCCCTTTAGGGGACGGGGGTTATTTTCCCACAACTACTTTCGCGTGGCGGATTAATTTATCGTTCAGCAAATAACCTTTCTGAACTTCGTCGATAATTTTTCCGCTGTGTTCAGGAGTTGGTGCGGGAATTTCCGCAATAGCTTCGTGCTGTTCCACGTCAAAATCGCTGTTAATGCTTTCCAATGCTTTCACACCTTTTGATTGCATCACATTTCTGAATTTGTTGAACACGAGAAACGCACCTTCTTTCACATGATTGATGTCGGTATCAGTTTGCATTTGTTTTTCCGCGCGGTCGGTATCGTCTAACACGTCGAGCAGGGAAATGATAATGTCTTTTCCTGCAGTTTGAATCAATTCGATTCTTTCTTTCGCAGTACGTCTTTTATAGTTTTCAAATTCTGCCAAAAGACGAATGTATTTGTCCTTTTGCTCCGCCAATTCATTTTGCAATTTTTCTGTTTCGGAAACCTGTTCTTCTGCCGCATTTTCCTGCGAAGTTTCTCCCGCTTGCTCGTTTACATTTTCGATTGGCTTTTGATTTTCCTCGGTATGTTCGTGTTTGCTCATATCTGTGTTCCGTTATTTGTTATCTGTTTTCTTGTATGAAAAAATAGAACGCTGATTATTGATGATTTTTATGATTATCCCCCGATGGTCATTTAAACTTTTTGTTTTCAATTTTCTTAATCCCAACGGGATTATACGTTTATAGCAGTTTAGTGAAGACACACGTTCGACTCCAAAGGAGTCGTATGTAACAACTTAGCATTTTTGCTATAAATATTGAACCCTTCGGGTCCTTTATTGTTTAAAACTTTAAATGAATTCAGACATTAATTCATCATTATTATAAAAAATCTACGTTCCATTTAACCGTCAAATTTTTTGCCGAAGCCGCAAAACAGTAAAATTGACAGAGAATTGCGCTTTAAAATGACAAAATTCTTTTAATATTTGTCATTTTGCTGTCAATTGTAAAAATGTTTCGTATTTCGTAAACGGAAAAAGTAACGATTGATTAATTTCGCGAAAATTTTTTATTCAAGATGATTGAAACCGATATATGTATCGTGGGTGCAGGACCCGTTGGATTATTTGCAGTTTTTGAAGCAGGGTTGTTGAAAATGCGTTGCCATTTGGTAGATGCGCTGCCGCAGGTTGGCGGACAACTTTCCGAAATTTATCCGCAAAAACCTATTTATGATATTCCGGGATTTCCGAGCATTAATGCGCAGGAACTGGTCGATAATTTAATGGAACAAATCAAGCCGTTTCATCCGACTTTTACTTTGGGCGAAAGAGTGGAAACGATTGAAAGAAATGAAGATAAATCTTTCACGATAGGTACAAATGAAGGCACGCAAATTCATGCAAAAGTAATCGTAATTGCTGCCGGACTTGGCTCCTTCGAGCCGCGTAAGCCCGCGATTGAAAGGCTCGAAGAATTTGAACACGGCAAAGGCGTTGCGTACATGGTAAAAAATCCAGAAACTTTTCGCGATAAAGAAATTGTACTCGCAGGCGGCGGCGACTCTGCACTTGACTGGACAATTCACTTGGCAGGTATTTCAAAGAAAGTAACGCTTATTCATCGCGGCGAAACTTTTCGTGGTGCGCCCGATTCGGCAGAGAAAGTTTTTAATCTGGCAAAAGAAGGAAAAATCAATTTGATACTGAAAGCCAATCTTACAAAAATCGACGGCAACGGCGTTTTGAAAGAAGTGCATTACGAAGATGAGAACAAAGCAATCCAAACCATTAATGCAGATTATTTAATTCCGTTGTTTGGTTTAAGCCCGAAATTGGGACCGATTGCCGATTGGAATTTGGACATCGATAAAAAAAATCAGATAAAAGTAGATACGACCGATTATTCTACAAATATTGAAGGCATTTATGCCATCGGCGATATTAATACTTACACGGGAAAACTGAAACTGATTTTGTGCGGTTTCCACGAAGGAGCGATTATGATGCAGAGTGCGTTCAAGCACGTATTCCCCGACAAGCATTTGAGTTTCAAATACACGACTGTGAATGGCGTGCATGAATTTTAATTCAAATTTAAACCACATAGAAATATAGTTTTTGTGTACAGGAGTAAGACCTCTGAGACTTAAAAGTTTTAGAGGTCTTACTTTTATAAAAGCAAAGGACACAAAGAGATTTTCGTCTTCGATGAAAACTATGCTTCCCTGCGTTTTCATTATTAAACAATATTCAATTCCTCATTCTTTATATGCTCTATGTTTCTGAATGAGCTTTCTACGAAACAAAATTTGAGCTTTTTAAGAAACCTGTATTCCTTTTTTATTACCGACCTTTGTGTTGTAAAAATGGATAACGAGAAAATTAAATCATACAGAATCGGCGTTAATTCAGGAATTATTTACGCTTGCTATATTGAGAAAAATTGGGCAGGCGAGCATTTTATTGAAGACTTCGGAATAACGTATTTGCTCGAAGGAACATACACCGTAACCGATAACAATAAAACAAATGTTTTCCGCGCAGGCGATATGCTTTTTTACCGGAAAAACCAGCTTGCAAAATTTGTAAAGCAACCTGCGGAAAACGGTATTTTTCGAGGTATATCCATTATACTTGATAAAGACACGCTTTGGAATTTCAGCAAGCAATATCATCACGATAATCTTGCTGCCGCGATGCGCATCAATGCTGTTACGCGCATTGAGCCGAATGTTCTGCTGAAACACTATTTCGATTCACTCGAACCATATTTTGAAACGCAGATTTCTGATGAACTTATTGCATTGAAAAAGCAGGAAGCGATAATTTTATTACTGCAATCCAATCCTGAACTGAAAAATATTTTGTTCGATTTCAGCATGCCGGGAAAGATAGATTTGGAAGCATTTATGAACAAAAATTTTAAGTTCAATGTTGAGATAAAACGTCTTGCTTATCTCACGGGAAGAAGCCTTGCAACATTCAAACGCGATTTTGAAAAAACGTTTCAAACATCGCCCAATCGATGGTTGCAGCAACGCAGATTGCAGGAAGCATATTATTTGATAAAAGAGAAAAAACAAAAACCATCAGACGTTTATCTCGAAGTGGGCTTTGAAAGCTTGTCGCACTTTTCGTATTCTTTCAAGCAGCATTTCGGGCAAAATCCGTCATCGATTACTTAATCTAAATCTTACAAGATGAAAAAGACAATCATGATTACCGAAGCATCTTTCGGTACAGGAAAAGTCATGTCCTTATATTTTGCAAAGCAAGGTTGGAATGTGGTCGCGACTTTGCACAAACTCTGCGATGTAAACGAATTGGCAGAACATTCTTCCATTCTTATAAAACAAATGAATGTTGCCGATATTACAAGTATTGAAAACGTAATTCTCGACAGCATCGACACATTCGGCGGAATTGACGTAGTGCTTAACAATGGAATTTACGCCAACGAAACGATGAATGTAATGCGCGCCATACTTCCACATTTTCGCATCAGAAATAAAGGAAAGCTTATTCATGTAAATCCGAATGCGGAAAACATTGCAGCAACTGTTTATGAACTCGCAGATGGAAATATATTGAAGCGGTATTGCTTCCCGGATGATTTCGATTTTTTGCTTGACTGATTTTTCTTGGTTACCACAACGACTCAACGACACAGACGATTCACAACGTTGTGATTCCGTTGTGTTCTCGGTGCCGTTGTGGTTTATTCTTTACAAAGAATTTCTGCTTAACTTAAATTGTGTTTTCTATATTTGCGGCATGAGCACACAAGCAGAAAATAATTTTCAATCCATTATAGCGCACGCCAAAGAATATGGCTTTGTTTTTCCGAGCAGCGAAATTTATGACGGTCTCAGCGCCGTATATGATTACGGTCCGTACGGAAGTGAATTGAAGAAAAATATCCGCGATTATTGGTGGAAATCGATGACGCAACTGAACGATAATATTGTGGGAATTGATGCCGCAATTTTCATGCATCCGACAACATGGAAAGCGAGTGGACACGTGGACAATTTCAGCGACCCGATGATTGACAACAAAGATAGCAAGAAGCGTTATCGTGTTGACCATTTGATTGAAGCTTTTGCCGAAACGATTACAGCGCAAGGAAAAGAAAGCGAAGCGCAAAATATTTTACAACAAATGGATGCGTTGCTTGCGAAAGATGATTTTGCAGGTTTGAAAAAATTAATCGACGATAATAAAATTACATGCAGCATCAGCGGAACAAGTAACTGGACAGAAATTCGCCAGTTTAATTTAATGTTCAAAACAGAATTTGGAGCAGTTGCAAGTGATAATCCTGATGATAATATTGTTTACCTGCGCCCCGAAACTGCACAAGGCATTTTTGTCAATTTTTTGAATGTGCAAAAGACGGCAAGAATGAAAGTACCTTTTGGCATTGCACAAACTGGTAAAGCATTTCGTAACGAAATTGTTGCGCGACAATTTATTTTCCGTATGCGCGAATTTGAACAAATGGAAATGCAGTTTTTTGTTCGCCCCGGCACGGAAGGCGAATGGTATAAATATTGGAAGGCAGAACGATTAAAATGGCATTTGAGCTTAGGCATTGATGCAAGCAAATATCGTTATCACGACCACGTGAAATTGGCTCACTATGCAAAAGAAGCCTGCGATATTGAATTTGAATTTCCCATTGGTTTTAAAGAAGTCGAAGGCATTCATTCGCGCAGCGATTTTGATTTATCGCAGCATCAATTGTACAGCAAAAAGAAGCAACAATATTTTGATACAGACATTGACCCTGCGACCGGAAAACCTTATGGCAACTACATTCCGTATGTAATAGAAACGTCGATTGGTTTGGACAGAATGTTTTTGTTAATCTTGTCAAACGCTTATCACGAAGAAACAATTGCAAAAGAAGACGGCTCAACCGATTCAAGAGTTGTATTGCATATCAACCCGAAAATTGCGCCTGTAAAACTCGCAATATTTCCATTAACCAAAAAAGATGGATTGCCCGAAATTGCACAGGAAATTTTTGACGATTGCAAACAAGATTTCCGTTGCTTTTACGAAGAGAAAGATGCCATCGGAAAACGTTACAGAAGACAAGATGCGCTTGGCACGCCGTTCGCCATTACGATTGACCACCAAACAAAAGAAGACAGAACTGTTACGATTCGTTACCGCGATTCCATGCAACAGGAAAGAATTTCCATCGATGAAATCAAAGCGAAGATTAAAGCATCATTGTAACAAAAAATACTAAAGAGCTACAAGGTTTAAGATTTTGTAGCTCTTTAAATTTACAGAGGTATCGTTTCTACTGCCAACGCTTCCTCAGTGTCAATTTCTCCGCGCCGTTCATTCTCTTCCGCAAGCATTTGTACACTCGTTTTTCTGCTGCCGTCATGACTATAACCCGGCGCACCAAAAATATAATTCATGCGTTCCTTCAATGTCAATCCTTTTGCCGTAGCATCTTTATATATCTGAATCCATTCGTGAAAAATCAATTGGAATAAATTCGGATTTTCCATATTTTTTGTAAGCCCGTAATGAATGGGCGCGTATTCTTTTTCCGATAATTCTTCCTGAAATGTACCGAAAATTCTGTCCCAAACAATGAGAAACATTCCCATATTTTTGTCCAAATATTTCGGATTAGAACCGTGATGCACCCGATGATGCGACGGTGTTACAAAAATATATTCAAGCCAACCCAACTTACCAACCGTTTCTGTGTGTACAAGCGTTCCCCAAATTTGCGTAGCAGAATACATAAACAAAATATCCAGCGGTTTGAAGCCAAACCAAGCCAACGGAATAAAATAAACAAACCTGTATAATGGTTCAAACACCGACGAACGAAATCCAGTACTGAAATTAAAATGCTCCGAGCTGTGATGCGTTACATGAACCGCCCAGAAAAAACGTATTTCATGGTCAAAACGATGCAGCCAGTAATAAGCAAAGTCTTCGGCAATCAACAAACAAATCCAATAAGCCGCCATATTAGTCCAATGCTGAAACGGACTTACTTTAAACACTTGTATTAATATCCATAGATAAGTAAGCTTGAAAGCCGCGTCCACTGCCGCATTGCACAGCGTGAGTACAACATTGTTAAAAGTATCGCGCAGCGTGTAAGTCTTTTTATGAAGGCGGATATTTGTCAGCAAAATCTCAATTGCAATTACCGTAATATAAAACGGCGTTGACCATAGCAGAATAATTTGTTCTCTTAAACTGTACATAAAGCAAATGTAAAAAGTAAAAATATTAAAACATCTTCCGTTTATCTTCCAAAAGTTTCCGTTCGCCCGATTTTTTGCCGAAAATGTAAATGTATATGCTTTTAAAATCATACTTTTATTCTGTATTTAAAACTTTTAAAAAAACAAGTACTATGAAAAAAGGTTGGATTGTCATTTTAGCACTCATTGTCATTCTCGGATTTTGGGGTTGTAACAAATACAACGGATTGCAAACTGCAAATCTTAACGTAAATAACGCATGGGGAAGTGTTGAAACCAATTATCAGCGCCGTTCCGATTTGTATCAAAATATGGTGCAAACCATCAAAGGCTCTGCAAAGTTTGAAGATTCTACATTAATCGGCGTTGTGAATGCGCGCGCCAATGCTACAAAAATCCAGGTAAATATTGAAGATACTGCAAGCCTTGCAAAATTTCAAGCGGCACAGGCACAACTGCAAAGTTCGTTCAGCAAACTACTCGCCGTATCGGAACAATATCCTGATTTAAAAACAACATCTCAGTTTCAAAATCTGGAAACCGAAATCGAAGGCACGGAAAACCGCATCAACATCGCACGTAAAGATTATAACCAGGCCGTAACGGATTACAATACTAAAGTGCAATTGTTTCCCGGAAATATTTTTGCAAACCTTTTCGGTTTTAAACCCAAAGCCTTATTCCAAGCCGCAGCAGGCACGGAAAATGCGCCTAACATTCAATTCTAATCTTCCATTTTATTGGCTCTTATGCTGAATATTTTTACAAGAAAACCGCCGCAGTTTTTTTCCGTTGAACAACAGAACGAAATCGTGGCGGCTATTCAACAAGCCGAAAAAACGACAAGCGGAGAAATCCGTTTGTATGTTGAAAGCCGGTGCAAATACGTTGATGCCATTGACCGCGCCAAAGAAATTTTTGAAAAATTGCAAATGCACCAAACCGCGCAACGCAATGGCGTATTGGTCTATGTGGCAATGAAAGACAGGCAAACAGCCATCTTCGCCGATAGCGGCATATATAATCACGTAGAAGATAGTTATTGGACTAATAAAGTAAAAAGAATGATTGCACATTTCAACAGGAACAATTATGCCGAAGGAATTGTGCAGGTAATTTTGGAAATCGGAGATACGCTTTCACACGCATTTCCCTATGATGCGGCTACCGATAAAAACGAACTTCCCGATGATATTGCCTACGGGAGATAAAAATATAAATAGTGAATTTTTCTTTTAAGATAAAAAACATATTTACCGCATTTGTTGTTGTATTTAGTTTTACAAAACTAAATGCGCAAAATGTATTGCCGCCGCCAAATCCGCCGAGATTGGTGGTGGACAATGCCAATCTTTTAATTCCCGAACAAAGGGAAATTCTGGAAGAAAAATTAGTTACGCTGGACGACAGTACTTCCAATCAAATTGCAGTTGTCACCATTCCTACTCTCAAAGATTCCAGCGGCGACGACTACCCGATTGAAGATTATGCTACCAAATTGTTCCGCAGTTGGGGCATTGGCGGTAAAAAACATAACAACGGCGTTCTGTTACTGATTGCAGTTAATGACCATAAAGTGCGCATCGAAGTTGGTTACGGACTCGAAGGAGCCATTACCGATTTGCAATCGAGAAGCATTATTGATAACGATATTACCCCAAACTTTCGCGAAGGAAATTATTATCGCGGCATTGATAATGCTATTAATTCGCTTTCAGCCGCCGCCGTAGGCGAATATAAAATTCCTAATCCGCATGACAGTAGCGACGATTCGGGCGGCGGCATCATTTTCCTTATTATTTTATTGGTTGTTCTGTTCATTATCATCCGTTCGCGCGGAGGCGGTGGCGGAGGAGGAATGGGAAGCGGAGGTGGTTGGTGGATTTTGCCCACACTACTCAATGGCGGTTTCGGCGGCAGCCGTGGCGGGGGATTTGGCGGCGGCAGTTTTGGAGGAAGTGGTGGCGGCTTCGGTGGTTTCGGCGGAGGAAGCAGCGGCGGCGGTGGCGCAAGCGGCGGTTGGTAGAAATTAATCGTAAAATACTAAATCCTGCGAGTAAATAATATGCTTGCAAGATTTTTACTCTTTAGGTAATAAAATTTTCGTGCGAAAAAATCCATTTGCACGAAATAAAAGTGTGTCTTTGCAGTCATTTGTTTGGATAGATTTAAAATCAATAAAGCCATACAAACTGTCGCCGAGTTTATAAATTGATTTGTCCAAAATCAATTTGTGAAAAATTGTTGAATCGTATGTTGTTTCCTTACAGGGCATTATCACATCAGACCAATCTTCGCCTTTAACAGAAAAAGCTTTATTGGTATATCTTATAGAGATATTATGTCCCGTAAACATTGAACTGATTCCAATATTTATTATCACTGTATCTGATTGTAAATAAGCACGGCAGTTATTATAACTTGCATATCCGGCTACTCCGCTTGCATTAAAAAGAGTTTCAATGAATTCATTTGGCGAACCTTCAAATAATTTTACATCACTACTTTTCTTAGCCAATAGAGAATCTTGACGTTTAGAGTTTTGCATATTTTCATCCCATGAAAATATTTCTTTCTCTTTATCCATTTTCTTATAAACATCGTTTCGACTTAAAGTATTGTCAATTATTACTGTGTCCCATTTTTCAATTTTCTTTTTATGGCAACTCATGGCAATAATTATTAAATAAAAACACGCAATTTTTTTCATACAAAACTTTCTTTTATATAAAGATGCTAATCTCCATTGTTTTCCATAAAAATAAAACAATTTCTTCCCCACATTCTAACTTCTATCTTCCGACTTCTGATTTATAACAATTATTTTTGCAGCATGAGTTTATACACCAAGCGCGGCGTTTCCGCACAAAAAGAAGAAGTTCATCAGGCAATTCAACATCTTGACCAGGGATTATTTCCTCATGCGTTTTGCAAAATGTATCCCGATTTTATCGGCGGCGATAAAGATTATATCAACATCATGCACGCCGACGGCGCAGGCACGAAAAGCATTTTAGCGTATCTATATTGGAAAGAAACAGGCGACATTTCCGTATGGAAAGGTATTGCGCAGGATGCCATTGCGATGAACTTGGACGACTTGCTTTGTGTGGGTATTTACGATAATATTTTATTCTCATCCACTATCGACAGAAACAAAAAAATCGTTTCGGGTGAAGTGTTGGAAGTGGTAATTAACGGCACACAGGCATTCTTCGACGAGATGAAAAAATACGGCGTAAACATTCATTATCTCGGCGGCGAAACTGCCGATGTGGGCGATGTTGTCCGCACAATTGCCGTGAACGGAACAATGAGTGCAAGGCAAAAAAAATCGAGCATTATTACAAACGAAAAAATAGCTGAAAAGAATGTAATTGTTGGGTTTGCAAGCTCCGGCAAAGCGAACTATGAAACTGAATATAACAGCGGGCTCGGCAGCAACGGACTCACAAGCGCGCGCCATGATGTGCTGAGCAAATATTACGCAGAAAAATATCCCGAAACTTTTGAAACAACGTTGGATGATGATGTCGTTTATATCGGAAAAAACAAAGTTGAAGACGAACTCACGATTGGCGGTTCGCATTTCACGATTGGGAAATTATTGCTCTCTCCTACCCGCACGTATGCACCTTTGATGAAAATTTTACTGGAAAATTATTTCGACGACATCAACGGCGTTATCCATTGCAGCGGCGGTGGGCAAACCAAGTGCATGAAATATTTACCGAAGAATTTAAAAGTTGTAAAAGATAATTTATTTGGCATTCCGCCCATATTCCAACTCATACAATCCAACAGCGGAGCTGATTTCAGGGAAATGTACCAAGTATTCAACATGGGACATCGCCTGGAAATTTTTACCAACGAAAGTGCAGCCGACAAAATGATTGAAGCAGCAAAATCACTCGGCATCGAAGCAAAAATTATCGGTCATACGGAAGCATCGGACAAAAAGGAATTGCATTTAAAGACAAGTGAAGGTTGGATTGTGTATTAGTTTTAAATAAATACGGTTACAAGTTTCGTATCCCAAATTTGCTTCGGCGATATGCAAGTTGGACACGATAAGTTATTTCACAAACCTCAATTATTCATTCACACAATGCACATCGATATTATCACGGTTGTACCCGAATTACTCGCCAGTCCTTTGTCGCACAGCATTATGAAACGAGCGCAGGACAAAGGCATACTCACAGTACAAACGCACAACTTGCGTCAATGGGCTGTGAACAAATACGGGCAAGTGGACGATTATCAATTCGGCGGCGGTGCTGGTATGGTAATGATGTGCGAACCTTTGGCAAATGCGATTGAACACTTGCAAAAAGAAAGACCTTACGACGAAATTATTTACATGACACCCGACGGCGAACGCTTTAAGCAATCTACTGCAAATCAACTTTCACTCAAAGAAAATTTGCTCATTATTTGCGGACATTACAAAGGCATTGACCAGCGCATACGCGAGCATTTTGTAACCAAAGAAATTTCTATTGGCGATTATGTATTAAGTGGCGGCGAGCTTGCTGCTAATGTAGTGATTGATGCCATCGGAAGATTGTTGCCCGGCGTATTAAACGATGAAACTTCCGCGCTTACCGATTCTTTTCAGGACAATCTTTTAGCGCCGCCTGTGTACACGCGCCCTGCGGAATTTCGCGGTTGGAAAGTACCGGAAGTTTTGTTGAGCGGAAATCCCAAAACAATTGAAGAATGGCGTTACGAGCAATCTGTTGAACGCACGAAAGAAAGACGACCGGATATACTTGATTAAAAATCCTCGTTTTTATTTGGTTTTAGCTGAAAAAATACCTTGTGAACGAATACTCGAAAGATTTACTGAATGTCCAGGCGGAACCATAACAACTCTTATTTGATAAAAAGTTCCATTTCTATATTCATCCGCGTTATAACCTTGTGTACGACCGCCGCCATTTGTATTAACAAATGTTGTGTCAGAAGGTAAATAGGGTAATGAAAAGTCAGGTATAGTTGGCGGTACATTAGGTCCACCATTTCTATGCGCATACAAAGTTGAACTTATTTTTAATGAATCTCCTACAATGTATGTGTAAGTATAAAAACTCGTCGAATCGTTTATTTTGCCGGCGACTTCTATATTAGAAGAAGTATTTGTCCATCTGCCACCAACCCAGGTATTGCTTAAAGAGTCCGTTTTATATTGAGGTAAGACTTTTATAAACAAGTACAACTGATAGGTTGATTTAAGAGTTATGTATTTAGAAATTAAATTTGCTAACGCGACGGATGAACCTGCCGAATATTCATTATCGTAAATATTAATTGAATCTGCTTTTGAGGTAATTACTCCAAATCTCATCTTTTCTCCGACTTTCATTGTCGGGTCAAGAGGTCTCCATAAAATAGAATCGGGATATTCTTTGGATACCATTCTTAGAGAATCTTCGCCGGTAAACGTAAAAGAGTTATGCAAACTATCTGCGATAAATTGAAATGGTTGTCCAACTTTGGCAAGTTTAATATTAGGGTCTGAGACAAGGTCTTCTTGTCTCACAGAAACATTCATCGCTCTTGCCAAAATTTGATTGAATCCCAAATACGAATAATTGATTCTTGCATAATTGAAATACTTATACTTCGCTCTTCTTATAGAATCATCTTGATTAAAAATAAAATTGGAAATTGATAAGAAGCTGTAAAAATATTTTGTTCCAAACTCACGCGCAGATTTATTCAAATGAATATTATCAAAACCGTATGTAAGAACATAATTATTTTCCGTAGCAGAATCTGTAGTTAATGCTAAAAGATTGGTATTCCAACTTGCGGTATCTTTAGGTCCATACAAAACATAATTCGATGTATCGATATAAAAATCTCCTGTTTTTCCGACACTTTCTGAAGGAATTCCTTTGCCGATGTTCAATATAGAAGTTGTTGTTTGGGCAGAGTTTGATACTTTTAATGTGACAGAGTTTGTCCAACCAAATGAAGTTTTGCCCGTATAAAAAACACCGCTATTTAAGTTAAGATAAAAATCCCCATTATTTCCCAATGCATTTGTAGGCTCTTCGTTTCCCGTGTATAAAGCATTTCCCTTTATCCTTATAATTAGCTCATTATTATTTGACGGAGTATTTTTAACTTCATCTTTATGGCATGAAAGTAAATAAAAAATCATCGAGAGGAGTAAGATCGTCCGCGCAGACACAAAAGAAAATTTCATCTAATTTTGTTTTACCGAAAAAATAATTAAAGCCTTTTATAAAATTAAATAATCTTTTTAAAATATTGTTTAATTGGCGAACAATATTTTTTTTCAATACATTTACTCCATTGAATTTTCAAATTAATATTCCAATTTTTTCTTTTAAAATTATTGTTTAATGAAAAAAATATTCTCGTTATTTATTCTAATGTGTTTTCTTGCACAATCTGCTTTCTCCCAAGACAAAAAACTATTCAACGAAATGCCTCAACACAAAGCCGAACGCTTGAAATGGTGGACTGACGCGCGTTTCGGAATGTTCATTCATTGGGGATTGTATTCTTTAGCAGCGCGGCACGAATGGGTAAAAAGCCATGAAAGATTGACCGATTCTGCTTATCAAAAATATTTCGACAACTTTAATCCCGACGAATTTGACCCGAAAAAATGGGCGAAAGAAGCAAAAGCTGCAGGCATGAAATATGCCGTGTTGACCACAAAGCATCACGAAGGATTTTGTTTGTTCGATTCAAAATACACCGATTATAAAGCGACAAATACAAAAGCGCACAGAGACCTTGTACGCGAGTTCGTAGATGCCTTTCGCGCGGAAGGTATCAAGGTTGGTTTTTATTATTCTTTGTTAGACTGGCATCATCCCGATTATACAATGGACGATGTGCATCCGCAACGCCCTGCAGACGGCTTAACCAATGCGCAGAAAGATTCGGCTTATGCACGTTTTAATAAAGGTCGTGATATGAAAAAGTATCAGCAATACCTCAAAAATCAAATCACGGAATTACTCACAAATTATGGAAAGATTGATATTCTCTGGCTCGACTGGACTTGGGGAAAAGACGATAAATACGGCAAGCACCCCGAAGATTGGGACGCTGTAAATTTAATAAAACTGGTGCGGAAATTACAGCCCGGGATTATCGTGAACAACCGGCTGGGGCTTGACCAGGAAGGTTATTCCGACGGCGGTGATTTTGAAACACCAGAACAGGTAACGCCTAAACAGCTACTTCCATATAAAGGGAAATATTGGGAAACTTGTCAAACGTTTTCCGGCTCATGGGGATATTACCGCGACGAAAACACATGGAAAAATCAGCATCAATTGCTCGACTTGCTGATTACTTCTACTGCAAACGGCGGCAATCTTATTTTGAATGTCGGTCCAACAGCGCGCGGCGAATTTGATTATCGCGCAACAAGAGCTTTGGACAGTTTGGCTTACTGGATGCACGAGAATAAGCAATCGATTTACAACTGTACTTTTCCGCCTGCGCAGTACGATTTGCCTGATTCTATGGATGAACGGCTGACGTATAATCCCACAACAAAAAAACTCTATTTGCATCTGCTGAATTATCCGACAAACGGGCAATTGATTCTACCGAATTACAACGGTAAAATTTCTTATGCACAACTCCTCAATGATGACTCCGAAATACCCTTTACCGTTGCGGATAATGGGAAAGATGTGATATTGAAATTGCCAAAAGCAAAGCCGCCTTATGAAGTTCCTGTTGTAGAGTTTGATTTGAAATAAAAAGACTCTTCGGGATTTGCAATCACGAAGCATTGTGCTGTTCGGGATTTGCAATCACGAACTCTTATCCGTGCATTTGTAATGCACAATTATTTGCGAATTGCAAATTCCGAAGAGCATGAAATATTGAACAGTAAAACTTTAATTATGAATTCTCTAACCGCCAATCTCGTCAACGCTTTTGCCAAAGAAATTTATCCTGTGGAAATTTCTTTTGACAAAAAAATTATTTCTATAAAAAAATTAGGCAATCAAATTGATAGCACACTTCCGTTTATTATTCCCGGTTTTGTGGATGCGCACGTGCATATCGAAAGTTCCATGCTTATTCCAAGCGAGTTTGCGCGCATTGCCGTTACGCACGGAACGGTTGCGACCGTGAGCGATCCGCACGAAATTGCCAATGTTTGCGGCGTGAACGGCGTAAAATACATGATTGAAAACGGCAAGAAAGTGCCCTTCAAATTTTATTTCGGTGCGCCGAGCTGTGTGCCTGCAACAGTTTTTGAAACGGCAGGTGCAACGCTCGACAGTAACGCAGTGAGAGAATTATTGGAAATGGACGAAATAAAGTATTTAGCCGAGATGATGAACTTTCCCGGCGTGCTGCATGGCGATGAAGAAGTGATGAAAAAAATTGCGCACGCACATTCTTTGAACAAACCTGTGGATGGTCATGCGCCCGGCTTGCGCGGCGATGATGCTAAAAAATATATCGAAGTGGGCATCTCAACCGACCATGAATGCTTTACCAAAGAAGAGGCTTTGGACAAGTTGAAATACGGCATGAAGATTTTGATTCGCGAAGGCAGTGCGGCAAAAAACTTTGAAGCGTTGATTGATTTACTGAACGATTATGAAGACGAAATCATGTTTTGCAGCGACGATAAACATCCCGATAGTTTGGTTCTCGGACACATCAATCAACTATGCGAAAGAGCTGTTGCAAAGGGTATTGATATTTTTAAAATCATCAAAGCAGCTTGCGTCAATCCGGTATTACATTATAAATTGAACGTAGGTTTGCTGCGGGAAAATGATGATGCAGATTTCATTCTGATAAAAGATTTGGTATCTTTCAAGCCGTTAAAAACTTATATCGATGGCACTTTAGTCGCCGAAAACGGACAATCCTTAATTAATTCTGTTGCGGAAAAAGAAATCAACAATTTTTCTATTGACAAAATAAATATTTCCGATTTTCGTTTTGAGAAAAAGCAGGCTCTTTTCAATGAACGCGAAGAAATCCCAATAATTGAAGCATTGGATGGACAATTAATCACAAACAAAGTTTTTCTTCAACCCAAAACTAAAAATGATTCATTAAGAAGCGACACGGAAAAAGATATTTTAAAAATTGTAGTTGTTAATCGTTATCAAAAAGCACCTGTCGCCAAAGCATTTATTAAAAATTTCGGTTTAAAAAAAGGTGCGCTTGCTTCGAGCGTAGCGCATGATAGTCATAATATTGTAGCCGTGGGTGTGGATGATGAAAGTTTGCTCAGTGCAATCAATGCGGTCATCGAAGTAAAAGGCGGCGTAAGCGTTGCAGAGCGGGAAACACACGTACTTCCACTGAACGTAGCCGGCTTAATGAGCAAGGAAGACGGCTATATAGTTGCCAGAAAATATGCGCAATTGGACAAAATGGCAAAAGATTTGTTAGGTAGTAAGCTGTCCGCGCCGTTTATGACTTTAAGTTTTATGGCATTGTTGGTCATCCCGCATTTAAAATTGAGCGATAAAGGCTTATTTGACGGGGATAATTTTTCTTTTATAATAAAATAAATTTATGAAGAAACAATTTGGTTTCGTATTGGCACTCGCATTATTCAGCATTTCATTTTCGTACGCACAAAAAACACAGCATCTGAAAAAAGTAGTATCAAGCAAAAGAGGCTACGTGCTGGGGTTGCCACTGCGGGTAGTAGAAATCCCGACAGGTACATTCATCGACAGTAATAAAAACGGGTCGCCGGGCGATAACCATCCCATGTTAATCAGCGATTTTTACATCAGCACATCCGAGGTTACCAATGCCCAATATAAAGAGTTTACCGATTGGGTTCGCGATTCTATTGCAGCCTATCTTTTAGGCGGAAAATATCTCAACATAAGCAAAGCGGGCGACACAAGCATTAACTGGAAAAATGCTTCGCATATTGATTGCACCAGCTCTGAAAACAGGGAAAAACTTACGCCCATATTGCTGCCGCCGGCGCAAACATTGAGCCATCATTACGAAGTTGACCCGTCCAAACTGGTGTATGTAATGCAGGGTTTTGATTATCAGGAAGCAGCAAAAAAAGAAAACCAGGGAAAAAATCCAAACGAATTTCGGTACAGATACGAAGTAAAAATTTATCCCGACACACTCGTATGGATGCGCGACTTCGGTTATTCCAACAATGAGCAAATGGCACTAAGCTATTTCTCAAGTCCCAAATACACCAATTACCCGGTTGTGGGAGTAAACTGGAAACAGGCAAATGCATACTGCGACTGGCTTACAAGACAGAGAATCCATACTGAACAACGCAGCAAAAGAATGGCTGTAGGCGGGGTTTGCCGCCTGCCGACGGAAGCAGAGTGGGCGTACGCCGCCAGCCTGAATGAGGACAATGATAAAAAAATAAAACAGCAAACGACACCGGATACCCCCTTTGTTTTTGTTCAGCGCGACTCGTCAAAAACCAAAAAAAGAAGCAGACACAACGCACGCAAACATTCAAATGACGAAGTCGAAGACAATACATTATTTCCACAAAATATAGCCTTTGGCGAACGCGGTAAATACGGTATTGTGGATTTGGCAGATAATGTATCTGAATGGACAAATACTTCCTACTACGAAGGCGGCGATAATTTTGAGAACCGTTTTAACCCGGATATTCAATGGGGAAAAATAGATTCCGACTCAAAATCGAAACGGAGAAAAGTAGTGCGCGGCGGAAGCTGGAAAGACACGCCGCAGTTCAAAACATCCTACAATCGCTTTTATGAAGATATGGACGGAGCACACTCCTACATCGGCTTTAGAGTCGTTGTAAATTTACCTGAATAAAACTCAATTTTTAAAAACTATAAACCCCAATTTTAATCTATGTCAGTCGAAAAAGTAAGACCAATAGACAGAATACTCGAAATATTCTATTCTTTCGCGGCAGTGCCTGTATTGCTTGGTGCATTATTCAAACTTACGCATACAACCCCGTTCGGCTCGCCAAATGCCTGGCTTTACGTAGGCTTGGGTACCGAAGCAATTGTGTTTACAACCTTCGGTTTATTGTATTGGCTGTCGCCGCCAAAAGCCGTGGACGAGTTGGGCATAGCCGTTGATTCTGCTGATACTAAAAAAACGGCAGACACAAAGAAAACATCGCTAACAGCCATTGACGATATGCTGAAAAGCGCCGACATTACACCTGAATCTTTGGACAGATTAAGTCTTGGATTTAAAAATCTGGAGGCAAGCATCCAGCGCATCGGAACTGCAAGCAACAACATTGCAAATACGGATGAATATGCCAAGAAATTGCAGGAAGCAACCGCTTCGCTTTCAAACATGAACAGCTTTTATAGCAAGCTTACTGAAACCTCATCGGCATTGGCAAGCAGCGCCGACGATGCAAAACGTACGCAGGAACAGATTGCCCAACTGGCGCAAAATTTAGTGAAACTCAATCAGGTATATGCAAATATGCTTTCAGCAATGAATGTGAAACCTAATTAAATTTTCGTGAGATGTGAAACGTCAGTCGTGCATTATACGCACGTTTCACAAGTGGAAAAAGTTATTGACTTTAAAAATAAAAATTAACTATGGCAATACCTCGCGAGCCACGGCAGAAAATGATTAACCTGATGTATTTGGTGCTTACAGCATTGCTGGCGCTGAATGTATCGTCCGAAATACTGAATGCTTTTCGTACTATCAATGATAGCCTTGGAAATGCAACGAATACTATTGAGCAAAAGAATCAAACTTTATTTGAGTCATTTCAGAAATTGATGAATGATGATAAAACGCGCGAACAGGCGGCAATGTGGGAACCAAAGGCTGAAAGAGCAAAACAATATTCGGATGATCTTTATAATTATATAGAAAGCATTAAAGGAAGATTGGAAAAAGAATCTGGCTACCATCCCGAAAAAGGAGATAGTTCTTCTTCGTGGTACGACAATACAGATGTACCTACAAAAATTATGGACGATGGAAAATTGGGCGATACATTGTATCAAAAATTAGCCGAGTATAAAAAGAATCTTTTGGCAATAGACCCGAAAATTGCAGCGCAATTTCAAAATTCTCTGCCGATTGATTTGACTACGCCGAAAGTTGAAAACAGCAGCAACAATACATGGTCCGCCGCTTATTTCAGAATGACGCCAACTATTGCCGCAGTTACCATTTTAAGCAAATTCCAGAATGATGTCAGAAATAGTGAAGCGCAAGTTGTGGAATTTTGCCACAACCAAGTAGGCGCCGTACAGGTTGTATACGACGAATTTGAAGCATTGGCTACATCCAATTCCACTTATTATTTACCCGGACAAGAATTGACTATTTCCGCAGGTGTGGGTGCATTCAGCAAAAATGCCAAACCGACTGTAACAGTTGATGGCGCTAATGTTCCGCTGGATGCCAATGGAATGGCGTTGTATAAATCCGTCGCAGGAAGTCCCGGAACTTATACAAAACGTGTAAATATTTCTTTTTATAAACCGGATGGTAGCCTTGCAACTATTACAAAAGATATTCCTTATACAGTCGGTTCGCCCACAGGCATTACCGTAAGTGCCGATGCTACAAGAGTTTTATACATCGGCTTGGACAATCCTATTTCTATCGGTGGTGGAAATGGCCGTGGGGCAGAAACCTTGCACGCTTCCATTGACCAGGGTTCTATCTCTTCACAAGGACATGGCAAGTTTATTGCAAGAGTATCTACACCGGGCGTTGCACACATTACCGTATCCGACGGAAAAACACAAACCGTGCAGGAAATGCGTGTAAAAACCGTACCTACGCCTACGGCAATGGTTGGCGCCAGCAAAGGCGGACGTATGAGACTGAACGATTTTAAAGCACAAGTAGGCGTACGTGCCGAATTGGAAAATTTCGTATTTGAAGGCGTGAAGTTTACTGTTACAAGTTTCACGATTACGTGTTCCGGCGCAGGCTATCCGGAGTTTACACACAAAGCAGTTTCCGGAAATCTGTTTGCTCCGGTACGGGATATTATAGAACGTGCAAAACCGGGATGTACGATTACTTTAGACGATATCAGGGCATCAGGTCCCGGCGGCAGCCGCACGCTTGCCCCTATTGCATTTAATTTGTTTTAAATAATATTTGTAGGATGATGAACAAATCTTTTTCTTATACAAAATTATCCGCGCTTTTGTTCGTTGGATTAATATCATTCGGTTCACTGAACGCTCAATCCAAAAAGAAAAAATCGCGTCCACCTGTAGATTCTTACGGCGATATTCCCGTACAAAGCAATAGTGCCCCGAAGAAATCAAAAGTTCCGGCAGCAGATACCACAGAATTGCCAACCGACAGTTATGCAAGTGCTGCCGACACAATGGGCATTAATCCGAATTTACCTGTTACTGTCATTAAGGATTCTTCCAATGGCGGATTGTTTTCAGACAATAAAAAGTCTCTAAGACGAGATGGCATTTTAGAAGATGACGCAACT
This sequence comes from Arachidicoccus sp. BS20, assembly GCF_001659705.1. Classification (NCBI taxonomy): domain Bacteria; kingdom Pseudomonadati; phylum Bacteroidota; class Chitinophagia; order Chitinophagales; family Chitinophagaceae; genus Arachidicoccus; species Arachidicoccus ginsenosidimutans. Next base: position 1,554,424 of record NZ_CP015971.1, read on the forward strand.
GACAGTACAGCCACGCCTTTACCCTACACGCCGCTATATTCGACAGATGCCGTTTACCGTGTGCGTGTATGGAGAGTAATTGACGGAACAGAAAAAGCAAATCTTCCTTATTTTTTCAATTCATCTATTGACGGCGAAGACAATACCCGTTTAATCAACGTGATTTTTAATGCTATCAAAAATGATAGTGTACAGGCTTTCAGTTCAATTGACGACCGCTTTACCACACCGATAACTTTCCAACAGGCGTTAGATGCTTTCGGAAGCGGTACCGATACTTCTGCCTCTTACGACTTAAACGGAAATATCGTAGGCTATCAGGTAAGGCAAAAAGCCTTAAATCCGGATTCTATTTATAAATTCAGGATAAAAGAGGAATGGGTCTTCAACAAGCGCGACGGTAAAACCTATGTGCGTATTCTTGGTATCGCACCGTTAATTTCCTACACTATGTCTAATGGCGACGTTGCTGATAATAGCGAACACGCAGCATTCTGGATTTATTATCCCGATTTAAGAACAGCCCTTGTGCGTTCATTGATTCCAAATCCATTGAATATAGGCGGTACTATGACTTGGGAAGAGGTATTTGAAAAAAGATTATTTACAAGCCATATTATCAAATCTACTTTGGATACGCAAAATGGTTTTACAAAAGAACCATTAACCGGAGCACAAGGTCAAACAATTCAGCAAGAGCTGAATAATTTAAGCGGTCAAATGTGGAAGCATTCTGCCCAACAATAAGCGAGTTTATTAATTAATATAATATTATGATGAGATATTTAGGGAAAATATTTGTTTACTTTTTCTGTATTTATTGTTTCGCAAGTACAACAACTCATGCTCAAAATGACGTGCCTGCAAGAAGAAGCTATATTGGTATCGCCGGCGGAATAATGAATTATGGCGGCTATATGCAACCTAAATCTTTCACTCTTAGTCAAATAAGCGGAGCGGGCGAAATAATGTACCGGTACGATGTTACTACAAATTTTCACGTACGTGCAACAGGTTTAGTAGGCTGGTTACAAAGAAGCAATCAATATGTAGAGGGTCAAACTCCTGACCGTTCGGGCTATTTTCAAACGGGTATTGCAGAATTGAATATCTTACCTGAATACGATTTTTTAAACATCACTCCTGACAAGCAATTGCGCTATCAATACAAGTGGACTCCTTATATTTATGCGGGTGGCGGCGCGTTCCGTATGTTTCATTATAAAGGTCAAAAGGTAAATGCAGAAAATGTTGTAGTAAATACAGGAATAGCGCATAAATGGGGTGCAGACCTGCGTGGCGGCATTGGCATTAAATATGTTGCGGCTCCCGGTATTCAACTGTTTTTTGAAGGCGAACAAAGGGTACTCAATCGTCCAATAGATTTCTATCAATATTCAAACAGTCACTATTTCTCCATTATGATTGGCGGCATATTCAGCCTTCAGAAAATCGGCTCCAAAAATAATTGGTAATTTTAGTAAAAATTTTTAAAGAAAAGGTCTGTGTGATTTAATCAAAGACGGACCTTTTCTTTTACCGCATCAGATACATTTTACCGTATCCTTTATTAAAATATTTTCCCGTGTTTACCGCGTTCCCGTTCTCATCTGTAATGTTGAATTTATCCAACCGCTTTCCATTTTCATTTGTAATCACTCTATACAGATAAACACCGTTTGCCAGCTTTTGACCGTACATGTCGGTACCATCCCATTTGTACTCCGTAATATTTCTTCCTATGTGCAATGGTCCCAATTCCGCCTTTGTAATTTCTTTAACAATTTTTCCTGTAATCGTCATAATCTCTATCCGAATATTCTGTGGTACCTCACTACCCGTAATTGTAAATACAAATGCAGTAGAAGATGTAAAAGGATTAGGATAATTGAACATATCCGAAATCATTGGCTTATTATACACCTGGAATGAAACACTATAAGACAAACTTTGTGTAGTTGAGCTTGAGTTTCCATTGTTTACAATTAATTGGTAAGTACCATCCTGTATAAGATATGGTTTAAGGTTGGCAATTGCTTCGTTATTTCCACTGTCTTTCGCCGGCGTAAAAATGAGTGAGTCTGTATTGTATGCAAATCTTTTTGTCGTTCCGTCGGGATACTTCAAAGAGATTTGTGCGATAGAAGTATCATTCAGTAAGATGTATTTTGAATCGCTATTGAAGTGGATAACGATATCGGGTTTTGCAGCCACAATATCATTATTCAAAATATGTACGCCATCAAATGTTACATCCAGATTAGTACTGCTGATATTAGACTTAACATAGAATGTTTTAAAAAGAAAATTATTATCGCTGCTTTGTTCTTTAGGGTTATTGTTTGGATTAATATTTAAGCTAAGATTATTCTTACCTGTAATATTTTGAGTGCTTACTGATGTTTTGAGCGTTGGGTTTGTCTGGTTTTTATTGAAGGTAGCGGAGTCACCCGGTATGGTAATGCTGACAATGGCTGTATCGCCGGGCATCAGTTTTTTAAGGTTTCTGACCGGGATGGTATATACTGTATTATTTGCGCTTGTGATGTTCACATTTGCCGGGAGGCTGTCGTTAAAAGGCTGGTCGCTAATGTTCTTAAAGGCGATGGCGAAGCTGTAGTCTTCCCCGCTGTTAACCGTATCTTTTGTATTGTACAAAATATTTGCCGCCAGCGCACCTTCGGGCAAAGGGGAATACAACAAGTGCCAGTAGCGCAGCTGGTAAGGTGTAAAGTTGATGCTGTCGGCATCGCGCAGTTTCAGTTGCAGGTAAGGGTATTGCTGCGCATCAATATCAGAGATATCGGCATTCTGCTGTGCCATGGTCAGCGTTTTGAGCACGGTGCTGCGGGTTTGGCTGCTGTCAAAACCTATCACGTACAACTGTGCATTATCCGTACCTGCCGCATCCTGCGACTGCCCGTTCCATTGCAGCGATGTCCAGCTTTGGGCGGGACCGAATTTTGGGGAAGTGATGAAGCCCAGCGTATCGCTGCTGTTGATATTTTGATTGATATGCAGCTGCCCGAAAGCGTCATCGGTCATTTGCTGAAGCGGCGTAAAGGAATGGTCTCCTTTTTTATAGATAAACACCGCTGCTTTGGGTGCCGTAAAATTATCGATAAGCCCAAGTCCCTGTTCAATAAAAGCGTTGTAGAGCGAACCGCTGCCCGTGCCGTCCTGTGTTTTCCACGCATCCACCGTAGGTACGGAGGTAAACGGCGTTACAATAAACAGCCTGACAATCACATAGGAACCTTCGGGTATCCAGTCCATGAACTGTGCAATATTATTGCGTTGTGCCGTGGTTTTATACGGGAACTGGAAGTTGTATTTATTGGTATTGGGATAATTAGCGGGGTTTTTGTCAAAAGAGTAAGGCGAAGAGCCGCAGGCAGTCGTTGAACCCATGAAGCCTTTGCCGGAACCTGCCAGCACGCCGCCGGCCTGCTCAACGGTAGAAGGTTCGGATTGGTTAAAATAAGGCTTAACACCGTCCGGAGAGAATATATTGAACATGATGGAATTACCCACAGAAGTACAATAGTAGCTGGAATTAAGAATTGTGTTGTTGATAACGATATCGAAGTTGCTTGCTCCGGTAGTATTCCCGCCGCCGGTTACGGCGTGGTTAATCAGGAAGGCATTGGGGATATTAGTAAAAGTCCACAGCCTGCTTGTACTGTCCAGCCGGATTCTTTCTGTCGCAGACGCCAGGTGCTGATAGAGGTGCGACTGCCCGGCACCGTCCCGGTTGTTGGGACTGCCGATGTATTGGAAACTGCTTCCTGCCCAGTAATACAAACCGCCTTGTGCCGGCGCAGGACTTACCCGCCAGTAGTAAACCGTACTATCGCTGTAGCTGATTCCGGGGTCAAAATCGATGGCTCCTCCTGCAGAGTGTACCGTTTTTGTTATTTTGAATGTAGAATTGAATAAAGATGTGGTATCCAGTTCCATCACATAATCGGTTGCGGCAGCCAATGCGTCGGAGGTGGAAGCAATGAGATGAGCGGTCGGATTATGAATGATGGAATAATCGTAAGGATAAGCAGGCGTCAGCCCGTTGGAATAGACAAAAACGGTTGCCGTCGCGGTGTTGTTGGCAGTACTTAGCTCATCATAGCGTGCATTGCCGTCAATGGTTACGATGATGCTGTTGCTGCCGGCATCTGTAGCCGGGTTAAGTGTTACATCCAGCTCCACCGAATCTATATTTTTTACCGAAGGAATGTTTTTGGACAACAGGGTTTGTATTGTTCCCGAAGGCAGTTTTCTTTGTACCTGCAACATTACGGAGTCCCCGGCAGCTTTGCCTAAGTTATACAAATAGGCTTTTATATGAAAGCCGGCGGCAGTTGCCGACACCGATTGCGGGGCAATGATATGCGCGGCATCTACGGCAAAATCGGGCTTGGCTGCTCCGAACAGTGAAATGGCGGGGTCGCCCAAAAAACAGGTTTGCGCTGCATTGGCATACAGACTGATGCTGTCCCTGCCGGGCAGCGAACTCGGGTCAACCATGAGTTGTTCCCCCGCTATCATGCTGTTGATAACCGGCCGGGAATAATCAGTAACAGCCAGGTGCTTGTACAAAGTCCTGTTGTAAAGATCCAGGATATTGGTAATGCCTAAATAAGTTTGTGCCACAAAAGCGACGCTCCCTTTATCTTTGGTAAACAGATACCGTTCGGTAATATTGTTGACAGTGTTGCTTCTGCCGCCCATATAATCGAAACAGTTGCCGACGTCGCAACCGCTGGTAAATATAACAGGATATTTGCCGTTATTGTTAAAAGCAGACGGGTCGCTGAGCTGGGCGTAGCCTATCGTGGTGCTGGCACCGTGCCCGTAATAGCTGAGCAGGCTCATGCCGGAGGCAAACAGGCTGTTTAAGAAATCACTGGACGTGGTTGTAAAGGAAGACGACTGGTTGCTGAAGTAATACCCCCTGCCGCCGTATAATGTATCGCTCATGATTTTTTCATAGCTGTTCAGGTAGCCGCCGAACTGGGATTCTTCGGAAGCAGAGCTTCCCCCGGAAATAAATGCAATATTTTTTTTCCAAAAATTATTGTCGATAGTATTGTCATTATTTTGCTGTTCCTGCTCATAAGCTTTAACCTTGTCAAGATAGGTGTTGACTTCTTCGGAGCTTATTGCCGATACCCTGCCGACGGGTGTAGCGGCAACGGGTACAAAATTGTCGGAGGCTAAAAGGATGTCGGATGCGGGCCACCCGTAGGTTGGGAGCAGTGCCTGCGACCGGTAATCGGCATTGGCGCCGTTGGTGCCATACGTATTGTTGAAGGTTAATCCTCGTCCCAGCAGCAGCACATATTCCGGGCTTTGTGCAAACCGGCTTCTGGCATAGCGCAGGAAGTTTTTAATACTTAGCGGATGCCCGTGTATGCCGAAGGCGAACTCGTCTTCCAAATCTTCTATCTCATAGAGTCTGGCATTGAAGCTTCCGCCGGCAGAGGATGCGCGGTACTGTTGGTATGCCTGTGCACCGTTTTGTAATACTTTATTGTAGATAATCAGGTAGTTGCCCTGGTTAGCGCTGCCGGCAGGGTCGGCAAAATCCCGGCGGCGAATCTCTGTACCCGTTATACCGGTGTAAGATGCGGCTGCCTGTCCTGCCAATGCAAAATCGGCAGCGGCGGTTGCCGGAATGACAAAGGAATAAGTGCCGCCGCTGACATTTGCCGTATATCTCCGGTTATTCGTTAAATCATACAGAACGGGCGTACTGCCGTTGGCATTGAAATCGGTTATCTGCAGCACGCGTTGCTGTGCGGATGCGGGCAGCGAAAAAGCGAAAGAGGATTGTCCCCCGAAGTCAAATGTTCTGGGATAGGTTAAGGACACAAAGCTGACGGTTGCCCGGTCGCCGGAGCTGTTGCTGTTGGTCTCGCTGACGGTAGCCGTAAAGTTGCCGGTTATCCGGAAGTCATCCGCCGTCAGTATTTTGCCTTCAAAGGCGCCTAAGGAAGCGCCGTTTATCAGCGTGCCGCCGGTGCTGCCGCTCACGCTGACCAAACGGTTCGTGCCTGTGGAAGAAGAACCGGCAATACCCACCGAAAGGCTGGACGTAACGCTGCCTGAGGTATAGGGATGTAAGTTGGTAAATGCGCTTGCCACCGTGGTGCCCGGCGTGAGCAGCGCACCGAAGGTTTTGTATTGGTAGTCGGAGAGGTACACGTAATCGCCGCTGTAGTCTTTTGCCGGACCCTGGTTGAAGTTGCCGCTCAGGTTGTTTTGAACGGTGTACATGAAATAGGCTTCGGGCCGGACATCCGGAGGAATGGATAAAACACCGTTATCGGTATAGCGCAGGTTTTGCGAAGTGTTGGTATTGAGCGTCAGAAAGTAGGCTGCACTGTCGGTCTCCAGGCTTTTGGCTTTGTTGATTTGGTCGGCAGGACGCTTGAACAGCGCAGAGTCCGTTGAACCGTCATTGTGCATGCCCCAGAACTCTATGTAATCCGAACTGCCGAAAGTGCCGCTGTTGCTGACATACAAGGCTACCTGCCTGCCGTTGTGCCAAAGCTGCAACTGAGAACCGCTGACACTGCCCAAGCCTGCCGCCGACAACGATGCCCCCGTGATACGGTAAAGACCATCAGACAACAGCTTGAACTTATAGTAACTTTGACCGTAAACTATCCACTCATTATTATACTGCTGTGCGCGTAAACCAGCGATAGAGAAGAAGAATAGAGCAGACAAATAAATTTTATTATATATTTTTCTTTTTTTCATTATGAAAAAGGAAATAATTTATTTAATAAAGAGGCATTGATTTTGTTTTTTTATTATCCAAATCTAACCTTAACGAAAATACATGCGTGTATAAAGGATTAGATTGGTTTGCCAAATTGGTAAACGCATAATCAATTACTACATTACCTAAACGGAAACCAGCCCCGAGACTTGGCTGGAATAACCATACACGCTTTTGATTTGTTGTGTCGCTATCGGCAAGCCCGCGCTGGAAGTTGGAAATACCAGCACGGATAAATACTTTGTCCACAATATTGGCTTCCAGACCCAAATTCGGGTCGATACTTACAGGTTTTCCGCTGATTAACGTATTTCTTTTCCCGTCAAAAGTTACGGCAAGGTTCGACTCTGCCAACAGACTGAACTTTGGATTAAAAATAAAATTGTATCCGCCGCCAAGTATCACGCGCGGCTGTGTGATTTCCGTAGATTTTACAGGAATATCATTATCCGTGAGGTAAAGCACTTGCTTTTCCGGATCGGTAAAACTAAAACTCCAGGCATTGTAAGTGGTGGTTAAGTCTCTTACCACAGCACCTGCACGCCAGGTAGGAGTCGTAATTTGTACGCCGCCATCGATGCCCAAACCCCAGGCGTGTGCGAATGAGCCCACATGACGATAAATGATTTTTGCATTTCCGCCGAAGGCAATTTTCATATTGTTATCGTCTTTTAAAACTTGTCCATAAGACAAAAGGAAAGCGTAATCGGCAGAAGAAAAAGTAGAGATATTATTATAATTTAACTGCCCTGTTTGCGGGTCAACCAAAAACAAAGTGTTGGGAATATCATCCACACCAAAGCGCAATGCAGTAATGCCCAATGTACGTTTATCGTCGTTCAAAGGAATAGCTGCAGCCAAAAAATCGTATTTACCAATGCCGGAAAAATAATCGGCATGCATAGCCGAAAAAGTCGGTTGGTCGCGGATAAATGCCAGCGCCGCGGGATTCCAATAACCCGCTGTCGCATCCGTCACAGAAGCAACCTGCGCCCCGCCCATACCTAAACCACGCGCTCCGGCGCCAATATTCAAAAACTCATTGGAATAAGTACGAAACTGCGCTTTCACATGGAAGCATATCAGTACAGAAAATAGAACTAAGAGGTTAAATTTACTTCGGCTCATCCAAGTAGTTTTGAAATGCTGTGTTGTATAAGTATTTTAATATTAAACGCTAAATTGATAAAATTATTATAAAAAGCATCCACACAGCATGATTTAATTTCAGGAGTACCGCGAACTTAACTTTAAGCAAATAAGAATGCCTTATCTTCGTACTAAAACATTTTTTTGTGGAGCAGTATGAACATCAGTATGTAGTGATTTTGGCAGGCGGCATCGGCAGTCGTTTATGGCCAAAAAGTCTAACAGCAAAGCCAAAACAGTTTCTTGATATTTTGGGTACAGGCAAAACACTTATTCAACAGACATTTGACAGGTTTGTCTCTTTTATAAAAAAGGAAAACATCTTTGTAATTACACATAGGGATTATTATTTATTGGTTCATGCTCAATTGCCCGGCTTGCCTGTGGAAAATATTATTCTTGAACCAAGCCGCAAAAGTACCGCACCAAGTGTTGCCTACATTTCCATGAAACTAATGGCGCTCGACCCGAATGCCAATCTGATTGTTGCGCCGAGCGACCATATTATAATCGATAAAGAAAATTTTGCAACAGTAATCCAGACAGCATTGGATTTTTCATCACACTTAAAAGCATTGGTTACGCTGGGCATCAAGCCGCTTTACCCAAACACGGGTTACGGGTATATTCAATACGAAACCCGCGAAGTTGCTTCTAATATTTACAAGGTAAAAACCTTTACCGAAAAACCAAATCTCGACCTGGCAAAAGTGTTTCTGGAAAGCGGCGAATTTCTCTGGAATTCCGGCATATTCGTATGGCGCGTAAAGAGTGTGCTTGCCGCCATAGAAAAATATCAGCCGGAATTATTTGAAGTATTTGAAGCTGAAAAAGAATTTTTCAACACGGAAAAAGAAGCTGAAGCAATTGAGCGGATTTATCCGCTTTGTACCAATGTCTCCATCGATTTTGCTATTATGGAAAAATCGCAAAATGTATATGTGATTCCGGCTTCATTTGGCTGGAACGATTTGGGCAACTGGAGCAGCGCGTATGAAAATCTTGAAAAAGATTATTTGGGAAATGCTGTTGCGGGAAAACATATTCTTGTGATTGATGCAACAAAATGTATGGTAAGCGCACCGGACAAAAAGCTTGTCGTACTGCAAGGTTTGGACGATTTTATTGTTGTGGATACAAAAGATACTTTGCTGATTTGTAAAAAAGAAAAAGAATCTGAAATCAAAGATTATGTTGCGGAAGTGAAAAGAAACTTTGATGAAGATTATTTGTAACCATTAATTACAGACTGATATACTTCAACAATCTGTTTACCTACAACATCGTAATTATATAATGCAATTGCATTTTTTGCAATTGCTTCTTTGTTATAATGCGTATAATTTTCCATCATTTTTTTCATGGCTGAAAGCAAAGCTTGTTCATCGTTTGATGGAATTGTAATACCGTTGCTCTCATCTATTTGCTCTGCAACGCCGCCAACATTCGTTGCAATTACAGGAATGCCGCAACAAAGACTTTCGATGATAACACAGGGAAAATTTTCGGAATGACTAAACAGAACAAAAGCATCTGCAAGTTGCATTTCAGCAGCCACCTGCTCATAAGGAATTTGATGAAGAAAAGAAATGTTGCTCGACGAAATATTTAGTTCTTCTGCTAAATTATTCAGTTCACGATTTTCTCTTCCGATAATTTTGAGAAAAATGTTTTCGTTTTCGCTCAGCAACAGGGCAAATGCGCGAATGATTCCTTTTGGATTTTTATTTTCATCAAGCGATGAAACATGAAGAAAAACAAATTTTTCATTAACTGAATTTCTTTGCTCGTAATAAAAAAATGTTGTGTCCACAACGTTCGGAATTTTCCGATAGTTTATCTGAACAACATTGTTTCGCACGCTATTTCCCAAAGCATTGCTCACAGGCAAGAATGTAGCCGCTTCTTTTAAAACTTTTTTGGCAAAATATTTATAGACAAAGTTTTTTATTGCAAAACCATCTTTTCTGTCAGAAAAAAATCCACCCCAATGTTCGGTTACAACATACGGAATATGGTACTTTTTCTTTATCCACAAAGCCAGCAAACCTGCACGCATAGATACATGAACATGAACAGTGTCGGGCTTTCCCTGCGCATCAATATATTTTTTTATATGCTTTTTATAAAGAAAAAAATACTGAATAAATGAAAAAAAATTACGAAGCGGGTTATCGTTTTTCTTTTTGTAATAAACAATTTCTTCGGTAAGATTATTTTCATGATTCAATATGATTTCATTATTTTCATAAGCAACTACGTGCAATACATATACGTCAGCATATGTTGAAACAGCACGCGCATGACGCTGAATAAAATCTCCGTTTTGGGAAGATGTTTTCGACGGATACCAACTTGCAAGCCACAATGCGCGTAACATACAGCATGATTTTAATCAAAAAATAATAAAACCGAAAGTAAGCAACTATTTTATAAATTGCACCAGGCAAATACATCAACAGAAGAAAAGTGCAGTTAAAGTTTAAAAATAATTTTTTAGGATATTTTCACTTTTATTATTCCGTTATAGGCAATAAACTGTACCGATTTATTTTTATCAATATGCTGGTAGGCTTACTCGACGGCATTGGTTTGTCAATGTTTATTCCATTGCTTTCTATTGCATTTGGCGGCAAAAATGACAACTCACAATCACTGGGAAAACTTCATTATTTTATAGATGCGCTTCAGAAAACCGGCATATCCGTTACCGTAAGCTCCGTGCTTGTTTTACTCATCGTTTTATTTTCTTTAAAAGGCTTGATGCGCTATTTTCAGATGCAATATATGGCGCAAATGAGGTTTTCTTTTATTACCAAAATAAGAAGCGAATTGCTAAATATGCTGGGTAATGTCAAATACAGGGATTTTTTACAATTAGACTCCGGCACTATACAAAACAGTCTCCTATCCGAAATGACAAGATTATACGGCACTATGTCCAATTATTTCTGGACTATTCAATATGCCGTAATGGTGTTGACCTATATAGTTTTGGCATTTCTTGCAAATTACCGGTTTGCATTTTTAGTTATCGTAGGTGCGGCATTGAGTAATATTTTGTATAAGAAAATTTTTTCCAACACACAAAAAGCCTCAATTAAAGTATCTCAAAAAGGCAACCAATTCAACAGTTTTTTAGTGCAAGCCATTAATCATTTCAGGTACCTGAAAGCAACTGATTATTTCCGCAAATATGCAGCCCGACTAAATGAAGTAATTAAAGAAACCGAAGACATGAATCTCAAAATCGGTCGCTACCAGGCGCTGTCCGAAGGAACTAAAGAACCGATTGCGGTAGCCATTATCTGCATTGTAGTGTATATACAATTTTACTTTTTTAAAGGCAATATGAATTCAGTGTTTGTGAGCCTGCTGCTTTTTTATCGTTCGCTTACACAGCTTAGCCAGCTTCAATCGAGCAGACAATCTTTTATACAAAATATTGGCAGCATGTATGCCATATCAAATATGGCAGAAAGTCTGCAAGCCATGCAGGAAGATACTACAATTGGCAAACCGGTGGCAAACATTGGCACAATAAGGTTAGAAAATGTAAGCCTGACCTACGATTCAGCTCCGGTTCTGGAAAATATTAGTATGAAAGTCGAAAAAAATACGACCATTGCATTTATAGGCGAAAGCGGCTCCGGCAAAACCAGCCTCGCACACCTGATGATAGGTCTGTTTCCTCCGACAAAGGGCAATGTATTTATAGATAATCAAAATTTGCAGAACATCAACATTCACGCTTACCGAAATAAAATCGGATACATTTCCCAGGATGCAGTCATATTTAACGATACAATATTTAACAACGTTACTTTTTTTGATACGCCCCTAGAAGCCAATATCCAACGCTTCTGGAAAGCCTTGCAACTTGCATCCTTATCCGACTTTGTACAGTCTTTGCCGTTGCAGGAACATACCGTGCTGGGAGACAATGGTATGTTGATTTCCGGCGGACAAAAACAACGCATATCCATTGCCCGTGAACTTTACAAAGAATGTGAGTTACTAATTCTGGACGAAGCGACCTCGGCGCTGGACTCCGAAACGGAAAATATTATAAGAGAAAATATTGAGCAACTGCAAGGCAAATACACCATCATCGTAATAGCACACCGGCTTTCTACAGTAAAAAAAGCTGACACCATTTATTTACTCAAAAACAAGAAAATAACCGCCAGCGGCAGCTTTGAAGAATTACTTACAGCATCTGACGAGTTTAAAAAAATAATAAATGCACAAGCTTTCCAATGACAGACGAAGTAGTACTAAGCGTATGCCTTACCGCATACAACGAAGAAAAATATATTGAACGGGCGATAGAAAGTGTTCTTCGCCAAAAAACAGATTTTGCCTATGAAATCATTGTAGCCGACGATTGTTCAACCGATAAAACCATCGACATTCTACAAGCCTATCAGCAAAGACTTGGCGAACGGTTTAAAATTTTATATGCAGAAAAAAACAGAGGGCTTACTGTAAACTTTTTTGAAGAACTTGAACACGTATCCGGAAAATTCATTGCAGTGCTTGATGCAGATGATGAATGGACAGACGAAAATAAATTGCAGGCACAGGTCAACCTCTTGCAACAACATTCCAATATTGGTTTTGTTTATACCAATTTTTATTACTATCGCGAAGAAGACGGTTCACAAACACCGGGATTCATCAATCGTGTCCATAATGCAGCTACTCAATATGAAGATTACTTGCTCAATGTTTATATAGTCCCGTCAACTTTGTGTTTCAGGTACAGTCTTGTAAACTTTGATTTGCTCCGGCTTTTCATACAGAAAAAATTCATCACTCAGGATTATTCTTTGTTTATGGATTTTAATCTGAAAGCGCAAGGCTATTACTTAGATAAGATAACTACGCAATACACCATTCGGCAAAACTCCCTGAGCAAGTTGAGCGACATGAAAAAACGCATCGATTATTTTCATAAATGCTATGATATCGGGACTTACTTTATAGAGCAATATCCGGTAACGCCGGAAGTTGCCGCAACGAGAGATTTTAACTTCAGATTAAAGATGCTGTTAACGGCATGGGAAATCAAAGACTTTTCACTCGTAAAACAATATGCACGGCAGTTACAATTGACGGACTTCTTAAAGCATAACCCTAAAGCCGGCTATATATACATTGCATCTAAATCAAAGTTGTTGTATCATTTATTTATTCCATGGGTTTTAAGAAAAAGAAAAGCGGGGAGCTAAAATTACAATTACTTCTTTATGAGTTTTTGCCAAAAGGCTTTACATGAAGCCACAAATCCTCTGTTAATAAATTGTACAATTCGATATGAAAAACGATTATCTCCGAAAACAGATATTATTTTCCATCTTGTTTTTATACTTTGCAGCTTTTTCTCGGGCAGCCAAGTACCTTTGAAATGATGAATGGAATAAGTATTTTGCGTAATCTCGAGTTTGCCCGTTGTAAATGACTTTGGCGAAAAATATTCAACAGGATAAACTATAATGCCGTTGATGTTTTGAATAATATCTTCTTCTTTAAGTCCGCATGTATTAAATATTTCGGCTACGGCATTGATGATTACCATATACTGGCTTGTTTCTACAGGATAAACAAAGGGAATACGAGCAATATGTTCCATAATTTTTCCGAACATTTTTGCACCTTGCCGGCACCCCATTCCCAACCCGGGATTTACATAGCCCGGCTTTTCAAGCCCGATAAATCCATCGCCATTCGTTAAAATCATATCAAAAGATTTTATGACTTCAACATCTAAGTCAAAATATATTCCTCCATAACGATACAAAATATCAATACGTGCATAATCATTTACCAACACATATTTCTTGGCTCGGTATGCTTCATCTGTATATGTAATTTTATGAACCTCATAGTTGGTTTCGTTCCATTCTTTTATTTCATAATCCGGAAAATATTTTCTCCAACTTGCAATACATTTATGAGCAAATTCCGGCAACGGCGCACCACCAAACCAACAATAATGAATTATTTTCGGAATCATTTTATTCTTTGTTTACTTAATCTGAAACCTGTTTCGTTCTGTCAGCTTGCCGTCTTTATACAACTCGTAAGGATAAAAGCCGGCACGCATAAAGCTGCTCTTACTAAGAATAATTTCAGGAGAATCAAAATGACTGATTTTGTACAACACCGAATTTCCATCAGGTTGGTAAATAGTCATTGAATAATCATACACATCATTTTCCGGCAGATGTATCACAATGCTGCCGTCTTCATTGACATACATATAACCCGACACAGATGTTACAGGTGCTTTAGGTGAAGCGGCAGCTATTGCCGCAACCGCATTAAATTTTTTATACATCACAGTACTGTCGCCCGAATAAAACAAACTGTCCGATGTATTGTTCAATACAGAATCGCTCATTCTTTTAAAATCATTCAACGCAAGCGTTCTACTCTCTTCTCCCTGAATAATTATGTTTTTATAATTGCTCAAATTGCCCAATAATCCTGCGGACAAAAATCCTGTAGTCAGCTTTTTTGCTTTCGTAAAATAATACGAGCCGTTTTTAAAAGTATAATAAATACGGTAATAATCCATACCTGGAACAGGTTTCGTATCGGTATAAGCATTCACTTGCAAAGTCGCATTAGGAACTGAATACAAAGTACGGAAGTTTCGTACGCTGTCATTGGAACGCTGAATGTTGAGCACAGAAATCATATCGCCGAAATTGTTGCGCCAGGAAATGACTTTTTGATTTTGCGCACCTTTTTTAATCGTAAAATCGGGAAGTATTTCTTGCGAAAAACCTTGAATAATAATGAACGAAAAAATAGATAGGAATAAAATATTTTTCAGCATAAATTTTTTGCCCTCTTGGATAATGATTGCAACAAAAATAATGGAAATAACCGCCTAAGTAGAATTATTTTAAAAAACTTAACGTTCCCCGCGGCAATGAAAGATTGCCCTGCAAACCGCCTGTATGGATGAATAATATTTTGCTTCGCAAAGGAATTTTCTCTTGCTCAACCAGGTTTGTCAAAGCATAAAACGCTTTTGCCGTATAAACAAAATCCAGCGGAAGCCCACATGAATCGTGGGTTTTATTGATGAAACTGATTAATTCGTTTGTCTTTTTTGCGTAACCACCAAAGTGAAATTCATGCAAGAGTTCAAAATTCTTTTGTTGCTCTTCTTTATTTAACAATGATAAAATTTGCGGCAATAAGTCATCATTATTTTTCGTCCGCATATTTTTTTCGTTTGCAGCTTCGCAGCGATTCTTTTTTCCGGACAGAATATCTTCTGCATATTCGTTATCCTCTGTGGAAGAAATTATCCTGCTCGATTTCATCACACTTACGCCAATTACCATTTGTTCCGGCAAGCATTTTTTAATAATGCCGGCAATGGTAGTTCCTGTTCCAACTGCCGCAATAATATGTGTATATCTTTCCAAAACCACATTATCCAAAATCTCGCCTGCACCCTTTGCGCCTTCTATGCCGAAACCTCCTTCGGCAATCCAGAAAACATTCCCAAACTGTGATTGAATAGATGTTTTATCGCGGTAATTTTCTCTCGAAACAAAATGCAGTTGCATTCCGTATTCCATGGCATTTTTCAAAGTATGAGAAAGAATTTTCGGTTCCTCGCCACGAATAATACCGATAGACCGAAAGCCCGAAACCCGTGCCGCAAAAGCCGTTGCGACGATATGATTGGAATACGCGCCGCCGAATGTTGCAATGGTTTTAAAACCTTTTGCTTTCGCTTCCTGCAAATAATATTTTAGCTTAAACCATTTGTTGCCGCTCACGACATCGTGCATTGCATCTAAGCGCAATACATCAATTTCTGTCGGCAGATAATTAAAAATTGTTTGTATAAACGGCGTGGAAAACATCATTAAAATTTAATTGGAAACCCAACGATAATCCTTTAGTTTCGCCAAAGTTTAATTAAAATTATCATTTATGAGCAAACCTACCTTGGTAATTCTCGCAGCAGGCATGGCAAGCCGTTACGGCAGTTTAAAACAAATTCAATCTTTCGGACCTTCGGGCGAAACGATTATTGAATATTCCATTTACGATGCCATTCGCGCAGGATTCAAAAAAGTTGTCTTCATTATCCGCGAAGATTTTTCCGAAGATTTCAAAGCCATTTTCGAACCAAAGCTAAAAGGTCGCATCGAAATCGATTATGTGTTTCAAACGCTGGAAGCATTTACAGACGGCTTCTCAATTCCTGAAAACCGTACCAAGCCTTTCGGTACGGCGCAGGCGGTACTTTGCTGCAAAGGCAAGGTAAATGAACCTTTCGCAGTAATCAACGCCGATGATTTTTACGGCGCAGATGCTTTTGTAAAAGCGTACGAATTTCTTGATGCAAAAGTTGCCGACAATGTTTACGGTTCCATTGCGTACAAACTAAGCAATACATTGAGCGATCACGGAAGTGTAAGCCGCGGGCAAATTTTTACCAATGAACAAGGTCAGATGACCGGCATTGAAGAGCGTCTGAAAATTTATAAAAAAGACGATAAAATCGTTTATGAAGACGGCGACAATTTGGTAGAACTCGCGCCGGACACCAAGGTAAGTATGAACTTTTTCTGCTTTGCACCAAGCTTTATTGCGCTTTGCGAAAGTGAGTTCAAACCCTTCCTCGAAAAAAATATCGACGATATCAAAGCTGAGTTTTTAATGCCGAAAGTTGCTGATACTTTTATCAAACAGGAACGCGGAAGCATAGATGTAATTCCGACAAATGCAAAATGGTTTGGCGTTACATATAAAGAAGATGCACCAATTGTAAAAGGCGAAATAGACAAATTGGTTGCAGCAAACGCCTATCCCACCAACCTTTGGGCATAGCAATCGTAATATTTAAAAGAAAGATAAATTATAAAATGTTAGCATATTTTTTATAATTTATCTTTTACCTTTATCCAAGTAAATCAAAAAAATCAGCATTTATGGATAACAAAAAATACAAAATTCTTCTTTGCGAAGACGACCAGAATTTGGGAATGGTATTGAAGAATTACTTGGAATTGAACGATTATGATGTAGTACTTGAACGCGATGGAAGACTTGGTTTGGCTGCATTTCAGCGTGAAAGCGCAGACATTTGCTTGCTGGATGTAATGATGCCGCACATGGACGGATTTACACTTGCCGAAGAAATCCGCGACATTAACCCCGAAGTCCCTTTGTTCTTTCTAAGTGCAAAGACAATGAAAGAAGATATTATTCAGGGCTACAAGCTCGGTGCCGATGATTATATCACAAAACCGTTTGACAGCGAGGTGCTTTTGCTGAAAATAAAAGCAATCCTTAAGCGCAACGAAGATGTAAACAAAGAAAACGAACACGTTGAATTTGATTTAAGCGGCTTCCATTTTAATCCGCGTTTGCGCCAGTTGGTGCATGGTGATGAAGTTTATACACTTTCTCCCAAAGAAAATGAATTGCTGAAAATGCTGGCAGAACATAAAAATGATTTACTGCCGCGTGAAAAAGCATTGAAAAAAATCTGGGGAAGCGATACTTATTTCAATGGTCGTAGTATGGATGTGTACATTGCCAAACTGCGCAAATATTTGAAAGAAGACGATAAAATCGAAATCGTGAATATTCATGGAAACGGATTCCGCTTAGTAGCGCCTTAATCGAATAAATTAAATTCAAAATAAAAAACTCGTTGAAAAGTTTCAACGAGTTTTTTATTACATCTACTATCTGTCGTATTACCAGCCTGTATTTTGTGTAAGCTTATGACTGAGGTCTATTTGATTTTGTGGAATTGCCCACAAATAATCACGTGCAACGAAAGACCTTTTCTCCACTAACACGTGCGAACCATAATCGCCGCGGCTTTTATTATAGTTATTGAGAATACCATACGCATTTCCATTCATTACCTGCTCGCCAATCTTCCACCTGCGAATATCAAACAACCGAAGTCCTTCCATAGCAAGTTCCACGTGACGCTCATTACGCACAAGCATTCTTAATGCAGACTGCGACAATCCGGGTTGCACAGCAGGCATATTTACACCTCTTCTCTGCCGGATAAGATTGATAGCATCATAAACCGATTGATCTATACTATTACTTTCTATTTTTGCTTCGGCATAGGTAAGCAGCACTTCTGCATAACGAATTAATACTTCATCGTTATATGAATTATTGTTATAGTCGCCGGAAATATCCGCAGGCACATATTTTTTATAATAATAGCCTGATAATGACGCATTGTTTTTGCCAAGTGCATCAATGGAATTGGAATCTGCGACATTAATTATTTTTCCATTGATAACACTCCCCGGAACTGCTACCGTAAACTTCAATCTCGGGTCTCTGTTGTCATATGGATGATTCGGGTCATAGAGCGACGATTCTGTTATCGGCTTCCCGTCTGTACATTCATAAGCATCTACCAGTCCTTGCAACGGTACAACCTGCGACCAACCACCGACAGTTGGTCCACCTACCCAAGTAGCAATACCCGTAGGATAGGTATTTTTAATATATTGTGCTGATAATATTATTTCCGGACTCGTTTTATTAGTTCCATCAAACAAACTGTTATAGGCATTATCGGAACTGTTATCGATACTATATTGCCCCAAATCCATTACCTGTTTTGCAGTAGCTGCAGCATCAGTCCAATTACCTACATACAATTCCTCTCTTGCAAGCAATGCAAGCGCAGCGCCCTTTGTTACGTGCCCGTAATCGGCAGAGCCATAGCTTAAAGGAAGATTACTTGCAGCATCTTTCAGTTCGTTGACAATAAAGTTGGAAATAGTATCTGCCGAAGTACGGCTCACATCAAAAGAATCGGTAGGCTGGATATGCGTAATCAAAGGTACTGCTCCATACATTCCCGTTAATTGCTGATAGGAATATGCCCTTATAAATCTTGCTTCGGCTGACAAACGGCTTCTGAGCGAATCACTGATTTGCTCGGATGGGATTTTGCCGATATTATCAAGCACATTGTTACTTGCAGCAATTGCCTGATAAAGCACTTGCCAAAAATGCTCAAACACCCCTGTTGTAGCCGTAGCGCTTCCATTACCCGCATACTGGATGTCACTTGGCCAGTTGGACCATGAATAGCTGTCGTCGGTAGCACAGGACAGAAAAATACGGTTGTCAAAATCGCCAATGTACGAATAACAATATGTTACGGCACGTACGGCATCATCCTGTGTTTGCCAATAAATGCCCGAAGAAACCGCATCAGACGGATTCTTACTTAAAAAATCTTTGGAACATGAAGACACCGCAATAGCAAATGTCATCAATAGTTTATATAGGACTCTTCTTTTCATCTTTTACAGTTTAAAAATTTACATTAATACCAAACGTGTACACTTTTACCTGCGGATAATAGCGATTCTCGTTGGGTGCTTCGGGGTCTATATCGCTTTCAAGCTTAGACCATGTGAACAAATTCTGCCCGCTTACAAATACACGCAAATTTGACACACCCGCCTTTGAAAGCAGCTTTGACGGAAGCTTGTAACCGAGTTGCAAACTTTTCAGTCTCACATACGCACCATTTTGTATCCAGTAAGATGATGATGAATAATTCTGCAACGTGTTCACAATTCGCGGAAAAGTTGCATCTGTATTCTCCGGTGTCCAGCTATCTTCATGAATGGCTTTAAAATTGCCATCGCTGTTGATAGGTGCTCTTCTCATTACCACGGTATTCACGGAGACTTTTCCTACTCCCTGAAAAAATGCGGTTAAGTCGAAGCCCTTGTAACCCATGCCAATATTTAAACCGAAAGTATAACGCGGAATATTACTGCCGAGATATACTCTGTCGTTGGCATTAACAGTATCGTTTCCGTCAATATCTTTGTAAATAAGGTCGCCGGCGCCGGTTTGAGAACTTTGGAATGCGTGGTTTGCTACCTGAGATTCCGACTGAAAAATACCTTGCGATATATATCCGAAATAGGCATCAATAGGCTGCCCTGTAACTTTTCCGGTAGTAATTTCTCCCGGATTTTCATTTGCCGTAGTTATTTGGTCGGCGCCTTTCAAATCCAAGATTTTGTTTTTAACATCGGAAAGGTTAGCCGTGATATTATACTTGAAATCTGACCCGATACGATTGTTATACGTTACGTTCAACTCCCAACCTTTGTTCTGCACCACACCTGCGTTTTGGTAAGGAGCAGCCAACCCAACAGATTCAAGAATAGGGAGCTTGAGCAATATATTATCCGTTTTTTTGTTATACCAGTCATACGTTACATTCAATTTTCCGGAAAGTGTTGTAAAGTCTAAACCTATATCCGTCATTTTAGTAGTTTCCCATGTAATTCTACTATTCGGATAAGTACTTAGACCGCTTGAGGGAGCCAGTGTTCCACCGAAAGGATAATTATGACTCAAATCATAAATTGACTGGTAAGGATAATTACCGATGGCATCGTTGCCCAACTCGCCCCAGGAACCTCTTAACTTCAGATTTTGAACAAATTTCACATTACGCATAAAGTCTTCGGAAGATATACGCCATCCGGCAGAAAAAGAAGGGAACAAACCCCATTTTTGCCCTTGTGCAAAGCGTGAAGAACCGTCGTTTCTGAGATTTGCTTCAAACAAGTATTTCTCTTTATACGCATAATTTACTCTGCCGAAATACGATAGTAAGCCATATTCGCCGGCTGTTCCGTTATTGGTTTGCGTACTTGTAGCGCCTGCATCCAATTGGTCAAGTTCACTACTCGGTATTCCGGAACGGTAGCCTTCCAGATAATCATCTCTTTGTGTCAATTTGGACATACCGCCAAGAATAGTCAAAGAATGACTTCCGAATTGATGTGTATAGGTTAATAATCCCTGATAGTTTTTAAACCAGTTATTATCACTTTGCTTATCTGCGGCATTTAAGCCTTTTGTAGCAATAACAGCATGATTATTAAAAAAGTCGTAATAAGTCATGGCAACAGTATGAAGGCTATTGTATTGCGTTTCATAATTTGCCGAAACAATACCGCTCAACGTTAGTCCTTTTATAATTTCATAATCGCCTCTAAAATTTCCGGTAATTAAATTGTCTTTGTAATCCGAGATACCTCCTTCTTGCTGCAACCGGATAGGATTTCCATCGCCACGACCAATGCCCCAGGTACCATCGGAATATTTATTAACAATAAGCGGATTCATTACTGCCGCCTGACCAAACTGCGACCATGCGGAGCCTGAACCGCCAATATCCTGCGGCTCTGTTCTGTCTCCGATACGAGCAGCAATATCCGCACTTACGCTCAACTTGTCATTTACCTTTATATTTGTATTTAAACGAATAGTCAAGCGTTCATAATCCATATTGCTAATCAAACCGTTTTGGTCAAAATAGTTGGTAGAAAGCCTGTACTTCGCATTATCATTACCACCGGAAAGCGACACGCTGTGCTGCTGTTGAAAACCGTTTCCTGTAAGAATATCCTTCAACCAGTAGTTATCCGGATACTTGTCTGTATTTCGGTTGGCATTATTATAAGCTGCAATATCGTCTGCGGTATATATGTCTCCGCCGCCTGAATTTTCGTGCATCAGATTGGTAAGTTTCATATACTCCTGTGCACCTACGAATTTAGATAACCTTGCAGTTTTCTGCCAGCCGAAATCGTTAGAATACGCCAATTTAGCTTTGCCGCTTTCTCCCCTTTTTGTAGTAATAATGATTACTCCATTGGCTGCACGCACGCCATAAATAGAAGCTGCCGCTGCATCTTTCAATACGGAAATAGACGCTACATCATTGGGGTCCACATCATTAATATCCGATTGTACGCCATCTACCAATACGAGCGGAGAATTGTCGTTCAACGTTCCTATTCCTCTGATTCTTATTGTGCCCTGATCTACGCCGGGTTGCCCGCCGCCCTGCGTTATAGTTACACCCGGCATCATACCTTGCAGCGACTCGGACAATTGCCCTACGGGTTTCCAATTAACGTCTTTTCCGCTTACTGAGGATACAGCGCCGGTAAGGTCGAGCTTCTTTTGTGTGCCATAACCAACCACAACCACATCATTCAAATCTTTGTTTATCGGCGTTAATGAAATGTTCAAAGAAGTTTGTCCGTTTACGGTAACTTCCTTGCTTTGATAACCCACATAATTTATTTCCAAAACAGCATCATTCGGCACATTGATGCTGAATATGCCGTTCATATCCGTAACTACTCCGAGCTTCGCGTTACCTTTAACCTTAACTGTTACGCCTCCCAGCGGCGAACCGCTTTCATTTACCACTTTCCCGGTTAAAGCTATTTGATTTGCGTTTTGGCTTACAGGTACGATAACGATGAGTCCGTCGTTAAATTCTTTGTACGAATAGCCGGAACTTTTCAAAATCATATTCAGCAAATCATGTACAGGCATATCATGCACATTCACGTCAAACTTCTTTGACGATGGTATTTTCCGCTCGCTGAAAACAAAACGATATGAACTTTGTTTTTCTATTCTGGAAGCGATTTCTTTAAAGCCGGCGGATTTTACGTTAAGCGTTACTCTTGTCTGAGAATAAACCTTTGCTGTTGCATGAATATTAAAGAAGATTATCAGGCATAGCGTTAATTTAGACATTAGGAAGGTTTTTTTTATCCAATATTTCCCCTTTACACTTCGGGAGTGTTTCAAAAAAAGCATAATTTTACTTTGTTAAAGGTGATAAAATGCAGATTACTGTTCCGAAGTATCTGCGTTGTTTTTTGCTGTCATCTTTTTTACGGAGCCGTCTTCTCAGGGACGGCTTTTTTTATTTTTATTCTTTATGTTTTCATACCACTCGGTTTTTTGTTAACTAATAAATGGATATTGTCTTATTATTTTCCTTATAATGAAACGGCTCTGTATAGCTTAGTATATCCAGTATTTCCCCGATATTCTCTTTGGTAAAACTTCCTGTAAATCTGTAATCTCTAAAAGTTTTGTTTTCAATATTTATGGTAATACCGAACCGTCTTTCCAGGCGGTTGCAGAGTGTGGGAAAATCTTCGTCTTTGAAAACAAATTTATTGTCCAGCCACGAAGTTTCAACAATGGTAGAATCCTGCTTTTGAAAGTAAGTTAGCGACGTTACCGTATATTTCGTGTCTTTATGTAAATCATTTCCGTCAATGGACAAACTGCTGTTTTCACGTCTTTCCGACGAAGCTTGGTTCACTGTCAGCTTCTCTTTGGGTTTTAATATAATTCTGTCCGATGGTCTGTCAGGCAAAGTTATTTCAACCATTCCTCTGATAAGTGTTGTTTCATTTACAGAATCGTTCTTATACGCTTTTACATCAAAAGCAGTTCCCAAAACACGCACATTCATTTTCGCCGTATGTACGATAAAAGGATGAGCGGCATCGTGCGTTACATCAAAAAATGCTTCGCCCGTCAAATAAACTTCGCGCGTGCTGCCGGAGAACACAGCCGGATATTTAAAAGAACTTTTTGCATTCAGGGTGACTTTTGTACCATCTGCCAGCGAGATAACGGATTTATCGCCCGCAAGCACATTTTTTACAACCCATTGCGTACTTGATGTATGTGAAAAAATTTTATATGCACCAAAACAAACCATACCCAAAAGCAACAAGGCTGCCGCCCGGAAATAATATTTACCAAACTTTTTTTTCGGTTTTCCCGCAACTGTTCCGCTTTGGTCTTCAGCAATTCGGCTTTTTATTTTGGCAAACAAAGCATCGCTGCCATTATATGTTGCGATATTATTTTTCCAAAATGCTTTAAAATAATTAAACCGGTCGCGCAAAGATTCATCGTTGCTTATCAAATACTCCAACTCGGCATATTCGTCTGTACCGATTTGTTCACACAAATACTTTGTAAGGAGTTCTGTAAATCTATCGTTTGTCATACTGATGCGTAATGCTATCGAATATAAAGACAACTATTTTCCCGAAATTGCTTACAAGGAAGAAAAAAATATTTGAAAAATATCTGCGAAGGTCATGTATTGCTTTTGCAAACAGCTTTGGTCTGGTATGCGCTGAAGATATGGCTAAGTTTTTTAATAGCTCTGTACAGTTGAGTTTGTACTGTTTTAGGCGAAATGTCAAGAATTTCCGCAGCGTCTTTGTATTTCATTCCGTCTTCTTTTATCAGACGAAATACAAGCTGCGCCTGCAACGGCAACGATTGAATTGCCTGTTCCATTTTGAAAGCAAGTTCTTTGAGTTCTATCTCTTTTTCCGGGTCGAATAAATCGATAAGTTCATATTTATTCTCGTTCTGCAAACTGTTCCAGGTAACAGAGGAATATTTTTTCAGGTAATTGAGGGAATGATTTTTTACGGCAACAAACAAATACGCTTCAATATTTTTAATTTCCGGCATCGATTTGCGGTTTTCCCAACACTTGACAAACACGTCGGCAGCAATCTCTTCCGCAATTTCTATACGACGAACATACACGACACAAAACTGTATCAACCTTTTGTTGAGCGAATGAAAAAGCGACTCAAAGGCGTTCATATCATCACGGGAACATATTTTTTCCCACAATTCTGTTTTGTAATCATTACCGTTCATTGTTCAAATCCTTTTTGTCTCATTGACAAAGACTGACACAAGGTAACAAATTTTTAATATTGGACGCCGATTGTGAAAACAATTTGTAAAAAATGCTATCGATTGTAATTAGCAAGACTGCTTTATCCCCCGCAGCATTTCTCTCTTCTTCGGCGGACCCGGAATTTTTTCTACGCCGAAACCTACGTCTTGTAAAGCCCGGCGTACATATCCTTTGGAAGAGTATGTAACAAAAACACCGCCGCCGTTCATTGCCTTAAATATTTTTTCAAACAAAGACACCTGCCATAATTCAGGCTGAACACTTGCATCAAAAGCATCATAATAAACAACATCAAAGTTCCTATTCATCAACATTTCAAGAATAGATGTGTTTATTTTACGCACTATGAAATACGGATGAATAATTTCATCTTTCCCCCAACCGCACGAATGTAACTCTTGTAAATAATCTTCTTCAAAACTTTGCGGCAATAACTTTGAATAATTCAGTAATGAATACTCTTCTTTCTTCAAAGGAAATAATTCAACTGTCGTGTAATGAACAGTAATTTGCTTCTGTATTGCAACCTGCAAACTCATTAAAGCATTCAATCCCGTACCGAAACCCATTTCAAAAACAGCAACATTTCTCTTCCGATTTTTTTGTAAAAAATATTCCAATCCTGCACGGATAAAAACGTGCATACTCTCCTGTAACGCGCCGTGAATGCTGTGGTAATGCGTTGCGAGTTCGGTCGCTTCAACCGTATGCGAACCATCGGAAGTGATGATTAATTTTCTGTTCATTTATGAATCGCAAAATACGCAAAGCAATTCAATCTCCGTATCTTAATTTTTTATATTCCTTGTGCCCAATACCCCTTTCGCCAGTCAAAATATCCCTTCACACAAAGTGCCGTAGTTACTGCGGACAAAATTGCATAACCATTCATACCTCTGTCAATCATTAATACAATGCTTGCTCCGTTGATGACGAACCAATAAATCCATGCAGAAAGAATTTTTCTTGCTTCCAGAATAGTCGCACTGAAACTGAAAACAGTAATTGCCGCATCGAAAAACGGTCGCGGAGAATCGGTATAATATTGTTCAACTTTTCCTAAAACAATACTAAGGAGAATACAGACTAAAATATTAGTTATATGTAAAAAAACACGCCATTCAGATACTTTGAATGTTTTGTCTCCCGTGCCCCTATTTTTTTGCAACCACAAAAACCAACCGTAAAAACCAACGGCAACGTAATAAAAATTCAGTCCGCCTTCAAGATATAATTTCGCATGAATGCACGATAAAATGTACAACGCACTTGACACGATGCCAAACAGCCAGCACCAGATATTTTGCCGCATTATCAATACAACATACAAAAGCCCCGAAACAACAGAACTTATTTCAATTATCTTAAAAATATTCATTCAAAAAGTATGCGGAAACGCAGGCGCAGCAAGGATTTGAGAGAAAGAAAATATCTATCATCATTCCTACGCAGGCATTATCCTGTTCAGGTAAAACGGGTAACTTCTCAGCCTTTTACAGCGCCCCGTGATGTTTTATAAGACCGCAAGGTAATTAAATGTTATCAAACAAAAATTCCTTTTCATCGCTGTTCGGGATTTACAATCCCGAACTCTTATCCATGTATTTGTAATGCACCTTTGTTACACGGATTAAAAATCTGCCGATAAGGCTTCGACAGGGCAAATGCCGAAGAGCATTCATGCAATCCACCAAAAATTCCTTTTCTTTGCGATATTATTTTTATCAAAATAAAAATCATGTCGTACAACTTACTGAAAGGAAAAAAAGGAATCATTTTCGGCGCGCTCAACGAGCAATCGCTTGCATGGAAAACCGCATTAAAAGCGCACGAAGAAGGCGCGGAAATAGTTTTAACCAACGCGCCTATCGCTTTGCGCATGGGCGAAATCAATAAACTTTCCGAAGCCATTAATGCGCCGGTAATTGGCGCGGATGTTACAAGCATCGACGATTTGAATAATTTGTTTGACAAATCCATTGAACACTTTGGAGGAAAAATTGATTTCATTCTGCATAGTGTAGGTATGAGCATGAACATTCGTAAAGGCAATCATTATACCAATCTCAATCACGAATGGGAATTGAAAACGCTGGATATTTCTGCCGTGAGCTTTCATAAAGTATTACAGGTTGCCTACGAAAAAGATGCGCTCAACGAATGGGCAAGCGTGGTGGCTTTGACTTACATTGCTGCACAAAGAATTTTTCCCGACTACAACGAAATGGCTGATGCAAAGTCCCTGCTGGAAAGTATCGCACGCGGTTTCGGTTATCATTATGGTATTAAAAATAAAGTGCGCGTGAACACCATTTCGCAATCGCCCACACGCACCACAGCAGGCAGCGGCGTAAAAGGCTTTGACGGATTTGTAAATTTTGCGGAAGCCATGAGTCCGCTGGGAAATGCGCCCGCAGAAGCTTTCGCAGATTATTGCGTTACACTTTTCAGCGATTTGACAAAATATGTAACGATGCAGAACCTGTATCACGATGGTGGTTACAGTTCCACCGGCGTTACACAAGCCGTGATTGATAAAATGTAAAAATCGATATCTGATTAAGACAAAACCAGTATAAACTAAAAATTTAGTTTATACTGGTTTTTTATGGCTTATTTGTTGTCCTAAAAAATTAATAATGAATATTAAGTTTTTAATTTACAAGTTATTCTCCCCATTCCTTTTCCAGTCTTTCGGCTTCCTGTTCTGTAATCGGTATAATGGTGCCATGTCTTGGATGAAAATCCATAGAAACAGATTTATCTATAACACTGAAATGAGCTAAGTCTCTGCTGAAAGTAAATTGATATTTTCCTTTCATATACACATCGTACATCAGTATAAAGCCCGAACGGTCAATTAATGGAAACACA
Source organism: Arachidicoccus sp. BS20 (assembly GCF_001659705.1). Lineage (NCBI taxonomy): Bacteria > Pseudomonadati > Bacteroidota > Chitinophagia > Chitinophagales > Chitinophagaceae > Arachidicoccus > Arachidicoccus ginsenosidimutans. The sequence continues at coordinate 1,581,852 of NZ_CP015971.1, forward strand.
CACGACCCTTCAACCGCCTCTTTAGTTTGCTGCATATATCCATCTTGTAAAACATATTTCCCTGTCAAATCAGTGGAAACTGCTGTTTTAATACCCAATGTATGGCTGCCCTCCGTTTTATAAAACAAATGGTATTTTCTTTTGAAATATATAATATCAGCATCTATACTTGCTCCGTCGGCAGGACTTTGGTAAAGCAATTTCGGCTCCGATTCAAAACCCGAAAAGTCTTTATTTGCATAAGCATAATATATTTTATCCGGCGCATTGCCATGCTTCATGGAAAAATACACCATATATTTTCCCGCTTTTTTATCATAAATAGTTTGCGGCGCCCACACTCTCAATAAATTTTCCTGACCGGCGTATCCCGTCTGAATATTCACGACAGACGATTTCCAATGAATAAGATCTTTAGACTTCATCATCACGAGTGCACGGTTGGAATTCCATCCGTTTGCGGAAACCATATCTGTTGCCACCATGTAAAAAATGCTGTCTTTTTCTCCGCGAAGAATATGTGGGTCGCGCACACCGCCTGTTGAACTTATCTTCGCCGATGAAATTACCGGATGGTCATGATTCAACGCTATATAATGAAATGCATCTTTGCTCAATGCAAAATGTATGGATTCGTCTTTTTTGTCATTGCCCGTAAAGTAAACAAACAAATATGCGCTATATTTTGAATTTCCTGAATTTTTAGAAAGACTAGCGCATGAATATTGAAGCAATACCGGAACAACTAAAAAATAAGCTATTTTTCTCTTTATCAGATTCATATCAGTTTAATTTTCCGATAGCTGAATTTCTGCCGTTGCTAAACCCGAAGCAGATGCTTTTAAACTGACCGTTCCTTTTTCTTTTCCCGCTTTTAAAATAAGCTGCGCTTTGCCGTTGAATAATTTCCTGTGCCAATTGTCGGCATCGCATTTATCGGCTTCATGGCTGCTTGGGTCGCCGTTACCTACGCCAATGATTGCAGCATCTGTCCCACTTGTTTCAAAGCTGATTAAGCTGGAAGCGCCCGGCACTTCTCTCCCATCTTTGTCCAAGACGGTTACATTCACTACCACGGCATCTTCATTATCTGCAAGCAATTCTGTTTTTGATGGTGTTAATTTGATTGCTGCAGGCGCGCCGGTTGTTTCCACTTTGGCAATCAATTTTTTGCCGTTGCGATAGCCAATTGCCTCCAGCGTTCCCGGCTCATATTTTACTTTCCATTCCAAATGCCCGTACTTCGGCATATCTTTTTTGCCCAAACTCTTTCCGTTTAAAAACAACTCCACATTATCAGCATTGGAATTAACCCATACAATTTTTTCTTTTCCTTCATCGCCTTTCCAGTTCCAATGCGGCGCAATGTGCAACACATCGGAATCGCTCCACCAAGATTGATAATAATAATACACCGTTTTAGGAAATCCGCACATATCCATAATGCCGAAATGCGAATTGATATTGGGCCAAGTATATGGTGTAGGTTCGCCGCGATAATCAAAACCCGTCCACGCAAACCCGCCCATAAACCAATCTCTCTTTGCGGCGAATGTCCACCAATATTCCGCCGTCGATGCCCAAGGTGGAAAGATGCTGTCGTAGTCGGGAACGTAACAATTCACAGTGTCTTTGATATAAATTCCTCTTGTGGAAACTGTGCTGGCAACTTCCGTTCCGATGACAGGCTGATTGGGATGTTCTTTGTGATAAGCATCTGCACCGCCGAGATTATAATTAAACCCGCGAACAGGAATTACTTCATTCACGCCGTGGTAAACATTGCCCATATTTGCTGCATACGTGGCTGTACGAGACGGGTCTAATTGCTTTTGCAGCATGATTTGATTTAATGCTATGCGCTTGCCAATATCGGTGCGCTGCGTAGCATATTCTTCATTCCCGATTGACCAGATGAATATAGACGGATGATTTCTGTCGCGCAGAATTAAATCGCGAAATTCTTTTTCATATTCGTTGCCGCTTGTGAGCAGGCGCGTCTCGTCCATGACCAACATTCCTAAGCTGTCGCAGGCATCCAATAATTCCGGCGTTGGCGGATTGTGCGTTGTACGAATAGCATTACTTCCCATTTGTTTCAGCAGTTCTATCCGATAATATTGCAAATAATCGGGCAACGCAGAACCCACACCTGCGTGATCCTGGTGGTTACTTGTGCCTTTTATTTTAACGGATTTTCCGTTCAAGAAGAATCCTTTGTCTTTATCAAATGCAAATGTGCGCACACCAAACCGCACTGGAACGCTGTCGATAACTTGTCCGTTTTGTCTTACAATAGCAACGGCTCTGTACAAATACGGATTATCAATATCCCACAATGTCGGATGCGAAAGTTTTAATTTACTATCAAAAGTCTTCTCTTCATTAAAATCCAAATCCACCGGCATTTGTTTGGATGATGCCAATACTTTTCCGTTTCTATCCAACACTAATGTTTGCAAAGTTGCTTTTGCAGCTTCTGTATTCTTATTGATTAATGCTGTTTGAAAAATTACATCCGCATTGTCGCCATTCTTTTCTGTTCGTACGTACAAACCACCTTGCGACACTACGTGTAAATTGTTATACCTGTTCAACCATACATGACGATAAATACCCGCACCTTCGTAAAACCAGCCTTCATAATGCGTAGCATCGGCACGTACACATATAATGTTTTTTTTCCCGAAACGAATGAAGTCTGTAATGTCATATGTAGCGCTTGTATAACCGCTGTAATTGCCGCCTACATAATATCCGTTTATCCAGACTTTACTGTCGCGGTAAACGCCATCGAGCCGAAGTTCAAATCGTCCGCCGGAATCAGAATGATTTACGGTAAATTCTTTTCGATACCAGCCGATGCTGTTTTGCGGATAATGCCCGCCGATGGCTTTATATCCATGAGCATCCTGATCGCCGTCTCTCAGATAATCAAATGGAAGGGCAACTGCCCAATCGTGCGGAAGCTGCACAGTCTGCCACTCTTTATCATTGAATTTTAAGCCATAGGGCATTCCGTCCGCCGCACCTGATTTAGAAAAACTTGATTCCCATAATCCGTAATTAAAATCAAGTGCCGGATTAGATGCATTACCTAAATGAAACTTCCAGTTGTCATCGATTTTTTGCTCCTGCCGCGTAATGATTTTTTGCGCGAAGGATGGAATATTCATTCCTGAAAAAAATAATATAAGAACAAAAATTGCTGTCCGTTTTAAAAAGTCCATGCGTTATATTTTATAATTTATTTCTTCAAAATAATTGTTGTAATTGAACGAGGGAAAAGCATTAGCTGTTCATTAAAATCCTTTCCCGTAAAAGGCGACATATCGTGCGTTTTATCGGTAACAAAGTAATTAAATTTTTCCTTGTATTCTTTTTTACGCAATCCTGTTAAGCGAATATTTTTTTCTTCTTCCGTGTAATTAATCAATACAATACTTGTTTGATTTTTGTTGGAAAAAGCAGCAACCATGATGTCTTGTGCATTGGCAATATCGCTTTTATTATCCAGAATTTTTGCATCAATGCGCCGCATGCCGGGACGGACAAATCGGCTGTATTGCCCAAGTACCCACAGATTCTTGGTTGCCGTAGCTTCTCCATCGTGAAAAGTTGCATCTGCCGGATGCAGTGCTATCAGATTATAACGTGTATCAAAGTCTGCATTGCCGGGTTCCCAACTGTTCCAGAATTGCCATGCCGCGGCGTTTCCATAAACTAAATCGTCATGAATAACCTTTGCCAGGAACAAGGCGCAATCAATCGAGGGAATACGTCCTTTTTTGCCTTCTTTATAATTATCGCCAAGCATGGAATATTCTGTTTCCCAATACTGCGTGTGGTATTTGGTCGCAGAATCGCTAAGATTTTTCCGTACGGCAATTCGGAAAGAATCGTTACCGTCAGTAAAATAACTGTGTCCTCCAATGATATTCAGCACGTGCGGTAAATTATTGATGCGATTGGATGATTGTGGGTTGTACAATGTTTGCAATTGGTGCGAAGCTGTGCCGCCTTTATCGGCGTACAAATATTCCAAATGTCCCGCTTCGGGCAGTATTATTTGTGTTGAATTTCCATGCTCTTGCAAACTATTGTTAAGCGTTTTTACAACATGTGCAATTTCTTCATTGCTCCAGGGACTTCCTTCCTGGTTATTGTTGTACCAATCCCATTGCGGTTCGTTCACGGGACTGATATAATCAAAGTGTATTTTTTCTTTATCGAAATGTTGCAATACCTGTTGGAGAAAATCAGCGTACGCCGTGTATTTATCATCGCGAAGGTTGCTGTGATAATCTTTGACTGTTTTATAGCCGAGACCATTTTTTGTCATGGAAACCGGTGGCGTGTTGGAAAAGGCAATCAGCTTTTCCACACCGTATTTTTTTGCTTCGCGCACAAACCAGAGATAGCCTGATTGCTTGTTCCAATCGTACGTTCCATCGGCGTTTAAAAAACATTCAACCCGTCTTCTAAAATCTTTAATACGGCTGCTGTCTCCCAGTTCCGTAGTGCCGCCGCCGATGTTGAAACGAAAGCTTGACAAGCCTATTCCTTTTGGCTGCCCGTTTTTATCAAAACCTTTACTGAACAGCCATTCCGCTAACTGATTGCGAATTTCGGGATGCCAATACCTGCCGATAAATTCCGAGAACCACGCGCCCGATGAACCAATGTTATCAATGGTTTGGTAGGTAGTGTCTTCAGATATTTGAATTGTACAAGAGACCGGAGGTTGTGCATGCGTTTGCAATTGCATCACAAATAAAACAGCCATTAAGAAACACTTAATCAAATAATAAAACCACTTAGAAATGATTTTCCTATACATAATTTACAAATTTAATTAAGGAGCTTCATAAGTTCCAGCATTAGACAATCCATCTTTACGAAATGATTCTACAATTAAAGCACTATATACATAATCCCAACTCGAAGTTACCTCTGAATTTTGATTCAAACCATAGGGCCAGAAATGTTGAGAATCTCCATTCAAAACAGCAGTAGAATCCCCTGTAATGAGACGAATCATTTCCTGACCATTTTTACCTGTATAAATACCATTTTGAATCATGGTCGTCCACCATGATGTTGTACCATTACCTATACCATGATTCATTTCATGTTCCATGGTAGCTATCGTCCAGTACGACGAAGATGTACCTACACGAATCCATCCTTCATTATTATCATCCGCAGTGGGCGTTCCTGGAGAGTAATTGATGGTATACGTTTTTGTAGCAGATGTATAATGGCTGAGATACCACGCGGCACTGTCTGCCGCTATTTTTATTTGTTTCCAAAACGTAGCCTCATCTCCTGTCGGGTTATCCGGCTTGTTATATACTACTTGAATGTCGGATGGACGAATAGTTTTAAATGAATCAACATAACCATAGTTTATTCCGGCTTTATCAACAGTATAGGGTCTTACATAATACCATGTGGCAGGAGTTAAATCATTTAAGGTAAGCCTGAATGTACCAATACCTATCCCCGACTTGTCTGTTACTTTATGCGTCATAGAACTTATATCAGAAGAAGTTCCATATACCATTCCTCTTTCGGAGATATCAATTCCTCTGTCTGCAACAATCTGTATATCAAGACTTGCAGTAGTATTTCCTACAATAAATATTGGCTTCTTATTATACGTTGCATTCTGTAAGGTAAGCGCCGTAAATGATAGACGACTGCTTACGCCTGTTGTTTCAAAATTAGTAGCATAAACTTTTACATAATATGTTTCTTCAAAATCGAGACCGGTAAGCTGGCAAATAAATCTTCCATCTCCATATGCACTGGAAGCCTCAACAGAATCCGGCTGACTAAATAAAGAATCTTTGCTGAATATAACACCACGCGCAACGACATTTGAACTTCCTTTACCACTGACATGACCTGCAATATATGCCCCTGTGGAAGTGATATTATATACACTGTCTATGATAACAGACGGCGGAACAGGGCTAACAACATTAGACGCGCCTCCTTCATTGCCGTTATTGGTTGAAGACATTGTTTTCTGTTTACTACAACGTCCAAAAAGCGTTGTAGTAAACAAAATGTAAACCAAAATAGAATATGGGCGATATAGTATTTTACGGGTAATCATATTTATTCCTTTTATTCGTTGTATCGACTTTATTTTTTTTCTATATAGTACTGCAACTTTACTGATGTTATTTTGTAGTATGAACCTGTATTAGGCATAGTAGATACAAAGCCGACTGTTATATTTGAAGAAGGTTCTGTTACGTTAAAATCTACATTTACAGTTGCTCCTTCCGCCGACGCTGAAAAATTAAAATACCCTGTAGCAGAGTTCAAATCTGTAATATCCGGTAATGAGTCCCCTTTGTTCACAACCAAATATTTGTCTCCGGCAGTACCAAGAACATCAATCAAAGCACTAAATCTCCATTGACCTGCATAAGGCAATACAATAGTTTGATATATTTTCCCGTTTGTTACTCCGGGTAATCCCCAACCGCCTTCCATAGACAATACGCCCCCTTCGCTTCTTAATTCATATCCGCCATACCCGCTTGCATTTTTTACGGCATCGTTTGTTGTCCAGTCGGCAAGTATCCCCCACCTGCTGCCATCCCATGAACTGTACTGAAATGAATTACCTGCATTTTTGACATAGGACGACGTTACATCGACCCAGGTAGAACCAGAGACCGGTTGATATGTTTCAAAATCGGTAGTAAGTGTATCTATACACAACGTATCCGGAACATAAAGTGTACGATATGACACTTCGCTTCCGTATTGATGATTGTTCAATACAGTATCACTTGTACTTACGGGAACGAACATAGTAAGACTGTCTCCTTCATTAGATAAATAATGGATTTCAGTAGTAAATGCTCCTGTAGAATTATCAATATTAGCAAAAGACAGTTCCGTATTCAAATCCGTATTTAATGCAGAACTCGCAATAGTTCTGTTTACTAAAGATTGCACATACACGTCTCCATAAACTTTACCTGTTTTGAATACACCGATTGAGGCATTTCTATTTTTATCATAATCAACTATTTCAAACGAATGTGTGCCTTCGGATAACCCTGTTATATAAGTTCTTAACGTATCTACCCCATCTGTTCTGGTTACAGGTATAACTACAGAATCAGCTCTGTTGTCCCAATAAATGGTACAGGAAGTAATTTTGGGGTCGGATGAGAACAATCCGTAAACCAACACCCTGTTATGCCCGCTGTAAATTATAGCCGTATCAATTTTACCGGTATATGAAATTTCTCCGCCGGCAGCATATTTTTTATAAGCATCCATCTTACTACAGGAAAACAGCAGAAACAAACAGATAGAACTACAAAAAAAAATTATCGATTTTATGTTTGACTTTATATACATAATTTGCAATTTTATGAATGGTTATTTTTATTAACGAGGGTCTCCATATACTTGTATTTCGGCTAAAGACATATAACTTGACCCTGACCAGTTCTGAATACATTTAATTCTGATATATCTCATCTTCGGAACATCTACCGCAAAATCCCAGCTAAATCCAGCGTATGCAGTTTCATAATCTTCATCCGTCCATGTTCCATAAGCACTGCCCGATGGCTTCACTTCCTGATAATGCCCAAGCAAAGTCCAGTTATTCCAACTTCCATCCAATGGGGGGTTCGGACTTCCCCACACTTCAAATATGTAAGGGTCTCCGCCATAATAATATCCTCTTCCTGTATTCAGGTACTCAGGATAATCCCATATTACAATACGGCTTAACTGTGCAGTCTCTCCTAAATCGATTGTCCAATAATGGGGTGTCAACGTTGTTACAGGTCCGCTGATGCAGACGTATGGCCAAGTTTGAATATCTCCGTCCCATAGATTAGAAATAGCTGTTGAAGACCATTGCACCCCGGCATCTCCCGGCAACGGATAAGATTTGTATCCAGATTTGGGAATTGTTGTTTCATACAATGGGGTTAAAGTACTAAATAATGTGTCTGTGTTATTTTGAAATTTATCTCTTACATAGAATGCAAACTTTTTAGGAATAGTGTCCAAACCTCTGATAGCCTGATTTATGGAATCCGTTGAAGTATATACAGCCTGATAAGGATACCATTCTCCTAAAGAATCTGTAAGTACCTGAATGACCACATTGCTTCTTGTTTTGTTGATTGCCTGTATCCTGATACCTGCAAAATCCGGAATAACGGATAATGACCTAAATACATTCCAAATAGGATTTTCTGCGGCTTTTACCGTTACGGTAACAGGGTTTGTGGAAGCGACTTCACTCTTGTTGACAGAATACAGACTAACGGCATGCTCTAAAGTATCTCCAAAACCCTCTAACGTCATTGTGTTAGAATAATAAGAAGACTTAACCACTTTTTCAGTTCCATTATTCAATGTGTATTTTGCTTCTACGTACAACAAATTTTCGTCGGACGGGATTGTATAAGTCAATGTAACAGTTCCCGGTCCACTCGTAGCTTTTACATTTGAAACGGGTCCCGGTGCATTGCTGTCGGGCGTAAGCGGACCTATAACATCTGCTTTGCATCCGGCAAATACTATCGGAAAAAGCATTATCCAAAAATAAATCAGTTTATGACGCATAATTAAATGTATTTAATCAGTTTTATAAGTTTTTTTACCAACCGGGATTTTGTACCAAATTTGAATTGACCAAAAGGTCATATTGTTTAATGGGCCACAAATAGTCTCTGGGCGATTGAAACTCCTGGACATACAATGTCCGTTTTTGATAATAATCTTCTGCATCGCCTTCATTAACAGTCCAGCCCTGCACCGGCGCATTTAATGCATCTGCTGCATCTTTCCATCTTCTCAAGTCCCAAAAGCGGCTACCTTCAAACGCTAATTCGATACCCCTCTCTTGTTTTATAATATTTCTTAGTCCAGCTTGAGTTTGATACTCCGTGGGATTTTTAGAATACTTTGTCCAAGCATCTTGTATGGAAGGAATACCTGCTCTTTCTCTTATTTTGTTTAGATAAGTATAAACTTCATCTGACGGACCGGAAGACTCATTGAGGGCTTCTGCATACAGAAGATACAAATCTGCCAATCTGATTTCATGCCATTCATAATTCCGGTATGTAACACCGGATTCCGTGAAAGATATATTCCAGTCAACAAACTTTTTAATAAAATATCCCGTTGCATTGATACCGCCGCCAATATCGGAACCGCCGTATTGTGTAGATTTTGCCTGCAAAACATAGGTGCCGGAATCTGAAGCAGTAGGGCTGTTATACAAATACCAAACGCCGCCGTCAAAGCACATATCTGCATAAAAGCGAGGTTCTCTGTCAAAATTTAATCTCGCAGTAGTGTAGCCCGAGCTTATATCAAATCGTTCACTATCTACTGCGGTACGTAATGAATATTTATTGGAAAAATCGAGTGTTTTATCTTCTGAAATCGGCACTCCATTTTTGCTATAAAACATCTCTGCCATTTTCATCGTTGCGCTGAACATTCCGCGAAAATTTGTATTAGTTGCAAGGTCGGATGATACTCTCGCCATACAAGCCTGCTGTAAACTTGCAGTAAGACTATTGGAAAGCCCCCAAACTTCTTCATCATTCCATCTGTCACACACAGCCTGACGAATGCTCATCTCTGTCATGGTTTGTGATGAAAGATTAAACGCTGTTGTGGGGAAAGTATATAATTTAAGTCCTGCACTTTCCGCGGCATCTATCGCATCTTTACAAGCATCTGCGGCACGTTGCCATTTAGTTGCATCGGCAGATGCATCAAACAAATTTGTCCCGTCGCTGTTTTTAAAATTTGCATAATCGGGATTACCGTTAAATAAAGGACTGGCAGCAAGTACCAGCAGCTTAGCTTTTACTGCTTTGGCAATTACCGATGTAGCCCGACCAAGTTCTGTTGTTTGGTTGGAAATAATGGCAGGCAACCCGGCAGCCGCAGTATCTAATAAATTGGCGATATAATTAACACAGGAATCAAACGTTTGCCTTTTTACTTTAACATCTTCCGGTTCTGCAGATACATCAATATTTTTATCTGTAATCGGAATGGGTCCATACATTCTCAACAAAATATAATGGTAATATGCCTTTAGAAATTTTGCTTCTGCTATCCATCTTTTTCTTTCATCCAAGCCCAAATCCGGTACTTTGGACAAATCGGATATGTTGTCTAAGAATATATTGCAGTTTCTTATGGCTCCAAACATATACTTGCCATAATAAGCGCCGTCCCACGTATTGACATAAGGGTCTGAAACGCTTTGATTTCCTCTGGCTATTTCCCATGAATAAATAGTGGCGTCGTATTCTCTGTATTCGGAAGGAAACCATATTTCATCAGCGCCTAAAAAGCCCACATTGTGCTCCGGGTTGCCGTCATCGGGGAGATAAGAATAACACGTTGCCAAATATTTTTCTGCTTCGCTGCGCAATGTAAAAGCGTCGTCTATCGTAGCTACATTATCAGGAACAACATCTAAATATTTTTTGCATGAACTTACCGTGAAGAGTAAGCCAAAAAGAAAAATATAATATCTTTTCATCTGTTTAATTTTTAATTTTTTAATTGTCAGATGGAATTCGCCAAATAATTATTGCTTTGAAAACGCAAAATTCTTATGGCTCATCTCATAATTGCTTTTATTTTATTGTTGGTTACAGACCAAAGTTGAACCCTATGTTAAATACTCTTTGCAATGGATACCCAAGCCCGTTGCCTCCCATTTCCGGGTCCCACATTTTAAACTTACTCAGCAAGAACAGATTGGAACCATTGACATAAATCCGTCCGTTATTAAAGCCCATTTTTGTTAATAACTTAGATGGTAAGGTATATCCAAATTCAGCTGTTTTAAGCCTTAGAAATGCGCCATTACGCATCCACCATGTGGATGTCTGATTATTATTATCTACAAAATAACTGCTCAATCTGGGCCAGAAAGCATATACATTTTGGTTATCTTCACTCCAGTGGCTATCGGCTACCGCTTTCAGCAATTCATTTTGCGAACTGCCGTTAAGAACAAACGGCGAAATATTTTGTGGGTTTATCCAGAATGAGGTGCGACCTACACCCTCAAAGAATACACTAAAATCAAAGTTTTTATAGCCAAGAGAAAACCCAAACCCATAGTTGATTTCAGGCGTGGTAGGATAGCCGATAGGCACAATGTCATTGGTAGTAATTTGCCCGTCGCCGTCAATATCCCGATACTTAATATCACCGCCCATATATTCGCCAAAGGTTTGTTTAGGAGAGTTTGCAACTTCATTGTCATCTACAAAAAGCCGTTCAGCTATATATCCGTATGTTTGAGATGTCGAATTTCCTACATGCGATAAGTAAGCAAGGTTTTGTGAGCCATAATCCGGCTCGTCATACACAGTAATCTTACTTGTGGCATAAGTAAAATTGGCTCGAGATTGAATCCACCACGAGTTAGAAATTGTTTTATTATACTGTAGCGAAGCGTCTATACCTTTTGAATTTGCCTTGCCCACATTTGCCGAAACGCCTGCTTCTAATCCCATTGTGGACGGAATATAGGAACGCGCCATTAAAATATTGCTTCTGTTGTAGTTATAAGCATCTACAGTAATATTCAAATCTTTAAATAGGGTTGCATCCAAGCCCAAATCTGCCTGCTTGGACTTTTCCCAGGTAATCTGGTCATTAGCATATCTCGATATGGAAATTCCATTAACCGTATATCCATAATCAGTACCAAAGGTTGACGCATAATTTCCGTCATCCATATTCACATTCGACATATAAAAAAACCTGTCGGTAGAAGTATTCCCTATCTGGTCGTTTCCCACTATACCATAAGTCCCTCTTAGTTTCAAGTTAGAGATAATATCATTGCCTTTTAAGAATTTTTCATTGGAGATATTCCATGCAAATCCTATGGAAGGGAAGAAACCGAATCTGTTGACTGCTGCAAACTTTTCTGAGCCATTATACCCGAAATCAAACTCAAGCAAATAACGTCTGTCGTAAGTGTAGCTCGCTCTTCCCGAAACGCCCAAATTCCTCTGTGGCAAAGATGCTTCCAATGTGCCGGCATTACCCGTATTATAATTTCGCATAGTGCCTATAACCATTCCCGAGACATTATGCACGTTATTGAAAGTATGATTATAATTTACAGAGGCTTGCGCGTAAAATGTTGAGTTTACAATTTTATTTCCTTCTGAATAATCAAGATATTCCGTTCCTGTTGTCCCTACGGAACCAATACCTCCTCCGTTTAATACTAAAAGCTGATCAATGGTCTTCCCGTCTAATGTTGAAGGTGTATAATAAAAAGGATTATACTGCCTGGTAACGTCAAAATATCCATAACGTTCAACATAACTCATTGCATTAAAATTCAATCCGGGTAATATCCAATTTAAATCCTGTTTTAAGTCTATCTGCGCTTGTACAGTAGACGAGTGGTATTCAGAATGTCCTTTTACCATATCCGCAAATGGATTCTGGTACAGAGAAGAAGTAGTTCCGGGAATAATTGCGTTTCCAAACAACGGGTGGTGGATATAAGGCAAATAAGATGATGGATAAATGGCAGGAAACATTACAGGATTTGACCAGATAGCTTCATTAAAAATGGTTGTACCTCCATTGGCAATGGTTCCATCGCTTTGTCTTGCACCTACCGGACCATTGTAATCGTCGAATTGTGCATATACCATTACTTGGGCATTAGTGGTTTTAGTCAATTTCAAGTTTACCTTTGAACGTACATTATAGTTTTTCAACTTAATATTATTGTTAAACCCATTTAATTTTTCCTGCTTCAAAATCCCGTTATCTATATTATATGTTCCGGACAAATAATACTTCGCTTTATCAGCGCCACCGGAAACATTCATATTATATCTTTGGTTCATGGTATAATCGCTAATCAATTGGTCTATCCAGTTATTACTTGGATATAATAAAGGATTGTCTCCGGCTTTTGTATGGTCTATTTTTACCTGAGAATAAGGCAGTTGAGCCAATGGGTCTCTTGTTGTAGCCGCTTCATTTGCCAGCTCCATGTAGGTAATATTATCTGCGAATTTAAAATTCTCGGTATTTGTAGATATTGAATTTTCGACCCTGCCATTAAACTTAGTCTTACCGGCTTCGCCTGTTTTTGTCGTTACCAACACCACACCGTTGGCGGCTCTTGCTCCGTAAACAGCAGTAGAAGATGCATCTTTCAATACAGAAAAACCTTCAATATCATCCGGCTGTAACCTTGCCAAATCGTTGGTGGAAGATTCTATACCGTCAATCATAATAAGCGGGTCCACTTTTCCCGAACCGAACGAGCCTAATCCCCGGATAAAGAATGAAGCATTGTCACTGCCCGGTTCTCCGCTTCGCTGAAATGCAATCATACCTGCAACCCTCCCGGCAAGCATTGTAGTAAGATTACTTGTAGGTCCTTTTATCTCCTTAGGATTAACCGAAGTAATAGCTCCAACTATACTCTCTTTCTTCTGTTGACCATAACCCACCAGAACAACATCGTTCAGCGAATTATTCTCCGATGTAAGTATGACGTTTAAAACTGGATTGCCCGCAATAGGCTGCTCAAGTTTAGTATAACCAACAGATGAAAAAATAAGTATGCCGTTAGGCGGAGCCATTATTTTAAACGCACCCTTAGAATCGGTAATACCAATTACTTTACCTGTTTCCTTAAGCGCAATTGTTACTCCCGGCAGCGTAGATGAGTCAGACCTCACAACGCCCGTAATTTCGATAGTTGTTGTTCGCTGCGAAAAAAGATTTACCGAGAACAGCAATGCGGCTACAAAAAGCAGTGCACATTTCTCATAATACAGAACGCTTTTTTTTATCATATCAATTATCTTAAATTTTATTTATTAATAATATATTTATAATTATCATAAATACTATTAAAAAACCAAAACTGCCATATTGCCTTTAATTAAGTTACTTCTATGGACAGCTGTGAATGAACCATTATACAGGTTTTCGCCGAAGCACAATTAATAAAAATTGTAAGCAACAGCAATGCCATCAACTTACCAATATCTCTGCGCAGGGAAAAGGTGCTCAAGAGAAAAACTACAACATTTCTTTTTCCATATAGAAATTTTTAATTCTTTAAAAAACATCCGATTAATACTTGCTTTATATTTTGACTTGTGGTCGCCTTAACAAATACTCGCACAAAATAACAGGATGTGAAAGCCAATAATAGGGGTCAAATTCGTTTAGAAAGAGGGAGGTTTTGACATTTTTGAACAAATTAGTTAAGAAAATCATCAAACGTGGATATTGATTCACAAAGTCAAGATTTTTATCCGCTCCGAACGTTCATATATTAAACATTGCAGTTTTTTATTTGTGCACAACATCAGTCATCTTAACCTGGACTACATAAGTTCCTTCCAAAAATAATTGAAAAGAAATAACCGGATTAGCCGAATATCCATTTGGAGATGGCATTGCATCCATTGATACATATTGACTTGGAATACGATAATATTGCAGATATCCCCAACTGTAGCCCGTTTCATCAACATACGTAGCTAATGGAAAAGGTGCTAAAGCATAGTTGCAAACCATTGCGGTATCGTTATATATCACGGGATAAAATTTTGAATACGTTGCAAAAGAGGGTCTATCTCCCCTTAAAATAATTTCTCCGTTTTTAGGATTAAAAGGGACACCGTTTTTATCGACAATTTTCAAATAAATAAGCGTACTGTCATTGCTTATCTTGGTACAAGTAATCTGAGGCGCTTTCACACCCGTAGCGGCACCTGTCGCATCGCTAAAGCCGCTGGCGGCAGAATAAACGAGACTAAATATATCATCATCAGCCGGGTCAGTCACATTTATGTAACCTGCTGAAGGATAAATTTTTGTTCCATGAACATTCGTTGCCTGAATATCGAATACGTACATTCCAACAGGGAGATTTGCCGAGGCTCTATTGAAAACAAGCTGCCCGCTAACGCTGTCAAATGAATAAGGATACATTTGCTTAGTCGTTCTTTTGGCATTGAGTAATTCTATGGTAGAATCTGTGTCCGGGTTGAAAGATTCTCCCGGTTTAAATTGCGGCACATCATATAAAGTGGTAAACTCTGCCGGCGCAGGCTGCCCCGTCAGGCTGTCTCTCAAATTCAAAAGCCTAAAAGTCACAGGCGGTGTAGAGCCGTCAAAATTTATTGCTTCTGATGCCTGATAAGTTAATCCTCTCTTACAATCAATTTCTTTGCTGGTATAGCCGAGCGTAGGACTCAAAAAACCCGGAGTAATTTTGGAACATGATAATAATCCGCAAGCCAATAATATATAAATTGATTTTTTACACATTGTATTAAGTTTTAATTAAACACAAAAATTTAGTTATCTGCCAAAGGTTCGGTATTGAAGAAAAGCCGATGGCTGCTGCTCAGTACATGAATAACGCCATTTGTAGTGATAATTCCCGATGTCTGAACATCTACGGACATATCTGTCGAATCTTCCGGAATTGTGGACTGGTCCGCAATTTCGTCGTCCCTAGATCCCCTTACTTTGATAAAAGTTACATAATCCACATAATCCAAATAACCGGAATAAGTTGAATAGTCCCGACGCAATTTCATTTCAAATGACACATTAGGTATAGTGCCTAAAAGACTGGTGTACAATTTGCCCGTTGTATTCATACTGTCTCGTGTAATTTTTCCTTTGAACAGATACATTAACAAAGAATCTTTGTATTGGCTAACAGGAACGCTATCAATTGTATATGTGATATTTTCATCATTCAGTTCAACAACTTTCTTTTCTTTTTTAGCCGAAACCCAATCATCAACACCATAATTATTGACGGCAAACAATGTAACATTTCCATTATAGACATCCTTAAGACCTGCTTTATCAATCAGTTTTACCAATTCACTGAATTGTGGGTTTGATTTGAGATAATCATAAGTTGTCATATTCACTTCGGCTTTTGAAACACCGCCATCGTTTTTATAATCATCTTTTGTACAACTGCTGTACACAGCCAAAAGACAGATTACCAAACTTCTCAGAACATATTTCTTCATTTTTCAATAATTTATTTTTATGAAAAAAACATTAAGATTTATAATTTTCCTCTCCAGTAAGATGTTTGTGTAAGGTTAATATTATCGTTAAACAATGTCGGGTCAATGGGCCAGTAGAACCCTTCTTTTTTGAAACGGGTTTCACCCAACCACGATGCAAAATTGTTGTACTCTCTTGTACGCAATAAGTCCCAAAAAATTTGACCTTCCAGATACAATTCCTTTCCTCTTTCAAGAATGTACTGATACATTACATCGTCTTTTGACGTACCGGCATCTATCAAAGTACCGGGATTAGCGCCCCTTCTTGTCCGCATGTCGTTAATGACATTAATTGCAGTTGTAAGGTCATTTTTATAAATCGAAGTTTCCGCTTTCAATAATTGAATATCGCTCAACCGAAACAAAATCATGCTATTGCTTAAATACGGTTCTGTATTGTTTGGTCCGCGATACACAACATTGCTGTATTTAAGGCATACCGGATGGTCTTGTGTAACATTTGCAAAATTATCACGGAAACGCACATCGGCAGTGTCATAATCCGCAACCCAATCCCATTGCCAGGCGGCTTCGTCCCAAACCCAGTTGCCGCCATATCCAAAGTGATCCGACAAGTAGCTTTTAACCACATAAAAGCGCGGATTGGAACCGGCTGTGGCAAGATATTGCGTAGGTAGAAAATCCAATCCGAATCCGGAATAAGACCCTTCCTGATTGTCTTCACTCATGCCAATTTCAAAAATTGATTCGCTTGACTGTCCTATAAACATTTTGGCATAAGATGCAGTATCGGCAAAAGTGTACTGCCCGCTTTTCAGTATAGCGTCAATGGTGGTATCGGCATTCTGTACATCACTCGCTATCGGTACATCTGTGCTCACGTCGGACATAGTTGCACGCCACAAATACAAGTGTGCCAGTAGTGCATAAGCCGAACCTTTGTTCGCCGTTACGGCTTTATCGGTAATATTATCATATCCCCATTTCAGCAAAGCCATTGCCTCGTGGCAATCATCTTCAACCTGTTTCATCACATCTGTTTTCGGCGAACGTGGCAATTCAGGTGCATCGATAGGATTTGAATAATAATTATTTTCTATCGGCACATCGCCCCAAACTCTTGTGAGCATAAAATAAGTATATGCACGGATAAAATAAGCCTGCCCTATAATATTGTTCTTAAATTCTTCCGGGTCATCTTCATCTGTCAATAAGCTGTCGCTTACCAGCGGCACTTTGTAAAGAATAGTATTACACATAGCAATCGTTTGATAAAAGCGGCTCCAGTTTCCCAAGCTTGTTACATTATAGTTGCCGGTAAAATCGCCTGTTTGAATAGCTTCCAGACCATCGCCGTTATACTGGATTGTAAAATATGCCTGTGCAACGCCATCGCCGTACATGTAATAGCTGTTTGTCTTATAGGTCAAAGACGCCCTTAACAAACTGTAAGCTCCGGCTAATCCGGATTCGCAGTCTTTTGCACTCTTCCAATAGACATTGTCATAAGTTGAATCGATAGGTTCCTGGTCTAATATTTTATGACATGAGCCCAGGCACAACAACCCAATTGAATAAAGAAAGTATTTTATATATGTTCTTTTAGCCATCATAACTAAATGTTTAGTAAATTAAAAATTTATTTCCAAGCCAATAGTTAACTTCTTGGGTATCGGATAACCGTTTCCATCATATTCGCCATAAGCATTTACAGCTTCCGCATCCGGCAAGTCTTTTGATTTCTGCCAACGAAGCAGATTGTCTATAACGCCAAACACTCTGAAACGCTGAATGCCTATTTTTTTCAATTTGGCTGAAGGAAAGTTATAAGTTAGGCTTAAACTTTTTAATCGTACATAATCGCCGCTTGTGAGAAAGAATGTCTGGTCTGCACGATAATAGTAACGATAAGTTCCTAAGTCAAGCTTCGCGTAAGTGGCTTCATCGCCCTGCTGTGTCCATATATTGTAATCGGAAAGTTTTGGAAGCGCATACTGTGCAAGTCCGGAGATAGCATTACTGCCCCAACCGGAAAATGTATTGAATAAATTTGCTTTGTATAAGTCAAGCACATCTCTGCCAAAGGTGTATGTAAAGAACAAACCCAATGTCCAGTTTTTGTAGCTGATATTATTTGTCCATCCGCCGGTAAACTTAGGGTTAGGGTCGCCTATCGGCATTTTATCCGGATTGATTCCATCTGTAAACGGGTCAATTTCATAGTCTCCATTGAGGTCGGCAAGCCAAAATTCGCCGCCCAAAAACGGACTTGTACCTACTGAAAGTTTCGCTCCGTTCAACGGATTTACAGGAACAGACGCATCCGTTGAAAATACACCCAATGTTTTGTACAGATAAAAAGCATTTAGCGGAGCACCTACTGAAAGAATGTGCGTTTTATACCATTCAGTATAAGCAGCGCTTACCAAAATGTCTCTGCCGCCATTCGGCAAATACATGATTTTATTTTTACTGAAAGAAATGTTTAGTCTGGAAAACCACTTAACAGCACTCGATGCCGACAAAGGATTTGCAGCCAGTGTAAAATCTATACCTGTATTCCTTACTCCGATAGCATTTGAAAGCGCTGTTGTATAACCTGTTGTTACCGGAAGATTAATACTGAACATTTGGTCTTTATTGTCCTTATTCCACAAGTCAATGGACATAGAATATTTTCCGCTAAATGCTTCTACATCCAACCCTAAGTTTGACTGCGTAGAACGTTCCCAGCTTAAATCGGGCTGTGCTACCCCACTGGTAAAATTAGGCGTTATAGCCGTTACGCCGTTATACGATGTCGCGGACGAATTTCCTTCGTATCCACCGGCGTTTACGGAATACAAATTGTATTGCTGATAGTTTCCAATATTTGCCAGGCTTCCTGTATTACCGACGCTCGCTCTTAATTTCAACAGCGTGATGGTATTTGCCCACCTCTTAAAGAAATTTTCATCGGAAATAATCCAGCCCAAAGAGGCAGACGGGAATGTCCCCCATTTGTTATTCGAACCAAAACGGGATGAACCGTCGCTGCGGAAGCTTGCAGACATTAAATATCTTCCCTTGAAATCATAGGCTAAGCGGGAATAGTAAGACAAAATTCCATAAGCCTGATAATCTGAAAAATTAAGACCACCGTTGGACGAAGAATATATTTTACTTTGATTGTATCCCGTAACGGTTTGAATAGCATCGGAAACACCGCCATAACCATAAACAGAAGTATATTGGTAAACATCATATACCACATCCTGTCCGGCGATAAGATTAATGTTATGCTCTCCAAACTTTTTCGTAAAAGTGAAATAGTTGGATGTAGATGTATTTGATTCATTGTCAGCAAACGAACTGGACGAGCTTCCGGTACCACTGTTCAACATGTCCGTTCTGCTCCAATCCCTTCTGGATGTATTGTACAGATAACCTGTTTGTGAAGTAAATTTGAGGAATGGAAACAAATCCACGAGAATGTTCAAATTGAAAGAAAATTGGTCATTCGTATTTTTGTCAAGACTTTCGCTATATGTTCCCAGATAATATTCTTTCTTATCCTCACTTAAATTGAATAGAGATGACGGCATACTTCCTGCCGCAATGCTAATAGGATTCGTAGAACTTCCGGTACCCCTGTCGCGGTCCATACGTGTAAATGAAATTAAAGGATTAAACGTTATTTTCCCTTTCAGCGCTTTGGACGTTAAGTTCAATCGCATATTGTATCTTTTAAACCCGGTTGCTTTTATCACGCCCTGCTCATCATAATAATTGGCATTAAAACGATAAGTAGTATTATTAGAACCCCCGGACATGCCCAAATCCGTATTCGTAATAATGCCTTTTCTGTAAAACATAGACTGATAATCCGTATTACCGTTAAATGCCGGATTCAAACTATCCGTCAACATAAGCGGCAAAGCCGTTCTTAATTGCGTATAAGTTAAGGTTGAATCTAAAAGCGCCATTTTTTCTCTGCGCTCTGCCGTGCCTAAATCAATGTCTCTAAGCTCGGGACGCTGCGTGATGCCTACATAGCCATCTATTGTAATTCTCGGTTCGCCCGAAACACCTTTCTTTGTCTTAATCAGTATCACGCCATTAGCTCCGCGCGAACCATAAATAGCGGCAGCCGCAGCATCTTTCAACACATCAATACTTTCAATATCATTCGGATTAATTCCGGCTAAGTAATTCGTTCCTGTGCCTACATCATTCGACACATAAGATTCCGTAGGCTGCGGCACACCATCAACCACATACAACGGTGAGCTTACTGCATTAAACTGGTCATAAGTCGTGCTTACCTGAGAGTTGCCGCGAACGGCAACAGTCGGGCTGCCTCCCGGTTCGCCCGAATAATTTTGCACATTAACGCCGGACAAACGTCCCTGCATCAACTGGTCGAAACTGGCAGCCGGCAAGTCTTGAATTTCCTTTCCGGACAATGTTGCAACTGCTGCTGTATTTTCTCTCCGCGTAACAGTCTGGTAACCGATAACAACCACTTCATTCAAAGAATTGTTACTTGAAGTGAGTGTTACATTCAGAATGCTTTTACCTGCAATCGGTTGCTCCAGCTTATTATAACCTATGTGTGAAAAGATGAGTGTTCCGGTAGCCGGAGCCATTACTTTATACGCACCTGCCGCATCTGTAATGCCAAGCACTTTACCGGTTTCTTTAAGTGAAACGGAAGCACCGGACAATACAGATGAATCCGACTTGACGATGCCTTTCACTTCGATAGTTGGCTCGCCTTGTGAGAAAAGCTTTACCGAAAACATAAATGTGACTGCCAAAAGCACCACATATTTCCCATAATGATAAGAGGTTCTTTTTACCATATCAATTATCTTAAATTTTATTTGTTAATAACATATTTATTATTATAATATATATAATTAAAAAATCAAAACTCCATATTACTTTAAAATTAATTAAGCTGTTTCCATCAATCGAAATGTTTTAAAATGAATAAATAGGTATGTATTTCTCCCGCATTGTTTCTTTTTCAAAGGTTTTACTTTTCGCTTGATAAGGCACCCAATTTCTTAACACATAATGCGCATATTTTAACAAAAACATAAAACAACTAATGGAAGTTTTTATTTACATTCCCTCGTTTACATTCATCATCTCAAAAAAAATGTAAAGACCGCTGTAGAAACAAGCAATCATTTCTTGGAAATACTAAAATCTAAAGTATAAATAGGATTTCTTGCCTTCAAGTGCGTATTAAATCCGTATTACATCCGTATTATTTCTGTAGATAGTGGCAGCATAAGTACGGCATGCTTTGGAAATAGTTCATAGATGCTTGTATAATAAGAGATAAAATGTTCCTGTTTCTCAACAATAAGCTATTAACAATATACAATTTACCGAATGTATTTTACCGTATAATCAGAACATTTAAGCAGATAGGTATTTTTATAGTTACTGCCGCTTTCTAAGCGCCAAAACTATCTCCTGATTTTTCAGTTGAACAGTGTAGTTGTTATCCTGCTTTGTTATACCGGTTTCCGAAGTAAAATAATATGGTACAAGATTTCCCGTAGATGATGAAATCTGCAACACAGCTTGTTCAGTAAAAGAATCTTTAGGCATGAGTGTAAGCCGGATTTCTTTTGAACGCTCATTGTATCTGATACTTTTCAAATTGCCCGCATCCAGCGTAATCCATAATTTTTCGGGGGCAAGAAACACACGTGAACGCGATGCAGTTGTTATATCAACATTTATCCAATCGCCGTGTTGATGCAGGTTTCCGCCGAATGACAACCAACCGAATGTTGTATCTTTTAAAATATAAGTTGCATCATTAATTGAATAACCGAAAAAGCCCGAGCCATAATCTCCAGACAAACCATCATTCTTTAACGATGCCGGAAAAGAATGAAAAGCCAGCGGCGCAAAGCCGCTTTGTTCAATATTGGCGATGCCGCCCAAAACGCCGCCGTATCCTACCCGCAATAAATACAAATCTTCCGGGTGCAATCTGTACCAACTCAAAACGGGAATGGCATTCAGTTCCGAACCGTAATGATGCACCATTCTTTCGACGCGTTGCAATTTGCCCGCATACAAAAAATCCCAGTAACGGCGTGCATTTCCATTGTATGCCCAGTTGGGAATTGCAGGCATATAACCAAGAATAGCTTGTAACGTTACATCTGCTTTATCGTAAAATCCGAAATACAACGACCATATAAAAACTTCTTCCTGACCTGTGGAATCCCAAGGCATTTCGCTGCCGAATGGAAATAATAATGAACGCCAATGTATCGCCCTTTTCTTCATCACACTTTCCAATTCATCGGCTTCCGTTGTCAATCCTTCACGTTTTAAATCTTTCAGCAAAAGATAGAATACCGTTCCTTCCATTTGTCCGAACTGCGTGTAATAGGGAGCAAGATTAACCATTGCCAAAGACGTATGAAAAGCCTGTTCCAGATACCAATTCCACGAATGATTCTCTACCAAACCCTGATGATAACGCGCCATTCGGTACATGACCCAATACGCTGCAACCACGTGTGGATAATTATAGGAACGCCCAACAGAACTAGCTTCTTTTAGCGGCCACGCAGACCATGTTTTAAAATTGATGGATGAATCATAAGTATTAGCAGGCAAAGAATCGGGTGCATAATAAAACAAGCTTTTTCTTACGCCGTATTTTAATGCGCCGTTATTATATTGAATATGTCCCCACAAAGTAGAATCAATAAACTGTTCTATCTGTTGAATCTCTGTTTTATCAGGCTGCACCAATTGTTTCATAATCACTCCAAGCCAGCTGCCTGCCCCGCCTTCATCGCTCAAACCCGCAATCCACGCGCGGTTGCTTTGCACAACTTGCCTGTGCAATTCATTATCATAACTGATAAACGACGGGCTTCTGTGAAACAAACTATCGGGCTTGTCAAACCATTGATTGGTCGAAATAAATTTCCCGTAATTATGAATGGTTTGCGATTCGGATTCGATTACTTTGTATTGAATGGTTTGTATTAATCCGTTCTCATATTTGACAAGCAGTCTTGCTCTGCCGTATTTCTTTCCTTTAACCGATAATTTTTCCCAGCCGTTTTTAAGTGTTCCTTCTTTGCTTACAGACATCACATCTGAAGGATAAATTTCAACAGAAGCTATTTTACTGTCGTATTTTAAAAACAAATTTGCATCCACATCCTCCGGCAACACATATCCGGGAATGCCCACTGCAACAGGCTTTCCGTATTGTATAAGCGTTTGCTCAATTCCTTCAATCGATTTTGAAAAAACAAATTTCACACCGATACTTCGCGATTCTCCGGGCTGCAAAACGAAAGAACTCGGCGCATTCCAAGGCTCGGCGTTTTTCCAATCTGTTTCCGCCTTTGCTTTACTGCAAACAACCCATTCATAAAATCCCTCAAAGTCAATACCGCGCGGCGTAGGATCGTCGAGTAATGGATTGTATGCTTCAAAAGGCGTATGCGCTTCCGGTAAAACAAGCAACGCAGGATTTTTTCCGTTCAGCCGCGTAACCTGCAAGTAGCCTGCATCCATACCGATATACGGGTCGTAAAAAACATTTTTTGCATGCGCCGTTTCAAGGTTTTCGCCTTGCAGCATATTATTAAAAATCATCGGAATACCGAGATAGCCTATTTCTTCGGGAACATTGCTTTTATTCTTTAAAACAAATTTTAAAACAATATCATTTCCTTCTTTCAGCCAATAACGCTGAATGTCTAAAGGAATATCGCCTGGCAAGGTTGGTTGCAAATCCGATGCAGCCAATATATCTCCACCATTTTTTAAAACAGTAACAGGCTTCCGCAATTTTGCAGATGAATAATATTTCCACGCATTATTTTCTTTTGAGCGCAGCCCTATATTAATATCGCCCAAATAATACATTCCGTTTTTGTTTCTTGTTGCAAGCCTGTTGCCGGGCGTAAAATCAGGCAGTGTATCATTTTGAGGAAATAAATCTGCAACGGTTTGTGATGAACGAACAAGTTTCAGGGAAAAATTATTGGTAGAAAGATTGATAAATCCTTGTTTGGTATGAAGCACATTTTCCTGAAGATTTTTTGTTTGTGCTTTTACTTCGACAAAAAAGCCGAAACACGCGCATAGCAAGCATTGTACAAAAAAATTATACTTACGAATATTAGGCAATTGCTGTTTTATGTTGTGCTTCATACTGTTTTCTTTTGCCTCAAATAAACATCAAATCAAGAAATAGCTGTTTGCAATAATTAACCGGCTGTTATCCGATTTTAATGAGATTAAATTACAACCAGAAAAAGTTAATTTATCGGCAACCGTTCAAAATGTTCAATAATATCTTTAACCGTAAACAAATAAACATATCCAAAACATAAATCAAATAATGATGAAACAATTTTCTTTTGCAATAAGATGTTTAGTTACGATGAGTCTTTTATACACAACTATAACATTAGTTAATGCACAAACAACGCAATATTTCCCCACATTCAAGGAAGTAAGCGAAAGCTACAAAAACGCTGCGCTCATGGACAGCATCACGAGAAATAAAGTGTATAATGCAAACGTTACAGCTTTCTGGAACAAAAACAGTAACGGTTTTT
The DNA here is from genome assembly GCF_001659705.1 of Arachidicoccus sp. BS20. Lineage (NCBI taxonomy): Bacteria > Pseudomonadati > Bacteroidota > Chitinophagia > Chitinophagales > Chitinophagaceae > Arachidicoccus > Arachidicoccus ginsenosidimutans. The sequence continues at coordinate 1,606,555 of NZ_CP015971.1, forward strand.
GGTACATCAAACAATTGCCCGGAAACAAAAAAGAATACCGCTATATAGATGCACGCTCAGGACAAAATACGCAGGTATTTAATCAACAAAAACTTGCTGCAAAATTAAGCGCAGAAACAGGCAAAGAAATTGCAGCCGACAAGCTGATGCTTGAAAATGTATTGTTGAATAAAGATTCCGGAACGCTGCGTTTCAGCACAAACGGGCAATTTTTTTTGTACAACATTGCTACCGATAATCTTCAAAAAACGGAACGTCCGCATGAAGATTCAGGCAGAAGATTCCGACACAGGAATTTTGCGGAACGTTTTGAATTTATGCCGCGCCCCAGCCGTTACGAGAGCTTTCATACAGACAGTATTTCGCCCGATAAAAAGTGGACGGTTGTCATTCAAAACGGCAACATTTATCTGCAATCTGCCAATGGAACATTGACACAATATTCCAAAGACGGCACAGTTAAAAATCCTTATGGAAACGTTGCGTGGTCGCCCGACAGTAAATATTTTGTAGCATATCATATTCATCCCGTTATAGATTCCAATGTGTATTACATCCTGAGTTCTGTTCCGGGTACAACGCGCGGGCAATTACGCTCGCATCCGTACAAGCAGCCCGGCGACCCGTTTACAACTTATGAAATGCACATCTTTCGGGCAGGAGAACAAAAAGACATTCAGGTAAAAACAGACATTATCGATTTCTTTCCCGCGCCGCGACTTCATTGGGAAACCAACCCAAGATATTTTACTTACGAAAGAGTGGACAGAGGTCATCAGCGATTCCGCATTGTAAGAGTTGACGCGCAAACGGGCGATACATCCAACGTTTACGATGAACGTACAAAAACATTTATATACGAGCAGAGAATCATCACTTATTATTTGCCCAAAACGCATGAAATTATCCACTCTTCGGAGAAAGACGGCTGGCAACATTTGTATTTAATTGATGATAAAACAAGACAAGAAAAACTGATTACCAAAGGCGATTGGGTAGTGCGTGAAGTGGACAGCGTGGACGAAACCAAGCGGCAAATATGGTTCAGGGCAAGCGGCATGAATCCGCAGGAAGACCCTTATTTTATACATTATTACCGCATCAATTTTGACGGCACACATTTAGTAAATCTTACCCCCGAAACAGGTAATCATACCGTACATTTTTCACCCGATAAAAAGTTTCTTATCGACAACTATTCGCAGGTAAATGTCGCGCCCATAACGGTGCTAAAACGCACTTCGGACGGTAAAATAATTACGACTATTGAGAAAGCAGATATAACCGATTTGCTCGCAACAGGCGTGTCTCTGCCTGAGCCGTTTGTAGCAAAAGGCAGAGACGGTGTAACAGATATTTACGGCATCATGTGCAAGCCGTCGCATTTCGACATTCATAAAAAATATCCCGTGATTGAAAACATTTACGCAGGTCCGCAGGATGCTTTTGTGCCAAAAAGTTTTTTGCCATACAGCGAAATGCAAAGCATTGCAGAGCTTGGTTTTATTGTAGTGCAAATTGATGGTATGGGAACAGCAAACCGTTCCAAAGCGTTTCACGATGTTTGTTGGAAAAATATTGCAGATGCAGGGTTTCCCGACCGCATATTGTGGATTAAAGCGCTCGCGGAAAAATATTCTTTTGTCGATACCGCAAGAGTCGGGCTTTACGGCACATCCGCAGGCGGGCAGGATGCGCTCGACGGACTATTGTCTCATCCCGAATTTTATAAAGCAGGTGTTGCGGCTTGCGGTTGCCACGATAACAGAATTGATAAACAATGGTGGAACGAACAATGGATGGGCTATCCTGTAGGACCGGAATATGCGACGCAATCCAATGTAACCAATGCTTACAAACTAAAAGGTAAACTGATGCTGATTGTGGGCGAAGCCGATACCAACGTTCCGCCGGAAAGCACATACAGAGTTGCAGATGCGCTGATTAAAGCAGGCAAAGCATTCGATTTTCTTCCGGTTCCCGGTTCCGACCATACCGACGGCGGACCTTACGGCAGAGCAAGAAAGAAAGATTTCTTTGTAAGAAATTTATTGAATGTAGAACCGCCGGATAGAAATATTAATCAGGATTATCCGCTGCCGCATACAGGTGTAAGATAATAATTGTTTAAAAACTAAATAACGAAACTTCGATATACAGAGAGAACGCAAACAATCTGCATCAAAAATCCCAAAGGGATTCAATTTGAATAACGCCCGATAAAATCGGGGGTACAACGAGAATAAATGCACATTGAACCCCGACGGGGTTCTACAAAATCATTTCATACAATCGCCTGTTTCATCTGCGGCTACTCATATTTAAGCCCTTCGGGCTTATGTCGAACTTTGGTTAAATAATTAGTTTCCCTGTCGGCATGTGTGAATACTAACCGATAATTAAAAAGGCTTCCCGACAGAAGCCTTTTTATATCAATCTTACTCTACTCCGCTTTCATCATAAAACCGCCAATGCGCCTGGTAGTCTTTGCTAAGCGGTTGCTTTGTAAGAATTGCCCGAATCATTTCAATCGGCATTTCGTTGAGATGCATAATGGCATCGTGAAATTGTTTATACGTCATCTTTTTAGTATCGACCAATTCTTTTTTCAATGCATAAAATTGTCTTCCGCCTGTCAAATACGCCACCTGATACAAAGGCGAATAATGTCCTTCAAAAGAACGACGCACTTCGCCATCTGCATTCGCTCTTTCATGTCCTACTTTATCCACCAGAAAATCGATACATTGCTCCGGCGTCCATTTTCCCATGTGATAATTCAGCGAGAAAATAATGCGCGCGCAACGGTGCATGTGCCAGAACAACATACCGACACGGTCTTCCGGGCTTTGCGGAAAATTCATATCGTACAACAAAAGCTCCCAATACAAAGACCAGCCTTCTATCCAGAAAGGCGTATCAAAATCCCTATACGTTCTATAACGGCTGTTCATAAAAAACTCCAGCGTATGCCCGGCAAGTAATTCGTGATGCACAGTCGCTCTTGAAAAATGCGGATTATTGCCGCGCATACTCATCAGCTTATCTTCTTCGCTCATGGTGTTGGTGGGATAAGAAACAGAAATTTCCCTGCCACCGGTAAAGAATGGATTAACAAGCTGTCGTTGCGGCGACATCATAATCATTCCCCAGGTTTCTTTGGCAAGTGGCGGGATGGTTACTAAATTATGCCCCTCTATGAAATTAATAGATTCGTTGTATAATTTTAAAATTAGTGCAGGTTGTTCTCCCGGCGGCACATATGTGTTTTTTACTTTCTCAAGTGCCGCTTTCCAATCGTCGCCGAAACCCATTTCCCTGGATGCTTTTTTCATTTCTCTTTCGCACCAGCCGTATTCTTTGTTGGCAATATCAATCAGTTCTTCCGGCGTGTAAGGAATCATTTCGTAATGCAGCTCTTTTATCAACTCATCGCGACCAACCGGCTGTCCTATGATGCCGCTTTTATCAGGCGGTGTCATGGTTTGCAATTTCTTCCCGAACACATTTGAATATGCCGTAAGCGTACTATCCAAGGCTTTGTACGTTATAGGAACCCACCAGGTAAACATTGGGTCGTAACCGTTGTAGAATTCATAAACGCTACGCACCGCACGCTTAATATTATTCAGATTACTTTGTATGGCATAAATATCGTTCGGCGTAAATTTACCGGTGGATTTTGCCTGCGCTTCAAGTTTGATGATATTCTGTTGAATGTCGTACCAATCTTTTGCTACCTTCTGCGCATCGGGCTGAATACCACGCCTGCGCTGCTTTTCAAGCGCATAAACCGAATCGGCAAATGGCATCCAGCTTTTAATTTTTTGATATGTGCTGTCTTGTATTTTAAGCTGACGAAGATTTTCGTTCATGTTTCTTTTAAAAAGAATATAATCGACTTTACATTCTTGTGTAAGACCGCCAAAATCTACTGCTGCCAGCTTTTGAAGATATTCATTGTATAACTGTTTTAATCTTTCCCTTTTCTCCGGCGAAGCGCCGGGGTCGTTTTCACTTCCGTATTTAAAAAAGTAATCGCCCACAGTTGGCGTATAATAACTGTTGAGCGCCTGAAAATCGGCTTTGTATTCCGTCATTATTTGCGGCATTACCTGACAAGGAACATAATCATCGCTTACCTGGGCATTTGCCGCATTAAATGCAAGCATAGCAAGACATATATGCAAAGCATATAAAAACATCCTTTTCATAATTTGTAGTTTTTATGTTGTGAAAAAATAATGCAGTAATTTTATGCTTACCTGTAACCCCGACTGACAATGTCATTAAGTCAGGGAAAACCCTAAGCGCGCTATGTGTGCGGTGTCTTAGCCGCACATTTTTATTCTGTCGGCTCTTGCCGACACGGTTGCCATGAAGCAACAGAATAATCGTGCGAAGCGAGGACGCTTCACACAGCTTAACTGCTACGCCAATGCCTCAATTTCATCCACTGTCTTCTGCGCAATGGTATGTCCCAAAATATACGGCGCGTCTTCTGTAATCAATATATTATCTTCTATCCGTATGCCGCCGAAGTTTCGGAATTTTTCCAGCTCGGTATAATTGATAAAATCAGATAATTTATTTTGAGATTTCCACAAGTCAATTAGAGTGGGAATAAAATATATTCCCGGTTCTACGGTAAGCGTAAAGCCCCGTTCTAAAGGCTTTGCAAGGCGCAAAGACTTCCAGCCGAACGCCATATTCCTTTTTATATCATCGGAATAACCAACGTATTCTTCGCCAAGATTTTCCATATCATGCACATCCAAACCAATCATGTGCCCAAGCCCGCATTGAAAAAATAAGGTATGCGCGTTATGCACCAATGCTTCCTGCACATCGCCTTTGACAATGCCGAAACCTTTCAAGCCTTCCAACAGCATTTCGCCCGCCAAAGCGTGAACATCTCTGAACGGAACATTCGGTTTACAAGCAGCAATTGTTGCGAGCTGTATTTTCAAAATCAAATTGTACATATCTTTTTGTACAGAAGAAAACATGGAGCTTACAGGTCTTGTGCGCGTAATGTCTCCGGCATAGTGCATCGCCGTTTCTGCACCTGCATCGCAAAGAACCAATTGCCCGTCTTTCATCAACACATTGCGTGGGTTTATGTGCAACGTTTCTCCATTCGTAGTAAGAATTACAGGATAAGCAATACTTCCACCAAGGCTTATTGCAAGTCCTTCAATTTGCCCCGCTATTTCTAATTCACTGATTTCCTGCCTTATCGATGAAAGAAACAATTGATGCATTTTGGTAGAAATATCTACTGCTTTTTCCATTTCCATTATCTCGTCCGGCTGTTTGTAAGAGCGCATGGAAACGATTGATTTTATCAGCTTTTCAGAAACATTCTTTGCAACTTCGGCAGGCGTAATGCCGAGCCAGGTGTGCAGCTTTAAAATATGTTCTCCTCGATACGGCGGAAGAAAATGAACTGTTCTGTTTTTTGCAACTGCATCTTTTAACAAAGATTCAATTTCTTTGTATGGCTTTACTTCTGTGATGCCCGCTTTAGCAGCTTTAACGTGCAAAGCTTCCGTTGGTCCTGTCCAAACAATATCATCAATAGTTGCTTCGTTGCCGAAAAGTATTTCTTTGTCTTCATCAATGTCTATAACAAACGCAAGCGACGGTGCATCAATTCCCGTATAATACAAAAAAGAACTATCCTGTCGAAAGCGGTAAACATTGGCTTCGTAACTCATTCCTACTTCATCATTACCCAGTAAAAGAATGATGCCTTTTTCAACTTTCGACTTTAATGTGGAACGTCTTTGCCTGTATATTTCTGTATTGAACATCTGAATTTATTTTAAATTATTCCTTGCTTTCCTTAACCGAAATATAATACATATATTCAATATCTTTCGGATTAAACAATGCTGTTTGTTTTTCATTTAACGTAGTGTGTTTCCATGTCGTTGCAGGATAAATTTTAATGCCTGTATCTTTGCTGTTCAATGCCAACGGAAGATTAAAGCCTGTAACACAATTCGTCCATCTGTAATACACTTCTTTTTTATCTGTGCTGAAATAATATTCCAATTCGGGAATCTGCGTGGTTCGAAGATATTGGTCAAACACTTTACTGTAATCAAATCCTGCGTGTTTTGAAATGTAATGTTCTATTTGCGCAGAAGTTACCGTTTGATGATAAAATGTTGATGCTAAACCATGCCATATTTTTCTGAACAAAGAATCATCATTAATGCTATGACGAATAGCATGCAACATATTGCTGCCTTTGTAATACATATCGCCGCTGCCTTCTTCATTCACGCCGTAGCGTGCAATAATCGGTCGGTCATTGACAATATTTTTTCTGATGCCGAAATTGTAGGCATTGCCTGCATCTTTTCCCCACATATATTCTACGAATAAGGTTTCGGAATAATTGGTAAAACCTTCATGCACCCACATATCCGCCAAATCTTTTGTGGTAATGCTGTTGCCGAACCATTCATGCCCGCTTTCATGCACAACAATAAAATCCCATTTCGAACCCCAACCCGTTCCCGACAAATCACGACCTCTGTAACCAAAGGCATAATGATTGCCGTAAGCCACCGCACTTTGATGTTCCATGCCTGTATGCTGAACATCTACCAGCTTATAACTGTCTTCATAAAAAGGATAAGGTCCATACCAATATTCCATGCTGTGCAACATATTATGCACTTGTTCGGGCAAATAATTTTTTGCTTTTTGCAGATTATAATCCAGCACCCAGTAATCCAAATCAAGATGACCTTTCAACCCATTGAAATCTTCGTGAAAATTGACATACTTTCCTATGTACGGAATAATGCAATAATTGCTGATTGGATTTACCACCGCCCATTTTGTGGTGGCTGTCCCATCGCTGTTTTCTTTACGGAACTGCAATCTTCCATTGGCAACTGCGACCAAAGTATCGGGCGCAATCATCGTTAAGGAAGCACCTTTGTCCGGCTCATCGCTTTGATGGTCTTTGCAAGGATACCAAACAGATGCACCCAAACCCTGGCAGCAAACTGTCATCCAAGGGCGACCGAGAGAATCTCTGGTAAATGTCCAACCGCCGTCCCAAGGCGGCAACTTTGCTGTTTGAGGATAACCATGAAAAAACACATCAACCTTGTTGATGCTTCCGGCTTTTTGATGCGGCGTTTTTACATGCCACGCATTGCCTTCTTTTGTAAAAGACAATTTTTCTTTTTCATTATAAACGATGCTGTCGATAAGCAACGGTTCTTGCAAATCTATCTGCATGGCAGGTTGCTTTTCACTCATAACTTTATACGTAATAAGGTTATCTCCTGCCGTATATTTTTTATCAAAGTCGGGCTTTATGGTAATATCGTATCGCTGCACGTCCCACCATGCACGCTCAGGCGTAATGCTGCCGCGCAAAGTATCGGCGTGCGTAAAAACACGATGCTCATACGCTTCGCGTTGCTCTTGTAACATACGCGCTCTTCTTGCACGGACGCTGTCGGCATTCGGTTGAGTTGCCTGAGCAAATACAATCATTGGCAAACTTGCTGTTACAACTGCTCCGATGAAAAAATGTAATAATTTCATATCAATTTTATTTTCAGATTTATCTTTTCGCAAAGCGTTCCACATCAAACGCTGCAATATCAACACTCGTCTTTTTCCCTTCCAATAACTCCCAAACCAATAAGCCAGTAGCCGCGCCAAGACTGATGCCCAATTGCGCATGACCTGTTGCAACTACTAAATTTTCGTAAGAAGAAGTTTTACCGATATACGGCATTCCGTCGCCGGAAACGGGACGAAAACCAAACCATATTTTTTCTTTTACTTCATCGAATGACAAATTAATTTGAGGGAAGAAATCATGCACGGCTTTGATGATTCCTGTTACGCGGTTATATCTCGGCGGCGTGTCTGTTGAAGTGATTTCCATTGTTCCGCCAAAACGGATTTTATCGCTTTCCAACGGCGTAAATGCACAGCGCCCTTCCACCAAAATTCCGGGATGCAGTATTTTTAATTCTTGTTTATCAATTGGCAACGTAAACGAATAACCTCGTCCGCCGACTAAAGGAATCGTTAATCCGAGCTTTGATGAAATATTGCCGCTCCACGCGCCTGCCGCCAATACAAAAGCATCCGCTGCATAAGCATCATTATCGGTTAATACCGCGCGTATTCGCTTTTTATCTGTAACTATATCCGTTACTTCTGCATTGGATATTAATTGAACATTGCTCATTTGTCGCAGCGATGCAATCAAATTGTTCATCAGCTTGCCCGGACTTAGATGACTGTCGCATTTATAATTAATGGCGCCGATTGCATTGATGGGCGTATTCGGTTCTAATTGTTTCAATTCCTCCGCATCAATCAACTCCACATCAAGACCAAGTTTTTGCCCGAAAGCCACCACGTGCGCGCATTCTTCCTTGCTTTTTTCAGTCTGAAAAATTTCGAGCATTCCTTTGTGTTCATAAGCAAAATCAAATTCTTTTTGCCAAATGTTTTCATATTCATGCAAACTCAGCAAGCCAATATCGCGCAACGGAACGCCATGCTTTTCTACATTTTTTTCCTTAGCGCTTTTGATAAATGACAAGCCCCAGTTCATCAGAGATTTATTTAATCTCGGTTGAATATAAAACGGGCTTGTGGAATTGAACATCCATTTGACACCTTGCTTTACAATACCCGGCGTTGCTAATTGTATGTAATGACTTGGACAAACAAAGCCCGCATTTCCGTAAGAACAATTATCGGTAAAGTCATTCTTATCCAACACAGTTACATCCCAACCTGCTTTTGCCAGATAACGCGCAGAAGATAATCCGGATATACCGCCGCCTATGATAACTACTTTAGACATTTTGAAATCAATAAAAATTTGTAACCCGTTTCAACCACATAGAAACATAGAAAATTGATTATAGAAATAAGAATTTGAATATTCAGTATTCAACCTTAATAAGTGTATCATAGTATTTTTATTCGTATATTTTGTATTTGCAGCTTCGCTGCGATTCTTTTTGTCGAATAGAACTGCGTTTCATCTTCGATGAAAATCTATGTTTTGCTAATGTCTTCGTTCTGCTCATCTATATAAAAACTATGTTACTATATGGTTCGTTATTATTATTTTTTTTGAGTAATTTAATGAATGATTCTTGCACCGAAAACCCTTCCTGCCGTTGAATTATATTTTGCATCAATCGTAATGCTGATGCTTGTTTTTCCTGTTATAAGATTTTGTGGAATTGAATAAGTTTTATCGTAAAACGCATCCGCTTTCTCATCCTTTAAATTTTCTGTTGCGAGCAAAACGCCATTGACCAATATGTCGAAATGATGATTTTTATCTGCACCGATATAAGTAATTACCAAACTGTCGGCAGCATTTCCATCCACTTTCATATCAAAAGAAAATTTCCCGCCGGCACGCACTTCTCTTCCATGTTTGCCGAATGCTTCGCTCACATAACTGTTTCCAGAAACGGTTAAATGATGGTCGCGTTCGGGCTGCATTTCCCCGATGCGAAAAACATCGACAGAATGCGCTTCCAGATACTTTTCTTTTTCGAGTTGCGCTTTATAAGCAGCTTGTTTATTTGTCCAATCTTTATTTGTAAAATAATCCCAATAAACATTGTAATAATTTTTATAGGAAGCATAAAAAGGTTGCAGATTCACATCGAAAGGCTTGCTTGCACCGGCAGTTTTAAAGAGTAAATTTTTTGTATCAACAGGCTTAATCCAGTCTGCAGGCTGTTTATCATCCGTCAGCAAAACAGGAATTCCCATGACAGGGTCAGGCATTGTATCGCCGAGGTTTCCCGACAATAAAACAGGTCCGTAAAATATGGCAATGCGGTTCGGATTATCGGGCATTGCTTCGGTATATAATGTTCTTTGCAAATGGTACGTGATTTTATCGCCCGGCTTCCAGGTTCTGTCAATTTCCACAAAACCGTCTTTATCCAAAACCGTTGGAACTGATTTTCCGTTTATATCAATGGCGTAATCGTTTGACCATTTCGGCTTGCGCAGTTTGAGTATAAAATGTTGTTTCTTTTTGGCATTGATGGAAATTGAAATATCATTTCCTGAAAGAATGGACGAAGCAACTGTAACCTGTGTTTGCCGCTCGCGCCAAGTGAGCGTTGCAGGAATAAACATATTTACATACAAACTATTGCCGTCGCTTCCCTCATAAAAAATGCTTTCACCGTACTTGCTGTGATTTTCCATGCCTGTGCCTACGCAGCAGGTAAATGTATTAAACTCATCGCTGAATTGCTTTTCTCCGCCCGACCTTAACGGAACGAAATAACAGAACATTCCCGTTTCTGGATTTTCCGTAGCAAGAATGTGGTTGATTAAAGTTCTTTCGTAAAAATCGCCCAATTCTGAAGTTGGATGCAAAGCAAATAATTGCCTCGTGAGTTTCAGCATATTGTAAGACGGACAAGTTTCTGTGTTGTCGTCGCTAAGACGGTCGGACAATTTATCTTCATCGCCGAAATATTCGTAATTGCCTTCGCCGCCGTTGGCATAAATATGATGCTCTACAATCGTTCGCCACATGAAACCCGCAATAGCGCTGTCTTTTGGGGTGCCGCTCCAAATGTATTGTGTTGCAGCGCCGATACCTTTTGGGATATTGGTATTTGCGTGTTTGTTTTGCAAAGCATCGATATGATTTGATAATGGCTGCATTACAAAATCATCGTAAAACTTATTGGAAATGTCTAAATATTTTTTGTTGCCTGTGATGGCATAAACATAAGCCAATACATCGTTCATGCCGCCGTATTCGCAACGCAGCATTTTTTGTAATTGTTCTTCATTGAGATTTTTCAAAATATTTCCTGTCCAGTCTGCCATGCCTGTTACAACTTTCAACGCTTGCCGATTGCCGCAATACAAGTAAGCATCCACCAATCCTGCCATTACTTTATGCACCGTGTACCAGGGCGACCAACCGCCGTTCAAATCAAAACCGCCCGTGTGAATATCGCCAATGGAAACTTTATAGAAAATGCTGTCTTCATTTGGAATTGCGCCCACATAACCGGTTTTTCTTGCAGCCTGACACTTTGCTAATTCTCCGACAATATATTCAACGCGATTCTTAAAAACTGTATCGCCTGTTGAAGCATACATCATGCTTGTTGCGGAAAGATAATGCCCAAGCGTATGTCCCGAAAGGCCTTCGCTTTCCCAGCCGCCGTATTCTTTTCCTTTGGTTGGCAAATGCGCATTTTTATAAAATCTGCTTAATAAACGGTTTGGGTCTAACTCCAACAAATACGCCGAATCTTTTTCCTGCGCGTTAAAGAACGGTGTTCCCGGCAAAAGACGGACGTCCGATAAATTAAAGCCGTACACATCAATCGGAACAACAGGCTTTACTTTGAATCTGTTTTCATTTTTTACAGGAATGTACGATTGCGCACATACTTGTAAAGAACAAAACGCCGCAAATAGAAATATTATTGAAAGATTTTTTTTCATCTGTTTACCTTTATTATTTTTTAATTGCCAGATGGAATGAGCCAAGATAATCTTTGCTCTCAGGCATATGTCTTATGGCTCATTTCATAATTAATTTGAATTTTCTGCATTCGCTAAAGACCGTTTTCCTTTTTTCTCTGCGAGGTAATACACAGGCAAACCGAGCAACACGATAATCAATCCAAACCATGTATATCTCGGTTTTGTAAACAACAATGCAATACAAATAACCGATGCAACTACAATATAAATTGCAGGCAATACAGGATAACCAAATGCTTTGTATGGTCTTGGCAAATCCGGTTTATTTTTTCTTAAACGAAAAACACCAATAATGGTTAAGACATAAAAAATAAGCACTACAAAAATTACATAATCCAGCAAATCGCCATAGTGCCCGCTCAGGCATAAAACACAAGCCCAAATACATTGAATCCACAAGCCGAAAGACGGAACACCCGCACGATTCAAATGACCTGCCCGTTGAAAAAACAAGCCGTCTTTTGCCATAGAATAATATACTCGTGCACCCGTCAAAACCAATCCGTTCACACAACCGAAAGTCGAAATCATGATTAGCGCAGCCATGATGATTGTGCCGCTGTTTCCCCAAATTTTATCCATCGCAGCAACAGCTATTCTATCGTTCGGTGCAAAAGCAATATCATGCAAAGGCAACACAGCGAGATAAACAAGGTTGACAGCAACATACAAAACCGTTACAATCAAAGTTCCTAACAGCAAACTCAAGCCGATATTGCGTTCCGGCTTTTTTACTTCGCCTGCAATAAAAGCAATACTATGCCACGCATCGGAACTGAAAAGACTGCCGACCATTGCCGCAGCAAACGCGCCAATAAATGCCATGCTTGTATAACTTGAAAAGCCGTTACTGCTTAACTTTTGAAAATTAAAAGCATCGTGCCAATTGCTTATCCAGACAGTTTTATTTGCGCCCAGCCATATTCCTAAGACAATCAATCCTATCAAAGAAAGCAACTTTGCCAAAGTAAATATCGTCTGTATTGTTTTTCCGTATTTAATACCCAAACTGTTGATTGCAGTCAATAGAATAACTATGACTATTGCTAATAATTGTCCTGCGGAAACATTGAAATTGCCGAAATGCAGCACCATATTTTCCTCTTTAAAAACAGGAAGCAAATACGCCGTAAACTTGGAAAATGCCACAGCCACAGCAGCAATCGTTCCTGTTTGAATAACCATAAAAAAACTCCAGCCGTATAAGAAACCGATGCGCCTGTTGTACGCTTCGCGCAAGTACATATATTGTCCGCCTGCGGTTGGAAACATGCCGCTCAATTCGCCGTAACTCAAAGCACCGATAATGGTAATAATGCCCGTAACAATCCACAACAAAATGAGCCAGCCCGACGAACCGACATTCCGAATCATATCGGCGCTCACGATAAAAATACCTGAACCAATCATGGCTCCGGCAACGACCATAACAGCGTCTAATAAAGACACGGAACGTTTAAAAGATGCAGACATTTTATATATTGAATTTGAAAAATTACAGCACCGAAAATCCCAAAGCAAACGGGTCGTCTTCCGTATCAATCGTTATCGTATTGTAACCGTAAATGCGCGCCCAGCCTTCAACGCCGGGACGCACGGCAGGCTTGCCGCCAACCGTTGTTTCTTCTTCGATTGTACCGATAAACTTTGAACCGATAATGCTTTCGTGAATAAATTGTTCGCCTTTTTTCAATAAACCTTTTGCATACCATTGTGCAATTCTCGCCGAAGTTCCCGTGCCGCAAGGGCTGCGGTCAATTGCTTTTTCGCCATAGAAAACTGCATTTCGCGCAGTAGAAGTTTTGTCCAAAACGGCGCCCGTCCACATAATGTGATGCACGCCGTTAATCGTACTATCTTCTGGATGAGCAAACTCGTATTTTTCGTTAATTAATTTACGCAATTCTCTTGCCCAGGAAATTAATTTCTCTACAGGATAATATTCCAATCCTTTGAAGTTTTTTTGTACATCAATGATGGCATAAAAATTTCCGCCGTAAGAAACATCAAACACTAATTCGCCGAGTTCAGGACAATTAACCGTCAATTCCGTTTTGTCCAAATAAGCGGGAACGTTTACCAGCTTTACGCTTTTTACTTTTCCGTTTTCTTCTTTATAAGTTATCTCAACCAAACCTGCAGGGGCTTCCATTTTTACAATGCCTTTTTGCTTTGGCACAATCAATCCTTCTTCAATACCAATTGTAATTGTACCGATAGTTCCATGCCCGCACATGGGAAGACAACCACTCGTTTCAATGAACAAAACGCCTACGTCATTTGCTTTATCGGCGGGTGGATACAAAATGCTCCCGCTCATCATATCGTGTCCGCGTGGTTCAAACATCAAACCCTGACGAATCCAATCGTAATGTTGCAAAAAATGCTGGCGTTTTTCGCTCATATCTTTTCCTTCCAACACAGGTCCGCCGCCTGCAACAAGCCTTACAGGATTTCCGCAGGTATGCGCATCTATACAAAAAAAAGTTTTCTTCATTCTTAGCTCTTATTTTTTCCATTCATTATCCACCAAACGCCAAATGTTTAAAGGATTTTCATCTTTCAGTTCGTCGGGCAAAAACTGTTGCGGAAAATTTTGATAAGCAACAGGCCGCACCCAACGCTTAATGGCAGTTGTTCCTACGGAAGTATAACGCGCATCCGACGTTGAAGGAAAGCCGCCGCCGTGAACCATGCTGCTGCAAACTTCTACGCCTGTCGGCACTTCGTTTACGATAATTCTGCCCGCAACGGATTGCTGCAATTGCAAAATATCTTTATGCTGCGCCATATCATTTTCCGTTGCCATTAAAGTGGTTGTCAATTGTCCTTCGACAGATTTTAAAACGGCTTTCAATTCATCTTTATTCTGACAAATAACCAACAAAGAATAAGGCCCGAAAATTTCTTCTTTCAATATTTCATTTTCAAGAAAAATAGTTGCTCCAACCTTTGCAATTAAAGGCGTTGCAGCATCTTCTTTGCCGTCATTTGCTTGGGCAATTACTTCAACAACAGGTTGAATTTTTTGAATAGCATTGATATAATTTTCATAAATACCGTGATGCAGCATCGCCTGAGGAATTGAAGTTGGAATAATATTTTTTAGTTCCTCAATAAATTCATTCAAACCGTTTCCTTCAATCGCAATCAACAAACCCGGATTGGTACAAAACTGTCCGGCGCCGAGCGTAACAGAAGTCGCCAATTTCTTCGCAGTTTCCTGCGGAAATTTTTCCAGATATTCGGGATATAAAACAACAGGATTAACGCTGCTCATTTCCGCAAAAACAGGAATAGGCTTTGGTCTTTCTTTGGCATAATTAATTAACGCATTTCCGCCCGAAAAAGAACCCGTAAATCCTATGCCGGTTGTAATTGGATGCTGCACCAACGCTTTTGCCAACGCAAAAGAACCTTCCACGTGCTGTACAGTAAATTCGGGCATTTGCGAAATTTCAACTGCTTTTTTTATCGCTTCAAAAATTGCCTCAGAGGTTTTGATATGCGCGGGATGCGCTTTAATCACAACTGTAGCACCCGCAGCCAAAGCGCTTGCCGTATCGCCGCCTGCAGTTGAAAATGCAAATGGAAAATTGCTTGCGCCGAACACAATTACAGGTCCGACAGATTGCAACATTTTGCGAATATCGGGCTTTGGCAAAGGCTTGCGTTCCGCATTGCCTGTATCGATAGATGCTTCTACCCAACTGCCTTCTTCCAACAGCTGAGCGAACATATTTAACTGATTTATAGTTCTTGTTAATTCGCCTTGCAATCTTGCTTCGGGCAGATGACTTTCCTGCATTGCAAGTGGAACAAGTTCTGCTCTGCGCTGTTCTATCTGTGCACCTATTTCTTTTAAAAAACCGGCTCTTTTTCTTTTGTCTGTTTGACTGTATATTTCAAATGCGGATAATGCTTTTTTCATTATTTCATCTGCCGATAATATTTCCTTTTCTTCATCCATAATTAATAAATTTTAATCAAAGAAGGGACGGTTTTTCAACGCATCTTCAATAACTTTTACGGCATCTTCACGCTTCTTTCCCGAAAGCGGAAGCCGCGGCAAACGCACATATTCGCTGCCAATTCCTGTGTAAACTTCCGTCAATTTAATATACTGAACCAACTGCGGATTAATATCAAACTCCAGCAACGGCATAAACCAACGATACACTTCCAGGGCTTCTTTGTATTTTTCTTCTTTGATAAATTTATAGATGGCAACAGTTTCTTTCGGAAACGCGCAAACCAAGCCTGCAACCAAGCCGTCCGCACCGGCAGCAAGCTCTTCAAATGTAAGCGTATCCACACCGCATAATATTTTAAAACGGTCTCCGAATTTATTTTTCATGCGCGTAACATTGGTTACGTCTCTGGTAGATTCTTTTACTGCCTGAATATTGGGAACATCGGCAAGCTGCTCAAACATTTCCAATGTAATTTCGGTTTTATAATCAACCGGATTATTATACAGAATTATCGGCAGAGAAGTAGCAGATGCTACATCTTTAAAATATTTTACGGTTTCTTCATCAGTACTTTTGTAGCGCATGGGCGGCAATAGCATCAATCCGTCTGCACCCCATTTTTCTGCCGATTGTGCCAAAGCAATGGCTTCCTTTGTAGCGCCTTCGGCAATATTAACGATTACAGGTAATTTGTCGTTCATGTACGACACTGCAAATTTTACCAACGTTTCTTTTTCCGCAATCGAAAGCGTACTGGCTTCGCCAAGCGAACCACCAATGATAATGCCGCTCACGCCTGCATCTGTTTGGGCATTCAGATTTTTTTCAAATAATTTTAAATCGAGTTCATCATCCTTGGTAAACTTAGTAGTAAGGGCGGGAATAACCCCGTTCCAATTTAATGACATATACTTTTTTATTTATTGTAAACAAATTTTCGTAAAAGTAGCAAGGGAATCTTCCCGGATATTTGCGTTTTTTATCTGTTGATGCCCATAAATTAACCAAGTAGTTTTTTTATAAAAAACTACTCAATTGACGATAAATTAAAATATGAATAAAATATATTTTTTATCTCAATTTTAAATTTATCCACCTCATTACGGCGCATATTTTTAAATTTCACATATTAAACATCGGACACTTCCAGTATTTTAACCAAGTTTGTTCGGAAATTAGCATTTTGCTGATAAATTATGAATAATAAGAAAAAGTTAATTAATTTGGCTATGAAAATAATATTTATTGAACAAACGCGCCGGTATTTATTATGAAAGTTCTCCAATTCACAATCCCTGTTCAGCAGGATAAAACTATTGTTGCAAGAGAAGATATATTGCCTTATTTCTATCCGTACCTTCATAAGCATAAAGAAATGCAGATTACCTGGGTACAACAGGGCGATGGAACGTTGGTCGCCAACAACAATATGCATCTTTTTCAAAACAATGATGTATTCGTTATAGGCGCAGACCTGCCACACGTATTCAAAAGCACGTCTTCTTATTTTATCAAAGAGAGTAATAAGCATATCCGTTCTCTTGATATATTTTTCGACCCGGATGTTATTTGCGATTCGTTGCTGAATATACCGGAACTCCGAAATCTCCGCACTTTTTTGAAAAATGCGCAAAACGGCTTTAGGGTTCCAAAAGAGATGGCGCATAAAGTGTCTGCCAAGATGCTTCATATAAAGGAGTTGGACAATGGTCTTGTGCGCACGCTGCAATTTATAGAACTACTGCAAATACTGGCATCTGTTGATTCGCCGGAAAAATTATCGGCAGATATTTCATCTTCATTTAATAATGAAAACGACGGTATCCGCATCAGTCATATCTATAATTATATTATGCGCAATTATGAAAGAGACATTACGCTTGAAGAAGTGGCACGGCAGGCATATATGACACCGCAAGCTTTTTGCCGCTATTTCAAGAAACACACGAGACATACTTTTGTCTCTTTCCTGAACGAAATACGTATTAATGAAGCACGCAAGCAATTGTCAACAGGAAATTACGAAAGCATTTCGGGAGTTGCATATAATTGTGGATTTAACAGTATCTCCAATTTTAATCGCGTTTTTAAATCGATAACACAACAAGCACCTACCGATTATGTGGAAACTTTGAAAAATGGTGTTGAACAAGAAAACTTTGAATACGGTGGCTCACTTACCAATTATGCCCTTTATTAAAGACACGTGTAAAAAGAACCTGCCGCAAATCATCGTTAATGATAAATTAATCCCGATTAATCTTCATAGACGGAAGACAATGTCATAACCGGAACCGGCGGATGAAGAATAAACGAATTGCTTTCGCTCTTGTGAAACCATCCGTGTTTTTTGGGATGAATAATCAATAAATCGGGATGATTATTTGTTACATATTCTTCTATCCCGCTTTCAACCTTATCGTTATTGATAAAATGAAATTCGGGTTGAAAACATCCAAGCTGCTGCTCAGCAGTAACTGAGCCTGCAAGACTGTCTGCCCCCGATTTTTTCTCATTACTTATGTAAACAACGTCCAATTTCGGGGAGAAACTTTTCAACCAACTTCTTAAATGTTCCCATGAAATATCGCCAGGATTTTCGAGATCAATTGCCAAGGCAACTTTTCTGAAACCATTGAATGTTACAGGATTCACAGGAATAATCACAACAGGAAACGGATTATACTTTGCGATAGCAATAGCATGACTTCCAAAAACAAAACGCTCCAACGAACCGGTCATATGCGCAGCAATAAAAACAGCAAAAGGCTTTACTTTTTCACACAATAATTCAAGCTCGGAATTAACGATACCTACTTTAAAGCAAGTATCAACAGGAATTTTCCCTGACGTATTTTTCGTTATTTCAAGCTCTAATGCAGACAATAATTCCTTGCTTGTATCTATTTCCATATCATATACTTCTTGCGATAGCGGATATTCCGACCAAACCGGCTCAACAGTAATATTATGGAAAATAATCAACTTTGCTTTCAGTTGCAATGCCACATTTGCAGCATATTCGACAGCTTTATTTGCCTCATTGGAAAAATCAGTCGAAGCGATTATCGTTTTCATTTTTGGTAAATTTGTTTATGCAAAAATATCTTTGACAGCACCAAAAATCAATGACAAGAAAACATAAAAAAGATGATTAAAATCAAGAATACGAAAGATTAGCCACAGTAACGAGTTTCTACATTGCTCAATATTTGTCGGATGCTTTACTTTCTTTAACGAAGTTTCGAGATAAATAAAAATATTTTTCTTCGTTTATTGTTGCCCCAAGATTTGTTTGGTAAATTTCTTTAAAAACAAAAAGCAGCTATGAGGTCAATTCATAACTGCTTGGTTTTCAGCTCTCCCTGTTGGACTTGAGCCAACGACCCTCTGATTAACAGAAAGATTTATATAATTATCAATTATTAGCAACAAATAATAAATTTCTAATTATATAATTGATAATCAATAAATTAAAAATTAGTTAGTGATAATTGTTATCAATTAATAATAAGATTTGATAAAAAATGTGTGCTAAAATGTGTATCACATTTTATAAGTTTGCATTATGAAAAACGAAAGAATTGATTGCAAGGTTATCCTTGATAAACGCAGGGAAAGTAAAAATCACACTTATCCTTTAAGGATGAGATTGACCTTCAAACGAAAAAGAAAATATTACAGCATAACGACTAAATTAACAGAGGAAGATTGGAATATACTCAACTCCGAATCTGTCAAAGGCCAGTTACGAAAAATAAGGAATGATATTGCCAAAGTTGAGGAAACGGCGAAAGATGTGATAAAATCTATACCCGCCTTTTCGTTTAAAGAATTTGAAGAAAGGTTCTTTAATAAAAGAACAAAAGAAGAATATCTTTCTTTTTACTTCTCCGAATACATTCAGACTCTCCGAAAAAATGAACAAGTTAAGACAGCGATATCTTATGAAACCGCAATTAACTCATTGACAAAATTTAAAAAAAATATAAAGCCTACGGAAATAGATGTAAAATTTTTATCTGAATACGAAAAATGGATGCTCAAGAATAAGAAAAGCAATTCGACTATCGGAATTTATTTACGAAATTTAAGAAGCATTATGAATATCTTAAAAGAAAAAAAATTGATTTCCGAAAATGAATATCCTTTCGGAAGAAAAAAATACCAAATACCGCAAGGAAGAAATGTAAAAAAGGCTATTCCACTGCCTTATATTAAACAGATATTTGACTACAAAATTTCAGATGACAATTTATTTAAAGAGCGTTCTAAAGATTTTTGGTTATTCAGCTATCTTGCAAACGGAATGAATTTTACCGACATTGCTAATTTGGTTTGGGGCGATTTTTCAGATGATTCATTTGTTTTTATACGTTCCAAAACCAAGCGAACAACTAAACATAACCCACACCCTATTACTGTAATGAGGAATGAATATATAAACGCAATAATAAAAAAATGGGGGAATGTTGAAAAAGCAAAATATCCCGATGAATTGGTTTTTAATCATTATTGTCCGACTAAAATCGGGTATAAATCTGCTGTAACTCTCTATAGTAAAGGACTACAGCATAAAAAGTTATTGTTTCAAAATTGGGGGAGTACCCCCGATTTTTTTTCTATGGTGTAAAAGCAAAAGAAGCGTTGTGTGTTTTTCTCCATGCCTTATACGTGTCTTTGATAAACTCTAACAACGATACATAGCTCATCAGGTGCAATCTTATAACGGTGATCATGTTGGCAAAAGATTTCCTGGTTGCAGCTTTCTTCCTAATGACCACCATCAGCAGTTGTGCTATTAGTACGCAATATACCTGCATTTTAATAGCATTCACACTATTGCCCCAAAAGTAACGCAACGGAAAGTTCTGCTTGATTTGCTTGAACAACAATTCTATCATCCACCTGTTTTTGTATATCGTGGCTATCTGCGAAGCCGGTAAAGTAAAATTGTTGGTAATGAACACATATGCCTTGCCATCCTGGGTCTGGAACGTGATGCGCCTTAGCTTGAGCCGTTGTTCCTGTCCATTGCCGGTTTTTACCCCGATGGTGATGTATTGTTCTTTCAACACGCCTTTTGCATTTTTTTTCTTTGTTCTGTCCACCAATACTTTGGTTACGTGAAAAACAGCATTGTCCTTCATCCTGGTAACAAACCATATTTTCTGTTCCGTCCATTTCAAAAACTGACGATACACATTGTAGGCTTTATCGAACACCAGCCAACTGTTGGCAGGTAAATCCAACTCGTACAGAAACTTACGGTCATGCTCCCGGGCGGCGGTCATACGCACAAACTCAGCCACTCCGCTAAAGGCATCCATCATTGTGTGTACTTTGATGCCGCCTTTCTTGCGGCTCCCGTCTTTAGTGTTGCGCCCTACGCCACGAAGCAATTCGCTGAACAACTGAATAGTGCTGCTGTCAATTATTTTCAGATTACGGATGCTCAAGCCCCTTAACCGGCTGTCCGAGATAAAACTGTGGTATTGCTGTAACAATTCGGTATAAATCGTTTCGAACACCAGAAAACTTCTTTTGCTGTTGGCATCCGACAGCGTGCTGCGCGCAGGCGCTTTATCAAAACCCAGGTGAACCAACTTGCCTTCACAGGCTAACATCCCCTCGCACAGCTCCCGCAAACCGTTGCAATAGCTGAATACACCATACAGCAGGCTTATCAAATGTATACGTACCGGTAATTTCTTGTAGTACCGGTTGGACTGGTGTTTTCTGACTGCTTTGTTTATCAAAGAACTGCTTATTAAATTTAATATCTGCGATAATATCGGCTGTCCGGTAAATTTTATAATTTCACTCATTAGTTATTGTTTAAGCTTGGTAACTCAAACTTAACTAATCGGGCGGTTCTTCGGAACCGCTTTTTTATCTATTTTAGTCGGACAATAGTGGTTTTTAATATAATTTCAAAAGAGGATGATGCGGACACGCAGATTTCTAAAATCAATCAATTTATTAAAGTTACCAATAAATGGATGAACGCTATCGCAAAGGAATTAGGAATCGACTTTAATGTTACCACTTATGTTGCTCGTCATTCATTTGCAACTATTTTAGTTACCGAAGGGAACGCGCCTCTCGAATTTGTCGGGCAAAGCTTTGGTCATGCGAATATATCTACTACACAAAATTATTTTTCAGGCTTCGATAAAAAGAAGCAAGTAGAATTTAATAAAGCATTACTTGATTTTTCATCTCTTTCGTAATAATTTTTAATAAACAACAAAAACTTTAATTATGTCTATTATCCTCAAAGAACGACTAATGGCAGACGATAACTACTTAGTTGCCGAATTTTTACATCAAGCATTGGGAGAGCTTTTAACTGCTTCACTCTTGCAGACTTCTCAAAAATTCAGAAACAAAAATCAGCAAACATTGACTTTTGCGACCAGTGTTTACGAAGAGTATTTAAGAAGAGTGGGCGACGCTTCCGACCAATTCAAACCCAAGCTGAATTAAATGTTCTCCTATTGTAATTATCGCATTACAAGTCATGCTTGTAAACAACTGTATGGAATCTTCGTCATTGATTATCAGCCACATAGCAATTTTAACGGAAAAACCTTGCTTTTGTGGCAAATTGTGTCATATATTTGCACTGCATTACTCAAAGAGTAAAGGCACTGGCAAGTGGCTCGTCCATTCAATCGCAATGCCTAAAGTTGCGTTCCTCACTTACGAAGTGGGGCTTTTTTTTGCCCTATCTTCTCCTATATTCGTTCAAGTACCTGCGGAATTGAGTTATATTAAAATCATCAACACAATAAGAAGTTACCAATAACAAATCAGGGGCAAACTCTCGTAAAATAACAATGAAGCTAAGCTATTATTTCGGATAAAAGAAATCCATCGTTCTGACTTTTCATAACTATAATCGTTATGTAAAAATTGGTCGCACCTAATCAATAGTAACTTATAAGCATCATCAGAGTTTACACTTTCTAAAACTGCTTTGAAAAACAAGAAAGAATATACATTCAATTCATCCAACAGTTGATTGCTTAAATATTCAAATTGCTCATAGTCATAAGTTATACTGCGAAACGAATGTAGCTCTTGGATTGTGATGTGAAAAATATCACTTATAAATTTAGACATTTCAATATTGCCAAAGTCAAATGTCAAAAGAAGCTTATTTTTAATGTATTCTTGAATGAATTCAATATCAAAAATATCTCTTTCTTTTTTTACTTCTTTCTTATAGGTAGATTTGGGTTTGCTTTCTGAGATTCTTTCAAGTGCTTTTTTGTATTTTCCAATTAGTTTTTGAGAAAGGTCTGCAAGGTTTTTATCCATCATCGTTTAAAATTTGCAACGTGAAAATTTAAAGCTAAAATAAAAAAACTTACAGAATCAAAAAATGTGTGCTAAAATGTGTATCAAATAAAAAAGCAGCTATGAACTTAAATTCATAACTGCTTGATTTTCAGCTCTCCCTGTTGGACTTGAACCAACGACCCTCTGATTAACAGTCAGATGCTCTAACCAACTGAGCTAAGGAAGAATCTTATTTTAAACCTTCGTTCTGAGACCTTTCGTTCCCGAACGGGGTGCAAATTTAAAATAAATCCTTTCAAAATTCCAATTATTTTCCTTTATTTTTTTCTGCATTATAAAAAATCAATTCATGCAAATTCAAACCCAAATAGTTCCTGATTAATTTTTCCACTTAAAACGAACTTGAAATGAAATTTCCGCAAGAAGAAGTAACTTATTCTATTCCGATTGATATTGTTAAAGTAAAAACTATTTCTATAAATCATTGCTCAGAAACAATTCTTCAGTTTCTTTATTTTTTACTCCCCTTAAAGCAAGACATTGGCACTTTTACATATTGCTGTTGCTTCAGCATACACTTGTTCAGCAATTTTGTGCTCTTTTGATTTTACAGCGCATAAATGCAATTTTCTCATTGTCTGCACTCCTTATGATTTTTGGTAGAGATTGTTCATAAAAACACATATCAAGAAACGGGAGATTCTAACAACAATATTTTCCTATTTTTTCATAGCTTTCTTTTTTGTACCACTCGTTTTTTTGGGGACTTTCAATCCTTCTTCTCTTGCTTCGGATAAACCGATTGCAATAGCTTGTTTAGGATTTGTTACTTTCCGACCGGAGGAACTTTTCAACTTTCCTTCTTTCATTTCATGTAAGACTTCCGCTACCTTTTCCTGTGCTTTTTTTGAATACTTTGCCATAACATAAGATTTGTTTATTAAAGCAACAATTATATTGCCAAATAAAAAGCGCAATCATCATTTATAGACGATTGCGCTTTTTAATTTAATAAATAATTGTTATCCCAGCTCGGGATACAAAGGAAATTGCTCCATAAATTCGTTTACCGATTTTTTCACGGAAAGAATTACGCTTTCGTCATCTGCATTGGTAATGATTTTATCCACTGCATCGGCGATGAACTGCATATCGTTTTCCTTCATGCCGCGCGTGGTAATTGCCGCTACGCCGAAACGCACGCCCGACGTGATGAACGCCGATTTATCGTCAAACGGAACCATGTTTTTGTTCGCCGTAATTTCCGCTTTTACCAAAGCCTGTTCCGCTTTTTTACCGCTGATATTTTTGTTGCGCAAATCAATCAGCATTAAATGATTGTCCGTACCGTTGCTGATTAAGTTATAATCTTTATCCACAAATGCTTTTGCCAAGGCCTGCGAATTTTTCAAAATCTGTTTTGCATAATCGGTGTATTCGTCCGACAAAATTTCGCCGAAAGCAATTGCTTTCGCGGCTATCACGTGCTCCAACGGTCCGCCCTGAATGCCCGGAAATACAGCCAAATCGAGCAATGCGCTCATCATTCTTACATTGCCTTTATTGTCTGTAATGCCGAAAGGATTTTCAAAGTCTTTGCGCATCATAATGATGCCGCCGCGCGGTCCGCGCAACGTTTTATGTGTAGTAGAGGTTACAAAATGACAATGGTCGAAAGGGTCGTTCAGCAAACCTTTTGCAATCAATCCCGCAGGATGCGCAATGTCCGCCATTACCAACGCGCCCACTTCATCGGCAACTTTGCGAATGCGTTCATAATCCCAATCACGGCTGTATGCACTCGCGCCGCAAATGATTAATTGTGGTTTCAGTTCGCGCGCTTTTTGTTCGAGCATTTCATAATCCACCAAACCCGTTTCTTTTACCACGCCGTAATGATGTGCTTCGTACAATTTCCCGCTGTAATTTACGGGCGAGCCGTGCGTCAAATGCCCGCCCATGCTCAAGTCTAATCCGAGAATTTTATCGCCGGGCTTCAATACCGCCAAATGCACGGCAGCATTGGCTTGCGCGCCGCTATGGGGTTGCACATTCGCGTATTCAATATTAAAAATTTGCTTTAATCTATTGATGGCTAATTGTTCTGTTTGGTCAACAATTTCGCAGCCTGCATAATATCTTCTGCCGGGATAACCTTCGGCATATTTATTTGTAAGTACAGAGCCCATTGCCTGTATCACTTGCAGACTTGTAAAGTTTTCGGAAGCAATCAATTCGATACCGCTTCTTTGACGATGTAATTCCTGATTAATAAGATTGAAAATTTGCGTGTCGCGTTGCATTTGTATAAAAAATTTTGATTGGAAATTGCGCGCAAAGTTAGTCAATTTATTACACGGATTAGAACGAATTACACGAATTGTTTTGCTACTTACGACCTGCTGTCAATCTTCTGTTTTTACACAATACAAAATCTATAATATAATTCGAGTAATTGACTTCGTCAAATTTCATTTCGCTTTAATTCGTGTCATTACCTAAAACTACCATCCGTTTATTTTAAACTTTTTACATTTGACTTTTTCACTTTTGAACAAACGATGAAATGAGCCGAGAAGGAGTTTTATAACAATTAAGATGCGTTGCTTCGGCGAATTCCATCCGGCAATAAAACAATAGAAACGAACTGATGAAAGCAATCATTCCCGTTGCGGGTACAGGCGCAAAACTGCGTCCGCACACATATACACAACCAAAAGCTTTAATGCCTCTTGCAGGGAAAACTGTTCTCGACTTTATCATTGACCGATTGGCGGGTATCGGTATTGATGAATTTATTTTTATCATCGGTTATCTCGGAGAAAAAATTCAGGAACACGTTTCGCAGGTTTATCCCGAACTCAAATGCCATTATTTATATCAATCGGAACGACAAGGAACAGGACCGGCAATTGCGTTGGCGAAAGAGATTGTGGGCGATTCAGAAGTGTTCATTATGATGGGCGATACAATATGCGATTTTGATGCACACGAAGTCGTAAACAGCCCGTGTTCGATGGTGGCGATTCAAAAAGTGGATGACCCGCGCGGCTTTGGTGTAGCGGAAATCAATGAAAATTATTTCGTTACCAATCTCGTTGAAAAACCGAAAATCCCGATGAGTAATAATGCGCTTGTTGGTTTGTACAAAATAAGAGAAACGGTTTTATTATTCGATTGTCTGACGCATATTATTGATGAAAAAATTACTACCGAAGAACAATTTCAGCTAACCGATGCGTTGCAATGTATGGTCAAGAAAGGCGCGCAAATCAAGGCTTTCAAAGTAAAGCACTGGTACGATTGCGGACGAAAAGAAACGCTTTTGGAAACCAACGCGCTGCTGCTGAAAAAAATGGGTAACAATATTCATCCGACCGCCGTGGTTGAAAATTCAATCATCATTCCGCCTGTAAGCATTGGCGCGGAAAGCAAGTTAGTCAATTCCATTGTAGGACCACATTCATCCATTGGAGCAAACACAAAAATCGAGCAATCTGTAATGCGCGATTGTATCATTGGTTCGTTCTCAAATTTGTTTGAAGTAGTGTTGGACAATTCTTTAATCGGCAACGATGCGAGTGTAAAAGGCTTGAGCCGAACATTAAATATCGGCGATAATACCGAAATTGATTTTGGATAATTTTTTCAACAAAAACGATTGTTTTCCGTTTAACATTTTCTCGTTGCATTAGCTACCTTTGCAGTCTTATGGCTGAAAATTTTTACCGGAATATTTTAGAAAAGCAGCAGCGCGCAGGCGCTATTCCGCCAAACGAATATATCGCTTCGTGGGCATTGGAATTGTTACGTCTTCTATATCCTGAACAATCCAGGAAACATTACAAATCCGTTGTGGAAATCGAAGCGGCATTTGCGCAACTTGAAAAAACATTGCTTGAAATTCTGAATAACACACACGCCTGCAAAGACTGTGATAAAACGCTCTCGGCGAAAAGTTTTTTTACAACTGTTCCATCTTTATACGATTTGCTCAACAAAGATGCAGCCGCAATTTTTGCCGGCGACCCTGCAGCAAAAAGTTTGTTTGAAGTCGTTCGTACATACCCCGGGTTTTTAGCCATATCGTTTTATCGCATCGCGCACGAATTGCAAAGGCTCGAAATTCCCTTGCTGCCGCGCATTCTCACGGAATATGCGCATTCACACACAGGCATTGATATTCATCCTGGCGCAGTCATAGGCGAGCATTTTTGCATCGACCACGGAACAGGCGTTGTGATTGGCGAAACAAGTATTATCGGCAATCACGTGAAGTTATATCAAGGCGTAACTTTAGGCGCACTAAGCGTTTCCAAAGAAATGGTTGGCACAAAACGCCATCCGACGGTGGAAGATTATGTTGTAATTTATTCAAATGCTACAATACTCGGCGGCGAAACCATAATTGGTCATCATAGCATCATCGGCGGAAATGTTTGGCTTACCAAAAGCGTTCCCGCAAACTCAACCGTTTATCACAAACCATTGATAGAAGTAGTTGAAAATAAAATTACGCAATAAAAGCCTGTTTAAAATTAAAAACCATTTTAATATTGAATGAAAAGAGTAATCATCTTTAATCACATAGCAACATAGGAATTTAGCCGAAGAATAAGAAATGAAAATTTGGTTATAATTTAAACGCGCAGAAAAGCATAGTATTTTCATCTTCGATGAAAATCTATTGTGCAACTTTATATTTCGCTACGGTCATCTTTTACATATAGACTATGTACCTATGTGGTTATAATTATTAAAATTTTTAAACAGACTTTAAAATAATTTACGCACCATGTCCACCATTACGCAATTCATCGGCAATACGCCTTTGGTAGAATTGACAAAGCTGAATCCAAATCCTCAGGTAAAAATATTTGCAAAGCTCGAAGGCAACAATCCGGGCGGAAGCGTGAAAGACCGCGCGGCTTACAACATGATTCAAAGCGCCTTGGAACGCGGCGATATAAAACCGGGCATGAAGTTGATTGAAGCTACAAGCGGCAACACGGGCATTGCACTGGCAATGATGGCGCGGCTTTTCGATTTGGAAATCGAACTTGTAATGCCTGCAAATTCTACGCGCGAACGCACGCTCACAATGGAAGCGTACGGCGCAAAAGTTACATTGCTCGAAAGCATTGAAGCGTGCAGAGATTATGTCGAAGAAAAAGGCAAACAAAGCGGTTATTTTTTACTGAACCAATTTGCCAACCCCGACAATTACATGGCGCATTACAAAACCACCGGACCGGAAATCTGGCGCGACACCAATGGCGAAATCACACACTTTGTAAGCGCTATGGGAACAACGGGAACTATTATGGGAACATCTATGTTTTTAAAAGAACAGAATCAAGCAGTACAAATCGTGGGTTGCCAACCAACGGAAGGCTCGTCCATTCCGGGCATTCGCCGTTGGCCGGCAGAATATCTTCCTAAAATTTTCGACCCCGCAAAAGTTGATATAGTGGAAGATGTATCGCAGCAGGAAGCAACAGAAATCACACGCGAATTGGCAAAAACCGAAGCGTTATTTGTAGGCATGAGTACAGGCGGCGCGGCAGCAGTTGCAATACGTTTGGCTAAAAAACTTTCTTCAGGAACCATTGTGTTTATTGCCTGCGACAGAGGCGACAGATATTTGAGCAGTGAATTGTTTGGATAATATATTCCTATTTCTCAGTTTCTCCGTTCGCTCTGTGAGAAATACAATTCAACCAATTCTTCATCAACTGCAAACCATGTTCCGTCATATAAGATTCGGGATGAAACTGTACGCCGAAAGTATTGTATTCACTGTGCTTCAGCGACATTGGCACGCCGTCTTTTGTTCGTGAAGTGATAAGTAAATCATCTACAATTTTATCTTTATTCATCGCCCAGGAATGATACAAACCAACTTTAAAAGGAAAAGAAATATGGTTGAATAAAGCGCAATCATTTTCTTTAAAAACTTCTACTTGCCTGCCGTGTTGAACATTTTGCAAATTGTACAACTCACCGCCGAAACATTCTACAATCATCTGCATTCCAAGGCAAACGCCAAGAATTGATTTTGTTTGATAAAACTTTTTTATCAATTCCAAACTCGAAGGATAATCTTTCGGCAATGCTGGTCCGGGCGATAAAATGATGCCGTCAAATAAATTTATTTCATCGAAAAAAATATCGTCAAATGCACGCACAGCAATGGTTTCAGCATTTGCTTCTTCCAACAACTGAACAAGATTGTAAGTAAAAGAATCGTTATGGTCGATTATCAATATTTTTGCGCACATTCTTTTCTATGATGAATTTGAAGGCAAAGAAAACATATTTCAACAAGATGAATGAATTATGCGAAAGCAAAATTCCGTTCTTCTTTATCTGTGATTTTTTGTGTGAACATATCGAAGTAATTCCTTTGGGAAAATTATCCGGAGAAAATATATTTTACTCAAATCCTTTGTTCATCAATGTTTCAGAAGATAAAAAAGTTTTTGACAAAAAATTAGAATGGAAAAAATTCCCGATTTCAAAAGAAATTTATGCCGAGCAATTCCATAAAATCAAAACCGAAATTCAAAACGGAAACACATATTTGTTGAACCTGACCTGCGCTACAAAAGTTGAAACGAATTATTCCTTGGAAGAATTATTTCATGCAGGAAATGCCAAATATAAATTGCTGTACAAAAATCAATTCGTGCATTTTTCGCCTGAACCTTTTGTGAAAATCGTGGATGATAAAATTTACACATATCCCATGAAAGGCACGATTGACGCGAATTTACAAGATGCCGGTAAAGTAATTTTAGAAAATGAAAAAGAATTGAACGAGCAATTTACAATTGTAGATTTGCTGAGAAATGATTTAAGCATCGTTGCGAAAAATGTTCACGTCGATGATTTTCGTTACATCGAAAAAATACAAACCAATCAGAAAAATTTATTGTCCGTAAGTTCAAAAATCAGCGGAGAATTAAGAGATAATTTTAAAAATAAAATCGGGGATATTTTTGCTTCGTTGTTGCCCGCAGGTTCTATTTGCGGCGCGCCGAAAGCGAAAACCGTTGAAATAATTTTAGACACAGAAACTCACCAAAGAGCTTTGTACACGGGCGTTTGGGGAATTTTTGATGGAAAAGATTTAGATAGTTGTGTTATTATTCGCTATCTTGAAAAAACTGAAAACGGCTTTGTTTTTAAAAGCGGCGGCGGTATTACTTCGCAAAGCGATTTAGAAACCGAATACAAAGAAATGATGGATAAAGTGTATGTGCCGATTTATTGAAACCATATTATTTGAGAACAACGAAATGCCTTTGATTCATTGGCATGAACAACGTTTTGTAAAAACGCAGGAAGCTAATTTCAGTAAAATAATTTATCCGTCTTTGGAAAAAATTATTCTTCAATCAAACATTCCACAAGAAAATAACATTCGCTACAAGTGCCGTGTAGTCTATGATTCAGCGAATGTACAAGTTGAATTTTCGCCTTATCAAAAAAAGCAAATCAATAAATTAATCGTGAAAGTTGACGATGAAATTGATTACAGTTTTAAATATGAAAACAGGGAAAAACTAAATGCTTTAACCAAAGATTTAAAACCTGATGAAGAAGTATTGATTGTAAAAAATAATTTGCTTACCGATACTTCTTTTACCAATATTGCTTTGTTTGACGGAACAAATTGGTTCACGCCTGCAAAGCCTTTGCTGCAAGGCGTTCAAAGAAATGAGTTGCTTTCGCAAAAAATTATCCACGAAGCGGACATTGACATTTTCCAATTAAAAAATTATTCAAAAATCAAATTGTTCAATGCGTTGAATGATTGGGAACACGTATGGGAATTGAATTGTAACGATATTTATTTTTCCTGATTTTTGTCTTCCGCATTCGGTTCATATTTGTAAAACTGCGTTTGAAAAAGCGAAAAACATATTATCAAAATAGCAATTGCCGCAAACAAAAATATCTTGAAAGCAGCAAGCAACAGCATCAACACTACTATTGCGCCTGCATAAGCAAAATAGCGTTCTTTCGTCATTCCTTTTTCATATAAAACAGCAGTAAACAACAATAATTCTCCCACATAAATTATTGCCATTATGGATGTATTTGTCGGTGGTTGCTGACCGATTCCGAAATAAAACATCGATAAAATTTCGGGTACAGCAATGATGCAATAGCAAAGCAAATAACTCAAAAATATTTTCCAAACAGGCAACGGCAAATTTCTTCTGATAAAAAATTTACTTTCAAAAAATTCCACGTAATCCAAGGTCAGCGCTGAATGCGCAGCAATGCTGAATTGAAAAAACAATAAAAAATCACTGAACTGATAATCGTTTCTGTTCCACACGCACATCACGGAAAGAAGCAGCAACGAAAAGAATTTCACGGTTATTAAACGCATTTGTCCGTTGTTGATGCTGTACCAAAGTGGCAACAGTAACATCGATTTTTTTACAGTTGGCAACTTATCAAGAAAAGATAATTTTTGTTTTTGGGTAAAACTATTTTGAATGGTTTTGTAACAAACGAAAATATTGATTGCGTGAACGATAAGCAGGAATAACAAAACAATCATCGCCGATAAAATATATTTCAATTTTATCCCCATTGCAATAATAAAACAGGAATAAATTGTAAAGGGAATTGCCAACAAAACATACGCAAAAGCAAACCCTGCAATTTGTTGAAACATTGAATACGACTGCATTTCAGCAAGAAATATATACTCACTGCTTTTAATTCTTCTTGTAATGAAATACAAACATTTCAGATGATACAATAGAAAAACCACGATCGTTACGAGCAATTCCGTTTTGCTTCTGACAATGCTTTCGATTAATTCTCGATGAAACAAAATCGGTTTTTGCTCCATGCCGAACAGCATATAAAACACGAACAAAAAAAATCCGAGATTTCTTCTGTAATATTCAATTACAAATGCTTTCTTCAATATGTTCAGCAAGGCTTGCATTATTCAAAAACGAGTTGCTTGTTTGTAATCGAAAGTGGTTTCAATTGCAAATGCTGCGCATCAAATTCCGCATCCTGATGAGAAGTGATAATAAAGCCAATTTCTTTTTGTGCATACTGTTGGACTGTCGATAAAATGATGTTTACCGAAGCAACATCCAACGTAATCAAAGGTTCGTCAAGTAAAATCCATTCAGGCTGTCCGATAAATGCAAGTATTAATGCGAGCTTCTTTTTCATACCGCTGGAATAGGCGCTTACTTTTTTATCGAGCGCATCGCGGAGCAATATTTTTTCGCTCATTTCAAGCGCAGCGTCTTTCGTTCCATCTTTTGCTTCAACATAAAAATTTATTAAATCTGTTCCGGTCAAAAAATCGGGAAACAACACTTCGGCGGGCACATAATTAATTATTTTTCTATGCTGCATTTTCTGTTTTTTGATGTCGCAGTTTTCAATAAAAATCTCTCCGTCAAAATTATTCAGACCCGCCAAAGAATTGAGCAGCGTTGATTTTCCGCTTCCGTTTACTCCTTTCAGCCAATAAATATTTTTCTCTAATTTTAATTTGGGAATGTCAAGAACAACAGTATCGCCGAACTTCTTTTTATAATCGTTAAATTCAATCATGCCATCAAAATCATTTGTTGTTAAACTTACGCATTTCGTTTATTTCCGAAGTAAAATATTTCCCTTTTCTGTGAAAAAACCTATATTTTTGCGCGGTCAAAAATCATAACTAAATATTTCAATTTTATGCGACAAATAGCTTTTCGTGAAGCATTGCGCGAAGCAATGAGCGAGGAAATGAGGAGAGACGAGCGTGTGTTTTTAATGGGCGAAGAAGTTGCCGAATATAACGGTGCATATAAAGTAAGTCAGGGAATGCTGGCGGAGTTTGGTCCGAAACGTGTGATTGACACGCCGATTTCTGAACTTGGTTTTTCCGGCGTTGCCGTAGGTGCGGCGCAAAACGGTTTGTTGCCGATTGTTGAGTTTATGACTTGGAACTTCGCGGTGTTGGCATTAGACCAGATTTTGAATACAGCTTCCAAAATGTTGGCAATGAGCGGCGGACAAATTGGTTGCCCGATTGTGTTTCGCGGACCGAACGGAAGCGCGGGACAATTGGGCGCG
Source organism: Arachidicoccus sp. BS20 (assembly GCF_001659705.1). Classification (NCBI taxonomy): domain Bacteria; kingdom Pseudomonadati; phylum Bacteroidota; class Chitinophagia; order Chitinophagales; family Chitinophagaceae; genus Arachidicoccus; species Arachidicoccus ginsenosidimutans. Next base: position 1,639,497 of record NZ_CP015971.1, read on the forward strand.
CAACACTCCACAGCATTTGAAGCTTTGTATGCCAATATTCCGGGCTTGAAAGTGGTTTCGGTTTCTAACGGATATGATGCAAAAGGTTTGTTGAAACAAGCCATTCGTTACGAGCAAGACCCGATAATGTTCATGGAAAGCGAAGTGATGTACGGCGATAAATGCGAAGTTCCCGAAGAAGAATATTATATTGAATTAGGCAAAGCCGATATTAAAAAAGCAGGCAAAGACGTAACCATTGTTTCTTTCAACAAAATGATGAAAGTGGCTTTGGGTGCGGCTGCGGAACTGGAAAAAGAAGGCATCAGCGCGGAAGTGATTGATTTGCGTACAATTCGTCCATTGGATTGGCAAACGATTTTGAAGAGCGTACAAAAGACAAATCGTTTGGTAATTGTGGAAGAACAATGGCCTTTCGCATCTGTAAGTTCCGAAATTTCTTACCGTATTCAGAAAGAAGGTTTTGATTATTTAGATGCTCCTATTCGTCGCATTACGAGCGCCGATGCGCCGATGCACTACGCGCCAACTTTAATAGAAGCTTACTTGCCGAATGTTGAAAGAACAGTAAAGCTGGTAAAAGAAGTGATGTATTTGAAGAAATAAATAAATTGATGATTAATAAAAAAGCCTGTTCAAAAAAAATGAACAAGCTTTTTTATTTAACTATAAAATTAACTACGCTTCCACAATGTATGTTCCGCTGAGATAATCGTGCAAAGTTCTTCCATTGAGAAATGGAATAAAAAAACAATCGATTAAAATCAACCTTGCAAGGCTTCTTATCAAAATTTGTAAAATGTTCGGTTTTTCTTTTTTCTTACTGACGACTTTGCTGATGGTAAGCCATTTTCCCGGCGTGCGTTTGAAAATACTTTCAAATAAAAAATAATACATTACTAACGTAATAAAGAAAAAACTGTATGGCGCTAAAGGCGTGTAATGCCAATAAATGACATGAAAATTATACCATTGGGAAAATATAATACTGATGATAAAAATAAGAATTGTATCAATCAGAAAATTGAGAACACGCGTGCCGGTTCCTACTGTTTGCATAATAAATTTTTAATAAGCTCTTGCAAATATAACCCTTTGTGTGCTTGGTTTTCCGGTCAAAATACATTTGCCTTCTTCCTGTAGATTATTCAAAGGAATACAACGAATAGTCGCTTTTGTAAGTTCTTTAATTTTATCTTCTGTTTCGGAAGTTCCATCCCAATGTGCGGAAACGAAACCTGTTTTTTCGTCCAATGTTTTTACAAATTCATCCCACGAATCAACTTTCGTAATATGCGCGTCGCGAAAATCTTTTGCGCGGTTGAAAATGCTTTGCTGAATTTCTGCTAATAAATGTTCAACATAATCTGCAATGCCATCCAAAGATTGTGTTGATTTTTCGCGTGTGTCGCGGCGTGCAACTTCTACTACATTATTTTCCATATCGCGCACACCTATTGCCAAACGTACCGGAACGCCTTTCTTTTCGTGCTCTGCAAACTTCCAGCCCGGACGTGCATTGTCATTATCATCATACTTCACGCGAATGTTTTTTGCTTTCAACGCAGTAGTTATCTCTGTAACTTTCGCATCGATTAAAGCCTTTTGTTCATCGCCTTTAAAAATAGGCACAATTACAACCTGCAACGGTGCAATTTTCGGCGGCAATACCAAACCTTCATCGTCGCTGTGCGCCATTACCAGCGCGCCAATCAATCGCGTAGAAACGCCCCAGCTTGTAGCCCAAACATAATCCAATTTATTTTCCTTGTCGCTGAATTTTACGTCGAATGCTTTTGCAAAATTTTGTCCCAGAAAATGAGATGTTCCAGCCTGCAACGCTTTACCGTCCTGCATCATGGCTTCGATGCAATAAGTATCTTCCGCGCCTGCGAAGCGTTCGTTCGGCGTTTTCACACCTTTGATTACGGGGACAGCCATAAAGTTTTCAACAAAATCGGCATACACTTCGAGCATCTGCTTTGCTTCATCGACCGCTTCATTTTTTGTTGCGTGCGCCGTATGTCCTTCCTGCCAGAGAAACTCCGCCGTGCGCAAAAACAGGCGCGTACGCATTTCCCAGCGCACCACATTTGCCCATTGATTTACCAAAATCGGCAAGTCGCGGTAAGATTGAATCCACGTTTTATAAGTATTCCAGATAATCGCTTCCGAAGTAGGACGAACAACCAATTCTTCTTCCAGCTTTGCTTCAGGGTCAACGATTAATTTTCCTTTATTGTCAGGGTCTGTTTTTAAACGGTAATGCGTTACAACGGCACATTCTTTGGCAAAGCCTTCCGCATTCTTTTCTTCCGCTTCAAACAAACTTTTCGGCACGAACAACGGAAAATACGCATTTACGTGCCCTGTATCTTTAAACATTTTGTCGAGCGCATCGCGCATATTTTCCCAAAGAGAAAATCCATAAGGTTTGATAACCATGCAGCCGCGAACCGCACTGTAATCGGCAAGGTCGGCTTTGATAACGATGTCGTTGTACCATTGAGAATAATCCTGTGCACGGGAAGTAATTTCTTTACTCATATAAAAATTGTCGTGAAAATTCCACTATGTTAAACAATACGATATTCAGGTTTAAACCGAATCTCCGGATTAACGATAGATTAACAGAGCGGGATTAAATATTTTTTATTTAAAAAGTCAAATATAAAGCGTGGCAAAAGTACTAACTTCGTTAATTATTTCACGCGCGGCAAAATAAAGTTTTAAAATTGTAAGAAACGAGTAATTTTATAGTTTAAAAATGTAGCAGTTGAACATGATTATCCGTTATACAAAAAGAAATTGAATTTTAAATTTGCTTAAATACAACATACGATGAAACATAAAATTTTAGGTATTGGTGTTCTTTCCCTATTAATGGGAAGTTGTACTGTGGTTTATCAGGGAGTTCCGGGACAAGACGGAGTTGCAATAAATACTCCACAGCAATCTCAGCAATACGGTTACGGGCAACAGCAATACAGCGATAATGAATCTAATGACGGCTATTCTGATGACTGGGATGCCGATACTTCTGCAAGCGCTGAACCAAAAATAGATTTTAACAGCGGCGCTTATGATGACGGTTATGTGTATGACCCTGCTTACTTTAACAGCAACTTTTATGCAGGCAATCCGTTTTGGGGTTTGGGTATATACGCCGGCTGGGGCTGGGATCCTTGGTTTGGCGGCGGCTTCTATCCCTGGGGTTGGGGCATTGGCGTAGGTTATGGCTGGGGCGGCTATTATGGTTGGGGAAGCATTTATTCCGGCTGGGGAGGCTACTATGGTTGGGGTTATCCGTATTATGGCTGGGGCGGCTACTATGGCGGCGGTCATCATTGGGGATATGCACCTTATGTAGTAAACAGACACGTTAATTTCCAAAGAAGAGGCGGAACTACCGCAACAGGAGCTTCATTAGCAAGGTCCGGACGCAGCTATGCTGTCAACAACCGTGATTTTAACATCAGCAATACACGCGGACAACGTGCATACAATCCTACATCTCGCAGCAATAGTTTCGGGCTTGCTAACAGAAATTACAGCTATGGAAACTCAAGGGTTCGCAGCTATACTGCACCTAACAGAAGCTATTCTACACAGTCTTCCTCCAATAATTATTATTCCACTCCGTCGAGGAGCTACTCTGTGCCATCGCGTACTTATTCAGCTCCTTCACGCAGTTACAGCGCTCCGTCAAGAAGCTATTCTGCACCGTCTCGCAGCTACTCTGCGCCAAGCAGAAGTTACGGTGGTGGCGGTCGCAGCAGCGGCGGAAGAAGATAAATCTTTTACAGTTGAATGTTTATTGATTAAAAAAGCACCGTGATTTTTCCGGTGCTTTTTGTTGTTATAATATTTTCTGAACTTTATTTCTTTAAATAATTTTTTATTTTTTGATGATTGCTTTCGCTGAGGGCAACAAGCGGCAAGCGTAATACATTTTCCAATAATCCTTTTTCGTGCATAAATGCTTTTACACCGGCAGGATTATTTTCGTTAAACATCAGTTCACAGGCTTCAACTAAATCTTTGTATGCAGCATTGGCTTCTGCAAATTTATTTTCCAAAGCAAGATTAACAACAGTTGATATTTCTTTCGGGTAAGCATTGCCCATTACGCTAATCACGCCTTGCATACCAATGGCAATTTGTGGGATAATTAAATTATCATCGCCGCTTGTTACCAAAAAATCTTCGGGAACATTATTGATGATTTTTACAAACTGTGCAAAATCGCCGCTTGCTTCTTTAATACCGGCAATATTTTTTACTTCTTTTGCCAGGCGTACAACCGTCGAAGCATCTATGCTTTTTCCTGTTCTTGCCGGAACATTATAAACCAATATCGGTTTAGGAGAGACTGATGCTATCGCTTTGTAATGCTGATACAAGCCTTCCTGCGAAGGTTTGCTGTAATACGGCGATGCACTTAAAACAGCAACAGCTTCATCCAAAGGATAAGATTGTAAATGTTCAATTACATTTTGTGTATTGTTGCCGCCGATGCCTACAACAACCGGCACGCGCTCATTTATTTTTTCATAAGTAAAAAGGATAATTTCTTTTTGTTCTTCAACAGAAATAGTGGGTGTTTCGCCGGTTGTGCCAAGTGTTACGATATAATTGATGCCATTGTCAATCTGATAATTAATGACATTTTCCAACGCTTCGTAATCAATAGAAAAATCTTTTTTAAATGGAGTTACAATGGCAACACCTGTGCCCTTCAATATATTTTTAAGAGACATTTTGTTGTGTGATTAATTTTTGTGTGTTAAGATACTTCGTTCCAAAAACCCATTTTCTCGAACTTCCCGATTCGTTGATTGATTCTTTTTTCGGGAGATAATTTTTTCAACTCTGCCAGAGATTTTTTCAAAGTTGATTTAAGAATAGAAGCCGCTTCATTATAATCCCAATGCGCGCCGCCCAAAGGCTCGGGAATAACGCCATCGACTAAACCAAATTCACTCATATTATCGGAAGTAAGTTTCAACTGCTCAGCTGCGGTTTCTTTATAATCCCAGCTGCGCCAAAGAATAGAGCTGCAATTTTCGGGGGAAATAACTGTGTACCAGGAATTTTCCAGCATGAAAACTCTGTCGCCTACGCCAATGCCTAATGCACCGCCGCTCGCGCCTTCGCCAATGATAACGCATATTACAGGCACTTTCAAGCGAAACATTTCATAGATGTTACGCGCGATAGCTTCGCTTTGTCCGCGTTCTTCGGCTTCCATTCCCGGAAATGCGCCCGGAGTGTCTATTAAGGTAACAACCGGCTTGTCAAATTTTTCTGCAAGTTTCATCAACCGCAGCGCTTTTCGGTAACCTTCGGGATTTGCCATACCGAAATTGCGCATTTGCCGTTGTTTTGTATTTGTTCCTTTTTGCTGACCAATGAACATGACTGTTTCTCCATCCAATTCTGCAAATCCGCCAATCATTGCTTTGTCATCAGCTACATTTCTGTCCCCAAATAACTCAACAAAGTTGCTGGTCATTTTTTCGATATACTTTAAAGTGTAAGGTCTGTCGGGGTGGCGACTCAGTTGCACTCGTTGCCAAGGCGTAAGGTTGGTGGTAATATCTTTTCTTATATCAAGAATATGTGTCTCCAATTGCTGAATATTGTCTGAATAATCAACTTTAGGATTTTTCTCTGCCAGTTTTTTCGCCTGGTCAATTTGTTCGTATAATTCCTTAATTGGTTTTTCAAAATCAAGGAATTGACGATTAGGATATTCGGGCATGAACCAATTATATTTAATGAAATAGGGTGTAAAAGTAACAGTTGCATTTTTTTTGAAAAAATATTTGTTTGATAAATTTATTTCCCCTTATTTTGCAACCTCAAAACACAGCTGCAATGCAGTTTTGAAGGATTGGATCGGTAGTTCAGTTGGTTAGAATGCCGCCCTGTCACGGCGGAGGTCGCGAGTTCGAGTCTCGTCCGGTCCGCTAAAAAGAAAATTAAAGCGGCATAACCCGCGCCAAATTCAAGAATGGCGCGGGTTTTTATTTTTTGTAATCCAAAAAATTACCTCATTTAAAATCATCTTCCCGGTAGAGAATCGGGAGAACTTTCTCTATTTCTTCCTGACTTTAAAAGTAGCGTAGACAATAGCTATTTTTATCAGAACCATGTACGTTCATTAATGATTATCTTGGGAAGAGAAACTATGGCATTAATAGTTGTATCAGGTAAGGGATCTGTTTTGCCGGAATTATCTGTTTCAAAAATTGTATTTTTTACAACAGCATTTTCCTGTAAGTCTGTAATCATTGCAACAATTTTTCCTTCTACATACCCTCCATTGAAAACGGTAGCTTTATTATTACAATAAATATTGCGACACACTTTTCCATATACAAGAACATCGGTACAAATTACATCTCCTTTTACCAAAGCGTTCCCGGAAATAATAACAGTAGCTTTTGAAGTTATGTTTCCTTCAACAACGCCTTCAATATTAGAAGGAACAAGCGCTTCTATATCTCCATAAATTGTTGAACCTTCGGGAAGAATAAACGCAGCGAAATTATTTGATTTCGTATCAGTATTTTTCTTCTTATTTATCCAAAGCCACTGCATAAGCGTTTACGGTAAATATTTATTGAATAGGTAATGTGCCTGCCTCCACACTTGTCGATTGAAGCGGCTGTGCTACATTTGATTGAAACGTAGAAATGACCGTGGTTGCATTGCCAATGTCAAGACCTACGCTTCTCTTATAGTTTCTGTCGGATATTCTCAGAGAGTTATACAAATAGCCGATGCTTGCCAGTTTTTCCGGTTCCGGTGCAATTTCAACAGGAATAGAATCGTTAAACTCTTCTTTAAAAGCATCTACCAGCTCAGGATAAAAAGCGCCTCCACCCATCAGGTAAATTTTTTCACAAGTTTCAAAATCCTGATTGGAAAAGAATTTTCTCAATAATGGAGTAATTATTTGCTTATAGTATTGTTTCAGAATGTTTTTACGCACATCCTTTAAATCCACTTTTTTCCTATCTACAAAAATAGATGCCTTCATCATAGCATCATCCAACTGATGCACGTTTTGCATATTCAGATAATGCGTTTTGTTCAGTTCCCTGTTAAGATTATCAATAGCATATTGAATGCCATGCGAGCTAAAGCAAGTGCGGTGTATCAAGCCGTCTTCGCTTGCCATCCCACCTTCTATAGTTCCGAAACCAAGACTGATTGCCATAAAATTAACAGGCGCTTTTTCGTTGAGTAACTTTTTCAATCCGATGATGCAACCGACTATTTCGGGAATCACGTCGTAGGTGTCAAGGTCAAACATCGACCTTTTAATTACGCCCAATGTATTAAAAGTTTTGGTATCGTATTCCACCATAAAATGTCGCTTTTTCAAAAATTGCTCTGCCGCATTTTTATAAACATTATAAGTCGAGAAAGGAAAGCCAACCGTAAGCGCCATCGGCTGTTCAATTTTATCGGTAAGATTAATCAAAGCCGAACGGAACAATACATCAAAATCTTCCTCCGCAGGAGAAGCATTGGTAATTTTGTATGGACTAATGCCACCCTTTTTGGCAAGATTACCTACAATATACCACGCTTCATCTTTTTTTATTTTGAGACCGTTGAGCAGGTCTTTAGCTGAACTTTCCGTATTGCCGAAAGTATTTTCAAAAACGCTTGGAAACGAAATAGACAGGATGTCCATTGTAAGTTAGTTTAATGTAGGTTAAATGTAAGAAAATACTATGAAAAAATATTAAATACAATAATTAACTTATTGTTAAATAACAAGCATCTGATACAAAGAGTGTTGATGAAAACATCTTCTTAATATTTACGCCTGTAGGTTGCCGGCGATGGTGTGAATAAGTCCCTTGTTTCATTAAAACATATACCCGAATTTATGGAGCAGTTTTCACTATATCCCGACTTGAGTAATAAAAAATATTGAATTTATAAAAGCCGTTCAAATTTTGAGCGGCATTTATCCCAATCATAACAAAACCTTTTTCAATTTTTCTTTTCCCCTTTTATGTTTTGGAACTACATTTGAATAAACAACAAAAATAGACAGATGAATAAAACTCAACTGAAAACAGCAAATATTGTAATTTTTGGCGGCAATGGCGATTTAGCCTGGCGCAAGCTCTTTCCCGCATTGTACAACCTTTATATCTACGGATTTCTACCGAAAAGTTTTGCCATTTACGGCGTGGATTATTTGCCCAACGACGATGCAAATTATAAAAAGCATTTGCTCGACGGTATCAACAATTTTTCACGTAGTGGCAAGGCAGATGCAAAACAATGGGAAGCATTTTCAAAAAACATTACTTACCTGCAAGGCGATTTTACAAAGGATGAAATTTTTATCACACTTGGAAAAGTTTTTGAAGAAAATGATAAGCAATGCAAATCGCGCGGCGAAAGAATTTTTTATTATTCAGTATCTCCGAAATTTATTGAAATCATTTCGGAATCGTTGAGCAAATTTAAACTTACTGCTGATAAAAATCTTGACAGAATCATTATTGAAAAACCTTTTGGAACCGATTTAAAAACGGCGCAGCATCTCAACAAATTTTTACAAAAACATTTTGCCGAAAAACAAATTTTCCGCATCGACCATTACCTTGGAAAAGAAACCGTTCAAAACATTATGGCGTTTCGTTTTGCCAATAATGTGTTCGACCCTTTGTGGAATAATAAATACATTGATTACGTACAAATAACAGTTGCCGAAGAAGTAAGCGTAGGCTCACGCGGCGGATATTACGATGGCGCCGGTGCGCTGCGCGATATGATTCAAAATCATCTGCTGCAATTGCTTTGTGTGGTCGCCATGGAATGCCCGATTAACTATGAAGCGGAAAATGTGCGCAACATGAAAGTGGATATTCTGAATGCCATCCGAAAGATAAAAACAAATGATGTTTTCAATAATTTTGTTCGGGCGCAATACATCGCCGGCGAGTGGAACGGTGTGCCGCAAGCAGGTTATAAACAGGAGAAAGATGTGGCAAAAAGTTCAACTACCGAAACTTTTGTGGCAGGGAAATTCTTTATTGATAACTCTCGATGGAAAGGTGTGCCGTTTTATCTAAGAACAGGTAAATGTATGGAGCAGCAGGCATCCGTAGTTGTGATTCAGTTTAAGGATGCGCCGCACAAAATTTTTAAAGACGACAAATCGCCCAACCGCTTAATTTTCAGCATTCAGCCGCAGCAGGAAATAAGTTTGCTGTTTGAAAGTAAAATACCCGGAATGCACATGAAACTAAAACCCGTGGAAATGGATTTTACTTATCGGGAATCATACACCGAAGCCGTTCCGGAAGCATACGAATCTTTGCTGCTCGATGTGCTGGAAGGCGATGCAACTTTGTTTATGCGCGCCGACCAAATTGAAGCTGCGTGGAAAATAGTAATGCCTATTTTAGATGCCTGGAAGAAATTCCCTTCCAGAGATTTGAAAAAATACAAACCCGGAACCTTGGGTCCCAAAGCAGCAAACGATTTAATAACCAATGACAAATTTGAATGGGTATTACTTCCCGAACAATTGATGACAAAAAATATGGACAAATAAGAAAGGATGCCATAGATACACAGATGTTTTTTATCTGTATATCTATGGCTATAACTCAGGCAAATAATACTGAAGTCATATTCAGCGAGCCACCGACCAACGCATCATTAAAGAAAACAGTATCTTCGTTATCATTTTGTAAAGCCAAAGAATAAATCAAAGGATAATAATGGTCGGGCGTGGGAACAGCTAACAGCGCAGCCTTTGAGAGATTTTGATAATCAACCAGTGCATCATGTTCACGATGTAAAATCTTGCTTTTAAACAATTCATTCAGTTCCAGAGCCCAGTCGTAGCCATAATTTTCTTCGCCAAGCTTTTGCCAATCAACCAATCTAAGATTATGAATAATATTGCCGCTGCCAATAATCATCACGCCTTTTTTGCGTAATGAGTGCAACTCCTTTGCCAACGCATAATGATAAGCCGCCGGCTTGTGATAATCGATACTCAATTGCAAAACCGGAATATTTGCTTCAGGAAAAATATGGCGAACAACCGACCAGGCTCCGTGGTCTAAACCCCAGTCGTGGTTCAAACCCACATCCGTTTTCGTGATAATAGTTTTTATTTCATCCGCCAACACAGGCGAGCCTTTTGCAGGATATTCTACTTCGTACAACGCACGCGGGAAACCGCCAAAATCGTGAATTGTGGCAGGTTTTTCCATTGCGGTTACATATGTTCCATGCGTAAGCCAATGTGCGGAAATAACCAAAACTGCTTTAGGCGGTTCAACATTTTTACCGACCAGCTCCCAATTATCGCTGAATGTATTTTGCTCGATTCCGTTCATCGGACTGCCGTGCCCAATGAACAGCAATGGCGCATATTCACTTTGCTGCTTTAATGTATCGGTAAAAGATTTGAGTGTCTGAAGATTGGACATTATAAAGAAATATGAGAGCAAAGTTAGGATGAGAAAGCTGCAAATTATGCAAATGCAAAGCAAGATTAGCATTAGTTTATTTCACTCCTTTCAACAACTGTTAATAAAAAATTTACACAGAAATTTTCAGATAGGTTTAAATTTACTCATAACTTCACAAAACTTCACTTTATGATTTGGAAAAAATTCAACGGCGATAACATCCAACTTCCTATCAAAGATGTCGTGCGCCAAACCATCGAAAAAGAATCAGCAAAAGGCGTTAAACTAAAAGTCTGCATTGGCACAGACAGCCAGGTAAAAGGTGCAGAAACCGAGTTTGCAACGGTCATCGTTTTTCTGCGCGAACACTGCGGCGGTTTTATGTACATCCACAATGACAAAACACGGCAAAAGCTTCACATCAAAGAAAGAATGCTGCTCGAAGTGTCTAAAAGTATTGAGGTCGCCTACGAATTGTGCGACCTTTTTATTTCGTACAATGTAGAGATGGAAGTTCATGCGGACATCAATACCAATCCGCAATTCAAAAGTAACGACGCTTTGAAAGAAGCAATGGGCTACATTTTGGGAATGGGCTTTGCGTTCAAAGCCAAGCCGGAAGCATTCGCCAGCAGCAGTTGTGCAGATAAGATTGTGAATTAATATTCCTGCCCCATCCACACCGCGCCGCCGATACTTGCTCTCGATGCGCCTGTCGCACCGGGAAGTACAGTGTTCTCTTCACGCCAGCGCAAAACACCGAGAAAAGCCATAATCAATGCTTCTTTAAATTCTACAATTTCTCTTTCAGGAATAATGACTTCTATATTATAAACAGATAACGAATTTCTTAGTCTATCAATTAAAAAACTATTTAATGCGCCGCCGCCCGTAACCAATAATTGCTTCGCTTCGCCTTGCGTTTTATGAATAATTGCATAAGTAATTTGCATTACAATATGTTCGGCATAAGTACGCAAAATATCTTCAATGCTCAGCTCAATATTTTCAATCAACGGTAATATATTTTCTCTAAAATACTGATTAGACAAGGATTTTGGAGCAGTTTGATGATAATAATCCAAAGCATTTAATCGCGTTAATAAAGCTGTGTTTACATTTCCCTTGCTCGCCAATTCACCGTCTTTATCAAACGCCAATCCTTTCTGCTGCGCAAAATAATTCAACACCTGATTGGCAACACACACATCAAAAGTTGAGAAACTATCATTTTCGTTTTTCAACGAAATATTTGCAATGCCGCCGATATTGAGAAAATAAGAATAATCTTTAAACAAATATTTTTCGCCAATAGGAACAATAGGCGCGCCTTGTCCGCCAAGCGCTACATCAAGCGAGCGTAAATCGCTGATAACATTGATGCCCGTAAGTGCCGCAATCTGTGCGCCATTACCGATTTGCGTAGTAATATATTTTTCAGGAGAATGGAAAATAGTATGTCCGTGTGAAACAATTAATTGAACTCTATGCTCTAAATTATTTCTCTCTATAAAATTATTAACCGCTTCGCCGATGAACCGACCAAAATCATTATCCAATTGTACAAAATCGAAAGCAGAAAGTTGCGCGGCAGTTGAAAGCCGTTGCTTCCAAACATCAGTAAAATCAATAGTTTCAGCGTTGTATATTGTAAACAACCATTGTCCTCTTGATTCTTCAAATTCAACAAATGCAATATCCAAACCGTCCAAAGACGAGCCGCTCATCAAACCGATTGCTCTGTATATCATGATAAAATTATTTGAGTGGGCAAAGATAAAGTTTCTCACAAAGCCACAACAAACATAAGACTTTGCTACATTGCTTCTTTGCGCCTTTGCGTGAGATTAAATTTCTTTCAGCGAAATACTTTTTTTAGTAACGCTTAATGAATATTCAACGCCGCATTTTAAAGCGAAATTTTGTTGCGTATGCCCAACGGGAAAATTGAATGCAACAGGAAAGTCATATTCAACAATCACATCTTTTATCACTTCATAAATTGTTTGACCGAATGGATTTGTCGTGTCTTGCATATCGCTGAAAGTGCCGACCAGCAAGCCTTTCACACGATTGAACCAACCTGCGCGTTTTAATTGTTGCAGCATTCTGTCGGCTGTATAAATATATTCGCCTACATCTTCGATAAACAAAATTTTATCTTTTACATCAGGTTCGGAAGACGTGCCGATGGAGTTAATCAGCATGGATAAATTGCCGCCGACCAACTCTCCTTCCACTTTGCCCAAATGATTAAATTCGTGCGTCGCAACTTTGTAATTTGTTTTCTTTCCAAGCAAAACATTCTTCAGCGATTGAATATACATATTATCAACGCCGTCGTTGAAAGCCCCTGCCATTGGCGCGTGTAGCGAAGCGAGTTTCATTTTTTTGTTGAGATGACAATGCAGCAAAGTAATATCGCTGTAACCGACAATCCATTTGGGATTTTTTTTCAGCGGGCGAAAATCAATCTTGTCAATAATTCTGCTAAGTCCGTAACCGCCGCGACCGCAGAGAATGGCGCTTACATCTTCGTCATTAATCATTGATTGAATGTCTGCAATCCGTTCTTCATCTGTTCCTGAAAAATAATTAAACTGATGTCCGAGTGTTTTTCCAATCTTCACGCGAAAGCCCCATTGTTGCAGCGTTTCAATACAAACCAATGCTTTAGTTTTATCCATAAATCCTGATGGACATACAATGCCGACAGTGTCATTTTTTTTTAAATAAGGCGGAATAATCATTGAGTGAAGGTATTTTTAGTGTTTGAATAAAACACCGAAAATAATAGTCCCATAAAGACCTAAAATCAAAATTGCTAAAGTAACAATCAATCCAATCATCCATTTGAATTGGTCAGCAATTTTGTCTTTTAATTCATCTTTCATGGTCAGCAAATCTTCTTTTGTGACTAAATAATTCATGTATGCACTTTTTGTAAAGTTAATTATTCTCAACAAAAAAATAAGTCAAATTTCTTCCAAAATTGTCCCTTCACTTATTACGCTCAAACGATGATGCACATTGCATTTCAGCGCAAAGTTGGCAATCTGATGCCCGACAGGAAAATTGAAGCAAACAGGAAAATCATATTCTTTCACTTTTTCCAAAACCAAATCATATAACGAAAGATTTAGTTCATCATCAGGATTCGGTTGTTTCTTAATGCTTATGCCTCCAATTATTAAACCTTTGATATGATTAAATTTCCCTGCGCGTTTCAAATTCCACAACATTCTGTCGATGTTATACAAATACTCATCCACTTCTTCTATAAACAAAATTTTATCTTTCGTATTGATTTCAGATTTTGTTCCCGAAAGATTTTCTATTGTTCTTAAATTGCCACCAACAATTCTTCCTTCGGCAATTCCTTGCTTATTAAATTCGCTGAAAGCCGTGTCATACTTCATTTTCACGCGATTACTCAATGCATCGCTGATTGAATTGATCGCTTGTTGTTGTATCAAAGGCAACGCATCAAAATTCAAAGGAAAGCTGTTACACATTTTTGAATGTAATGTTGCTACACGAAAATTTGTTGCAATATGTGTATGAAAAACAGTCGCATCACTAAAGCCTATAATCCATTTAGGATGACTGCGGAAATTTGAAAAATCAATCTTGTCAATAACACGCACGGCGCCGTAGCCGCCGCGCGCGCACATAATGGCTTTGATGTTTTCATCGTCCAACATTGCCTGAAAATCTGCGGCGCGTTCTTCATCACTGCCGCCGAAAGTTCCCGAACGCAAACCAATTGTTTTACCAAACTGCGCTTTAAAACCCCAACGTTCAATCTGCGTTTTGGCTTCAATTATTTCGTCAGTTTTAAAATATCCCGACGGACTTGTTACACCAATTGTATCGCCTTTTTTAAGATAAGGTGGAATAATGATATTGCTGTGTTCGTCCTCATCAACTTTGCCTGTTTTTATATTTGGCAAAAACGAAAAAGTCGCTAAGGCAGCCGCATTATGAAGAAATTTTTTTCGTTGCATAGTTTTTATAACACGAATTAATGAATCATTATTCTTTGTTGTCCTTGTTTCTTTGTGAGAAATTATTTCTTACCCAATTCAATTATCTTACAATCTCTAATTTCTTTGCCATCAATAGAAAATTTAACCAATGTTTTTACCTGATGCCACCCTTGCAATCCGCACGCGCCGGGATTAATGTGCAGGCATTCCAATTCTTTGTCGTAAATGATTTTCAAAATATGCGAATGCCCGCTGATAAAGAGTTGCGGCTTTTCTTTCTTGATTAAATCCTTCACGCCGGGCGCATATTTTTTTGGATAACCGCCAATATGTTTCATCAACACTTTTACTTCTTCGCAATAAAAAATATTTTCCAATGGAAACTCGCTTCTTATTTCTTGTCCGTCAATATTGCCATACACGCCGCGCAATGGTTTGAACGCTTTTAATTTCTGCACCACTTCTTCTGTACCAAAATCACCTGCGTGCCACACTTCATCACAATCTTTGAAATGTGTGAAAACATTTTCGGGCAAATGTCCGTGTGTATCTGAAAGCAAACCGATTGTTTTCATTTTTATTCGATTTTTCTGTTCAAATACTTTGAATAATCTGTAAGCAAACTGTTATAAGTCGTTTGCATAAACGGCGAAGTAATCATAAAATCTGCGGCGGCGGGGCAACAAGCCATTGGTATATTCCACACAACACCTAAGCGCAGCAAGGCTTTCACATCGCTGTCGTGCGGTTGCGCTTCCATTGGATCGTAGAAAAAAATCACAAGGTCAATGCTGCCTGTCGCAATCATTGCACCGAGTTGTTGGTCGCCGCCAAGCGGTCCGCTCAACACACGAATTACTTCAATGTCGAGCTGTTCTCCAATCAGTTTACCTGTTGTTCCTGTTGAAACAAGCCGGTGCTGTTTCAATGTTTCTTTATTATCATTTACCCAATTTATCAGTTCTTCTTTTTTATGGTCGTGCGCCACCAATGCGATGGTTTTTGTTTTGCCGATTTCCTTAAACTGCTGTGCCATCTTTTACGATTTTTATTTTTTGGAATAATCCATTTCCGGATGCCGTTCAAAAGGATGCTTGTTGTCAAATATATAACGGTAAGTAATTAATTGCCTGTTTTGTATTCCGCCCAAACCCTTATATATATTGAGCATTCGCGGATTCCAATCGCCCGTCCAGCCCATTTCGTAACGTTCATATAACCGATGACTTTGTATAAAATCCGAGCCTTCACAAATCATAAATGCATCAATACCCAGCGCCTGAAACTTAGGAACCACGCCGAATGCAATGCCTGTAAAACGCTTGCAAGTGCCTTTCTTTTTCATATACAACAAACGCAGTTTTTCAATCAAACCAAACTTGCCATTAAAGTGTTTGAAGTATTGATTAAGGTCGGGAATATTAATCCACATTGCAATCGGCTCGTCTTTGAAGTAAGCAAACCAAATGATTCGTTCATCAATAATCGGTTTCATTTTTTGAAACAAATTCAACACTTCATCTTTCGCAATTTCTTTCCCCTCGTTGTGCTGCGACCATGCGGCATTATAAACTGTTGCAAAATCTTCAGCATGCTTCTCGAGATTATTTTTATCAATGTGTTTCGCAATGTAACCTTGTTTGCTTTTAAATTTATCGGCGCGCTCACGGTATTTTTCCGGCAAAGCATCATCAATATTCATGGCGTAATAATATTGATTGTAAAAATTTTGAAAACCGTAATTCTCAAATAATTTTTGGTAATACGGCGGATTGAAAGCCATACCGTAAATCGGCTCTTCGTGAAAGCCATCGACAAGCAAACCCCAGTATTTATCGCGGTCTCCGAAGTTTATTGGTCCATCCATCGCATCCACGCCTTGCTGTTGCAACCAATTTTTTGCCGTATCAAACAAAAAATTTGCAGCATCCTGATTATCGGTGCATTCAAAAAATCCGACACTACCGACAGGAAAATTTGTTCCAAAATTTTTATATTTCTCGTTTATAAATGAAGCAATTCGTCCAATAACTAAATCATTATCTTTCAATATCCAGCGAATGATTTTTCCGTGTTGAAAATTTTTGTTTTTGTGGGGATTAAAAACTTCTTCGACATCATTATCCAACGGTCTTATATAATTCGGAAACGCGCTGTTGATGCGGGCTGCGACTTCCAAAAAATCTTGTACGTCTTTGCGCGTTTGTACTTCAATTATTTTCATTACACTGATGCTTTACACGAAAATAAGACAGAAAGTGAAGTTATTTAAACTTATTCCGGAAAAGTTGCACAGGGGAGAATGAGATTGCTGTCTGCCAGACAAAGACAAGCAAGAATTATTTCGCAAGATTGTATTGCTGAATAAAATAGCGGATATTTTTTGCACTGAACTTGCTCTGCCTGAAAGCGTTTAAAATTGTGGGATTATCTATAAACAACCGGTCAAGATTGCCGCGTGCAATTGTCTCTGAAGACATGATGCCATTGACATTCATCAAAGTTCCGCTGCCTTTTTGCGCCAGCCAAATGACACGGTTTATCGGTTGTTGTCCGGGACGGGCATTACTCAACATTAGGTATTGATACAAACAAATTTTCCCGTTTTCCAAACATTCCATCCATTGTGGATTTACGTTGGGAGAAAGTTGTATGCTGCGAAACAATGTATGCTTGTAGCTGTACGCTGCATATTGCGTGGGGTCTAAAGGAACTTTTTCGCCGTTGATGATGAATGAAGGTTCATCAAACAATTTCTTTTTGAATTTTCCGTACAAAGTATCGCCGGTATTGCTGACGAGAAAATCTCCTCTGTCTTCATCTTGTGCAAATAAAATTTGTGAAGAAAATAAAGTGAGGAATATGATGATAACGTACTTTTTCATTAGAATAAATTTTGTGTGAAACAATTTTGTCACAGATGCACAGATTTTGCAAAATCTTATACCTGTGGCTAATATCCTACAAACCCACGCCAATTACCATTTTTCAGCTTTTGAAAACGAATAATATTGCTCAATCCGCTTTCGTTATTTTCTTTGTCCACGCTTGTAACGGCTGCATAAAAAACAGTTGCACCGGATGGGATATATTGCGGCAATACAGAAAAATAAAACCACGAAATTCCATTGCTTCCGCCGATAATCTGAATTGGTTGTTGTCCAAGCGTTGCCGCATCCTGCGATACATATAAAACATATTTGTTTACAATTTCGCTTTGCGAAACTTCATCCAACATCCCATGAATTTGTAAATTTTCATTGGGCGAAATCCAGAGTTCAGGTGCATTTGGCTCATTGTTGTCCACCCATTTCATCGGTGGAACAAGCGCCGGATATTTGTAATAATTATCTTCCAGACTGTCCACGAAACCGCCGGGGTCGGACAAAAAAGATTTATTGCTAAAGTAAATGCTGCCCTTTACCTGCGGATATTGACGTAACAATTTTATTTCATTGGGTAATTCACTTGAACGTAAAAACGCAGAAACATCTCTTTCATCTGCATGATAGACCGCCTGCCCGATGTACAGGTCTTTTCCGTAAGTATGATGCGCCCACCAGTCGAGCAAAACTCTGTAGTCCTGTCCCTGTTTACCGATTGCCCAGTACAATTGCGGCGCAACGTAATCAATCCAGCCTTTTCTCAGCCACAACAAAATATCGGCATACAATTGATGATAATTCGTCAAGCCGGTTGTATTGCTTCCATCAGCATCCTGCGATTTATTTTGAAAAATACCAAACGGACTTACTCCAAATTTTACCATCGGTTTTAATCTTAAAATCGCATCGTGTACACGCTTGATTGCCGAATCGCAATTTGCCCTGCGCCAATCATCAAGACTCAATCCCCGTCCATATTTTTTATAAGCGGCATCGTCGTTGAAATGCTGGCTTGTAGGATAAGGATAAAAATAATCGTCAAAATGAATGCCGTCCACATCGTATCGATTTACAATATCCGAAACTACACCAACGAGATAGTCGATACTTTGCGGGAGTCCGGGATTGAATATTTTTTGTTTACCATAATTCACAAACCATTCGGGATGCAGCTTTGTAACATGGTTGGGCGCAACGGAAGATTTTGTAACGTCAAATACCATTCTGTACGGATTAATCCACGCGTGAAATTCCATACCGCGCTTGTGCGTTTCGTCAATCATAAATTTCAACGGGTCATAAAACGGCGAAGGTGCTTGCCCTTGTTTGCCCGTAAGAAACTCACTCCAGGGATCATAGCGCGAAGGATAAAAAGCATCGCCTGCGGGCCGCACCTGAACAAATACGGCATTCATGCCCATTTGCTTGTCTTTATCCAAAAGATTTACAAACTCTTGCTTTTGCTGTGCAATACTCAGTCCCGGTTTACTTGGGTAATCAATATTTAAAACCGTTGCAATCCACACGCCGCGCATTTCATATTTCAGGGAAATGGTTTGCGCACGCGCATTGCACAAAAAAAAGACTAAATAAAAAAGATAAAACAGGCGTTTTTTCAAAACCATTTTTATTGTTCAATTTGTTTACAATTTTCCTTTCGCATTTTCATCAGCAGTTCGCTCAAAACATCCGCCTCTTCTTCGTTTAATTCTTTCATAGGACTGTCGAGTTCCGCAATAGCTTCCAGAATTTTTTCGGTAAGGGCATTCCCTTTTTCCGTTAAAGTAATTTCTACCAAGCGCCTGTCTTCGACAGATTTCTTTTTCTGGACCAAGCCCTTCAGCTCAAGCCTGTCTATCAAACGGCTTGCATCGGACAATTTTTCAAACATTCTATCCCGGATTTGCAACACGTTCAGAGGCTTGTCGCTTCTGTGAATGATGCGCAGAATATTGTGCTGCTGCGGCGTCAAATCAAATTGCTCCATAAACCCACGAATATATTCGTTTATCCAAATAGCAGAATACAAAATATTTACTCTCGCACGATGATATTTACTTCTGTAATCATCTGGTATTAAACTTTTCATTATAGCTAATTGTGGTTGATTAATCTTCCCATACGGTAAGTCCTTCCGAACAGTTGGCGCAAATATCGATATTTTGCCGGCTTGTCATTAGTTCTTTACGAAATTGCTTGTAATTGTCATTGTTCCAAATATCGCGGAACGACTGCATTTTTAAATTTCCCAAGCGGTGCATCGCGTCTTTATCGAAACAGCAGGGCACAACAAGTCCGTCCCACGTAATCACATTGGCGTGCCAAAGTTTCCAGCAATGATTTTTCATGCCGCTTTTCACTTGCATTTTTCCATCCTTACCCACTTTATACCGGCTGTATTTATCAATTGTGGGAATAAGCTGATGCGGGTCGTTTTCATAATCGTATACCTGCGCAGTTTTAAAACGCACTTCGTCCACGCCTATTTCTTTTGCCAAGCGTTTTACGTCTTCAATCTGATGTTCGTTCGGCTTTACTACAAGAAACTGAAAAAATACAAAAGGCGTTTTACTGTTCAGTTCTTTTTTCCATTTCACAATGTTGCGCGCACCTGCCAATACTTTTTCCAATTTTCCACCTACGCGATATTGTTCATAAACATCTTGCGTAGTTCCGTCAATGGAAATAATCAGTCTGTCCAAACCGCTTTCGATAGTTTCTTTGGCTTTTGCATCGGTAAGATAATGCGCATTAGTCGAAGTTGCAGTATAAATTCCTTTGTCGTGTGCATACTTTACCATTTTCAAAAAATCGGGATTGAGAAACGGTTCGCCCTGAAAATAAAAAATGAGATAAAGAATGTCTTTACAAATATCGTCAATCGTATTGGTAAAAAAATTGTCTTTCAACATTCCGCGCCCGCGCGTAAAAGAACGTAACCCGCTGGGACATTCCGGGCAGCGCAGGTTGCACGATGTTGTAGGCTCGAAAGAAATAGAAATAGGCAAGCCCCATTGTATGGGCTTTTTAAACAATTTGCTCAACTGATAGCTTGCCACCACTTTTGCCGCATTCCAAAAACGGCGGGGCGTGAGCTTGCTTACAAGGTTAAGAGTATCGTTCCAATTAAAATACATATTACAAAAGTAAACAGAGAATACGAACCATGCGAAATTTCTGTCATAAACATTTTACATAAAATTTATTCAGAAATAACGTTTTGTTTTTAGAACTGTTGTAATTTTACGCCGCAATTAAAAAGCGCATTAACAATTTTTATTCACACTTCATTTTTAAGAAGTTGAAAAACTATCAATTACAAAACGATTTATTGGCTACGCATCACGAGTTGATGTGCGCTAATTTTTTTGTTGTTAACGCTCCCCGCTCCTGCTTTCCACAACCACGACGACCGAGAAACTAATCATGTTCAATTTCGGGCAATACAAATTATGCTTTATGTGTATTAAGCGCATGAAGTAATTTATCGTCTTATCATAATACAACAAGTGGAAAATACAAATAATATTATCGTTCGTGTGGCAAATGAAAATGACACACATTATGCGCAACAAATCGTAGATGAAATGGCATCGTCCGCAAAGGCACGCGGCACGGGCATTGCAAAGCGCACACCCGAATATGTTGCCAACAAAATGAACGAAGGCAAAGCCGTAATTGCCGTTACGACCGATGGTGCGTGGGTTGGCTTTTGTTATATTGAGGAATGGAGCCACGGCGAATTTGTCGCCAACAGCGGATTGATTGTATCGCCGGAGTTTCGCAAAAGCGGCGTGGCAAAGCGCATTAAAGAAACTATCTTTGCGCTGTCGCGGAAAAAATATCCCGATGCAAAAATTTTCGGCTTGACAACAGGTTTGGCTGTGATGAAAATCAATTCCGACTTGGGTTATGAGCCGGTAACTTACGGCGAACTGACGCAGGACGAATCTTTTTGGGCAGGTTGCAAAAGCTGTGTGAACTACGACATCCTGATGAGCAAAGGCAGAAAGAATTGTATGTGTACCGCAATGCTCTTTGACCCGAAAGACCATTACAAGCCAGAAGAAACGCGGGAACATTTTAAAGAAAAATCGAAGATATACGAGCGTCTGTTGCGCTTTAAACAATTATTCTTAAAGAAAGAAACTGCCGAAGCAGGCGGCGGAGATATAAAACCGAAGCATCATTTCTTTGAAAGGTTTCATTTTTAGAATCGGAAGACCAAGTCAGAAAGTTACGCATCTCAATTTATAATTCATAATTTTTAATTTATAATTGGATAAAATCATGTCAAAATCAGTTGTATTAGGCTTTTCGGGCGGATTGGATACTACGTTTTGTGTAAAATATTTAAGTGAAGACAAAGGTTACGACGTTCACAGCATCATTGTAAATACAGGCGGTTTCAATGATGATGAACTGAAAAAGATTGAAGAACACGCTTACAAGCTCGGCGTGAAAACGCACACCACGATTAACGCGATAAAAAATTATTACGACAGAATCGTGAAGTACCTCATCTTCGGAAATGTGCTGAAGAACAACACGTATCCTTTAAGCGTAAGTGCCGAACGTTTGGTGCAAGCCTTGCACATGGCGGAACACGCAAAGCAACTGAATGCTGATGCAGTTGCACACGGCAGCACAGGTGCTGGCAACGACCAGGTGCGTTTCGATATGATTTTAAACACCGTTGTTCCGGGCATTGAAATCATCACGCCGATTCGCGATTTGAAGCTGAGCCGCGAAGAAGAAATCGAATACCTGAAAAAGAAAGGAGTGGAAATGAATTTTGAAAAAGCGGCTTATTCCATCAATAAAGGCTTGTGGGGAACAAGCGTTGGCGGTCGCGAAACGCTGACCAGCAAAGGCTTTCTGCCCGAAGAAGCATTTCCTACACAGGTTACAAAAACAGGAACGGAAGAAGTAAAATTGCATTTTGAAAAAGGCGAACTCACTTCCGTGAACGATAAAACATTTGAGCATCCGTCCGAAGCCATTCAGTATTTGCAAAGCATTGTTGCGCCTTACGGAATCGGTCGTGATATTCATGTAGGCGATACCATTATCGGCATCAAAGGTCGTGTGGGTTTTGAAGCGGCTGCGCCTGTTGTCATCATCAAAGCGCATCACACTTTGGAAAAACATGTATTGAGTAAATGGCAATTACCGACCAAAGATAATCTCGCTATTTTCTACGGCAACTATTTACACGAAGGACAAATCCTCGACCCGGTAATGCGCGATATTGAAGCGTTTTTTACAAGCTCGCAGCAGCACGTAACGGGCGATGTGTTTGTGCAGTTGTTCCCTTATCGTTTCCTGGTGTTGGGTATCGAATCGAAGTACGATTTGATGAGCGCGAAGTTTGGCAAATACGGCGAAATGAACAATGGTTGGACAGGCGAAGACGTGCGCGGTTTCAGCAAGATTTTTGGTAATCAGGTGGCGATTTATGAGAGCATAAAGAATGGGCAATAATTTTTTCACACAAAGGCACAACGATAAACAAAGCACACAACGCTATTTCGTTGGTAAACTTTGTTTCGTTGTGTGAAATTTTTAATTATGATAAAAGTTGGAATCATAGGCGGAGCGGGCTATACAGGCGGCGAGCTGATAAGATTACTCATCAATCATCCGCAGGCGGAGATTGTTTTTGTAAACAGTAAAAGCAACGCAGGCAATCTTATTTCATTCGTTCATCAGGATTTAATTGGCGAAACGGATTTGAAATTTTCAAACTCCCTCTCCTTTGGAGAGGGTCGGGGTGAGGCTGATATTGACGTTTTGTTTTTATGTTTGGGACACGGCGATTCAAGAAAATTTTTGGAGGAAAATAATATTCCCGATGGCATAAAAGTGATTGACCTTGCAAATGATTTTAGGTTAAATCAGAAATCAGAAATCAGAAATCGCAAATTCATTTACGGCTTACCCGAAATCAATAAAACGGAAATTCAATCGGCGCAAAGCATTGCGAATCCGGGCTGTTTCGCTACTTCTATTCAGTTGGGTTTGTTGCCTTTGGCAAAAGCAAATTTGCTGAATGAAATTTATACAACGGGCATCACAGGCTCAACAGGTGCAGGACAAAAACTTGCTGCGACTTCGCATTTTAGTTGGCGCGCGAATAATATTCAGGCTTACAAAACCCTGACGCATCAACATCTCGGCGAGATTCAACAATCGTTGCATCAGTTGCAAAACAGTTTTCCGTTGGCAGAGGAAAACAGCGAAGCATTGAGTTTTGTTCCTTGGCGCGGCGATTTTACACGCGGCATTTTCATCAGTTCAACTGTTACTTGCAAATTGACTTTAGCAGAACTCAATGATTTGTATAAAGACTTTTACAAAGACACAGCATTTACCTTTGTAAGTGATGAACCGATTTTTTTAAAACAAGTTGTGAATACCAATAAAGCCGTTATTTATTTGGAAAAAGTCGGAACTAAATTGGTTGTTCATTCAGCATTGGACAATTTGCTGAAAGGCGCATCAGGACAGGCTGTTCAGAATATGAATTTGATGTTCGGCTTGGAAGAAACAACAGGATTAAAATTGAAAGCAACAGGGTTTTAAGTTGTAAGTAATAAGTATTAAGTATGCAGAATTATAAAGATTTAAAAGTTTGGGAGAAAGCTCATTTATTTACTTTAAAAGTATATGAGCAAACGAAGTCTTTTCCCAAAGAAGAACTTTATAGTTTGACAAATCAACTTAGAAGAGCCGCCTCATCAATTCCCGCAAACATTGCAGAAGGTTGTGGCAAGAATACAAATAATGAACTTGCACATTTTTTAAATATATCGTTAGGTTTATCAAATGAGGCAGAATATTTTTTAATACTTAGCAAAGATTTACACTATTTATCAGAAGAAAAATTTAATCAATTATATAATCTCGTTAACGAAGTAAAAGGAATGCTCATCGCTTTAATAAACAAAGTGCGGGCATAACTTAAAACTTATTACTTAAAACTTAAAACTATGTCTCTCTTCAACGTTTATCCGCTCAACGATGTAACCATTACAAAAGCGCTCGGCTCTTATGTTTGGGACGAAAACGGCGTGCAGTATCTTGACTTGTATGGCGGACACGCCGTGATTTCTATCGGGCACACGCATCCGCATTGGGTAAAGCGCATTGAAGACCAATTGCATAAAATTTCGTTCTATTCCAACTCGGTGCATATTCCTTTGCAGCAAGAGCTTGCTGATAAATTGGTGAAAGTTAGCAGCAAGAATGATTACCAATTATTCCTTGTGAACAGCGGCGCGGAAGCAAATGAAAATGCGTTGAAACTCGCATCGTTCCACACAGGAAAAAAGAAAGTGATTGCGTTTAACAAGGCATTTCACGGACGTACTTCGCTTGCCGTTGCAGCAACGGACAACAAGAATATTGTTGCGCCCGTGAACGAAACGGACAACATTGTTTTTTTGCCGTTCAATGATGAAGCGGCATTAGAAAATTATTTCAAGGAAAACGGGAAAGAAGTTGCGGCTGTTATTATCGAAGCCATTCAAGGTGTAGGCGGCATAAGGATTGCAGACGATTCGTTCCTGCAAAAAATCCGTTCGTTGTGCGATGAATATGGCGCGGTTTTTATTGCCGATGAAGTGCAATGCGGTTATGGAAGAAGCGGTAAATTTTTCGCAACGGACTACGCCAATGTTGATGCAGATATTTATACAATGGCGAAAGGAATGGGCAATGGTTTCCCGATTGGCGGCATTTTGATTGCGCCGAAGTTTGAAGCGAAATACGGGATGTTGGGAACTACCTTCGGCGGTAATCATTTGGCTTGCGCGGCTGCGTTGGCTGTGTTGGAAGTGATAGAACAGGAAAATTTGATTGAACAATCCAAGCAGCGCGGCACTTATTTACTGAACAGATTGAAAAGTATTGACGGCATTGAAAACGTGCGTGGTCGCGGTTTGATGCTTGGCTTTGACGTGCCTGATGCGATTAAAGATTTGCGCAAAAACCTGTTGTGGAACCATCACGTATTTACAGGCGAAGCAAAGCCGAATGTGATTCGTTTGTTGCCGTCTTTGGCAATTACAAGAAAGCAGGTTGATGAGTTTTTGGATGTGTTGAAAGAAGAAGTGGAAAATTTGAGTGTAAAAGAAAATGCTGTTGTTTAATTACAATGTTGTTTCCAACAACTTGTATGTAAAAACAGATTTCGTGTAAAGCATGGATTGGAATTCTATGATTATACACTTTAAAGAAGTTTAAAGGAATATTTATAGATTTAAATAAAACTTCCAAATATGAAAAACTCATTATTCAATCTTCTCAACCTTCACAGAGGCGAGCAGGACAAGCGTCAAACGCTTACAAATGTTGTCAGCAATATTTCGTTCAAAGGTTCTAATCTCTGGATTTTGGCTTGCGCCATTATTGTTGCGTCCATCGGTTTGAACATTAATTCTACGGCGGTTATCATCGGCGCTATGTTGATTTCGCCTTTGATGGGTCCCATTGTGGGCGCGGGTTTTGCGCTCGGCATTTACGATTTTGATTTGCTTAAAAAATCTTTGTCCAACCTGTTGATTGCAACCGTTTCGAGTCTGATTGTTTCTTCCTTATATTTTTTATTAAGCCCTTTCAAGGAAGCGCAGTCCGAACTGTTGGCAAGAACTTCGCCCAACATTTACGACGTGCTTATTGCTTTCTTCGGCGGATTGGTTGGCGTTATCGCCATTACGCGCGTCGAGAAAGGAAATCCTATTCCGGGCGTTGCCATTGCTACGGCGTTGATGCCGCCTTTGTGTACGGCGGGTTACGGCTTGGCTACGGGCAATATCAAATATTTTTTCGGGGCGCTTTTTTTGTACAGCATCAACTGCGTTTTTATTTGCATTTCTACTTTCGTAATTGTAAAATACCTGAAATATCCCGCTGCGACACAAGTCGATAAAAAGTACCAAAAGCGCGTGCAGTATGGCATTACAGCGTTGCTTGTGCTGATGATTGTGCCGAGTGTTTACTTCGCGTTTTCATTGTATCAGCAACAAAAATTTATTCAGAATACCAATGATTTTATTACAAAAGAATTTGTAAACAACGGCGATATTCTGGTGTTTAAGCAAACCGATTATTCGTCCAATCCTAAAAAAATCACGTTGGCTTTCTGGCAAAAAAATTATTCGCCTGCCGAAGTCAAAACGCTGAGTCAAAAGCTGGAAAGCTACGGCTTGTCGAACACACAGCTTTTTATCAAGCAAAATGACTCGACAAATATTCAATCGCTGCGCAATGATATTTTAAATGAAGTAGGCAAAAATAAAATCATCCTCGACGATAAAGACAAACAAATCGCCAAGCTCGAAAGCATTATTGCAAAAAATAATTTTGACAACAAGCAACTGCTTTCCGAAGCGAAAATTTTGTTTCCGGGCATCAATGCGTTAGCGGTTTCCAATCAAAATATTGCGGTTGCCGACAGCACACAAAATATAACGATGGTATATTATAATGCAACTTCGCTGCTAAAGAATGACGATAAAATAAAATTCAAAGATTGGGCAAAGAAAAGACTGAATATAGATACTTTGGTCTTATCTTCAACCGATAAATAATCTTTTGCAATGTGAAAAAAGAAACGTCCATACAGCTCTTCGAGCAAAAGCAAGTTCGTTCCGTTTGGAGCGATGATGATGAAAAATGGTATTTTTCCATTGTTGATGTAATTGCTGTTCTTACCGACCAAGCGACGCAGCAAGGCGCGCGCAATTATTGGAAAGTGCTGAAACACCGATTAGCAAAGGAAGGAAATCAGTCGGTTACAGATTGTAACCAACTGAAATTGCAATCGGCAGACGGCAAATATTACAATACAGATGTTGCAGACACAGAACAATTATTTCGTCTTATTCAATCTGTTCCGTCGAAGAAAGCAGAGCCTTTCAAATTGTGGCTGGCGAAAGTTGGTCGCGAAAGAATTGATGAAATCGAAGACCCCGAAATCGGCATCGACCGTTTGATGGAAACTTATCTTAAAAAAGGTTACAGCAAAGAATGGATAAATCAGCGTTTGAAAAGCATCGAAGTTCGTAAAGAACTGACGGATGAATGGGACGAACGCGGCGTGAAGAAAGGACAGGAATATGCAATCCTGACCGATGAAATTACAAAAGCGTGGTCGGGTTTTTCGGTGAAAGATTATAAGAAATACAAAGGCTTGAAGAAAGAAAACCTGCGCGACAATATGACTAATCTTGAGTTAGTCTTGAATATGCTCGCAGAAGCGACAACTACGGAAATCAGCAAAGAAAAGAAGCCGAAAAATTTTCGGGAAAATAAAATTATTGCGCAGCAAGGCGGAACCATCGCAGGTAATACACGCAAGCAAATCGAAGAGAAAACAGGCAAAAAAATCGTTACAAATATTTCAGCGAAAAAATTATTGGAAGAGAAAAAGAAATTAAAATGAGTCTTATAAAAAATAAAAAATTCACTTCGGTAGAAGACGTTGCGGATATAAACGCATTGGTGCAAAAAGCATTGCAATACAAAGCCAATCCCTTTGCTGACGTGGCTTTGGGCGTGAATAAAAGAATCGGTCTGTTGTTTTTAAATCCGAGTTTGCGCACGCGGTTAAGCACGCAGATAGCCGCGAAAAATCTCGGAATGGAAGCCATTGTTTTCAACGTGGACAAAGAAGGTTGGAAACTCGAATTTGAAGAAGGCGCGATTATGAGCGGCAACACTTCCGAACACGTGAAAGATGCCGCGCCTATTCTCGGAAGTTATTTTGATATTCTCTGCATTCGCACGTTTCCCTCGCTCGTCAATCGGGAAGATGATTACAGCGAATTGTACATTAGCGAGTTCATCAAATATTGCGGTCGTCCCGTGATTAGTTTGGAAAGTTCTACGTTGCATCCTTTGCAAAGCTTGACCGATGTAATTACGATTACCGAGCAATTACAAAACACCCCTTTAGGGGTTGGGGGCAAACCAAAAATTGTTCTCACTTGGGCGCCGCACGTGAAAGCCTTGCCACAATGCGTTTCCAACAGTTTTTCGCAATGGATAAATGCGTGGGACGGCAAAGGCGAATTTGTGATTGCGCATCCTGAACATTATGAATTGGCAGAACAATTTACCAAAGGTGCTACCATCACGCACAACCAGGATGAAGCATTGAAAGACGCGGATTTTGTGTATGTGAAAAATTGGAGTACCTATAATGATTACGGAAAAATCTATGAAAACGACCCGTCATGGATGTTGACGTTAGATAAACTAAAACAAACCAACAATGCCAAAGTAATGCACTGTTTACCTGTTCGCCGCAATGTGGAATTAAGCGATGAAGTATTGGACAGCGCGCACAGCATTGTAACGCAGGAAGCGGGAAACAGAGTGTGGGCTGCGCAAGCGGTGATTAGTGAGTTTTTGTAAATGCAAATAAATTAATTGTGAGAGAAATGGATAATTCAATTAAACTGATAGGCAACAAAACTCTTTGTTTGTTTGATGATAAAGGAAATATTCTTTTAACTCACAAGCCACGTTGGACAGAATTTAAAGAGTTTAAACGTATTGAATACAACTGCATCATCGTGAAAGAAAGTGCAGAAAAATTTTTGGATAAATCAGGCTTCGCAAATATTTATTGTTTAGATGAGAAGTTTCATATTGTTTGGACGATTAAAGCCCCTTTTAAAAATGATAGTTTTCCTAATCTAAATCCTATTATTTGGAATAAACAGACAATAAGACTGCAAAAGACAATGGCTATTTGACACTTGAAATCATTGACAATTCAAAAACTTTTTTATGTTCAAGTTGGAATGGATTTACTGTTACTGTCGATTATTATACAGGCGAAATAATCACAAAAGAATTTACAAAATAAAAAACTGAAGAATATTGTTTTGTATGGATAAATTATTTGTAGTTAAAATCGGCGGCAACGTAATAGACAATGAAGAAAATCTCTCATCATTCTTAAAACAATTTGCGGATTTGTTTGGTGCTGATGCGCACCCCTTTAGGGGACGGGGGCTTTTGGTTCACGGCGGTGGAAAAATCGCTACAAAAATCGGAGACCGGTTGGGCATCAAATCTAATTATATCAATGGTCGCAGAATTACCGATGACGGTACAATTGATTTAGTCACGATGGTGTATGGCGGTTTGGTCAATAAAAAAATTGTTGCGAAACTGCAAGCAAACAATTGCAACGCAATCGGTTTAACAGGCGCAGATGCAAATATTATTCCTGCAACAAAACGTCCTATTGCAAATTCCCCTTCAGGGGACAGGGGTGTTGATTTCGGTTGGGTGGGCGACATTAACGCAAGCGAATTAAAAATTAATAATTTAGAATTAATAATTAAAAACGGCATCACGCCTGTGTTTGCGCCGCTTACGCACGACGGACAAGGACACATTTTAAACACGAATGCCGATACCATTGCATCTTTCTTAGCTATTGCATTATCGCAATATTACGATACACGATTGATTTATTGTTTTGAAAAGAAAGGCGTGCTGGAAAATGTGGATGATGAAAATTCAGTTATCCGGAATATTAATAAAGAAAAATATCAGCAACTGTTGCAAGAGCAAAAATTATTTGAAGGTATCATTCCGAAAATAGACAATGCTTTTGCTGCAATCGATGCAGGCGTGAAAGAAGTGCTGATAGGCGATGCGAATGATTTATTGAAAAATACAACGGATGAAACGGAGGGAACGCTTATCAATTGAAAAACGAATAATTGACAATTAAAAATTATTATGTCCGACTCACGACTCACGACTCACGATTCACTTTACACCGATGCAATTAATCTCTTAAAACAATTAGTTGCAACGCCGTCTTTTTCCAAAGAAGAAGACGGAACAGCTACGATAATTGAACAATTTTTTCAAAGCAAAAATATTCCTTCTCAAAGATTTCTGAATAATGTTTGGGCAATCAATAAATATTTTGATTCGCTGAAACCAACGCTGTTATTGAATTCACATCACGACACGGTAAAGCCGAATGCGAAGTATACCAAAAATCCTTTTGAACCGATTGAAGAAGACGGCAAGCTTTATGGCTTGGGAAGCAATGATGCAGGCGGTTGTTTAGTTTCGTTGATTGCTGCGTTTGTATATTTTTTTGATAAAGAAAATTTGCCCTTTAATATCGTAATTGCTGCAACGGCGGAAGAAGAAATTACAGGAAAAAACGGCATTGAAGCGTTGTTGAAAAACGAAACCTTTCTTTCTTCAACAGGTTTTGCAAACTCCCCCTTCGGGGGATGGGGGGCAATCGTAGGCGAACCCACACAAATGGAACTTGCCGTTGCCGAAAAAGGTTTAATGGTCATCGATGCAACGGCGCAAGGCGTTGCAGGACACGCGGCACGCAACGAGGGCGACAATGCTTTGTACAAAGCTGTAAAAGATATTCACTGGTTTGAGACATTCAAGTACCCGAAAGTTTCGGAATGGCTGGGCGAAGTGAAGCAAACCGTTACCGTTATTGAAACAGAAAATAAGGCACACAATGTTGTTCCTGCAACTTGCAAATTTGTAGTGGATATACGCATTCCCGATTGTTATACGCACGAAGAAATTATCCATATTATTAAAGAAAATATTCAGAGTGATTTTAAAGAACGGAGTGTGCGCCTGCGTTCTACGCGAATTGAAGTAGAACATCCATTGGTAAAATCGGGTATTGCGTTGGGTAAAAAACCTTACGGTTCGCCTACTTGTTCAGACAAAGCATTGATTCCTTTTCCGGCTTTAAAATGTGGTCCGGGCTTTAGCGGAAGAAGCCATACTGCCGACGAATTTATTTTCTTGGATGAAATAAAAGATGGCATCGAAACATATATCAAAATGATTGAGAGCATTGTTATTTAAAAAAGATTATAAAAATATGTCATCATTGTTTCCTAAAGAATTTAAGACAGCTATAAGCAACCTATCCTCAGCAGAAAAAGATAAATTGATTTTCCGATTGCTGAAAAAAGATTTAGTATTAGCAAACCGGCTTTCGTTTGAACTCGTAAATACCGATACAGTAGAAGAACAAAGGGAGAAAGTAAAAAAACGTCTTGCCGGTCGCATAGACATAGTTACACAAAATTTTTATTCGCCGGGTTATCTTAATTGGGACGTGCGTGAAATGAGCGGAACTATAAACGAACACGTAAGCATTACAAAAGATAAATACGGAGAGATTTCTTTAAACCTGTTTTTACTGAACAAGTTGCTCGCTCAAAACAATACCAACATATCCTCTTCTACATACGACAAGGCAGTTAAATTTTGCACAGCCGTAATTGCCAGAACATTTAAAATTTTATTACTCATCAAAAAAATGCACGAAGATTATTTTATTGAATTTAAAACCGATTTGGAAACTTTAGGAAAACTCATCGGCAATAATCCTTTTTTGCTGCGCACAGCCATACACAACGGTTTGGATACAAACTGGCTTTTGTCGGGCAACATTCCTGACAATATTGAACAAATACACAAACAACTAAGGCAGAATGGCTTTCTTAGATAAACTATTTTTAAAAAATAAGAACAAAAAAACAGTGCAGCTCATTTTCGCTACTAATAATCAAAACAAAGTAAAAGAAATTGCAAGCATATTGCCTTCAACTATTGAAGTAAAATCTTTGAAAGATGCAGGCATCAACATTGACATTCCCGAACCACATGAAACATTGAAAGAAAACGCTTCTGAAAAATCAAGAACGATTTTTAAGCTCACGCATCAAAACTGTTTTAGCGAAGATACAGGTTTGGAAGTTGATGTGCTTAACGGCGCGCCCGGTGTGAAGAGCGCACGCTATGCAGGTGAACCTGCCAATGATGAAAAAAATATTGAAAAATTATTAAACGAATTAAGCCCGAAACCCAATAGCAGCGCGCGTTTCAGAACAGTTGTCTCTTTGATTTGGAATGAAGAAGAATATTTTTTTGAAGGCGTTTGCGAAGGAAAAATTATTGATGAAAAACTTGGCGAAAACGGTTTTGGTTATGACCCTGTTTTTGTTCCGAACGGAAGCGATAAGACTTTTGCACAAATGAATTTGGAAGAAAAAAATCAGTTCAGTCATCGAAAAAAAGCTGTAAGCAAATTGACTGAATTTTTGAATTCTGTTTCACGCAACGAAACAAAGTAAACAAAGAGC
The DNA here is from genome assembly GCF_001659705.1 of Arachidicoccus sp. BS20. Taxonomy (NCBI): domain Bacteria; kingdom Pseudomonadati; phylum Bacteroidota; class Chitinophagia; order Chitinophagales; family Chitinophagaceae; genus Arachidicoccus; species Arachidicoccus ginsenosidimutans. The sequence continues at coordinate 1,672,010 of NZ_CP015971.1, forward strand.
GCAATGTTGTCTCGTTGTTTTCTTAGCGCACTTTGCATGAAATTAAAATATCTTCTACAACTCAATCATCTGCCAATCTTGTTTCAATTCGCTGAAAGCCATGTCAAGTCTTTGTTTGTGCGTATCGGTTATAAAAATTTGCGCATCGGTATCGTTACAAACTTTGTTCAATAAATTCAACATTCTGTCTTCGTCCAGTTTCTCAAACACATCGTCCAATAACAAAACAGGCGAATGTTTTTTGACGTTTTTTATCGAAAAATATTCAGCCAATTTTAAAGCAAACAATAAACTTTTCCTTTGTCCCTGCGAAGCCAGTTGCTTGAAAGGTTCGTTGTCCATCAACAAAGTCAAATCGTCTTTATGAATGCCGGCGGTCGTTCTTTGTAAATACAAATCGCGCTGCCGGTTATCTTTTAATAATTGTAACAAGGACTTGTCCAATAACTGCGATTGGTAATTCATAACAACATTTTCATCCTTATCTGCAATCGCTTCATATTGTTGTAACGCAATCGGAATAAGGGTTTCCAGAAATTCTTTTCTACAAGAAAAAATTTTTTGTCCTGCATTTGCAAGCTGCTCATCCAACACATCGAGCAAATCAAAATTATTCGATTGCTGCTCGTGCAAGTTTTTCAAACAACTATTTCGTTGCAATAAAAGTTTATTGTAATCAATCAGTTCCTGCAAATAATCAGGGAATAACTGCGACAAAATCGTATCCAAAAACTTGCGTCTTTCCTCACTTCCGCCTGTGATTAAAGTGGAATCATCCGGTGCAATGAACACGCAAGGAAAGCGACCAATGTGCGATGAAAATTTTTTTACAACATCATCATCCACATAAAATTCTTTTTTTCCGGTTTCGCGTAAAATGCAAGTGAGATACTGTTCTTTGTTGCTATCGTCAACTATTCCGTCAATCCGAAAGCCTTGCAAACCGTGCATTGCGTTTTTTGCATCTGGCTTGGAAAAATAACTTTTGGTAAAGCACAGGTAATAAATTGCATCAAGCAAATTGGTTTTGCCGCTTCCGTTTGCGCCGCAAATACCCACAATCTTCTTATTGAAATTAAAAGATTGCGACATATAATTCCTGAATTGTACCAAAGAAATTTTTGTAAAAAACGGCATGGCGCAAAGTAATTAATAATTCATAATTATAAATTAATAATTAATGAAACATTGATGATACGCGCCTTTCAGAGAATTACAAAAAATAAAAACGACACTCTTACGAATGCCGTTTCATGAAATATTATTCAAGAAAAACTATTTTCCTACTCTTGTAATCTTCAGAATATTTGTTGGCAAATGGTCTTGTACCGGCGTGCTCGCAGTATTTACTACCACGTCACCATCTTTAATAAATTGCCGTTCGTGCAAAATATTTATTTCATCGTTAATGATATTATCCAAGCTGATTTCTTCTTCATAGAAAAATGCGCGTACACCCCACGATAAACTTAGTTGATTAACTAATTGCTTCTCTTTTGTAAAAATATACAATGGCACTTTCGGTCTGTAACTGCTGATTCTGAATGCCGTATAGCCTGATTGCGTCATACCGATTAACGCCGCGGCATTTACTTCCTGTGCAATTTTGCAAGCGTTGTAACAAAGTGCATCGCTCAACACTGTGGGCGAATGCGCCAACACTTTCAGTTCGCTCCCTCTATCGTAACGATAGTCGGTTTTCTCCACTTCCATGATTATTTTACGCATCGTTTCAACTACCAAAGTCGGATGTTTTCCTGTTGCAGTTTCGCCGCTCAACATCACGGCATCTGCACCTTCCAGCACAGCGTTGGCAACGTCTGTAATCTCGCTGCGGTTAGGTTTAATGCGGTCAATCATGCTTTCCATCATTTGCGTAGCAACAATCACTGGTTTAGAACGATGCAGACATTTGCGGATAATTTCTTTTTGTGCCAAAGGAATCTTCTCGACAGGAAGCTCTACGCCTAAATCGCCTCGGGCAACCATCACACCATCGGATTCGTTCACAATGTTTTTTAAATCTTCCATTGCAGACGGCATCTCAATCTTGGACATGATTTTTATTTTACTACCCTTTTCATCCACAAGTTTTCTCAGGTTAATCATATCTTCGGCTTTGCGCACGAAAGATAAGGCAACCCAATCGAGGTCCTGTTCTAATATGAATTCCAAATCAATCAAATCTTTTTCCGTCATAGCCGGCAACGAAATATTCGTATCGGGAAGATTCACGCCTTTATTGGGCAGCAAATCGCCGCCGTAAGTTACGCGCACTTTTACATTACCGGATGTCTTATCAACTTCCGTAACCACCACTTCAAGCTTTCCGTCGTCAATCAAAATCTTTTCGCCTACGGCAACATCATTATGAAGATTGGGATAGGAAACGTAAATTTTTTCTTTTGTACCAATTACTTTTTCGGTAGATGTAAACGTAAGTATATCGCCCGGTTCAATGTGCAACTTGTCGTTTTCCAGTTTTCCAACCCGCAATTTAGGTCCCTGCAAATCGCCAAGAATAGCTATATTAAAAGGTTCTTCTTTATTAATTCTACGGATATTATCGATGATTTCCGCTTTATTTTCGTGCGTTCCGTGAGAAAAGTTCAGGCGAAAAACGTTTACGCCGACTTTTGCTAAATCCAGTAGCTGTTCATATTTCTCACAAGCGGGTCCAACTGTTGCCACAATTTTAGTTCTGTGAAAATTGTGCTGAATACCTGTATCTGCATCCATTTCTTTATGCAAATATTTTTCTACGCTTTCAGACATTTTATCTTTCGTTTTTGTATAAGAGTTCAATATTATAAATTAAAAAAGAAAGAATACAAATTATTCAACTGTATTCTTTCCCCATCGCTATTTTTAGCTTGCCAGTATTTTTACCATCCGCAGCCAGCCCTCATCGACTGTATGCTTTTCGCGAATGGCAATTTCCAAAGGCGTATATACTATTTGATTATTAATAATGCCGACCATTACGCCGGAAGTATCGTTCAGCAAGGCTTCTACAGCATGATAACCCATGCGGCTTGCTATTAACCTGTCCTGGCAACTGGGCGAGCCGCCGCGCTGTATGTGTCCCAAAATAGAAACTTTCGTATCGAAATTAGGCAGCCGTTCGCGGATAATTTTAGCCACTTCATTTGCACCGCCAAATGCATCGCCTTCGGCAACCACAATGATATTGACCAGTTTTTTTCTTTTTTCTTTTTCAGAAAGCGCATCCACCACATCTTCAATATTGGTTGAAGCTTCGGGTATCAGAATATTTTCCGCACCTGCGGCAATGCCACTGTGCAATGCAATGTAACCCGCATGGCGTCCCATCACTTCTACAATAAACAGTCTGTCATGTGCATCGGCGGTATCACGTATTTTATCAATCGCGTCCAAAGCCGTGTTGCAAGCGGTATCAAAACCAATCGTATAATCCGTTCCGTATAAATCTTTATCAATAGTTCCCGGCAACCCGATAACAGGCAAGCCAAATTCCTGTTGCAGCTTCATGCCTCCCGTAAAACTACCGTCGCCGCCAATGACAATTAATCCGTCAATACCATGTTTTTGCAAATTGGCATACGCTTTTTGACGTCCTTCGGCTGTGTAAAATTCTTTACAACGAGCCGACTTCAATACCGTTCCCCCACGCTGAATAATATTGGCAACCGATTGCGAATCCATTTGAAAAATATCATCGTCCACCATGCCGCTGTAACCACGCCTGATGCCGAAAATGTCCAATCCAAAATAATTTGCCGTTCTTACAACTGCTCTTAATGCAGCATTCATTCCGGGCGAATCGCCACCCGAAGTAAGAACTGCTAACTTGTTTATTTTATTGGGCATACTGAATTTTTAAATCTTGGTAAACACGCATACAATATGCTTTTTACCGCGTTGCGAATGTACAAAATTGAAAATAAAAATGCAGAAAGCTGTATTGGATATTTTTTCTAACAAAATATAAAGAAATTGTAACCTTCACAGTGTATAGAACAGTAAAAAAAGACAAAGCATTTGCTGCTTTGTCTTAAAATAATTTATTCGGGAAGAAATTATTTGAGTAACTGTGCCAATTCTTCCGGCTTTGCGCCAAACGCCCATGTTTTTACCAGAATGCCACGCTTGTTATAAGCCGCCACATAAGGCGTCATTTGCAAGCGGTAAAAACTCGGCAACTCATAATTCACATCTTTCACAAATTGCATATTTTTGTAATCGGACAAATGATATTGCTTTGCAAAAGCATCTATTTCCTCAAAAGTAGGACTATAAGTAGCCCAAATGAAATTGATTTTTTTCAACTTATCGATATTCTTTACCAATTCCTGCGCCTCGTGCTGGCAATGCTCGCAATCCGGATTGAAAAAGATAAATACCACTGGTTGTTTTTTGGGTAACTGCGCTGTATTTAACCACGAACTGTCTTCCCGAAGCAACAAAAAATGCGGCATCGACGAATCTTTCTGGTAAGGTGGAATACTGTCATAATCCTGCGCTTTGCCCACAGTCGCAAACAATATAAATGCAAAAAAAGATAATAGATATTTCATCATTCTATAATTAAAAATCAAAAATAATATTTATACTTCAACAAAATTGTTATAAATATCCTTATTCCTCTCTCCTATTTGCTGCCGCCACAAAGCATAATACAATCCTTTTTGTTCCAACAAAACATCGTGTTTGCCTTGTTCTACAATCTTGCCTTTTTCCAAAACATAAATCGTATCGGCATGCATGATAGTTGATAACCGATGTGCAATGAGAATCGTAATTTGCTGCTTATCCAAAGAAATTTCTCTGATGGTGTTTGTAATACTTTCTTCCGTCAAGGAATCGAGCGCAGAAGTAGCTTCATCAAAAATCAATAATCGCGGATTGCGCAGCAATGCGCGCGCGATGGAAATGCGCTGCTTTTCGCCGCCGGAAAGTTTCATACCGTTTTCGCCCAAAACTGTGTTGATGCCTTGCGGCGATTTTTCAAGAAGCTTGTCTGCTGCGGCTTTGCGCAATGCTGCAAGAATTTCTTCATCGGTTGCATCGGGTTTTACAAAGAGCATATTGTCTTTAATGGTTCCTGCAAATAGTTGCGTATCCTGCGTTACAAAACCGATTTGCCTGCGCAATTGATTATATCGAATATCTGTGGAATCGATTTGATTGAATAAAATATGTCCTTCTTTCGGATAATACAAACCGACGAGCAATTTTACCAACGTGGATTTTCCAGAACCCGAAGGACCAACAAAGGCAATCGTTTCACCCGTTTTCACTTCAAAAGAAATATGATCAATGGAATTGTCTTTTGCCGTTTTATGACGAAAAACTACGCTGTCAAACTGCAAATCTACCAATAAACCGAAATCCATAGGTTCGTCGGGGCGTGTTTCAATCGGTTTTTGCATCAGCTTGTCGAATGTGTGAATGGATGCATCCACTTCGCGATATTGCAAAATGATATTTCCTAAGTCTTGCAACGGTCCGAAAATAGTGGTGGAGATAAATTGCATTGCAATCAGTTCGCCTGTCGTCAATACTTTTCTAAAGATTAACCAAAGCAAAATAAATAAAATAGATTGCTTCAACACGTTGAGCGATGTGCCTTGCAAAAAAGTGAGGGTGCGCGTTTTTTTCACTTTAATCATTTCCATATCAAAGATGCGTTCCGTGAGTTTTTTGAGCCTTCTTATTTCAGGAAAAGTCAAGCCGAGACTTTTTACCAACTCAATATTTCTAAGGCTTTCCGTGATAACGCCGGACATTAAATTGGTTTCGCGATTGATGCTTCGTTGGATGGTTTTTATTTTTTTCGACAATAATCCTGTAAGCGAACCAAGCACAATAATGCCAATCACAAACACGGGAATCAACATCCAGTTTTTGGTAACTGAATAATAAATTAAAAAACCGACGCCGATAGCAGATGAAAATAAAATGTTGATGAATGATGTTACAAAACGTTCCGTATCAGTTTTTACTTTTTGCAAAACGGACAAAGTTTCGCCGCTGCGGCTTTCTTCAAATTCCTGGAAATTCAGGCGCAGCGTTTGTTTCAGTCCGTCGTTAAAAATCTGCTCGCCGAATTTTGCAACAGCTAACCGCGTTGTATAATCCTGCCACGCTTTTGCCAATCGCGAAAGTAACGCTACGCCAATGGCAATCATCAACCAAAACAAAACGCCTCTGACCAATTGTTGCTCCGTTATATTCTTATCTACATTTGTTGCATATTTATCGATAATTTTCCCGAAAATCACAGGGTCAACCAAACTCAGTAATTGCGCAATGGTTGCAAGAACGAGCGACCAGATGATTAAGGTTTTGTGCGGCTTGAGATATTTCCAAAGGGTTTTCATACTTTGGTAAATATAAGAAAATTTTCAGGCTTCGAAATCCATTATTTTACCAAAGGCATTAATCTTTTTATCGTTGCCGAATCGGGATTATTGATACTTTGCTTATCTATCGAGCCGTTCAGCACGCGAACATTACTGCTGTCTAAAAAAGAGATTTTAGATTTACTGTCCGCATATAACCAAAGGCTGTCGGTAGAAACATTTGTACCAAATATCACAGATGACTGCATAGCATTGACGGTTATATTTTTGAAACTGCTTTTGACTTTCGGATTATCAAAATCATTCTGAATCGGTTTGCTGTCAACAACCTTAACTTCTTGATTTATATTTCCTAATTTCAACAATGAGTTGTCAATGAGATGAATGTTTATAGGAGTGTTTGTGGAAGAATCTATTTTAACCTCCGTTCTTTCTGCCGTAATATTATCTAATGACGGCAGAAACAAATCTATGTTGCGATTTGCCCACGCATCGGCAACGTTGTGCGTAGCTTGCATGCCCGGCGAGTGAATTGTAAACCGTTGAATATATAATGTATCATTTTTGATTTCCACACCAATACTGTCGAAAAGACTTTGATCATATGAATAATCGTAAAACAAATATTTTCCCGAAGGCGACGGATGAATGGTACAAATAAAATCATTGCCGCCGGGAAAAGGATGATTTATAATCTTTACCGCTTTGTATTTGCCGATAGCGCCTTGCTGAAAAGATTCTTCTGACGGATATAAGCCAATCGTGTATTTTCCTTGTTTCACAACACTGCGCAACGCAAAAGACGTAAACAACGGAACAAGAAAAACCACAATCAAAAAGCCTAATAAAAGTTTATTGCTTGTTTTCATTTTTTATGAGTTGTATTGTTTTTTAAATTTTTCATACTTCGTTTTTAAATCGTCCACTTCCACGCCCAGCATAAACATCGTTCTGAAAATATTGGGCAATTCTTTATCGGTAAATTCCTGCTTGCGATAAGCAACGGCATTCTTTAATCCGTCGGGCGAAATGAAGTAACCAATACCGCGCTTGTCGTAGATAATTTCCTGTTGCTTCAAAAAATCGTACGTGCGCGCAACCGTGTTGGGATTCACTTCCAGCTGAACCGCCATTTCCCGCACGCTTGGTATTTTATCTTCGGCTTTCCATTCTTTCAGCAACAGCCGCTCGCAGATATAATCGGCTATTTGCAGGTAAATGGCTTGACCATTATTATTAAATTGCATAATTGTAATTTCTTTATTCTTAAATTTCTTTTTCCCTTAATCTGAACCACGTAACCAGCCAAAAGAACGGCGCCCATATAAACTTTGCCAGAAAAATAATAATGCCCGAAACCGTGTGATTAAAAAAATATTCCTTTTGCCACACACCATTTGCAGTGCCATGTGCGTTCACAATATCGAAAGTTGCTCCATATTTATTAAATGATGCAGACAACGATTTTATAAAAAAAATAAAAGCGATAATCAACAACGCACCGACAGCCGTTGTGAATACAAAAGAATATTTTTTAAAATAAACAGACCCCAATAAATACAAGGCTTGCACGGCAAAGAAAGCATATAAAACACATCTCAGCTCTTCCCAACTACTGCCTTTCGGTTTACTCCAATTGATATGATAAAAATGATATTTTTCAGGATGCTTGCACACCAATTCCGACACGTACTCGGCAGCTCCTTTTGCAACTAACAAATAACAAAGCGTATAAACAACCGTAAAAACAAGCACGTTGTAAAACAATGCACACGCTAACTTTTCTCCATGACTTGCAGGAAGTGTGAGCCAATAAATACCTTTGTCTTTGCTGCTCAACATACTGAACGAAAAGCTCGCGAATATTGCGCCTAATATGAAAAGTCCCATTAAATAAAATTCAAACAAAGTATTTCCGCTGTAAGAATTGCCGCCAAATAAAACCCACAAGAACATAACAATCGCCAGCAACCCAAGCAAAGCCAAAGTACCATACAGATACAACTTTACATTCTCCGAAAACTGCTTTTGTATCAGCAACAGCAATCTTTTAAAACTGAAACGGTTATTCATTATAAGTCAATTTTTGAGTGATTAAATATTTGCCGAACAGCCTGCGGATTGGTTACCACAGTTTTGTACAGCAGTTCCAAATCCACCTTCGTGCTTTCATCGTCATAATTAGGAATTACCAATGCCGAACCCGAAAGCGTTTGTTCTTCATATAAAATCGAAGACACATTATTTTTATCCTGTGAAAATTTAAAAGCCAACTTTGATGATACTTCATCCATAGAATGATTGAACAAAATTTTACCTTCATCTACAATTGTTACAAAATCTATCAGCGTTTCTAAATCCTTTACCTGATGCGTGCTGATGATGATACATTTGTTTTCATTAACTGCGCCCGCCAGTACTTTTCTGAATTGCGTTTTACTCAAAATATCCAATCCGTTCGACGGCTCGTCCATCAGCAAGAGCGAAGTATTGCAAGCCAGTGCAAAAGCAATCAGCACTTTCTTTTTTTGTCCGTAACTCATTTCCTGCAACGTATTATCAACAGGCACTTCAAACTCTTTCAAATAGTTTTCAAATTCCGGTTGACTGAATTTCGGATAAAACGGCGCATTGCAACAAACGTATTTCTGAATAGAAACATCGGGCAAGTAAAACTCTTCAGGAACCATAAACACTTCTTGTAAAAACGCAGGTTTTCTTTCAGATGGATTGAATCCTAAAACATTTACAGAACCTTTGTCAGGAAAAAGCAATCCGCAAACGGTGCGCAGCAATGTTGATTTTCCCGTTCCGTTTTTACCCAGCAATCCGTAAACATATCCCGTCTGGAAAGTAAGACCGATACTGTCGTAAACCTTTTTCTTTTTGTAAGAGAAATGCAGATTTTTTATATCAACCATAATCATTGTTTTAGTGTACTATTTTAGTAGTACACTACAAAAATGAAAAAGAATTTTTAAACAGCCAAATTTTTTTATAGAATTTTTTATGCGCGCATTTTCCTCATTGCCTTTAGCTTTACACAAAATTTTATTTTATGGCAAACACAATACTTATCACAGGCGCAACATCAGGCTTCGGAAAAGCAATAGCAGAGCGGTTTTCAGCCGAAGGCTGGAACTGCATTATCACAGGAAGAAGAGCTGAAAGACTAAATGAGATTGCAAAAAATTTATCAGAAAAAAACAATGTAAAAATTCTTCCGCTGGTTTTTGATGTGAGAAACAGAGAAGCCGTTTTTGAAAATTTATCTAATCTGCCGGACGAATGGAAACAAATTGATGTACTAGTTAATAATGCAGGCTTGGCATTGGGAAGAGAAAATTTTGACGAAGCAAATATGGACGATTGGGACACAATGATTGATACGAATGTGAAAGGCTTGCTGTATGTGTCGAAAGCAATTGTGCCTTATTTCATAGAAAATAAAAAAGGGCATATCATCAATATTGGTTCTACTGCCGCAAAAGATGTGTATCCGCAAGGCAATGTGTATTGCGCCACTAAACACGCAGTAGATTCTATTTCACAATCACAAAGAATTGAACTGTTGCAACACAAAATAAAAGTTACAGCAGTCCATCCCGGCGCGGCGGAAACGGAGTTTTCCGATGTGCGTTTTAAGGGAGACAAAGAAAAAAGCAAAGCAGTATATGAAGGCTACGAAGCGCTTCACGCGGTCGATATAGCCGATGTGATTTATTATTGCGCCACATTACCACAGCACGTTTGTATTAATGATTTGGTAGTAACATGTACGGCGCAGGCTAATTCGTTTTTTACTTATAAGGGATGAAAATGTTGGTCAGAAATAGAAAATGTTAGTCGGGATTGCAAATCCCGAACAGCCACACCGGCAAATTCATTTTTTATTTACAGGAATAATTTTTTCACAGCTATAAACACAAAAGCCGAAAACGTGTGTTGTTTTCGGCTTTTTACATTATCAGTTAACATTATAATCTACTTTGCAGATAATTAATCTGCGCCTGTTCATCATCTTTATTTGCTGCATTATTAAGCTGTGTTTTTTTATTGCTTAATATCGTTTCTAATCGCTTGTTCACGGCGTCTTTATATTGTGGAACGTAAGGCACCACTTTGTCTCGCGTCTCAATAATTGCATCGGTCAATCTTTTGAAATGTTCCGTATCGTGCAGATTGCCTAAATATGTAATCATATCAAATGTCTGTGTTACTTTTTCTTGTCCTAATGGTAAAGAAGTATAACTGTCGTACAGGTTATCAAAGTCTGCATCGGATTTTGTAGAAATGGTCAATCGCTGAACCACACTTGCCAATCTGCCACGCGCATCTTTCTGTAGTTCAGCAGCCATACTTACAGCTTTATCCTTATCCAATGTTGCTAAAGCCTGCAACGAAGAACCTGCAACACTGTATGATGAATCATAAACACCTGCAAGGTAAATGGGCTTGTAAGCACTGTCTCTCGAAAAAGTGAGCGCATCAATTGCCGCTGCACGCACCAGCCTGTACGGGTCATTTTTTGCGATGCCGGCAATCTTCTCAAAATCAGCTGCCGAATAAACCGTAGGATTTACTGCCTGCAACACATCTTTACGAATGCCATGAAACTTATCATTAAGCGCAGTATTGACTAAAAAATCTTTTGCACCGTCTTCATCCAGATGATTGATTGCGTAAGCAACCGCTTCTTCTCTATCCACATAATTACCCGCAAGGTTGTATTGGTTAATGAACTCCTTCAAAGTTTTATGGTCATTCTTTTCTGCCAATAAAATTTTATCTCCGTCCACATTAATCAAATCGGGCTTGTCGCCTACATTAAATGTATATGATTGTTTTTGCTGTGTCATCCAAACAGAATGGCGAATTTTATTTTTCCCATGATAAATATCTATATCAATCGGTAGTTTAAAAATCTGTTCGTTCTTTTGTGTTTGTTCAATAGTTACAGTAGAAGTTTTTGCAGCAGAATCATACGCATAAGTAATGTCCAATACAGGATTGCCTGCGCCAAAATACCATTGATTCCAATACCAATTCCAGTCTTCGCCCGTTATTTGTTCAAATGCCAAACGCAATTTGGTAGCAGAGCCTGTACCGAATTTATTTTGATTCAGATAAAGATTCAATGATTTGAAGAATGCAGAATCTCCAATAATATGCCGCAGCATATGGAGAATACGTCCGCCTTTCTGATAGCTTACCAGGTCGAATACATCTTCTTTATCTTTATAATAATATCTTACCAGGTTTTTATTTCTGCTGTTGGCGGAGTTGAGATACTCCTGCATTTGCTCATAATTTTCGGCATCGCCGGCATCTTTTCCGTACTTATAATTTTCCCAGAGATATTCACTGTAATTGGCAAAACTTTCGTTCACGGTAATATTGCTCCAGCTTTCACAGGTAACCAAATCGCCAAACCAGTGATGAAACAGTTCGTGCGCAATATCATCTTCCCACACATTGCCGTCAGTAAGCTGACGTGCATTTTGCTGTGCAGATTCCTGATGCAGCGTAGCCGTTACATTTTCCATTGCGCCGCTCACATAATCACGTCCTACAATTTGATCGTATTTTGCCCAGGGATAATCAATGCCCAGAATTTTAGAATAGAAACCAATCATCTCCGGCGTATGCCCGAAAATTCTTCTTGCCACCGACTCGTACTCATGCTCTACATAATATTCAACGGGCTTTCCTTCGTAGCTGTCTTTCACAATCGCATAATCGCCCACACCCATAAAAAACAAATAAGGCGCAATAGGCAAATCCTGCTTCCATGTATCGGTGCGTGTGCCATCGCTGTTTTTCTTTTGCGAAACGAGCAAGCCATTGGAAAGCGTTACATATTTTGCAGGAACGGTCATCGCAATTTCTTCGGTGGATTTCTGGTCAGGCTTGTCAATTGTAGGAAACCAAACGCTGTTGCTTTCTGTTTCGCCCTGTGTCCATATTTGAATCGGTTTATCTTTTACCAAACCTTTCGGGTTGATGAAGTACAAACCTTTATCGTCTGTAATGGCAGCACTGCCGTGCGTTTTACGCTCATCGGGCTTGGAAACATAGTCGATATAAACCGTATATTTTTCGCCGCCTTTAAATGTTTTACCCAATTGAATATGCAATTGCAAACTATCATTATACGTATATTTCAAAGGCGTTTTTTTCGTACCATTGAGCATAGCAATCTCTTTAATATCCATGCCTTTTGCATCGAGCGTTAAAGAATCCGTAGGATAAAAATGCGGCTGCAAGGTAATCCACGCTTTGCCGTACATATAACTTTTGTCATAATCAAACTTAACTGCAAGTTTGGTATTGACCACATCATTAATTTTTGTTGCGCTTGCGCGGTATTCGTGTTTCCATGTTGTATCACTGCCGGATTGTGCCTTTACAAAAACGAACGACAGCAGGCACAACGGAAGAAATAATTTTTTCATTTAGAATATTTTTTCGAGGCGTAAAAGTAAATTATTCAACGAAATCGTATATGATAATTTTTGTTATTTTGATGAGTGGTAAATAGCACCTATCGTCATTGCGAGAAACGAGGCATTAGAGCCTGTCCCGAACTTGTTTCGGGAAGCGACGTGGCAATCTCAAATAGACATTCAAAGATTGCTGCGCTCGCAATGACGTGCAAGCGTGTTTCATTATTTTATACATTTGAAAATGAAAAAATTTTTCTTTTTGTTTTTTTGCATAATTGTCCAATATTCCAATGCACAAAGTTCGTTTACCATTCTTCCGTTGGGCGTTTACGGCGGCAGCGACGAGAGTAATTTATCCGCTTATCTGCTCGCACCGAGAGATTCGCAAAATTATATTTGCCTGGATGCAGGAACAATATATGATGGCTTGAAAGCTGCACACAGCAAGGGCTTCATCAAAAAGAATGAAGCTGATTTTTTCAAAGAAAACATCAAAGCGTATCTTATTTCCCACGGGCATCTCGACCATGTTGCAGGAATGATTATCAACTCGCCAAATGATGTGAAGAAGAATATTTATGCGTTACCTTTCTGCATCGACATTTTGAAGACAAAATATTTCACATGGACGAGTTGGGCAAATTTTGCCAACGAGGGCGAGCAACCTGCATTGAAAAAATATACCTACAACTATTTAGACACATCCAAAGAAACACTAATTGAAAATACTTCGCTGTTCGTCAAACCATTTTTGTTAAGCCACTCTGCACCGGGAAAAAGTACGGCGTTTTTAATCAGAAACAATGATGATTATTTTCTTTATTTTGGCGACACGGGCGACGATGCCATTGAACAGAGCAATAACTTAAAAATCGTCTGGAATGCAGTTGCACCACTGCTTCCAGCAAAAAAACTAAAAGGAATTTCCATTGAATGTTCTTATCCCGATGAACAAAATGACAAACAATTATTCGGACATCTGAAACCGGATTTATTGTTCAAAAATCTGAAAGAATTAGAAAATTTAGCAGGTAAAAATTCTTTGCAAAATTTCCCTGTCATTATCGCACATATTAAACCTGACGGCGATAATGAAACATTGATTCACGAAGAACTGGAAAAAGAAAATACACTGAACGTGAAACTGATTTTTCCGAAACAGGGAGAAAAAATTAATTTATAAACTAAAAAATTTGAATTATGAACAAAACAGCTTATTTACTTACGCGACTTGCTATTGGCATCAGTATGTTCGGACACGGATTTGTTCGATTATTTAAACTGTCAATTTTTGCCGGCGGCATGATTAAAGAATTTGAAAAATCCATGTTGCCCAATTTTATAGTTACGCCATTCGCTTACGTGCTGCCTTTCGCAGAATTTTTTATTGGCATTTTATTAATCCTCGGTTGGTTTACCAAACAAGCGGCGATTGCCGGTTCAATCGTCATGTTCATCTTGGTTTTTGGCAGTTCAATGATTGAAAACTGGAGTATAATTCCGTCTCAGTTATTGCACATCGTCTTTTTTGTATTCATTGTTCAGTTCATACAAAGCAACAGTTGCGCGTTGGACAATCTTCGCAAACGTTGATGAACATTGCATTTTAAAAAAATAAAATATCTTTAAACAAAACTATTCTAAAAAAAATATGAAGAAATATTTACTCGCCGCATTATGTATTTCATTTACAATCGCAACTAATGCGCAGCCTGAACGCTGGCAACAAAAAGTGAATTATACCATTGACGCATCTTTGAATGTGCAGACGAATATTATCACAGGAAAAGAAAATATTATTTACTGGAATAATTCACCTGACACATTGCATCGCATTTTTATTTTTCTGTATTGGAATGCTTTTCAGCCCGGCAGTATGATGGACGTCCGCTCCAGAGAATTAGGCAAGAAAATCCTTGGCTACACACGTACCGGTAAACAAGTGCGCGATTGGGATTCACGTGTGCGCGACAGAATCGAAAATCTGAAGCCGGGCGAGATAGGCTACCAACACGTGAATAATGTTTTAGTAAACGGACTAAAAACTTCGTTAACGCAACATGAAACCGTATTGGAAGTAGATTTGAGCAAACCTATTTTACCTCATTCACAAAATACTGTTTCGCTTCCGTTTGAAGCGCAGGTACCCGTACAAATCAGGCGTAGCGGGCGCGACAATGCAGAAGGCGTACGTTACAGTATGAGCCAATGGTATCCGAAAATTGCAGAGTATGATTATGAAGGATGGAATGTTAATCCGTACATCGCACGTGAGTTTTATGGCGTTTGGGGCGATTTTGATGTGAACATCACAACAGACAAACACTATATGCTTGCGGGAACAGGCACTATCCAAAATCCAGATGAAGTGGGTTTTGGTTATGGCAAAGTTCAGGGCGTTCCGCAAAAACCTTCTGCGACAACTACCTGGCATTTTGCTGCGCATAATGTTCATGATTTTGTGTGGGCTGCCGACACCGGTTACATTTTATTAAAAAGACAAATTCCAACCGGACCATTATTTTATTTTGTTTACAAAAAGAAAGACGCCGCACAGGATAGTCTATGGAATAAAACCGCGGACAGCGTTGCTTATGCGTACAAAAATTTTATTGCAAAAACATTTGGCGCATATCCTTATAAAAATTATTCCTTTATTCAGGGCGGCGACGGCGGCATGGAATATCCGATGGCAACATTAATTAAAAGCGGAAGCCGGGGAACAGCTTTGCACGAGTTCGGACACAGTTGGTATCAGGGTGTTTTGGGAAGCAACGAAAGTCTTTTCCCATGGATGGACGAAGGAGGTGCTACTTATTTTGAAACCCGCACCACAGGCTGGCTGCACCGCGATAGTCTTTGGTATTTGAAAAGCCTGAAAGGTTATTTCAATCTTGTAAAAAGCAGACTGGAAGAGCCAATGAGCACGCACGCCGACCACTATAATACAAATTATGCCTACGAGGAAGCTGCATACAGCAAAGGTGCAACTTTCTACGAACAGCTTTCTTATATCATCGGCAATGCGAACATGGATAAATTTTTACTTGCTTATTTCAACATATGGAAATTCAAACATCCAAACGCAAATGATTTGATTCGCGTAGCGGAAAAAGTAAGCGGTCTGGAACTTGAATGGTACAAGCAATATTGGATTTATTCAACCAAAACCATTGATTACGGCATTAATAGTGTTTCATCGAAAGACAATCATGCTGTTGTTACGTTGCAAAGAATCGGTTTAATGCCAATGCCTTTGGATGTCTTGGTAACTTATAAAGACGGCTCGTATGAAATGTACAATATTCCTTGCAACATGATGTACGGACACAAGCCTGCGGAAAACAATTATTACAAATGGATTTTTGCGCCGGAATGGTTTTGGACAAGCCCGACTTATGATTTGGAATTATCTAAGCCTTTGAACGAAGTTCAATCCGTTGAAATTGACCACTCGCAACGCATGGCGGATGTGGACAGAACAAATAATGTGTGGAAAGTACAATAAATACAAAAAGCCCACGAGACTGGTCTCGTGGGCTTTTTGTATTTATTGAGAAGAAATGAATTATCTGTCAATGCTTGTTCTTCCTTTTGGTAAATCATCTGTTGATTTATTGGTTCCGTCGAGCAATTGGTTAAACGATTGCTGGAGAATATCATTTTTCTTATCAACAAATTCTTTTGCTTTTCCATCGGGAAGATGCAAATCATAAAACTGTCCGTCTGCAACTGCTTTATTAAAATTAGGATTTGACTTTTCAAATACTGCTTTATCAATGCCTAACACATCACAAATCGCGTCTTCATTATAAATACCGCGAATGCGAATCGTATTGTTGTCAGACGAATTAATTTCCACTTCGTCACTGCCATTATTGTCTTGCCCAAGTTGTTCTTTGTACTTCTTCGTTTCTTTAGCACTCATAGTTGTAATGCCGCCGCTACCTTCAAAGAAATAATGCGTACTGATGAATTTTTTCACATGATTGCGCGTTTCCGTAGGAAGGTAGGATTGCACTTTCCAAAAATCGGAAGAGCCTGCGTCGCGAATAGCTCTGTCCACGCGACCGATGCCCGCATTATATGCTGCAATTGTCAACAACCAATCGTGATAATGGTTATGCAAGGATGTTAATAATTTAGCCGCAGCTTCTGTACTTTTTGCATAATCCGTTCTGTAATCGTGCCCGTTTTTAATCAATCCGTAACGAATACCTTCGTCGTGCATCAATTGCCAAGGTCCTGTTGCCCCGGAACTCATGCGCATATTTTTTTGCAAGGAACTTTCAATTACAGCCAAATATTTTAATTGCGTAGGCAAATTGTGTTCTTCCAAAATTCCGTCCATCAGTTTGAAAATGGGTTTTGCCCAGCTTTTCATTCTGGTAAGGTCTGTCAGCTCGTGATGAATATAGTGGTCCGCAAAATCTTCCACTTTAGGATTCAGTGCTACTTTCGCATCGGAAATGTCAACTTTCTTAGCTGCAACACCTTGCGTATTCGGATCGAGCGTTACAGGTTGGGTTGTAGGCAATAGAGTAACAAAACCTTTAGGTCCTACTTTACTTTTTGTTGTGGATTTTTTCTTGTCTTCGCCGGGAGCATTTACATTTTTAACGGTTGTAAATGACATAGCAAATATGGCAAAAGAAACAAATAACAGCAATCTTGAAACGTGTTTTACGCCTAAACGGGTAAAAACACTTTCCTTTCTACGATAAAAAAACTTCCGCTTCATTCCAATTTTTTCGTTAATAAATGAAGATATTATTCTGATAATATCCGGCGCTTCGAGGGAATTAATGAAAAAATGAATCGCGATGTAGAGATTAAAAGTTCTTCCCGGCGATTTGCACCATTTGTTTTGAAAGATTCAATAATTGAGATTCTTTCATTTTATCTGTCATTATCTGAATACCAAAAGGTATGCCAAATGCAGAATCGAACAAAGGTAAGGAAATTCCCGGAATGCCAGCCAGATTTGCGAACACAGTGTAGATATCAGCTAAATACATTTCCGTAGCATCATTACTCTTCTCGCCGACTTTGAATGCGGGAATGGGAGAATTTGGAGAAATAAGCGCATCATATTCCGCAAATATTTCATTGGCTCTGTCAGACACAATACGTCTAACTTGCTGTGCCTTAGTAAAATAAGAATCGTAATACAAAGCACTTAATACAAATGTACCAAGCATAATGCGACGTTTTACCTCTTTGCCAAACGCCTCACTCCTGTTGTTCTTGTAAAATTCCGTTAAATCATTTTCGGGCGATTTGGACTGATAGCCAAAACGAACGCCATCATAACGAGAAAGGTTGGTCGAGGCTTCCGCTGTCGTAAGCACATAATAAGTCGGTACAATATAATCGAGATATTCAAAATCAATCGCCTCAACCGAATGACCTGCACTTTTCAGTTGCTCTATAAATTGAAAAATGGCATTCTTAATTTCTTCATTCAACGATGGATGTTCCAAAGTTTGTTTTATATAAGCAATCTTGTATTTTTTATCATCAGTTAGTGAAGCTAAATAATTTTCCACCGGCGATTCGCTCACTGTGCTGTCATAACCATCTGTACCGGCAATTACTTCTAATACCAAAGCTGCATCTTCTACCGTTTTGGAAAAAATTCCAATTTGGTCAAATGACGAAGCGTAAGCGATTAACCCGTATCGGGAAATTCTTCCATAAGAAGGCTTTAACCCGATTACACCGCAAAAATCTGCCGGCTGACGAACAGAACCGCCTGTATCGCTGCCTAAACTAATCATACACAAGCCCGCTTGAACTGCCACCGCCGAGCCGCCGGAAGAGCCACCCGGAACGCGCGAATTATCCGCAGCGTTCAGCACTTTTCCGAACGCAGAATTTTCGTTGCTGCTGCCCATAGCAAACTCGTCGCAGTTCTGCCTGCCGATGATTATGGCGCCATCGGCTAATAATTTTTCAACCGCCGTTGCATTATAAACCGCCGTATAATTTTCGAGGATTTTGGATGCAGCAGAGAGCTTGTGATTTTTATAACTGATTACATCCTTCAGTCCGACAACTACACCATGTAATTTTCCTAAAGATTTACCTGCAAGGCGTTCTTCATCTAATTGCTTTGCACGTTCAAGCGCTTCTTCGGAATAAACTTCAAGAAAAGCGTTGAGGTGTTTATTTGCCTCAATGCGCGACAAATAATATTCAACCACAGCCACACAAGTAGTTTGGTTATTCAACAAAGCTGTTTGATAATCTTTAATGGAAACGAAAGAAAACTCTGACAAAATAAAATCGGATTGAGACGTTGAAAGAACAAAATTAAACCTGCGGTGTTACGGAAGAATTATTTGCAGTACTCTGTTCTACTTTAGTTTTAGGCTGGTTATCTTTTTCTTTCAAACCGTTTTCCAATTCTCGTCGCACGCTGTCTTTTGCATCGTTAAATTCACGTACGCCTTTACCCAAGCCGCGCATGAATTCGGGAATTTTATTGCCGCCGAACAAAACCAATACTACTACGGCTATTAACAATATTTCTGAAAACCCAATATCTCCCATGATTTTTCGATTTTAATCAACCACAAAAATAAATAAAAATCCTACGCCGACTTACCCATTTCTCTTAAAAAATGAACGTGCGAAACAAAGGCGCTTGCCATGTATTTGTACTCTATATACGTAACATTATATTCTTTGCAAGCCTGCTTTACTATTTTATTAATCGCAGGATAATGAATATGCGAAATTTTCGGGAATAAATGGTGCTCTACCTGAAAGTTCAGTCCGCCTACGTACCAAGAAATCAATTTGTTTTTCGTAGCAAAATTCGCCGTTGTTTTCAACTGATGCACTGCCCACTCGTCTTCCATTTTTCCGGTAGCTTTGTCCGGCATCGGAAATTGTGTATGCTCTACCGTGTGCGCCAATTGAAACACAACACTTAAAATCAAACCAGTAGTACAACATACCGCCAAATAACCCACGAGCCAATCTACAAAACCCAACCTTGCCATAGGAATCACAATAAATATAGCGCAATACACTACTTTAAAAGCCCAAAACAAGATATGGTCTTTGGTGCGCATTTTTTTCAATGGAATATCGCCCACTTTACGCTTAAAATATTTTGTATAATCGTTCATCAACACCCAATACAAGTATAATACAGCGTACAATATCCAAAAATATAAATGCTGAAAACGATGCATTTTATATTTCTTTTGCGTAGTTGCCATGCGAAGAAATGGCTTTGCATCAATATCGTCATCAACACCATCGATATTGGTATAAGCATGATGAATTACATTGTGCTTCATATTCCACATAAACTGGCTTGCGCCGACAAGCTCGGTAGAATATGCAGCAATCCTGTTCATCAACGGATGTTTGCTGAAACTGCCATGTCCGCCATCGTGCATTATATTAAAGCCAATACCCGCAATTACGATACCCATAAGAACGCACAACAAAATATCCACCCAAGTTTTTTCGGGCGTAAAAAATACTGCGGAAATATACAATACGACCAAAGCCGCCTCCAAAAAAACTGCTTTGGAAAACAGCCTGAACCCTCCGGTGGTGGGCTTTCCGGTAGATTCAAAATAATTATTGATTCTGTGTTTTAACTCTACGTGAAAGGAGTTGGTCGCTTTCGCGAATTTAGGTGTAAGCATTAAAAAATATTAAATATCGCCAAGTAAAAAAATTATAAAACCAAATTGTTAAAAGATGAAATGCCCAAAGCTTTGTCCGAAATAAAACCTTCGCCGTATTTTACACCAATTCTCTTGCCAAAAATAAGCGCACGCGCTTCTACAAATTTAATAAACTCCGGCGAAGAAATATAGGTTTTAGGTCCATCGTCCGTAGCATTGAACTGCGTTTCGTAGCTGAGCAATGCTTTTATTTTATCGTCAAACGTTTCGGATATATCAAAAATAAAATCCGGCTCAAGATAATTGTCCTGTATATAGTGAAAAACTTGCTTTGGTCGCCAAGCCGCTTGCGATTGTCCATTTCCATCCACCGTTTCAATCTTAATTAATCCCGAAAGAAAAGCCGCTTCTTTTACCAATTTTGAGGCTCTTCCGTGGTCGGGATGGCGGTCTTCGGGCGAAGTGCAAAGCAATATTTCCGGCTGATATTTTCTAATTGCTACGATTACTTTCAGCAAATTTGCTTCATTAATCTGAAAAAAGCCATCGCGCATTTGCAGGTTTTCACGCGCGCTCAGTCCCAAAATTTTAGTAGCTGTAACCGTTTCATTATCACGTGTTTCAGCCGTTCCCCGCGTGCCCAGTTCGCCACGTGTTAAATCAACCACAGCCACACTTTTTCCCTGTTTCACTGCTGCCAGTATTGTTCCGCCACAACACAATTCCGCATCGTCCGGATGCGCGCCAAAAACCAATATATCAACTTTCATTTATTAAAAATATCAATCTTTATAGTCGCGGGCAAAAGTAGGTTAAAAAGTCGGAAGAATCCGGAAACGCCAAAAGTTAAAGGATAAATAACAATGATGTTGCTTTGCCGATGTTTCTTAAAACCTGTAATATGCCTGTGCCTGCTGTACCAATATTTCTATGGAACGGTCTTCGCCGTTGGGGTCGTAAGTTTGTTTGAGACTCGAACCAAAAAGTTTTGCCACGCCTTGATATACAAACGCATTAAAATCGCCCTTATATTCATCAAGAATTTCGTAACAACTGCTGCCTGTTTCACGGCAAATCAGTTTCATTAGCACCTTTCCCTGATAAACAGACAGGTTTTTAATCTTACTTGTAAATTGCGTACGCAACTCTTTTTCATGTGATTTGATAATCGCTTTGCGTTTTTTCCTGTTGGTAACGCCTACTAATTCGCGGTTTATCTCGTTGATAACACGCGAAGCCGTTTTCGCATACGGATAGGTAACGTACACGGCATTGCGCAGCCTTGTCCATGCTTCGTACATCTTACGCATTTTTGCATTGGCTCTGGCATACAGGAACAACGGGTCTAATTCTCCGGTAGGCACTTTTTCGCCTTCGTCGGTAATGGTAACTTCAACTCTTATCGTATCATACCGTCCTATAATGAGCTGGGATTTTGCCTGTACCGAAATAAAGGATAAAAACAAAACAGCAGAAAGAATTACTATGTCCTTAAATCCGTTCATGAATGGATAAAAATAAAGGAATTATCAAGCCGACAAAAATAAATTGATAAAAATTAATTCCTTTTTGCAAAACGTTAAATCCGCCGTCAAAGAAACGTTATATTCCGCTACATTTGCCGTATGTCGGCAGAACAAATTATTTCGGACTGGAAGAAAAATATTTACAAACCTTTTTATTGGCTCGAAGGCGAAGAAAATTATTATATAGATAAAATAATGGACTACGCCGAGCATCACATTTTATCCGAAGCCGAAGCGGGCTTTAACCTCACGGTATTTTACGGGCGCGATGCGGAATGGACGGAAGTGCTGAATGCGTGCAAACGATTTCCCATGTTTGCCGAGCGGCAAGTGGTATTGCTCAAAGAAGCGCAATACATGAAAGACATTGCGAAGCTGGAAACATATTTTGAGCAGCCGCAGCCTTCAACGGTTTTAGTAGTTGGCTACAAAGAAAAAAAATTGGATGCGCGCACCAAGCTGGCAAAAACCGTAAAGCAAAAAGGCGAACTTTTTTCTACGAAAAAAATATACGATTCCAAGCTGCCTGAATGGACGCAGCAAATGGTACAGCAACATGGCTACACTATTAATCAAAAAGCCGTATTGTTGTTGGTAGACCATATTGGCAACGACCTTTCGCGCATCGAAAATGAAGTGAACAAAATACTCGTAAACCTGCGCGACAGAAAGAACATTACGGAAGAAGATATTGAAACTTATGTGGGCATCAGCAAGGAGTTTAATGCGTTTGAATTGCAGCTTGCCATTGCGCAGAAAAATTTGTCGAAAGCTGTACGCATTGTCCAATATTTTGAACAAAACCCGAAAGCCGCACCTATTCAAGTGATACTGCCAACGTTGTATAATTTCTTCAGTAAAACGGCGATGGTCTTTGGCGTGAGCGGCGGCGAAAGTGCCGTGGCATCTGCGATTGGCGTGAATCCTTACTTTGTAAAAGATTATGTGCAAGCCGCTAAAAACTACGGTGCTCAAGGTGTTGAAAATATTTTGTTGTTGCTACACAAATACAATCTGCGCAGCATCGGCATTAATGATGCGGGTACAAGCGATGCGGATTTGATGAAGGAAATGATGGTAAAGATGATGTATTAATGTAATGAAAAATTCCCCACAACGTCCATTTTAATTTTTCGCTCACTCCGCAAATAGCGCAAAGTCTCTTTCACTTTTTCGGAAGAAAAATTATTCAATTCATTTATCAAACCTTTCGTATCGAGAGAAGATTTTTGCTTCAATAAATGCAAAATTTCCGAAGTGATTGACGCAAATTCTTTCGCAGATAATTTTTCATTTTTCGACTCTGTGCAATTGTCACAAACACCGCAACGCTGCGTATTTTCATCGCCAAAGTATTGCGCAATAAAAACGCTTCTGCAAGTATTGGTGTGAATATATTGCAGCATTTTTTCAACACGATTGACAAATATTTTTTTCCGCTTTAAATAATCTTCGTGGTTGAACAAAAGAAATTCCGCGGGCGCACGATTGGTAAGAAAAAATATTTGCGGCGTTTCTTTTTTCGGTAAATATTCAAGCACGCCAAATCGCTGTAATGCTTGCAGTTGCTGCGTTACTGCTTCTCCGGAAATGCATAGCAACCTCGCCAATTGCTTTTCAAAAACAGAAACGCGGTAAGAAAAAATACTGTCGTAACTGCGCAATAATACTTTAATTAAAGGTTCGTATGCGGGATAATTATTTTCAAAATCAAACAGACTTTCCTTGTCAATCGTAAAGCCAACTTTCGACGGAAGAAAAATATTTTCATTAAACGAAATAAAGCCTGCCTGCTCCAAAGCCTTGATGCAATAAATGGTTTGCACAGCATCGAGCTTAAAGTTTTTGATGAACGTATTAAAATCGAAATCGTAAAAATTTCCTTCGCCAATGCCAATGGGAATTTGCAAAAAATCACAAAGATGCTGATACGCTTTTTTAATTTCATCAAACTTCGGAAAACGCACATCCGGCAAGGATTTCAGGTCTTTTATGTCGCGATTTTGATACAGCAAAATGGCTCTTGCAGCTTTGCCGTCGCGCCCCGCGCGTCCTGCTTCCTGATAATAATTTTCCAGGCAGTCGGGCGCATCGTAATGTGCTACAATTCTTACATCCGGCTTGTCTATGCCCATGCCGAAAGCGTTGGTGCAAACAATCACGCGCGTTTTATTTTGCATCCAGTTTTGTTGTTTCGCATCACGAATTTCCTGCGAAAGTCCCGCGTGGTAAAAATCCGCATCAATGTTTTTTATTCGTAATAATTTACTTACGTCTTGCGTAAGTCTTCGTGTTTTGCAATAAACAATGGCGCTGCCGTTTTGTTGCAATAAAATTTTTGAGAGCTTGTCAATTTTGTTATCGCAAAAAATTACTTCGTAAGAAATATTCGGTCTCTGAAACGAGCTACGAAAAACTTCGTAGTTTTTGAACAACAATTTTTCGACAATATCTTTTTGAACATTTGGCGTTGCAGAAGCCGTCAAAGCAAGCATCGGAACACCGGGAAAATATTTTTTCAACTCCACAATCCGCAAATACGACGGACGAAAATCGTAGCCCCATTGTGAAATACAATGTGCTTCATCAACAGCAATTAAGTTCACATTTAGCACCTCGACAACTCGCTGAAACGCAGACGTATCAATACGTTCGGGAGAAATGTATAAAAATTTATAATCGCCGCGCACGGCATTTTCCAATTCGTCCGAGACTTCATCGTTGCTCAAACCTGAATGAATGGCGCAGGCAGAAATGCCTTTGTTTTTGAGATTTTCGGCTTGGTCTTTCATCAACGCAATCAATGGTGTGATGATGAGGCAAACGCCGTCGCTCATCATCGCGGGAATTTGGAAACAGACAGATTTTCCACCGCCGGTGGGCAACAGCGCAAGCACATCTTTCTTTTGCAAAACCGCGCGGATAATATTTTCCTGCTCGCCGCGAAAAGCGGAAAAGCCCCAATAAGTTTTTAATATGTCGATCGGTGTAGGCAAAAATTTTATTTGAGGGCTAAATTAAAATCATAATCTCGCATAACCCAATTTTTCAATTTCTTCCACCTCCCTTATTTTATAAACATTATGATTCGACAACACATAAACGTCGTCGCTTATATCCATCACTTGTTTATACAAATGGTCGGTAACGATAAAACCTTTACGCTGTTTTTCATTCAATAAGATTTCTTTTATTTTTTCGATATGCAAAGGCATCAGTTCGGAAAAAGGTTCATCCAGAATGGAAAACAAACTATTGGAAAATATAATAACAAAAACTTCAATCAGTCTTCTTTCTCCGCCCGAAAAATCAAACATTTTTTTACCAAGAGATGCTGAAAAATGCGGAAAGTTTGATAGTAATTTCTCTTTGGGAATGTCAAAATTTTTAAGTATTCTTTCTAAAGTTAATCGCCTTGGAATAAAATTAAATTGTGGCAAATAAGTGATTAACCTGCTTTTTTCTTTTGCATAAAAATAAGATGCGCTGTCAATCGATACCGAAACATCTTCTGTTTTCAATACGCCAATTGCAACTCTGAACAAACAGGATTTTCCCGTACCGTTTCGTCCGAGCAAAGCAGAGATTTTTCCCGTTTCACTATTTATATATGCGGACGATAACACAAGTTTTCCGTCAAAAGACAAACGCACGCTGTCTATTTTCAATGAATGAAGCATCTATCGGATTTTGTAAATAATGAACAGAAACAAAAATGAAAACAGAAAATCAAAAACGAAAACCACGCTCCACAACAATCTTTTTCCGATACCTACATTCAGGTAATAATAATATTCGTTTTTCTTGTATTCATTTACAAGAAAATAAATAATCGTACAGGAAAATATTTTCAGCCATAAACACGGCGCAACTTCTTCTAATCCAAATTTGAAAACTGCAATGCCGCAGCCAGTATTAATAATGGCAGATGCGAGCCAAAAAGAACGATAAAAGAAAAGAATGTGTTTGAGTTTGCTCAAAAATTTCACGACATTTATCATCATTAAATTAATTTTCTCTTTTTTTCCCGAAAAAAGTTCCATTCCCTTACCTTTGCCGAAATTTCAAAATAGCCGCATTTTGCGACTGTCATTTTCATTTAAAAGAAATTAAATTTCTTGTCATTTATGGCGAACAAAGGTAAAATTAAGCAAATTATCGGCGCGGTAGTCGATGTTCATTTCCCCAACGAGCAGCAGTTGCCCGAAATCTACAATTCATTGGAACTGGTAAAAGAAAACGGCGACAAGCTGGTTCTCGAAGTACAACAGCACCTCGGCGAAGACAGCGTGCGTACCATTTCAATGGAAGGTACCGAAGGTCTTGTACGTGGTATGGAAGTAACCGACACGGGAAAACCCATCACTATGCCCGTAGGCGACAAAATCAATGGTCGCTTGTTTAACGTTACCGGCGACCCGATTGACGGCTTGCCTGCCGTTTCAAAAGAAAATGGTCGTCCTATTCACAACCAGCCGCCTGCATTTGAAGACCTGAATACTGCAACAGAAGTATTGTTTACAGGTATCAAAGTTATCGACTTGATTGAACCTTACGCAAAAGGCGGTAAAATTGGTTTGTTCGGTGGTGCGGGTGTAGGGAAAACCGTATTGATTCAGGAACTGATTAACAATATTGCAAAAGGCTACGGAGGTCTGTCTGTATTTGCAGGCGTAGGCGAACGTACCCGCGAAGGAAACGATTTGCTCCGCGAAATGATTGAAGCCGGCATTATGAAATATGGCGACAAATTCCAACATTCGATGGAAGAAGGCGGATGGGATTTGAGCGCTGTGGATTTGGAAGGCTTGAAAGAATCAAGAGCAACATTCGTATTCGGTCAAATGAACGAACCGCCCGGAGCGCGCGCGCGCGTAGCTTTGAGTGGATTGACCATTGCAGAATATTTTCGCGACGGCGACGGCACAGGTAAAGGTAAAGACATCTTGTTTTTCGTAGATAATATCTTCCGTTTTACACAGGCAGGCTCTGAAGTTTCGGCATTGTTGGGACGTATGCCATCAGCCGTGGGTTACCAGCCTACTTTGGCTACGGAAATGGGTTTGATGCAGGAAAGAATTACTTCAACAAAAAATGGTTCAATCACTTCCGTACAGGCGGTATATGTACCTGCGGATGACTTGACCGACCCTGCTCCTGCAACAACATTTGCTCACTTGGATGCGACGACTGTATTGAGCCGTAAAATTGCGGATTTGGGTATTTATCCTGCAGTTGACCCGTTGGATTCTACTTCAAGAATTTTGACGCCGGCAATCGTGGGCGACAAACATTACGACTGTGCAAACAGAGTAAAATTGATTTTACAACGCTATAAAGAATTGCAGGACATCATCGCGATTTTGGGTATGGACGAACTCAGCGACGAAGATAAACTGACTGTTGCGCGTGCGCGTAAAGTTCAACGTTTCTTATCGCAACCATTCCACGTTGCAGAACAGTTTACAGGTTTGAAAGGTGTATTTGTAAACATTGATGATACAATCCGCGCATTCAATTCCATTATGGACGGCGAAGTGGATGATTATCCTGAAGCTGCTTTCAACCTTGTAGGAACTTTGGAAGATGCAATTGAAAAAGGTAAAAAACTATTGGCGCAAGCGCAAGGTTAAATCAATTTGAAAATTTGAAGATGAACTAATTTGAAAATTAGTATTCATACTGAAAACCATTTTCAAATTTTCAAATGCACAAATTTTCAAATTATGTTATTAGAAATATTAACTCCCGAAAAAAGAATATACAGCGGCGAAGTCTATGGCGTACAATTGCCGGGCGTAGAAGGTTTGTTTGAAGTATTAGACAAGCACGCACCGTTAGTAAGCGCTTTGGGCAAAGGCAATGTAAAAGTGCTGCGCTCCGCCAATAGCAATGATAGAAATTTTGCTATCACAAGCGGATTTGTGGAAGTGCTCAACAACAAAGCCACCGTTTTGGTCGAAGGTGCTACCGAATTGAATTAACAAAGCATCGCACTAAAAAATATATAAAACCTTTCGTCGAAAATGACGAAAGGTTTTTTTATTGAAATGATATTATCTTTACGACATAGCAATGAATAACGATAAAGACTATATCAAAACATTACTCTCAGAACATTTTCCGTTTTTTGACAATACCGTCAAGGACTTCATTTGTGAACACGGCATTGCAGAAGAAATAAAAGCCGGAACATTAATCCTTCGCTCGGGCAAACACCTGAAATACATTACACTCGTAGCTGACGGCGAAATGAAAGTGTACCGCGAAGGCGAAGATGAGGGCGAAATATTTTTGTATTATCTCGAACCGGGAAATGCTTGTGCATTCTCACTCGTATGTGCGTCTAAGAGGGAAATCAGCAAAGTGATGATTAAAGCGCAAAAAGACAGCACGATAATTTTAGTGCCTGTACAAGCGATGGAAACTTTGATGCGCAGCAACAAATCGTGGTACAGGTTTGTAGTCGAAACATATCGTTATCGTTTCGACGATTTGCTTTCGGCTTTTGACAGCGTAGTGTTTAAAAAATTAGATGAACGGCTGGAAGAATATTTGCAAACGCAATGGCAAAAAAATGATGGTCGCCCGCTGGAACTAACACATCAGCAAATAGCAGACGACCTGCATTCCACAAGAGAAGTTATTTCCAGATTATTGAAAAAAATGGAACAAAAAGGAATGCTTACCATTCAACGCAATGCCATTACGATGCACTGAAATTACTATCCTTCAATTACACAATAATAATTTCTCGTAAAGCTGCAAAGACACAAAGTTGTAAATTTTAGCCTTCAGCTATAAAGCCCTTTTCAAAAAATCTCGCATCATGTGTAGTATTTCAGGTTCGGCTTCATCCAGCGCGAAATGACCACCATTGACGATATGTACTTCGGCGGTGGGTACATCATCCTTGTATTTCCACGCGCCTTCCACCGTAAATGAGGGGTCGTATTTTCCCCAAACAACCAGCATTTTGGGTTGATGTTTTTTCAGCCATTCCTGCCATTCGGGATAGTGCTTCACGTTGTTTTGATAGTCGTAAAAAAGATTCAGCTGAATGTCTGCCATACCGGGCTTGTTCAGAAATAAATATTCATCCGTATAAGTATCGGGGTCAATTTTTTCGGGCGTGGGCGTGTTGCCGATATGTCTTTGCTTAGTGGCTTCCAGACTTATAAAATTCTTCTTTACGGCATCGTAATATCTTTGCTTATTTGCCCAAAAAGCTTTCCGGGTTTGCCATAAAGGCGAAAGCCCTTCTTTATGGCAAACGGCATTCTGAACAACGATTGCCTGAATTTTTTCGGGATATTTTTCCGCTATGCGCATTCCTATCGGACCGCCGTAATCCTGTACTACCAGCACAAATTTCTTTAGCACCAACCGATTGATAAACTTAATCATGTAGGCGGCAAGGTTATCAAATGTATAGTCAAAGCTATCTGCGGGTGGCTGGCTGCTGTGTCCGAACCCGATATAGTCTGGCGCTATTACATGGTAATTATCCGATAAATTTTCCAGCAAGGGTTGCCACATGCGGGACGATGACGGAAAGCCGTGCAGGAAAAGGATTACAGGCTTGTCGGCTTGCCCGGCTTCTCTGTAAAAAATATTTTGTCCGTTTATTCTAACGGTTTTGTACAAGATAGTGGATGCATTGTTTGCTGTTTTTTTTGAAGTAGAAGTCTGTGCCATAATATTGTTTTTAATCAGGAACATTGCTGCCATTACAAGGAATAATCCGTTTATTATTTTTTTCATTTGCCTGATATTTATTGTTTTTAGTTATTCGTAATTGCCCGTTAGCGTTGCTCTACGGTTCTGCTTATTTTATATTTATTCAGAAATCGTTCGGGAAAATCATCTCTCATTTTTTTACTGAAATCATTTATATAATGTTGATATTCTGCAAAGCTCTTACAGAAAAATCGGCATACCAGTACTTTGTTTCCATTATCAATAGGTTCAATTTGCCTGCTTAGTATAAAGCCCTCAAAACAGCCTGTAGCAATTATTTGCGGAATATGCTCTTTGCGAAACCATTGCGCAAAATCATTTTCAATTTCTTTTTCCGTTTTTATAAAAACATTGTATGACACCATAATTTTTATTTGAAAAACTGATTTATGAAAACATATTTTTTTAATGCTGTCGAACGGATATGGAACTCCAATAGTCCGTAACACTTCCTATAATCAGCGCCACGGCACCAATGACAAACAGCAAATAATAGGAATGATAAATGGAAAAAATATAAGTGAGTATGTACGCCGTCAACGCGTGCGAAACAGAGTAAGTGATAGTCATATAGCTCCACGCTTTTTTCTGATGTGCGGGCAAAACCAGTTCTGCCGTTCTTCCCGCAGCTAAGGAACTGATGCCTAATGCCAGGCTGCCCACAAAAATGCCGGACACGGCAAGGCTCCAGGTAGCGGTAGAAACTAAAGGAAGTATTACGCCGATTGCTTTTACCGCAAGGCTGATACGGATGCTTTTTGCAAAGCCCACTTTGTCTGCAATGTAGCCTGTAAACAACGGACCGATAGCTGCCGCCAATCCTAACAATACCCAAAACTGTGTGCCCTTATCTATACCCAAATGCAACCCGCGGCTGATAAAATCCACCCAAAAAACCGTGTGTGGCACAAAGCCAATAGCGTTGCAAGCGTACGAAACCAGCAACAATAAAACGGTTCGGTTGGCAATCTTTTTGTGCTTGCCCGAATGCTTCTCCACCAATGGCAGATGCTTTTCGTTACTGCCATTGGGCCAGCCTTTCCAGGTAACGATAATTAAAATGGCTGCCGCAATAGCAAAAGCAAACCAGGTTTGACGGATTCCGTTTGTTACCAATAAAGGAATGATAGTGCCTGCCAGCGCAATGCCGATACCGACACCCGAAAAAATCAATCCGCCTATTACACCCTTTCTTTCTTTTGCCGCATGTTTGAAAAGTGTAGGCGCGGTTACTACCATTAATACGCCGCCTGTGACGCCCGCTATCAACCGTAAAACGAAATAAAGAATAAATGGTAAAGGATAAGCGCAACCCAAAAAGGTAATAAGCGTAATAATAAGCATTGACTTGATGAGAGTAACTGATGGTATGTACCTGTTCAGCAGTGTGGCTACGACCGAACCGAAAATATATCCCGTTAAATTGGCTGCGCCTAAATAATCTGCCTGCGCTACGGTAAACCATTTATGATTAATCAGCGCGGGAATCAACGGCGGATAACCGAAGCGTCCTAAGCCAATACCGATAAGCAACGCCGATAATCCCGTAAATGCCGTTACAAAATAGTTCCGTTTATCAAAAGATGTTTTCACGTTTTTTCTTTTACAGATAATTAATATGCCTGAACAGATTCAATAAGCTCCTTAATAATATCACCCGTAGAAGCGAATGAGAACAGATGAATGGATTGCCCTGACCAACTTTCAAATTCATCACAAATGATATTTTGTTGATGCAAAATTCTTCCTATTTTTGTGATACTACAAACGATAAAATAAGATAATTACTTATCATTTATTATGATTAAAAGGTAAGCTATGAATATTAATGACCTTAAAATATTTCAAGCTGTTGCCGAATACGGAAGCTTTACCAAAGCGGCGGCGGTAGCCAATACCGTTCAGTCAAACGTAACGGCAAGGGTTAAGTATTTAGAAGATTTTTTTCGGGCGAAACTATTGACACGCACCACCCGTAGAATTGAATTGACCGATGAGGGTTTGCAGGTTTTAAAGGCTGCTAAGGAAATGCAATTGTTGATTGACAAAACAATTTCTTCCGTAAGCAAAAGCAATTTACCGCCAAGCGGTATTGTGAAAATCGGCTGCATACATTCTACGGCAGCCTTAAGAGCGCCGGGCATTCTCGGTAATTTCACCAAACGTTATCCCGATATGGAATTCAGGTTAAAAACAGGCACTACATCAAGTTTGATAAAAGACGTTTTATCTTTTAAATTAGACGGGGCTTTTGTTTCAGGCAAGGTAAACAACGCGGCATTGGACATTGAACCCGTATTTACGGAAGAGCTTTCTATTATATCATCGTCTTTGAACAGCACGTTGGAAGAAGCTTTAAGTCATTCCAATCCTGTTAAATTAATAGTATTCAGCAAAGGCTGCGCCTATCGCGAAAGGCTATGCGAAATATTAAATGGTAAAGGTATTGAAACGTATAAATTTATAGAGATGGATACTTTGGACGGCATTATCAATTCCGTTGAAACAGGTATCGGCATTACTTTACTGCCGGCGGAACTTATCCGCAAAAATTATTCGTACAGAAGTCTGCATACATTTTCCCTGCCCAAACGAAAAGCCAAATGCACCACTCATTTCATCAAACGAAAAGACTTCCCAATGAGCGATGGATACGCCATGTTTTTGAAATCCGTTAAAGACGGTTATTCGGTATAGCTTTCAGGAATGGATTAAATAATGTTGAATTATTATATTCCGTTATTGCGTACAAATGCTTACACATTACAATCAGCACTTGCCCTCTTCAATATGGTAATGTTCCAGAATCTTTTCCTGCGGACAAAATTTGGTAAAGGATAATTTATTAAATTCCTGCTTGCGATTTATTTTCCTGCCCAATAGGCGTTGTTTGTGGTGTATAATCAATTCCGTCTTTTCCGTAGTCGTATGCCCAACGGTGAACTTCTGGAATATCGCCCGGCCAGTTACCGTGCGATACATTAATCGGGGTTGTCCACTCCAGTGTATTGGCTTTCCATGGATTTTTTCCGGAAACCTTTCTTCCTTTAAATATAGAATAAAAAAAGTTGAACAGAAATAAAAACTGTGCGATAAATGTTATAATAGTTACAACGGTAATAAATCTGTTTAACGGAAGAAACTGTTTAAAACTTTCCCACCCGCTGTAATCATAATACCTGCGCGGTAATCCCGCCAATCCTTCGTAGTACATCGGCCAAAAAATAAGATAACAGCCTATAAGCGTTACCCAGAAATGAACAGATCCTAAAGTGGTGTTCATAAATCTGCCGAACATCTTGGGAAACCAGTGATAAATACCGCAGAACATACCGAAAAATCCTGCAACTGCCATGACTAAATGAAAATGTGCAATCAAAAAATAAGTATCGTGAATATGTATGTCGATGGCAGAGTTTCCCAAGTAAATACCCGTCAGTCCGCCCGATATGAATACGCTCACAAAACCGATTGCAAAGAGCATTCCCGGAGTAAACCTGATATTTCCGCGCCACAAAGTAGTAAGCCAGTTAAATACTTTAATCGCCGAAGGAACGGCAATCAGCAAGGTCAATAACACAAAAACCGATCCCAAGAAAGGATTGAGTCCCGTTACAAACATATGATGTGCCCATACAAGAAACGCAAGTATCACAATGGCAAACATAGACATAACCATTGCGGAATAACCGAATATTGGTTTACGCGTATTTACGGACATTACTTCCGACACAATGCCCATTGCCGGTAAAATCACAATATATACTTCCGGGTGTCCTAAGAACCAGAATAAATGTTGGTATAAAATTGCGTTGCCTCCTTCATGTGCCAGAGCCTGGCCACCAATATATATATCAGATAAGAAAAAACTTGTACCGAAGTGACGGTCAAATATCAGCAGAATGTATCCCGCAAACAAAACGGGAAAAGACAATACGCCTAATACCGCCTGTAAAAACAATCCCCAAACGGTTAAAGGAAGTCTGGTCATGCTCATGCCTTTTGTACGCATATTTAATACCGTTGATATATAATTGATACCACCTAATAATTGCGATACCACAAACAAAATAATAGATGCCAGCCACAAATCCATCCCACTGCCCGAACCGGTCGATGCTTGTGCCAATGCACTCAATGGAGGATAACTTGTCCATCCGTTGCCTGATGGACCTGAGGCTACAAAAAATGAAGAAAGCATCACTACGCTGCCGGCAAAGAAAAACCAGTAACTGAGCATATTCATCAAAGGTGAAGCCATGTCCCTTGCCCCTATCTGTAAAGGAATAAGAAAATTGGCAAAAGTGCCGCTGAGGCCGCCCGTCAATACAAAAAACAACATGACGGTTCCGTGAATCGTTACCAAAGAATAATATGCTTCGGGCGAAATATGACCTCCCGGAGCATATCTTCCTAAAATTGTTTCCAACCATGGAAATGAAGATGCAGGATAAGCCAATTGAATACGAAACAGTACTGACATAAAACCTCCCAACAATGCCCAAACAATCCCTGTAAGTAGAAATTGCTTACCAATCATTTTGTGGTCTTGGCTGAAAATGTACTTTGTAATAAAAGTTTCTTTGTGATGAGGTAACGCATGAGTTGCAGCTTTCGCATCATGCTCCTTGCTTAAAGTGAGCGTATTCATATCGATATATTTTCTTACATTGTATATTGCACTGAATAGAGTGCTTGAAAGAAGTCTGCTAAAGATTTTATCTTCTGTTCTTGTACAAAGTTTGTATGAATAAGCGATAAATTTGGTAACCTATGTTACATTGTATTATTTTTTTTCAAAAAATATATTCTGTGCCGGGCCAATTTCAATTCGCCTGCTTCTGCCAATTGTTTCAAAGTTCTTGATATTACAACTCTTGAAGAGCCTAATTCATATGCAATTTGCGCATGCGAAAGATTGATATATCCCCGGTTGTATAATTTTTCTTTTTCTCGGAGAAATTCCAACACTCGTTCATCCATTTTTTTAAATGCAATAGATTGAATTGTATTGAGAAGCCTGTTGAATTTTTGGTGATACAGGTTTAAAAGGTATGTAGCCCATTCGGGAGAATCATTGTTCAGTTTTAAGGCATTCTCAATAGATAATACAACGATTTCAGAATCTACTTCTGCTATAATTTTAACCTTTGTTTTTTCTCTGTACATTCCTGACAAATACAACATAACACAGGTTTCTCCTTCTTTTATATGAGTCATTGAAATTTCTTTATTTTCAGAATCGGTAATCATTCCCGTCAAGGATCCGTGTAATACAATCGGCAAAATGTTTACGTAACGGTTTCTTTCTAAAAAAACATCTTCTTTTTTAAGTTCTTTCACCGTTCCAACTGCTATTATTTCTTGTAACAACTTGTCAGATAGAAAGCTGTTACTTGATGAAAAATTTTCCATAATCTGAATATATTAAATAAAGTTTTTTACAATTGATCGGTACAAAATTCCTGATAGCGGGTTGTAAATAATGATAAACATTGGTGATGTTTCATAACGTGAAGTAATTGTTGTTATGTTTTAAGTATTATTACAATGCGCAATAGCCACTATTTTTTAGCTTACTCTTCGATTAATTGCTCAATTTGTTTGATAAAACTTTTACTGTCATATTTTGCGACTCCGGTATGATAATATATCATATTTCCTTTTTTGTCTAAGAGTACTGTGGTGGGTAAACTGCCTGTAAATATTTGTTCGGAAATTTGTCCTTCTTGTGTATAAAAAGGCACTTGATATCCGTTGCTGTTTAAAAAATGAATTGCCGATTTTATATCTGTATCTTCATTAAGAAACAAAAAATAAATGTTTTTATCATTTTTAAATTGCTTGTAAAAAGCCATTATTGAAGGCAGCTCTGCTCTGCATGGCGGACACCACGAAGCCCAGAAATTGATGAACACTACTTTACCCCTCAAAGAAGACGTGTTCATCAATTGGCTATTTGCATCTTTAAAATAAAAATCTTCAGGCTTGTTTTTCTCCTTTTTTTCGGAATGTCCATTCGCAATATCCGCATTAAACAACCCTGTATTCATGAGCTGTCTTAAGGTCCAAGTCTTTGCTTTTGAACTGAAAATAAAAACTATCAGTAGAAGCACAGCTAAGATATTCCAAATGTTTTTCTTAATGTATTTCCAATTTGGCACCTTATCTCTTCTATATTTATTGAGAGGTAACAAGCTTATATTTTTATGAGTTTTGTATCAAGTCTTCTAATTTTTTGTGTACTTGCGGTGCCGAATAATCTGCGGCACCTTCTACTCTGCCAACCATTTTACCACTTTTATCAATGATGACAGTTGTAGGAATAGCATTTTCCAAAAATGTCGGAGGTATTTGGCTTTGCGCTGCATATACACTTAAGTCGTAATCATGATTTTTCATATATTTAGACGACTTAGTTAGATTCTTGTCCACATCTACCATTAGAAATACAATGTTGTCATTGCCTTCAAACGATTTTTTCAACTGATTAATAGACGGAATTTCTCTTTTACATGGCGGACACCAAGTTGCCCAAAAATTGATGAACACAACTTTTCCTTTTAATGAACTCAAAGAAATTTCTTTACCTTTTGTATCCCGAAAAACGATATCCGATGCATCATTTTTATTGGCTACTGATTGAGTATTGAAAGATGTATCTTTTGTACTATTATTGTTATTTTTACTGTTACTGTTGAATGAGCATGCCGACGAAGTGCCAACGATTATGATGAATAGCATTGCTGCTATGGAAGTTTTTAATTTCATTTTTAAATATTTTGACAATGTAGTTTCAGCTACATTTATTTGAGTGTAATAATGGATTTGTTTTATAATGATTTGTGCTCAATACATTATATTTCTTTATAGGATAATAAAGAAATCATCATTATATTAAAGGTTTGTATAGCTTGCGAAACGGTATTATATAAGTAGCTTTCGTTGTCGGAGAAACAACGGAAGCATATCTCTGTATTTAAAGTTGGTACAATAAAAATTATTCTCCTGTTTGCCGGAGATGTTTATTGGAAATCTTAAAAACAATAAGATTTGTACGTCAGTTGGAAATGTAGATTTGTCAGAGTGAGTAGTAATTTTCCAATCATTGTTTGTAATAAGATAATGACAACTTTGGTTAATATTATTGTCTGTCTGCAGCGGTGTTTTATTACCTAAAAAATGGATGGATGTACTTGGTACTCCAATTGAATTTTTAATGGCATTCTTTACGATACAGTTAGCAATCAAAACCAACATTATTGACATGAAGGAAAGTAAGCGAAAGCTTATTTTTTTGATTTTATGTATCGATTCGTTAGTCATTACTTGAACAAAGGTAGCTTTAATTTTATTTGTGACAAATAATTGGAAATTTCAGCTCAGTACTCAATCATTGTTGTGCAAAACACACACAAATCATATTCATCTCGTAAATAAAATGTACGACTTGAAGGTATTTATAACTTATTTTTTTGCTGGCTTTCTCCAATATGGTAATGCTCAAGAATTTTTTCCAGCGGGCAAAATTTTGTGAAGGATGATTGTAATAAATTCAATCCTACAAACGCAGAAAGCCATAGCCAGTCTTTGTTTACAAAGATTGCCAACAAACTTCCAATCAATACAAGTGTGCCGGCAACCGCACGGACAATGTTTTCTTTACACATGATTTTTTGTTTTTAAAATGAAAGAATAATTCGCTTATGAGTTTTAATACAGAATAAATACTCCTTTGCGCCTTTGTATCTTTGCGAACGTTGTGCGAAATTTATTCAAAAAAATCCTACCGTCTTTTCCACAGGAACTACAATTGCCTTCACGGGAAATCGGCTGTTTTTATTTTTATTAAAAGCCTCAATCGCGGTTAATATTTTTCCTGCAACATCATTATCCGTAAAACTGAACAGCATAATAGATTCATAATCTTCTTCCCAATCGCTGCCGAACCAATTATCCGTCATATCATTTTTTTCATCGTTGCGCACGCCGTGAATATTGGTAACGCTGTATGCGTTGATTCCGTTCTTTGCAAAAATTTCCGCTACATCTTTGCGGCATTCTTTTATCGCAGTTACAATTAATAGTTTCATAGCTCAACGTTTTTATATTTTTTCTTCAGCATTTTAAAATAAAGCAACGGCACTACAATCAGCGTCAAAAATGTAGAAGTAAGCGTGCCGCCAATCAACGATATTGCCAATCCTTGAAACACCGGGTCAAACAGAATGATTACTGCACCTAAAACTACCGCGCCTGCCGTTAATAAAATCGGCGTAGTCCTTACCGCGCCTGCTTCTATGATGGCTTGTTGCAAGGTTTCGCCTTCTTTTAACCGGATGTTGATGAAGTCAATCAGCAAAATGGAATTACGCACCATTACGCCCGCTAATGCAATGAAACCAATCATCGAAGTCGCCGTAAAATACGCGCCCAAAATCCAATGCCCGAGAATAATTCCAATAAGGGATAACGGTATCGCAGCAAGCATTACAACCGGCACTTTGAAATCCTGGAACCAACCCACAATCAATATATAAATTAATATAATGACCGCGCCGAAAGCCAATCCTAAGTCGCGGAACACTTCAAAAGTTATCTGCCATTCGCCGTCCCATTTCAACGTGTAGTTGTCCGTATTTTCCGGTTCGTGTGTATTGTTTATATTAAGATGATAACCTTTGGGCAAATGAATATTTTTCAGCTTGTCGGACATCGCGTTCATCGCATAAACCGGGCTTTCAAATTTTCCAGCCATATCGGCTAACAAATAAATCACTTGCTTCTGGTCTTTGCGTGCAATGCTTTTCGGGCGAATGCATCTTTGCCAATAACCCAAATCATTCAACGGAATCATATTGCCAAATTGGTTGCGAATCGTGATATTGTTCAAAGCATATATTCTGTCTTTGCTTTCATCGGGCAGTTGTAAAACAACCGGCGTTTGATTATATGTTTCAGGATTATGCAGCACGCCTGCGTTCATTCCCGAAAGCAATCCGCTTACGGTTTCCGTAATCTGCGCGGGCGCAACGCCTTTGCGCATCGCTTTTTCTTTGTCAATTACAAAAGTATATTCAGGCTGATTGGCTTCCACGCTCCAATCTAAATCCACCACATCGCGGGTTTGGGACAACATTGTTTTTATTTGCTTTGCTAAATGTAACCGCACGGAATCATCCGGTCCGTAAATCTCTGCCACCAGCGTGGACATCACCGGCGGACCGGGCGACACTTCCACGAGTTTTACATTGGCATTGTATTTCTTCGCAATTTGCTGAATAGGTGCGCGCATTATTTCCGTAATCTCGTGGCTTTGCATACTGCGGTCTTTTTTATCCAGAATATTTACCTGGATATCCGCCATATTATCACCACGCCGCAAATCGTAATGCCTTACCAAACCGCTGAAAGTGATGGGCGAAGCTGTGCCTGTATAGGTTTGATAATTTTTGATTAATGGTTGTTTCGACAAATAAGAAGCAATGTCCATCACCGCAGCCTGCGTGCGTTCCAGCGTTGTGCCTTCGGGCATATCGACTACAATCTGAAATTCATTTTTATTATCAAAAGGCAGCATTTTTACTTTTACCCGGTTGAAATAAAAGAACGAACAAGACAACAATAACAACGCCGCCGTTGCTAGCATAAACGTCCAGCGTTTGGCGCGGTTATTCAATAAAGGATAAATAATTTTGTAGTAAATTTTATACAAGCGTGTTTGCTCTATTACCAAAGGTTTCGGCTCTTTTTGCTTTTCTTTTTCATCCGTATCTTTTTTATTGTTATTTAATTGTCGGATGGAACTCCGCATATTCTTGTTTGAAAATATTTTCCCATGCTCCGTTTCTCTTAAAAAAATATAACCGAGATAAGGCGTGAGCGTGAGCGCCACAATTAGCGAAAGCAACATTGCAACTGCTGCACCAATCGGCATCGGGCTCATATACGGACCCATCATTCCACTTACAAAAGCCATCGGCAACACGGCTGCCATCACGGTAAATGTGGCAAGAATGGTTGGGTTGCCCACTTCGTTAATCGAGAAAATCGCCGCTTGTAAAAAAGGTAATTTTCGCAGTTTGAAATGACGGTGCATATTTTCCGCAATAATGATAGAATCGTCCACCACAATTCCTACGATAAATACCAAGGCAAACAGCGTGATTCTGTTGAGTGTGTAATGCAGAAAATAATACGCCATCAGCGTGAGCGCGAAAGTAACCGGCACGGAAAGAAACACCACAAGCCCGCCGCGCCAGCCCATCGCGAGCATTACAAAACCGGTAACGGCAACAATGGCTATGGCTAAATGCAACAATAATTCCGACACTTTATCCGAAGCGGTTTCGCCCGAGTTGCGTGTGATAGTTGCGTGTACATCGGACGGAATCAATGTTTTCTTTAAGCTCTTTAAACGCGCATCAATTTCTTTTGTAAGCGCCATTGCGTCGCTGCCGCTTTTCTTACAAACCGCCAAAGTAACCGCAGGATAATCAGATGGAAAATTTTTTGCCTGTACTGCCGAACCTTTGCCGTAACCGAAAGTTACATATTGCGAAGGCGATTGCAAACCGTTTTCAACAGTCGCTATCTGAGAAAGAAAAACAGGTTGCTGTCCATTCGTTCCGACAATCAAATTACGAACGTCTTCTGCCGAAGTCAGGAAATTTCCGGTGCGTACCCAAAGCGCCGTATCGTTGGTACGCAAAACACCGCCGGGCAATTGTATATTTTGCGCTTGCAATTGCTGCACAACAGAAAGCGCGTCCACGTGCAGCGCAGTCATTTTATCTTTGTCCAGCAACACTTTTATCTCGCGGCTGCGTCCGCCTATGATTTTTACGGAAGCCACATTCTCCACTTTTTTGAAAGCATCGCTTACATAATCGCCTATTTTTTTCAGTTGCCCATTGCTGTAATTTTTGCTCCACAACGTGAGTGCATACACCGGCACATCGTCGATGCTGCGCAACTTGAGCAAAGGCTGCGTAACGCCCGCCGGCATTTCATCCTGATGTTTCAGCAACTCGCTGTACAGCTTTACTTCGGATTGTTCAATATCTTCGCCTACGACAAACTGTACGATAAACGAAGCCTGTCCGTTCAGCGAAGTAGAATAAATATGTTTGACATCTTTAATATTGGAAATAATTTTTTCCATAGGCGCGGTTACTTTTGTTTCCACTTCTTTGGGTGTTGCGCCGGGATAGCCGATAAAAATATCTATCATCGGTACTTTTATCTGCGGCTCTTCTTCGCGCGGAATCATCATAATGCTGTACGCACCCAACAACAAACCTGCAATCATCAACAATATTGTGAGCCTGGAACGAATGAATGACTTCGCTATTTTTCCTGCAATTCCGTTTTCCATAATTTTTATTCAAAAAGAATTTTTGATTGATGAGTTATAAAACCGCAAAGAGCGATAAGTTTTATGCAAAGTTTGCAAAGGCTGCTCCGTGTGCTTTGCGATATGCTTTGCGAACTTTGCGGTTAAACCAAATCACGATAAACAATCATTTCACTTTCACCGGCGCGCCGTTATACAATCTTCCGTCTGCCTGCGCAATAAATTTTTCATCCGCTTGCAAACCACTTAATACTTCCACTTTATCGCCGTAAATTTTTCCCGTGCGAATCCAGCGCAGCAAAGCCGTATTGTTGGATGAAATTGTGTAAATGCCCGACAATTCATCCTTATGTACAAGTGCATTCAACGGAATCATTATTTGCGAATCGGTGTTACTCATTTTTGTTTTTCCTGCAAAAGAAACATTTGCATACATACCCGATAAAATACCTTGCTGTTCATTTTCCGGCAAAGCGATTTTTACCACAAACTGTCCGCCTGTTTGCGCGGAAGAAGGACTGATTTGCGTAACTGTTCCCTGCACCTCTTTGTCCGCCGAAGCAATGTGTACATCGGCAACAGCACCGTTGTGAATGTTGTCAATATCATTTTCAGAAATGGTGGCAACAACTTGTAAATCGCCCGGTTGTTCCATTGCCAGCACCGGCATTCCGGGACTCGCAAGGCTGCCGGCGTCCATCATTTTTTGGGTAATAATTCCGCTGAAAGGTGCAGTAACACGGGCGTAATCCATATTCGCATTTACTTCGTTCTTCATCTGTTTTGCCGCATTTAATTGCGCCTGCGCGGATTTATATTGAAGGGTTGCATTGTCCAATTCTTTCGCAGTCGCGCTGTTTTGTTTATACAAAACCGTGAAGCGGTCGTAATCTTTTTTGGCATTTGCCAAAGCCGCTTCCGCCTGCGCAATGTTTGCCGTAACCTGCCCGCTTTTGGCTTCGATGTCCGAAGCATTTACGGTAAATAATAATTGTCCTTTCTGCACATGGTCGCCGATTTGCACATACACTTTGGTAATCGTTCCCATCATCCGCGTGCCGATTTGCGCGGATTGTACGGCTTCCACCGTTCCGCTCGCGTAAATGCTGTTGCCGTTGTTTCCGCTGAAAGGCTTTGCGAGCGTTACGTTTATTGACTTATCAGAAAAATCGTCGTTCGTAGATGAATTGCTATTGCACGAGTAAAGAAAAATTCCAAGCAATGCAGCCGGAAAAATTTGTTTGATTTTATTCATAAAAATTCTTTTAAAAATTAGAGTCTGTTTAATAGTTTCAATTAGAATTATTGTAATGAGATTCCTCACTCGTACCTCGTTCGGAATGACGGGATAGGTTTTCTTTTTCTTTAAATCATCATCAGTCTTGAATAAAAATGAAGACACCTACACTTGTCATTTCGACGACAGGAGAAATCTCATTTTCATCTTTATAAATCTCAAACATTTCCTTAATTATCCGCCGTTAAAAATTGGATATA
This sequence comes from Arachidicoccus sp. BS20, assembly GCF_001659705.1. Taxonomy (NCBI): domain Bacteria; kingdom Pseudomonadati; phylum Bacteroidota; class Chitinophagia; order Chitinophagales; family Chitinophagaceae; genus Arachidicoccus; species Arachidicoccus ginsenosidimutans. The sequence goes on from NZ_CP015971.1 coordinate 1,714,574, forward strand.
TACAACTGCTACATTCTGCATTAAGATGGCTTGCTGATAAGCGAGCTGTTGTTGCGACAATTGCGATTGCGCTAACAAAACATCTGTAATGCCCGCCAATCCTTGCTTGTAGCGGTTTTGCAAAATATTCAACACTTCCTGCGCTTGTTGCACAGATGCTTTTGTTTGCATGATTTGATAAGCTGCATCAGAAAGATTTCGCTGCGCCGCATTCAATTCATTTTGATTTTTATCTTTCATTTGCAACAGCTCCGTGTTGATTTTTCGCTGTTGCAATTTTTGCTCATTAATCGTGCTGTGTACTTTATTTCCCTGAAAAATATTCCACGTCAGTTGCAAGCCAGCGAGATAAGAACCGCTGTGAAAACCAAAGGCATTCGCATCGTTCAGTTGGTAACTTGCAAAACCGTTGAGCTTCGGCAGCGCGCTCATCTTCGTACTTTTCATCATTAAATCGTAAGACGAAGAAGCCTTGCTCATCGCCTGAAAATCGGAACGGTTTTCGGGCAATGAAATTTCTGCGGGCAAAAGCAAAGCCTGCAAACTGTCCACCATATAAATAGTTCCCGCAGGTTTTCCCATCAATAAACTCAGGTTGTCGGAATGATTTTGAATAGCGCTGCGCGCCGATGCCAACTGCGTTTCAATAGATTTTATGCGCACGTCCACATTCAGCAAATCGGACTTTTGCAGATAGCCTTGCTGGTAACGGTCATTGGTAAATTTGTAAATCGCTTTGGTTGTAGTCAATGCTTCTTCCAACACTTTCACCACTTCATACGCCAACTGCAATTGCATAAACTCATTTTGCGTTTGCCATTTGATAAAATCCTGCGTGCGTGCTTTTTGCAAACCGCTGATTTCGATTTGCATCTTTGCCGCTTTTCTTTGGTACAATAAATCAGGATTGAAAATCGGTTGCTGCAACATTGCCTGCGCCGAGAAGTTGGAAGTATTGCCCGGATGATTCAGCAAATCAGGCTGAAAGTCGCTCTGCGCAATGCTTTGCTGTTGCAGCTTAAAGCCGAACGCATTCAAGGGATTGTTGGTCGTCAAAGCCGTGTAAGACACGCCAACCTGCGGAAGAAATATGGCGTCGGTTTGCTTGTATTTTGCCGTTGCAATTTGTTCATCATTATTTACCAATACAACCTGCTTGTTGTTTTCGCAAGCCGAAGCAATGGCATCTTTTAATTGCAAAGTTTGCGTTTGCGCCCATAAACTTTTGGCACAAAGCACCCATAAAAAAATCAAAATAGTTCGTTGAAAATTCATTATTCATTATTTTCAGTGCAAAGCTATTTTGATATAAAAAAAAGTTTTGTAACCAATATCACACAAGGCTTTTCAATTTTTATTCCTCTTGTTCTGTTACATTTGCAAAAATTATTTTGAATGAATTTGATTGAAGAATTGCGCTGGCGCGGAATGTTGCAGGATATAATGCCCGGAACGGAAGAACAATTGTTGAAGGAAAAAACTTCGGGTTATATTGGTTTTGACCCGACGGCGGACAGCTTGCACATCGGAAGCCTTGTACCGATTTTATTGCTCGTGCATTTGCAACGTGCAGGACACAAACCTTATGCTTTGGTTGGCGGCGCAACCGGCATGATTGGCGACCCGAGCGGCAAAAGTGCCGAAAGGAATTTGTTGAATGAAGAACAACTTAATATAAATGTTGAAGGGATAAAAAAACAACTTTCAAAATTTTTAGACTTTAGCTCAAACGCTGATAACGCGGCAGTTTTGGTCAATAATTATGATTGGTTCAAAGGCATTTCTTTTATAGAATTTTTGCGCGATACAGGCAAACATATTACCGTGAATTATATGATGGCAAAGGATAGTGTGAAGAAACGCATTGAAGGCGATGCGGGCATTTCTTACACCGAATTTGCATATCAATTAATGCAGGGTTATGATTTTTATCATTTGTGTAAAAATGAAAATTGCAAGCTGCAAATGGGCGGCAGCGACCAATGGGGAAACATTACGACAGGCACGGAACTCATTCGTCGAAAACTCGGCGGAGAAGCATTTGCATTCACTTGCCCGCTGATTAAAAAAGCTGATGGAACGAAGTTTGGAAAAACAGAAAGCGGCAATGTTTGGCTGGATGCAGAAAAAACTTCACCTTATCAATTCTACCAGTTTTGGTTGAATGCTTCGGATGAGGATTCGGAAAACTGGATTAAGATTTTTACTTTTTTACAGAAAGACGAAATCGAAAATTTAATTGCACGGCACAAAGCCGATGCTTCAAAACGCTTGCTGCAAAAGCGTTTGGCGCAGGAGATTACAACTTTTGTGCATGGAGAAGACGCTTATAAAAATGCGATTGAAGTAACGGAAAAATTATTTGCCAATCAAACCGCGCCTGCGGAAAGTCTTTCCGTTGAAGATTTGGAAACAATGCAAGGCGTGCAGAAAATTGGAATCAGTTCATCACAGTTGAATGTGGATGTGATTACTTTTTTAGCAGAAATAAAAATTTTCCCAAGTAAAGGCGAAGCAAGAAAAATGCTGCAAAACGGCGGCATCAGTATTAATCGTAAAAAGATGGATGATGCGCAAATGTTGATTACGCCTGAGTTTTTGCTGCACAATAAATATTTGCTCGCGCAAAAAGGAAAGAAGAATTATTACTTGATTGAAGTGAAATGATTTTGCCGCAAAGACACTAAAACACAAAGGCACACAAAGATTTTCTTTATGTGCCTTTGTGTTTCTTCGTGCGGCTTGAAGCCTTTGTGGTGTCATACCTTCACTTCTGCTACCAAAAACACGCTTCCGCAAATTAAAATCAAATCATCATTTTGATAATTCGATTTCGCTGAAAGCAAGGCTGCATCTATATTTTCAAAGGCTCTTCCTTGCAAGTTTTTTTCGTGTGCAAGCTTTGCCAATTCAGTTTCATTCAACGCGCGCGGAATTTGCGCTTTGGTAAAATAATACGTTGCATTTTTGGGCAAAAGATTCAACGCTGCGGAGACATCTTTATCTTTTACAAATCCCAGTACAATATGCAAATGATTATATTGAATCTGTTGCAGTTGTTGAACGATTTGTTTAACGCCGTCTTCGTTGTGTCCCACATCGGCAATGATGGTTGGATTTTCATTTAATAATTCCCAACGACCATGCAAGCCTGTCAATGCTTTTACATTTTTTAAAGCGATTGAAATACTTTGTTCATCAATATTCCAGCCTTTTTGTTGAAGTTGTTGAACAGTCGCCAATACGCCCACTATATTTTTTGTCTGATAAATTCCCGTCAAATCCAACTCGTATTTTTTCGTTTCATTGCTTGCGATTTCTTCAATATTAATCGTCAAACCTTTTAATTGATAATCGTAATCAACTACTTTAAAGACTTCCTGCGCAAAAATCAACGGCGCGTTTCTTTCTTTCGCAACTTTTTCAAAAACAGGTTTTGTTTCAGGCAAAATTTCCGACACAACAACAGGTATATTTTGCTTGATAATTCCTGCTTTTTCAAAGGCAATTTTTTCCAATGTATCGCCCAGAATATCCATGTGGTCTTTACCGATATTGGTAATCAAACTTACTTCGGGCAAAATTACATTCGTACTGTCCAAACGCCCGCCAAGCCCCGTTTCTATTACGGCAACATCAATATTTTGCTGCGCAAAATATTCAAATGCCATTGCAACAGTCAGCTCGAAAAACGAAGGCTGAATAATTTCAAGCTGCGGCTTTATTTTTTTAACAAAATTTATCACAAACTCCTGCGTGCAAAGCTCGCCGTTCACTTTGATACGTTCGCGAAAATCATACAAATGCGGCGATGTATATAAGCCTGTTTTGTAACCGCTTTGTTGCAGTATTGCAGCAATAATATGGCTCGATGAACCTTTACCGTTTGTACCTGCAATATGAATAGATTTGAATTTGTTTTGCGGATTGCCGAGTGCATCGCATAAAGCTAAAGTATTCGTCAAATCGGCTTTCATTGCTTTTGCACCAATACGGCTGAACATGGGCAGTTGGGCGTACAGAAAGTCAAGTGTTTCCTGGTAATTCATGGTGCAAAGCTAATCTTCCGGAACTATAAATTGAAAAGCATTTTCAAAATTTATTCAACAAAAAAACGAGTCCGTAATCGAACTCGTTTTTTGTTTTTTTTCAGAAAAATTTTGTGCTTACATAGAATCTATCTTGAAATTGCCGATACCGATTTTCGCTCCGTTGTCAAGTTGTGTGCTGGTACTGAAGTAGAAATATTTGTTTTTGGAACTGCTCAAAAACATTTGTGTATCCAATACTTTTACTTTGTCAAGATACACGCGCATATTATTCCCATTTACTGCGATGGCAACGTGCATTTTTCCTACCGCATATTGCGCCAAAGGGAAAGATGTGGTATTGTATATTTTTGTGTCGCTACTTGAACTAACTACTGCTTCATTTCCATATTGTATTTCGGTAGATGTAATTGCTTTTTCGTTATATGCGTCGCTGATATATTCGCTGATATTATTGTCATGGGCAAAACCGAACGACAATGACTCTAAATCACTTGCGCTTGTATTACTGTGCGTAGCGATGTCAAATTCTATCGTAAAGTTTTGCGGCAAAGGTTTGTCGCTTTTTAATTTATAGCTTGTAAATTCTTTGAATGATAGCCATTTGCCGTTTTCATCGGGAAATTGCCGGATGGAACCGGAGCCGCTTGTTTTCCAGTATTGCGCCATCGCGCCTAAAGAGTCTTCTTCAAAATTATCTTGAAATACGTTTGTCGTGCCTGCGTGGAAATCATAAGTTTTTGCAGCATCTTCAAAAAATTTCTTGGGGTTGCTTACCGCTGTTGTGCTTGTTGTAGTATTGCTATTTTTATCAAGGACTTTATCAACGGCATCGTTTGCTTTCTGCTCGATTTTGTTTTTTAAGTGACTTAAAAATTGTGCATTGGCGAAGGATACAATTAATACGGAAAGAGAAAGTGTAATAATAGAAATAAATTTTTTTTTCACGGTTTTATTTTTGAGTGGTTAAAAAATATAAATAAAAAACATTTCCTTTTATTGCAATAACTGCTGCACCAAACCTCAAGGAAAATTATCCGTTCAATTTAAAATTAAAAACAATCGTCCCTGTTTGTGTCTCCACTTTGCTTTTATTGAATTTCAACTGACGTGCTTTGCGCTTTGCAATGTTTAAGATATTAGAATTAGTCGTTGTAGTTCCGCGTGGATTAATCGTCGCAGAAGTTACTTGTCCCGCCGCGTTTACAACAATGTCCACAGCCACTTTTGCATTCTCATTGAATTTATCCTGAAAAGTTGTTCCACCTGTAAATCGTCTTCCACCTAAGCCGCTTCGAATGCTTACTCCGCTTGTACCCGTGCCGCCGTTTCCATTATAATTATCGGAGTTTGGGTCGCCGTTGGTTTTTCCCTGGTCGCCGTTTCCACCTGCGATTCCCTGATTGCGTACACCATTGTAACTATCTGCGTTATTGCCGCCGGTGCCTTTGTTAGTTCCGCCTTTGTAAACTGCTTTTGGTGTTGGTGGCGCAGGTGTTTTATTAATCACTTTGCTCTCCGTTTTTTTCTCCACCGATTTTTCAATTGCTTTCGGCTTCTCTTTTACAACTTTTGGTTTCGGCGAAGTTTTAATTACCGGAACGTCATTATCATTGTTTTCCGCAACTTCTTTGTATGTCTGCGGCTCATCGTGCGAAGCCACAGTAGGCGGCGGATTATCAGTTTGCTTATCGTCTTGCGAAGGTTCGCCGGGCAATTGCGGTGCAACATCGCCAAAACCTTGGTCGCTATTGCCGAGATTTACTTCAATACCATTATCCACAGGCGGCTGCGGCGTTGGCGGCAACGTCCAGCTAACCAACAGCAAAATGCTGATAAGTATTGCGCAAGTTGCGAATGTATAACCTGCCGCTTTTAAATTTTTTGTTTGTTCGTTATTACTCAAAACCAAAATGTATTTTGACAAAATTAATAAAAATCAAAAAAATATGCTTTTCATGCTCCGTTAAAGTAAAACAATTATTCTAAGTTTATGAAAAATATCGAGCCATGAAATGAGCCAACAGGCGAATTCCATCTGACCATTAAAAGCAATAAAAATATAAACAGATGAAAAAAGATGTTCGCGTTGATGAATACATTGCAAAAGCCAAACCATTCGCGCAGCCGGTTTTAAAACATTTACGAAAGCTGATTCATAAAGCTTGCCCGCAAGCAACTGAAACCATTAAATGGAGTTTTCCGAATTTTGATTACCGGGGAAAAATATTGTGCAGCATGGCTGCGTTCAAGTAACATTGCTCATTTAACTTGTGGCTTGCGAGTCATTTAGGGATGACAAACAAAGCGTCCGAAGACACAGGCGGCATGGGCATTCTCGGTAAAATAACTTCATTGGAAAATTTACCTTCGGATGAAAAAATTATCCAACTCATTCAACAAGCAATGACTTTGACGGAAGAGGGAAAAACGATACAACGCAAGCCTGCAACCAAAAATTTAGCTATTGAAGTTCCGAAAGATTTTGGAACTGCCTTGAAGAAAAATAAAAATGCGTTTACAAACTTTAAAAATTTTTCTCCGTCAAAAAAGAAAGAATATATCGAATGGATTACGGAAGCCAAAACTGAAGCCACACGTACAAAAAGAATCGAAACATCTGTCGAACGGATTGCCGAAGGCAAAGCGAGAAACTGGAAATATGAAATGAGCCATAAGAACTTTACATACCCGAAACAATGACTATTTTGGTTCATTCCATCTGGCAATTAAAAATCAACAAGAATCAACAGATGAAAGAAAATAAATTTTATTTCTACACAAAAAACGATTAAATTCGTAGTAGCCTTGTAGTAAAGCTGTTTATCGGTTTATCAATTCATCTAATTTATAAAAACTCTTGACTACGGAAACTTTAGAAAAAGAACTGACCAAATATACCTTAGACGCAGAACAGGAAAAGAAAGAAATTCTCAGACGTTACCGCGCGCTCCTTAAGGTACTTCGTCCCAAATTCAAAAAGGGCGACAAAGAACTTGTGCGTCATGCGTTTGAAATGTCTGCCGAAGCGCACAAAACCATGCGGCGCAAAAGCGGCGAACCGTATATTTTTCATCCGATTGCTGTGGCAATGATTTGCGTGGAAGAAATCGGGCTTGGTGTGCGTAGCACCATTTGCGCGTTGCTCCACGATACTGTGGAAGATACCGATATTACTATCGAAGATGTAGCAAGGGAATTTGGAAATGAAATTGCAAAAATTGTTGATGGACTTACCAAAATCGCGACTGTTGTAGATGCCAGCACTTCGCAACAAGCAGAAAATTTTAAGAAGATTTTACTCACGCTGACGGACGACCCACGTGTAATCCTTATCAAGCTGGCAGACCGCTTGCATAATATGCGTACCCTCGACTGGATGAAGCCGGAAAAGCAATTGAAGATTGCCAGCGAAACCGTTTGGGTATATGCACCGCTCGCGCATCGTATGGGATTGTACGCGATTAAAACGGAAATGGAAGACCTTGCGATGAAATATCTTGAGCCGCAGGAATACCGCGACATTGCTCGTAAACTATCTGAAACAAAACGTGAGCGTACGCGCTTTATCAACGAATTTATAAAACCAATTAAAGAAAAACTTCAAGCTTCGCATTTTAACTTTGATATTTACGGGCGACCGAAAAGCATTCATTCCATTTGGAATAAAATGAAAAAGAAAAGCGTGAGCTTTGAGGAAGTGTATGATTTATTTGCCATTCGTGTAATTCTTGATTCTCCGCCTGAAAGAGAAAAAGAAGATTGCTGGAAAGTGTATTCCATGATTACGGATTCTTACACGCCCTCGCCGGAACGCTTGCGCGACTGGCTGAGCAACCCAAAAAGCAATGGTTATGAGGCTTTACACACAACAGTTATGGGACCGCAAGGTCGCTGGGTGGAAGTGCAGATTCGCACAAAACGTATGAACGAAATTGCGGAAAAAGGTTTGGCGGCGCATTGGAAATACAAAGAAGGTGCAAGCGATGAAGACCGCTTTGATAAATGGTTCGGGCAAATACGTGAAATGATTAGCACGCAAGGTACGGACAGCATCGACTTTTTGCAGGATTTTAAAACAAGTTTTCTCGCAGAGGAAATTTATGTTTATACACCAAAAGGCGATGTAAAAATGTTGCCGACCGGTTCAACAGCGCTGGATTTTGCGTTTAGTATTCATTCGGCTATCGGGCAAAGGTGTATCGGCGCAAAGGTCAATCACAAGCTCGTTCCCATCAGCCATAAATTGCGCAGCGGCGACCAGGTCGAAATCATCACAAGTAACAAGCAAAAACCGAGTGAAGACTGGTTGAATTTTGTAGTTACCGCAAAAGCGCGTAACCGCATTAAAGACGCGCTAAAGGAAGAAAAACGCGCCATTGCCGAAGACGGAAAATACACACTTTCGAGAAAGCTGGAAAACCTCGGTGTGCCTGCATCTTCCTACAATGTGGACGAATTGATGAACTTCTATAAATTGTCTTCTCATCTCGATTTGTATTACAATATCGCCATTAAAAAAATCGACCTTAAAGAGCTGAAAGACGAATTTGTAGTTAATGGTGACAAGCTGGAATATCCACACATTGAAAAAGTTGAAAAGGCTGCACACGAAAGTGGAACAACAAAAACTTTTTCCAAAAAGGATTCTGAGCTTATCATCTTTGGCGAAAGCAGCGACAAAGTAATGTACACGCTGGCAAATTGTTGTCATCCCATTCCCGGCGATGATGTGTTTGGTTTTGTGAGCGTAGGAAAAGGTTTGATTATTCATCGTACCAACTGCCCGAATGCCGCGCAGCTAATGGCAAATCAGGGACATAGAATAGTAAAAACCAAGTGGGCGAAAAATAAAGAAATATCTTTCCTTACCGGCTTGCAAATTACCGGAATGGACGATGTGGGCGTAATTCACAAGATTACCAACATCATCAGCGGAGACCTGAAAATTAATATTGCAGCGCTTACGATTGAATCGCAGGAAGGTATTTTTATGGGAAAAGTAAAAGTGTTTGTCCACGACAAAGAAGAGCTGGACGAGCTGGTTTTACGATTAAAAAAATTGAACGGCATTCAGCAGGTGGAACGATTTGATACGGAAGAGAAATAGTTTTTTGCCACAGATGCACGGATGATGTTTAAAGCCGTCAGAGATAGGCAAAACATTGTCTGTCCTTTATGGAAAATGAGAAGGAATTGCATCTTATTAGTAGAATAATTATTTCGATAATCTAAAATTCAATATTATGTCTATTCTGCGCTATCTCAATCGTCTTGTGTTTATTGATTATCTCGTAAAAAGAAAAGCAACAGGCGACTTGCAAACCTTTGCCAACAAAAACGGTTTGAGCAAAAGCCACATGGAACTTACGCTCAAAGAAATGAAAGAAATGGGCTTCCCTATAAAATACGATAGAAACCTGCACACTTATTATTATGAAAAAGACGGCGAAATGGTAAAATCATTTTTCATCAATTATGACGAAGAAGAAACGCCGGATAAGAAAGCGAAAACAAGAAAACTTAACCTGAACAATTCTGAAGATGTACACATTCTTTCAAGAGAAGAAGCTAAAAAAGTAACAAGCAGTACTATTTCTCTTAGCTACGACATCAACAACCTTTGCTATTCCCCAACGATGATTTTTCAACCTTGTGTTAAATAATTGAAAAAATACCTTATACTGATTATATAAGCATGGGGACTTGAAATTTTACGGCGTAAACTAATTTTTTAACGCTGTAAAATCTTCCCGAAAAGGCGGAAAGGCTCAAGTAAAAATTAAATTCATTTTTAAAATTATTTAATCATGCATAAGTTAAGATTAAACCTTCAAGAATTAGAAGGTGTTCAAGTACTCTCAAGAGAAGAGATGAAACAAGTAAAGGGTGGCAATATGCCAGCAAGCCATTCTTGTTGTATTAGAGGTAATATCGGCTCCTCCAATATTGTAATGGAATTTGACCCAATTCAAGTTTCATCACAGGCAGATTGTGCAGCGGCAGCGGATGCAAAAGTTGAAAGTGGTCACTATACAAATGTCCATTATGATACTGATTGCGATGGAGTATAGCCTGCGATATTGCTTATAGATTGGTTTGTAAATGCAAGCCAATCTATTTATTATAAAAAATACAACGTAGTAATATTAAATGCATCAGATGTAAAACTATCATCTTCTATATCTCTAAACTTTTGTCATGAAGTATTATTTTTTTATATGTTCTATTTTTATTTTTTCTTGTCATAACCGGACATTCCCAAAGCAAGAGAAATTCATAGAAAAAACTACAAGCATTTCAGTTAAGTTGCCATCAAATAACATATTCTTGCTTAATTATATTACCCCTGTCCCACCTGCACACATACGCTTTGACAACAAGTCCAAAGATGATACTATTATAACAGCATATATCAATCTTAATAAAATAACCGAGTTTTTTTATTTGGATGATTCGCTTGATACAAAAGGAAAGCCTGTTCTTAATTTCAGATACATTTTAATTTTCCCCGGTGACAGTATTTGCATAGATAAAATACAAAAAAACATCGCATATTCAACTAATGGCACACCCTATATCAATAGTATAATGCAAATTCCCTCCTATGCTAATTTACTGTCAAATCCGCAAAGAAAAGACAATCCTTATCGTAAAGGATTAAAAAGTTTATTAGATACTACCGATAAAATATACAATTTCAATACAAAAAAAATTGCAAATGCTAATTTGAATAACCAATCCAAAGATGCCTTGAATAAAATTAATTTATTGGAAAAATATTTTCAAATATATAACATGATTAATGTTGGTAATTTGAAAGAAAATGAATTAAGAATTATGGACAGTGTGAATAATGCTGTACTGAGAGATTCAAGTATCTTCAGCATCAACTCGCCTAATGCTTATGCAATTATTGAAAACATGATTCAAATTTCAGCAAGAAAAAACGGTGCAAATCTTGGCAATTTCTGGAATTATTTTACCAAAACTGATAATAATATCAAGCAATTTCATTTTTATAAATATTATACCTTTTTAAAAATCATAGGTAGCTTTTTTAATAACTTTGATGGAAAGCACAACGAATTTTCTATTCCATCGTTGCAATCAATTCATCAATCTTTATCGGCAAATAAAGATAGTGGCAACCTGAAAGATTCATTAATAAAATTCACTAACATTCTTCTCGAAACAAAAACAAATTATGCCTTGGCAAAAGAAGACTTAAATAATTTTGATAACGGGAAATATGATTATCTTTTTGAAGATGACTATAAAGCCAATCACGAGAAAAAGAACATCAATAGTTTGGTAAATGTTGTACTTGATAATTTTAATAGCTCAACACAAGATTTTCAGCAGGTTGTCAAAGACAAAAATTATAAATTAACAGTGGTTGATTTCTGGGCAAGCTGGTGCGAACCTTGTTTAAAAGAAACTCCTGAATATTTAAAGATTAAAAACGAACTAAAAAACCAGTCGATTAAGTTTGTTGGTATAAGCATTGATACAAAAGAAGATGCAGGTAAATGGATTGCTGCCGCCAAAGCGCATGGTTTGAATGATACTCTTCAATATCGCTTGGAGAATTATCAGCGATCACCGTTAACATCGCTCCTCCAAATAAATACAATTCCGCGTTACATTGTTTTTGACAATGAAGGCAATGTTGTTGTTGAGAGTCTTGATAGACCAAGTAGCGGAAAATTTAAAACAATACTGTTAAAATACTTGAACCGATAATGAACTAATAATCAATACACAACACGGACAAAAATCATTCATGCATCTGTGGCATTTTTTCTCACTTTATCAAATTCTTCGGATAGTCAAAAAACCAGAAAGCCTTCTTGCCCTTGCGGAAATTTTTCCAATCGTCAACATCGATTTTTACGGCAAAAACGCCGCAAGTAGGAACAACATCTACATGCACATTGGTCAACTCATTCACAAAATCGGTAATGCCGGAATTGTGCGAGAATACGGCAACAGATGTATAGCGGTTATCGATATCTTCAATCACTTCGTAAAAATCTTTCGGCAAGGCTTCATACAGGTTCGATTCTATTTCAACTTTTGCATTGGGAAATTCCTTGGCAAAAAACATACACGTGGCATACGCTCGTTTCGCATCGCTTGTAAGCAATAAATCTAAGGCAATATTTCTATGCGCAATCCTTTCAGCCATCATAGGCGCGTCGCGCAAGCCGCGCGCATTCAGAGGTCTTTCACTATCTTCCAGAAACGGACTGTCCCAACTGCTTTTTGCATGGCGAATTACCAACAATTCTTTCATATAGAATATTTCAAATTTTGCTGTAAAATAAAAAACTTTCGCTGAATAAATTCAGCGAAAGTTTAAATATTAGAAACCATGAAAAAACTATTTTTCTGTCGGGTTGGTTTTTCCTGCCAACAATTTCTCCAACGTAGATGTTAAGCGTTTTTGCTTGGTATCTGCACGCTTAGCGCCTTCAATCCAGGTAACAAATTCCTTTTGATTGGACGATGGTAAAGAAGAGAAAAATTCCTTTGCTTTCTTATGTTTTACAAATAATGAATCCAGCTCATCCGGAATAATAGATAACTTCTTACCGAAAGTCTTTGCACGCGATTTAGGCACAGCTTCCACAACTTCGGCTTCTTCTTCACAACAAATTTCAACTTGCTGCGATGCACACTTTTTAAAATTAATTGCGCTCCATACTGTATCGAGTTCTACTTCCTCGTGATTTTCCAAACTATTCTTGATACACACGTCCCAACTGCAATTGCGGTTGAGGTCGCTCACAATTTTACTTGTAGACTTCGGATAGGCAATCCACAATTTGCTTTTTTCATGCAAAGCCGGAAAAACGTCTTTCAAAATAGTACAAAGCTGGTTGTGATTAATCGCAAACAGCAAAGCAAAATCTATTTTCTTGATTTTTAAAAGCGGCGTTACGTTTTTACTGAATGAAACTTTTGCAAATTGTTTCTCGATGGATGAAGGTAAACCCTGAATTAAAATGTTCTTTTCGTTGCTAAACTGAAGCTTTTCCAAAATATCTTGGTTGGACATTCCTTAAAATTATTTTAAGGTTAAGAAAAAAAACTTGTGCAAAGTTACACTATATTAGTGGATTTTTCAACACCATAGCAGTAAAACAGCATATTTTATTGCCATATTAACTTTTTATTTAAAATATTGGGCAATAGATTGCTCTCCGAAAACACATTTTCGTTTAAATCACTACATAAAATGCTCAAACTTTCATAGAAAAAAAGAAAGATTTATTCGTCGGTATTTTTTCTTTTGCGTCTTTTTCGCTTGTCTCGAAATTTCAGAATTGGTACTTTATTTTCCGTGCCTTTAAGCAGGCGGTTAATATTTTTTTGATGTGTCAATACCAGCATCAAAGCAACGGCGATGGAAAATATGCGGTAAAAAGTAGAATTGTCGTTGAAAATAAACAGAATCAGAACAGCAAAAGCAATTCCCGAAAAAATGGAACTAAGCGACACAAATCGCGTCAAATACAAGACCAGCAAAAACACGCCTACGCAACAACCGGCAACAGCCGGCTGCAAAGCAATAATAGCTCCAAACAGAGTTGCCACGCCTTTACCGCCTTTGAAGTTCGCGAAAATGGGAAATATATGTCCGAGTACAGCAGCAAGCCCCAAACCAATCATCAGGTTGGTACGTTGCAAAGTATCGTGCGAAGCATATTTCTGCAAAGTAAAAACCAGTAGCCCTGCCGCCGCACCTTTTGCAATATCTACCGCCATTACAAAAATACCCCACTTTTGTCCCAATACCCGGAAAGTATTAGTAGCACCTGCATTTCCGCTGCCGTAATCGCGAATATCAATACCGAAAAAATGCTTGCTTACCCAAACGGATGTAGGAATTGAACCCAACAAATAAGCTATAATAAGTAATAACAGTTCTTGCATCAAATTCTTTTCGTAAACAGTAAAAGAGCAACAAAAATAGGGGTTTTGTAGAAATTATATTACAAAATGGTCAAAACGTTAACTTTTGCGCCACAGCAATGAAATCCATTGTGCCCGCTGTTGCGTGTTTAAGTGCTGTAATCCAAACGCAGAAAAAATTGAAATAATATCCATTTCATCTTCTTTCAGCAAGCCGCTTAACAATAAATACCCATTGTTACTAAGCACGTCATTTAAAGTTTGCGCATTTACCAAAATCACATTTTTATTAATATTTGCAAGCACTATATCATATTGTTCATTTTTCGCCGAAGCATCAAATGCTTTTTCTACAACAATGTTTTTGCCTGCATTATTGTTTACATTTTCAATAGCATTCTCGACTGACCAATCGTCGTTGTCCACGGCGAAAATATTTTGCGCGCCAAGCTTTTCCGCCAGAATTGCCAAAACACCCGTGCCCGTACCAAAATCAAAAACAGATTTTCCTGCAAAATCCAAGGCACGCATTTGTTGCATCATCATATAAGTTGTAGCATGATGTCCTGTACCGAAACTCATTTTAGGCGTTATCAATATTTCATGTTGTGTGCCTTGCATAGACGCATGAAAATGCGCACGCACAGTTACAAAATCGTCCACCACAACAGGTTCAAAATTGGATTCCCATAAAGCATTCCAATTCTGTTCTTCTATATTTTTAGTTGAATAATTAAATTGATATTCCTTCGATAATTCTTGCAAAAACGCTTCGTCAAAATTTTCTTTATTAATGAATGCTTTAAGCGAATTGTCGGCTTCCTCAAAACCCTCAAATCCGTCTTCGGAAAGCAAAGCAATCAATACTGCGGATTGCTCGGCTGAAATATTTTCGATAATTATTTCTGTGTAACTTTTCATTTGTAAGATTGATAGGCAAAGTAAGTCAAAGACATTCTATTTTCTTTGATTATTTTTGAAAAATGGATGCCAAATTTCAAATGTTTGAAAATCGCCTGACCAAAGTGTTCAAACACAAAAGCAAGCTCGCCCGCAGGCAAAATATTTCGTGCTATCGTGTGTACGACCATGATTTGCCGGAATTTCCTTTTTCCATCGAGTTGTATGGCGATAAAATTTATGTAGCCGAATATCTGCGCCGTCATGGTATGGAAGATGATAAACATGAATTGTGGCTGGATGAATGCCTGGATGTAATTTCTACAATAATTGAAATTGATAAAGAAAAAATATTTGTGCGCCAGCGAAAAAAAATGTCGCATCGCAGTTCAGGCGCGCAATACGAAAAGTTGGATACAGAAAGTCATTTCTTTAATGTAGAAGAATCGGGCTTGAAATTCCGTGTAAATCTGACCGATTATTTGGACACAGGTCTGTTTCTCGACCATCGCATTACACGCGGTATGGTGCGCGACGAAAGTAAAGATTTGCGTGTGCTGAATTTGTTTTGCTACACAGGTTCATTTTCTGTGTATGCCGCGAACGGTGGAGCTTTGAGCGTTACTTCGGTGGATTTGTCTAAAACGTATTTGAGTTGGGCGGAAGACAATTTCAACATCAATAAGTTGCGCGACAAAAAGAAATATCATTTCGTTCATGCAGATGTAAAACAATATTTAAAAACGCTGAAACCGAATAGTTTTGATTTAATTATTATGGATCCGCCAACGTTCAGCAACAGCAAACGCATGAAAGATATTCTCGACATTCAGCAAGACCATGTTGAATTGATTAACGATGTACTGAACGCAGCATCGCCAAATGGCATTTTGTATTTCAGTACCAATTACACCAAATTCATTCTAGACGAAAAGCAAATCAAGGCTTCACAAATAAAAGACATTACCAAAGCCACAACGCCTTTTGACTTTGAAGGAAAATTGAAAAGATGGTGTTATAAAATTTTGAAATAAATCGATATAAAACAAAAGAGGCAATCAAAAATAGACTGCCTCTTTTAAAATATTATTCAGCTGAAAAATCAGGCTTTCGCAGCTTTCTTTTTTTCGGCGGACGGTTTTTTACCAAGAAATAAATCCAGCGCTACTGCCATGTTGGGAATATCTTTAGTAGGTCCCACAATTTGCAGTTTTACTCCGGCATCAATGCAGGCTTTTTCTGTACCGCTGCCAAATGCACCACAAACAATTTTTGACTTCGGGAAATCAGGATACACATCCAGTAAAGATTTCAAGCCGCTTGGCGTAAAAAAACAAATAATATCAATTGGATATTTTTCCATCACGCTTTTCACATCATTGCTTACGGTTCGGTACATAAATGCAAGTTCAAATTCGCATTTATTATTTTTCAGCCAGCTTACAATATCGCTATCCTGCTGATTTTCACTACATACATAAAGAAATTTCTCATTCTCTTTATGTTTGTTCATCACATCAAAAAGGCTTTTGTTTGTACCGTCCGCACCAAAGAAAACTTTGCGTTTCCTGTACAAAATAAATTTTTGCAGATAAAGTGCCACCGCTTCCGTAATACAAAAATATTTCGTGTCCTGTCCTACGGAGATTTTCATCTCTTCGCACATACGAAAGAAATGGTCAATAGCATTCCGGCTGGTAAATATTACTGCCGTAAATGATAAAATATCTATCTTTTGCTTGCGAAATTCTTTTGCCGAAAGACCTTCCAACTTAATGAATGGATGAAAAACCAGCATTGCATTATGTTTTCGGGCGACGTCGTAGTAAGGCGATTTCTCAGAGCTTGGAGCCGGTTGCGTAATTAAAATAGTCAATTCTGTTTTAGCAGGAACCAAGCTGTTGCCGACACTTTTTACCATATTCAAATTTCCAACTCCGGGTTTATAAACTAATTCTTTCTAAATAATTTTTCCGAAATTCAACCACAATACCTTGTACACAATCAGCAAGGGTATAATTTCAATCGCGCAAAGGTATAAAAAAAAGTGAAAAGCGCTTATTTTCAGATTTCCACGCATCAAAATAAATGATGCGATATAACGGTATGCCAGTAAACAAACAACAATAACACTAAATGCCGAATAAATAACCGATACAACTTGCGGGCTTCCGTAAGCCACAAAAACCACAATCGGCACAAGCAACACACCTACAATTTTATTAATCGAAAACACAACATAATTGTAAGTCGATGCAGCCTGAACCTCACCAAACATCCAGCCGGATAATTTTATAACAAGATATTTTACCAGGTAAATGATACTTATTGCAACTGCGCCATACAACCAGTATTTCCATGCTGCAATGAGAGAAAAATCTTTTTCTGAAAGCTGTACCACGCAAAGGCTTACCGTAACCACAAACAAAAAATTGAGCAGCAATGCAGGCGCGACATTCTCTGCACTGTTACTTTCTCTCTGATTTTTTTTGCGAATGCGCGGCTGTAAAATAAACTGAAAAACCTGTGTAAAATATTTTGGAAAACCCACCCTGATAACCCCGACAAGCAATACAATTGCCAGAAATATAAAGAACAACAAATCCGGCGCATCCGACTGCGGATGAAGATTGATTGTGTCTGCCTCTGAACTTTTTCCGCCGGTTTTATAAAACCATTGCGGGAAAATTTTTCCCAACAAATTTTTATGATGAACCGGCGTTACAGAGGGGCTTTCAGTAGAAATATTTTTTTCGTTATTATCTTTTACAGTCGCAACATTTGCGGAAGCAGCATCTTTTTTTTGGACATTGCTATCATTCCGGGAAACATTTTTTGGAATGACAGCAATGTGATGTTTTGGAGAATCTTTTTTTGCAGAATCGGCTGTTGTCACAGATTTCTGCGCACTGTCTTTCGTTTGAGCATTCAATCCCAAACCGATAAACAACGACAATATCAAAAAGATTTTTTTTATGTGTTTAATTTTATTGTTTGTTAATTGCCACATAGAATTGGCTTCGCCGAACTCCGTTTCGCTAAAATAATCATCGCTTTAAATGTACAAGATTCTTATAGCTCATTTCATCAATGCTGCAAAGATGCTTGGTTTTTCGTAAAAAATTACTTTGAGGTTTTGAAAATAATTCTTGGCAGCAACTTTCCTATCTTTGTTTCTATGCAAATAACGCTGAAAAATTTAATTCCCATTCCGCTCAAGGAAAATCTAAGTAAACGTCCGTCGGATGTATGGCACAATCAAGTGGAATTTGAACAAGGAAGTCGTATAAAAATTAAAGCGCCAAGCGGCACAGGAAAAACTACGCTCATTCATTACATCTACAAGCTGCGGACAGATTATGAGGGAAATGTATTGTGGGGAAATAAAGACGTGCGTCAAATTTCCGGCGATGAACTTGCAGGCAATCGCCAACAAAACATCAGCGTAATTTTTCAGGATTTGCGTCTGTTTGAAAATCTCACGGCGCGGGAAAACATCGAGCTGAACCGCGTGTTGCAAAAGCCTTTTTGCGAATCGTCCAAGATTGACGAAATGGCTGAAAAACTTGGCGTACCGCATATTTTAAACCAGCGTGCAGGCATTTGCAGTTACGGCGAGCAACAACGGATTGCCATTATCCGCGCATTGATTCAACCCTTTTCTATGTTAATTATGGACGAACCTTTCAGCCATCTTGACAAAAAAAATTCAGAGAAAGCTGCACAGCTGATTGACGAAGAATGTACGAAACGCAATGCAGGCTTCGTTCTCACAGATTTGGACGATGATACTTTTTTCAACTACACAACTTTACTTAATTTATAAATCGTGAACGGCAAGTTTGGTTCATATCTCACGATTCACGAAACTCACGATTTTATGCTGAACAATTTATTAAAAAAAATTATCAAATCCGGCGCGGGTCGCGTGCGTTATGTGTTGGCAATGATTGGTTTGAGCGTGGCGCTATTATTGATTTTGGCAGCTATTCAATTGCAGGCAAATTATTACCAATTGCTTCACGGCAATAATTCGCAGGACAGCATTGCTAATTTTTTAGTTGTAAACAAAATTGTTTCGTCGCAAACGCGCGGTAACACACAACTTTCGGATGACGAAATTGATGATTTGAAAAAGCAACCTTTCATCGATGCGGTTGGCATAGTTACGCCTGCGCGATTCAAGGTTTCGGCAACAGGCGGAAACACGCTTCCTTTTTATACCGAAATGTTTTTTGAAAGCGTACCAAACGATTTTCTCGATATAAATAATCCCGGCTGGCAATGGAACGACCAATCGCAGTTTATTCCGGTTGTGATACCGAATGCTTTTCTCGATTTATATAATTTCGGTTTTGCTGCTTCGCAAGGTTTGCCGCAGCTTTCACAGGATTTGATTAAAAACATTCCCATCCGGTTAAGTATTCAAGCGCCAAGCGGCGTGAAAAATTATTATGCAAAAATTGTTGGTTTCAGTGACAGAATTTCATCTATTCTTGTACCGCAGAGTTTTATGGATTGGGCGAATGAAAATTTTGCTACCGAAGCTCCCAAAGGTGCGTCGCGCGTAGTCATCCGCACAAAAGACCCAAGCAATCCGCAACTTACGGATTATTTGAAACAACATAATCTTACAACCGATACAGAGAAAACGCGATTCAGCAAATACCGGAAAATTGTTTCATTTGTCGTGAGCATTTCATGGTTTACCGGCGTTGCCATGTTATTATTTGCATTGCTGGTTTTCAGCTTGTTTATTGAGCTTACAATTGCGAGCAGCAAAGAAGAAATCAAACTCTTAATCACACTTGGCTCTGCGCCAAAGCAGTTGAAAAATTTTATGATGAAACAATTGTTTCCGTCTAACATCGTTATTATGATTGTAGTGTTAATCATCATCAGTTTATTGCAATTTTTGTTACACAAATTTTTACTTGGGCAAAGCATGATGATTAGTCCGCTTATTTCTTTATGGACTTTATTGTCGGCACTGATAGTGCTGTTGATTCTGTGGATTGTTCATGTGCGAACAATCGGGAAACAAATAAAGAATTAGTGGCACAATATTTTCGTTATGCCACTTTAGCTTTTGAATTTTTGCTGAATGAATCTGAATCCGAGATACAAAAAAATACTCAACTACGTTGTTGGTCCCGTACTATTCGTGATATTAGCTTTTTCTATTTATCACAAAATTGTAAAGCAACCTCACCTCAAAGAATCATGGCAATCGATACGCGAAACCATTGCGCGCCATTATTACTTGCTTGCGCTGATGATTGCGCTGATGTTCATCAACTGGACAATTGAAGCGCGCAAATGGCAATTGCTGATTCGTCCTGTGCAGCGCGTAAGTTTGTTTACAGGCTTTAAAGCAGTTCTCTCCGGGCTTTCGCTTTCTTTATTTATTCCTAACGGCGCAGGCGAATATCTTGGTCGTATGTTGTATATGAGCGAAGGCAACCGGCTGCGCTCTGTCGCTGTCAGTTTTGTAGGAAGCCTCAGTCAATTATTAGTCACGCTGATTGTTGGCGTAATCGGGTTACACTATTTATTGGCAAATGTTCCGGCATTTGGCGCGGACATTATCGGACTGAATAAATTCTGGCTGAAGGCTTTATTGTATGCCGTATATATTTTTATTGTTTTCTTTTTGTTATTATATTTTAAAATTTCTTTGTTTGTAACATGGTTCGAAAAAATTCCGTTTGTTTACAAGCACAGAGTTTTAATAAACAGTTTAGAGAGTTTTCATAAGCATTTATTATTGCGTATTCTGTTACTGTCTTTTTTCCGGTACACGATTTTTATAGCGCAATATGTGTTGATGTTTTATTTGTTCAATGTATCCATGCCTTTGTTTTGGGCAATCGGTTCGGCAAGCGTATTCTTTCTTTTGCTGGCAATTGTGCCAACTGTTCCGATTGCAGAACTGGGCGTGCGTGGAGAAATCAGCATCCGGGTTTTTGGCGCCCTTGCGCAGAATACGCTGGGCATCATCAGCGCAACGGGTTTTATATGGTTGTTAAATATTATCATACCGTCATTGGCGGGAAGTTTGTTTGTATTAAGTTTGAGGATATTTAAAAACAGGAATTAAAATAAGTGAACAATAGCATGAAGAAATATATTTTGATAATATTGTTATCTGCATGGCACTGCGCGGCGTTCTCACAAACGGATGATGCCTTATGCGGTATGGAAAATACTTCTTTTAAAGCCGGCGAATCTTTTACGCTCACGGTTTATTATTCCGTTGCAGGAATTTATGTGAGCGCCGGTACGGCAACCGTAAGTACATCGCTCGGCACTTTCAACAATAAACCTGTATATCATATTTTGTGTTTGGGAAAATCCGGCTCGTCATACGACTGGATTTTCAAAGTGCGCGACCGGTACGAAAGTTATATTGATACGGCAACCATGCAATCGTTGAAGTTTATCCGTCAAATTCATGAAGGAAGTTATAAGAAAAATGAAGATGTTGCATTCAACCGGGAAACCAATACAACCGTTACCAACAAAGGCGTATATAAAACACCTGAATGTATACAGGATGTAATAAGTGCTGTGTTCAATGCGCGTAATGTTGATTATTCAAGATATAAAATTAACGACCGGATTCCTTTTAAAATGTTTCTGGACAATCAGGTCTACAATCTTTACGTCCGATATATGGGCAAAGAAAAAGTAAAAACACGCTTCGGTACTTTCAACGCCATAAAACTGAAACCGCTTTTGATTAAAGGCGAAATGTTTAAAGGCGGCGAAAAAATGACACTCTGGGTAAGCGACGATGCCAATCATATTCCGCTTCGCGTGGAAAGCCCGATAACAGTAGGTTCCATCAAAGTGGATATGACGGGATATAAAGGATTGAGGTATGCGTTGAGTTCGCAAGTGAAGTAAATTCTGTTTTATGAAAATTGTAAAAATTGTCATGCGACTGATTATTGGAATTGGTATTCTAATTTTTGGCGTAATGTCGATTAAAATAAGTTTTGCGCCACAAGACTTAGGGTTATTTCGTGAAATATTATATGTACCTTTTATTTTAATTATCGTTTTTACGATATTAGCTTTTATTTTAGACAAAAGTTATTTTAATCTCAATAAGAAATATTATCAATTTACAATCAGCATTATCGGCTTTCTTTTTTGCACAATTACTACATTTAGATATTTGTATATTCAGTCAATTGATAAATTTCAGACTATTTTGGAAATAGAAAACAAAGCAGGTGCAAATAACGTTTGGGATTTTGAATTTAAGAATAATGGACACTTTCGTTTAGTAGAAGACAGCCGGTTAGGCGAAACAATTTTTCATGGAACATATTTCAAAACTAAAGATACAATACACATTATCAGTTCCAACTATAAAAATGTTATGTCTAAATTCCCTCAAATCGGAATAATAAAAAACGATACAATGTTTTGGCAAAATTCAGACACAATGCTTGTAAAGAAATATTAATCCAAAAACCTCTCTCTCAATTCCTTTGTAGGAATCATGCAACTTTCTCGCTTTCCAAACCATTTATAACGGTTACGCGCAATAAAACGATAAACACTATCACGAATAAATTTAGGTACGATTAAAAACGCGGAAAGCAGTCGCCACGCGCCGTTCAGCTTTTGTGCAATGTGCAATGCGGCGGAAGATTCTTTATAAATTTTATCGTCACGAATTAATAAAATACTCTGTGGCGGCTCGGCAATTTTTATATCATGTTTTGTCAAAAATTCTTTTGCAAAACCCGATTGCAACGAAGCGAATTTGTACACATTCCTTTTATCGTGCCTGATGATAAATTGCACCGCGCCGTTGCACAAATTGCAAACGCCGTCGAATAAAACAATATCGTACGACAGCCGATTCATTAATGTTCAATTTCTTTAATTAAACTTTCAACATCCGCGTAACTTTTTTTGTCCAAAATATGGTCGCCTTGCATCAAAAAATAAGTAGGATTACAACGCGCAGCCGTTTTCTCAACAACTGCATCCAACCGTAATAATGTAACATCCTGCGGAAATAATTTTTGTGCGCCTTCTGCCGCAGGCGAAGCAACAAATACTTTCAAGCTCTTTCCTGCTGCAGCTTTCAGCACATTATCAAAATCTGCTTTTTGCATATTCCAGTCATCAAAATCCTTTGCCAATACTAAAATATATTTGCTTTGCTGCTGCAAAATTTCCTGCGTTGTATCTGCACCTTCTAAAGTTTGCAAAGCAAAATCCGCAATCGGAGGCTCGGCATTTCCTTTGCGAATAATCTTGTCATACCTGTCCACATATTCATAAGTCGAATCAAAATCAGCCGGAAAATGTTCCGCATCAAACTCTACAACCTGTCCGTTCTTTTTATACTTAAAAGTAACAACTGTGCTGTCGGGAATTGCGCCCGGTGGTACTTTCATTTCTTCTAACAAATGATTTCCTTTTTTATAAGGAAGACAATCCAGCACAGGTAAATGTTTTAATGTATAAGCCTGGAACCCAATGCCAATCAGTATTCCAACAACGATGATTGTAATAGAAATATTTTTATTTTTGAATAAAGGCTGAATTTTTTTCCGGTAAGAAAAGATAATTAATATCAAGATTATTAACGCAATGTCTTTCATAAAAGACTGGACGGGCGACAATGGAAGACAATCGCCGAAGCATCCGCAGGTTCTGAATTTGCCGCTCAAAGCCGCGTAGCCCGTGAGAAACGCGAAAAAAATCGTGAGCAACAAAATCAGCCATGCAAATAATTCCATGCAAAAACCGACAATCATGGCAACGCCCAAAACTATCTCAAACAAATTCATCAAAAACGACAAAGCGAATGTGAAGTTGTCGAAAGATTGCATCCCCCACGCTTCAAAAAATTCCTGCATTTTGTAGCTCAAACCCAACGTATCATTGGCTTTGATGAGTCCTGAAAAGATGAACAACAAGCCAACAATCCAACGAATGATTAAAATAAGTTTCTTCATTTTATTACACAAATTTTATCGAATTACACGAATTATTTTATAAGTAACGATGTGAAAAATATTGAAAACCTTTGCACGTCATTCCCGCACAGGCGGGAATCTCTTTTCGTGCGTAATAATTTTTTGTCAGGAGATGCCGAAACAAGTTCGGCATGACGTCCAAGCGCGTTCTTATTTCTTCTTTGTGTTCCTTTGTGTCGTTGTGACTTTGTGGTTCAAATAAATCTTTCAAATCTCACAAATCATGATTCTAACAATATCAACGCGAACGCAGCATAATTCAATATGTCCACATAATTCGCATCAAGCCCTTCGCTTACCAATAATTTTTCTTCGTTTTGCAAAATACTTTTCATGCGCAACAACTTTTGAATAATCAAATCCACAAAACTTTCCATGCTCATTTCGCGCCACGCTTCGCCGTAATCGTGATTTTTTGAAAGCATGGTTTCTTTTGCAAAACTAATTTTTTCGTTATACAGTTTTTCAATCTCATTTGCGCTCAAATCCGCATCAATCGTAGGTTTTAACTCCAATTGAATTAAACCGATGACCGAATAATTAATAATTCCCATAAATTCCGAAGGAATATCGTCCGCCACTTTTTGCGTTTTCAGCTCCTGTAAATTGCGGATGCGCAAGGCTTTGATAAAAATCTGGTCAATCACGGAAATCGTGCGCAGCACGCGCCACGAAGCGCCGTAATCTTTTGCTTTCTTTAAAAAAATATCTTTGCATACATTTATCACGCAGTCAAACTGCTGTGCGGTATCGCTCATAAAATAAAAAATCGTTTAGCTACAAAAATAATAGAAAAATATGTTTACGCTCAATTGCAAAGGAACGCTTTTAACACTGGATAGACCTGCGGTAATGGGCATTATAAATGTTAATAATAATTCTTTTTTCAAAAACAGCAGGCACGCTTCCATCGACGACGCTTTGAACACGGCAAAAAAAATGCTTGAAGAAGGCGCAACATTTCTCGACGTTGGCGGACAAAGCACCAGCCCTGAAAGCCTTGCTGCAACCGCATTTGAAGAATTGGAAAGAGTTGTTCCCACGATTGAAGCGATTATAAAAGAGTTTCCCGAAACCATAATTTCAATAGATACTTTTTATGCCGAAGTGGCGAAAGCCGCCGTAAACGCAGGCGCAAAAATAGTGAACGATATTAGTGCCGGCGACCTGGACAACCAAATGCTGGAAACCGTTGCTGCGCTGGATGTTCCGTTTATTGCGATGCACATGAAAGGAACACCTCAAACCATGAAAAATTTGTCGCAATACGAAAATGTTACGCGCGAAGTGTTGGATTATTTTATTAAAAAAATTGATGAATGTAACAAAGCCGGCATTAAAGATGTGATTGTTGATGTAGGCTTTGGTTTTGCGAAAAACATTGCACAAAACTTTGAGTTGATGAAAAATTTATCCATTTTTAAAATGCTCGAAAAGCCCTTATTGGTGGGCGTTTCGCGCAAATCGACTATTTATAAAACACTGCACACAACGCCCGAAAATGCGTTAAACGGAACAACGGTTTTAAATACGGTTGCTTTGCAAAACGGCGCCAATATTATCCGCGTTCACGATGTAAAAGAAGCGATGGAAGCAGTTACATTGTTAGAGAAATTAGAAGCATTTTAATAAAATAATCTTTATGAATAACCTTATCGCTCACATAAAAAGATTTGTCAAAATTGATGCGGAAGACGAAGCATCCATTCTGTCTTTTTTTGAGGAAGTTGATATTCGTAGAAAAGATTTTTTATTGAAAGAAGGTCAATATTGTTCCGCTATTTATTTTGTTGTAAAAGGTCTGCTTCGCTTGTATTTTGTTGATGAAAAAGGCGTAGAACAAACCACAGATTTTGCTATTGAAAACTGGTGGCTTACGGATTTTGCGGCATTCGACAGCAATAAAATTTCATCGTACAATATTCAGGCTGTTGAGCGCTCAACTTTATTAGTTATTTCTAAAGAAAAGCTGGAACAATTATTTACGCTACATCCTGCGGTGGAACGCTATTTCAGAATTATTTACCAAAGAAGAATTGCCGCTGTGCAAATGCGTTTGCGGTATTTCCGCGAGCTTTCAAGAGAGGAAGCATACATACATTTCAGCACGTTATTTCCTGAATTTATACAACGCATTCCGCAATATTTGCTGGCATCTTATCTCGGCTTTACACCGGAATATTTAAGCGAATTACGCAGGAAATTAATTTCTTAAACGGGTTTAAGAAGTTGAGACAAACAGGTTTTCTAATTTTGTGTCGTAAAAAAAAATAACACAAAATGGAAAAGAGAATTAACATCGGTCAGATAGAGCCGGAAGGTTACAAATCACTATTCGCTTTGGAAAAATTTGCGCAGGGAATTGAGCTTACAAAAATTCAGAAAGAGCTTATCAAAATCCGTGCTTCGCAAATCAACGGCTGTGCTTTTTGTCTGGATATGCACACCAAAGATGCGCTGAAATACGGCGAAAACCCGCGCAGGATTTTTGTACTGAGCGCATGGCGAGAAACAGATTTATTTACAGAAGAAGAACAAGCGCTGCTTGCGTTGACAGAAGAGGTTACGTTGATTCATCAACATGGTGTTTCGCCGGAAACTTATCAAAAAGCAATTACAATTTTCGGGAAACAAAGAACAGCACAAATCATTGTGGCGATTATTGCTATTAATGCGTGGAACAGGATTGGAATTTCTACATTGCTGCCTTTGCCGGAATAAAAAATAAAAGTTGCAGCGAATAGAAATCTGCAACTTTTTATCATTCTTGCTCTTCGGCATTTGTAATGCCGAAGTCATATCGGCGGATTTTAAATCCGCACAACAACATCCATTACAAATGGAAAGATAAGTGTTCGGTATTGCAAATCCCGAACAGCCTCTATAATAAAACCAACTCATACACCGTGCTGAGATGCCTGCTCTCATTGGGTTTCAGTACAATTAAATCTGTTTTGTTGTTGAACGAATCAGGAATGCTTGAAAGATTTTCCACCGCAATGCTTTCTCTTGACGGCGGCGTGTAAATCTGTAAATAAGGATACGATTCGGCAGGATAAATGTTCAACTGAACACCTACACTTTTGTCGCGCATTTGAAAAGCCGGAGCAGTAAAATTGTTGAGCGTAAAACAGTTATCCAAAAACGTATCGCCAAAAACTTTGAAATCGTTGAAATGGTTGTAAACACTCGTCTTTCCATTGGGCAATAAAGTTTCATCAAACTCTACCAATTCTTTGCTGTTGAATTTTATTTCAGCGGTATCAATCGTTTTTCCGATTTTAAAATATGGATGCCAACCGTCGTTCAAAGGCATATTGGTTTGACTCAAATTAGTAACTTCCGTATCAACCGTGAGTTGATTATTTTCATTCAATTTATAGCTCACTTCAATCGAATATGTGAAAGGGAAACCTTGTTGTGTATTTTCATATTTGTAATGCAAAATCAAGGTTGCTTTTTTATCGTCCACGTGCGTGGAAACCGCCGAAAACACTACATCGTAGAGCAATCCGTGAATGGCAGAACTGCCCATGTAATATTTATCAATCTTGTATTTTGTGTCTTCAAAAATATATTCGCCTTCAGCCAGGCGACACACAAACGGACTCAATTTTGCGCTTCTGAAAACAGGCGGAATATTTTGTTTTGCGTCTTCCATTGAAGCATAGCCGTCCACAACATTTACGCATTCGCCGTCTTTGCGAATGCAAAATTTATTCAGCAATGCGCCAAGCGTATATATTTCGGCTTCTGTGCCGTTTTCTTTGTTTCTTAATAAAAAAATTTGCCCGTCGCCAACAGAACTGATTTCAAATTTCATTTAGTTTATTTTAAAGCATTAATAATTTTCTCCTGTATTCCTTTCAATTCGTCGTCCGACAATTTCAGCTTTCCCCTTGTGAAATTTGTATCATCAACTTCATTGATTGGCAGCAAATGCAAATGTGCGTGTGGCACTTCTAAACCCACGACCGACAAGGCACAGCGATTGCAATCGAAACTCCTTTCAATAGCTTTAGCAATGGGTTTTGCAAAAACTAATATCTTAGTCAAATAGTCATCGTCCAAGTCAAAAAACTTATCTGTTTCGATTTTCGGAACAATCAAAACATGACCTTTTACCAAAGGAAATATATCAAGAAAAGCATAGAAATTTTCGTCTTCCGCAATTTTATAGCTCGGAATTTCGCCTGCAATTATTTTTGAAAAGATTGTCATGGTAAAAAAAATTTCGATGAGCAAGATAAAACATTTTGTAATTGGCAATTGATAATTAACAATGAATAATCATTACACATTCATAGTTACACATTAAACACTACTTTTGTTTTGAATGAAAAAGTCCAATCCAGTCATATTAGCCATTGACCCGGGAACTATCAAAATGGGTTACGCCATCGTACAATTTTCCGATAAAAAATTACAGCTTTTATCAATGGGAACTTTGTTGCTTTCGTCGCATAAAGATGTGTATGTACGATTGCAAAAAATCCACGCTACGGTTGTCGAATTGATTGAAATGCACGCTCCAAGCACGTTTGCGATTGAAGCCCCGTTCTTCGGCAAGAATGTGCAAAGTATGCTCAAACTCGGCAGAGCTCAAGGTGTGGCAATTGCGGCGGCGATGCAGCACAATATTTCGGTTACTGAATATTCGCCCAAGAAAGTAAAACAATCTGTTACAGGCAACGGAAACGCCAGCAAGGAGCAGGTTTGGAAAATGTTGCAGCAGCTTTTTTCCATCAAAGAAGAACCGAAATATTTTGATGCGTCGGATGCGTTGGCGGTGGCACTTTGTCATCATTATCAAACAAATTCTCCTCTTGGAAAATTATCCAAAGGCTTGAAAGGCTGGGAAGATTTTCTGGCAAAAAACCCTGAAAGATTAATATAGTAAAGAAAAAGTATAATTAATCAAATTCGCAAACAATTAGCTAATTTTTTCGATTGCCCTTAAAAGAATTTTTCTGAAATCTGTATATTTACGTTCCTAAAATATTTCGTGTTTAAACAAAGTACAATGAAAAAGAAAAATTTATTACAAGTTTTACCTATGATGGGCGCAAGCATTTTCGCCATCAGCGCATCGAATGCACAAAGCGCCGGCTATACCATCAACGGCAAACTTTCCAACCTCGACTCCAAGTATGTCTATCTGGAGCACACAAACGGTCAAAAGATGGATTCTGCATTAGTCAGCAACGGGAGTTTCACTTTCAAAGGCAACGCAGAATTTCCGTTTCAGGCAATTATAGCCTTAACGGAACAGCCGCAACGCGGCAAAGTATTTCCTGTTTATATTGAAAACAGTGCTATCCAAGTTACGGGAGATGCCGGTGCATTAAAAGATGTAAAAATTACCGGTTCCAAAACGCAGGACGATTATGAAGCATACATTACTTCTATCAAAGACATTTCAGCACAAGAAAACGGGCTTTATTCAAAGTATCAGGAAGCTCAGCAAAATAAAGATACGGCGGCTGTTGCAGCTATTGTAAAGCGAGCCGACAGTCTCCAAAACCTAGCCACAGAACGTCTAAAACAATTTATTACCACTCATCCAAAAAGCGCAGTAAGTCTTGAACAAGTGCAGAACTTGGCAT
Source organism: Arachidicoccus sp. BS20 (assembly GCF_001659705.1). NCBI lineage: Bacteria > Pseudomonadati > Bacteroidota > Chitinophagia > Chitinophagales > Chitinophagaceae > Arachidicoccus > Arachidicoccus ginsenosidimutans. The sequence continues at coordinate 1,744,058 of NZ_CP015971.1, forward strand.
ACTCTTCCGATTATGCGGAACTGAATAAGTTATTTTCAGGCTTAGACGAATCACTTAAAAATTCGCCCAATGGAAAGAAAATTGCTGACCACCTGGCAATCATGGAAAAAACTGCCGACGGAAAACCGGCTATTGCTTTTACACAAAACGATGTAACCGGAAAAGCAGTAAGCCTTTCCGACTTCAAAGGAAAATATGTGTTGGTTGATTTTTGGGCAAGCTGGTGTGGACCTTGCCGCGCCGAAAATCCGAATGTAGTAAAAGCATACAACAAGTATAAAGACAAAAACTTTACAATCCTTGGTGTTTCGCTTGACCAAAACGGAGACAAATGGAAAGAAGCAATTGCAAAAGATAATCTTACATGGACAGAGGTTTCCGATTTGAAATTTTGGAAAAACGAAGCTGCTGTAGCTTATGGTGTACAGGCAATTCCGGCAAACTTCTTAATCGACCCGAACGGAATTATCATCGGGCACAATTTAAGAGGCGAAGCGTTGGAAAAGAAATTGGCAGAAGTATTGAAATAACATTTTTACAGATAGAACCTGTTTAAACTTATTTTTTAACCACATAGAATCACATCAGTTACATAGAATTGGGTAGAAAAAAACACGCATCATTAAGGAAAACATAGTTTTTCATCTTCGATGAAAAGCCTTTGTGGTTCTGTATATCACTTTTTCTCCGGATTTTCCGATTTCTATGTCGCTATGTGGTTCCGGTTTAAAAAGTTTAAACAAGTTCATAAGCTAAAAATCCGTCAGAGACAATTTTCTGGCGGATTTTTTATTATAACTTATTTCTTTGCCAGTCAATTAATTGACTTGCCTGCGAAACACATACTGCGATGAAACCGGATAATGGTCAGATGTTTGTCTTCTTTCGTAACCGGGAATAATTGTTGTTACATCCGTACGTATTTTGGCAGAATGGGATATGTATTTTTTTGCGAAAACCGAGGAAATAATTTGCTGGTCCACAACCGACGGCTCAGCAATCATAGATGCGACACCTTTTTTATTCAAAGGCAAAGTAATGCAATTATAATGCTCATCCTGTACAAAATTTCGATACGGCGAAACCGATTCTCCATAAGTAATTGAACCTTGCAGCTCATCATTAAAATCGCCAAGAATTATCATATTTTTTTGATAGAAATATTGCTTATCCAGCGAATCTTTGAACTCTTCAAACGCTGCTTTACGACGCGTATAACTCGTGTGGTCAGCGCCGGACTTTGCATGAATCAAAAAGAAAGAAATATTCTTCGTAACGCCGTTTTTTGTAACGTCTGCGTTGAGCAAATACGGATATCTTCCATTGGAAAAATTATATCCGGCACGGTTGCTTTTTGACAAATAAGCGCGTACAAAGCGAATCTTAAATTCTCCTTTTTTGTAAATAAATGCCAGCTTCTGCGCACTCGTGTAATATTTTGACCGCAACGGAGAAACACTGCTTGCATACGGCGACACCTTAAAACTGTACTTATCATTTCCCAAGCTATCTACCATTGCCCGAAATCCGGCTGTATCCACCACTTCTGCAAAGCCAATAATATCAGGATTCAAGAACCTGATTACTTTCAGCACATTTGCCTGCTGCAAATCTTTATCTGCAACGCCATTCTTTGCCGAGCCAAACCAGTCAATATTCCAATGCACAACCGTTAAAACAGAATCATTATCGTTTACAGCAATAGCATCACTTGAAGGATTAATGGATGAAAGATTCGTATTATTACACGAATTGCAAGACATCATTGCATTCATCAGGCTCAAAAAGAGAATATATTTCAGAGACTTTATCATTCGGTAAAAATAAAAAAGAGCGGAAAAAACCGCTCTCTAAAAATATCAAATATTAAAGCTACACCCTGCAATTTTACAAAACTGCATCTGCAACTTTCTGGCTTTTGTAACAAATAGGGAAAACAACAGCGCCTACAATTCCAATGATGGCAATAATAGGAATCAACAATTCTTTAAACTGATAAATATGTTGCGCTGTATCGCCGTAATCTCCTTTAGCTATTACAAGAATCAACCACAAGTCAGCCAATGCAAATATTACAGAAGCAAGTATTGCTCCTGCACTTTTCAGATAATGCGTAAGCGCCGCGTATAAAATACCAAAGACTACCAATGGAATAATTGTTCCAAACGCAATTGTCTGCACATTTACAACATAAGACGACATGGTTAATTGCAAAATATTCACAGCAAAAGACCAGAACGCCAAACACACAATCGCAGTTATAAAACCTAAGAACACGCCCAAATACATTGACTTTGTCATAGGCGTATGATAAGATTGAAAATCGTAAATCACTTCGTTTTTAAACTTCTTTTCCATTTCAGTATATTTATCCTTTTTAAAAGTCCGCCCAAAGATAAAGCAACCAAGCGGATACGAAAAACTTTTTATGACAAAACCAAGACAAAATTATTTTCGCCACAGCAAACTTCCGTCGCCGTAGCTCAAAAACCGGAAGTCGTTTTGCAAAGCATAATCATACACATTCTTCCAATCATCGCCGATGAATGCTGCAACCAACAGCAATAATGTAGATTTAGGCTGATGAAAATTGGTAATCAACCCATTTGCAATTCTCAATTCATAATTTGGTGCAATAATGATTTGCGTTTTGGTCAATAATCTTTGTTGTTCATTTTTTCCAAGATAATTTTTCAAAGCATTCAAAGCATCGCTCGCCGAAATATTTTGCGGCAAATCATACACTTCCCATTGCGAAATTTCCAACGGAAAAATATTGCTCAAAACCTTTACGCCAAGCCAATATAAACTTTCCAACGTGCGCAACGAAGTTGTACCAACCGAAACAATTTTCCCCGATAAATTATCAATTAACGAATTAATTAGCTCAACCGAAACATCTATAAATTCAGCGTGCATTTCGTGCGCTTCCATTGTGTCGGATTTCACGGGTTTGAAAGTTCCCGCGCCCACATGAAGCGTTACAAAATCTGTCTGAATATTTTTGTTTTTTAATTGCTGCAATAAATTTTCCGTGAAGTGCAAGCCAGCCGTAGGCGCGGCAACCGAACCGTCGTGCTTTGCATAAACTGTTTGATAAGTTTCCTTATCTTTTTCTTCCGCTTCGCGGTGCAAATACGGCGGCAAAGGAATTTGTCCTGCAAAATGTAAAACCTCTGCAAAGCTGTATTCATCAATATTCCAAAGAAATTCGATTAAGAAATAATCATTTTGTTTTTCAACTTTTCTTACCTGAAGAATAAAACTTTTGCCGCCGGATGAAATTGTTTTTTCCAATAAATCTTCTTTCCATTTTTTCGCATTTCCTACCAAACATTTCCAAAAAACTTTCCCCTTTTGCAACATTGCTGTTGTAATATCTGAATAATCATCCGCAGGTTCTAAACAGAATAATTCAATGTTTGCACCATTGATATTTTTAAAAAGCAAACGCGCTTCCACAACCTTTGTATTGTTGAAAACAAGCAAAGTATTTTCCGACAAAAATTCAGGAAGATTTTTATAAACGCTTTGTTCAATCTTTCCGCTTTCATAAATCAACAATTTGCTTTCGTCCCTTTTTTGCAAAGGAAATTTCGCGATTTTTTCATCGGACAAATCGTATGTAAAATCATTGATGGAAAGATGTTTGGGATGCATTTTGTCGGAACAGGGATTTATGATTTAATGGATTTTGAAGAATGTAATTGCCACAGATGCACAGATAGAACAAATTGAGTTAGTATAAAAATAATATTGTTTTTTATAAATGAACACGACCGTCGTCATTCCAGCGCAGGCGGGAATCTCATTGAGATTGCCACGTCGCTCGCTCCTCGCAATGACACGCAAGCGTCTTCTTACTATTTTATGCAACATCAGAACTCAATAAATAACAAAACCGAATATTTTAGTTACTGCCCTAAAATATTCGGTTAATCAATATTTGAACGTATTAATAATCGCCCAGCGAAGTTTCGCCTAATTGAGTAAGCGCACTTGCCAGTTGCTCATCGTTTGGCGCACTTCCGTGCCACTCATGATGACCTTCCATAAAGTCAACGCCTTTACCCATCACGCTTTCCATCAATATTACCACAGGTTTTCCGGGTTCTGCAATAGATTTTGCTTTCTCCAAAGTCTTAGTGATAGCTTCAATATCATTGCCTTCTTCCAACACAATAACCTGCCATTTGAATGCTTCAAATTTTGCTTTCAAATCGCCAAGGTCCATTACTTCTTTTGTAGGACCGTCAATTTGCTGACCGTTCCAGTCCACCGTTACAATCAAACGCTGAACATCCAGATTCGGCGCAGCCATAATGGCTTCCCAGTTTTGACCTTCTTCCAGTTCGCCGTCGCCACAAAGCACATAAACAAAATGGTCGTCGCCGTTATGCTTTTTGGCAAGTGCAGCACCCAAAGCAACGCTCAAGCCTTGTCCCAAAGAACCGCTTGCAATGCGGATGCCGGGCAAATGTTCGTGCGTCGTAGGATGACCTTGTAAACGTGAATTGAGCCTACGGAATGTTGCCAATTCTTTGACATCAAAATATCCTGCACGTGCCAATGTAGCATAAAAAACAGGAGAAATATGTCCGTTGGAAAGGAAGAAAATGTCTTCGCCAATGCCATCCATATCAAAACCCGACTTACGGTTCATTACATTAAAATACAAAGCTGTAAAATAATCGGTACAACCTAAAGAGCCACCAGGATGCCCGCTTTGTACAGCATGAACCATTCTTACTATATCGCGTCTGATTTGCGTTGCAGTCTCTTTCAATTCTTGTATATCTGCCATTTTTCTTAAACTTTATCTGTGTAATAAATTTTTGAGCCTCGAAGATAATTCATTTTCGCGCGAGAAACGAACTGCGCTACGAAAAATTAATATTTTCGACCCGCTTTTCAGCAAAAAAGCTGCTTCGGTTTTGCAAGCAGCTTTTTATAAATCATTCTTCAAAAATTATTTTGAAATCAACTTTGCGAAATGATGAACCGTGCGTACTAATTGTGATACATAGCTCATTTCATTGTCGTACCAGCTTGCCACTTTTACAAGTTGCTTATCGCCCGTACCTATTACTTTTGTTTGCGTAGCGTCAAACAAAGAACCGTAGTGCATTCCAATAATATCGCTGCTTACGATAGGGTCTTCGGTATAACCGAAACTTTCGTCGCTGACAGCTTTCATTACAGCATTCACTTCATCATTGGTTACGGGCTTTGAAACAACCGCCACCAATTCTGTAAGGGAACCTGTGATGGTTGGAACGCGCTGCGCGCCGCCGTCTAATTTTCCTTTTAGTTCCGGCAATACCAAGCCGATTGCTTTAGCCGCCCCCGATGAATTAGGAACGATGTTTGCAGCCGCAGCGCGTGCGCGGCGCAAATCGCCTTTTGCGTGCGGAGCGTCTAATGTATTTTGGTCATTGGTATAAGCGTGGATTGTCGTCATGCTTCCCACTTCAATTGTAAAAGCATCATTCAATGCTTTTGCCATTGGCGCAAGACAGTTGGTAGTACAGGATGCGCAACTGATGATAGTTTCGCTACCATCCAATATTTCATGGTTCACATTGTAAACAATGGTTTTCAAATCGCCGGTTGCGGGCGCAGAAATTACAACTCTTTTAGCTCCGGCTTTTAAATGTGCTTCAGCCTTAGCCTTATCTGCAAAGAAGCCTGTGCTTTCAATTACTACATCTACATCATGTTCTCCCCAAGGAATCAGCGATGGGTCTCTTTGTGCATAGATGTTTATTTCTTCGTCATCTACGATAATAGATTTTTCAGTACTACTTACCTTACCAACGAAACGCCCTTGAGCACTATCATACTTTAAAAGGTGTGCCAATGTTGCCGGACTCGTAAGGTCGTTGATTGCCACTACTTCGATACCTTCCATATTGTGGATTTGACGGAACACAAGACGACCAATGCGTCCGAAACCGTTAATCGCAACTTTAACTGAACTCATTTCAAAATGTTTTATTGTTTGTTTAATTTTTAGCGATGCGAATTTACAATAATGAGTTTATTAATAAAGAATAATTTACTATTTTATAATAAACAAGCGTTAGTGTCGTTTAAAATTTTTACTCTATATTTTAAGGAAAAATTTGGTCAGCTCAAAAAAAAATATACCTTTGCAATCCCAAACAAAAACGGAGCGTTGGTCAAGGGGTTAAGACACCTCCCTTTCACGGAGGAATCACGGGTTCGATTCCCGTACGCTCTACAAAGGAAAGGTTTAAAAGTTGCAAGCCCGATTTTCTTTATTGAAGGTCGGGTTTCTTTTTGTACAATCCTGATAACGAAAAAGGAAGCGAATGCGATCGCTTCCTTTTTCTACAAAATATTTCGGACTTTATTCTTTCGGTAAATTCAATTTATCTAAAACAGGTTTCGTTACAGAACTAATAGTTTCGTTCTTCACATCATTTTGCTGCTCAAAAATCTGTATTGTGTTTTTGCCTTTTTTCAGCCAACAGCCCGGCAAATACAGCGTTTGCTGCGGTCCCACTTTCCAGTACCGACCAAGATTATGCCCGTTGATAAACACAATTCCTTTGCCCCAATTGCTCATATCCAGAAATGTATCGCCGACTTTTTTAAGTTTGAATGCTCCCTGATAAATCACAGGATTACCTGCAACGTAGGAACTTTTTTGTTTTGATAAATCAGGGACTTGGTCGAAAGGCAACTTGTACATATTCCAATTACCGGTAATTATTTTGCCATTAATCATTACAGGAGAAATAATCCCTTTCAAATTTTTCTCAATGTTCGGACCATAATTAATACGTCCCATATTTTCCACCAAAATATCCAATGTTGCGTTCGCAGGAATATCAATGTTGATGGTAAATTTCTTTACCTGACGATTCAGTTCGCCTACTTTTTTACCATTCACATAAACCAATGCATAGTCGCGCAACCCTTTTAAATCAAGCGTTCCGTTGATAGCATTGTCAAATTTCTTCCGGTATAAAACGTAACCAAAGCCCTGATTCAAGTCTTCAAAAGTCTTAGGCGTATCGCTTACAACAGGCTGAATATTTTTTACAATCCCGTTAAACAAATCGACAGTTTTATTGAGTTTAATTTCGTTAATAGCAATAACAAGTACAGCGTCCGGAACATCGGGAATTTGATAAGTAACGTATTTTTTCATTAATGAACGAAGAGAATCGAATTTCGGTGTTGCCCAACCCGCTTCACTAATCGGTGCATCGTAATCATAACTCGTAAGGTCTGGCTGAATAGGGCTGTCGCCATCATTAGCGCCACTCGTAAAACCAAAATTTGTTCCGCCAAAAATCATATAATAGCTGAATGAAACGCCATTCTTTAAATATTTTTCCGTTTGATTTACCACACCTTTTGCTCCCACTTTTACGAATTTTTCGCCCCAATGATCGAGCCAACCGGGATAAAATTCCGAGACCATATAAGGTCCTTCTCCATTGTGAAATTCATTCACACGTTTTTTTAAAGTATCTACATTGTCTTCACCGTTACCGCAAGGTAAAGCACCTTCAACGCTTCCACCTTTAAACAAGTAAGTTGCATCTGCCGTAAAAAACGGCACGTCAAAACCGTTATGTACCAGTTCATTTTTTATGGCTAAAGCATATTTTTTGTGCTGTTCAAGAGGAATATCTTTGCGCTGCGCCACATAAGAACCAAATTCATTTTCCGCCTGCACCATAATGATTGGTCCCCCATGCGTAATCTGCAAGTTCTTTATCTGTGCAGCTAAATGCTGAATATATGTTTTACAACTATCCAGAAAAGGCTGATTGAGTGTCCTGACGTGCATCCCGGGAACTTTTTGCAACCACCATGGGTAACCGCCAAATTCCCACTCGGCGCACACATAAGGTCCGGGACGAAGTATCACAAACAATCCTACATCCTGTGCGGTTTTGATAAATTTTGCAATATCTCTGTCGCCGGAAAAATTCCAAACGCCGGGAGCTGTTTCCTGAAAATTCCAAAATACATAAGTAGTTACAGTATTCATCCCCATTGCTTTTATCATTTTCAGGCGCTGGCGCCAATACTCATGCGGCACACGCGAATAGTGCATTTCCCCGGAATGAATCTGTATCGGCTTACCGTCGTAAACAAATGAACCGTTTTTAACCTCAAACGTGTGCTGCTGTGCAAACGATTTTGAAAAGAGAAAAACGTTGATACTCAAGAACAACAAGCATAATTTTTTTACCATAATACTTAACTTGATTAATAGAATTAAAATGATATGAAATAAAGATAATCTCTTTTTCTATTGAAAAACAACGCAAACGTTTCTTTATAATTTTTACAACAAGCATAAAAAAGAGAGATTGATAAAATCAACCTCTCTCCTCTTTTATTTAATAACTAAACAACTATTCAAATCTTAAATCCAATCCTAAACCGCGCAACTCGTGAACCAATACATTGAATGATTCAGGAACGCTCGGACGAGGAATATTATCGCCTTTCACAATAGCTTCATACGTTTTCGCACGACCGATAATATCGTCAGACTTGATTGTCAGCAATTCCTGCAAAATGTTGGATGCGCCATAAGCTTCGAGCGCCCATACTTCCATTTCCCCGAAACGCTGACCACCGAATTGCGCTTTACCGCCCAAAGGCTGTTGCGTAATCAAGCTGTATGGTCCAATAGAACGTGCGTGCATTTTGTCATCCACCATGTGGTGCAGCTTAATCATGTAGATAACGCCCACAGTAGCTTTCTGGTCAAAACGTTCGCCGGTTTCTCCATCGTACAAGTAGGTATGACCCATTGACGGGATTCCTGCATCTTCGCAATATTTTGCAATTTCTTCAGGAGAAGCGCCGTCGAAAATCGGCGTAGCAAATTTCATGTTCAGTTTTTTACCGCACCATCCGAGAATGGTTTCGTAAATCTGTCCAAGGTTCATACGCGAAGGTACACCCAACGGGTTCAATACAATATCAACCGGAGTTCCATCTTCAAGGAACGGCATATCTTCTGCACGTACAATTTTTGCAACAATACCTTTATTACCGTGGCGACCTGCCATTTTATCGCCAACTTTCAGCTTACGCTTAACAGCAAGATATACTTTGGCAAGTTTCAACACACCGGCAGGCAATTCATCGCCGATAGATATGTTGAACTTTTCACGCTTGTAACGTCCAAGTTCTTCGTTGTATTTGATATTATAGTTGTGTAACAAAATGTTGATTTGACTATCAACCGTTTCATCACCGGTCCAACCCAACGGATTTACATTTTGATAATCAACGCCATTCAGGTTTTTGCTGTTGAATTTAGCCCCCTTGCCGATTAATACTTCGCCGAAGTTATTGCTAACACCTGTGGAAGTTTTGTCTTTCAACAAACTCTGCAATTTGCTCAACAACAATTCTTTTACAGCCGCGGCATTTTCCTGATGCGTTTTTTCTATTTTTTCCAATTGCGCTTTTTCACGCACTTTGCTGTTTTTATCTTTCTTAGCGCGTTGGAATAATTTCTTGTCGATAACCACACCTTCCGTTCCGTTTGGCGCTTTCAGAGAAGCATCTTTTGCATCGCCGGCTTTATCTCCAAAGATTGCGCGAAGTAATTTTTCCTCCGGCGTCGGGTCACTTTCTCCTTTCGGAGTGATTTTACCGATCAGAATATCGCCTTCACGAACTGTTGCACCGATGCGGATAATTCCGTGCTCATCCAAATCTTTAGTGGCTTCTTCGGAAATATTCGGAATATCGGATGTCAATTCTTCTTCGCCGAGTTTTGTATCGCGTACTTCCAATTCATATTCTTCAATATGAACAGAAGTAAACAAGTCTTCACGAACAACTTTTTCGTTGATTACAATCGCATCTTCAAAGTTGTAACCTTTCCACGGCATAAACGCAACCTGTAAGTTACGACCCAGAGCCAATTCGCCATCTTTTGTAGCGTAACCTTCTGTCAAGAAATCGCCTTTCTTTACAACTTGTCCTTTCTTCACAGCAGGGCGCAAGTTGATGGAAGTTGCCTGGTTGGTTTTGATAAATTTGGTTAATCTGTATACCACCAAATCATCTTCAAAAGAAACCAAACGGTCAGCGTCATTTCTATTATAACGAACGTGAACTTCACGTGCATCTACAAATTCTACAACACCATCGCCTTCTGCATGAATCTGGATACGTGCGTCGCGAGCCGCTTTGCCCTCCAGACCTGTACCTACAATCGGCGCCTGCGGAAGCAATAACGGAACCGCCTGACGTTGCATATTTGAACCCATTAGCGCACGGTTGGCATCGTCATGTTCGAGGAACGGAATCAAAGACGCGGACAAACCTACAATTTGGTTGGGCGCAACGTCCATGAATTCGACTTCACTTTTGTCCAGTACAGGGAAATCGCCCGTTTCGCGGCTAATGATTCTGTCTTCTATGAAAACACCTTTATCGTCCAAAGGCACGCTGCTCTGTGCAATTTTTGCAGTATCTTCTTCTTCTGCACTCAGGAATCTTAAATGTTTCAAATCTACTTTACCATCATGCACTTCGTGATAAGGCGTTTCGATAAAGCCCATATCGTTGATTTTCGCATGAACGCAAAGCGTAGAAATCAAACCGATGTTCGGTCCTTCCGGCGTTTCAATCGTACACAAACGACCATAGTGGGAATAGTGCACGTCGCGCACTTCAAAGCCCGCACGTTCACGGCTCAAACCGCCCGGTCCGAGCGCGGAGATACGACGCTTGTGCGTAATTTCCGACAATGGATTGGTTTGGTCTAAAAACTGCGACAACTGAGAAGTTCCGAAGAAGGAATTGATAACGGAAGATAATGTTCTTGCATTAATCAAATCAACCGGCGTAAATACTTCATTGTCGCGCACGTTCATACGCTCGCGAATGGTACGCGCCATACGCGCTAAACCTACGCCAAACTGAGCGTACAACTGCTCGCCTACTGTACGTACACGACGATTGCTCAAGTGGTCAATATCATCTATTTCGGCTTTACCGTTTGTAAGGCGAACCAAATATTTGATGATTTCAATAATATCTTCTTTGGTAAGAACTTTCGTTCCTAATTTCTGCTTAACTTCAAGCTTGCGGTTGATTTTGTAACGACCCACTTCGCCTAAATCGTAACGCTTGTCGCTAAAGAACAATTTGTCAATGATACCGCGAGCGGTTTCGTTATCCGGCGCATCTGCACCACGCAACTGACGATAAATAAATTGAACTGCTTCCAGTTCAGAATTGGTAGTATCTTTATTCAATGTGTTGTAGATGATTGCGTAATCGCCGCCAACATCTTCACGCTGAATGAACACGCTTTTCACTTCCAAATCGGCAATTACCTGAATTGCCTCTTCGTCCAAAATGGTATCGCGTTCCAACACAACCTCATTACGCTCGAGCGACACAACTTCTCCGGTATCTTCATCCACAAAATCTTCTACCCATGCTTTTAATACACGAGCAGCGAGTTTTTGCCCGATGTGTTTTTCCAAAGCCTTTTTATCGGCAGGAACTTCTGTTGCCATACCGAACAAAGTCAAAATATCTTTATCCGTTTCGAAGCCAATAGAACGCAGCAAAGTAGTAACCGGGAATTTCTTCTTACGGTCGATGTATGCGTACATCACATTGTTGATGTCGGTAGCAAATTCCATCCACGCACCTTTGAAAGGAATAACGCGGGCAGAATAAATTTTTGTTCCGTTTGGATGCGTTGATTGTCCGAAGAATACACCGGGAGAACGATGCAACTGAGAAACAATTACACGTTCAGCACCATTGATAACGAATGTACCACGCGGCGTCATATACGGAATATTTCCCAAGAAAACGTCCTGTACAATTGTCTGGAAATCGATATGCTCTTCGTCATTACAGCTCAAGCGCAACTTGGCTTTCAGAGGAACTGCATACGTTAAACCACGTTCCATACATTCTTCAATGGAATAACGCGGCGGGTCAACGAAATAGTCCAAAAATTCCAGCACGAAAATGTTACGCGTGTCCGTGATAGGGAAATTTTCCTTGAATACACGGAAAAGACCTTCGTTGTTACGCTTGTCGGGCGTTGTTTCTAACTGGAAAAATTCGCGGAAAGATTCTAACTGAATGTCTAATAAATCAGGTGTTTCAGCAAGGTGTTTCGTTTTACCAAAGCTGACCCTGTTGTGAAGTTTTGTTGATGACATATCTGTATTTAACCGGTTTTATGAATTAAACCCATCTGAAAATATACGAAAAATTTGCGCAGTTTCTCCTATATTTTTTGTATTCAGATTGGATTAAAGGGCAACAAAGGTACAAATTGTATTGAAACCTGCAAAAAGTATTTTATTCTTCAAAAAGAGCAAAACTTCCGCCCACCCATGTTTTATTTTTATTTAATGCAACACTTATCATATTTCCTTTGGTAAGGCGTGCCAAATTGTAAGCTGCTACCGGGCGGGAAGCTCCTTTTTCCCAGAAATAAAAAAGGCGAATTTCGGCTTTGGCATTTTCGTCGGGCGTTTTAATAGCAGATGCGTATTTTACTTTTTTCTGTAAAATATAATTTTCCTTATCAGAGATTTCATCAATATTCTCTTTTTTCACATCAATAATAACGCCGTTGCCGGCAAATGAAAACAAAGGCTTCAGCACATAATTTTCCAAATCGTCGGGGATTTCTTTCAAGTCTTTTAGAAAGAAAGTCTCGGGAACGTTCGGATGCTTCAAAAACGGTAATGTATATTTACTTACGCGGTAAAACCAGTTTGAATGTGTAATCCATTCGACATCCAAATCGTCAAACAAAATTTTTGCTTTACTCTGCACACCAGGCGCTTGCCGATGAAGTTCATCAAAAATCAGACGATTGTATATACGCTCAATTTTAATCTTATCTCCGTCCTTGATATAAAATAAATCTCTGTTTTCTTTTATCAAATCAGTTACACATACCGTTTCTATACCGAGATATTTTTTTGTGTAAAGAAAATCTATCCTGGTTTTTTGTTGGTCGGGAAATATTTCTAAGAGAATTGTATGCTCAGGATTGTTATCTCCTACCAATATTTTTTCCAACAAATGAATTGCTTTTTCTTCACTATATCCATTTAAAAACGGTGTGAAGTTTTTGGGGAAATTGTATGCAACATCTCCCGATTTGTATTGATGCAATTGATAAGCAAATAACGAAGGGAAAGCCTGCATCTCAACCAGCATCGGCTCGTATTCATCGGCTCCGTTTTCACAAATTCCGAAATCCAGAATCAGGAAATGCGGGTGTTGTTCATCGCCTGCAACTTTTATATTTCCGGGAATAGCATTCTGTGTAAGCTGCTTAAATTCGGGGGACAATATTTTGTCAATAACAGCTTCGCCGGCGGAGAGCATTTTTTCTTTAAACCCTTTATCGACAAAAACAGGAGTTTCCGCAATTCTAAAATCCAATGTACCCGGAAAATCTTTTTCGAGATAAGCAAGATAATTTTTGTATTTATCTTCGGAAAAATGATTGTTGAAATCATTCCTGATTGTAGTTATCATAATTGGTAAATAGTGTTTTAATAACCGAATATACAAAAACAAAACAGGCGTACAACTTTCTTGTACACCTGTTTTGAAAAAATATACATAGCCCTTTATTCAGAGATGTTAAACACAATCCCTTGTTTTTGGCGATATGTTACTTGTCTTCCGTTTTGAATTGCAGGTATCCATTTAGGACCACGTTCAATTACACGTACAGCTTCAGCGGCAGTTCCGTAATCAGGATTTGGCGCGCTAATGGCTTTTACCTCAGAAATGGAACCATCGCGGCTTACGAGAAAAGAAACAATTACTTTATAGGTTCCGGGAGGTGCTCCATTATCAGACGGCGTATTTTCTCTCAAATTGCTTCTTAAATAACGTTGCCAAGCTTCCATTCCACCGGGGAATTTCGCTTCAACCTGAACAGAAGTAAATTCTTTGTCATAATCTCCCGTACCGGTTCCTGTACCCGGACCTTTGCCTGTACCACCAATACCGTGAACTTCCGGCGGAGCGGCTAAAGCTCCGTTTACTTTCAAACCATGCTGCGTAACCGGTCCTATGGTCAACTTCTCGTCTTGTTTCGGAGGAGTTTCATCAGGCTTTACCTGGTCGTCTTTTACCACTTTCGGCACCGTAAATTTCTTCATCTCAATTTTAGGAGGCGCTGCTGCCGGTGGTGGTGGTGGTGGTTGAACTTTTTTTGGCGGAGGTGGCTCTTTGTTGAACTTCTGAATATTTACATCCGCCACATGCATTACCGGCTTTTTCACTTCCGGTTTATTTTTACTCAAGTAAAAACCTACCAGGAAGAGAGCGATTACAATTAAAGTCGCAACCAACGCTATCACTATTCTTCTGGCATAAGTTGTTCTTAAATCGTAAGCTCCGTACGCCTTATTCCTGTTCTCGAATATAATGTCGAGCACACTTGAATTTAAAATTTTATTAGCATCCATTTCTATTATTTTTTATGAGAAAATATATTAATTTCCTGGAGCATATTTTGCGTCCATATTGTCAATATCTTTCTCGTATTGCGGGTCAACCTTATTTACTAATGCGTAACGGTCTACCATATCAATTGAGAACTCATCAAGAATATCAATGATATTTTTGTAAGTGCTTTGGTTGCCGGGCATTACTATCATGAATAGTTTAGAAGTATCGGTAGTATTTTTTTTGTTTAAAATCACTTGCCTGATATCTTTAAAATTTGAAGGATTTACATTAGACAAATCTGCCTTCAACTCCCCTTCATAATAGTAAATATTATCATTTTTACCCAACCAAATAGTTAAGGCGCCGGATTCCTGTGTTTTCTGCTCCGTTGTATTTTTATTATCATCGGGCATATTCAGGTGCATGGCATTCGGCTGGCTCATTGTTGTTGTAAACATAAAGAATGTAATCAACAAAAAACCTAAATCCACCATTGGCGTTAAATCCACACGCGTAGATAACTTCTTCCCTTTTTTGACCCCCGGACCTTTCTTATGACCGCCGCCCGACGAGGTATCTATCTCTGCCATAATTGGATATTTTTAAGTTTAAAAATGTTGTTTTCTAATTTGATACCGTAGATTGTTCACTTTGTGCTTTCTTCCACAACTCGCTTCCCGTAGGCACACCTTCAGGATTTGTTACCATTTGGAACTTCAAAATGTTGTTTTCCGTAAGTGCGGCAATTACATTTTTGAACTGCGGGAATTTTGAAAGATTGTCGCCTTTTAAAATTACCGTAGGTTCTTTGTTACCGCCGTCATCTCCGGAAGCGCCTGTATCATCTCCACCTATTGAACCCACTGCGTTTACAAATGCCTTCATCCATAGGGTCAGTTGATTATTGGCACTGTCCTGAATAGGAATTCCTGATAATTGTTCATTTATTTGATTGGGTTGGTACTGGCTGTAGGACTTCAAATCCTGCAAACCAACGCCAATCAGCGGCAACTTAACAAGTTTATTAATTTCGCCCGGAGTCAATCCCAAATTGTTTTGCGAGTTTAAATCGTCCAAAACAGTTCCCATCAAATCCTGCCTGTCGCAATTCAGAAACGCTTTTCCGTCTTTGTTCAAAGAAATCATGATGAAGTTCTTTTCCGGCGCTACTTTTTGCGCAACAGAACTCGGCGTATTAATAGGAATCTTCTGGTCGGGTTTAAACTTAGTCGT
Source organism: Arachidicoccus sp. BS20 (assembly GCF_001659705.1). NCBI lineage: Bacteria > Pseudomonadati > Bacteroidota > Chitinophagia > Chitinophagales > Chitinophagaceae > Arachidicoccus > Arachidicoccus ginsenosidimutans. The sequence continues at coordinate 1,759,763 of NZ_CP015971.1, forward strand.
TAAGATAAAGAAAGTCAACAAAAGAAATGCCACATCACAAAACGGCGTCATATCTACTGCTGTACTTTTACGTGGTAATTTGGCTCTTCCCATTGTTTTTAATTTATTTTACTTCATTAATAAGATGCAGAAACATCTCTTTTTCCATAAATTTTTTCTGATTTTTTTTCGACAGGAGAAAATTTTAAGATTTTCTCCCGGAACCAATTATTTATAGTTAGAAGCAAAACTTTGCGTTAAAGTAAAGCCGGATTCGTCAATACCGTAAGTGATACCATCGATTCTTGTAGTAAGTACGTTGTACATAACTACCGCGATGGCAGACGTACCGATACCGAGCGCCGTGTTATACAACGCTTCCGAGATACCTTGGGACAACTGTGCAGATGCGTTTCCACCTTCGCTGCTTGCCAAAGATGCGAACGAACGAATCATACCTAATACCGTTCCCAACAATCCGGTCAATGTTGCTACCGAAGTAATAGTTGATAAAAACACGAGGTTCTTTTCCAACATTGGCAATTCCAATGCCGTTGCTTCTTCGATTTCTTTTTGAATGTTTAATACTTTTTGTTCTGTGTCCAGTTCTGTATTTGTAATCATTTCTTTGTATTTCAAAAGACCGGATTTCATTACATTACCAACACTTCCTTTTTGTTTGTCGCACAAAGCAATGGCTTTATCTACATCTTTGTTTGCAAGATTATATTGAACATTGCGGATAAATTCTCCAATATTACCTTTACCCAATGCTCTTGAAATTGTAAGTACTCTTTCGATAGAGAAAGTAATTACGATCAGGAACAAACCAATCAATACCGGTACAAGAATACCGCCCTGATACATACGCGCAATTGGTGTTTTGGGGTCTTCGTGTTGGGGCCAAAAACCACCCGCCGCATCCGGCTTGTTGAAGTTTGAAGAACTACCTAATGCGAAACGCCAAATAATGTAACCTAATACAATTGCCAAGATTGGCGCAATCCACGAAATAGCATTCGAGCTCTTCTTAGGTTTTACATTTGAAACTGTCTTTACTGCTGCTTGGGCAGTTGGTTTAATTTCAGCCATGATGAAATTTTTTTTTGAATGAATAACTGTGTTTAAATGATTTTTATGCCACAATGCTAAGAAATTTTTTAAATTAAACAAGAAATTCTTATTTATATTTTTAACAATTATATCTCAGCAATGGACGAGCAAATTATAAATTTTATTTTACCCAACAAGTTTTTATATCTTTTTTTATAATTTTTATGAATTCGATATACTACACAACCCCTCCTTTTTAATAACCGTTCATAACAAATATTGACCGATTCTCACTGTTTTATACCAACAGATGTTTGAACAATATATAACCTTATTTTTGCATTCATTTTTATCACTTCAAACAAAATTGTACAATGATTAAGAAACTAATGCTGGCTGTAATATCGATATGCCTGCTTCACGTGTCTTATGCACAGCACAAAGACTCAATACCACATCACAAAGACAGTATAGCTGCAAAAGATACTGCTAAAAAAATAATTGCAGCGCATCCTAAAAAGCCCAATGAAATAAAGCCTTACAAAGAAGTTATTCCCGATTCCGCATATTCAAAAAGCGGGCTGTTTACCATTCACAAAGTAGATGACAACTGGCTGTTTGAAATCCCCGACAGCTTATTCAACAGAGACATTCTGGTGGTAACAAGATATGATAAAGCAGCCGGCGGCGCAGGTGTATATGGCGGCGAAATTGTGAACCAGCAAATGGTACGTTGGGTTAAAGGTCCGAATAAAAATGTTTTTCTTCAGCTTATGCTTACCATAAGCGTAGCAGATTCAACCAACGCTATTTATAAGGCTGTACAAAACTCCAATGTGAATCCGTATATAGCTGCATTTCCTATTAAAGCCTATGGAAATAACAGCGTTGTGATTGATGTAAATAGTTTCTTTTCCGGCGACAACCCTGCGCTCAGTTTTGCAAGTTATCAAAAGAGGAGCTTATCCATCGGCGGCTTAATGTCCGACAGATCATACATAGAAAGTATTCATACTTACCCTATCAATACTGAAATTAAAACAGTAAAAACATACTCTGTAGCACCGGCTCCGCCCACTGAATTTGGCGGCAGAGGGCGCGGGCGCGGAGGCTTTACCGCGGGCAGCCAGGTAGGCGTTGTCACACTTCATTTCAATCATTCATTTTTACTGTTGCCTAAAACGCCGATGGCGCAAAGAGAATTTGACCCGCGTGTGGGCTATTTTGCAGATAGCTATACACAATATGGCGATAACCAACAACGTGTAAAAGACGATAATTTTATTGTACGCTGGAACCTGCAACCAAAGCCTGAAGACATGGACAAATGGAAACGAGGACAATTAGTTGAACCTGCAAAACCATTGGTTTACTACATCGATCCCGCAACACCAAAACAATGGGTTCCTTACCTGATAGCAGGCATTGAAGACTGGAATAAAGCCTTTGAAAAAGCAGGATTCAAAAATGCAATTACTGCAAAACCTTGGCCCGTAAACGATACGACCATGAGTATGGAAGACGCGCGTTATTCCGTTATCAGATATTTCGCATCCGATATTGAAAACGCGTACGGACCAAATGTTCACGACCCGCGCAGCGGTCAAATTCTCGAAAGTCATATCGGTTGGTATCACAACGTAATGAAACTCGTTCACGATTGGTACATGATACAGGCAGCGCCCAACGACCCACGCGCCAGAAAAATGGTCTTTGATGATAAACTCATGGGCGACCTTATCCGTTTCGTATCATCTCACGAAATAGGTCATACGCTTGGACTGCGCCATAATTTCGGCAGCAGCAGTACTGTTCCCGTAGAAATGCTGCGCAATAAAAAATGGCTGGAAGCACACGGACATACGCCTTCTATTATGGACTATGCTCGCTTTGACTATGTAGCACAACCGGAAGACAAAATCCCTGCAGAAGATTTATACCCGCACATCGGCGAATACGACAGATGGGCAATCCAATGGGGCTATTCATACAGCGGTGCTAAAACAGAAAAAGAAGACCATGAAATTACCAACAAATGGATAATTGACAGTCTCTCAAAAAATCCTCGTCTTTGGTTCGGAACAGAAACCGACCCTTACGACCCCCGCTCGCAAAACGAAGACCTTGGCGATGATGCCATGAAAGCTAATACATACGGTATTTTAAACCTCCAAAGAGTGTTGAAAGGTTTGCCGGAATGGACAAAAGAAACAGCCGACACCTACGACAATCTTTCTGAATTATATGACCAGGTTTTCGGACAGTTTGCACGTTATATTGGTCATGTATTGAAAAACATTGGCGGCATCTATTCAACGCCTAAAAGCATTGAGCAAAGCGGAGATGTGTATGCGCCCACTCCAAAAGACAAGCAGATACGTGCATTGGAATTTTTGAATACGCAATTGTTCACAACACCTAAATGGTTGCTGGACACAAGCATTCTCAACAAAACAAATCGTCCGGCGGGCAACGACAATCTCATCAATCTGCAAACAAGCCTTATCAATAGTTTGGTTTCATCCGACAGGCTTAACAGGTTGTATGTGTGCGGCAGCCGTTTTGGAGCAGACAAAGTTTATCAGCCGGAAGATTTGCTGAACGATATTGAAAAAGATATTTTTAGTGAATGGACAAGCAATAGTGCTATCAGTTATTTCCGCAGAAATTTGCAAAAAGCATATATCGAAGCATTGATAAAAGACGCAAACACTTCCCCGGCAGCTAATGCGAACCAATCTCCGTTTGGCGGAAATGCCGCAAGCTATATAAATAGTGATGTCCCGTCTTTGGCTTATGGACATTTGTTGAAAATAAAAAATCAATTAGACAAGATAGCAGCCGCTTATCCGGATGCTTTGAGCAGATACCATTTACAAGACCTGGATTTTAGAATTGCTAAAGCATTAAATAGCAAAAACTAAATAATAATTTCATAAAACTAAAAACCTCGTTGTAAAATTTCAGCGAGGTTTTTTTATTGCGACAAACAGTTCAATATATCAGTAGTTCAACTTGTAATACCGCACATAATCGACCAACATTTTTTGTGGAAATTTTGTAGCGTTATCAGGATTTCCGGGCCAATCGCCGCCTACGGCGACATTAAATAAAAGAAAGAATGGTTTGTCGAAAGGGTAAGTTCCATCATTAAAATCTTCCCGCGCAACTTTTACGTAAGGAAAATTGTCCACCAATATTTGCATGGAATCTTTTCTCCAAATCAAACTATATACATGGAAATTTTTGGAGAAATCCTCATCGGTTAAATCGTATTTATTATTGATTGTTCCTTCTGTTCCGTCGGCTTTCTTCCAATGAAAAGAGCCAACAACTTCTTTTGGGTTTTTACCGATTAATTCCATCACATCAATTTCGCCGCATTTAGGCCAAGGCACCGTTGAAATATTGCTGCCAAGAAGCCACAGTGCCGGCCACAAACCTTTATCCACGGGAAGTTTGGCGCGCATATCAATTCTTCCGTATAAAAACTCTTGCTTATTTTTTGTATCGATTCGAGCAGATGTATAATCAAAATCGTCCTTCTTTTCTCTTCTTGCTTCAATTACCAGATTGCCCTTGGATGTATAAATATTTTTCGGGCTTGAGGTATAATATTCCAGCTCGTGATTACCCCAGCCGTTTCTGTTTCCCAATTCGTATGTCCAGTCTTTTTCGTTCAGCTTGTTTTCATCAAACTCATCGTGCCAGGCTAAAGTATAGCCTTGGTATTGCGGGATAGATGCAACATTCTGCGCATGAACATTGTTGAAGACAAATGCATAACAAAGTATGCTGAAGGGAAGAATGATTTTTTTCATTTGTATAAATTTTTTACCAGACAAAAGTTCCGACTGCGCCGGCAGGCAGCGTTGGAGAAACTGTTTGTCCGTTAAATTGAATATTAAAAGTGGTACTTGTAGTTGCTTTGTTTAATACAATCAAAACTCTTTTTCCGTCGGGCGTTTTAAATGCCACATTTGGCAAATTTGCTGCCGATGTTGAAGCAATTCTTACCGAACCCGGGCGGACAAATTTAGCCGCATGAGCAATGATATAATAGCTTTGATTCCGTTTCAATATAGAAGTTCCGCTGATAGTAACCGCGCCCAAACAATCTGAACAACCGCCACTTAAATGCGGATTCTGATTCGGGTCAGAAGCCAAATTCCATTCCAAAGCATTTTTGCTCCAATTGGAAGTGGCGCCTATAATTACATTCTCAATATGCCATTGTAAATCTCCGCCAAAGTCGCCGGTTGATGAAGTGTATTGTTCCGTAAAATATAAATTCTTATTCGGGAATTGATTGTGTACCGATGACATTGTTCCAATATTTCCCGCGTACAAATGAAACGCCGAGCCATCCACAAGATTATACGTATCCGGGTCGCTCAAAATATCGGTAGCATATTCAGGATGGTCTAAGTTATGGTCGTACACAATAATCTTTGTTGTTATGCTGTTTGCTTTAAACGCAGGCACTAAATAATTTTTGATAAAATTATCTTCATCGGTATCCTGCATCAGCATCGAAGGATTGTTGTACGCATTTAACGGTTCGTTTTGCGGCGTTACTGCATCAATGGTAATGCCTGCGGCTTTCATTGCCTGAATATATTTTACAAAATAGTTCGCATATATGCTGTAACATTCAGGTTTCAAAATACCCGGATTATCGCCGCCACCGTAAAGATTATTATTGGTTTTCATCCATGCCGGTGCGCTCCAAGGTGTAGCAATGATTTTAATATTTGGATTTAAGGCTAAAATCTTTTGCAGCACAGGAATCAAATCCGTTTTTTCTTTATCAATGCTGAAGTTTTGTAAGGTTGAATCACCCGGCGTATCGTCGTAAGTAAAAGCCGTTGCACTCAAATCCGATGCACCGATGCTTAACCGCAAATAGCTTACGCCGATGTGTGTAGAATCTGCCAGAAAAAGCTCTTTCAACAAGTCATCTTTTGTTGTAGCATCCAGGCCATTGATGAGCGAAGCGCTTCCGCCCGTAAGCGCGTAGCCGAAACCGTCAATGCTCTGGAATTGCCGGGTTGCATCTACATTAATGGTTGCATTACTATTTGAAGATGAGGAAAAATTCAACGCAATATTTTGCTGTTTAAAAAGAGCGGTTTTATCGGGCGTGGTAAGCCAAAATGCTACATCTGTCTTCACATAAGCGCAATAAACTTCTATGCCCAACACTGTATCTTTTTTCAAAGAGCCATTGTATGCTGTTACTTGTATAGGATAAGTAGTAACAGTTCCAGGGTTAGCCGTAAAAGCATAACTTACTGTTCCGCCATCGGGATTATTTAACGTAAAAGTTTTGTTGTTTTCTGTGGGCAAAATAATCTGATAGTTTGTAGCATTAGTAGCAGATACGGTAATATTAACCCCGCCGCTTCCATCGCCCTTTGGCGATGTGCTTGTTGCACCGACTACCTGCGCTGATACTTTTAAACCGGTAGGAGCTTTAGGTGTATTTGAAGTTGATGGTATATCATTTTTTGAACAGGCTGTTCCGCAAAATATTAACACGAAACACAACAAAACCAGATTGCCTTTTTTTGCGCAATTCATTTCTACAAAATTGATTTCAGAAACATTAATTATAAACCCTTACATAATCCACATACATTGTTGAACTGGAACCGAGATTGATCGAGCCGGGAGTATTATCCTTGCTACCTAAGCTCCCACCTATCGCTACATTGAAAATGAAGAAGAAATTCTGACCGAACGGCATATTCGAATTATTCGCGACACTATCAACTTTTACACCGTCCACGTAAAAAGCAATATGGTCGGCTCTCCAGTCCATTTGATATAAATGAAAATCGCTATTCAATCCAGAAACAGTTAGTTTTTTATTAGTATCCTGTCTGTTCGAACTTGTTCCCCAGTGCAATGAGCTTCCCACAACATCTGTGCCCCATACTGTTCCGGCTTCCATTAAATCGATTTCGCCACACGCAGGCCATGCCACACCAGTATTGATGTTATTTCCCAACAGCCAAAGCGCAGGCCAAGTACCTGCATCGCCCGGAAGCTTTGCTTTTATTTCTACTTTACCATACTGGAAAGAATATTTATTGGCAGTAGTTATTCTCGCAGACGTGTAATTAAATCCGCTGTTGTTATAATTAGGAGAACTAAGTGCCGTAATTTGCAGATACCCGTTCTTCTCGCTTACATTTGCCGCATCGCTTGTGTAATATTCTAATTCATTATTTCCCCAACCGTTGTTGTTTCCGCTTTCGTAATTCCAGATATTGGTATTTAACGCGGTGCTGTCAAATTCATCTGACCATAACAAAATAGTTCCCGGCGCAGTTGCTGCTTTACAATATACTGTTACATAGATGGTCGTATCTTTTTTTACGGTATTGCAATACGCTGAAATATTTATGGGATATTTGGTAGTAGTGCCCGGCGCAGATGCAAACGTACAGTTTACTGTTCCGCTGGCGCTATTCACGGAAAACGATTTACTTTCTGTAGGTAAACTTACAACGTAAGAAGTAACGTTTTTGCCGGAAAGAGTAAGATTTACCATACCGCTGCCGTCGCCGTTTGGAGTAGCATCCGTAACACCTACTATTTGTGCATTGTACGACAAATCGGTTGGCGTTGCGGGCGGTTGATAGTTACTGCCGCCTTTGCCGCAAGCGAGCAGCAAAGAAAAAACCGGCAGGCAGAATAATATTGATTGATTGATGCGTTTCATTTTATTTTTAATTAAAATTTAATCAGATGTCTAATAAGTTACTCCTATAACAACAACTGAGTTACTGCTCAGTTGTGCACTACCATAAATCTGTACAGTTGCTCCCTGGGTCATATAAAATGATTTCGCTAAAGTTGATGTCCCTTGGATATATGTGGTACCATCTGTAAAAGTAGCACCGCTAATATTGAAATTGTAACTATCAGAACCCACACATGTTACAGAAACATTTACTAAGTGACCATCCTGTGCTTTTATAATCCAACTTCCAGCTGGGCTAACATCTCTACCAAGTACAATCGAGCTTTTCCCGTCAATTGAAGGGTCAGGAGTGGATGATGTAGTGGAATAGAAATGAATACCTACTTCTCCCTGTCCTAAAGCACTATTATTTATTATTTGAGTACATTCTCCCAATGTTGCACCAGATGATGATATTGGTGTCCAATTTATAGTTGAAGGAGTATTAGATTCGGTAGTTAATGAAATATTATTCATCTGCAAGACAGACTGATTTGGATATTGGGTAGTAGAAGTAATCTGATTAGGGTCTTCCAAGACCTCATAAGCATCCATTATATTAGGGATATAAGGATATTGACCTCCATTAGAGGTATTTCCTTCTACTATATTTAATGTTATGTTCGGATAATTAGTAAATCCACAAGTGTAATTATTTGACCCATCAGACGCAACTCCTGTGCGATTTATTACACCTTGTAAATTAGTTCCTACAGGAACTGTTATTGGAGAACTATAAGCTGCAGAACTATTAGACAATATACACCAATTTGCTATAGTCCAATATGCACCACCCCACACATTATTGCTGCCCCACTGTAAAACAGGCTGAATAAGTGGCGCTGATGTGGGAGACGGGCTTATTCCATTCCATAAATAGAATAAGTGATTTACATCCCCCGGATTATTAGTAGGGTTAGCTGGCACAGTCCAATTTGTAGCAAAGTACGTTATAGGAGATGTAAATTGTGCCTGTGAATAAGTAACCCAATTATCGCCATCAACTGAACCACTGGGAGCAGTCAGATTATTATTTGTTGAATTAACACTTAGAGATGTATCAGACGAGATATTCCCAATATCTTCCACAATTGCTGATGTTTTTGTTTCTACTCTATAAGCATGACCGCCCTTAATTAATAAGCGATATCCCTGTTTTATAAGATGGACATTTTCGGCTTTCATTAAAATTCCCGATGGAGTCATAACATATCCTTTGGGTATCGCAGAGCTGATTGTATTTACAACAGGGTTAATTGTATTATTCTCATCATCAACCATATTATTCTTATCATCAACAACCTTTTTACAAGAAGAAATAAGAAAAACAGATAGCAAAAGGCTATAAATAAATACTTTATCTGTAAGCCTTTTAAAATTAACTTTTTTCATAGTTTTTATTTTAAATTAAAATTAATAATACAAACGGATTCTTATGGGTTGCTTTGTGTAAGTCCTCACAAATAATATAGTGATAAATTGTAATAAATACAATATCAATAGCTTGTACAATTTTATAATTTCTTATTGGACGATGAAAACACCGCCCAATAAGAAAAACAGCTTTTAGTTTTTAACCTCTAACGATAAGATTTATACTTGAATCCCCACCAATTACCAGTAGCACCTACGTCTGCTACATCTACTCCGAAGATAATTTCATCATAAGTTCCACCTGCATCAGTTTGATTCAGTGATACTCTCAACACATCATAAGTAACAGACGGTAATGTAGGCGTTACCTGCTCAACAGTATTGGATTTATCGGGTAATCCTAAATGGGCGCCAATTCCATTTACGGTAACTGTTCCCAATCCCATAGCGCCTGCCGGAGCAGGAGCAACTGTATAAGTAAAATTACCCGAAGTCCAAGCCTTATCTGCGGGATAATTAGCGGCAAAAGTAGCGGAGTTATAATTTCCTGCACCTAAAGCCGGGTTCAAAGCCCTCGTCCATGGAGAACCGTTCCCGTCTACATATATGGTATTACCATCGTTATAAGCGAGATTGCCTGCTTTGTTAAATACAAAAGTAGTTGTATCATCAAAGTATGCATCACGACCGGTTCCGTCAGTAGCTAATTCGCCATACTGCCCGAAATAATACCATGCCCCGCCACCGCCGGCATCCATTGCGCTTAATACATCAGCATAACTGTCAAACAATGTAACGGTAGCAGTAACTCTGGTAGGCACCCATGCTCTTTGCGTTTTGCCTATACCGGAACCGGTTAAAATGCCTAATAACGTGGTAGGGCCTACTGCGAACGGATTGTCTTTGTCTATGGTTACTGTTTGCTGAACAGTATCGGACAATCCGCCGGGACCAGCAGCTGCCATTTTCACATTGTAAGTACCTGCAAATACAATAGCAAGTTTTACAGTATCACCGGTATAGGTGCCAATAGACTTGCCTTCGTTGTCTGTAACATTCCAATATCCGGTCATTGAATTTGTGCTGGTGTTAATCAACTCAAGATTTTGAGCCGCCGAGTCGCTTGTCGGTGTCAGCATATTGTAGGTGAAACTTGCCGCTGGCGCAGAAGTATTTAAAGTCGGTTCACTTTTTGAGCACGAATTTAATGCGCCAATAGCCAGCCCTCCTGCAATGACAGATTTTATAATATTTTTCATAATAATATCTTTTTAATAAAAAATTTTAGAGATACCGTATAAAATTAGTTTAGTGGTTATAACCCGGATTTTGTACCATTTGCGTATTGGGGAATTCGGATAATGGAATAGGTAAAATCTCATTTTTGCCTGCCGTAAAATGTTTAGAGAATCCTTTTTCCATATTGTTCAATACTTTATCTGCATCGCCCCAACGAACCAGGTCAAAAAAACGATGACCTTCTGTTGCCAGTTCCAGATGACGTTCATTTTTAATAGCATCCATTGTAATGGGCACAGAAGATAATCCTACTCTTGCACGAACTGCATCTAATAAGGCTTGAGCGCGGCTTTTATCGCCGCCGCCCTGTACCAGCGCTTCTGCTTCCATAAGATAAGTGTCTGCTAAACGAATTTCAATATAATCAACACCATAGTTTAAATAAGGGTCGCCGCCTGTACCAAGATATTGCTGCAAGGGAGCATATTTTACCACGTTGTACCCGGTATAAGGAAAGCCTAATGTAAATGGAGTAGCGGAATAAGCACACAATCCGGCATTGGCAAAACTATCTATATTGTAAATGGTATATTTATAGCGCGGGTCATATTTTCCGTTTGTTACCATAGCATCATACAAATCGTATGAAATGGGTGTAAATCCCCAACCTGTTACTATCGTGGGGGCCGGAGCGCTTTTAAAGCTGTAATTTCTGGGACCGCACATAACGGCATACATATTTCCCGTGAGGGTATTTCCACTCCAGTCGCCAAACTTTTGACTGTTTGAATGTTGAATTTCCAAAATAGCTTCCGAGTTAAACTTCTGGGTAAAAATATCGCCATAGTTAGCCATTAAATGATATCCATATTGACTGGTACCACCCGGTGTTCCATTTACATCTTTCAACATATTAGCCGCTTCGGTATATTTTTTATCATATAAATATACTTTACCCAGCAATGCTTTTCCGGCACCTTGCGTAGCGCGACCATTATCCGAAGCATCAACTGTAACAGGCAAGTCAGGAATGGCATCATTCAAATCTTTCTCAATTTGTGTATATACATCCGCCGGAGCCGCTTGTTTTGCTGCATACACTTCGTCTAAAGATGCGGCTGTTGTAAACAAAGGCACATTGCCAAACCAACGTACCAGACGGAAATAATAATAAGCACGCAAAAATTTAGCTTCTGCCACATAACGGGCTTTGGTAGCTTCGTCCAATCCCGGCACGCCGTCTAATTTTGAAAGCAACAAATTGCTGGCGGTAACTCCCTGAAAAGCTACATCCCATAAGCCATTAGGCATGAGAGCCGGGGTTAGTGTACTCATATCGTTCATGGCAGTCCATGTTACTTGATCATTTGTACTCGCTCCGCCGGAATAACATTCGTCCGAAGCCGCATTTGCAAGTCCCTCAGGAGAACAATAGCCGTCATGGTAAGTAATACCCATAGGACCATAGGCAGCTACCAAACCAGCAAATGCCTGGTCGGGACTTGAATAATAATTACTTTCCAAGGTCTCTCCTTTTGGTTCAGGTTCCAGAAAAGACTTGGAACATGAATTTATGGTTAAAGCACCCATCAATATCAAGATGCCCAGTGATATCTTATTTCGTTTCATAATCTTCTATTTTATATAATTATTTTTTTACAATCCTACGTTTAAACCAAGAATGAATGTTCTTGCCTGCGGATAAAGCCCTTTATCCACTCCTCCGCTGATTTCCGGATCATAGCCCGTATATTTGGTAAGCGTGAAAACATTACTAACACTTGCAAATACCCGAACCGTCTGAAATTTTATAGTGCTTAACCATGACTGCGGCAAAGTGTATCCCAACTGTAAAGTTTTCAGTCTGAAATACGCACCATTTTGTAAATAAAAGCTGGATGGATTACTAAAATTATTATTAGGGTCAGCATCTGTCAAGCGCGGGTAATTACTGTTAGGATTCAATTCCGTCCACGCATCCAGTGCTTCAATTTGATAGTTTGCACCGCCTGTTGGTCCGCCTACACCCACATCTCTGCGGCGGTAAGCCTGAAATATTTTATTGCCCCAAACTCCTTGTCCGAATGCGAGCAAATCCCAGTTCTTCCATGAGAAATTAATATTAAACCCGTATATCCAATGCGGATTAGGGTCGCCAAGAAAAGTTCTGTCATCACTATTAATAACACCTTTTCCGCCGTCCGGATTATTCGGATTTTTCCACCATTTCAAATCGCCTGGTTTGGCATTTGGTTGATAAAGCTGAAAAGTACCGCCGGCATCGGTATAACCGTAAGAATTAATTTCAGCTTGTGATTTAAAAGTGCCCAATTCTTTAAACCCATAAAACGCACCTATTGGTTGCCCGACAGCCGTACGAGTCAAAGGATACAAACTTGCCTGCCATGTGGCACCGCCATCCAAATATTCTTTACCATCGCCCAAATAGGTTACTGTATTTTTATTATAAGAAATATTGCCGCTTACATTTAAACGAAAATCCTGCCCAAAGTTTTTTCGATAGCCCAGCTCCAGTTCAACACCTTTGTTGCTCATATCTCCTACGTTTGACCAAGGTTGTCCCAAATACCCTGCGAAGCCGGGTATTTGTACTGTTTGCAGCATCCCCGTAGTTTTTTTGTTATAATAGTCAAAGGTTACCGTAAAATTATGCAGCAATACGGCATCGAAGCCCGCATCAAACGATGAAGTACTTTCCCATTTCAAATCAGGATTTGACGGAGAGGTAGGTCCATAACCGATTGTAAGACCATCGTTCCCAAAAATATAGTTTCTAAGTCCACCACCTTGAATGAGTGATACGTATTGGAATGGAGACAATGACATTTCATTGCCCACCTTACCATAAGATACACGGATTTTCAAATTGTCTATCGGTGTATTTTTAGGGAAGAATTTTTCACGTGTTGCAACCCAACCAAACTGTGCAGAAGGAAAAGTAGCCCACCGATTGTTAGAACCAAATTTTGAAGAAGCATCGCGTCGTATAATACCCATGAACAAATACTTTTCGTCATAATTGTAACTTACACGACCAAAATATGACTCTAAAGTATAAACCTGATTTTCATAGCCATTTCCAACTTTTAAAGAATCGGGCAAATCCCACCCGAATGATGCATCCTCATAATTGCTAACCGGCTCTCCATAATGTGTAGCATTAACGCCTTCGCCCGTTTGCTTGGTGGCGCTACTTCCTACCATAACATCGAAGTTATGTAAGCCTATTTGTTTGCTATATGAAGCAGTATTATCCCAGTTCCAAGTTAAATTATGTTCTGCATCGCGATACTGCGAGTTTTGAGCGCCGGGCGGCGTTCTGTCATTGGTTGTATTAAGATAATAATAGGGCATATACGAAGTGGATTCTGAACCCCAGAATCCGCCTTTCACATTGATTTGTGAACGCAAATTCAAGCCATCAATAGGATTGACATTGATATAAGCATTCCCCACAAAATTATTAGACCAGCCATAATTACCCCGCTGCGTTTGTATATAAGCCAAAGGATTGGTCATTTCCTGTTGTACATTGGGCGATATTGAATAATACATTCCATTAGGCGCCTTTACCAAATAAGGAATAACCCTTGTCGGGTACGTTCCGGGATTTGCTGCAACAAACTCCGAATCCACATACACCGGTGTAATGGGGTCTAAATTTAAAGCTGCGCTTAAAGGACCGCCAAATTCAGAATTAGTATTCAAGCCGGTATTATTTTTCTGATAAGTATAACTTAGGTTTTCGCCAATTTGTACATACTTACTCAATTTAAAACTGGTATTAGTAGTAAGAGAGAATTGCTTATCATAAGCAATGGACGGCGCAATGATACCTTGCGTTCCTCTATATCCCGCTGACAGAAAATAGGTGGATTTCTCAGTACCGCCACTCACATTGATATCATGATTCTGATAGAGTGCATTATTGCTGAATATTTCATCCTGCCAATTAGTACCACTACCATAAATTGAAGGCGAAGGATAAGGAACCGGATTACCATCATTGATAGCAGCTTCATTTCTCAGCTCTGCATATTGCGTAGCATTAGCCATTTTTACTTTTGTAATGGGACGTTGCCAACCTATTTGCCCACTGTAATTAATACGCATAGGAGCATTTAAAGCACCTTTCTTCGTAGTAATAATAACAACTCCATTTGAAGCCCGGCTTCCATAAATAGCACCCGAAGCGGCATCTTTTAACACTTCCATAGAAGCGATGTCGTTAGGATTCAGATAATCAATTCCCCCGTTCATTACAACACCGTCCACAACATAGAGAGGGTCGCTGTTGTTAATAGTAGTTGTACCTCTAATTCTGATAGTTGGTGCCGAGCCGGGAGCACCGGAACTTTGTGTTACCATAACGCCGGCTGCCTGCCCACGCAAGGCATCATCAAAACGGGTAATCTGCTTATTGGCAATATCTTTCGCAGTTACCTGAGCAATAGCGCCCGTTACCAGACTTTTCTTTTGTGTTCCGTAACCGATTACTACAATATCATTCAGTTCGGTTGTTACTGCTTGTAATTGAATATCCGACAGCGTAGCGCCGCTTACCGTAATCTCTTTTGAAGTATAGCCGGTATATGAAATAACCAGCACATCGCCTGTTTGAGCGTCAATTGAAAATTTACCGTCATCTGTTGTTAATGTACCTTTTGTTGTTCCTTTTATTTGGACAGAAACGCCGCCGAGTCCTTGTCCGGAACTGTCAACAACTCGTCCGGTTACAGGCTGTTGAAAATTATCAACATAATTGAATTTGAATATTCGCGCTTTTGCCCATCCCGACAAAAGAACAAACATTAGTAGTAAAACTAAAATCGGAATAACCGACATCGTGTGTTTCATTTTTTGCATGTTATCAAATTTGGATTTTGAAAAATGTTTGTTACAAAATATTTATGCTTAAAAGCTGTGTGTTCAAATAAGATATATTTATAAATTATTTGCTCCAATCAATAGCTGCTGATTGTGTATCGCGAGAATTACTGCCGATGCGAACGATAAATTCTCCTGCGTCCCAATCGTATTTTAAATCATAATCATAATACTTCAAATCGTTTGGCGTAATGTTGAACGTCACATCTCTGCTTTCTCCCGGCTGGAGAAAAACTTTTTGGAAGCCTTTCAAATCTTCCACGCTGCGCGTAACTCTTGCAACCGGGTCGGTAATGTAAAGTTGTGCCGTTTCTTCGCCTGCAAATTTTCCCGTGTTGGTAATGGTTACCGTCGCTTTCACGGTTTCATTGCCGGAAGGTTTTGCATTGGAAAGCCTGATTTTTCCGTAAGAAAAAGTTGTATAACTCAAACCAAAACCGAACGGATACAGCGGCTCGTTTGACACATCGAGATAATCGGATTTATATTTTGTGCCTGCTCCGTCTTTTATTTCGTCATAATATCTTCCCGTATTTTTTCGGTTGTAATAAATAGGCACTTGTCCTACATCTTTCGGAAACGACATGGTAATTTTACCCGAAGGATTATATTTTCCGAACAACACATCAGCAACGGCATTTCCGGCTTCCGTGCCGCCGAACCAAACATCAAGAATCGCATCGCAATTATCATTTTCCCAATTGAGTGTGAGCGGTCTTCCGTTGAACAAAACGGCTACCAGCGGCTTACCCGTCTGCTTCAACGCTTTTAATAATTTTTCCTGACTTGCAGGAATATTGATGTGCGTACGGCTTGCAGATTCGCCGGTCATATCTGCTGCTTCGCCTACAACAGCAACAATTACATCGGATTGCTGTGCTGCTTTTACGGCATCCGCAATCATTTGCTCGGGCGTTCTTTTGTCGGTAGAGATTTCGTTTTTAAAAACATTTACCCTCTTTTTCAACAGCGCATCGTCCGTAATGTTTGCGCCTTTTTGATAAATGATATTTACATTACTTCCGACCAGACTTTTAATTCCGTCTAAAACAGAAACGGCATCGGCAGTTTCGCCTGCAACATTCCATGCACCCAGCATATTTTCTTTTGAATCTGCCAGCGGACCAATAACAGCAATTGTACCTTTGGTTTGTAAAGGCAAGGTTTGTTGGTTGTTTTTGAGTAAGACAAAAGAATGTTCCGCCGCTTTTCTTGCGAAATTTTTGTTTGCCTGTGTAAGAATCTCTTTAGCAGGTCTTTCGGGATTGATGAATAAATAAGGATTTTGAAATAATCCCAGCTTATATTTGGCTTCCAGTATAACGCGGCAAGCATCATCAACGGTCTGTTCGGACACTTTTCCTTCGCCTATTAATTGTTTCAAAGTATGTAAATAATGTTCGCCCACCATTTCCATATTTGTACCTGCATTTATAGCAAGCGCCGAAATGGTTTTCTCGTCGCCGAGACCGTGATTCATCAGTTCGCCTACTGCAGAATAGTCACTCACGGTAAACCCTTTAAAATTCCATTGTTTGCGTAGCACATCCGTCAGCAACCATTTATTTGCAGAAGAAGGAAGCCCGTTTAAATCGTTGAACGAAGTCATCACGCTGCCGACGCCCGCATCCACGGCGGCTTTGTATGGAGGAAAATAATATTGATACATTTGTTGCGGACTCATATCTACGCTATTATATTCCCGTCCCGCGACAACCGCACCGTACAATGCAAAATGTTTTACACATGCCATCACAGTATTGTCCGAACCGAAATTTTGCTGATAACCCTCAACCATTGCCTTCGCCATTTGAGAACCGAGAAAAGGGTCCTCGCCGCTGCCTTCAACCACGCGCCCCCAACGGGCATCGCGGGAAATATCTACCATTGGAGAGAACACCCAGTTAACGCCATCGGCAGACGCCTCAATAGCAGCAATTCTTGCAACCTGTCTTACCAGCGCAGTATCCCAACTTGCAGAAAGTGCCAATGGAACGGGGAAAATAGTTTTGTGTCCGTGAATGACATCCAGTCCGAAAATCAACGGAATATGTAAACGGGAATTTTTCACAGCGATGTCCTGTAGTTTTTTTATCCGGTTCACATCCCAAATGCCAAACAAACCGCCCATTTCCCCGGAAGAAATTCTTTGATTAATATCTTTACTGATTTCATTTCCCGTAACAGCCCCGCCGGAAACAACCGATAAATTTAATTGTCCTATCTTCTCATCCAAAGTCATTTTTGACATAAGATTGTCAATAAATTCTTTTTCCTGCTGCGCAAATAACAGAGGGTTGTGCAAAAAAATAATAATAGCTATACTAAAAATTTTTACGATTGATTTTTTCATTTTATGACTAAAAATTAAATGTTCGTTATTTGCCGAACGGAAGCACTTACAAAAGATTGTTTGTTAAAACGATAGGCAAAGTTTCGGAAATATTTATCCTAATCCAAATTAACAAGCACTACATTACCACTACAAATTAAAATATTATAATTGATAATCAATTATTTATAACCAAACAATTAACAATTGTTATTTTATTTTCGATTTTGAGAAATTATTTTATAGCTTTAACATATAAAATAGGAATCCCAGGAAGCATTCACAAAAAAATTATGAAGCCTCACGTTTTTTTATATTTTCTTTTTTTGATGGTCGTGCTGCCCTTCAGATTGTTTGGGCAAAACATCATTGGCGCTCCGGACATTATTTATTATGATAATGAAGATTTTAATGCAGGTGCGCAAACGTGGATGATGGGACAAGATAAGTTTGGCATTATGTATTTAGGCAATGCCGACGGGCTGGTAACTTACAACGGAAAAGAATGGAAAATATATCCCTTGCCAAACAAAACGCTTATCCGTTCCGTAAAAATAGATAATGACGGGAAAATTTACGTAGGCGGGCAGGACGAGTTTGGTTATTTTTTTCCCGATAAAAAAGGCGACCTCGCCTATCATTCTCTTACCAATTTATTTCCCGCGGAAGACCAAACTTTCGGAGATGTATGGAATATTTCGATAAT
Source organism: Arachidicoccus sp. BS20 (assembly GCF_001659705.1). NCBI lineage: Bacteria > Pseudomonadati > Bacteroidota > Chitinophagia > Chitinophagales > Chitinophagaceae > Arachidicoccus > Arachidicoccus ginsenosidimutans. The sequence continues at coordinate 1,778,105 of NZ_CP015971.1, forward strand.
AGGAAAAGATATTTTTATCCGCTGCGCAAATGAAATTTTTCATATCAGACCGGATAAAAAAACAGAAGTTTTCAAATCATCTACACATTGGCTGTACATGGCGGATGTGAACGGGAAAATATATGCGCAAGACCAAAGCGCCGGTTTACTCGAATACCGCAACGGTCAATGGATATTGTTAACACGCGCCGTTCTCAATACTATTATTACCGGCGTTTTGCCCATGAACACAGGCAATCTGCTTGTCGCTACCTTGAAAAACGGCGCTTTCGTTTTTTCCGAAAAAGGACAATTATCTTCTCTGCCGGTCGATAGTAAAATTATCGGCGACCATATTTACACAACCTGTAAAATAAACAGCAACGAATATGCTTTGGGAACTACTTCCGGCGGCGTTTATTTTATTGATAATCAAGGAAAAACGACTCGACACCTGTCGCACAATCTCGGTTTGCAGAACAACAATATCCTGAGCATGTTTCTGGACAAGGACAAAAATTTATGGCTCGGATTAGACAAAGGCATTAATAAAGTAAGCATCAACTCTGCCATACAAAAAATATTGCCTGTTGACGGCGCGCCTGCCGCTTGTTACACCGCTTGCATTTTCGACCATAAAATTTACATCGGCACGTCGGACGGATTGTATTCTTCTCCGCTCACACTGCCCGAAAACGAAGACCTGAGTTTTTCGGACGGGAATTTTTCAAGAGTAGAAAATTCCGGCGGGCAGGTTTGGAGCCTCTTCAATACGAAGCATCAATTACTGATGGGCCATACCGATGGCGCTTTTACCATCAAAAACAATAAAGCAATTCCGATTTTCAAAGGAACCGGCGCGTGGTTATTCAAAAACCTGCCTTCAGCTAACACTCATGAAAATAATCTTTTAACGGGAACTTATTTTGGACTGAATCGTTTGACCAACATAAACGAACAGGTTTCAGATTCAGGACAAGTGAAAAACAGCATCAACGAATCGTTCCGTTTTCTGGAAATAGATTCTCTTCATCATGTTGTGTGGAGCGCGCATCCGTATCACGGCATTTACAAAATATCCATGAACAGCAGTATGGATACCGTCATTTCAACCAAATTATATACACAAAAAAACGGCTTACCAAACAGTCTGAACAATTATGTTTATTCGATAAACCGGCAAATCGTTTTTTGTACAGACAGCGGCTTATACCGCTATGATGCACAATACGATAATTTTGTAAAAGACAAACAATACCAAAACATATTTGGCAATATGCCGCTAAGAAGTGTAACGGAAGACGATAGCGGCAATATTTGGTTTGTGTCGAAAAAAAAGCTGGGCGTTGCGCTGAAAGACGGACATATCCGCTATTTCCCGGAAGTTACAGGAAAACTGATTGCAGGATTTGAATATGTTTACCCGTTAAACCAGCAAAACATTTTCGTAGGTTCTTCCAACGGAATGATTCATATCAATTTTGAAAAGTACCGGCAGCATCACGACGGCATGGGACTTGTATTCAACAAAATTATTGCTATTGGCAAAAAAGATTCTTTATTATTCAACGGCTACTTTTCTACCGGAGACAGTATTTATGAAACACAACAAAAAAACAATATCGCAACATTGCCTGCATCGTTCAGCTCCATTCATGTTGAATTTACTTCGCCGGAATATACTTTGCATAACAACGTGCAATACAGTTTTCTACTCGAAGGCTTTGACAGAAACTGGAGTACATGGAATGCGCGAAGCGAAAAAGATTATACCAATCTCCCTTATGGAAAATACATTTTCCGGGTAAAAGCAAAAGACAATTTCAACAACGAATCGAAAGAACAGGAATATACTTTTATCATCAGTCCGCACTGGTATCAAACCATACTTGCTTATTTGTTATACATCGCAGCGACAGTGGTATTTGTCTTATTACTTGGAAAATATCAGTCCCGCAAATTCGACAAGCAGCGCCTCAAATATGAAGAAGAACAAAAGCAACTGCAATATCTGCATCAGCTGGAACTGGAACATAATGAACGGGAAATTATTCAACTGCAAAAAGAAAAACTGGAAAACGAGGTAACATACAAAAACAAAGAACTTGCGCTTACGACCATGCACCTGTTCAAACGAGGGAAATTACTTTCCAAAATAAAAGAAGAACTGGTAGATTCCGTAAAAGATATTCCGCCAAAAGAAAGGTCGAGCGAGCTGATGAAGCTGATAAAAATGCTAAACGAAGCAGAAAAGCAGGACAATGACTGGGAACAGTTTGCCGTGCATTTCGATGATGTCCACAACAACTTTTTACAAAATTTAAAACACGCATATCCCAATCTTACACAAGCCGACTTAAGAATATGTGCGTATCTCAAAATGAATTTATCATCCAAAGAAATAGCGCAATTACTAAATATTTCGTTGAAAAGCGTAGAGATTGCACGGTACAGGCTGCGCAAAAAATTAAGCATTACAGACTCAAATGTAAACCTGTACGATTTTCTGGTAGAAACGAAGTGATGGATGTAAATGTTTTTATCCCACAAATTTTACAGCCGGGTTTTTACTTCAATTTCTTAACTTAGAGCGATTTTGATTTCTCCAAATTTAATTTTCCGATAATGAGACACGGATTGCTTTTAGTAAGTTGTTTACTGTTTATATTTTCCCGCGGCATGGCGCAACGCGAAGCCAACGTTGAAGTTCGGGTCGATGCTTCTTCGGGAAACTATACTATTAGTTCAAAAAAATTACATTGGACATTTTCGGGAACTGTCGGACAAGCACTGCAGCAACTCCAGACAACAACAAGTCGCGACGAAGTCGGCGTTTATGAAAGCTATAAATTTACATGGAATAATGGTCTTTATGCAGGAACAATCCGCCGTTACAAACAATCGCCTGTTGTGATTTTTACATTGACTTTGCCAAAAGGCACTAATGCTCCGTTGCCAGAATTTCCGAACTTCAATTCATTTCCTGCTTCATTGCATCATTTCAGCTATCACGATGATGTTTTTGCTGCGCCTAATTTTTTGTTGAATCACACATCCACTCCATGGTTGTTATTTGACGATGCCAACCGGGCTTGCATAATTTCTCCCGCATCGCATTTCATCGTTGCCAAAATGAAAGGCGACGGTGTTCATAAAATTGCAAGCGGACTCAACGAAGAAATACAGCAATATCCCGAAGAATTTAGTTATTCCACTATTATGGTATTAGATACAGGCATCCGCAAAAGCTGGAACAATTGGGGAACTGCCCTGCGCAATTTGTATCACAGAAAATATCCGGATAATGATAAAGATTCTCTTTTAAAATATTTCGGCTACTGGACAGATAATGGCGCCGACTATTACTACAATTACGATACAACAATCGGCTATGTAAACACTTTGCTGAAACTAAAAAAATACTATCAGCAGCAAGGTATTCCTTTGGGTTATATGCAACTGGACAGTTGGTGGTATGAAAAATCTGTTTACGACCCGGACGGACAACCGATTGCCGACCACAAAAACAAAAATCTTCCTTACGGTGCGTGGAATCGCTACGGCGGATTACTGGAATATAAAACAGATTCTTTTTTATTCCCGAAAGGTTTAACCGATTTTCAGCAAAAGCTTGGCTTACCGCTGGCTACGCACAACCGTTGGATAGATGCTACAAGCCCGTACATTCAACGATTCAGGATTTCGGGCGTTGCTGCAATCGACACAAATTATTGGAAAGAAATAATGAACTACATCCATGCTTCCAATGTAGTTTGCTACGAACAAGATTGGTTAAACTATATTTATAGTAAAACACCTAAAATGGCTTCGGATTTAACTGTCGGCGATTTGTTTACCGACGGCATGGCAAACGAAGCAGACAAGCTGGACATACATTTGCAATACTGCATGGCAATGCCGCGTTATTTTCTGCAAGGTTTAAAATACAATAACCTTACCACCATACGCACCAGTGAAGACCGCTTTGATCCGGGCAAATGGTATCCCTTTATTTTCACATCACAGCTTGCCTACGAAACAGGTGCAATGCCTTGGTGCGATGTATTTAAAAGCAATGAACTGGGCAATATGATACTTTCTGTGTTATCGTCCGGTCCGGTGGGAACAGGCGATGCAATCGGCAAAGAAAACAAGCACAATATTTTTCTCGCGTGCAGAGAAGACGGTCAGTTGGTTCGCCCCGATATTCCTATTCTTCCTTTGGATAAGGATTATATTGCATTGGCAAAAAAACAGCAAACGCCGCTGCTCGCTTATACTTATACACAACATCAAAACATTACAACAAATTATCTATTTGCATTTTGCAACAAGCGAAATAGCATTAGAACATTTTCTGTCTCTCCTTCCGAAGTGCACATGAAAGGAGAAATTGTGGTATATAACCCGCTTACAGGAAAGATTGCAGATATGCACACAAGCGGCACAACCACATTTGCAGATTCAATTCCTTCGTCAAATTATACTTATTATATTTTCGCGCCGGTAACTTCATCGGGCATTGCGTTTTTGGGCGATAAAAATAAAATTGCGGCAACAGGCAAAAAGAGAATCGCATCTATCATTTCCAAAAGAAAGCATTTGAAAATAAAAGTTCTTTTTGCAACGAACGAAAAACAGGTCGTATTGCAAGGCTATTGCAAAAGCGATATCAAGTCCAACCAGGGAACATTACAAATCAATAATTCAACACATTTATTCCAACTCATAGTCGATAAACCTGAGAATAAAAATGAGACCGAAATAGTTTTATCAAGAAAATAAAAGCGCTTTACCTGATAATTTTCAGCTTTGCATAATTCAGCATAATTTTCTTTTCGCCGTTCAAATTAAAATTAACTGTTGCAATTCTGTTATGCGCGGCGCCTTCCATTTTTACAACTATTCCGAAACCGAATTTTTGATGTTCTACTTTATCGCCTTCGGCTAAGTCGCTTGTATCGCTTGGGACAAATTCGCCCTGCGGTTTATGCTCAATTACTCTTGGTGCAACAGGCGGCTGCGATGGCAACGAAGATGTAGTTTTTGTTTTAGGAACCGGCGGCGGACCGTATCTTCTTTCCGCTTCGGTTGCACTGTTATTGCGGAAGCCGAAAGCATTTCCATTGTTCAACCCGCTCGACGTATAAGCACTGCCTCCTGCATTTTTCCTGTCAACTAATTCTTTGGGCATTTCATCTATAAAACGGCTTGGGTCGTTCTGCACAAGATTGCCAAAACGATAGCGCGTATTGGCATACGTGAGCCAGAGCTTTGATTTGGCACGGGTTACAGCCACATAAAACAATCGGCGTTCTTCTTCCAATTCCTCTCGCGTATTGATGCTCATTCCGCTTGGAAACAATGTTTCTTCCAGCCCGCCAACGAACACCACAGGAAATTCCAAACCTTTAGCTGCATGTATCGTCATCAGTTTTACAACATCGCCTGTCCCATCGTCTTTATCGGCATCTGTCAATAAAGTAATTTGCTGCAAATACACGCCGAGCGATTGCGCGTTCTTGGTGTCTTCGGTACTTACATTATCAATCAAAATGCCGTCTTCATCGATTTGCGAAAGCGAATCTTGCGTATCAACCCACTCACGAATAGAGTTCAGTAATTCCTGCACGTTCTCATAACGTGCCAACCCTTCCGTAGTTTTATCGCTGAACAATTCTTTTATCAAACCTGTATGTTTGCCCATTTCCGTTGCTACTTCAAAGGCATTTTTTTCTTTTAATAAAGATTGAAAATAACGAATCATGGTAACGAAGTTTTTAATCGATTCCAAGCCGCCGCCTTTCGCGCCAAATTCGCCTGCGCGTTCCAGCGTTTCCCAAAGCGTGATGTTACTTTCATTGGCAATGGTTTGCAATTTTTCCATTGTGGTTTTGCCGATGCCGCGCACAGGATAATTGATAATTCTTTTCAACGCTTCCTCGTCGCGCGTGTTGCCAATGACGCGCAAGTATGCAATAAAATCTTTGATTTCTTTTCGTTGATAAAAGCTCAAGCCGCCGTAAATTTTGTACGGAATACCCGCTCGACGCAGGTTTTCTTCATACGAGCGGCTTTGCGCATTGGTTCTGTACAAAATAGAAAAATCGCTGTTGTTGTAATGATTGCGAAGCTTTTGTTCCTGAATGGTTGAGGCGACAAATTTACCTTCATCATTGTCAGTCATTGTGCGGACGAGATAAATTTTTTCGCCGTCGGAATTGTCTGTCCACAAGGCTTTCGGTATTTGTCCTTTATTGTTTTGAATCACGGCGTTCGCAACATTCAAGATGCTTTTTGTACTGCGGTAATTCTGTTCCAGCTTTACCACTTTTACATCGTCATAATCTTTTTGGAACTGTAAAATATTTTCAATCGTAGCCCCGCGAAAACTGTAAATGCTTTGCGCGTCATCGCCCACTACGCAAATATTTTCGTGTGCCGCAGCCAGCAATTTCGTAATTTGATACTGCACGGGATTTGTGTCCTGATACTCATCAATCAATACATATTTAAACTTGTGCTGAAACTTGTGTAGCACTTCGGGAAACGTGTTCAGGAGTTCATACATTTTCAGCAATAAATCGTCAAAATCCATTGCGCCGTTTTTGAAGCAACGCTTCGCGTAAGCTTCGTAAATTTTCGCAATCGCCGGACGGTTGGCGCGCATATCTTCCTGCTGAATGTAATAATCTTCGGCGTATTGCAAAGGTCCGATTAATGAGTTTTTTGCTTGGGAAATTCTGCTCGCAACGATATTCGGCTTATAATGTTTTTCGTCCAGTTCCATTTCTTTGATAACGGTTTTCAGTACGCTTTTACTGTCGTCGCCATCGTAAATTGTAAAGCTGTTCGGATAACCCAAACGATGTGCTTCGCCACGCAAAATGCGCGCAAACACACTATGAAACGTACCGATGTATAAATTTCGTGCTTCGTGATTTCCCAACATTTTTTCGATACGCTCTTTCATTTCCGCCGCAGCTTTGTTGGTAAATGTAAGCGCGAGAATATTGAAAGCATCCACGCCCTGCGCCATCAAATGGGCAATGCGTGTAGTTAAAACTTTTGTTTTGCCGCTACCCGCTCCTGCGACAATCATCAATGGTCCGTTGATGTGCGTGGCGGCTTCGTATTGTTGCTCGTTCAGTCCTTTTAAATAGTCTTGCATAAGGCGTGCAAGTTACAAAAAGCGAGAGGGAAATTGAGGGATGATTTTGAGAAGTAAGATTTATTTTTCTTTAAAAATTTGTTTTGATTTATGATTTAAGGTTTGTACCACTATAAGCGCTGCACAACAGGAAATATCATTTTTTGTCAGCAACATATACTCATCAAAGCAATGCAGAACATCAATAATTGCGGAATGGCAAGAAAATTGCTCTTTAGAAAGAGACTTCTTTTATTTAATAACTTTAAATCCTTATGTTATGAGAAGTATTCTATGGTTAGTTGCGGTTATCTGCATTATCGTTTGGCTCTTAGGTATTTTAGGCGTAATAGTCGGCATCGGTACGAGCTATTTGATACACATCTTATTAGTTATTGCGGTAATTATAGTTCTGTACAATATTATTTCAGGCAGGAAACCTTTGGATTAATAGAAGTATTGTGATGAATTGTTTTTTGTTGAACTATTAAGCATTTTACCTATGCACGTGAGCCGGCAAAATTTGTGAAACCTTTCCAGGTCCGCTCATGGCAAGTTTTTTGCGAGCGATACAACTCGATTCCTTCTTATGAAGCGAAAGATTGCATACATAAATATTACAGATGGTTCTTCCACAACATTTAATTTTCTTCATGATTGGAAGTGTATGAAATCTTAAAACATTGAATTACTTTTATTTCAACATATCCAAGATTCCTTCATTTTGGATAATAAGCATACCCTGACGGTCTTCCGTGATACCTTCGGTTAATGTGTACGGATAGCGCGGCGTGCTGCCTTCCATCTCCGTCGGCATGTAACCAAATTGAATATTCATGTTGTTTTGTAGGGCTTCCCCTACTTCGATGATGTGTGTAGAAATGATGAATAAACAATCCCGGTATTTCGAAAACGCTTTCGTTACTTCCAATGTGCCTTCGTAAGCATCCTTCACATTCGTACCCTTGAACAGCTCATCAAACATTACCAATAAGCTCTTCTTTTGGGATACCAATTCCGCTGCCTGCTTTACCCGCAATACTTCCGCATAAAAATGACTGTAACCCAGACTGATGTTGTCAGGCACATTTATCGAACTGAACAAGCCGTCTTTTACCGTAAAACACATCTCGTCCGCTGCTACCGGAAAACCGCAGTGCGCCAGATAAAGGTTTATGCCGATGCTTTTCATCAGCGTACTTTTGCCTGCCATGTTCGCTCCCGTGAGAAAAAGAAGGTTGTGTTCCCGGTTGAAGGTTATGTCGTTTCCAACAGCATTTTTTAATGCAGGATGCCTTAGCCCTTTTACCTTTAGTTCATTGCCTTCCTTTGGTTTGGCTTCGGCATACGTAAAGTTCCTATCTTCGGCTACGCTCCCTACCGCCATGAAGACATCCAGCTCGTAAATAAACTGCAAAACAACTTCCATGTCTTTCCGCTTTGTGTGCGTCAGCAGCCGGTCAAAATAAGCAGTGTCTTTTACGGAGAGGTCTTCTTTTTTTTCTCCTTCTTTTTCTCCTTTTTTCCCGGAAAGCAACCGCAGTTTCGTGATGTCTTTGTCTGTAAGAATGGTTTGGACTTCCCTTATCTTTTCTTCGTAAGGATTGTCCTGCATATTCATATCTTCTGTGAGAAAACCGTATAGCAGTTGCAGCACCGTTGCCGCTGCGGTCAGTCCTTTTGCCTGTAAGCCGTACGCTTCGTCATGCACTAATGACGATAACGCCTTTCTCTTTAGCGTGGAGAACATACTGCCGACAGTCGTTTTACTGCCGCCGCCGTCTAAACGGTTGGAGAACAGCTCTACCTGTTCCCGCTCTAAGGGAAAACGGTAGCCGCTTTGCTGAAAGTACCGGAAAACGGTTGCCCTCCGGTTGATTTGCTCTTCGTCCGTCAGCGGCGTTTTCAGCAGCTTTTCCAGCAATTGTTCCCCGCCGGGTGTATGTGTCCGGTTGAATAGTGCATACACCGAACCGGACTGGTACCTGCCTAAAAGATTGAGCTCGTCCGTCGTTTGCTTATCGGTTATAAAAGACATTTTCTAAATGAATAATGAGTAATGAATAATTGAAGCGGATAAGGGATAATTGTTTACGGTCGATTGTCCATTGTTAATTGCCCGGCGGCATTCTTTTCCAGCATCTCTATGATACCTTCATTGCGGATGATGACCATCCCGTGGCGGTCTGCCGTGATGCCTTCTTCCAGCTTGTAGGTATAGACGGGGTTGTGCCCCTCCATCTTCGTGGGAAGGTATTGGTATTGGATATGATTCGTTTGTTGTTGTAAGATGTCCCCGGCTTCAATGATATGCGTGGAGATGATGAACAAACTGCCCGTCTTTTTGGCGAACCCTTCGACTACAGCTACCGTGGCTTCCCCGGCATCTTTCACGTTCGTTCCCCTAAACAGTTCATCGAACAACACGAACAGTCTTTTGCCGGCGTGCAGTTCCTGTGCTACTTTTTTTACCCTCAGTACTTCTGCGTAAAAATGGCTGGCGCCCATCCCGAGGTTGTCCGGCAGGTTGATGGTGGAGAACATGCCTTCCAGCGGCGTGAACGTCATTTCCTTTGCAGCTACCGCGAAACCGCAATGCGCCAGATAAACAGCAATCCCCACGCTTTTCATAAACGTGCTCTTGCCTGCCATGTTCGCCCCTGTGAGAAAGACGACATTATGCTCTTCGTCTATCGTGATATCGTTGCCTTTGGCATTGGCTACAGCAGGGTGTTTCACGTCTTTCAGCTGAAGGCTTGTTGCATTGCCCTCTGCATATTTTGCTGCCGCAAAATTCCACCCGTGTTCTTTGGCAGTTTGACCCACGGAAAGGTAAGCATCCACACAATACATATAGTGCAGCAGCCTTTTGGATTCCTTGTAGTGCCGGAAGCGCAGGATGTTGTCATAAGCAACGAGCTTGTCCTGCGGCAGCTTGCCTTGGGTGTTCTCCGATAACAGCGGAACAAAAGCTGCTTCCGACAAGAGGGCTTCTATATTTTTTCTTTCTTCCGAATAATCCTTGTTGTGCAGGGCAGCTTCCCCCTGTATAAAAGCGTTCAGCTGTTGCAGCAGCCTTGTCAGCGAGCTGATGCCTTTAACAATCGTTTTATAGCCTGTATCTGCCGCTACCAACCCGGACAGCTTCTGCCCCAGGCTTTGCTGCTGTGCCGTCAGACGCGTGCGCTCGTCACGCTCCGACAAGTACTGCTCCGCCCCATCGAACAGCTCTCTGTTAAACGGAAAAGATGTGCCCGCTGCCCCGAAGTACCGAATAATGCCCGTGCGGCGGTTGATGCTGTCCGCATTATCCAAAGGATAACGAAGCCATTCTTCCAGCACCGCTCCACCGCCACGCGTGAAAGAACGGTCATACATACCAAAAATACCACCGCCCTTTCCAAATATACCTAAATCAACTAACGTCTGATTATCTGTAGAAAACATCAGTATCCTATTTTTTTAAAAACAAAGAATTTTATTTACGCTTCCGGCGAATCAATAAAATAGAACCGAAGATGAGTAAAATACATGGCAATACCCAAAGGAAAATAATCTTCAATACAGCTACTCCTTTATCAGAAAGGTTTAAATGATTATCCTTCGATTTTGGCCTGGTTGTATCTATCGGAAACTGACCGTATGTGAACCAGCCGAACAATGCCGTGCTCAACTGAAAGTTGGCCGTTCGTATGTTATTTCGACTTAATTCTGCATTGCTCATCATATCGGCATCGCCTGTTACGATGATACGCTGCTCTTTCCCGCGAATATTTCTTGTAAGGGCAATCACTGTTGGAAATCTTTCTTTTACATCTCCTAGCTCAGGATTGTAAGTAACCGCGGCGGAATCAAGCGCAAAACTACCTTTCTTCAGCCAGCTTCTGGAACTATCCGTCATCAGCAACGGGCTTACTTTGAATCCGTTCGTATCACTATAAGACAAGGCTGCAACGCCTGACATAGAAACCCGGATGCTGTCCTCAAAAACACGTTGTAACGACTTTGAAATGCCTGCCGCATTCTGCGTAAGGTATGGCAACACGAGGTTCGGTGCATATTCTGAACTCTGTTGTACCAGTTGCCCGTCCAGCAACTGAACACCCAGCGTTTTTAATAATGGATTTAAGATATCTTGTTTGCCCGGTTCTCCCATAATCATCAGATTGCCCCCACTATTGATATATGATTGTAACTCATTAAATGCAGTTGGGGTAAAAGCGGTCTTTGGGTCGGCAATCACAAGCGCAGTGATGCCGGAAGAAAGATTTGTATTACTATTTAATGATACCGTATCTATATCAAATCCCTGATTAATGAATGCATAACGGAACGGTTTTTCGCTGGTCAGCACTTCATAATCCCTGTCGCCTATTTTTTGCGGGCTTCGTTCAAGGTCTCCCGTAAGAAAATCAATCTTAGGCAATTGAACGGTTAGACGCTTTAAAGCTGCCGACACTTCCGTTTCAGAAGGATAAACAATAAAATCATTGAACAAACGAAGAAAAGTAGTCCGTCCTTTGTATTTCAATTGCATTACATACCTGTTGCCTTCCGGGCGGAGGTTAATTTCTTTATGAATTTCCGCCGGTGTCTTAAATTCTTTTATATCCATCTTAAACACTTTGGCGTAGCGTTCCGCTATTTCCTTAATAGACTTACCGGGATTGTACTTATAGAAATTCTTATCAAAAGTACTGTCGTAATAATAAATATACTCGTGGTGCATTATAAAGCGAGTTTTATTTTAATGTTGTTGATATTTCTATTGAAGATGAATTTGTTTAAATATTGAATAGTGGTGAGAGCTGTTATTTTAGCGAGGATTCTTGTTTTAAAACCTTCAAAAGATTTTGCATAATTACGTCTAATCATAAACTGGTCGCATAGCTGTGAAAATAAGGTTTCGATTCTTTTGCGGCATTTTCTGAAAAGGTAAAATTGTGGTTTATACTCTTTCTGGTTTATTCTTTTAGGCACTTCCAATTCAATATTTACTTCGTTAAACAAATCCAATTGTATGCTTTGAGAGAGATAACCTTTGTCGGCAAGCAAAGTGCAATCGGACATTTGCGATTTAATATCTTGCAGATAATGAATGTCGTGAACGGATGCGGGCGTTATATCAAAACTTTGGAAAACACCGTTCACAGAACACACGGCGTGCAATTTATAGCCGTAAAAAGGTACGTTCTGCGAAGCACAGAAACCTCTGTCGGGAAAGGCACAGCTATTTTCTTTACAGATTTTACTTCTGGAAGAACGAGACATTTTGCAGACTTCCAATGGCATACTGTCCACTACAAAATAGTTTTCAAACTCATTAAATTGCATAGCCATTTTCTTTCTCAACATTTCTATGCAGGGAAATAGTTTCCGTTTTCTTCTGTTATAAACGCTGCGTTCTATCTTGGATGCAATGCCAAGGTCGTCTATTTCTCTAAAAAGCTGCCGTTCAGAGTCTATGGATTTAAACTCCGCCCAAATGACTAAACTTATCAACTCTATATCGGACAGTTTTGGTTGTATCGGTTTGTAATACATATTTTCACTTTCTGTGATTTTGCGTAATTCATATAGAATTAGTTCGTAACTTGCCTTCAGGTTGCTCATAATTGTATCTGACTGGTAATCAATACAATATACGACTATTTAGTCTAATGAGCAACTCTTTTTATAATGCACCACGAGTTAGATTAACTCAAAATTACACGAATGGACTTGTCGGTTGAATTCTTATTTCATAAAAGTAAATTGATATTTAAAACACTATATTAAAAATTTAGAAGCAACAATGACCGCTGATAGTGTACAGATAAATGGGCTTTCCATGATTTTTTTATATTGGGAAAGGGCTACACATAATGTCATTATCAGCAACTTTTCCGTCAATAAAATAAAATACAGCTTTCGTAAATTTGAGAATTGTCGTTAACCTTTAATGCAGCTGTACTTATCAACCCGCTGTAAATCCCACTGAAAGTATCCCCCGGAATATGGGGGTTAAGATCGGCGGGTTTTCCAATTTTAAAGTTTTCACTATACTTCCAAAAAGCAATAATTGATAAGAAAAAACATTTTATACCTAAAAATTTTGTGTTTAATAATGTCCTCTGCATATAATGGTTGAATATTATTTGTTTGGTGGTTTGTTATTCATCAACAGATAGGACAACTTCGGATTACTCCTAATTTTTTCCATTTCTTCATCGATAAGACGAATTATATCGTTCTTAATCTGGATAAAGTTATTCTGAATAACGATATTTTCCACCTTGCGTTTAGGAATGCTTTTATAGGCAACTTCTTCCACATTAATTGCATCGGGGTTATTCTGAATCGTACAATGAAATGCTTTCTGGCTCAATTGCTGGTTAGGATTATCTGCCAACACACCCACAAACTCGCCGGAGCTTAATTTAGCAATTTTCGCAGGCGGTACCGCTAAATCCAATTGTGTGGACTTACTAAGTGACGTATCATTCGCATTAATAGAAATACTCTCTCTCGTCTGTACAATTTTACCAATCGTTTCAGAAACTTCTTTAGCCGTTTCGCCCGTTGCCTGCCCGCAGAAGATATTTCCTGCCAGTGCAAACAACACATCCGCCTGTTCTTTTCCATAGTTTTTCCGCAACTGTTGCAAATTCTGGATTGCCAGATATGTATTGATTTTATAACCCCGAGCAATTGCTAAAAAGTTCTCGATACCATTGGCAAAAATCGAAGAAAATTCATCAGCGATGATAACGGATTTCATTTTGCCCTTTTTCGGTAAAATCCTGAACAAGCGTGTAAGATATAAAGATACAACCGCCCCATAGATTTGTGTCTTTTCTGGATTATTTGCCAATACAACAATCTTCGGGTCATCCGGATTATTAATGTCCAAAGAAAAATCATTGCCGCTTAAAACATAATACAAGAGCGGCGATGACAAGCGTGCCAAAGCAATTTTTGCCGAAGCTGTTTGCCCTTCTAATTGCTCCATTGCTTTATTTTGAAAAGCCGTTATAAAAGGATTGACGAGGACTTCAATTTCGGGTTCGCTTGCCAACACGGGAAAAAGTTCCGTATAATTCATCTGCATCATTTCGATGGCGTGAGGCAATGTGCAATAAATGCCGTCTTTGTATTTTTTCAGATACCAGATTATCGCTGTCGTAAAGTTGATAGGGCTTTCCACAAAGAAGTCGCCCTGCTTTTTTATCCAATCCATATTTAAGCCCAATAAAATCGTTCTTGCACTTTCCGAAGCATCGGTAATATCATTCATCAGTGCCGGTTCCAGGGGGTTACAACGATGAACCGGCTCGTCAAAATTGATGATAAAAAAGCCCGGTGTTTTAGTATAAAGGTGCTTGGACTTCAGCCAGGAGTTATAAGCAATCTTCGCCAGGTCATCATATTTAAAATCATAAATTAACGCGCTGAATTGCTTTTTCTCAATAGTTTGCTTGATGATTTCACGGACGAGAAAGAATGTTTTTCCCGCGCCCGGACTTCCGATAATAATACACAACCTTGCAGCGTTGATGATATTTAACCACATATCATGCACCTTACCTTTCAGGTTATATTTTGCCGGAAGGTTTACGCTAAACTCGTTTTCCAATAACCTTTCTTCCTGCGGAAAAGTTTCATTTTCCAAGTTGAAAATATCCTTGGCAAGCTTCACTTTTAATATGCGGGAAAGGTAAGCACCGCCTGTAAGGGTTAGCAGATAGCCGATGCTTGTCATGCCCATATAAAACAAAGCTAAACGCACAACATCGCCTTGAGCATATAATAAAATATCTGCAACAAAGAATAGAATCATGCCCGGAATTAAATATGCCAATGCTGTTTTTATAGAAATCTTTTCGTCTTTCCTGCCTTTGACGCCTGCTAAAAAAACAGCAAGCAAACCAAGAACAGACACCTTTACTTTCCATACTTTTTGGAATGCCGGAAGCTTGTTGAAGTTCAGCATCAGCTTATCCACGATGCCTGCCGTTAAATGCCAATACTCAAAAGCAACATGGCAATAAACATAAAAATGTATCAGCAGAACAGCAATGCTGACAAGCCTTGTTAAGTCCATAATGGAGCGAAGCCCTTGTTCATTTTCTCCTGTACTCATATTGATTGGTTTTAAAAGGGATTACCAATTGGGTTTACGTTTTTTCTTTTTCTTAGGGTCTGTGTTCATGGAAAACGACGGTATATTGGGTGTGTCCGTCAACACTTCTTTGAGAAAATTGGTAAAGTGCTGAACAAAAGAAACAAGGGGAACGGAATTTTCTGTATGCCTTTCAACTTCTTCGTTCAACTTCTCTACGACGGAAGCGGAGATATTTTTGTTTCTGAACCATGCATCAAATTTTCTGTCAGCCGGTACAAAATTGTGTTCTTCTGTTTGTTGTTTCCCAAAAGCATAATGCAGGTTCTCTTCTTCATCTGAAACCACATGAATCCTTAATCCCTGTGCATAAAGCGATGCAATCGCGTGGGAGATACCTCTGGTATAATCGGTTTCCGATAAAACCTTTTCGACAAATTCTTTGTTTTCTTTGCGTTCTTTTTGTTCTGCCAATCCCCCCATGCCGATGCGTTCCATCAATCGTTTGGCACTATATGCTTTGCCCAAATCACTGCCGTTGAAAACGGTTTTAGTGTTATGGTCAATGAAAGTGATGCCGTAAACCATTGTTTCGTTTTGATGAAACACCACGTCAATATTTCTCTTTTCCAACTCACTTTTGAACGCTTCTTTTGTAGGAATAAATTTGGATTGCAATACTTTGTCAATTGTATTCTTCAACGGTTCTTTGAAACGCAACCGCTCGTTTTTATTGGTATCAAACAGTTTTTCAAGATTAGAAAATGTCGGCTTTGTATAGATAGAACTCGCTTTAATCGGCACGCCAATTTTCTTCCTCGCAGCATCCAAAACAAAATAGCTCAACCCTTTTTTGTCGAACATTTTCGAACCTTCTTCACCGCGATAAGCTGTCACGTTGTACCGCTCCAAAAGTGTATTGAACTCCTGCAACGACGTGAACTTGTAATCACGGACAATTGCCCGAACAACATTGGATACCGCCGCTTTGGTTTCCGATTTTCCGTAAATTACTTTTTCTACAATAGGTTTCAAGGCTTCGTTTTGCGATTTTTTCCTGCCGTCGGCAACAACAAGCCCGAATAATTTCTCGATTTCTTTTCTGGCTGTTTCTGACTTTTCTATTCCGAGATGGTGCAGGGAAATACGCTCGCCGCCGTCTTTAATATTTGTCGTAACGATGTGCAGATGCGGATGCGCAGCATCAAAATGTTGGTACAACAGATAAGGCTGTCCTGCGAAACCGATTCCTCCTATATAAGCATCTGTAATGGCAAGCAGCGTTTCTTTGCTCAATTTTTCCGAAGCATCAAAGTTTAAAGAGATATGCACTGTATTGACTATGGTGCGCGTATTTTGTTCTGTAAGCCGTTGAAAACGCGACAGCTTTTCGGAAAATAGCATCTCATCTGCCGCAGGAAAACCCACCGCATCCAACAGTGCTGCTTTTCCTTCTGATACTTTCTTTTCGTTGTAATTCAACGCGCCTTTAATGCTTTTGCCTGTCATTATTTTTGCAACCATTTTTTACCAAGTTCTGTAATGAGGGGATATAATTCATCGACTTTTTTGCCGACACTTTCAAATAAAGAAGCTGTCTGCATGGAGTGATATACTTTTTTTGTCGGGCTGCCCTCACTGTTGAAGTATCGTGTAATCTGGTTAATGTT
This sequence comes from Arachidicoccus sp. BS20, assembly GCF_001659705.1. NCBI lineage: Bacteria > Pseudomonadati > Bacteroidota > Chitinophagia > Chitinophagales > Chitinophagaceae > Arachidicoccus > Arachidicoccus ginsenosidimutans. The sequence continues at coordinate 1,795,005 of NZ_CP015971.1, forward strand.
CACGCCGATAGCGTGCAATTCAGAACGGATGGCTGATAACCGCTCCATTACCTTGTCCAAACTTTTATCATGTGTAACGACTACAATCTTCTTATAGTAAACAATATCGCGCAGCAGTTCGCTCATGCTTCTGTACTGCGAATTTTTCAGCTTGCTTTGCAGCTCCAGAAACTTTTGCTCGTCTATTCTTGTTTCTATTCTGTAAGGAAGTTTATCGTGAGGTTTCATAAAATTGTATTTAAGGTTTATTCAAAAAACGATTTCAAAAATTCAAAATGCGAATGCCGAGTTGCGAGGCATTTGTAAACCATCGCTTCTGACTTTGGAAGAAGCGCAAGATTCGTTTGTAGACAAACGTTCATCTTGCTCGTTGCCCGCGCAAGGTCAATGCTCCCGAATAGCCGTCTTTTAAGACCTTTAATAATGTTAGCAGGGTAGGGGCTATAAGCCTGTTGAAGCTGTTGAAAAAAGAAAAAGTCAATTGTTGCTATCTGTGGATTTTCATGTTTTCCGGTATTTGCTCCAAAGGATTATGTAGAGAAACCAATAACGCATTTAAGTCTTTGGCTTCGCTGTATATATGACTATAATCTTTGTAATTGTTGCCATGTACCAATGCTTCGGCTGTCGCGGACTTGCCGCGTGTATCGTTGTCAAGCAACATCATTTTGTTACCGAACGCATCCAATACATCGAATGAACTTCTTAAAAATGAAAGCGAGTTTAATACCAAAAAATTATCTGGAACAGGTGCATCAATCCGGTTGTGAAAATGCAACAACTGAAACGATAAAAAACTAAAGAACCCTTCAATAACAGCGATGGATTGTTTACGCTTGGGTTGCTGTCTTGCTTCTTTTGATGACAGGTTTGGAATAAGTGTTGTTGCTTTCGGTGCGCTGCTGCTCTTGAAATTCTTGGAGCGTAATTCATAGCCGCCTTTATCATTTTTGAACCCCAACGCGGTATAAATCCTTTCATTGCCCGCTACACTCTTATTCAGAAAATCAACTTCTTTCAGGTATTGATTGGCAAGGTCAAGCGGGATGCAACGCTCTCTTAAATAAGACTTCAGATAGAATTTAAAGACAGGTCGCTCTGCAACGATTTTGATTTTTTTATCGTCAGGCGCAACTGTATTTTCTGTTGCATTTCTCAAAAAGATGCGTTCGTTTTTTTCAACTTGTTGCCTTGGAAATACAACAAAATCTTTGAACTTTTGCAGCAATTCTGCATGGCTGCATCCGTGAATTTTGATGCCCAAGTCAATCAAATCCCCGCCGATGTCGAGTGAATGGTCATACCAAATCCGGTGCTTGTCATTGACTTTAAACGACGGTGTTTTTTCTTCATGAAAAGGCGAATGAAACCAAATATCATTGCCTCTTTGTGCAGCCGGATGATGTCCCAGACTTGCCAAATAAGGAATAATACGAATACGGGCTTTTGCTTCTTTAAAGTTGAAATTACTGTTCATGGTTATCTTCTTTTGCGATGAATGTTGTGGTTAAATTTGTTTTCTCTGATGTTCTCATCATAGCTACCGAACGTCGGCAAAACCCGTTCAATAGGTTCTTTGATGCTGTAGTGATGTTTGATTTTTTTGTCCGAAACAGCGAAGAATTTATGTCCTTTTCTGATGAACGTGTCTTCTTCCAGCTTTGCCCAAAGAGCCAATCCAACGGGGTCAAGAAACCGAATCGGCGGCAGGCGAAGAATTAAAATATGTTCGGGTAAAGGCTTGCTCTCATCGTAATAACGATACACATTCTTTGTGTGTTTGTCGTAACAAAGCAGTGATGAATCGTCAAAAATCTCCGTCATGTCATTGAAAAAAATCCGGTTATGCGGCGCATCTTTCTGGCGTAATTCATTGAGCTTTGTATCAATATAAAATTCTTCTTCGCCGAATTTTATCATGGGTAATTCCCGTAACTGTTGCGGCATGATTGATTATTTTAAAGGTTGAAAATTTCAAAATCGTTCCGGTCGTTCCGTTTTTGTTCCACCGGAAAATGCTAATTCTTTGATTGTAAAACATTTAAACAGCATTTGCCGTTCCGTTCCGGTTTGAGCGCGCCAGCGTTCCGTTTTTGTTCCGTTTTTCAATTTTTCGTTCCGTTTTAAAAAATTAATTTTTTGATTTACAACTGATTGATACCTGTTTTCCCGTTCCATATCTGCACATAAAAAATGGAACGACGAGCATAAAAAGGAACATTATGTTTCTTTGTTGTCGCCCGGCGATAACCAGCGATGAATGGTGCCTTTACCTTTGTTCAGAATGCGGGCGATTTCATCAAAAGACTTGCCCGATTTACGAAGTGCAACAGCAATATCTTTTTGTTCTTCTTTATCCCGTATTTGATGAATGCCCACGTGTTCCGCTTCATTGACTTGTTCCTCTTTCAACTCAAACCACATCGTGTAAGGATTCATTTTTAAAAGTTTCGACTGCTCGGCTTCTTCAAAATGGCGGGATTTGCCGCGTTTGAGAATGCGTAAATTTTTATCCTGACAACTGCGCCGAAGAAAAAAATCGCCGTCGACTAAATCTGTTTTCACGCCGCTTCCCGTTTGCAAATCACTTTCACTTAACAGGGATGTTGTGTGTTTTCTGAAGTGGTCTGTAACCACAATGGAAGTCTTGGAACTTTGACACAAAGCGAGTAACGTAAACATGAGCCGTGTGATTTCACGGTTGTTATTGGTGTCCACATTTGTAAATGCCATGCGTAAATTATCAATCACAATCAGCACGGGATTGAGTTTCTGAATGATTTGAATGATGTTGGGTAAATCATCCAAAAGATTATTCCTTGTGGTATAAGCCATTGCTTTAAAATTGTCTTTAACCGGTAACGGAACATTGCTTAATAATCGGTTTGCCCTGCGCTTGATAATTCTTTCACTCAATTCGTTGTTGAGATAAAGTGTGTTGCCGTGATGATTAATTACTTCGCCCAAATAGCTGTCCCATTCCCCTGCAATGGCAATGCACAGTTGCATACACAACCAACTTTTGCCGACACCACGAGGCGACGGAAAATGTATCAGACAGTCTTCGGGAATGAAATTGCCGAAGAGCAATTTCATATCGGGAATATCTTTGCCTTCTTCTGCCAAACGCTGCATGGATGTGAGTGTAGGGCGTGCATAGAAGCTGACCTGTTCCGTTATTTTTTTAGTCGCCATGATAGAACAATGGAATGTTATCGGGAAATTGGATATTCAGTTTAATTGCCAGCGTCAAAGGTTTATTAGGTCTGTTATTCCAAATCCATTGGTTGGCTGCCGTCATCCAGTTTTTGACCGGGCAACCACGCTGCGTCTTCCATTTTTTCGATTTGTAATGATTATAAAAAGTGATAGCCATTGCTTCGGGCAATCCTTTTTGAGAAAAATATATTTTGACGAATTTTAAATCAGGCGGTATAGCTGAAGTGCAGACATCATTTTTTCTGTTTTCTTTTTTCATGACTTTAGATTTTGAATAAGTGTGTTTTTAAATTTGTTCATCATAGAATGGATGTCTTCTACGTTATAAAATATCACATTGCCGATGCGAGTAAAAGGTAATGTACGGTTGTCCCGCAATGTTTGCAATGTACCGGGAGAGATGCCCAACAGTTTGCGTACTTCATAGCTTTTAAGCCATTGCTTACTGCTTGAACTTGCCTGCTCTTTATGGATGCTTTTTAAATCTTGTAACAGCTCGGCTTTAAAATCGACAAGGTCGCCGAGCGTAACCAATTGGTCTCTTCTTATCGGAGTGATTGCCGATAGCGGCTTTTGATTTTTGTTGCTCATGGTTTAATTGTTTTGAACAACAAAAGTGTGTGAAGCAAAACACGGCGTTTCACAAGCAACTATATACTACTGTATTATTTTTTCGAAAATTGGTTCGTAATGAATCGCATTGACCTAAATTATATTCGGTTAATGAGAATATTATTTCATTGAATGCAATCTGATAAATTCTTTTTCAGGCAATTACATCTTACAACTAAATATATTAGTTTTATATACTAAAATAATTAGTAACATTGTGCTGCAAAATTCCAATCGTTTTTATGGAACGTCAGATTATTCATTGCGACCTGGACACTTTTTTTGTTTCGGTAGAAAGGCTCTTGAACAAAGACCTGAACGGCAAACCCGTACTCGTTGGCGGCTTTTCCGACAGAGCCGTTGTCGCTTCCTGCTCTTACGAGGCAAGAAAGTTCGGCGTGCATTCCGCCATGCCCATGCGCTTGGCAAGACAGCTTTGCCCGCAGGCAATTGTCGTTCGCGGCGACCATGACGAGTACAGCAGATTTTCCCGTATGGTAACAGAGATTATCGAAGAAAGAACGCCGGTTGTAGAGAAGGCAAGCATTGACGAACACTATTTGGACATTACCGGCATGGATAAATTCTTCGGCTGTTGGAAATGGGCGCAGGAATTACGGCAAAAGATTATAAAAGAAACGCACCTGCCGATTTCATTTGGTTTATCCGTCAATAAAACCGTTTCCAAAATTGCCACAGGCGAAGCCAAACCTTGTAACGAAAAACGGGTAGATACGGGAACGGAAAAACCATTCCTTGCGCCTTTGTCTATCCGTAAAATACCGATGGTTGGCGCAAAGACTTATACGCAGTTGCGGAACATGGGCATTTCTAAAATCCAAACCTTGCAGGAAATGAATGTGGACACCATTCATAGAGTATTGGGAGAAAATGGCGTAACCATATGGCGCAAAGCCAATGGCATCGATAATTCATTGGTATTGCCTTATCACGAGCAAAAGAGCATGAGTAAAGAAAATACATTTGAACGCGACACCATTGATATGGTTTTGTTGAAACGTGTGATTGCTAAAATGGTGGACGAACTATCTTTTGATTTACGGAAGGAAAATAAAGTAACAGGCTGCATTACGCTGAAAATTCGCTATTCCAATTTTGAAACTTTTACCAAGCAAATGAAAATAAGCTATACCTGTTCAGAAAAAACCTTGTCGGAAAAAGCCCTGGATTTGTTCCAAAAATTGTATTCAAAAAGAATGTTGATAAGGCTTATCGGTATTAAATTCAGCGACCTCGTGGCAGGCGCTTACCAAATAGACCTCTTCAATGATGTACAGGAAGATTTGAACCTAATGCAGGCAATGGATAAAATACGGATGCGTTTCGGGCAGGATAAAGTCATGCGCGCTGCTTGTTTTTATCAAAGCAAAACCGTCTAAATTATGCTATTGAATGTTCATAGTTATTACAGCCTGCGATACGGTACATTAAGCCTCGAGCGAATAGTAGAAGATATGATGCTATGCGGTTATGAGAGCGCCGTACTGACTGACATCAACAATAGTTCCGCCGTATTGGATTTTATCCGGCTGACGAAAGAAAAAGGACTGCACGGCATTGCAGGTATGGAGTTCCGCAACGGCAATGAATTGCTCTATATCGGCATTGCCAAAAATCAACAGGGGTTTAAAGAGTTAAATGATTTGATGACAAAAGCAAAGCGGGAAAATATTCCTTTACCAAATATTGCCCCTGAACTGCACCATGCGTTTATTGTTTACCCTTATGGTAAAATACGACCAAGTGAACTGAAAGAAAATGAATATATCGGCATCAAAGCGAACCGTCTTAATAAAATTGTTACCGAACCTGCATCGCATTATGAACGTTATGTGGTACTGCAAACGGTTTCTTTTCATCAAAAAGATTATCAATTACACAAGCAATTAAGAGCGATTGATAACAATATTTTGATTTCTCAATTGCAACAGCAACAAATAGCACAGCCGGATGAAGTTATGCTTCCGAAAGTTGATTTATTGCAACGATACAAAGATTTTCCTCAGCTCATCAGTAATACGCATAAGCTATTACAGCAATGCTCGTTTGATGTTGATTTTAAAGAAGTCAAAAACAAAAAAACGTTTACAGGCAACAGGTATGACGATAAAAATTTGTTGTACAAATACACGATGGATGGCTTTGCCAACCGTTACGCAAAAAATGATAAGATTGCGCAAGAGCGCGTGATGAAAGAATTAGATATCATCGACAGCTTAAATTTTTCTGCTTATTTTTTAATCACGGATGATATATGTAAGTATGCCCGTTCAAAGCAATATCATTATGTAGGCAGAGGCAGCGGAGCCAATAGTATCGTGGCTTATTGTTTGGGCATTACCGATGTTGACCCCATTACATTAAATCTCTACTTCGAACGCTTCTTAAATCCCAAGCGTAAAACGCCGCCGGATTTTGATATTGATTTTTCATGGAACGAAAGAGATGATATATACGACTATATTTTTAGGCGTTACCCAAAAGGAAACGTCGCCTTGATGGGTGCGATGAGTACCTTTCGTTCAAGGAGTATCATCCGCGAACTCGGCAAAGTCTATGGCTTGCCCAAAGCGGAAATTGACAGAATGATACACGAGCCGGAACACATGCTCAACAAGAACGAGGTGACGAACATGATACTGTCCGTCTATAACCAGATGGCAGATTTTCCCAATCAAAGAACCATTCACGCATCGGGGGTACTTATTTCAGAATTACCGCTCACGAATTATTGCGCTTTGGACTATCCACCAAAGGGGCTACCCACCGCACAGTTTGATATGTATGTTGCCGAAGACATCGGTTTTGAAAAGTTTGATATTCTTTCTCAACGCGGTATCGGACATATCAGAGACTGCCGGAAAATTATCAAACAAAACAGAGGCGAAACGGTTTCCACCGATAACCCGCACCGTTTTTTCAAAGATGAAAAAATTGCGCAGCAATTAAAGTCCGCTAATTCTATCGGTTGTTTTTACATAGAAAGCCCCGCGATGCGACAGTTGCTGACCAAATTGCAATGCGATAACTATTTAACGCTGGTAGCAGCAAGCTCTATTATCCGTCCGGGCGTTGCCAGCAGCGGAATGATGCGCGCCTACATCGAACGGCACCACGATCCGAGCAAAGCGGTTTATCCGCATCCTGTTTTTAAAGAGCAGTTGGAAGATACTTACGGTGTCATGGTGTACCAAGAGGACGTGATGAAAATCGGGCATCATTACGGCGGGCTGGATTTAGCCGATGCTGATGTATTGAGGCGCATGATGAGCGGTAAAAGCCGCAACCCCGAAAAGTTGCAGGAAATCAGGGATAAATTTTTCAATAACTGCAAACAAAAAAATTATCCCGAAGCCACAAGCAAAGAGATATGGCGGCAGATGGAAAGTTTCGCAGGCTATTCTTTTAACAAGGCGCACAGCGCGAGTTTTGCCGTAGAAAGCTACCAAAGCCTTTATCTGAAAAACTATTATCCTTTGGAGTTTATGGTCGCCGTCTTAAACAACTACGGAGGCTTTTACAACCGAAAAGTATATGCCAATGAAGCAAAGCGGGCAGGCGCGAATATCTGTTTACCTTGTGTCAATAAAAGCATTTACAATACGACCATTGAAGGCAAGGATATTTACTTGGGATTTGATTGCCTGCTGAATGTAGAAAACAATTTAGCCAAACACATCCCCGAAGAAAGAAAACGGCACGGCGATTATATAAGCCTTGAAAATTTTATCCTGCGTACAGGCGCGGGTTTGGAGCAGGTTATCGTTTTAATCCGTTGCGGTGCGCTACGTTTTACAGGCACAGGAAAAAAAGAATTGCTATGGGAAGCGCATCTTTTATTAAGCGGCAACAAAGACCAAAAGCCCGAACACAACTTGTTTGAGAATGACGCCAAAAAACCTGTGCTGCCCAAACTCGAAAGCTCTTTGCTCGAAGATATTTATGACGAGATTGAACTCATTGGTTTCCCTGTATCAGCAACGATGTTTGATTTAACGAGAAGCGATTATAAGGGAACAGCAACGGCGAAAGACTTACCGAACTTGGAAGGCGAAACGGTGCGTATCGTCGGGGATTTTATTTGCGATAAAGATGTCCGCGCCAAGAACGGACAACGTATGAAGTTCGGGACTTTCTTTGACCACAACGGCGATTTTATAGACACGGTACATTTTCCGAATCAGTTAAAGCAATATCCTTTACAGGGCAACGGTGTTTATTTAATTCAGGGAAGAGTCGTGCTGGACTTTGGCTGCCCGATGATTGAAGCTGAGAAATGCGCCAAGATGCCTTTAAAACCCGACCCGCGAAGCGTTTAAAAATTATTGAATGGAATATGCTATCGTTGATATAGAAACCACCGGCGGTTATGCTTCGGGAAGTGGCATTACCGAAATCGCCATCCGCATATTTGATGGCAATAGTGTTATTGACAGTTATGAAACATTAGTCAAACCAAGTCATAATATCCCGCTATATATCACTGCGCTTACGGGTATCGATTATGAGATGGTCTGCGACAGCCCTGCATTTGAGGATATTGCAAAAGATGTTTTTGCAATGTTACAAGGGCGCGTGTTTGTGGCGCATAATGTCAATTTTGATTACTCGTTTTTGAAATATCATTTGGAAGATGCAGGCTACGTTTATGCTGCACCAAAATTATGTACGGTGCGCATGGCAAGAAAAATCAAGCCGGGCTTGCGTTCATACAGCTTAGGTAATTTGTGCAATGATTTAGGTATCATAATTGAGAACAGGCATCGTGCAGGCGGCGACGTGGATGCAGCAGTTACGTTGTTTTCTAAATTATTGGAATGGGACAATGAAGGTATTATCCAAGCGATGCTCAAAAAAGGAAGTAAAGAACAACAACTCCCGCCCAACCTGCCCAAAGAAGATTTTGAAGCTTTGCCGAGCAAACCGGGCGTGTATTATTTCCGGGACAGCAAAGGTAAAGTGATTTATGTAGGCAAGGCAAAAGACCTGCGCAAGCGCGTCGCACAGCATTTTACGGGACATAATCCCAACCCGCAACGGCAGAACTTTTTACGGGAGATTTTTTCGATTACTCATGAAGTTTGCGGAACAGAATTAATGGCGTTTATTTTAGAGGCTTTGGAAATCAAGCGCATCTATCCCAAATACAACCGCGCTTTAAAAAAGTATGACCCTAAATTCGGGTTGTTTGTCTATGAAGATTTGCAGGGCTATCAACGGTTATTCATCGGTAAGTATAACAAAAGCCATCTGCCTGTGCAGGTTTTTACAACCAGAGAAGGCGGCATGAATAAACTGAAAGAATTGACAAGGCGTTTCGGATTATGCGCTTCTTTATGCCGCCTAAGCAGTTGCGAGCTGTGTGAACTCATTGACAAGAAAAATGATTTGTTGTGTACTGCCAATCAGCCGCCGGAAATTTATAACGAAAAAGTGAGGCAAGCCTTGTCTTATCTGAAAGAAGATATGCCAGGCTTTTACATTGTGGATAAAGGACGTACCGGCAATGAGAAAAGCTGCATTTGGGTAGAGCAGGGTAATTTCTACGGCATGGGGTATATTGATAATTCGGCGGATATTAATTCGATGGAAGATATTAAAGATTCACTTACACGTTATCAAGGAAACCATTACATCATGCAATTGATTATTTCATTTATGTGTAAATATCCGAAGAAGGTGTATAAAACAAATAACATAGCTATTCGTGAATCGATGTGAATTATAGAAGCCGGTTAGCAAGAAACTTCCGAAATACAGAAAGGACAAAAGTCCTTTCTGTATTTATTCTTTTGAAGTTTGTTTTACAGTGTAAGAAAACGATACATAGTTCACGGAACCGTTATTCCACATTGGCGTAATATTTTTTGCTTGTTCTTTTTCTAAATCTTTCAAAGAACCATTTTCGTTAAAGAGTTTTTCTTTTACCATCTCCATGTTTTCGCTGATGTTTCTTTTATTTGCCCGAACATAGACTTCAGTGGTTTTTATAGATTTCTGTCCAAGCATTTTGCCTATCGTCTTAAGAGGTACACCGTTATTATAGGTAACCTCATTAGCAAAAAAATATCTCGCTCTATGCGTTCTAAGAATAATCTGTATGCCGCGCTCTTTTGCTATTAGTTTTAAGCATCGGTTATAATGTTGGTTGGTCGGAACAGGCAGTAATTTTCTTCTTCTTTGGCAAAGAGGATGACTACCATAACGTTCCAATATTTCTAAACAAATTGGTAGTAGCGGTACCGGTTCATTAACACCTGTTTTGCCACGATTTTTATCAATCCATTTATCTCCATCGATTCCAATGATAACGTCAGATGCATCCAAATTATATAGCTCTTGATATGACAAACCGCAAAAGCTTTGGAAAATATAAATATCCCGAATCTCATTCAAGTCTTCATCTTCAAATTTGTATTTTATTAAATCAATGGCGGTTTCCATAGATAGCCAATTATGTTCCGGTTCTTCATACTTGCATTTAAAGATGGAAAACACATTTGCTCCAACCCATAATTTAGCAACAGCTCTATCCATCATCTCTTTAAGGAATTGACAATATTTGGTCGCAGTATTGGCGCATATTTTATAATAAATAATTAAATGGTTATACAGTTCTGAAATAAAATTATAATCCAGTTCTGTCAAATAAAAATCATCTTTCTTATAACGGTATTGCATAAAATCTGCATAGCGCCGTTTTCTTCCTATTAACTTCTCCAAAGTATTAGCAGAGCGTTGTCCTACCGTAACCAATTGTAAAAAATTAAGCAGGAAATCGTCAATAACCAACAGCAAAGTTTTTGCCCGTTCTTTATTATCAAATATTGGTTTAGACTCTTTTGCCAATTCTTCGATTTTTTCAATCAGCATTTTCTTTTCTTCATTGAGTAAATCGTAAATAGTATCTTCTTTACCGTTATCGTTTTTTTCTGCTTTTTGTACTTTTTTGTGATATAACAGGTATTCATTGATGATGCTGTCTATTTTAAGACCAAAAGCAAGATTCTCCTTTTTTTCCTGCCGTTGTTTTTCCCCATTAATCGGAGTGCTGTAAGAGGCTTTGACCATTGTGGGAGTTACAATACCATACTTGGCAACCATGAGGTCGAAATGCCGTTCAATATCTGTTGTTATCTGCCGGATTTTCTTATTGATAGCTTTGGCATCAGGTGCTGAAGATTTGACAGTTTTGTTTTTGTTGTCCCAATCATTGCTGAATACTTTACAGCCCGTTGAAATCTCATCGCTAAGACCATCAATGGTAATGCGTACATAGATAGGAATTTTGTTATCCCTTGTCGTTTTCGCTCTTTTAAGATAGAAAAGAATGAATAGATTTTGTCTGACATTCATCTTGAAACTTTTTGAGTGTTAAGAATGAAGCCCCTTAAAAGTTTCAGTTGGACTTTTTTCGTGGGTACCGTCTAAGGTAGGAACCCATATAGGTACCCGAATAGGTACCCGCGCAGGATGAATTCGTATGAAATGAAATATATCGCTTTTTTCGTTGAAATGCAGGTGGTTAGTGCATTGGCACAAAAAAACGCGCGAAATTTATCGCACGTTTGTGACTCGGATTGGATTCGAACCAATGACCCACAGCTTAGAAGGCTGTTGCTCTATCCAGCTGAGCTACCGAGCCGTTCGTGAATTGCGTGCAAAAATAGCGGTTTATATTTTACCTGCCAAAATGTAATTTTCAAATCTTGCACTTCAAAATTGGTGTACTTTTGCGACACAAAAAAATAAAGCTATGCGCGCGATACAAATGGTGGATTTGAAAAACCAATACCAAAAACTTAAAACCCAAATAGATAAAGCCGTAATGGATGTAATGGAAAGTGCGGCATTTATCAACGGGAAACCTGTTCAGGATTTTTGCAATAATTTATCCGAATACCTGAATGTGAAACACGTCATTCCCTGTGCCAACGGCACCGATGCTTTACAAATTGCGCTGATGGCGCTTGATTTGCAACCCGGCGATGAAGTGATTACACCTTCCTTTACATTTATCGCGACTACGGAAGTAGTTGCACTACTTGGCTTAACGCCTGTATTTGTGGACGTGGATAAGGATACATTTTGTATGGACATCGAAGATGTACGAAAATCAATTACACCAAAAACCAAAGCTATTGTGCCTGTTCATTTGTACGGTCAGGCTGTAAATATGGAAGCGCTCATGTCCCTGGCTGCCGAATATAATATTCCCGTGATTGAAGACAACGCACAGGCAATCGGCTGCAACGTAACTTTTAGTAACGGAACGAAAAAGAAAACCGGAACTATCGGAACGATTGGAACGACTTCTTTTTTCCCGTCGAAAAACCTTGGCGCTTATGGCGACGGCGGTGCAATATTTACCAATAGTGATGAACTGGCAGCAAAGATGAAAATCATTGCTTCGCATGGTTCTGCAAAAAGATACTACCATGAAATAGTCGGCTGCAATTCTCGGTTGGATACAATGCAAGCTGCCATACTCAACATCAAACTGAAAGAACTGGACAATTACATTGCAGCACGAAATGTAGTTGCAGATTATTACGACACAGCATTTGCCAATCATCCTAAAATTCAAACACCGGCGCGTGCACCATACAGCAATCACGTGTTTCATCAATATACATTGGTTTTGGAAAATGTGGACAGAAACGGCTTACAGGCATTTCTTGCCGAAAAAAATATTCCTGCAATGATATATTATCCCGTTCCGGGACACAAGCAGCAAATGTTTGAAAAATATAATATTCAGTATGAATTGCCTGCAACAGACCGGCTTACGGAGAGAGTAATTTCTTTGCCCATTCACACCGAAATGGATGAAGAACAATTGAAATTTATTACGGATAATGTTTTAGAATATTGTAAATAAAATGGAACAACCTATAATTTTAGTTTCAGGAAAAAACGGACAATTGGGTAGCGAATTACTCTCCGTTTTCATGTCTTACCCGCAATTCAAATTTATTTTTTTAGGAAAAGAAGAATTGGATTTATCGTCCGAAATATCTATCAATGCTGCATTTCAGCAATATCAGCCGGATTATTTTATTAATTGCGGCGCATATACTTTGGTGGACAAAGCTGAAACAGAAAGGGATTTGGCAGAAAAAATCAATGGAATAAATGTTGGCTATATTGCCGAATTATGCAATCAATACAACACAACATTGGTTCACATTTCTACCGACTATGTTTTTGACGGAAACGCAAAAATCCCTTATAAAGCCGATGAAACAACGAATCCGGTAAATTTTTATGGGCAAACTAAATTACTAGGCGAGAAATTAGCTTTAGAAAACAACGAGAAAACAATTATCATCCGCACAGCCTGGGTGTACAGTAGTTTCGGGAAAAATTTTGTCAAAACCATGCTGCGCCTGATGAACGAAAGAAGTGAGATGAGTGTCGTAAACGACCAGCTTGGAACACCTACTTATGCAAAGGATTTGGCGGTTGTCATTTGCAAAATTCTCGCTTCGGAGAAAAAGCAATACGGCATTTATCATTTTACAAACAACGGCATCATTTCATGGTTCGATTTTGCAGTCGAAATTAAAAAACTGGCAGCATCGACCTGCACGATTCATGCAATTCCCACTTCGGCATATCCTACGCCGGCAAAACGTCCGCATTATTCCGTATTGGATAAGTCAAAAATTATTAATGATTATTCCATTGAAATCAAAAACTGGAAAGACAGTTTACGGGAATGCTTTAAATATATGCAGCCGACAGCTTGATTATACACAACGAAAAAAGACCGTTTGGAACGGTCTTTTAAATAGCTTTATTTTATCAAAAGAAAAGCTGTTCTTAAAAACGCTTTTCTTTAATTCTTGCGCTTTTACCGCTGCGTTCACGAAGGTAGAACAATTTTGCACGACGTACTTTACCTACCTTGTTCAATTCGATAGAATCAATGTTAGGAGAAGATACGGGAAAAGTTCTTTCGACACCTATACTGTTGGAAATTTTACGAACAGTAAAAGAAGTCGTAGCGCCGGTACCCTGAATTTTCAAAACATCACCGCGGAAGCTTTGGATACGTTCTTTACCGCCTTCAACGATTTTATAATTTACAGTAACATTGTCGCCCGCTTTAAATTTCGGAAATTCCTTTTGAGCGGTTAATTGTTCCTGAACATATTTTACTGCGATTTGCATAGCTTAAAAGTTTTTAAGGACTGCAAAGGTATGGGTTAAAATTTATTTGACAAAATAATTTTGAAGATTATAAAAGCTAATCGCTGCTTGCGGTTATTCTGCCCCTATTTGAATTTGCAAAGAAACAGAGATAATATTGTTTACACCCTCTGTTTTTTATCTTGTTATTTCTTAAATTTCCATAAAAAACACCACACTACGCATTACTTCTTCAACTACCTTTGTGCTGCTTCTGAAGTTCATCTTTAAATACATTTGCTATGGATGATTTTATGGCTGCACGCTCACAAATGGCGCTCTCACTTGCATTTCACATTGTGTTTTCCTGTATCGGAATGGTAATGCCGTTTTTTATGGCAGTGGCGCATTTTTACTGGCTGAAGACAGGGAATGTTGTGTATAAAAATGTAACCAAAGCATGGAGCAAAGGCGTTGCTATTTTTTTCGCTACAGGTGCGGTTTCCGGAACAGTCTTGTCGTTTGAATTAGGATTGCTTTTCCCTGAATTTATGAAACACGCGGGACCAATTTTCGGTATGCCGTTTTCACTGGAAGGGACGGCATTTTTTATCGAAGCCATTTTTTTGGGATTCTTTTTGTATGGTTGGGACAAATTCAATAAATGGTTTCATTGGTTTACAGGATTGCTTGTCGGCATCAGCGGCATTATTTCCGGCATTCTCGTAGTGGCAGCAAATGCGTGGATGAACAGCCCTTCCGGGTTCGATTTTGTCAATGGACAATATCTGAATATCGACCCGATAAAAGCGATGTTTAACGCTGCGTGGTTTTCGGAAGCCCTCCACATGTGCATTGCAGCAGTGTCAGCTACCGGCTTTGCTGTTGCGGGCGTTCATGCCTGGATGATTTTGAAAAAGAAAAACATACAATTTCATACGGCAGCGTTCAAAATTGCCGTGGTATTCGCGGGAATCGCCGCGCTGTTACAACCTCTAAGCGGCGATATTTCTGCAAAAAATGTGGCAAAACTGCAACCACCGAAACTTGCAGCAATGGAAGCTGTTTATCATACCGAAAGCGGTGTTCCGTTATTGATTGGCGGCATTCCGAATGATTCTGCACAACAGGTAAAGTATGCCATTCGATTGCCTAAACTTTTAAGTTTTCTGGCTTACGATAATTTCAATGCAACAATAAAAGGTATGGACGAAATCCCTGCCAAAAATCGTCCACCGGTTCCCGTTACACATTATGCGTTTCAGATAATGGTTGGCTTTGGAATGCTCATGGCTGTGATTGCCGTGCTGTATTTTATTATTGTTCTGAAAAAGAAAAGCTGGCGCAACAAGCGCTGGCTGCTGAAACTTTTTGCGTACGCTACACCAATTGGATTTATCGCGGTAGAAGCCGGCTGGACGGTTACGGAAGTAGGACGGCAACCATGGATTATTTACGGCATTATGCGTACTAAAGATGCAGTAACGCCGATGCCCGGAATTGCCGTTACTTTTTATGTGTTTACCGCAGTGTATTTGTCGCTGTCATTCATTGTTGCGTTTATGTTGTACCGGCAAATAAAAATGGTAGGCAAGTTGTATGATATTCCTTTAGAAAATAAATCAGTGTAAAATGTTGTACGTTGTAATTGCTTTTTTATGGATGTCGATATGGCTGTATCTTCTTTTTGGTGGAGCAGATTTCGGTGCGGGCATTCTGGAACTTTTTACAAGAGAACAAAACAAGGGAAGAACGCGGCGCACAATGTACCGCGCTATAGGACCGATTTGGGAAGCGAATCATATGTGGCTGATTATTGCCATTGTAATTTTATTTGTGGGTTTTCCAGTAATTTATTCCGAAATGTCTGTTTACCTCCACATTCCTTTAATGATAATGTTATTAGGTATTATCGCAAGAGGAACAGCTTTCTCTTTTCGTCATTATGATGCCGTTGTGGACGATATGCAAATTTTGTATAACAGAATTTTCACATGGTCGAGCCTGATTACGCCTTTGTTTCTCGGCATTATTGCCGGCAGTTCAGTTTCCGGAACAATTGACACACAAGCGACCGATTTCGTTCATGCCTATATTTTTAGTTGGCTTGACTGGTTTAACGTCGCAATTGGACTTTTCACGGTTGCTATTTGTGCATTTCTGGCTGCCGTTTTTTTAGTCGGCGAAGTAAAAAACGATAAAGACAGAAGAAGATTTACAATCAAAGCAAGAAGTGCCAATATTTTTGCAATCATTTTCGGTACGTTGGTATTTATCATTGCATGGCTCGAAAAAATTCCTCTGACTAAATGGATATTCGGTAATGCAATAAGTTTAACAGCCATAATAACCGCGCTTTTATCGCTGGTCTTGCTTTGGTATTTATTGCTTAAAGGCAAAACAAAAATTCTCAGGCTGCTTGCGGGCTTTCAGGTTACGATGATTTTGCTGGCGATTACGTATCCGCACTTTCCCAATATTGTTTTACTTAGAGACGGTTCAACATTGTCTTTACTGGACAATCATGGCGATAAAAAAACCATACAGTCATTGGCAGTTGCGCTGCTTGGCGGGAGTATTTTTATTCTACCGGCGCTGTTTTATTTGATGTATAGTTTTAAGAAGCCGTTGTTGGAAAATGAGTAAATTATTTCAATGACTCTTGCTGTTTATATAAAGCTGCGAACGGCATCAATTGCAGACTGCAGTCTTTCATTGCCTTCTCCGCTTACAATTTTAAAAGGGACGTTTTGATTGATTAAAATATCCAGATAAATTTGAAATAACTCCTTGCGGTTTTTTTCATCGGGATATTCGCGCAGCTCGTCGCGAACCCACGGCAAATCAGTATTACAAAGTAAGTACAAATCGTATTTTCTTTCTACAATTTGTTGCAAGATAAATGAATGGCAATTACCGAAAACATACTCACACCAAACTTTCATCACATACATATCGGTGTCGATGAACAAAATATTCTCTGTTGTTTGTTGCCTGTTGTCCGTTGCCGGATTTTTGTTTTCTATTTTTTTTATACAATCGTCTTCCAATGCAATCTGTCCTTTTGCTATTTCAAGAAGATTGTCGAATGTATAATCTGTTCCATTTTTCAATAAATATTCACGCGCATATTCTTTGCACCATATCGTATGAAAATGATTTGCCAATGCTTCGCAAAGACTTGACTTTCCTGTACTTTCGGGACCAATAACAACTATTTTTTTCAACAATATTTAATCTTTTTTCAGTTCGACAAGCGTGTATGGATTTTCAAAAGCAGCTTTACGTGCGCCGCATTCGTCCTGTATCATAATAAAAGACAGCTTGTTGTCTTTTATTATGATTTTATAAACACCCGCTTCATTGCCACAAGGGCTTCCACCTTGTATTTTCTTCAGCATAAGGGTATCCGCATTTAGTTTGTAGGTCATTTGCTCAATCATTTCTCCGCTTTCGTCCAACAATGAAAGTGTATCTTTTGTAAAACTAAAAGATGCGTCTATATCTTGTCCGGCATAAACAGTGCCGCTCCACTTTGTGTTTGCCAGATTCAAACTGTCTGTCTGCTGCGCCGAAAGCGAAAAAGCCGCGCAAAGCATAATGAGAAGCATGATTAAAGTTTTCATTTGTTTATTTTTTTATGGTTTAAAATTTAATTTATCCAAATAACGCAGCGCATAAAAAATGGTGGTAATGTGCATTGCCTGTACAATTCTTTTTTCGTCCAACAATTGAAACAATTCTTCAAAACTGTATTCTAATACTTCAATTTCTTCGTTATCGTCAAGGTTCTGTCCTTGTATTTTTTTGCCGCCTGTTGCCACAAACATATGCATCAAATTACTGTTGGTCGAAGGATTTGCGGACGTTCGTCCCAACGCATGAACGCTCTCAAAAGCAAAGCCCGTTTCTTCCAGCAACTCGCGGCGAATGGCATCTTCAAAAGTTGCATCGGTTTCATCCACACAACCGCCCGGCAACTCAATGCCTACCTCGCCCAACGCATGGCGGTATTGCTTTACCATCAAAATTTTATCGTCTTCGGTAACGGCAAAAGCCGTAACCCATTCGGGAAATTCAAACACATAATACGGGTCGATGATTTTGCCGTCAGCCCGCTCGCAGCGGTCTTTTCGCGCGGTAAGCCATGTGTCTTTAAAAAGATATTCAGATGAAAGTGTCTTCCATTTTAATTGTTCGTCGGTCATAAAAAATTTATTTTTTGTTTTACCAATTCATTCTTTCTCTCAACGCATTTATATGCGCTGTATGATGCTTTCCGTGCCAAGCATAATTTCCCAACATATACCAAAGCGTCAATTCTTTTTCCGCTTCGGGATGATATAAAGTTTTGTTCCAATCATCATCGCTCAAATCCTGTAAAGCCGATACCCACCTGCGATGCAGTGCATGAAGCAACGTAATGGAAATATTTACAGGCAATGTTTTCACATCATTCAGTTCTGCCCAAAGTTTTTCATTATATGTTTTAATCGTAGGATTATTTTCCGTTAAAACCCACTTAAAACGAATGTATGCATTCATATGACTATCCGCAATATGATGTACCAATTGATGCACCGTCCAACCGCCGCCACGGTAAGGCGTTTGCAGTTGTTCCTCATCCAAATTAATAATTGCATATTCCAGCCTTTCGGGCAACGAGGCAATATCGTTCAACCATTGTTTTTTTAAATCTTCTGAAAACGGTTGCGGCTCATACTTTCCGATGGGATAGTGAAGGTCGGGCATGGTTCTGTTATCTGTTATTTGTTGTCTGTTATTAGTCAATAAGTTATCCTCACAATCCTTAAAATCCCACAAATCATGGTCAATCTTCCCGCAATGTTTTCCCCGTCAAATTTAAAAACACGTCTTCAAGATTGGCGAGCTTTACTTGCTTTGGACGCTCAAAACCTGTTGCCACCAAATCGTCTATCATTTTATCGGGTGTATCTAATGAAATAATTTTTCCCGAGTCGATAATCGCAATCCGGTCGCAAAGAAATTCCGCTTCATCCATGTAATGCGTTGTGATGATGACGGTTGTTCCTTTCTTACGAATGTCCAAAATCAAGTCCCACAAATTGCGGCGCGCCTGCGGGTCGAGACCTGTTGTAGGTTCATCCAAAAAAATAATTTTCGGTTGGTTGATTAACGTGGTTGCAATAGAAAAACGTTGCTTTTGGCCGCCGCTTAATTCTTTAAATTTATTCTTTGCTTTGTCGCGCAAATTCACTGAATCCAATAGTTTCAGCGAATCGACCTTTTTGTTGTACAAGCCTGCAAACATCTGCACCAATTCAGCTAAAGATAATCCCGGATAATAACCTGCGGACTGCAACTGCACGCCGATAATCTTTTTAATATCATTCGGTTGTTTGTCAAGGTTCATTCCATCGACAATGATTTCGCCGCTTGTTTTATCGCGCAGGGTTTCAATGATTTCAAGCGTGGTGGATTTGCCCGCGCCGTTCGGTCCTAACAAACCGAAAATTTCGCCTTGATAAACGTCAAACGAAATACCCTTTACGGCTTCAAAATCGCCGTATTTTTTTGTCAAATTTTTTACGGAAATAATGGGAGTTTGCATGAGTGCAAATTAAGAAAGAATATCTGAATAACGATTTTGAGAGATCATTATTTACCGGTTGATATACTCTTAACTTTCGCATTCGGCATATTCGATTTGAAAGTTTTATCAGGTTTTAAAATCGACATTCTGTCAATCGAAGATTGATAAACATCGAAGCCTTTGCCGTTGTTGTAGAGAAAAACAGGTGCAGGCACATCAAGTGACAGAACAGAAGGATTCTGCTTTAAACGATTTTGAAAGAATGCGGCTACATTATTTCTGCCATCAGTGATTATCGGTTTGTAATCGTAGAAACGATAATTATTTTTGAATCGCAAAGATTGGTTCTTAATGATTGAGAATTTATCTGCAAATGGAGTAATGCTTTTGAAACTGTCGGTTTTGAAAAGTCTGCTTTTATTCAGAAATATGTTTATGCTTCCGAGTTCATTAATTTTTTGTGCGCGAGAAATGCCGATAATTGATATAAAAAACATTGCACTAAGAACGTATTTTGCAGTTTTCATAATTAAAAAATTTAGTTTCAATTAATCATAGTCGAAGTTAATGATTTTTGTATTGTGAAAACAATTTTCTCTGTCATTATCAAATAAACATTTTCTTTTTCTTACGCTTATCTTTGCTCCCAAATTCCATAAATGAGAGTATTCAAATTCGGCGGCGCAAGTGTGCAGGATGTTGATCACATCAGGCATGTAGCGAAAATCATAGAACAATACCAGGATGAAAAATTATTAATTGTTGTTTCCGCAATGGGCAAAACAACGAACGCTCTGGAAAAAGTTGCTGAATCATTTTATGCACAAAGAAAAGATGATGCTTTGCGTTTGTTCGACGACATCAAAAAACAACACCTTACGATTGCGAAATACTTGCTGGTATTGGAGTTCAACGCATGTATCGCGCGGCTTGCAGATTTATTTACCGAAATTGAATGGCTGCTGCACGACAAACCTGTGCGGGAATACAATTATTATTACGACCAAATTGTAAGCGTTGGCGAGTTGCTGAGTACAAGCATTGTGAGCGCTTATCTCAACGAAGTAAAAATAAAAAATTCTTGGCTCGACGTGCGCGACGTATTGCGCACAGATAGTCATTTCCGGGAAGCGATTGTTGATTGGAGCTTCACAACAAAATCCGCTGAAATGCTGATGCAGCCTATGTTTGAAGAAAAGAACATTGTTTTGACGCAAGGCTTTATCGGTTGTACTTCAGACAATGAAAGCACGACTTTGGGTCGTGAAGGAAGCGATTTCAGCGCGGCAATTTTTGCGAATATTTTTAATGCGGAAAGCCTGACGATTTGGAAAGACGTTGAAGGCGTGATGAACGCCGACCCGAAAACGTTTCCAGAAGCGGAATATATTTCACACCTCAATTATGCCGAAGTAATCGAAATGGCATATTACGGCGCGCAGGTAATTCATCCGAAAACGATTAAGCCTTTGCAGAATAAAAATATTCCGTTGCTTGTAAAATCTTTTCTTGATACAGGTTTGCCCGGAACAACCATTGATAACCAAAAGTTATCACAACTTCCACCTATTATAATTTTAAAGAATAACCAAGCTTTGCTCACTTTGCGCACATTGGATTTTTCTTTCATCGAAGACGAACCTGTAACAAAACTCTACAAAATTTTCAACTCGTTGAAAATAAAACCGAATCTTATTCAGACAGGCGCCATCAGTTTGCAAATTGCAGTAGATGATGTTTCAGAAAAAATTGAAGCATTCGGACAAAAAGCAAGCGAGGCTTTTGATGTGCAAATCGCGAAAGGCTTTAGCTTATTGACTTTGCGGCATTACAACGATTCTGCTTTAGAAAAATATGTAGAAGGGAAAGAAAAAATTTTGTTGCAGCAAAGCGAGGCTATTGTTCAAGTGTTATTTGTCTGAACGAGGATTTTGTAAGATTTTTTGGATGAGAAGATTAATCATAATTATCATAAAAAATTAGCGTTCCGTTTTCTCAAAACAATTAAACAATAAAGCAATTGAACAATGACCACAACATTTTCATACAACACTTTATATCAATTCACATTTTCCGTTTTCAAAAAAATCGGCTGTTCCGATGAACACGCGACCATTGCTTCAAAAGCCTTGCTGAGCGCAGATTTGCGTGGAATTGAAAGTCATGGAATTGCGCGCTTAAGCGGTTATGTTCGTCTTTGGGAAACAGGAAGGGTGAATGCAAATCCTGATATAAAAATCATTCATGAAACGCCATCGACGGCTGTAATTGACGGCGATAAAGGACTTGGATTAGTTGTCGCACATTATTCAATGCAAGCGACGATTGATAAAGCGAAAAATGTTGGCACAGGTTGGACAAGTGTGAAGAACAGCAACCATTTCGGCATTGCAGGTTGTCATGCGATGCAGGCTTTGGAACACGATATGATTGGCATTGCGATGACGAATGCGAGCGCTTTGGTCGCGCCAACTTTTTCCATTGAACGAATGTTGGGAACAAATCCAATTGCAGTTGCAATCCCCGCAAAGTCGCAGCCGGCCTTTGTTGCAGACTTTGCAACTACAACAGCAGCCAACGGAAAGCTCGAAGTATTGCAAAGAAAGAACGAAGATATGCCGCTTGGCTGGGCGCAAACAAAAGACGGTAAGAACACAACAAATGCAAATGTCATAAAAAATGGTGGTGCATTGTTGCCGCTTGGCAGCGACAGAGAACACGCGAGTCACAAAGGTTATGCGCTTGGCAGCATTGTTGATATTTTTTCTGCCGTGTTGAGCGGTGCGTCTTACGGACCTTGGGCACCGCCGTTTCCTGCATATATTCCGATGCCGCAAAATATGCCCGGCGAAGGTTTGGGACATTTTTTCGGGGCAATGCGCGTAGATGCTTTTCGTCCGAAAGAAGATTTTTTTCAGCATATAGATAATTGGATTGAGCGTTTCAGAAGTGCAAAAACCGTAGAAGGTCAAGAACGTGTTCTCATTCCCGGCGACCCGGAAAGAGAAGCGGAAGCAAAGCACAAAGAACACGGAATTCCTTTATTGGCAAAGGTTACAGAAGATTTGTCGCAGCTGGCTGAAAAATTAAATGTGCCTCAATTGTAATAATTCATAAATAAATTTTACAAACAGGCACTTTTTTTGGAATATGATAACGAAATAAATTTTCCTCATAGGAGAATACTTTTCACTTAAAATAGAAATATGAAATTAAAAACAGTTTTCACGACAGCAGCGCTCATGGCTGCAGGTTGCGCAACGGCGCAGAACGATTCTATACCAAGAGTTACGCCTTTTACGGGAACGGCAGATTACCGTACATGGTCGATTGGCGTGTATGGCGGCGGTTCTTGGGCTTTCAGTCCGTTTGGTAATAATGACTTTAAGAATTATGACTTTCATAATGCAGGATTGACTTACGGCGCATATATCAAAAAACAAATTTTTCACGCCTTCGGTTTGCAATTGGATTTTATGCGCGGGCAAGTAAAAGGTTCGCAGAAAGCAAATCAAACTTCATTTAGGACAACACCCATTGGAGATGATGTGTTTGCGCCGGTTTCCAAATTTAAAACGGATATTAACTGGTCTGCATCGTTAAGCGGCGTGTTTACACTTGGCACTATTAATTGGTTGAACAAACAGGCAACCGTGATTCCTTATATTTCTGCCGGTGGCGGTGCTATTGCTTATCGTCCGCAAGTCTCAGGCAGTAGCGATTATGATTACATTGATGATAAGGGTTATGCGATTAACCAAAAGCCGGGCGACAGAAAACCATTCTTCATACCTGTTGGCGTTGGTGCAAAATTCAATGTTGCACGCGGCGTGAATATTGATTTGTTATATAAAGTAAATTTCGTGAATAGTCAATACTTCGACGGTGTTGCAGGCAGCGGACACAATGATAAATTTTCTTCCGTAAATGTTGGAGTTGAATTTGCTTTGGGTAAAAAAAGTAAACCGCAATTGGCGGTTGTAAATCCTGCAGCGCAGCTTGCAATGGATTTGTGGGACAGAAACCAATACCTGAAAAACCAGTTAGACGAAGCCAATCAAAAGCATGATGAAGATGTTGCATCGCTTCAACAAAAGATTGATGATTTAAACAAAGACAGCGATGGCGACGGCGTTCCCGATGTGCATGATAAATGTCCCGGTACGGAAAGCGGCATTCGTGTGGATGGTTCGGGATGTCCTTTGCCGCAACCTAAACAAATCATCAAGCAAGAAAAAGTAGTGGTAACGCAGGAAGACAGAAAAGTGGTGGATGAAGCGATTAAAGATTTGCAGTTTGATGTCAATAAGGCAACCATTCGTCCTGAATCATTCCAAAGCCTGGATGGCGTAGCGGAATTATTAATCAATAAAAATTTCAGCCTGAAACTTGCCGGACATACAGATAACACAGGAAGTTCCGAACTGAATATGCGTCTTTCAAAAGAAAGGGCAGAAGCGGTAAAACAATATCTGGTATCGAAAGGCGCAAACGCTTCGCGCATCGAAGCTGTGGGCTATGGCGATACACAACCGATTGCTTCCAACGACACGCCTGATGGTCGCCAGCAAAACCGTCGCGTGGAATTTACTTTATATTAATCATTTAATAAAATCCAATAAAAGGCAGGTAGAAAATTCTACCTGCTTTTTTGTTTTAGGTTGAAAACTCATATATGTTTGTAGCAATTCGGTAGTAATTTATGCCCCATAGCATCGTTGTTTTTAATTATCACATCATGTTCCTTTTCAGAAGTAGTCATTCAGCAGTAAATAAAAATATAAGCAAATCAAAAACTAATAAAGCCCTTCATTTGTCGAAAAATCAACTATTGTTTTATAAAGACTCCAGATTCCGTTTGCTTTTTTATAAACCTGAATATGTCCTCTTCCTTCATGGCTAAATATAAAAACACAATATTTGAAGTTTCTTACGAAAATTGGTTTTGAATATTTGTATGAATACTCATTAATCGACTTTTTTATAAAAATTCTAATAGAATTAATTGATTGATTATACTCGTTTGTAAAACGGTTTACTAAGCTACGGCGTACAGTATCTGTACTACACACAGAGCAATCAGCAGAAATTTGTTTTAAAGAGTAAATGTCTATAGAATCCTTATCTCCATAATGTTCGATTTGTGCTTTCAAATCAAATAATTTATAAAACAAAAATCCTAAAGAATCACTTTGAGATGGATGATTCTGGGCGATATAAACAGATTTATTAGTTGTATCCTTCATCTGCTTAAAAATATAATCTAACTCTTTTCGGCTAAAAACACCGTGCCAATTATGCTCATATTCAGGAAACGTAAAAATGGATTCATTCTTTATTCTATTGAATTGATAAATGGGCGAAACATCTATTTTGAAAATATTTGCTTTTGCATAATTTACGAATGCAATTACTTCTTTATCGCTTTTTTGTGTGCTCTGTCCATAGATAAAGGAATAAACGGTCAGAAGCGCTGTGGATAATATTATTTTTTTGATAGTATTCATAGTGTATTTGGTTAGTATTATTGACATCGTGTTCCACTGTCACCAGTTTGCCCATATGGCATTACAGAAAAGGCTATACTTTCTCTACTAGTTTCATCATCATTAAACCCATACTCAGACAATAATTCTTGAAACGTGATAGGAGTCGTTATATCTCTCAATCCATCAATACCCAAAGCTTCAGCATCTCTATCAGGTATATTAAAAATATCTTCTAAAACTCCCGCTATCTTATTGAAGTCTATAGAATTCTTGTCCCCTGTAATGTCCGTCGTCAAAAGAAAGTTTAATATACATCGTGTCCTGTAGAAAAACGTTTGACCAATGTTTTATATAGCGTCCATTTTTCATGTTGCTTTTTGAATATTTGTATAGTGCCACTACCGTTAAAAGTATCGTTTCCATAAGAATATATCAGAACACAATATGTATAATGCCTTATAAAAATAGGGCGTGCAAATTGGTACCTATATGATTTTATCATAGATTGAATATAGTTTTGAATTTTAATTGCAGTTTGATTATACTCATTAACATCTTTTGTGACTTTGTCAGCGATAGCCTTGCCAAACAGATTTCCCATACTATCTAATTTAGTATGAATTTCCTTTTTAGGAGGATACGTATTTACAATCGCTCTATAAACAGATGAATCGATATGTATAGTGTCAATACTATTTTCAGCGATTTTGAATGTTCCGCTATTGTAGTATTCAATAAAAAATTTAAGTACATCTGCTAATTTATAAAAATCATAACTAACTGTCTCTGGTTTAGCGTAAGCATATCTCAGCATTTTATCTGTAAGCATATAGGTCGATGTATCTAATATATGGCGACCTATATAAGCAATTTCTTTATCAGTAAATACATTATCTGTTTTCAGTTTCCAAACCCGCGCATAATTAGGTTCTCCAAACATATTTGTTGCTTCTATCTTTTGGAAATAAAGGCGAGTAGCCCAAGTGTCTATTTTTAAAACACTATCTCGAATATAATTCATAAACGCAATTGTTTCTGTTTCATTTCTATGGTCTTTTGTCTGTGCTATTAAGGAAATGTGTACGTTGACTATTGTTGTAAGAAACAATAGTTTTGAAATCCTTCTTTTTGTTACAGAGTGCATATTCATTTTTTTATTTATAAGACGTATGCTATAAAATATTTACTGGCATCTAGTTCCCTTACGACCTTGATTGGGTACTGAAGGGTCTGGGTCCAATATATAGTTGTTATCCTCCGAATATGGTTCAGCATAATGAACTACGGAATTTAAGTCGCCATATTCAGAACTATCGTCAAATCCGTATTGTAGTCTTAAAGCGTCAATAAGCTCGGGATAATTCTTACTTACATCATTTAAACCTTGGATACATAATGCAGCAGCATTTTTTTCTGGTAAAGTAGGATATAAGTGGGTTAATGTAGCTACAAACTTTCCTATATAATCAATTGCCATTTCTTTATGCGATGCTAATTGGTTATAAAACTCGGTTGGGTTTGTATTGGCTAAATACGCATGTGTCATTTCATGTATAATTACACTTGCTATATATTCTT
Source organism: Arachidicoccus sp. BS20 (assembly GCF_001659705.1). Taxonomy (NCBI): domain Bacteria; kingdom Pseudomonadati; phylum Bacteroidota; class Chitinophagia; order Chitinophagales; family Chitinophagaceae; genus Arachidicoccus; species Arachidicoccus ginsenosidimutans. Next base: position 1,821,633 of record NZ_CP015971.1, read on the forward strand.
GAGAAGTGCCGTTCAATAATGAGCTATTCAAATAGATTGTATCCTGTTTGCCATTATTAGTGTAGTCCGTCCGCCCCAATACTTGCTTTGTGCCATCTGCACTTGTTAAGCCGCTTACTTCTTTAAAAATTAAATTTACAGTAGCACTTGTACCAAAAACATTTTTTACAAGATTTACAATAGAATCATTAGCACCTAATACTTTAGTTAAAGCAGCGTTAGAACAAGGATTATTCAATATACTTGTATCAAAATAAAAACTATCAGTCTCTGTTTTTTCCGGCGGTGCTTCGGGGATATCATCAGGATAGCCGCCACCGGGACTATCATCAAGCCAACTTATTTCCTGTTGTGTGTGGGGGGTACATACATAATTGTAATCGGTAATCCTAATAGTTGTTACTACTACCGTGCCGTCCGATAATGAATAGGAAGGGCCGGGTACGGTATGTGTCTCTTCGGTAAGCGTACAATCGCCGTCGCCAGAACCCCCTTCTTCGGCTGTATATGCTATTGTACCGTGTGTGTTGCCGATATTTTTATTCGGCCGGCTGATTGTTGTTCCCAATTTGTAGATTACATCCGAAGGAATGGGCGTAAAGCTTATTGCAGAGGCTCGAACATCGGAGGCTCGCCGCCAATAGGAATTTAATTTTTTACCATTCAGAGAAAAATATGTTTGTAAAGTTGCTGTCTGTTTCTTTTTTGTAGAAACATCGGTAATAGTACCATTCAATAAAGTAATTTGTAAAGCGGCATTAAATCCTGTATCTTTTACCCGGAACACAAGTTGGTAAGTCGTATAAGCATCTTTATTATTTGCCGGTATGTTTTTGCCAAAAGTCTCAAAAATAAACGGAACCCGCAAATAGGTTTGACTGTCTGCAATAAACACAGAACCCTGCTCCCAACTTAATTTCCCCTGAACAAAGGAACTATCCGGCAATTGTGCTCTCATTGTCTGGCTTTTGTAATTGCCGCCGTTTTCTTTCAGCCACGCTTCAGCCTTAGTCTTTGTATCGACAAGCGTATTATTTAGTTCTATTTTTCTGCAAGCATATACAACCAGGCATATTCCAAAGAGTAAAAGTAAGTAGTGTTTTGTCTTCATAGTCAAGGTTATTTCATGATTAATTGTTATCGAAATTAACAAATTATTTCTGAAATGAAAAAATTTTTTTGGCTTTCCTAACTTTTCTGCAAGTAGATAGATAACGAGATGAACGCTCCTTTATCTATTTTTTTTGTTGGATGAATAATTCAAACTCATTCAAGCCAGAACTACTTAAATTCTGCTTTGCCGTAACACCCGCTTTTTGCGCAGCCAATACGCCGAAACGTATATCATGCACGCCTTTCAGCGAATGCGCATCGGGATTGATAGAAATCAACGCATCTTTTCCCAAGGCATAATCTATCCAATGCCAGTCAATATCAAGGCGATGCGGATTGGCGTTCAATTCAATCACAACTTTGTTTGCAGCGCAGGCGTCAATCAGTTTTTGATGATTGACAGGATAACCTGCGCGGCTCAATAATAATCTTCCTGTTGGATGTCCGAGAATAGTTGTGTAAGGATTTTCAATCGCTTTCAATAAGCGTTGCATCGCTTTTTCTTCATTCATTTTTAAATTGGAATGAACAGATGCGATAACCAAATCAAATGATTTTAAAACAGCTTCTTCGTAATCCAAATTGCCATCGTTGAGAATATCGCTTTCAATACTTTTAAAAATTTTAAACGGCGCTAACGAAATATTTAGTTCATCAATTTCCTTGTGTTGCTCAACAATTCTTTCGGGCGAAAGACCTTGTGCATAAAATGCTGACTGCGAGTGGTCGCTGATGACGAGATACTCAAACCCTTGCTGCTTCACGTATTCAGCTAGTTCGCGCAAAGGGCTTCCGCCGTCGCTCCATTTGCTATGCGAATGAATAATGCCTTTGATGTCTTTTGTCTCAATCAATGTTGGCAAAGCATTTTGTTCGGCAACATCAATCCACTTTTTATTTTCTCGTAAATAAGCAGGAACAAATTGTAATTTATTCTCAGAAAAAATTTCTTCTTCCGATGAATAATTTTTCGTTTTTACGTCAGGAAATTTCTCAATAAATGATTCATAAAACGCTTCGCTGCAATTATGACTAAAATATTCGTTAACGATTTTTTCTTTGGGCGATTGAATAAAATGAATCGAAAGATTTGCCTGTGTTTTTACATGAATGAATGCATCTGTATTTTCTTTTAAAACAAATTCATTCGCTTCGATAATTTGTTCGATAATGTTTTGCGGAGTATTTGTAAGCCATTCCAAAACATCGATGGTGATTGCATTTCGGCGAAATGCACCCGTCAATAAAAATGTATAATCGGGAAATGATTTTTTTAAATAATTATCGAATGACAAAGCATATTGTTCAATCTCAGCAAACAAAAAACTTCCTTGATTTGCGAGATAAAATTCAATCGCTTCGCGAATATTGTTCTGCGTTTTTTCGCCAAAACCTTTATATAACATCAAACGGTTTTCGTTGCACGCATACAACAACTCGCCGATGGATTCTATTTCCAAATCATTCCATATGGTTGCAATCTTTTTCGGTCCAAGCCCTTTGATACGTAACATTTCCAGAATGCCGTGTGGAGTTTTTTCAATGTATTCGTTCAGCACACGGAAACTGCCTGTTTCAAATTGTTCCAATATTTTATTGCCGATGGCTTTGCCAATTCCGACGATTGAAAATATTTTTTCTTCCTGCAAAGAACTTAATTCAACAGGTAATTTCTCAATGGTACGGGAAGCATTGTTATATGATTTTATTTTGAAACTATCATCTCCGTATAATTCCATCAATTGCGCGAGCAGCTTGAAGTTCGCAGCGATTCCCTTATTCGTAATCATAATCTTTTGAATTTATTGCAACTTACTTAATTCATTCATGCGCACAAAAAAGCCCCGAAAAATTCGGGGCTATATCTGTTTCAAAAAAGCTACCATTACTTTGCTGCTTTCTTTGGAGCCGCTTTCTTTGCAGCCTTTTTAGGCGCTGCCGCTTTTTTGGGAGCTGCCGCCTTTTTAGGTGCTGCTTTCTTTGGAGCTGCCGCTTTTTTAGGAGCCGCTTTCTTTACAGCTTTTTTAGGCGCTGCTGCTTTTTTGGGAGCTGCCGCCTTTTTAGGTGCTGCTTTCTTTGGAGCTGCCGCTTTTTTAGGAGCCGCTTTCTTTACAGCTTTTTTGGGAGCTGCTGCTTTTTTTGCTGTTGCCATGTTTAATAAAATTTAATGGTTAGTAAATATGTAGTAAAAGTATAACGTTTTATATTATCTGAAAAAAAATTTTAATTAATTTTTTTATGCACGTATATCGGCAACACACAACACTCATTACAACTTAAGTATAATCATCCTCTGAAACATTGATGAATAAAGGCTTTCAGCGCATCTATAAAAATAATTACATAACGAAAAAAGAAGTTTTCACTCAAAAAGTTTTTTCTTATTATTATCATTTGCCCTCCAAAAAAACAATTCTTTTTCTATAAAATATAAATGAGAAGAAAAATAAGACACGCTGAAACATTGATGAATAAAGCACTTCAGCGAACGAGCGATATCGATTAAAATATTTTCGGCAAGAAAATAATGACTCCGACAATCAATGCAACAAGCGCACTTACCAAAACAGCAGCAGCAGAAATATCTTTTATTTGCTTAATAATTTCGTGCTCATCGGGATAAATAAAATCGCAAAGCCGTTCTATTGCAGCGTTTATTATTTCCATTGAAAATACAAAACCTATTACAATAAAAATTTCAATCCATTCTGTTTTTGAAATTTTAAACATCGCTCCAAACCCAATAGCTACAAGGGTTGCGGCAATATGAATCCATGCGTTATGTTCTGTTTTGATAAATAATTTCAGTCCGTTAAATGCAAAACGAAAACTTGCCAATCGTTTTTTAAATGAAAATTTTTCTTTGGAGTTCATCACGATTTTGGATGTGCTTTTTTATAAATTTCTTTCAGCTGCTCAATGGTATTGTGCGTATAAACCTGAGTTGCTGCAAGGCTCGCATGACCCAGTAATTCTTTTACGGCGTTAAGGTCTGCGCCATTGTTCATCAAGTGTGTAGCAAATGTATGACGCAACACATGCGGACTTTTTTTCTTCAACGAAATTTCATTTTCAATCATCAAAGACTTTACGGCATTATAAACTTTCTTTGCATATAACGCTTTGCCTTTTTCGCTTACAAAAAAATTATCAACACCATCTATCCTACTTGGTTTTTCGGAAATATACAATTGCATTTCATGCAGCAAATCTGTTGAAACAGGTATAATGCGTTCTTTATTTCCTTTGCCGACAACTCTTATCTGACAATAACTTTTATCGATTTGATTTTCTTTCAAATTAATCAATTCGCTTAAGCGGATTCCTGTTTCGTAAAACAACTTTACAACAAGCAGATTGGTTCTTTTATCCCAGGCGCTTTCTTCTTTTTTCTTTTTCGGTTTGTCTTCGTCGTCTTTTTCGGTTATCAAATTATTGGCTTCTTCTTCTCTTAAAAATGAAGGCAACCGTTTGCTTATTTTCGGCAACACAATTGTAGTTATAGGCGAGCTCTTTACTACCTCTTCTCTCAACAAAAATTTATAAAAAGATTTTAAGCTTGATATTTTTCTATGGATGCTTTTGTTGCTCGTCGGCTTCAGCAGTTCCTTCAAATAAACCAGCCACGATTTTATCATAAGCGCATTTATTTCTTTCACGGAAGTTTCCGGATAACATATGGCTGTAAAATCAAAAAATTGCAACAGATCGGTTTTATACGCAAGAATAGTGTGTTCCGAAAAACGTTTTTCGAATTGCAGATAATCCAGAAAAGATTGAAGATATGCGGCAGATGTATCCATAAAAAATTAGCCATAAAGTTATAAAACTTTACGGCTAAAAATTATGTTGCTTTGACAAAAAGCGTGAAAACTATTTTTCGATTTTGCCCGAAGCGATGCCTTGTTTGTAAACAGCTTTCAACACTTGCGTGCGACGCTTTACAGACGGCTTTGTGAAAGTCTGACGTTCTCTCAGCTCTAACAAAGTTTTGCTTTTCTCAAATTTCTTTTTATACTTTTTGAGTGCTTTGTCGATGTTTTCACAATCTTTTGAGTCAATAATTAACATATTTAATATACCCCCTTTTGGTTAAAAGATGCGCAAAGATAGAGGAGTTTGCCCAACTGAGCAAATAAATATCTATAAAAAAATCACTCGGTATATTTCCGAGTGATTTCAAAATCGTTTGATTGATTAGCAGAAACTAAAATAAGTTTATGCAGTGGTGTCAAACTCTTTGGATGCAACGGACAATACCTTTCCGTCGCTCAATGCTTCGTGCTGATTTCCGTTGAAAAGTGCGGCAGACTGTCCATTGCTCAGCTTTGCCACTTTCAGCATAGCTAAAGCAAGCGTGTCTTTTTTGGTTGTGTCCGTATCTTTTTTAGTCGTGTCCTGATAAATGCCATTGTTCACAGGAACGTTGAAAGATGCGAAAGCCAAAAGACTGTCCTTCTTGGTAGTGTCTGTGTCTTTCTTAGTGGTATCCTGATAAATACCATTGTTTGCAACCGGGCTGTACAACAACGCGAAAGCAAGACTGTCCTTCTTGGTAGTATCAGTGTCCTTCTTAGTCGTGTCCTGATAAATACCGTCGTTTGCAACCGGGCTGTACAACAACGCGAAAGCAAGGCTGTCTTTCTTGGTAGTATCAGTGTCCTTCTTAGTCGTGTCCTGATACATACCATAGCTTGCAGGAGCACTCAACATAGCCAAAGCAAGACTGTCTTTTTTAGTAGTCGTGTCTTTTTTGGTTGTGTCCTGGAACATTCCTGAACTTACCGGATTGCTTAACATTGCAAATACCACACTGTCTTTTTTAGTGGTTGTGTCCTTTTTGGGAAGCGTGTCTTGGGCAAAAGCTGCAATCCCAACCATTACTGCAGCTGCCGACAACATGAGATGTTTGATTTTCATAACTAATTTTTTTAATAAGTGAATGTTTAAACTTCAGTTAGTAAAAAGACAGATACCGTGCCAAGCAACGCAAACGATTTAAAATAAATGTTAAAACATCGAATTTATAAAAAATATCAGTAAGTTATATAGCGAAAATTAATATTAAACAAAGAACAGACCATAATTGTATAAAAACATAAATTTTTCTGTAAAACCGGATAATTAAAGCCAAAACTTCTGAAAAAATACCTGTAAAATGAGTACCTTTGCAAATTGCTTTTTTGCAAAATTTATTGGTTAAAAAATTCAATTTTGGCTTTACCTCATTTCATAAAATACATATACAGCAACGGAACGGAAGAAGTAATCAAACGCGGTAAAAAGATTTTCAACTCCGGCAATATCGAAATTATCCAGCACGATGAACTGGCTGCATCCATACATTTCCGCGTAAAGGACGATGCGTATGCAAGTTGGTACAAAGTACATGTATTGCATTACAAAAATCCGCAGGAAATGAGCCTGCGATGCACTTGCCCTTATAACCTCAGCGATATGTGCAAGCACGAAGCCGCAGTCTTGTTTGAATTACAGCAAATGAGCGACAGCAACCGGCTTGGCGGCATGGAAGCAAATTTTCAGCAACAACATACCGTGCTCCACATGAAACGGATTGAATTACCTTCAATTCGCTTACTTACTTCCCGGGAAAACTTTGAAGCGGCAGAAGAGTTTTTAAGAACAGATAAAGCCGTAATTATCTCTGCCGAAAACGAAATCGTCAAAGCGGAAGTTGCCGTTGATAAAAATACTTATAACGTTATCATCCAAAAAAACAAAGAAAGAAATTTTGATACAAGCTGCGACTGTAACAGCGATACGCATCATCCCGTGTGTATGCACAAAGCCGTTGTATTGCTTCAATTGTTAGGCAAATCGGGTGCAGACTTTTTCGACAGCATCCGCAACTGGGACAGAGAAAAAAATCAATTGCTCGGCTTATACGGTTATTCTTTGGATGATGATTTGGACAACAAATTTGAATTCTCTTACAAAGACGGAAAACCTTATTTACGCGTGCTGGATACATCCATCAAAAGAGTGGCAAATCCGAATGTTTACAACCCGCAAACCGTGCCGGCAAAGCCTCTGAAAGAAGAAGTAGATGTGCTTGAAGAAAAAGCAAATCAAAAGGCAGGCATTGTGTTGCAGCAAGACGAACAGCAATATCCTTTCATTAAATTCACGCCTGTAAAAGCCGAAGTAAATGAGGAACAAAATACATTCATCAGTCCAATTGAAATAATTGATTTAAACAAATTCGTCAATGCCGATAAACTTGATGAAGAAGACAAACAGCTTATACAACAGCTTCGCAAAATAATGCCTTCGGAAGTTTCGCGTTATCTCAACAGAAACTCGCCGTTCAGTGCTATCTGGGACAACATTATTCAACAGCACGACGAGCCGCTTACCGAAGATACGCGCAAGCTCATCATCGAATATTTATATCCCAAATACAAAAAACTGTTTCAATCCACAGCCAATAATTATTTCACGTTCTACCTGCCTTCGGGCAAAAATTTGCAATCGGCAAACATAGAGCTGGCAAACTACTCCATCAATTACGTGTCGCCGTCGTTTGAAGTGCTTTCAGTCGAAAACGGCTATGAAATTATTTGTAATGTAGATACATTGCTTGGCGAAAAACGTATTGATGAAAACGAGCTGAACTGTCCACTGATTTTTCAGGTGGAAAATCAATTTTACTTGTGGCACAATGCAGAAGATGCAATGATTGCCGATAAATTTTTACCCGGCGGAAAAATGTTTTTTCCGCAAGACACCTGGGAAGTCGCGTTATACGATTTTGTATTGCCCTTGTCTAAAAATTACAAAGTAAATTTCTCCGGTATTGCGCAGGAAGAGCTTGCCAATATCGAACCCGAAATAAGAGTTAACCTTTCCGAAAAAGGCGATTATCTGGTGTTAGAACCTGTATTCATTTACCTGAATCACAAAATTTCCGCACAGGACAATGACAAAATCATTATTCCGCAAAACGATAAATTACTGATTATTCATCGCAATAAAGAAGCGGAAAATATTTTCTTCCAAAAGGTACAAGCCTTACATTCAGGCTTCGCCGTTATCGACAATCGATATGCGTTGGCGCTGAAAGGAACAGAAGTATTGAAAAACAACTGGTTCTTTCTTTTTGTAGATGCCATGCGCGATATGAACGTTCCCGTGTACGGATTTGAATCGCTGAAAAAATATAAATTCAACACGGCGAAACCTACAACACTCATCAACCTCAGCAGCAATACCGATTGGTTCGACGCGAAAGTTAATATTGATTTCGGCGGACAGAAAGTAAGCATCGAAGAACTTAAAAAAGCGCTGAGCAACAAGCAGCAGGTTGTAGAACTTAAAGACGGAACACTTGGCGTATTGCCCGAAGAATGGCTGAAAAAATATTCGTTGCTTTTCCAGGTAGGCGATGCACAAAATGGTTCTCTGCGTTTGAGCAAATATCATTTCAGCGTGGTGGATGAATTGTATGCGCAGCGCGACGAAAGCGAGCTTATTTTTCAATTAGAAGAAAAATATGAAAACATCAGGCAGAAATATTCTATTGCGCCCATAGATGCGCCGGAGCATCTGCAACCGATTCTTCGACCTTATCAATTGTCTGGATTTCAATGGCTGAACTATTTGAACGATGTGCATTGGGGCGGCATTCTTGCCGATGATATGGGGCTTGGCAAAACCATCCAAACGCTCACATTTTTATCGCATCTGAAAAAAAATAGTGAAACATTTAAAGCCTTAGTCGTATGCCCAACTTCCTTGTTGTACAACTGGGAAAATGAAATTAAAAAATTCACACCGCATATTTCTTATTTCATTCATCATGGCTCGACACGTTCTTACACGCACATTAAAGACGAAGGGATTGATATTATTATCACAACTTACGGAACATTGCGCAGCGACATTAAAGAGTTTTCCGAAATCAATTTTTCGTATGTTGTATTGGACGAAAGTCAGGCAATAAAAAATCCGCAAAGCAAAATAGCAAAAGCCGTCAATTTGCTGAAAGCGAGTAACCGCCTGTGTTTGAGCGGTACGCCGTTGCAGAATAATACGTTCGATATTTACGCACAAATGAATTTTCTCAATCCCGGTTTGTTAGGAAGCATCGATTGGTTCAAGCAACAGTTTGCTATTCCGATTGACAAATTCGGCGAGCAGCAACAAAAGGAACATTTGCGCAAGCTATTATTTCCTTTTATTCTACGCAGAACAAAAGAGCAAGTGGCAAAAGACTTGCCTGCAAAAACAGAACAGGTTTTATTCTGCGAAATGGGCACGCAGCAACGAAAAATTTACGATGCTTACCGCAACGATGTACGTGATAAAATTCTCGGGCTGATTGAAGAGCAAGGCGTACAACGTTCTCAACTAACCATTCTGCAAGGCTTGATGAAGCTACGCCAGATATGCGATAGTCCTGCGATTTTGAAAGACGATGATTATCCCAATTACTCCGTAAAAATTGATGAGCTTGGCAAGGAACTGGAAGAGAATCTGAGCAATCACAAAGCATTGATTTTTTCGCAGTTTCTCGGAATGCTTTCTTTGATAAAAACAAAGCTCGAAGCGCTCGGCATCAAATATGAATATTTCGACGGAAGCACTTCTATTAATGACCGTGAAAAAGCGATTCAGAATTTCCAGAACGACGATGAATGCCGTGTGTTCCTCATTTCGCTGAAAGCCGGCGGTGTGGGCTTAAACTTAACGGCTGCGGATTATGTTTACATCGTTGACCCTTGGTGGAACCCTGCGGTGGAACAGCAAGCGATTGACCGCACGCATCGAATAGGGCAAACGAAAAATATTTTTGCATACCGGATGATTTGTAAAGATACCGTTGAAGATAAAATTTTACAATTGCAGGAAAAGAAACGTGCGCTTGCCAACGAACTTATTTCGGACGACGGCGGTTTCGTGAAAAATCTTTCAAGAGAGGATATTGAGTATTTGTTCAGTTAGAAATAAAGAATTATTATAGTAGCAATCAAAGTCAGTTACTTTAATTTGAATGTGAGCATATAAATGTCTTACTTAAAACTTATCGAATCTTCCACGCTTCCGCAATGCAGCATGGCTGCGCCATGTTTCGGGTCTTTATTGCCGTAATAAGGATTGATAACTTCGCGCGTTGCGCTCAACCAATACCCTTCATTGTCCTCTCCGAAAGCCATTGGGCAAAGCACATGATAAACCGTGCCTTTGTCGTATTGCACGGTACGCAATAAATCAAATAAGTTTTCGGAAATAGTATAAAAGCTTTTTCGTTGTTCCGAAATTGCCGCATCATTTTTCATAGCATTACATTCTGCAACAACTGCGCTTGCGTAATTTTGTGCCGTACGGACCAATAAAGTATCGGCTTTCAATTCGTTAAACTGAATATTACCTGCGAGCGTTGCGAGTGAATCGCCAAGCGAGTCAATTGCTGCAGCAGAGTCCCAGCCAACCAATGCATCGTGCATTTTATAATATTCGTCCAGCGTAGATTGAACGGAGTTATTAAAAGCATCACTATTCTTGCTGATGGTTAAAGGCTTTGCCTTTTCCGCATTATTATTATCTTTTCTGTGTGCATAAAAAAGATAAGCCGCAAAACATACAACAACCGCAAGTACAATGGTTAAGCCTTTTTTCATCTGTTTATTTTTTTATTATTTTTTATTTGTCACATGGAATTGGCTTCGCCGAACTCCGTTTCGCCATAAATAATCATCGCTTTGGATATGCAAAGTTCTTATGGCTCATTTCATCTGTTTTGAAATTAATATATTATCAAAGGAAACAAAAATACATCAAAAGCCCTACAGCATTTGATAAAAGATAAATATTACCGGTTATCAAGCCAGTTCAAAAACTCCGTCGTTTTATTTTTATTGATAAGCAATTCATCTTCTGTTCGGACTTTTAAGTGTACCAAGAGTTTGCGTGAGAAAAAAGGTTCTACTTCTTTAATCGCTTCAAAGCTGATGAGGTATTGACGGTTGAGCCGATAAAATTTCCCCTGCGGCAATTGTTCACTAATTGCGTCTAACGATTGATTGATTACATATTCGTCATCATCAAAAGTATGAATAAGTGTTACATCGTTTTTAATATGGAAATAAGCAATTTTTTCAAGTGCAATTGCGATGTATTTGTTGCGATGAAATACCAAAAAATTCTGCTTACCACTATTGCCGAACGATTGAATTATCTGTTGCGCTTTGTTTTGATTAGATTGAAAAAAATTCTGCAAAGAACGAAATTTCTCCAACGCTCCTTTAATCGATTCTTCGGTAAACGGTTTTAAAATATAATCGATGCCATTGGCTTTAAAACCGTCAATCGCATATTCGTCATACGCCGTGCAAAAGATTACGGGACAAGAAATCTTTACTTCTTTAAAAATGTCGAAACTCAAGCCGTCCGCGAGTTGTACGTCCATAAAAGCAACGTCCACGTTCGCATTTGTATTAAAAAAATCGATAGCAGACTGCACGGTTTGCAGGCAATCAATTACCTGCGCATCAGGCTCCAGAATGCCGATAATGCGCGACAATGCTTTCGCCGTTTTTATTTCATCTTCTATAATCAGCACTCGCATAAAACACAGGTAAACGCACCGTAAAATTTTTATCGTTTTTCAAAATCTCTATTTCTTTTCCGCTGAGCAACCGGTAACGCTGATTGATATTTTCCAATCCTACATTCGTTGAAGTTTCTTCATAAGAACGTTTCGGCTGCAAATTATTTTCCACACAAATTTTTTCTTCATCGCTGTAAACCCTTATCACAAGCGGATTTGAAAGGGATACTACATTATGCTTCAAACAATTTTCCAATAACAATTGCAACGTAAACGGCGGAATACACGACCCGAAATATTTTTCATCAATCAGAATTTCCAACCGAAAAGCATCTTCAAACCGTTGCTTCAGCAGAAACTCGAAAGCCTGCAAAATTTCCAGTTCATCTTTCAATAAAATTACATCGCCTTTTTTCTTGTCCAATGCAAAACGATAAAAATCCGAAAGCATTACAATAAACTTGGCGGAATTTTCATCGCCTGTTTCCACCATCGACTTTAACGTGTTTAAACTGTTGAACAAAAAATGCGGATTGATTTGTTGTTTCAGCAATTCAAACTGCGCCATCAGGTTTTCCGATTTCACTTTTTCCAGTTCAATATTCATTTGCTTCGCCAGATAATTTTGATACAACAAATAAAGAAAAAGCGAAACAGTCAAATTGATAATCAAGCCTCGAAATTCGTACATCAGCATCATTGATTCAAACTCGTATTTTGTCAATAAAAGTTGATGAACAATTACAAGCAAAAGCATTACGAAAGCCCCAATTACCAGGCTTTTCAGCAAACGAAGGAAAGAAATATTTTTTGAAGAAAGCACACTTACCGAAGGCAACAAATACAAATTAAAATACCAAACAAAAACGGTAAAAGTAGATGCGATGGAAATATCGATACACAGTTCGGGCAGCTCAATATGCAGCCGTAGAATTTTTGGAATGGAAGACAAAATACCGATAAACAAAGAACTTATCCAAATGATGGCATTGGACAAATTCATACATTTCATTTTATTAAAAAGGCTGCTGTTCTTCACTGTTACGTTCTTATAAAAATACCGAGCATCAAACCGAATAATAAATTGGCGATGAAAAAATACATCATGCCTGCCACTGAAATTATCTGATGTCCCGCAAATCCCTGATGCAATAAAGGTAAAACAATCGCGCTGTTGAGCAGCCAGGGAATAAATGAAAATAGAATACCTTTTATGAACGGCTTTGTACACGCACGTTTCGCAAACAAAATATGATACAACCAAACCATTGAAAAGCCGACCATAAAATGAAACAACACCGAAAATATTTTGCTGTGCAAAAAGGATAGCGATTTTAAGAAAGGCAATTGCAGTACCAGCTTCAGCAAACCGCCGCTTTCGGCTTGAATGTGAAACACAGGCATGGCGATTTGTAATATGATTGTATTAATGGCAATGGCGAAGAAGCCGTATAAAAAAGTTTGCTCGTTCATTGTATCAATTTCTGTCGGGCACAACTGCTGCTCTGTAAGATAAAATAGTTGCCAATCTGTTTGATGATGAATCATTAACCAGGCGCAAAGGCTTTCCTTTATACACGCTGTATTTGGGCGAAGAAGAACTGTCAAACATAATCATCTCGACGGACAAAATGTTATCAGGAATCTTCGCACCAAACCAATGCTCATCCGTACGTTGCTGCCACGTAACCAATGCGAGCTTTGCTCCTGACGGGTAATTTTTATCCGCATGATGCCTTGCATAATTTACGGCGGCATCATTGCCATACAACGTAGCCATACTGCCGGCTTTCCTGTTGATTAAAGAAGTTACAACCGGCCAGTTCAAAGGATTTTCGGGCAATGAATCTGATGTGTTCACAGATGCTGTTTTGTTGTACAAATCTTCCGCAGGCGTTGGCGTTGAAGATGAGCAACCATAAGTTGCAACCGAAATTATTGTTATTATAAAAAGATATTTTAGCATAAATTAATTTTTAAAAAATGAAACTATTTATCGCTTAAATGCAAGGGCATCGTGAAGACAAAATCATTATCCTTCATCGGCTGATGACAGCTCGTACATTCGGTTACAAACAGCGCTGTTTTGCCGTAAGGTTTTAAATCCGTTCCGCGCCAGCGTGCCCAGCCCCAGCCTTCTGTGGACGCATATTTCTTGCTGTCCTTAATCATAAATTCTACCTGAAAAAATTGCCCCGCATAAACCATTCCCGAAGAATCGGTTTGCTCTTTCCATGCGGCTTTTGCGAAAACGGTTCCGTCAGGATAAGGGTTGATATTGCCCGATGCAATCGCTTTTACGGCAATATCATTTCCGAAGATTACGCGCATCGTTCCGTTATCAAATCTATCCGAAGTGCTGATGGCTTTCCAGTTCTCAAAACCTTTGATATATTCAATACCATTCAATGTCGGCTTCACATTATCCGTAACCGTTCCACTGCCGTTTATCCAGTTTTGATATTCCTTGTTGCTGCTATTAACAAGACTTGTATCGGAAACTTTAGACGGAGAAATGCTCAACAAATAATTCTTCAAAACAGTAATATCATTGCTGTCAAGCTTTGCACCGTGATGCAATGCCAAATAGCTTGGCAAAGGCATCGTTTTATACAATATCTGATTCAACGACAAGTACAAATCGTTCTTCTTATCGCCTGACGAAAGCGAATCCCAACGGGAGAAATTCAAGGCTTTTCTTCCGTCTTTAATATGACCTGCAACGAGCCAATATGCAGGCTGAACTTTGTCAAACCACTTTAGATTCGTTTCGTCTGAATGGCAGTCGTAGCAAGACTTTCGGATAATTGCTTCCACATTGTCGGGGACGTCTAATTTCTTCTTTTCGGAAGAATAAGTGATACTCGGTCGCACAAATTGAATAGCAATAAACACCAACAATAATACGCCGATAATAGTTTTTGTTTTCTTTGATTTAAGTATGCTCATATTTCACAATTTGAATGAACAATTTCAAAGTTCAGCGGAATATTTGTATCTAAAAAAAAGAATATGCCGAACGTGGCATATTCAAACGTGAATGTGGCAGAAAATCATCCGCCACACTCATTCCACTATTCATCATTCTTCAAAACCATAGTACTTATAAATTTCTTTCGCTCTCCTGCTTACAAGAAAATTCCTAAAATCTTTCGCTGCCTGTGCGTGCGGTGCATTCTTCAAAATGCCTGCTACATACGATGCTGTTACATTTTCTTTATCGGGAATTGTGATTAGTTTTACAGGATTACCAATCATTTGTTGATAATACGCTTCGCTGTACCAAACGGGACCGGCATCCGCATTGCCATACATAATATTCATCGGCGTTTGCCTGTGATGAATTTTTGTCAATACTGTTGTGCCCGATTTCACTTTATCTTCCATCATTGTCTTTTTCAATGTTTCCCCGCCGGCTTTTATATAAGCCGCCTCAATTTGTCCGGCAATACCTTCCCACGCAGGATTTGGCATACTTACTTTTACATCACTTCTTCCTAAATCGTTCAAGTTCAAAATATGCTTAGGATTATCTTTCGGAACCATGATTGCCAGTTTGTTGTGCGCATAAGTAACAGTATCTTTCAGATAAGCCATTGTGAGTTTTATTCTTTTTCGACCTGCCGTATATACATCCGGAAGTTGCGTTATCCGCATATTACCGATAGTGATACTTCCACCCGCTATCTGTTTTGCAAGAATGCCCGGCGGCAAGGTTTCCACGAATATTCTTTGATATTGCGGATAGGCTTTTTTAAAAGCTGCTATCAGGCTGTCCATACACATAAACTGATTGCCTGCAAAATAGACTACCAACTGCGGGTCGGTAATGTCGCCAAACAAATCGGGAACATTGTCCACGCCGGGAACGGTAAATATAACTTTACTTTCGGGCGGCTGGTTCCACGGCGGGTCAAACTTGTGTTGTTGAGAATAAGCGCCAAACGCTATCACAATCATTAGAAGAGAAAAAATTATTTTTTTCATTGTACTTTTATTTAAACGATAGAAAATTAATTACGGTTTTACGATAGACCAGCCTTCAGCCTGACGAATAATCAACTCGCCGTTGCCGCTTGGCACAACACCCACAAAGTCGTATATCTTATCCCGGCTTATGTGCTTTTCTTTCAGTGTATTGGCGCATTGCGCAACAATCACGCCTTTCATTACCAAATCTTTCAACGCCTGTTCATACGGACTTGTTTTAAGGTACGCCGTAACACCATCGGCAAAAGCAATTAATTCAATTTGCACTTTTCCTTTGAGGCGCGGGTCGTTCAACGCATTGTTGATATTACGCAATGTTTTTTTGATAACGTTGGAATCGCTTACATCAATCTGATAAATGGCGTGATACATACTTAATGTAGCTTTTGCACCCGCAAAATCCCTGTTTTGCTGTAATGCTTTCGGAAGCGATTGCGCATGCAATACCGCTGTACCTAATAAAATTGCGAGGACAAATAATGATACCTTTTTCATTTGTTTATTTATTTAATAGTTAGAAAATACATTTATTTTTTTGCCGATGCTTTTTGTAACGCCTTATCCGCTTTAATAACCGTAGGATAAGGTCCGTATTTATGTTGCGCTTCAGAAAAATTATCGGCATAAGGACCGAACGGAAAATCAAAAGGCTTCTTCAGAATATTTTTCCAGTCAGCACTTTGGTCCAAATGAGGGCGCGGTTGGCTGTTAATATATGCGCCTACATCCCACGCTTCTTCCGCAGTCAATGCAGGATGATGATAATCTGTTCCGTAAGGCATATTCGCCATTACAAAAGCCGCGATATTTGTAAGGCGATACATTCCCGCACCATCGTTATAGCTGTGTTTACCCCACAACGGCGGATACGCATAACCGGTTTCATCAATATTCAATTGCCCTTGCCCGTCGGCACCGTGACACATCTGGCATTTGGTAATATACACTTGTTTTCCCGAAACAATATTCGCTGCCGAATCCATATAAGGCAACTTCTTCAAACTCGTTCCGCCATACTTAACATTTTTTGGAATGTCTTTATCCAGCCATTGAATATAGGCATAAATCGCTTTCATTTCCGTGGAATTTGAATCAAGCGACCGACCATTCATACTGCGTTGCATACAATCATTGATGCGCTGATAAACTGTTTGCACACCATTATTTCTTGCCCTGAATTGAGGATAAGTCGGCAACACTTTACCAAAATTATTCCCGAAAGGTCGTGTACCTGCATCCAGATGACAATTCTGGCAATTCATTCCATTGGTAACATGAGCAACTATACCCTTTGGTCCAAGATAATAAGATGTGTTTGAAATTAATTGATATCCGTAATAAATCAATTTACCTTTCGGGTCGCTGTAATACGGAATCTGCGATGACGGAGAACCCCGCCAAACCGTATCGACAGGTTCCGATTTTAAGAATGCAGCAAATTCTTTTTCTTTGCGCTTTTGCTCTTTATTATCTGAAACAATACCATTAATCACTACAAGAACTGTAACACATACAAGCGTAATAATAAACCAATTTTTCTTCATGATATAACATTAAATACAGGCAAACTTTTACCGGCTCTTAAACAGGAGCGCTTAAGAGAAAGAAATTAATTATTCAATAAAATCAGGGAGAATTTCAGTTGAGTTATAAATGCTCAACCTCTATGTTCAAGTCTTTCGCCCACGGACAGATTTCCGGGTCTGGTTCATGCTTAACAACGTGATGCCACAAATATTTTATCGGGCAAAAATGTGTCAGCACAGTAAATAACAAATAGCACATTACAGGTAAAGCATACACTATATAACGTTTGTCAAGAAGACATGGAATCCATGGCACAAACAAAGTAATCACAAATCTGATGATGCATTCTTTTACACCAAGGTTTAATTTTATATCTTTGTGAAGTTGTTTGCCGACTTTTCTTATTCGAGCTGCATTATTTGCTTTGTTGCTTTTTTCTTTAGGAATATATACATTTTTCATCGCTAATAATTTTGTGTTATACAATTATTTTGACAACACAAAGCTACCACCGTTCACACTAGAAGGGAAATTGCTAATAGTAATCTGCAATAACCAAAAGTTATAACAAAATAAAAATGCTATAAATAAAAGTTTTGATTAATTATTGACATCAATAACGCGAAGGATTATTTCTTAAAGAAATAAGCAAATATCTCATCCGACAAAAAACGATAAATATTCTTTGTTTCAGGATAACCTTCCAAAACATCGAGATGCTTTTCAATCGTGCTCATATCTTTACGAATCGCAGGACCCGTCTGCATTTCAGCAGGATTAAATCGTTGCAAACGATTTATCGTTTCCTGCATCAAAGGCAATAAATTTTTGAAATCGATATTTTCTTTTGTACAAAAATCATTCGTAAGCGCGTATAAAAAATTCGGAAAGTTACTCGTCAAAACTGCGGCTACATGGAGTTTCAGGCGTTGTTCATCAGTTGCATAACTAACTTTTTCGGAGATGGTTTTTGCAAAATTATACAAAGCTATTTTTGCAGTTTCATTATTTGCATCAACAAAAAAAGGAATTTCAGGAAGTTCTTTATTTTCTTTTCGCAGGCTTTGCAATGGATATAAAACACCGAAATTTTTAAACCTGTTTTTAAAAACATTGATGGAAACGCCTCCTGCCGTATGAACGATAATACTTTTCGGAGGAATAATTATTTCATCTATGATTTGCTCAACTGCATTGTCGGAAACAGCAATAATATACAAATCGGATTGCTGATTCACTTCTTTAAAGCTCAATGAGTGCGGGCATTTCAGCGTATCAGTCAATTCTTTTGCAGCATCTTCTCTCCTGCCGATAATTTGCAGAATGTGATGTCCTTTTTGTATAAAAGATTTTCCCAGAACCGTTGCGACATTGCCCGTTCCGATGAGTGTTATGTTCATTGTTTTTATTACAAGAATGATTATGAAATCAATTTTCCCTCACAATCTTTCAAATCCAGAAAATCATGGTTCAACTTTCTTCCATCAGATTATTCAAAATATCCTGCACTTGCTTTTGGTATGTGTACGAAATAGGAATAGATTTTCCACGAACAGTAATCGTATTTTTATTCCAGCTCGTAATTTTATCGAGCGCTACAATGTACGAACGATGCACTCTCACAAATTTTTCCGAAGGTAATTTCTCGTCCGCCACTTTCATGCTCATATGGACCAACAGAGGTTTCGGTGCAACTACAATTTTAATATAATCATCCAAAGCTTCAATGTATTCAATGTCTTTGTACGCAATTTTCTGCCATTGATAATTGTATTTTACCAGCAAATGTCCTTCGTCATTTGCTTTACTCTGCCTAAAATCGATTAACTCCTTTGCTTTTTCAACCGCCTGCAGGAAACGTTCAAAATCAAAAGGCTTTAATAAATAATCAACTGCGTTTAACGTAAAACCATCGACCGCATATTGGCTGTAAGCCGTTGTGAATATAACTTCCGGCTTATCATCCAGACTTTTATAAAACTGCATTCCATTTACTTCAGGCATTTGAATATCAAGAAAAAGCAAATCCACTTCATGCTCTTTCAAATATTCCTTTGCCTCCAAAGCATCGGAAAATACGGCTTCCACATTCAGCCAGTCAATTTTTTGTGCATACTGCTGAATAAGTTCAAGCGCCAACGGCTCGTCGTCTATTGCGATTGCGTTCATTTTTTATTTATTACACGAATGATTACAAATTACACGAATTAATTGAGCGCAGATTTGTTGTGATAATGGTAATTAAATTATGATAATTATTCTCTTAAAAAATTATCATAAATCTGCGTTCAATTTTATTTTCCTAAAATCTTTTCAACCCCATAAATCATCGATTCAGACAATTATGCTTCAACTTTCAATTCCAATAAAACACTATATTTTCCGTTATCATTAGAAATATTTAGTTGATAATTTTTATCGTACAATAACTCCAATCTTCGCTTAACATTTATAATACCGGTTCCGGTGCCTTCCGGCGTTGATAAATTTGGAACAATATCATTTTCGCAAGTAAAAAACAATGTCTTTTCAACAACATGAATAGCAACTTTTATCTGTGTTTCCTGTCGCGCGCTTACGCCGAATTTAAAAGCGTTTTCAATAAAAGGAATCAATAACAATGGCGGAATTTTCACATCATTTACCGCTTCGTCCACATCAAAAACAATATGTGTTTTTTCCGTTGCACGCAGGCGTTGCAACTCCAGGTAACTGTTGATGAAAGCCAGTTCATCGTTCAGCGGAACATATTCACTCTGTGACTCTTCGAGCGTATAACGCATGATGCGCGAAAGCTTCATTACAGCGTCGGAAGACTTTGGATTATTGGACAACGTGAGCGAATAAATACTGTTCAATGAATTGAATAAAAAATGCGGATTCATTTGCGAACGCAGTAATGAAAGTTCCGTTTCCAACTGCTGCTTTGTAATTTCATCCTTTCTTTCTTCTGCATAAAACCAACGCGAAATAATATTGGAAACACTACTAAAAGTGAATGCAATCAAAAACAAAAACGTGGGACCAAAGGAAAAGAAAATGAGCCAAAAATTTCTTGGCAGACGATTGGGATGTGTCGCCATAAACTGGATGGTTTCAGAAGAATATTTCCAGATAAGGTAATATATAGCGAGGTATAAAAAAAAGAGCGCGACAACAATCAGCGTGTACAAAAATATCTTTTTATACGCCAATAATTTCGGAATCAACACACCCGAATTAAAATAATAAAACGCCGCCAGATAGAGCACAGAATAAACAGACCAGGAAACAAAACGTTCACTGTCGAGCGCAGATTTTTCGTGCCCATGCGGAAAAAACAAAAACGGCAACATCAAGAAACACGACCAAAAAATAAGCGTGTAAGCGATTTGCGATATTTTGCTTTTACTCTGCATTTTAAATTGTCTGATTGCTTTATTGTTGAATTGTTTTGTGAAAATGGAACACAGATTTATTTTAATCAATCATAAAAATCTGCGTTCTATTTTGTTTCTAAAATCATTTCAATCCTGCAAATCATGGTTCAATACGATTCTTTTTCACTCGGGAAATCGCCAGACTTCACATCGTCGATATATTGCCGTGCCGCACCGATAATTTGCTCATGCAAGTTAAGATACTTGCGCACAAAACGCGGATTAAATTCGTTGTTTATTCCAAGCATATCGTGCATTACAAGCACTTGTCCGTCGCAATCATTTCCCGCACCAATGCCGATTGTAGGTATGTGTAATGATTGCGAAACTTCTTTCGCCAACGCTGCCGGAATTTTTTCCAACACTACGGCAAACGCACCTGCATCCTGCAAAGCAAGCGCATCGCTTTTTAATTTTTCAGCCTCTGTCTCGGCTTTCGCACGCACGGTGTAAGTGCCGAATTTATAAATACTTTGCGGCGTCAAGCCCAAATGTCCCATCACGGGAATGCCTGCGGAAACAATCTTTTTTACGCTGTCACAAATTTCAACACCGCCTTCCAGTTTCAACGCATGAACGCCGGCTTCTTTCATCATACGGATGGCAGATGCCAAAGCAATTTCTTCATTCGACTGATACGAACCGAAAGGCAAATCCGCAACCACCAAAGCGCGCTTTGCACCGCGAATCACTGACTGTGCGTGATAAATCATTTGGTCTAAAGTAATGGGCAAAGTGGTTTCGTGTCCTGCCATTACATTGCTGGCGCTGTCGCCTATGAGAATGACATCCAAGCCTGCTTCGTCAAAAATTTTTGCGAAAGAAAAATCATACGCCGTAAGCATAGATATTTTCTCGCCCGACGACTTCATTTTTTGAAGCGTGTTCGTAGTTACCCGTTTTATTTCTTGTGTTGCGGAAGACATTTTTATCTATGATTTAATGATGTATAAATTCATCGCCGTGGTTCGTGTCGCACGAACCACAATTTTCGGTGCGTGAAGACACGCACCGAGGCAAAATATCACGGCAAATTATCCAGCAATTCCTGTAATTCCGCGTCTGTTTTAATCAACACATCGCGTGCTTTGCTGCCTTGGTTTGCGCCTACAACGCCTGCGGTTTCCAATTGATCCATTAAGCGTCCTGCGCGGTTATAGCCGAGCTTCATGCGGCGTTGGATTAAGGAGGTAGAACCAATTTGGTTTTGAACAATCAACCGTGCAGCATCTTCAAACAAAGGATCGCGGTCGCTCAAATCGTTGCTGTTACCACCACTTTCCAGTTCTTTTTCATCCACATATTCCGGCAACAAAAATGCCTGCGGATAACCGTCCTGATAGCCAATAAAGTCACAAACTTTGTCCACTTCCGGCGTATCTACAAAAGCACATTGCAAACGTGTAATTTCGCCGTTATAGCTGATGAGCATATCGCCTTTACCAATCAACTGCTCTGCGCCGCCCGCATCGAGAATGGTACGGCTGTCAATTTTGGAAGAAACTTTAAACGCAATACGCGCCGGGAAATTCGCTTTAATCGTTCCCGTGATAATATTCACAGATGGGCGCTGCGTTGCAATAATCAAATGAATACCCACAGCGCGCGCAAGTTGTGCCAAACGTGCAATCGGCATTTCAATTTCCTTGCCGGCAGTCATAATCAAATCGGCAAATTCATCAACCACCAAAACGATAAACGGTAAAAACTGATGCCCTTTTTGCGGGTTCAATCTTCTGTTTACAAACTTTTCATTGTATTCTTTGATGTTGCGGCAACCTGCTTCTTTCAGCAAATCGTAGCGGTTATCCATCTCAATACAAAGCGCATTTAGTGTAGTAACTACTTTCTTAGTATCAGTAATAATTGCATCTTCTTCGTTAGGCAATTTCGCGAGAAAATGATGCTCGATTGTTTTGTATAAACTCAATTCCACTTTCTTCGGGTCAACCAAAACAAACTTCAATTGCGACGGATGTTTTTTGTATAACAATGAAACCAGCAACGCATTCACTCCTACGGATTTACCCTGCCCGGTTGCGCCTGCCATCAACAAATGCGGCATGCTTGCCAAATCAACAATAAAATTTTCATTGTTGATTTTTTTACCAATGGCAATAGGTAAAGAAAAATTATTGTTCTGAAATTTATCCGAAGCCAGCATACTGCGCATACTCACAATAGTCTTGTTGATATTCGGCACTTCGATACCGATGGTACCTTTTCCCGGAATTGGTGCGATAATGCGGATACCAAGCGCAGCAAGGCTTAACGCAATATCATCTTCCAGGTTTTTGATACGCGAGATACGCACGCCGGGCGCGGGAACAATTTCGTACAACGTTACCGTAGGACCGACAGTTGCAGAAATCCTTTGTATAAGAATATCGTAATTTTTAAGCGTAGCGATAATCTGGTTTTTGTTTTGCTCCAGCTCGTCCGGATCGTGAACAGTTTTTTCCGTGCCGTGCTGTTCCAGTAAATCAATCGACGGATACTGGTAATTACTCAAATCCAAAGAAGGTTCGTAATTGCCCTGCGCTTTTGCTTTCGCTTCGGGCGCGCTTGGATTTACAATAATTTCCGAAGGGACTTCTTCAATGTCCGGCGTTATTTCCAGCTTCATCGGCTCGTCCAATGAGGCAGGTTTTGGCTTTACAACAATTGTTGCTTTTGGCGCAATTATTTTTTCTTCTTCAGCTGCCGGCAAAGCATCTTCATCTTTTTCATTCAAGGAAAGACCTTCATCATCTTTTTCTTCGGGCAGCTTCGGCATAATTACAGAAACATTTGTGCCTTTGCCTTTCAGTTGATTTGCCGGTTCTTGTATAAAGAGTTTCGCATCCTGATTTTCTTCCTGCTCGTCAGCTTCATCTTCATGGATTTCTTCTTCCGTTTCATTTTCTTCAACAGGCAGAAAAACGGATTTCGCTTTCTTTTTAAAAATAGCTAATGAAAATTCCGGGTCGAAACGCCAAATCAGATAAATACCCACAATGACCAATACAATACACGCCGCGCCCAACACGCCTATCCATTTTTTCAGCCATTCGTACATCAATTCGCCCACAGCGCCGCCCCAGGAAAAACCGCTTTTGAAAATCTCTGTATTTATCAGTGCAAACGCCACGCTGATAACCAACAAACCCGTTACCACATATTTGAGATTGCGTTTAAGGCTGTATATTTTTTTGCCGAACAAAAAATTTACGCCAGCCACAAAAAAGATGGTACACAACAAAAACGACGCAATACCGAAACCGTTGTAAATTAAATTGTGCGAAACATACGCGCCGAGAACCCCGAAAAGATTGGAAACTTTTACATCTTTTGTAGAAAATATTTTTACGCCGAAATTCATCACTTTGTCCTGGTCGTCCTGCCAGGTAAAAAGATAAGATGCAAAGGAAATGAAAAGAAAAAAGCAAATCAATAAAAGTATTACACCGGTAATTTTATACGTGCGCTCATCCTTTACGATTTCCGAAACAGAAACTTTTACATCTTGTTCATCATTCAGCTTATCGGGCGAAGGAATCGTTTTCTTAGTCGTTTTCAATTTATTAGCCATATCAAAAAATAAAGCGGCAAATTACCGAATTTACAGGGAATTAGCAGCATGAACGGGTTATCTAAATTTTTGAAACCCGGAAAATATTGTAAGATTATCTTAGCGCCCATTATTCAATTAAAGCGAACTAAACATTTTTCTATGGAGATAAATTAAGATATTCGCACAGTTTTACAATGATGTAAGTTAAGCATGAAGAAAAATAAATTACAAATATGGCTGCCGTTGCTGCTTTCAGCAATTATGGTAGCAGGAATGACTATCGGTTATAAGCTGAGAAAAGATACAGTTGGCGCAAACTCATTTTTAGAAAATAAACAAAACACCGCCGCGTCGCAGGTGCTCGATATCATTAATAAAATGTATGTTGATAATGTAAATACCGATTCGCTTCAAACGCACACCATCAATAATATTCTGGCACAGTTAGACCCGCATTCCACCTACGTTACGGCACAGCAGCTTCGCATACTGAACGATGAAACCAAAGGCAATTTCAAAGGCATCGGTATAGGATTTGAACTTATCAACGACTCGGTTTATATCACGGACGTAACGAAAAACGGACCTGCCGAAAAAGCCGGTGTGCACGTTGGAGACATATTTTTGTCGTTCAATGATACTATTGCTATTTCCGGAAACAACCGCTTAAATTTGGGCGTAGTCAATATTTTGAGAGAACTGAACAATTCTGTCAAAGTGAAAATCTATCGCTCGGGAAAAACATTTGAGACCAAAATCGAGAAAGCCATTCTTCCCATTTCGTCTATTGACGCGGCATATATGCTCAATGCAAAAACGGCATATATTCGATTAAATAAATTTTCAGAAATTACGTATAGTGAGTTTATGCAATCACTCGACAAGCTGAAAGCAAAGGGAATGCAGCAACTGATTATAGATCTGCGCGGCAACACCGGCGGCGTACTTACCGCAGCTACGCAAATCGTAAATGAATTTTTGAAGGACAATCAGCTCATCGTTTACACCGAAGGTTCTAAAGTTGGTAAAAAAGAATATCGTTGCAAGCGCGATGGTTTTTATCCGGACTTAAAACTTGAAGTGTTGATAGATGAAACATCGGCATCGGCGAGTGAAATTGTTGCAGGTGCATTACAAGATTGGGACAGAGCAACCATTGTCGGACGCAGAAGCTATGGAAAAGGTTTGGTGGAAAATCAGTTTCGGCTTAACAACGGCGCTGCTTTACGCTTAACCGTTGCAAGATATTTTACACCGCTTGGTCGCAATATTCAAAAGCCATATAAAAATTACAAAGAAAAGCTGGCTGCCCGTTTCCACGATGGAGAAACTTTTTTTGCCGATACATCTTCGCCAGAAGGGAAAGCATTCAAAACACCAAACGGACATATTGTTTATGGCGGCGGCGGCATTACGCCGGATGTTTTTGTTCCTTATGATTCTACCATTTTGCCCAAACCTTCTGTCGATTTGTTTTTGAAAGGAACGCTCACAAAGTTTGCATTCCTTTATTATGTTCAGCATATAAGTGCGTTGCAAACATTTAAAACACCGTTTGAGCTGGCAAACAATTTACAGCCCGACGATGCACTGTGGCGGTCTTTATCGGTATTTGCGCAAAAAGACAGCATCGACCTTAGTCAATTAGACGAGAAAGCTAAAAGCAATATTCTGCAAAAGTTTGTTTCTTTTGTCGCAAAAGACCGTTTCGGTTCGGAAGGGTATTTTGAAATCAACAACCGTCGGGACGATGTAATAAAAAAAGCAATTGAGACTTTGGCACAATAAACTTTTCTCTACAAAAGATTTGGAAATAAATGCAATAATCTTATCTTTGCAGCCCAGAATCGGGAAATGGCTTCGTAGCTCAACTGAATAGAGCATCTGACTACGGATCAGAAGGTTTCAGGTTTGAATCCTGACGAGGTCACTAAAAATCAAGCAGCTATGAAGTTAATTCGTAGCTGCTTTTTTCATTTGATACATGTTTTACTGCAAATAAAAATTAACAACCAAAATCTTAACGCTGCTTAGCACACCCACCGGTTTTTCTTCAGCCGATGCTTTGCATCTTTTTCATACAGATACAAAATGACTTCTTTTGAACATCTGTGCCTGTTTTGACCAGCCATGAACAAAGAAGTTCCTTTCCAGCCATTAACCTGCCCTTTGATTGCGCTTTGATTGCACTTTGCCTGCACTTTGATTACCCTGTGTAAGACTATTTCAGTACCGGATATTTCTGTTGTAAAAGCCTCCTGTGAAATTATTTTAGTATGCCGGTTATGAAAAACAAGCATTGCCGTGTTTGATTTGCCAATACTCCTGAATTTTTAACCTGTTGATTTTCAATGTGAGACATTGGCAAATGGATGTTCCGAGCGATTTTTCGTGAAATTTTTGCCAGTCGAAAAAAAATCAAATTTGCCACTACCTGCCGAAAATACGCTTATAGCTTTGTACACGGAGATTAATTGATAATTAATAATTAGTAATTAATAATTGCGCGGAGATGTTTATAAGAACAGGAAGCAGCAAAGAAGATACTTTGTATTTATTGCTGCATTGTTTTATTGCCAGACAGGGGAACTTATTTCACACAAAGGGACAAAGATGCAAGCAAGGTTTCTCATAGAGAGCACGGAGGATAAGAGACACGGAGCAAATTACGGGTTCGGGATTGCAAATCCCGAACAGCGGAGGGAACAGCAGGCACATCACGACCAACTGCGTTTATTTATGGTTCGTGGGGACACGAACCACGGCATCTGATGCTGAAACAACTTCAGCATGACGAGCAAAGTGTTTAAAATATTATTCGCGAATAAACAGGCAAACGACCTAACGCCTGACAAGAAGCAGGTCTTATTGTTTAACCGCCGTTGCGACACTTAAAATCGAGTGCATGGCATTTTTTGTTCACTTTTAAATTTTATAAACATGACACAGTTAAAGAAAATCGCCCCTTTTGCTGCGATGGCAATGGGCGTAGTGCTGGCATTTACCACCAGCGCTTTTAAGCAGGTACATCATCCAAAAGGTGTGGATGATACATACACGTTTGAATATGCACCTCCCGGTGGAACAGATTATTCCGCCGATGCCGTTCAGGATTTAGCGAACTGGCATTATAACGCAGCGCCTGCACCTTGTGCAGGTTTGGACAAAGCTTGTAGTATTACAGTACCGGGTGGTATGGGCTATGTGGATGGCGAGGAAACAACAACTCCTACTCTGGATTCGTCTTTCACTATCCAAGCTCTTGAGAGCGGAGGAATAGCCAAAGTAACATCTACTGCTGCGGGAGATGATGCTGTTATCGCAAATCAGGATGATTAGCATAGTAATGCTCATCCAGATTGAGGAAAACTCAGGGACTGCCCATATTTTGGACAGTCCTTTTTTGTTCAGGTAACGAATAAACCTATAGTGTTGTTTATAGCATTGCTCATATGGTGCCTATTTTCAGGCGTCCTTATTTTTAGTTTTGCTCCATATTATTTAGCTTGATGATATCGTCCGGTATTGGCAAAGCATAAAATGCCGTATTTGGCTGAAGAGTATATTGTTTGCCGTTTATTACCCTTTTTATAATGATTGCTGCATTTTCTTTGTTTAGTCTTTTGATGTCCATCCACCGTAGCCCCCGCTGCACAAGTTCCTTTCTTCTTTCATTCAATACCAATGTTAAAGCGCTGTCTTTTGAGATGCCGAATGCCGCAGTATAAGTTCCTGTCTTGTATCTTTTTGCCAATAATGTATTAAGGTCATCCAATCCTTGTTGTATATTGCCAACCCTTATCAGGCATTCAGCCCTTGTGAGATACATTTCATCGGTAGCGATACCCGTGAACAGATAATAACTTCCCGCATAACTCCCTTTAAATGCAGGATAACCATTGCTTCCCGGGGAAAAATAGGCTTGTTTTCTTAAATCGGTTGTATCATAGGCATTGTAAAGTGATGTATCAATTTTTGGTTTTGAAATGGTTAGAACTAATGAGCTGAATTCAAGGTTCATTTCCGTGTAAAAGATAGTTTCCTTGTTGAATTGTTTAAATGGGTAGCTTGCAGAAATACTACCGTTAAAATCATCATTGGAATTATAGTCTATCAACTGGTTGTTTAGTTGCAGGCATGAATCGGCATATACCAATGCATCTTTGTAATCCCGCATGGATAAATAACATCTTGCCAAAAGCCCGTAAGCAGCACCTTTGGACGGACGGAAAACATGTAGTGGGTATTCAGGCAATAAAGGGATTGCTTTTTTGGCATCATTAATGACTTGTTCATAGCATTGTTTGTTGGATGCTCTTATCAGCAAAGGAAAAAAGCATATTGGAAAGATTGTGGAGTTTACTCCTACTTCTGTTGCAGGCTTATATAATCTTGGCTTTGGGGATTTGTTACCCGATGGTTCTGTTGATGATTCGGTAAATTCCAATAATGGAGACATCATTAAAGTATTAGCAACCGTAGTGCATATCTTAAAAGAATTTACCCGGTTACGTCCGTATGGGAAAGTCGTTTTTACGGGAAGTACGCCAGAACGATTAGTGTTGTATCGACGTATTCTTAAAACATACTATGTTGAATTTTCTGAAGAATTTATTATCACAGGGTTTATATTGGAAAAAGGTCATTATAAAGAAGTGATATTTGAACCCAAAAGTGAAACAGAATATTTAGCTTTTTTTATTCGCAGAATTGTCTAAATTTGTACAAATGCAAGCAGAAAAAAAACATACCGTCCGTAAAAATTCTAAAGTACAAAGAGTTGCTGTGAAAGAAGATGTAATCTACATTACTAAAAGTGAGATACCCGCAGGGAAGTCATTGTTTCCCGATAAATTAAAAAAGGTAAATAAGATGCTTGAAAATGCAGTATTGATAAAACATTGATTTCTTCAAAAAAATAAATGAAAAATGCTCTCGAAAGAGGGCATTTTTGTTGAGAGTGTAAGTACCCCAAATTTCAAATCAACAAAGTGCGGGTTGAGAAAATTGAAGATAAAAGCTTTGGGCTTTACAGGGAAATAAACGAGACAAAGCAAATTGCTATCCAATACAAAGGGGGGCATTTTTTATTCAGAGAATTTCTTAAATTTGTAGTCATGGAAGCGGTTAAAAAACATACGGTTTCTAAAAATCCCACTAAGGCAGAAGCAAAAAAAACAACGCGCTCTCAAGAGCGAGGTGTGGTAATGATTACGAAGCAAAGGATTTCAGCTAAAGAATCATTATTTCCCGAGAAGTTAAAAAAAGCAAATGAGCTTCTTAAAAATGCCGTTTTGATGAAACATTGATTTCTTAAAAGTAATAAACAAAAATGCCCTCTTCTGAGGGCATTTTTGTTTATTCGGAGAAATCTATCTAATTTTTACACCGTGGTGCGTGTCCGCACGTATCATCAACAATCAACAAAATGCAGGTTGAGAAAATTGGAAATAAAGGCTTTGGGCTTTGCCGGGAAATAATCGATATAAAACGAATTGCTGTTTAGCCTTGAATGGCTTGTAAGTTTTGTTTTTCTATTTTGAGATTGACAACAAGTTCAGAAACCGTAAATTTGTAAGCAATATAACCGAATATTAAAGTAATGGCAGGAAAACCGGCAAAACCTTTTTTGAAATGGGCAGGCGGCAAAACACAGCTCATCGGCGTTATTGAAAAAGCGCTGCCTAAAAACATAGCACATACAAATTATACCTACATTGAACCATTTGTTGGTAGCGGTGCAGTTTTATTTTGGGTACTCAACAACTTCCCAAACTTGAAAAAAGCCATAATTAACGACATCAACAAAGACCTGATAAACACATACAAAACCATTGCTTCACGACCAAGCGAACTAATCTCAATTTTGCAAATTTTGCAAAACGAGTATCATAGTTTAGAAGGTAATGAAGACAACAAAAAACTTTATTACTACCAAAAAAGAGAATTATACAATTCAAGAAAAGAAACACAAAGCGGACAAGCTGCTTTGTTCATTTTTCTCAATCGTACTTGCTTCAATGGATTGTACAGAGTGAACAGAAAGAACGAATATAATGTTCCAATGGGTAGTTACAAAAAACCGACAATTTGCGACCAAGAAAACATTTTAGCAGTTAGCGAAGCCTTACAAAAAGTTGAAATTTTATGTGGAGATTTTGAACATACTTTGGAATATGCTGACAATAATACTCTTTTTTATTTCGATCCGCCATACAAACCATTAAGCGAAACTTCGAGTTTCAACTCTTATGCAAAAGACGAGTTTAATGATAACGAGCAAGTAAGATTAAAAGAATTTTGTTCAAAGTTGGATATGCTAAATCATACTTGGATTTTAAGCAACTCTGATGTGAAAGGGAAAGATGAAAACGATAATTTCTTTGACAATTTGTATTCAGATTTCAATATTCAAAGGGTTGAAGCAAAAAGGAACATTAATGCAAATCCTGAAAAGAGAGGAAAATTAAAAGAGTTACTAATAACCAATCAAGTGAATAGCAAAAATTATGTCAGAGCAATTTAAAATCTTCTTATCGCAACTTTCGGAAACTAATGCAACGCTTGATTATTTCACGGATTTCAAGAAAATAAAAAGCAACGTAAACAAAATTGCAATCAAACTCAATCAGTTAAATTACCTGATTGGAAAAGAGAATTTGAAAGAAGCCGTAAATGAGCTTTATGAAGAAAATCCGAAAGTCTTTGAAGTTTTGGACATCTTGATTGCTATTCGTAAAAATAAAAACGCCAAGACATTCAACAACAAAGGCGAAATTGTTTTGTTGGACACTTATTTCACTTCGCCTGAACTGATTTTGGAATACATCGAAGAAACAGGTTTGGCAGAAATTTTTAGAAATAAAGATGTTACCAATTTAGTTGATTATGTTTTTGGAATTGAGGTTGGTTTAGATACAAATGCAAGAAAAAACAGAGGTGGCGACAATATGTCAAAAGCCGTTTCACTTATTTTCGACAAAGCAGGAGTTTTCTATAAAAAGGAAGTTAACAATACGATATTTCCAGAAATTATCAGTTTGGGAGCAGATGTAAAACGTTTTGATTTTGTCATCAAAACCAAAAAGAAAACGTATCTGATTGAAACCAATTATTACAATGGTGGTGGTTCAAAACTGAATGAAACTGCAAGAGCCTATTCTGATGTTGCGCCGAAAATAAATCAATACAAAAACTACGAATTTGTTTGGATAACAGACGGACAAGGTTGGTTTTCAGCAAAGAACAAATTGGAAGAAGCGTACAACATCATACCAAGTTTGTATAACTTGACAACGCTTGAAGATTTTATCAAGAAAATTCAAGAAGAACAAATAATTAGCGAATGGTAAAAAACAAAGTACATAAAACGCCACATATGAAAATCAAAGGAGTTGAACCTTTGGTCATTGTTGAAGTAAACGACACTTATATTTTAGGCGTTTATCAAGGGGCTTTGTCTGATTATGACTTATTACTCAGATATAGACAAAAAGATGAGAGTACAAAATCAGGTTGGTCGAGAATTAGAACGCCAAAACATATACATTGGGCAGTAGATGCAATTATTAAAATGCACCATAATGACAATGAAACCAAAAAGTTTTTACAATTTTTAATTGATTTATGGGATAATCAAATCCAACCATTAAAAACAGATGAAGAAAGAGACTTGCTTTTAGATGTAGAAAAATTAAAAAATGAAGCCAATATAGAAGCAGTTAAATATCCCGAATTAGCAAATAAAGGAGAATACAGCATTAAGTTTCTTTACCTTATCGCAAAACTTTTGATGATACAAGAAAAGACTAATTTATCAACGGCTTTTATGTTTAAGAATTTACTAAAAGCACTTGAAGCACATAAAGACATTTACAAAATTGTTTCCATAGCAACACATAATAGAAGATAAATGCTTAAACCTTATTTCAAATCTTCGGACAAAGATTTCTGTCTTCTTCATGGAGATACGATGGAGCTTTTGCCTGAATTTGAACATAAGTTTGATATGGTTTTTGCCGACCCTCCCTATTTTCTATCGAATAACGGGCTTTCTATTCAAAACGGAGAAATTGTAAGTGTCAATAAAGGAAAGTGGGATAAATCAGAAGGATTTGAATTTATCAACGACTTTAATCGTAAATGGCTTTCATTGGTACGTAACAAAATGAAAGATGACGCAACTATTTGGATAAGCGGAACAATACACAATATTTTTTCAGTTGGACAAATTTTGATGGAATTAGGTTTCAAAATCCTGAACATCGTGACTTGGGAAAAGACCAACCCTCCGCCAAATTTTTCTTGTCGCTACTTTACGTTTTCAACCGAACAAATTATTTGGGCAAGAAAAAATGAAAAAGTTCCTCATTATTTCAACTATGAACTAATGAAACAACTGAATGGCGACAAACAAATGAAAGATGTTTGGAAATTGCCAGCCATTGCTTCGTGGGAAAAAACGTGTGGCAAGCATCCGACACAAAAGCCTTTATCCGTTTTGACAAGACTTATTTTGGCTTCGACCAAACCCAATGCTTGGATTTTAGATCCATTTGCGGGCAGTTCGACAACCGGTATTGCTGCAAACTTGTTGAACAGACGATTTTTAGGAATTGACCAGGAAGAAGATTTTTTGACAATCAGCAAAAACAGAAAATTAGAAATTGAGAATCCTAAAATTGCAGCGACATACAGACAAAAAATTGGTGGTTTCAACGACAAAAAAGAACTTGAATTATTCCTCGTCGAAGAACCAAAAACTGAATATAAATCAGAAATAAACTTTAACCAAAAACGGGCGATCTGTTAACATCGGTAGCTGTTCACAACATCCTCATAACGAAAAAGTCTGGAACCATTAGAGGCATTTTTACGCTACGGTACGTATCTGCACGCATAATAAATAATCAACAAAATGGAGGTTGGTAAAATTGGAAATAAAAGCTTTTGGGCTTTGACAGGGAATAATCGATACAAAAAGAATTGCTATCTAATCCTACATAAAGCAGTAAATCTCCTTCAATCTTATTTTACTTTATCGACGGAATCGTTTATTTCGTCGGATAAATCTGAAATTTCGTCGAAAATATTTTGACTGTGAAGGGCTTTCCTTCACATTTGACATACCAAAGTGAAGGAACATGCACAGGTTCAACAGCAAGGAAAACAATCAATATGAACAAATAAAAATATATTGTGACCGAGCTGCCTGTCTTTTGCAAAGGGGGAATATCAAATATGTTTTCTGTTTACTTTGAAATAATTTTAGAAAATTTTGTTTAATTGTCAATTCTGTTAAAGGAAATTACGTCATGGTATGTCCGCACGCATCATAAATAATCGACAAAATGCAGGTTGATGAATTTGAAAAATAAAAGCGTTTGGGCTTTGACAGAAATAATCAGTGCAAAACAAATTAACTGCTACCCGGCTTTGAACTGCTTGGTTTCAGTGAGCAAGTAATTGATGAATAGAAGTTAATTGTGGGAGTTGATTTTTTGTTTATGAAAATATGTTTAGGCTTGGATAACCCAACCGGTTGTGGAGAGAAAGAATTACGGGCAAAAGAGCCTAAGACAAGTACAAAAGAGCTAATTGATACCTTATTTTATGACCAATCTTATTAACAAACGGCTTATATCTCTTTTACTAAAATTGCTAATACAACCTATTTGCATGTTTTCATCTAAAATATAGTTCGTATATGAAAAAATATTTAACCGTATGTATTATTCTGAGTAGTATGTGTATTTCTGGTAGCGACGCCCAACAATGGGCGGCTGGGATCAGTCCAAATTCTGCTGTTGCTAACCTTAGGAATGCCTATCCGGAAGCATTTGAGCTGGCATCTGTTGATGCTCATTACCTTAACGGTAATTATACATTGTATAATTCATTTGAAAATGACACGACGGATAAGGTTGTGAATAACTACCCTGCAATCGTACCTCGAGGCCGGGCGTCCGACACATTATTGGCGTTCGCCCGTAATTATACTCCTAATAATTACGAATTATCCATGCCTTCGGGTCCGAATACCGTTATTTCCCGTTCTGCCTCTACCCTGGCGATTGTGCAGGGATTTACTGTCAGACCCAATGGCAACGTTGGGATTGGCACCATTAATCCCCAAAGCCTGTTAGATGTAAATGGTCTCATACATACCAAAGAAGTCAAAGTTGATTCAGTGGGTTGGGCTGATTATGTTTTTGACGATAACTATAAGTTAAGACCCTTGTCAGAAGTCAAGGATTATATACTTATCAATAAGCGTTTGCCGGATGTTCCTTCAGCAGAAGAAGTCAAAGCAAATGGGCTTTTACTCGGTCAAACAAATGCGCTGCTGCTTAAAAAAATTGAAGAGCTTACGTTATATGGAATCCGGCAGGATTCGCTTTTGAAAAAAACATCGGGACAATTAGAAGAGTTAGAAAAGCGCTATGATACCCAGAAATCTGAGATGGCAGAGCTACAGGCAGAGATGCGTAAGCTGGAAACCAAAATCAATGATGCTGAACATAAATAAGCACAAAAAACCGAACGCATAAAGAGAGTATAATTTTTTCCTTTGTTATTTATTCGTTTACTGTTATATAGGTTAAGAACCCTACTCATATGTACTTCGAGTGCTTGTGGGTATGTAAATGATTCCCTTGTTGACGGGGCAATGCTATAGAAAATAATCTGCTTTTACCTTTTTAAATAAAATAAATTTATGAAACAGTTTTATTTGTTATTGTTTTCGTTGTTAGGAACTATTGTAAGCACAAATGCGCAGTTACAATATAATTCCAATGGTACATTGACATTTGGCAA
Organism: Arachidicoccus sp. BS20; assembly: GCF_001659705.1. Lineage (NCBI taxonomy): Bacteria > Pseudomonadati > Bacteroidota > Chitinophagia > Chitinophagales > Chitinophagaceae > Arachidicoccus > Arachidicoccus ginsenosidimutans. The sequence goes on from NZ_CP015971.1 coordinate 1,856,623, forward strand.
TGTAAGTCCTTATGGTGCATACACCACCAATTTTAACGGTTATGGATTTTATTTTACTTCCTCATCTTCGCCCGGTGATTTTCTTGAAATGAATGTATCTACCTCCAATCCGAGAATTGCAGGCACAGGCAATCAGATTGTATTTTATAATACTGAAACATCTACTTTTAATACCATCCAGGTACAGAGTGTAAGCACGATGTCGGACAGAAGGGCAAAGATGAATATTTTGCCGCTTACCAGCGGGTTAGACAAAATAAAAAGATTAAAACCCGTATCGTTTACCTGGAGAGAGCGGATGGGTAGCGACAAAGTAAGGATGAAAGCCAAGGGAAAGCCTGCAACAGATGTTGGATTCATTGCGCAAGATGTGGAACAGGTCATCCCGGACGCCGTTAATGATTTTATCGATACCACTTCAGATGTCAAAATGCTTAATTATAATGCCATAGTTTCTGTCCTTACGCAGGCGGTAAAAGAGCTTTCAGACAAAGTAGATAGTCTTCAATCCCGTATTGATAGTTTAACATCAAATCATAAAACGTCGACCAGCATGAATAACGGAGCTGCTATATACCGAAATAATATTCAGGCGGGATTGACTTATTTACCTGTTGCAAATGAGGCGGAGCCGATGGGCGCTTATTATCTCTCAGGCGGTTCGGCCTTACAGAAACAATATAGTGCGGTAAAACAGCAATCGGCGACAGACCCTTCTGGAATACCTGCAGAGAAGTATGTATATTCTTCAACATTAGATAAAAATAAAGCAGCAGATACCAATATACAATAAGAAAAAAAAGATTTTGTTGTGCGAACCCAAAGCTAAAGAGCAAACCTAATGTCAAATATTTCCATCTTGAAGCGATTGTTACTCAAAAACATTTATGGCACTCTTATTTGTTTATGCTGCTATTGCCCGTATAAAGCTGCAAGCCAATCTATACATCCTGTTGTAACGGTATCACAGTCCGATAGCAATCCTGACAATGCCCGTTTAGCAGCTGTCAAAAAATATTATGCGCTCGCATTGCGCTACAAGGACGGCGACAGCGTGGCGCAGGATTTCGACAAAGCTTATTATTATTTTGAAAAGGCATCCGAATTAGGCGATGCGCAGAGCACCTACGCTTTAGGTTACCTGCATTATAAAGGATTGGGCACCACACAGGATTATGAACTGGCAGCAAGGCTGTTCCGGCAGGGAGCTTACACCGGCAGGGAAAACAGTATGTATTTCTACGGGCTGTGCTGGAGAAACGGTTACGGCGAAGAACAAAATGAAGATTCCGCAAAGTACTGGCTGACAAAAGCAGCAGACTTAGGTTACAAACAAGCTGTATGGGAACTGCAAGCCAAAACGCCTGAAAACAGCAATAACGATGCAAAGAAACTGGTACGGCAAATACACAATGCTGCCTTGCCGCAGGAAGCCGTCTTAAACCAGTTTATCCCCGTAAAAGCCGAACTGCCCGATTCTTCCGTCATACAGGGAGATTATGAAGGTTATATCATCCAGTATGACTGGAGCGGTAAATATGTGGTCAGCAGCAAAAAGCTGCATTTAAGTATTGAAGCCGGCGATGCATCATCTTCAGCAGCCAATACCGGACTAAGCGGTCAATGGCTGGAAGAAGGGGCGGATACGGCGATACTACATGCAACCCTCGGCAAGGACTCTTTAGTATTTGCCGATACAAAGTACCGGAGAAAAGACCATTACAGCATCAACAGAGCCGTTACGTATAATTTCCGGGATGCTGCGCTGAGTTTAGTAAGGAAAGACGACAGCGTGTTCCTTGCCGGAAGCATCAATATGTTTTCCCCGGAGCGGAATGAACCGTCGAAGCCTTTGTTTGTGGCGCTGGTCAGGACGAGTGCGGATAACGGTAATGCAACCAATAACAATACGACGAAGACGAAGGATGGAAGCAAAGACAGTACAGGCAAGAACAACAACAGCAACCAAATCACGGCAAAGCTGTTACAGGTGTATCCCAATCCTTTCCGTACACAGGTCAGTGTCAAGTTTGAGCTGTCTGCACCAAGTAACATCGATGTGCAGTTATGGACGATTGACGGTAAGATGGTGTACAGCAAGTCTTCCGATGGAATCCTGAATGCAAGCCAATATACCATTACACTCCGGCCGGGAAATATCGCGGGTGGAACTTACATCCTGAGGCTGGTGTATCAAGGAGGAAGTGTGGAAGCAAAAGTGATTAAAAAATAAAAAATTATATATGAGGAAAGCGGCTTTTTATTTTTCGGTTCTCTTTATTGCATTATTGTTCCTGAATAGTATTGTATACAGTCAAATCGGTCTTTCAAGCACGACAGCCAGCAGGATGGTAATTGCTTCACCGGAAGCAAGTACTATTGCCTTGTATCAGAATTATCCGATAGACTATGTTACCGGTGCCCCCCAAATAAACATACCCCTTTTTAGTATAAAGACGAAGATGGGAGAAATTCCATTCAGCCTGAATTATCACGTAGGCAAAGTAAAACCTGCGGAATTATCCGGTATTGTCGGTACGGGATGGTCTTTAACGCCGGACTTAGGCATTACCAGGTCTGTACATGGAAAAGCAGATGATAGCAATCAGGGAGGATATCCTTTTAACAGTCAGTTTGGGAGCACCTCAGACGCTTATTATTACTCGGCTTCCACAGGTGGGCTGGATGAGCAGCCAGATGACTTTTTTTATTCTTTGCTTAGTAAGAGCGGCGGATTTCTATATACACGCAATGGCTCTTTTGCGACATTACCTTACGCTGCGATAGCAATTGACCGTACGGACGATAACAGTTTTGTAGTTACCGATGACGATGGTACACGCTATTATTTTGGAAAATATGCCGACCATTCGGGACTCTTAACAGAACATACAGGTACTAATGAATCAGATAGCCTTATCAACCTGAGCGCCTGGAAAATAGCAGAGATTATTTCCTTTGATACCAGAGATACGATTCGTTTTACTTATGGCTCGCACCAAAAAGCAGAGATGGTTCCCTTTTTCAACAAACAATGGAAGATAGCTGAGTTTAGTAGTAACAATGATTACACAATCAATCAAAAAGAACCGCAGGTCTTAAGTTTACCCGGAGGGACTCAATCTCTGGGTTATGGAGTGATGCGCCCCAATTATGCGCATACCGGGGATTTTGATGTAAGCAGTTTCGATTTCCCCTATGATCTGGGCAGCGCCCCTGCCAATGACGATATTAAAGTATCCATGACCAGCACGACTCCAAGTCAGACAGACGGTAAACATAAATATATGTGGCAAATGCTGGGAGATTTAGGAAGAGATTCCGCAGCCAGTATTTACTCTAATAATTTTGTATTTGAAAAAGTACTAAGTACAATAACTTTCCGAGGCGGCAGAATAGAACTTTCTTACTCGGCTGATTATCAATTAACAAGTATCAGAGTTTACGCAGGAAACAGGCTTGTTAAAGTTGTGAAACTGGTTCAGCATAGATATATAGGCAATGATGATGGCGGCAAGCCGATACCTATGGCTGGAGGACTCTATGACGAATATTGCAAGCGTTTTTTACTGGATTCCGTAATCATAACAGGCAGCGACAGCACCCAGCCGGGACTTCGCTACGGACTATCTTATAATGGCGTTTTCGGTATATATGACAATTACCAAAACGATTATTGGGGTTACTGGAAATCGGGTAGTTCTTCGGTTCCCCATTTGGTTTATCACTTGGATTATTACAATACTTATTCAGGCGATTATTCCGATACTGTAAGCACGCATATCGGCACATTCAATTCCGGTCCAACATGGATGGAGGTGGGTAGCAATATGGAAACCACACAACCACCCTATACAATACCCGGAATCTTAACACAGTTAACCTATCCGACCGGGGGAAAAGCGATTTTTACTTTTGAAGAAAATGAATATGAATCCCCTGCACAGGCAGGCAGGATTGTATATGGCGGCGGGCACCGTATCAAAAGCATCCGTTATGTTACGGCACAGGGGCAGGATTCACTGGTTAAGCGATATACCTACGGCACCACTACGGAGAATGGCTGGGGATTAACTAAATACCACAATTATGGCAGCAATTTTATGTTCCAGCAATGGGTAAACACTACTAACTCATCAGACATATATAATGTTTTTATCAAGAATACCTATATCAACTCAAGGCCATTTTTGGATAATTCATTTTCTTTCGGGGCTGCCGTCCTTTATCCGATGGTAACTGAATATGATATCTCGGCAAGAGACAATATTCCTTTAGGTAAAACGGTTTACAGTTACCGCATTAATTCAACAGACGTTACCTGGGTAAATATGACCCCTATTGCCGCGGATGCGAGAAATGACTGGAATTCAATAATTCCTCTATCCGTAAAGCAATATGGTTATGCAAACGGCACTTATTATCCTGTTCAGAGTAAAACATATACCTATACTGTTTACCCTAAAGCACCCATACCTGCCGCACAAACTTACTTACGTTATTACAGCATGTATCCACTAAATGGCGGGACTGAAGTTACTAATACGAACGAACATGGCATCAGCAAATATGCGCACATGGATTATTCTATTGTAACGGGTGCCAATAAACTTACTTTGGAAAAAGATACGCTGTACAACCAGCCTTCCAACTCCGGCTATGTAGCCACACAAACAGCTTATACTTATGATCCTGCTTACCTATATAAAACAGCAGCAACTACGACAGATAGCAGAGGATTTTCAAAAATAACACACTATTGGTATGCGTATCAATCCGCTGCCGTACCGGGCTATTCTACTTCGCAACAGAGCTTCCTGACGACCCTTACCGCCTTGAGACGTATTGCTCCCGTTGTTGAAACTACGGACAGCATAAACGGAAGCCTGGCACAGACAGTACGTCAGGAATTTTTACAGGGAAGCAATTTATTGCCCGGTAATTTATATACGGCGACCAGAGACAATCCTGCCGTTCCCGTGAAACAGATTCTTTCTTACGACACCTATTTTAATATACGGGAGCAGCAAGGCATCGACAGTGTAAGGGAAACCTATTTGTGGGGGTATAACAGCCTGTACCCGGTAGCCAGGATTATCGGAAGTAATTATACGGCAGCTTCAGCGCTTGTGAACCAATCTGTTTTGGATAATCCTTCCACTACCGACGCCGCTATGCGCACCGAACTCAATAAGCTGCGTACCGGATTGACCGGCGCACAGGTCTGGACGTACACCTACCAGCCCGGAATAGGGATAACAAGTACAACAAACCCGCAAGGCAATAATACTTTTTATCAATACGATAATCTCGGGCGCCTTATAACAATTCTGGATAATGACATGCATGTATTAAAGAAAATCAATTATAATGTTTTACACGACTTATATTACAATGACCAACAATCCCAAACATTTACCAGAAATAATTGTCCTTCTTATGATGTTGCGGGCAGTATTGACTATACGATTCCTGAAAGCAGCTATTCTTCCGGCATAAGTAAAGCCGCAGCCAATAACCTTGCATTGCAGGATATACAACAAAACGGACAGAATTATGCCAATACCCATTGTAATTGCAGCATAAATTCAAAGTACTTGGTGGCGTTTAATGGCAATGATTATTTAAACGATTCTGGTTGGCATATTCAGTTAACCAATTTGCTTATAGGCACAACCTATGATTTTGCCATTCCGAAATCTCATCGCGGGTTTCTGAATAATATAATTGATACAGGATTATACAATGTGAGAGTATATAAAACGGGCAATACCCGCCGGATTTTCTTTGAATTAGGAACCGGAACCGGTCATTCAACAGATATTACTGACACGGCTGTTAACCTCTCTAACGTAACATTTATCAATTACCCCAATGACCCGCTTCGCATTGACCTTATTGAATATATAAGCGATGAAAGCAGCAGCAGCAGTAGTACTTCTGCTGAAGCAAAAAGTCAAGCTCCTGTTGACCTTATTGAATCACAGAAGATCGAAAGGGCTTATACTAATCAGTCACAAGCATCTACATACTCTTATCCTTTGATATCTATGACCGACCATACAGGTAATACAAAGTATTACGAGTACGATGGATTCGGCAGGTTAAAAGATACGAAGGATAAAGACAGCAATGTGATTAAGAGATACGATTATCATTACCGGGAGCAATAACACGATTAATATGATAAGCAGGAAAAATACATGTTTTTTATCGGCAATAGAATCAGAAACCAAAATACCAGTACCCTTCAATATACTATCTATGTTTCGATTGATACCGAATAAGGCTACAAGGAGCAAAAACACCGGGCACGTTCAGCCTGCAACCTGCTTTTCCCTTTTATTAGGCTTCCTGTTTTGGGCTTTCGGCTTTCAGGCTGTCAAAGCGCAAAACATCACTTTAAACAGTTATAGTGGGCAATCTGTCATCACTACATATAATAATGGTACTATCACGCTGACCGGTGGTTTTAATACGAATGGGCACAGTGTACATATTTTTATCTCCTCCGGCACTCCTCCTGTTGATAGCGGCGGTCAGAACCCTCCCGTTACGACCGCACCTGTTTCCTTATCCTCTACCCAGAACTATATTGCATCCTGGACAGCGACTGCACCTGTTAGCGACCCCAATACGCTCATTACCAAACAGCTTTCCGATGTTAAGCTCACGGTACAGTATTTCGACGGTTTAGGCAGGCCCTTACAGACGGTCGCCAAGCAAGGCTCTTTGGTAACGGCAACAGGCACAACAGGCGATTTGGTAACACCCGTAGCATATGACGGCTTCGGCAGGGAAGTCAACAAATACCTGCCTTATGTAGCAAACAGCAACGACGGCAGTTATAAACCTAATGCACTAAGTGAACAACCTGCATGGTACGGCAGCAGCAGCGCCCCCATTACCGGACAGGGAGAAACAGGCAAGAATGCCACAGACAGCATCCTTTATGAAGCCTCGCCGCTGAACAGGGTATTGAAAACAATGGCTCCCGGCAACAGCTGGAAAGGCGCCGGCAGGGGTGTGCAGCAGGGCTACTGGAGCAATACGACCGCCGACTCCGTCCGTATCTGGAACTGCACCTATCCTGCACAAGGCAGCTGGGGCAGTTACACAACGCCCGGTATCTATGCGGCAGGTACTTTGTACAAGAATATTACTACCGATGAAAACAACAAGCAGGTCATCGAGTTTAAAGACAAAGACGGGCAGGTAGTACTCAAGAAAGTACAGCTTTCAACAGCCGTTACAGATGATGGCAGCGGCAGCAACCATACCGGCTGGATGTGTACGTACTATATCTACGACGACCTGGGCAACCTGCGCTGCGTGGTACAGCCGCACGGCGTGCAGTGGCTGGCTGCCAACAACTGGAACCTTACCAATACCACCATTTTATCCCAACAATGCTTCCGTTATGAATACGATGGCAGAAACCGCATGATACTGAAGCAGGTGCCGGGAGCAGGTGCGGTGTATATGGTCTATGACAACAGGGACAGGCTGGTCATGACACAGGATGCCGACCTGCGGACACAGCACAAGTGGATCGTAACGAGGTATGACAACCTGAACCGTGCCGATACCACCTGGCTCGACAGCACGACCACGGCGTTTACAACCCTGCTGACCGGGGCTGCTGCTGCAACAACCCCTTATCCCGCTACATTACCCACTTCGTCCAACCTGCTGACGGCAACGCATTACGACGACTATAACGGCATACCTTCCGGATTGAGCGGTACCTATAAAACAACCTGGAACAGTTATTTTACGGCTACCAGCACCACAACAGCCCCTTACCCTGTGATGCCGCAACAAAACAGCGCCATTACCACCAAAGGCATGGTTACATGGACGGAGCAGAAGATACAGGACAGCACACCTGCGGCATTTGTGGCAACGGTCAATATCTATGACGATAAAGGAAGGGTTATCCAGACACAAAGCAGGAACATTACCGGCGGTGTTGATGTAACCACCACGCAGTACAGCTGGGCGGGGCAGCCGCTTATTGTGGTCAACTGGCAGCAGAAGAAAGGGACAAGAGCGGATACCACGCTGGTGGTTACCAAAATGACCTATGACGACCTGAACCGTCTCGTCAAGACTGAAATGCGGCAAAGCAATACCAAAGTGAACAATAATGCCATGACGGCTTATGCCACCATATCGCAGATAGAGTACGATGCTTTGGGACAGGTAAAGAATAAAAAGCTGGGCAACAGGCGGACAAATGCCACCACCTACAACACCACACCGTTAGAAACACAGGCTTTTGATTACAACATCCGCGGGTGGCTGCTGGGTGTGAACCGTGCTTACGCCAAAGCCATTGCTTCGACAGATACCACCAATACTACAGGACAGTCCACACAAACGGAGAGCGGGGAAATGTTTACCGAAGAAACACAAACGGCACAAACGGTTACTTACCCCAATACCAATTACTTCGGCTTTGAGTTGGGTTATGATAAAAATCCCTATTTCGGGGGAACCTGGGGAGGCTTGCAGTACACGGGCAATATCGCCGGGATGATATGGAAAGGCGCTAATGACCGCAAGGCAAGGAAGTATAATTACAGCTACGATGCCGCCAACCGTTTAACTGCCGCCAATTTCGGGCAGTATGTCGGGCACGCATTCAGCACTTCCCCTGTCAACTATACGGTCAATAACCTTACCTACGACTACAACGGCAACATTACAAAGATGTACCAGTACGGGCTGAAGTCCGATGGCTCTTCTCCCCTTATTGACCAGCTGACTTATACTTACAACAGTTACAGCAACAAACTGGCAAAAGTTGCGGATGCTGCTGCCGGCACGGCAACGGAAAATCTGGGCGACTTCCAGGACGGGACAAACACGGGCAATGACTATGCGTATGATGCCAACGGAAATTTAATTAGCGATGCCAATAAAAATATTTCTTCGATTAGTTATAACTACTTAAATTTACCTTCGGTTATCAGGGTAAGTGGCAAAGGAAGTATTTATTACACGTATGATGCAAGTGGTAACAAGCTCCGTAAAATCACAATAGACAGTACGGTACTTCCGGCGAGGAAAACAACAACATTATACCTTAACAGCAGCGTTTACCAAAATGATACACTACAGTTCTTTGGCACAAGTGAAGGCAGGGCGAGGGTCTCCCCTCCAGGGGCGGGGGTTTGGGTGTATGATTATATGCTGAAAGACCATTTAGGTAATACACGTATGGTTATCACGGATGATTACAATGTAAGTTCTCCAATTCTCGAAGCTACGAGTTATTACCCGTTCGGTCTCCAACAAAAGGCAATAGGGTTAACACAGGAAACTAATCCACTGCATAATAAGTACTTGTTTAATCAAGGGACAGAATTACAGGAAGATTTTGGCATTAATTTGTATTCGACTAAATTTAGAATACTTGACCCGCAACTCGGAAAGTTTTGGCAAATTGACGCATTAGCGGAATCTTCTCAAGATTGGTCAGCATATACCTATGCCAACAATAATCCTATTTTTGCCAATGACCCATTTGGTTTAGATACAATTAGAACTACTCATCCTGAAAATACGCCTGGATTTGGAACAAAGAGTCCCGCTAATAACCTGCCAGATTTAGTTGTATCTGGTTCTGAAAACACTTCTTCACGTGGTGGATATATTGGGTTAAATGGTAGTGACAACACAAGAGTCAACCATGTCGCCCCACTTCCTATGCGACCATATATGCCGTCTATTGCTACTATCAGCCAGTATCATACATGGAATGACTTATCGCCAGTTCATCCATGGATACATACCTTTAATATTAAGTATAATCCTCTTTCGTGGTTATTAGAATTTGTTACTGGAAAAAGTACAGCGAGCTATTATACTGCGCCGACATTAAGAAGTTATGCTCTTTTGAAACTTACGATGCTGGCTGCGACTAAAGGCGTTGGAATCGCAGCAGAGGGAGGTGAAATGATTACTGTGGGGCGTTGGATGTCGGTAACGGAATACGAAACGATGGCTACCACAGGACAAATGGTAGAAGGTGCAGGGGGGCAGACTTTTGTTTCAATCGGAGGAGCAGATGCATTCCAAGCAGCATCAAAAGGGTCAGTTTATGCAGAGTTTCAAGTTCCTGCAAACAGTCTTTTACAGGGGGGGCAAGCAAATTGGTTCAAGGCAATTGGCCCAAATGCTGGGCAAGCGATGCAAGCAGCTTTGCAGAAACAAGGGGGACAGCTCCTCCCGCAAATTCAAAACCTTTCACCAATCCTAGAAATCAAATAATTATGGAAGATGTAAAAGATATTGAATGGTTTAAAAATAATATAGCTCCTAAATTAAAAGGCTATGAATTTAATTACAGATTTTTTAAAGAGGGCGATTTCGGTTCGTTAAACCAAGTCGAGTTTAATTCAAAAAAAATAGGTGGTAATATTGACTTTTGGAGTAGAGAATGGTTAGGTGTTTTTGTGTGGAACTATGAAACAGAAGAACAGCTACTAAATGTTCTTTTAGAACCACACCAAAGACAAGAGAAAGAAGAAACATTCAAACTGTTGGAAGAGCTAATTATAGAGCAATAACAACAAAGTATCGTATTTAGTATTAAGAATTTTATTGTTTTAGAAGTTTGGAATAAATTTCATAATTTTCATCATCATGGCAAACAAAGATTATTTTTTTTATCTTGTCAGTTCTTTCTAAGAAATTAAACACAGTTTCAATAGCAATTTTAGCCGCTTTTTCTTTCGGAAACTTATAAATTCCAGTACTAATGTTTGGAAATGAAATAGAGTGGATTTGATTATTTAATGCAAGTTTAAGGGTATTGAGATATGCTGATGATAGTAAACTCACTTCGTTGTTTTTGCCGTTATTCCACACTGGACCAACTGTATGGATAACGAATTTTGCAGGGAGTTTTCCTGCTGTTGTTATTACAGCGTTGCCAACTTTACAACCTCCTTGTTTGGCTCTTATTTTTTGGCACTCTTCAAGTATAGTTTTTCCACCTGCTTTATGTATCGCACCATCAACGCCACTTCCACCAAGTAGTGATGTGTTTGCTGAATTGACAATAGCATCAACTTCTATTCTAGTAATATTGCCTTTTATTAGTTCAACCATTATACACAACAATGTTTGTTATTTACAATAAGCAGTTTAGAGATAAACATAAAAACTAAGAAACTGTCTCAAAATCTTTTTGAAAACTCTGAGAATCGCGTATTTGATTTTTATGTTCCATTACCTTATTGAATAAAAATGGTTGTCTCGGACTTTTGAAACTGCCACTTCTTTATTATTTTTTCTCTTGTAAAAGTTTTTCGATGATAGCATCTTTTTCTTTGAACATGCGTTCGTAGAGTTCCACGACTTTATCAATCGGATTAAATGTCGGATAGTAATTGATAGAAGCATTATCATTGAATGTGCTGGAAACAATGTTGATAGCCGTTTCTTCATCAAAATTTTTAATAGCTTCCACAGGCACTTTTAAGATAGCGGCGACTTGCTGCAACACATCGGGTTCAATTACTTCCTTCTGCTCCAGTGTAGATACTTTCTTTTGGTTCCAGTCCTCGCCAAGCCCGTAGGCAAGCCCTTCCTGCTTAATGCCCAGCATCTCGCGAAAACGTTTAATGTTCCTTCCCTGATGTATTGTTTTTTCCATATTAAGTGTGTTGCCGTTCGTACAAAAATAACAAAAACGGCTGTAAAGCATCCGCTAAAATACTTTGGCAATCCTGTAAAGTACCTGCTCTAAGAATAGGATACCGTTTTTACGCGCTCGAACTTGTGTAGAAAACAAATATCATGGATGCCGTTATCTCCCCGCTTATAAAAGAAATTGTTGAAAACTATACGCCGGTATGGGTTATCTGCTTTGCTAAAGTAACCACGCAATACAGCGCTTCCGGCTGTTTTATAGACAATACAAACAACTTTGTCTATCACTACTTCCTTTTGGTAGTAACACAAAAAGATACACGGATAGAACATGGGATTCAGGAATTTGCCAACCGGCATTTTACGACAGGATATGTAACCATTCTTGCCCATGGCAAAGGGACAATACGGGAAGCCCTGCAAAAGCAAAGCCGTTTCTTTTATAGCGTTTACACCAACGGTATTCTTTGTTATACGCAAGACGGGGCAGCACCGGTACAGGAAATCAATCCCGGGATAACCATCAGTAACGAAACCGCTTATAGGGCAAGGGAACAGTATTTATACCATTACGAATTATCTAAAAGTTTTAATGAAGCATCGGCGTTCAGTCTCGAAAAGGGAAAATATACCACCGCGGTATTCCTCATGCACCAGACTGTTGAACAAGCCTGTATTGCGTTGCTCGGCGTGCATATAGGTTACCGTGCAGACATCCACAATCTGGGTAGGCTTATCAATCTTTGCCGGTGTTTTTCCGAAGAGCCGATAACCTTGTTTACCCAAACGCCGGAAGAAGAAAGGTTGTTTTCCCTCTTGATGAAAAGTTATTCCGAGACAAGGTACAAGCGCGGTTTTGAAGTAGGGCAAAAAGACGCATATACGGTGGGAGAACGTGTAAGCACTTTTGTTGAAATGGCAAGGAAACTTTGCCTTAAAGGCTTGGAAATATTGGACAGGCAAATACAATCCTCTTTATAAACCGTAAAATATTTTATCATGAGACCAATGCTTCCATCTGCCAAATTAAAAAGGATAAGAAAAAAACGCCCGCCGCAACTCAAATGGCAAACAGGCGCTTACAGCAGATACGTTGAATGGGAGGACATATTGCCGTATTCTTTTTTATTGATAGCAAAACTTGTAAACGTACCGCCTGATGACCTTGTAACCGATTTTATGGACAACCTGTCTTGCGGAAGCTGGAAGCGTGAAGGGCGGGACAAAGCCAAAGAAAAATTAGTGGATTATTTTATAGCGCATGGGTACGGGCAGGATTATTACACCGAAGATGATATACGGACGATGTTTAAAGAGCTGGATGCCATCGGCGTCTCGTGGCCTGATGAAGGCAACTCGAAAATGATAGACCTGTATGCCAAATGGCGGAATAAACATTACAATTACTGGTTTAAAAAATGGTGGCGGAAAATCCGGCGAAAAAAATAGTGTTATCAGTAAAACAACAAAGCCCGGCTTGCCGGGCTTTGTTGTTTTACTGTGATGTATAAATTTTTACGAAGCATACGCTTTTTTAGCTTTCCTGTCGCGTAAGAAAGCATCCACCATCTCAAAGACGGTAGCCTTATCCTGCTCATTTAATTTTTGAATATCCTGCAAACGGTTCAGGGCTTTGCTGTCAATCTCCACGGTTGTTTTACCCACCAGATAATCCAAAGACACTTCCAGCGCATCAGCGATTTTTGCCGCTACTTCTACCGAAGGTTTTACCTCATCGCGTTCATACTTGCCGATAATATCGCCGCTTGTTCCTACCGTTTTGCCCAGCTCGCTTTGCGAGAGGTTTTTACGTTTACGCAGGGTCGTTATGTGTTCGCCGAAAGTCATATTTATCGTTTAAGATGCTGATATAATAAGTGTTTTGTAAAATTAGATGATATAAATAACTGAAACAAGAACTATTTTATTTGTGTAATTCTAACAAATCTGCTACTTTTACGATAAATATGTCAGATTAAATATTTATCCACATGGCGGCAGACATCCTCATAGACATTACAAATCCTAATGCAATCACGTACTGCACGGAAGAATTAGGCTTTACGATACTTGGCGGCATCCGCATGGACGGCTTGGACAGATTGCGTGTAACGATGCGTATAGAAGTCATTAATCGAAAGTTCGAGCATTACATGAACAATCCCGATATTGCCGCGTTGCCTGTGAACCATAACTTGGATTTATACAATGACGTGCAAACAGAAAAACTCATCCGTAAAGCCGCAGAACGTTTAGAGGTCGGCACATTGCCATTGACCAAAGCCATTGCCGACATTACAAGACAGTTGGAGTTGTACCGCCTGCAACAAATCGAAACCAGCCAACAGGAAAAAGTAAAAGCCCGGAAGATATTGACCCCCGAAGAAAAAGAAGCGGCGATGAATTTTTTAATGCAACCGGACTTAATGCAAAGAACCAATGAACTCATCGGGCAAAGCGGCGTTATCGGCGAAGCAAGCAACCGTCTTTTAATGTATATCATTTTTACCAGCCGCAAGCGCGCAAACCCTTTACACGTCATCAGCTTTGGCAGTTCGGGCGCGGGCAAAAGCCACTTGCAGGAAAAGGTCGCCGAACTCATGCCCGAAGAAGATAAGATAGAAAGCACCAGCCTTACCAGCAACGCACTGTATTATTTTGGCGAATACGATTTACAACACAAATTAATCTTGATAGAAGACATGGACGGCGCAGAGCCTGTGCTGTATGCGCTGCGCGAACTCATCAGCAAGAAGCACATCATCAAGTTAGTGCCACTCAAAGACAGTAAGGGCGTAACCAAGACCATTACGTTTAAAGTAAACGGACCTGTGAGCGTGGCAGGCTGTACCACGCAGGAAAAGATATACGAAGACAACGCCAACCGTTCTTTTTTGATTTACATAGACGAGAGTAAAACACAGGATGAAAACATTATGCAATACCAACGCGCCGTATCGGCAGGGCGCATCAATAAAACGGAAGAAAACAACACCAAACAATTTTTGCAAAACACGCAACGGTTATTAGAGCAAGTATCGGTCATCAATCCTTATGCGGAATTATTACAGATACCGAGTGAAGTGTTCAAGCCGCGAAGAACCAATGCGCATTACCTGCAATTTATCGAAGCCGTAACGTTTTATCATCAGCACCAAAGGGAAAGATACACCGACCCGAACACAGGCGAAACCTTTATCAGCACTACGTTGGAAGATATTGCCGAAGCCAACAAGCTCATGAAATCCGTCCTCTTGCGCAAAGCCGATGAGTTAAGCGGCGCGACCAGAAATTATTTTGAGTTGCTCAAACAATTTTTGCAGGAACAAAAAGAAAGCACGTTTACCAACCGCGACATCCGCAAACATTTACGCCTGCCTGCAACAACCGTAAGGCGTTACCACCATGAGCTATTACAAAACGGTTACATCAGATTGCAGGACGATAAAAAACAGCAAGGTTATCTCTATGAAATCGTCAGCTATGAAAAATATGTACAGTTGCAAAACAGTATCAGCAGCGTGCTGGATACTATTTTACAGAACCTGCAAGCCGGTGCGCCACCCATGCGCCAAAAAGAAAATGGCGCACTGAAACGCAAGCCAGCAAAGGCTTTAAGCGCAAACGACCAATGATATTGTAAAATGCAAGCAAGGCAAAAAAAATATTAAAAAATGAAACGTTTACCTGTCCGTTCGCCCGCTTACCGTTATGTGGAGCAAAGTTTTAAGGAATGGCTCGAAGCATTGGGTTACGCCTGGCAGGGCGTGTATTATATGCCGATACAGGTCAGAGGCTTGCTGCATTATTTAGAGCAACAAGGCAAAACCGCTTTACAGGATATAACCGCAGAAGCGATAAAGGCGTATTATTATGATGAGCTGAAACAACGGAAAAACTATATGGTCGGTGCAGGCACATTAAGCAGTAAGCACCTCAATAAAAATTTACAGGCGTTACGGAAGTTTGTCGAATACCTGCGACAAACGGGCAAGTTAAAAATACCGATGCTCAACATACGGCAGGAAAGCATCCTTGATGCAATCCCCGCCGTACTTACTGAAAAAGAAATACATCTTTTATACCAAGCGACCGAACAACCTTATGAGAGGAAGCGGCGCGGAACCAATGAAGAACTGCATCTTGCCTTACAACAGAGAGACCGCGCCATGCTTGCCGTATTCTATGGCTGCGGGCTAAGAAGAAACGAGGGCTGCCAGCTGAATGTATCCGACATCCACATAGAAAGTTCATTGGTACACGTGCGCAAAGGCAAGGGATACAAAGAACGCTTTGTACCTGTCAGCAGCAAAGGCTTAGAGCATCTTACCACTTACCTGTATGATGCAAGACCCATACTCATCAGGGATAATAAAGAAGAATCCTTTTTTGTCAGCAGCAAAAGCGGCAAACGATTGGGCGGGCAAATGCTGTTGTTATGCTTGCAACACCTGATTGCGATTACCGCAACAGAAAGCCTGCAACAAAAAGAAATCGGTTTGCATACGTTGCGGCACAGTATTGCCACGCACCTGTTGGCGCGCGGCATGGGCTTGGAAAAGATAAAAGATTTTTTGGGACACAGCAGCCTTGAATCCACGCAGATTTATACGCACTTAATCAATGAAGAATTAAAAGTGGAATAATAAAACATAATCATCATGGAAAAGTTTAAAGAATGGTTGCGGATAAAAGGTTACGGCAGTAACACCATTGATACTATTGTGCGGGTAACGGAATATTTTTTTGCGTGGGCGGAAAAAGAAAACTTATCCGACATTACGGAAACCACCCACAACGATATTATCGCTTATGTGCAGCATTACCGCCTCAAAGGCACAGGCAGCAAGACGATTGCCCATTATGTATGGCAACTGAAAAAATATTTTGAATGGTTGATGAGCGAAGGCGAAGTGAGCGACAATCCTTGCAGCAATATTGTTATCAAAGGCATCAAAAGAAAAGTACTGTATGAGATTTTATCCGAAGAAGCATTAAATGCGCTGTATGAAAACTACCGAACCGATATTGTCTTAGAGAAAACGGAAACGCTGAAAAGCCCGCCGCCGCAGGTTTTGCAGCAGTTGGCAAGAAAAAGGAACAAAGCGGTGTTGGGCTTGCTGGTGTATCAGGGATTAAGCACAGAGGATATTATCCGCCTGCAATTACAGGACTTACGGTTAAGGGAAGGCAAGGTGTTTATTGCAGGTACAAAGCGCAGTAATGAACGCACCTTGCCTTTGGAAAGCAGGCAGGTGTTTGACTTGCTGGATTATATCAACGATACGAGAAAACAGATTTTACAACGCAGGAATATTACCGAACCGGTACAGGATTTATTTTTAAATATAGGCGAGAGTCCGAGAAAAAACAACCTCTTTGAAATGCTGGTAAAACATTTAAAACAGATGAACGGGAAAGTAAAAAACATTGACCAGATAAGGGCAAGCGTGATAGTGCATTGGCTGCAAAGGTACAACCTGCGCAAGGTTCAGGTCATGGCAGGGCATCGCTACATCAGTTCAACGGAGCAGTACCAAGCCAATAATTTAGAAGACCTGAAAGAAGATATTAAACATTATCATCCTTTTTAAATAAAAAAATGGAGGTCACATTTTGTGATACCCAATTACAGAACAATTACTTTTACACATCGAAAAAGCATTGAAAAAAGATGGCAAAGCAGGAATTACAGGCATTGGTAGCCGAACAGAAAATATTGAATAAAATCTACGTGGTACGCGGCGAAAAAATTATGCTGGACAGAGACCTCGCGGAATTGTACGGCGTAGAAACCAGAGTTTTAAAGCAAGCTGTCAAAAGAAATATTGCACGCTTCCCGAAAGATTTTATGTTCGAGATGACAAGTAAGGAAATCGACGGCATGGTATCACAAAATGTGATACCCTCTAAAAGTTATTTTGGCGGCGCTACACCTTTTTGTTTTACGGAGCAGGGTGTAACGATGTTGTCCTGTATACTGAACAGTAAAACTGCTATTGATGTAAACATACGCATCATAAGGGTTTTTGTGAAGGTGCGTGAATATGCACTCTCCCATAAAGAAATACTGATGCAGCTTGCCAAAATGGAAAAAGAAATCGTGAGCAGTAACAGAAATATTGAACGCAACAGCAAAGACATTGAAAATATTTTTATGGTATTGAAAGAGCTGATAGAAAAACAAAGCACCAATCCGCCGAGAAATAAAATCGGATTTAAGCCGAACGATTAAGTCCAGCCCACGCACGGCACGGCTTGCAGCAAGCGAACGCACAAACCCAACCCAATTGCTGTCCTGCGGTCTTGCCGCCTTGCTCACATATTTTTTTGCCGCTTGCCTTTGCTTCGTGCGGCACATTGGCGAATGCCAAAGAGCCGCACAGCCCATGCTTCACAAGCCGCAAAAAAGCTCTACACACAGGCGGAGGGCTACATTAAACATAAGGTTGCCTTATAGGCGTTTTTGCCAACCCTTATGCAAGCATCCCAATCCCAAAAAGCCTATAAGAACCTTATGTTAAGTATCCAAGACCGCAGCCACTAAAGAATAAAACGCTTACACACAGAACCAACGCTGTGTTTTATTTTTTGTGGAAGCCGTGCCTTACCCACGCACACCGATACAGGCGTTATCCGTACTGTCGCAGCCGCCGCAAAGATGATGCGATGCAAAACGTTATCAGGCGGCTTTGACCGCACAAAAAATAATAACGATTGCCTGCATGATGAGTGGGTAAAATCAAAAAAATAAACGGCAATCATTATTATTTTTTGCACCGATTTTATTTTATCTTTGTTTTGTCATCGGTAATCTCTTCGCCGCCAACCGACCCTTTAGGGGAAGACGAAAACTGAAAAGTGTACTTACTACACAATCAGGAAAAATTGCCGATACAAATCCTGCCAAGCACATACGATAACCTCAAAATCTAAAGATTATGTCTTATGCTGTTTTGCGCACTTGCAAAATAAAGACGGCAGCGAATGCGGGAGGCTTAAATGCGCACCTTACCCGAACAATGGACGTTCCTAATGCCGACCCCGAATTATTAAAATACAACAGCCGTCCTATCGGTTCGGAAGACCTCAATGCCGACATTCAAAAGCGGATAAAAGAAGCAGGCATCCAACCGAGAAAGAATGCCGTGCTTGCCGTAGAAAACCTTTTGACATCGGGCGCGGAATTTTTTAATTACCATAAAGCCGAAGACGGAAAGCTGCAAGGCGAAGTAAACAAATGGAGGGCTTTTGAAAAAGCATCCATGCAATGGCTGGAGCAACTTTACGGCAAAGAAAACATCGTCAATTTTACTGTGCATAAAGATGAAGGCGCGCCGCATATCCATGCGGTTATCGTGCCTGTTGTCGAGGGCAAATTAAATTGCAGGGCATTGCTGGGCGGCAGGGAAAAGATGCGCGGGCTGCAAACAAGTTTTGCTGGTGCGGTGGAAGGCATCGGCTTGGAGCGCGGCATAGAAGGCAGCCGAGCCAAGCATACCGACATCAAAGAATATTATGCCGTACTGAAACAAGCCCAAGCCATTGCCGAAAAAGCAGAACTGCCGCAACAGGATTATAGCATTGAATTGGATGATATACCGAAACTCATCGGGCAAAAACAATGGAAGCAAATGCAGGAGCAGCTCATCAACCAGCAAATAAAAAAGTTGGTTACCGAACACAAAAGAATGGTGGAGGCTGTTGCTCTTATTAAAAACGAGAATAAAAAACTGAAAGAGCAAATCAAAACTTTGTCTTCCGAAAATGTGAAGCTGCATAAAACCAGCCAAAAGCAGTTGGAAGATATACGCAACATTATAACAAGCAAAACCATTACTCCGCAGGTCAAAGCAAAATATATGGACGGCGTGTTATTGCCAAGAAAAAATACCCAGAATGAAAATCAGGACAAACGCAGAGGTATGCGCAGATAAAAGTTGGGCAAAGGTTGCCCAACTTTTTGGATAACCCTTGTGGAGCAATGTACTTTTGTGTTCTAAAAACAAATGGTATGGAAGCAATGAATTATGAATACCTGTTGCGCATGATATATGGCTGCGGCAGAAATAATGACAACGGAGCTAATGCCGATATTTATCGCAGACTTGAACAAGCCGAGTGGCATCGAAACGACCCGCTCTGGGGTAAGTCGCAAAAAGAAAAAGAAAATGATTATCGTAATGCCTTTATGAAAGTTCGGCGGTATGTTGAAGATGCAATGCTTGTCGGTATAAGAGAAATCCAGAATGCCGCCGCTACGGAAGAAGACGTACAGCAACTTAAAACTTTACGTACTGAACTTGTAAATATGCAACGCCTAAATAAAAACAGGCTGGATGAAATAATCGATGAAGCCACAAAAATTTTTAGAAAAAATAACTTGATAGTTCGATAAATATCTATCTTTATCGAAGTTCTTTGATGCTGGGATGCGCTGGGAAAATTTTGTATCGATAAAAGGTTGGGCTTAGGAAATCGTTGTAATTTTTTGTGTTGTGCATAGGCAAAATGGGAAGTGCGGGAGAAAGTGCGGACTAATTACACCGCCTTCGGTCTCCAACAAAAGGCAATAGGGTTAACACAGGAAACTAATCCACTGCATAATAAGTACTTGTTTAATCAAGGGACAGAATTACAGGAAGATTTTGGCATTAATTTGTATTCGACTAAATTTAGAATACTTGACCCGCAACTCGGAAAGTTTTGGCAAATTGACGCATTAGCGGAATCTTCTCAAGATTGGTCAGCATATACCTATGCCAACAATAATCCTATTTTTGCCAATGACCCATTTGGTTTAGATACAATTAGAACTACTCATCCTGAAAATACGCCTGGATTTGGAACAAAGAGTCCCGCTAATAACCTGCCAGATTTAGTTGTATCTGGTTCTGAAAACACTTCTTCACGTGGTGGATATATTGGGTTAAATGGTAGTGACAACACAAGAGTCAACCATGTCGCCCCACTTCCTATGCGACCATATATGCCGTCTATTGCTACTATCAGCCAGTATCATACATGGAATGACTTATCGCCAGTTCATCCATGGATACATACCTTTAATATTAAGTATAATCCTCTTTCGTGGTTATTAGAATTTGTTACTGGAAAAAGTACAGCGAGCTATTATACTGCGCCGACATTAAGAAGTTATGCTCTTTTGAAA
This sequence comes from Arachidicoccus sp. BS20, assembly GCF_001659705.1. Lineage (NCBI taxonomy): Bacteria > Pseudomonadati > Bacteroidota > Chitinophagia > Chitinophagales > Chitinophagaceae > Arachidicoccus > Arachidicoccus ginsenosidimutans. The sequence goes on from NZ_CP015971.1 coordinate 1,877,459, forward strand.
CTTACGATGCTGGCTGCGACTAAAGGCGTTGGAATCGCAGCAGAGGGAGGTGAAATGATTACTGTGGGGCGTTGGATGTCGGTAACGGAATACGAAACGATGGCTACCACAGGACAAATGGTAGAAGGTGCAGGGGGGCAGACTTTTGTTTCAATCGGAGGAGCAGATGCATTCCAAGCAGCATCAAAAGGGTCAGTTTATGCAGAGTTTCAAGTTCCTGCAAACAGTCTTTTACAGGGGGGGCAAGCAAATTGGTTCAAGGCAATTGGCCCAAATGCTGGGCAAGCGATGCAAGCAGCTTTGCAGAAACAAGGGGGACAGCTCCTCCCGCAAATTCAAAACCTTTCACCAATCCTAGAAATCAAATAATTATGGAAGATGTAAAAGATATTGAATGGTTTAAAAATAATATAGCTCCTAAATTAAAAGGCTATGAATTTAATTACAGATTTTTTAAAGAGGGCGATTTCGGTTCGTTAAACCAAGTCGAGTTTAATTCAAAAAAAATAGGTGGTAATATTGACTTTTGGAGTAGAGAATGGTTAGGTGTTTTTGTGTGGAACTATGAAACAGAAGAACAGCTACTAAATGTTCTTTTAGAACCACACCAAAGACAAGAGAAAGAAGAAACATTCAAACTGTTGGAAGAGCTAATTATAGAGCAATAACAACAAAGTATCGTATTTAGTATTAAGAATTTTATTGTTTTAGAAGTTTGGAATAAATTTCATAATTTTCATCATCATGGCAAACAAAGATTATTTTTTTTATCTTGTCAGTTCTTTCTAAGAAATTAAACACAGTTTCAATAGCAATTTTAGCCGCTTTTTCTTTCGGAAACTTATAAATTCCAGTACTAATGTTTGGAAATGAAATAGAGTGGATTTGATTATTTAATGCAAGTTTAAGGGTATTGAGATATGCTGATGATAGTAAACTCACTTCGTTGTTTTTGCCGTTATTCCACACTGGACCAACTGTATGGATAACGAATTTTGCAGGGAGTTTTCCTGCTGTTGTTATTACAGCGTTGCCAACTTTACAACCTCCTTGTTTGGCTCTTATTTTTTGGCACTCTTCAAGTATAGTTTTTCCACCTGCTTTATGTATCGCACCATCAACGCCACTTCCACCAAGTAGTGATGTGTTTGCTGAATTGACAATAGCATCAACTTCTATTCTAGTAATATTGCCTTTTATTAGTTCAACCATTATACACAACAATGTTTGTTATTTACAATAAGCAGTTTAGAGATAAACATAAAAACTAAGAAACTGTCTCAAAATCTTTTTGAAAACTCTGAGAATCGCGTATTTGATTTTTATGTTCCATTACCTTATTGAATAAAAATGGTTGTCTCGGACTTTTGAAACTGCCACTTCTTTATTATTTTTTCTCTTGTAAAAGTTTTTCGATGATAGCATCTTTTTCTTTGAACATGCGTTCGTAGAGTTCCACGACTTTATCAATCGGATTAAATGTCGGATAGTAATTGATAGAAGCATTATCATTGAATGTGCTGGAAACAATGTTGATAGCCGTTTCTTCATCAAAATTTTTAATAGCTTCCACAGGCACTTTTAAGATAGCGGCGACTTGCTGCAACACATCGGGTTCAATTACTTCCTTCTGCTCCAGTGTAGATACTTTCTTTTGGTTCCAGTCCTCGCCAAGCCCGTAGGCAAGCCCTTCCTGCTTAATGCCCAGCATCTCGCGAAAACGTTTAATGTTCCTTCCCTGATGTATTGTTTTTTCCATATTAAGTGTGTTGCCGTTCGTACAAAAATAACAAAAACGGCTGTAAAGCATCCGCTAAAATACTTTGGCAATCCTGTAAAGTACCTGCTCTAAGAATAGGATACCGTTTTTACGCGCTCGAACTTGTGTAGAAAACAAATATCATGGATGCCGTTATCTCCCCGCTTATAAAAGAAATTGTTGAAAACTATACGCCGGTATGGGTTATCTGCTTTGCTAAAGTAACCACGCAATACAGCGCTTCCGGCTGTTTTATAGACAATACAAACAACTTTGTCTATCACTACTTCCTTTTGGTAGTAACACAAAAAGATACACGGATAGAACATGGGATTCAGGAATTTGCCAACCGGCATTTTACGACAGGATATGTAACCATTCTTGCCCATGGCAAAGGGACAATACGGGAAGCCCTGCAAAAGCAAAGCCGTTTCTTTTATAGCGTTTACACCAACGGTATTCTTTGTTATACGCAAGACGGGGCAGCACCGGTACAGGAAATCAATCCCGGGATAACCATCAGTAACGAAACCGCTTATAGGGCAAGGGAACAGTATTTATACCATTACGAATTATCTAAAAGTTTTAATGAAGCATCGGCGTTCAGTCTCGAAAAGGGAAAATATACCACCGCGGTATTCCTCATGCACCAGACTGTTGAACAAGCCTGTATTGCGTTGCTCGGCGTGCATATAGGTTACCGTGCAGACATCCACAATCTGGGTAGGCTTATCAATCTTTGCCGGTGTTTTTCCGAAGAGCCGATAACCTTGTTTACCCAAACGCCGGAAGAAGAAAGGTTGTTTTCCCTCTTGATGAAAAGTTATTCCGAGACAAGGTACAAGCGCGGTTTTGAAGTAGGGCAAAAAGACGCATATACGGTGGGAGAACGTGTAAGCACTTTTGTTGAAATGGCAAGGAAACTTTGCCTTAAAGGCTTGGAAATATTGGACAGGCAAATACAATCCTCTTTATAAACCGTAAAATATTTTATCATGAGACCAATGCTTCCATCTGCCAAATTAAAAAGGATAAGAAAAAAACGCCCGCCGCAACTCAAATGGCAAACAGGCGCTTACAGCAGATACGTTGAATGGGAGGACATATTGCCGTATTCTTTTTTATTGATAGCAAAACTTGTAAACGTACCGCCTGATGACCTTGTAACCGATTTTATGGACAACCTGTCTTGCGGAAGCTGGAAGCGTGAAGGGCGGGACAAAGCCAAAGAAAAATTAGTGGATTATTTTATAGCGCATGGGTACGGGCAGGATTATTACACCGAAGATGATATACGGACGATGTTTAAAGAGCTGGATGCCATCGGCGTCTCGTGGCCTGATGAAGGCAACTCGAAAATGATAGACCTGTATGCCAAATGGCGGAATAAACATTACAATTACTGGTTTAAAAAATGGTGGCGGAAAATCCGGCGAAAAAAATAGTGTTATCAGTAAAACAACAAAGCCCGGCTTGCCGGGCTTTGTTGTTTTACTGTGATGTATAAATTTTTACGAAGCATACGCTTTTTTAGCTTTCCTGTCGCGTAAGAAAGCATCCACCATCTCAAAGACGGTAGCCTTATCCTGCTCATTTAATTTTTGAATATCCTGCAAACGGTTCAGGGCTTTGCTGTCAATCTCCACGGTTGTTTTACCCACCAGATAATCCAAAGACACTTCCAGCGCATCAGCGATTTTTGCCGCTACTTCTACCGAAGGTTTTACCTCATCGCGTTCATACTTGCCGATAATATCGCCGCTTGTTCCTACCGTTTTGCCCAGCTCGCTTTGCGAGAGGTTTTTACGTTTACGCAGGGTCGTTATGTGTTCGCCGAAAGTCATATTTATCGTTTAAGATGCTGATATAATAAGTGTTTTGTAAAATTAGATGATATAAATAACTGAAACAAGAACTATTTTATTTGTGTAATTCTAACAAATCTGCTACTTTTACGATAAATATGTCAGATTAAATATTTATCCACATGGCGGCAGACATCCTCATAGACATTACAAATCCTAATGCAATCACGTACTGCACGGAAGAATTAGGCTTTACGATACTTGGCGGCATCCGCATGGACGGCTTGGACAGATTGCGTGTAACGATGCGTATAGAAGTCATTAATCGAAAGTTCGAGCATTACATGAACAATCCCGATATTGCCGCGTTGCCTGTGAACCATAACTTGGATTTATACAATGACGTGCAAACAGAAAAACTCATCCGTAAAGCCGCAGAACGTTTAGAGGTCGGCACATTGCCATTGACCAAAGCCATTGCCGACATTACAAGACAGTTGGAGTTGTACCGCCTGCAACAAATCGAAACCAGCCAACAGGAAAAAGTAAAAGCCCGGAAGATATTGACCCCCGAAGAAAAAGAAGCGGCGATGAATTTTTTAATGCAACCGGACTTAATGCAAAGAACCAATGAACTCATCGGGCAAAGCGGCGTTATCGGCGAAGCAAGCAACCGTCTTTTAATGTATATCATTTTTACCAGCCGCAAGCGCGCAAACCCTTTACACGTCATCAGCTTTGGCAGTTCGGGCGCGGGCAAAAGCCACTTGCAGGAAAAGGTCGCCGAACTCATGCCCGAAGAAGATAAGATAGAAAGCACCAGCCTTACCAGCAACGCACTGTATTATTTTGGCGAATACGATTTACAACACAAATTAATCTTGATAGAAGACATGGACGGCGCAGAGCCTGTGCTGTATGCGCTGCGCGAACTCATCAGCAAGAAGCACATCATCAAGTTAGTGCCACTCAAAGACAGTAAGGGCGTAACCAAGACCATTACGTTTAAAGTAAACGGACCTGTGAGCGTGGCAGGCTGTACCACGCAGGAAAAGATATACGAAGACAACGCCAACCGTTCTTTTTTGATTTACATAGACGAGAGTAAAACACAGGATGAAAACATTATGCAATACCAACGCGCCGTATCGGCAGGGCGCATCAATAAAACGGAAGAAAACAACACCAAACAATTTTTGCAAAACACGCAACGGTTATTAGAGCAAGTATCGGTCATCAATCCTTATGCGGAATTATTACAGATACCGAGTGAAGTGTTCAAGCCGCGAAGAACCAATGCGCATTACCTGCAATTTATCGAAGCCGTAACGTTTTATCATCAGCACCAAAGGGAAAGATACACCGACCCGAACACAGGCGAAACCTTTATCAGCACTACGTTGGAAGATATTGCCGAAGCCAACAAGCTCATGAAATCCGTCCTCTTGCGCAAAGCCGATGAGTTAAGCGGCGCGACCAGAAATTATTTTGAGTTGCTCAAACAATTTTTGCAGGAACAAAAAGAAAGCACGTTTACCAACCGCGACATCCGCAAACATTTACGCCTGCCTGCAACAACCGTAAGGCGTTACCACCATGAGCTATTACAAAACGGTTACATCAGATTGCAGGACGATAAAAAACAGCAAGGTTATCTCTATGAAATCGTCAGCTATGAAAAATATGTACAGTTGCAAAACAGTATCAGCAGCGTGCTGGATACTATTTTACAGAACCTGCAAGCCGGTGCGCCACCCATGCGCCAAAAAGAAAATGGCGCACTGAAACGCAAGCCAGCAAAGGCTTTAAGCGCAAACGACCAATGATATTGTAAAATGCAAGCAAGGCAAAAAAAATATTAAAAAATGAAACGTTTACCTGTCCGTTCGCCCGCTTACCGTTATGTGGAGCAAAGTTTTAAGGAATGGCTCGAAGCATTGGGTTACGCCTGGCAGGGCGTGTATTATATGCCGATACAGGTCAGAGGCTTGCTGCATTATTTAGAGCAACAAGGCAAAACCGCTTTACAGGATATAACCGCAGAAGCGATAAAGGCGTATTATTATGATGAGCTGAAACAACGGAAAAACTATATGGTCGGTGCAGGCACATTAAGCAGTAAGCACCTCAATAAAAATTTACAGGCGTTACGGAAGTTTGTCGAATACCTGCGACAAACGGGCAAGTTAAAAATACCGATGCTCAACATACGGCAGGAAAGCATCCTTGATGCAATCCCCGCCGTACTTACTGAAAAAGAAATACATCTTTTATACCAAGCGACCGAACAACCTTATGAGAGGAAGCGGCGCGGAACCAATGAAGAACTGCATCTTGCCTTACAACAGAGAGACCGCGCCATGCTTGCCGTATTCTATGGCTGCGGGCTAAGAAGAAACGAGGGCTGCCAGCTGAATGTATCCGACATCCACATAGAAAGTTCATTGGTACACGTGCGCAAAGGCAAGGGATACAAAGAACGCTTTGTACCTGTCAGCAGCAAAGGCTTAGAGCATCTTACCACTTACCTGTATGATGCAAGACCCATACTCATCAGGGATAATAAAGAAGAATCCTTTTTTGTCAGCAGCAAAAGCGGCAAACGATTGGGCGGGCAAATGCTGTTGTTATGCTTGCAACACCTGATTGCGATTACCGCAACAGAAAGCCTGCAACAAAAAGAAATCGGTTTGCATACGTTGCGGCACAGTATTGCCACGCACCTGTTGGCGCGCGGCATGGGCTTGGAAAAGATAAAAGATTTTTTGGGACACAGCAGCCTTGAATCCACGCAGATTTATACGCACTTAATCAATGAAGAATTAAAAGTGGAATAATAAAACATAATCATCATGGAAAAGTTTAAAGAATGGTTGCGGATAAAAGGTTACGGCAGTAACACCATTGATACTATTGTGCGGGTAACGGAATATTTTTTTGCGTGGGCGGAAAAAGAAAACTTATCCGACATTACGGAAACCACCCACAACGATATTATCGCTTATGTGCAGCATTACCGCCTCAAAGGCACAGGCAGCAAGACGATTGCCCATTATGTATGGCAACTGAAAAAATATTTTGAATGGTTGATGAGCGAAGGCGAAGTGAGCGACAATCCTTGCAGCAATATTGTTATCAAAGGCATCAAAAGAAAAGTACTGTATGAGATTTTATCCGAAGAAGCATTAAATGCGCTGTATGAAAACTACCGAACCGATATTGTCTTAGAGAAAACGGAAACGCTGAAAAGCCCGCCGCCGCAGGTTTTGCAGCAGTTGGCAAGAAAAAGGAACAAAGCGGTGTTGGGCTTGCTGGTGTATCAGGGATTAAGCACAGAGGATATTATCCGCCTGCAATTACAGGACTTACGGTTAAGGGAAGGCAAGGTGTTTATTGCAGGTACAAAGCGCAGTAATGAACGCACCTTGCCTTTGGAAAGCAGGCAGGTGTTTGACTTGCTGGATTATATCAACGATACGAGAAAACAGATTTTACAACGCAGGAATATTACCGAACCGGTACAGGATTTATTTTTAAATATAGGCGAGAGTCCGAGAAAAAACAACCTCTTTGAAATGCTGGTAAAACATTTAAAACAGATGAACGGGAAAGTAAAAAACATTGACCAGATAAGGGCAAGCGTGATAGTGCATTGGCTGCAAAGGTACAACCTGCGCAAGGTTCAGGTCATGGCAGGGCATCGCTACATCAGTTCAACGGAGCAGTACCAAGCCAATAATTTAGAAGACCTGAAAGAAGATATTAAACATTATCATCCTTTTTAAATAAAAAAATGGAGGTCACATTTTGTGATACCCAATTACAGAACAATTACTTTTACACATCGAAAAAGCATTGAAAAAAGATGGCAAAGCAGGAATTACAGGCATTGGTAGCCGAACAGAAAATATTGAATAAAATCTACGTGGTACGCGGCGAAAAAATTATGCTGGACAGAGACCTCGCGGAATTGTACGGCGTAGAAACCAGAGTTTTAAAGCAAGCTGTCAAAAGAAATATTGCACGCTTCCCGAAAGATTTTATGTTCGAGATGACAAGTAAGGAAATCGACGGCATGGTATCACAAAATGTGATACCCTCTAAAAGTTATTTTGGCGGCGCTACACCTTTTTGTTTTACGGAGCAGGGTGTAACGATGTTGTCCTGTATACTGAACAGTAAAACTGCTATTGATGTAAACATACGCATCATAAGGGTTTTTGTGAAGGTGCGTGAATATGCACTCTCCCATAAAGAAATACTGATGCAGCTTGCCAAAATGGAAAAAGAAATCGTGAGCAGTAACAGAAATATTGAACGCAACAGCAAAGACATTGAAAATATTTTTATGGTATTGAAAGAGCTGATAGAAAAACAAAGCACCAATCCGCCGAGAAATAAAATCGGATTTAAGCCGAACGATTAAGTCCAGCCCACGCACGGCACGGCTTGCAGCAAGCGAACGCACAAACCCAACCCAATTGCTGTCCTGCGGTCTTGCCGCCTTGCTCACATATTTTTTTGCCGCTTGCCTTTGCTTCGTGCGGCACATTGGCGAATGCCAAAGAGCCGCACAGCCCATGCTTCACAAGCCGCAAAAAAGCTCTACACACAGGCGGAGGGCTACATTAAACATAAGGTTGCCTTATAGGCGTTTTTGCCAACCCTTATGCAAGCATCCCAATCCCAAAAAGCCTATAAGAACCTTATGTTAAGTATCCAAGACCGCAGCCACTAAAGAATAAAACGCTTACACACAGAACCAACGCTGTGTTTTATTTTTTGTGGAAGCCGTGCCTTACCCACGCACACCGATACAGGCGTTATCCGTACTGTCGCAGCCGCCGCAAAGATGATGCGATGCAAAACGTTATCAGGCGGCTTTGACCGCACAAAAAATAATAACGATTGCCTGCATGATGAGTGGGTAAAATCAAAAAAATAAACGGCAATCATTATTATTTTTTGCACCGATTTTATTTTATCTTTGTTTTGTCATCGGTAATCTCTTCGCCGCCAACCGACCCTTTAGGGGAAGACGAAAACTGAAAAGTGTACTTACTACACAATCAGGAAAAATTGCCGATACAAATCCTGCCAAGCACATACGATAACCTCAAAATCTAAAGATTATGTCTTATGCTGTTTTGCGCACTTGCAAAATAAAGACGGCAGCGAATGCGGGAGGCTTAAATGCGCACCTTACCCGAACAATGGACGTTCCTAATGCCGACCCCGAATTATTAAAATACAACAGCCGTCCTATCGGTTCGGAAGACCTCAATGCCGACATTCAAAAGCGGATAAAAGAAGCAGGCATCCAACCGAGAAAGAATGCCGTGCTTGCCGTAGAAAACCTTTTGACATCGGGCGCGGAATTTTTTAATTACCATAAAGCCGAAGACGGAAAGCTGCAAGGCGAAGTAAACAAATGGAGGGCTTTTGAAAAAGCATCCATGCAATGGCTGGAGCAACTTTACGGCAAAGAAAACATCGTCAATTTTACTGTGCATAAAGATGAAGGCGCGCCGCATATCCATGCGGTTATCGTGCCTGTTGTCGAGGGCAAATTAAATTGCAGGGCATTGCTGGGCGGCAGGGAAAAGATGCGCGGGCTGCAAACAAGTTTTGCTGGTGCGGTGGAAGGCATCGGCTTGGAGCGCGGCATAGAAGGCAGCCGAGCCAAGCATACCGACATCAAAGAATATTATGCCGTACTGAAACAAGCCCAAGCCATTGCCGAAAAAGCAGAACTGCCGCAACAGGATTATAGCATTGAATTGGATGATATACCGAAACTCATCGGGCAAAAACAATGGAAGCAAATGCAGGAGCAGCTCATCAACCAGCAAATAAAAAAGTTGGTTACCGAACACAAAAGAATGGTGGAGGCTGTTGCTCTTATTAAAAACGAGAATAAAAAACTGAAAGAGCAAATCAAAACTTTGTCTTCCGAAAATGTGAAGCTGCATAAAACCAGCCAAAAGCAGTTGGAAGATATACGCAACATTATAACAAGCAAAACCATTACTCCGCAGGTCAAAGCAAAATATATGGACGGCGTGTTATTGCCAAGAAAAAATACCCAGAATGAAAATCAGGACAAACGCAGAGGTATGCGCAGATAAAAGTTGGGCAAAGGTTGCCCAACTTTTTGGATAACCCTTGTGGAGCAATGTACTTTTGTGTTCTAAAAACAAATGGTATGGAAGCAATGAATTATGAATACCTGTTGCGCATGATATATGGCTGCGGCAGAAATAATGACAACGGAGCTAATGCCGATATTTATCGCAGACTTGAACAAGCCGAGTGGCATCGAAACGACCCGCTCTGGGGTAAGTCGCAAAAAGAAAAAGAAAATGATTATCGTAATGCCTTTATGAAAGTTCGGCGGTATGTTGAAGATGCAATGCTTGTCGGTATAAGAGAAATCCAGAATGCCGCCGCTACGGAAGAAGACGTACAGCAACTTAAAACTTTACGTACTGAACTTGTAAATATGCAACGCCTAAATAAAAACAGGCTGGATGAAATAATCGATGAAGCCACAAAAATTTTTAGAAAAAATAACTTGATAGTTCGATAAATATCTATCTTTATCGAAGTTCTTTGATGCTGGGATGCGCTGGGAAAATTTTGTATCGATAAAAGGTTGGGCTTAGGAAATCGTTGTAATTTTTTGTGTTGTGCATAGGCAAAATGGGAAGTGCGGGAGAAAGTGCGGACTAATTACACCGCCTTCGGACTCCAACAGAAAGGTATAGGATTAACCGCAACACTTTCTAATCAACAAAATAAGTATTTGTTTAATGGTAATGAACTGCAAAGCAGTGAGTTTGCCGACGGTAGCGGATTGGACGCAATGGATTTTGAAGCAAGAATGTACGACCCGCAAATCGGAAGATTCTGGCAGCAAGACCCCATGCAGGAATATATGCGTAGATGGAGTTCTTATGCTTTTTCTTTTGATAATCCGATATTATTTAATGACCCGACAGGAAGAGTCCCGGGCGACACTGCTGAGTTACCGACAGTTATACTAGATTATCATATAAAGAAGGCTCATCCAAGCACTTCCATAGGTGCGATTGCTCTACAAGTATTTAAAAGAAATGCAGTTGGCTGGGAGCTTGCTGCCGAAGACCCTGAGCCTATAACTAAAACACTCATTACTATTTTTGACATAGGTGCAACACTTTACACAGGCTATCGTTTATATGAAGACAATAAGGAACAGGAGTTGCAAAACCAAATACCTGACTCTACTTCTGTTGTAACACCTGTAAATATTCCACCTTCTCCTGATGATGAAGTACCAGAACCTTCAGAGGAAGAATCGAAAAAGAAGATAGATAACACAGGAAAGCAGAATATAAATAATCAAGAAGATAATAGAAAAGCAGATGAAATTATTCAAAAAGATCGGAAAGGATCTATTAACAGAGAATTTCCTGATCAATACAGGCAAAAAACATTAAAAGAAATTGAAAAGGCAGCAAAAACAGATAGAGAAGCCAAGAAAGCTTTAAAATTACTTAAAGATGGAAGATTTAAAAAATAACACACTTTATAAATTTCTTTGGTTGCCAGATGAACAAGAGGTTGTAAGATTAATGAAAACAGAAGAGAAAGCATCCAGCATTGATATTGAGATAATTATAGAAAATTTGAAAAAGCACATAAATATTTCTACATGGTATAAAGAATATGCTTTCTTGTACCATGAATGGCTTAATAATGACATAAATACTATTTATGATATTTATGAAGATATTAATGAAAGTATGATATCGGCAATTAAGAAAGTAAACAAAGAATTAATAAGATATCAAATGCTGCTTTTCTATTGGTTTGATATTGATAGAACTCTCAATGAGAATTGGATTTGGAAAGAGGATCCTTTCTCCCATAATAAATTATTTTTATTGGATGCATCTTATAAAGAAATAAATAGAAAAGTAAGTTTAGAAAATTTTATAGTCTTCCCAGCAACGTCCACAGAATTTTGATAAAAAGCTGCAACCAATGTGCCCCTCTCCTGATGATGGGTAGTGTATCAGATATGTTGATATTTCTTGAAAGGCACGGCAAATGTGGGTCATAGCAGATTGGAGAAATAAAAACATCGCAATAATGTATATGTGTTTTTATTATAGTATCGGTTTTCAAACAATAGAAGCTATTTAAGAAAACAATTTGGCAGTAAGTGTATCAGATATGTTGATAATTGAAAGATCATAATATATTTCTGCGATTAGTTATAACTACCTAAATTTACCCTCGGTTATCAGGGTAAGCGGCAAAGGAAGTATTTATTATACGTACGATGCAAGTGGAAACAAATTAAAGAAAACCACAATTGACAGTACGGTGCTTCCTGCAAGGAAAACGGTTACGTTGTATTTAAACAATTCTGTTTACCAGAATGATACCTTACAGTTCTTTGGCACAGGTGAAGGCAGAGCGAGGGCAAATGCAGCAAACACGGGATGGGTTTATGATTATATGCTGAAAGACCATTTAGGGAATACCCGCATGGTGATCACGGATGATTACAATGTGGCGAGTCCTATACTCGAAGCAAATAGTTATTATCCTTTCGGGCTCCAACAAAAAGGAATAGGGTTAACCGCAACACTTTCTAATCAACAAAATAAGTATTTGTTTAATGGTAATGAACTGCAAAGCGGTGAGTTTGCCGACGGTAGCGGACTTGACGCAATGGATTTTGAAGCAAGAATGTACGACCCGCAGATAGGGAGATATTGGCAGCAAGACCCACTAACTGAATATATGCGCAGATGGAGTCCTTATACTTTCTCTTTTGATGACCCGGTTTCGTTTAATGACCCCTTTGGGATGATGCCCGGAGATACAACCCAGATTACTCCGCCAATGATAGATGGCTCTGTGCAGGCAGGTCAGCAATCAACAACAGAAGCAAGCGGAACTTTGGCAGACGTTACAGTTACTACACAAGCAAAACCACAACAATCCACGGCAAGAAAAATTGTTGAATGGCTTCCTGTGGTTGGGTTCGCTGCAGATGCGTATGATGCTGCAAAAGGAGGGCATTGGTGGAAAGCCGCCTTATTTACATTGGCAGCAATAGGAGATGCTGCAACATTAGGGGAAGAAGGAGCCGTAGCCCATGCAGGAGAAAGTTTAGTCGAACATGGAGTGGAAGAATTAGCGGATAAAACTGCAGTACAAGCGGAAGAGGAAGTCGCGGAAAAAGCTGAAGTTGAGGCTGAAAAGATGCACGGACATCATTCTGACCCTAAATTTATGGGTGGAGAAGAGAAGCAGAAACTTACCGATATGCCACAAAGTGAGCATCAGCAGTTGCATAGAGATTTGAACGACCATTTAGTTAATTATAAAGATGCCAAAGGAAATCACATGAGACCGCAACCTGGTAATCCTGGAAGAGAAATCCAGCTAAACTTTTCGAGAGAAGACCGCTTAAAAGCTTTACGTGATTTTTATCAAGGTCCGGGAAGTAAATATACACAAGCGGCAAAAGATTTCTTTGAACAGCATCCAACTTTAAAACAATAGAAATATGTTATTAGGATATTCAATAAGCCCATCGGATAATAAATGTAATATGTTAGATGATGTTGTGTTAAACCAGTGTTCTAAGTATAGTAATATTTATGAACTTAATGCCATAAACCCAACCTATTCAAACAAAAAGAGGAAAGTAAATGTGTCATGTACTTACGATGGTTTCACAATTGTGTCAGATGTTTTTAAAGCGTTTTGTGAAGCTGAGGAATACTCAGGATTAGAATTTATAACACTCCCAAATTCTCCGGGATTTTATTGGTTTAAAATAAATAATGTTGTTGAATACGATACTGTGAGAAGAGAAACAAGATTTATCAATTATAGTGAAGAATGCCAAGGATATGAGGAAATTATTGGAGCCACTCCTGTATGCTTAAAGTGTAATATTCCGTTAGCAAACGGTTTTTTTCGTAGCGATGTATGTTTTGGAAGCTATGCAGGAAAATCGCCCATAGAAATGGTTGGTATAGAAACGAAGCAAAAACTTTCGGCTGCTGGTTTTAAGGAAATTTTTTTCAAAGAGATTTTAGATAAATACGATTGGGAGAAGTAGGATTGATTATCAAAGAAGTACTGGCTGTCCTTCTCGATTTTTATCAAGGTCCGGGAAGTAAATATGAGCAGGCTGCACATGATTTTTTTGAACAGCATCCAACTTTAAAACAATAAATTATATGTTATTAGGTTACACAATTGATCTTTCTGAGAATGATTTTTATATGTATGGCGACGATATTATTTTAGATGATTGTGCCAGATATGGTGATATTTATTCCATAAATAAGGTAAGTGAAACTTTAAAAATTAAATCGAAAAAAAATATATTCTATATACGCGATGGCTTTACAATTGTGTCGGAACAATTCAAACTGTTCTGCGAAAAAGAAAATTATGCGGGATTAGAATTTGTTTCGTTACCAAATTCTAAAGGCTTTTATTGGTTTAAAATAAATAATATTATAGAATATGATACTGAAAGAAAAAAAACAAGATTTATTAATTATAATGAAGATTGTAAAGGGTATGAAGAAATTATTGGAAGAAAGATTTGGAATATCGTTTAGCACGAATTATGAAGAGAGGGAGTAATGTATCAGATATGTTGATATTCCCTGAAATGCTTCCTTTCCCGCACAGGCTCCCGCAGGGGACTTTGCGATTTTATTCCCTCTATCGGTTGGTGTCCGCACCGACTGCAACAAAGCGGCAACGACTATATCCACAGCAACTACACGGACTTTCTATAATAAACAGTTCGGATATTCGACAAGCGGTGTAAACGGCTCTTTCGAGGAGAAATCCATGCTCCCGATAAAACATCATCAAACGGCTTATTTTATTTTTTCGCCGTTGTTGTTAGCGCAGCGCACCAACAACACAAAGTCCTACGACTACAACGGCAACATTACAAAAATGTACCAGTACGGGCTGAAGTCAAGCGGAAGTTCAAGCATTATTGACCAGCTGACTTATACTTACAGCAGTTACAGCAACAAACTGGCAAAAGTAGCCGATGCGGCACCTGTAGATAGTGCAGAGCATTTAGGCGACTTTTAGGACGGAACAAACACGGGCAATGACTATGCTTATGATGTCAACGGTAACCTTACCCAAGACCTGAATAAAAATATTTCTTCGATAATGTATAACTACCTAAATTTACCCTCGGTTATCAGGGTAAGCGGCAAGGGAAGTATTTATTATACGTACGATGCTGCGGGCAATAAACTAAGGAAGACAACAATAGACAGCACAGTGTTGCCTGCGGTAAAAACAACAACATTATATTTAGGCAGTTCTGTTTACCAGAATGATACCTTACAGTTCTTTGGCACACCGGAAGGCAGGGCGCGGGCAGACGGCAATACATGGGTCTATGATTACATGTTGAAAGATCATCTGGGTAATACACGTATGGTTATTACCGATGATTACAATGTGGCAAGCCCTATTCTCGAGGCTACGTCATACTATCCGTTCGGGCTACAACAAAAGGGAATAGGGTTAACCGCAACACTTTCTAATCAACAAAATAAGTATTTGTTTAATGGTAATGAACTGCAAAGCGGTGAGTTTGCCGACGGTAGCGGACTTGACGCAATGGATTTTGAAGCAAGAATGTACGACCCGCAAATCGGAAGATTCTGGCAGCAAGACCCCATGCAGGAATATATGCGTAGATGGAGTTCTTATGCTTTTTCTTTTGATAATCCGATATTATTTAATGACCCGACAGGAAGAGCCCCGGGCGACACTGCTGAATTACCGACAGTTATACTAGATTATCATATAAAGAAGGCTCATCCAAGCACTTCCATAGGTGCGATTGCTCTACAAGTATTTAAAAGAAATGCAGTTGGCTGGGAGCTTGCTGCCGAAGACCCTGAGCCTATAACTAAAACGCTCATTACTATTTTTGACATAGGTGCAACACTTTACACAGGCTATCGTTTATATGAAGACAATAAGGAACAGGGGTTGCAAAACCAAACAAGTACTCAAACGCCTGCTGCAACTAATGCGCCACCTTCTCCTGATGATGAACAAAAAGAAAGCTCAGAGCAAGAATCAAAAACAACAATTGATGAAAAAAACAAAAATCATATTTTTAGAGATAAAGATGGACATTTTAAAGATGATACTAAAGAGAATAGAAGTGAACTTGAAAATACTGCAAATAATCCTAAAAATAAGCTTGGAACAGATAAATATGGTAATGATTGGTATGCTAAAACACGAGAAGATGGCAAACAAGTTTGGGCAAGAGTTAGAAATGGGAAAATAACTAACGGTGGTATAAATGATATTCCAAAGTCTTATAACAATCAGACAGGATTGCAACAAAATTTAACTCCATAATTTATATGTATGAATAAAATTACTTTAACTGATAAAGAAGCTTATTTAGCAATGTTTTATTTTTTAGAAAGCCTTCAATCAAGAACTAATTCCGATGATTTAGCAAGTTATTTAGGTGATATACGATTAAGTTCATATGATGGAAAACCAATGGATCCAGCTTTATGGGATGATTGGGAAGAAGCAATACAACAAGTATTGGATAATCCCCCAGCAATCTCAGTAGTATAACAAATATGTTAATATTCTGTAGTGTATCAGATATGTTGATATTTCTTGAAAGGCGCGACAAATGTGGGTCATAACAGATTGGGGAAATAAAAACATCGCAATAATGTATATGTGTTTTTATTATAGTATCGGTTTTCAAACAATAGAAGCTATTTAAGAAAACAATTTGGCAGTAAGTGTATCAGATATGTTGATAATTGAAAGATCATAATATATTTCTGCGATTAGTTATAACTACCTAAATTTACCCTCGGTTATCAGGGTAAGCGGCAAGGGAAGTATTTATTACACGTACGATGCAAGTGGCAATAAACTACGCAAAGTTACGATTGACAGCACGGTACTTCCTGCGGTAAAAACCACAACGCTGTATTTAAACAGCTCCGTTTACCAAAATGATACCTTACAGTTCTTTGGCACAAGTGAAGGCAGGGCGCGTTCTGCTGGCAATACTTGGGTTTATGATTATATGCTGAAAGACCATTTAGGAAATACACGTATGGTGCTGACTGATGATTACAATGTGGCAAGTCCTATTCTCGAAGCAAATAGTTATTATCCGTTCGGACTCCAACAAAAAGCAATAGGGTTAACACAGGAAACTAACCCGCTGCACGATAAATACCTATTCAATCAAGGGACAGAGTTGCAGGAAGATTTTAATATAGACCTTTATGCAACCGACTATCGCAGTCTTGATCCACAACTTGGAAGATTTTGGCAGATTGATCCCGATGCAGAAAGCACAGAAAATTTATCACTTTTTAATTATGCTGCTAATAATCCAGTTCTGAATAATGACCCTTTGGGATTAGATACATTAATCAATACAGGACAAAAGGCTAAAGACGGAAGCGCTATATATGAAGGAGAAAATAAAACACAAGATGTTGTTGTTGCTTTTAAAAACAATTCTGTAGGTGCGCCTGGCACAGGAGAAAGCCTTATTCCTGTTTGGGGTTCAGGCAGGGCTGCTATTAATGATTTTCAGACGGGTCATTGGGGTTGGGGTATCTTTAACTCGGTAATGACAATTTCCGATTTATTTTTAGTAAAATCCGCTGTTACTGCCGTAGGAAAGCTGACTGTTATAGGCATAGGAAAACTGGTTGCTGAAGATGCAACAGAACAAGGGGCAAAGGCTCTTTTGAATCCTAGTATTGAGATGACAGAAAAAGGCTTAAATCATACCTTAGAGCGGCACACAGCGAATGATATTGCGAAATTTGCTGGCAAAAGCAAATTTTTTGATGCTGCTGATGTTCCTAAATTAGTAAAAGAAGCAACTCAACAGCCTATGGTAAAGCAAGCTAACGGTAATTTTGCGCGAATTGTTAATGCAGGAAAAGAAGTTGGTATTGATAGAGCCACAGGTCACGCAACCTCATTTTACACTGTAATTACCAATTCAAGTGGAGAATTAGTTACAGCATTTCCAGGTAAACCATAAATCAGTAATAATATGGGATGGACAATTGTTTTGGAAGATGAAAAGAAATCTAAAATAGAATCTCTTAATACAGAATTTTTTCTAAACTCATTTGAAGATGATATTATTAATAATGACGATTTTAAATTGGTTAAATATTTAAATCCATACGGAGATACGATTTTTAACAATCTGCAAATGAAAGACTTAATTACAGATTTAAAAATATTATCAAATAGAGGCTTCGGCAGTAAATTATTAATTGATAACCTTATATTATTGGCAAAAAGATGCATGGAAGAGTCGCATCTATATTTAGTTTTTTATGGCGATTAAATTTAATTGTAATATTCCCGCTGGTCGAGATGCCCTACGGAACATCCCGACCGATATATAAAACAGGATTTGCAAATCCCAAAAAGTTCTTTGATAACAATATCGCCGGGATGATATGGAAAGGCGCTAATGACCGCAAGGCAAGGAAGTATAATTACAGCTACGATGCCGCCAATCGTTTAACTGTCGCCAATTTCGGGCAGTATGTCGGACATGCATTCAGCACTTCCCCGGTCAACTATACGGTCAATAACCTTGCTTATGACTACAACGGCAACATTACAAAGATGTACCAGTACGGGCTGAAGTCCGACGGCTCTTCTCCGCTTATTGACCAGCTGGCTTATACTTATAGCAGCTACAGTAACAAACTACTGAAGGTTGCCGATGCCGCTGCCGGCACGGCAACGGAAAATCTGGGCGACTTCCAGGACGGAACAAACACGGGCAATGACTATGCTTATGATGTCAACGGTAACCTTACCCAAGACCTCAATAAAAATATTTCTGCGATTAGTTATAACTACTTAAATTTACCTTCGGTTATCAGGGTAAGCGGTAAGGGAAGCATTTACTACACGTATGATGCTGCGGGCAATAAGCTACGCAAAGTCACAATCGACAGCACAGTTTTACCTGCGGTAAAAACAACAACGCTATATTTAGGCAGTTCTGTTTACCAGAATGATACCTTACAGTTCTTTGGCACACCGGAAGGCAGGGTGAGGGCAGACGGCAATACTTGGGTGTATGACTACATGCTGAAAGACCATCTGGGTAATACACGTATGGTAATTACCGATGATTACAATGTGGCGAGTCCGATATTGGAAGCCACTAGTTATTATCCATTCGGCGAACAGATGAAGAACATTGACCTTGAAGCATCAGGTTCTTTACACAACAAAAAATGGACTTTCCAGAAGCAGGAATACAATGATGACTTGGGTGTTGATATTGATGAGTTCAAGTATCGTATGGATGACCCGCAGATTGGAAGGTTCTGGCAGATTGACCCGCTGGCGGATGATTACGAATATAACAGTCCCTACGCTTTTAGTGAGGATAAAGTTACAAGCCATATAGAGTTGGATGGCTTGGAAGCTACAATGCCAATTCCATTATCTCCAATATTTAATCCGGGTTCTGCACACGGTGGAAACGGTATGAGTAATTCGGATGCTATTCGAGAATTTGGAAATGACGTTTCAAAAGCAGCAAGCAATCTAATAACCACAACAACTGTTATTTTAGCAATCGGCTATGAAAAAATAAAGAATTTAATTGACCCGCCTAAGCCTGCTGATATGAAACCTAAAGTGCTTCATACCGAAGGAGAATCTACTTCTCAAAAAGATGATAGCAAATCGCAACAAGGTTCAGGAGAAGGACGAGGTAAAAATAATAGGAAACCCGATTCTGAAGCAGAAGGAGATCATAGTGTAATTAATGATAGAGGTTCTACAACTTTCCATAAAAATGACAAGAATCCAAAAGGATGGCAAGAAGGAGAACGAATTGACACAAAAGGGAAGCCGCATACTAATTCAGATGGTACCGTAGTTCCAACGCCTCATAAACATATTCCAAAACAAAAAGACGTTATTCCTTTAGACCCTAAAAAAGACCCAATGCCGAGGTCTAATTAAAATAAGAAATATGAATAGTTTAGTAATTATACAGAATTGGTTCCAATCAAATTGTAATGGAGATTGGGAACACGATTTTGGAATAAAGATAGAAACACTTGATAATCCTGGATGGTGTGTGACTATTGATTTAGAAGACACGCCATTAGAAAATTTATCGGTTAATGAAAGTAAGTCTCTCTCGGAAAATGATTGGTATTATATTTATACAAAGGAAAGGCAATTAATTGCTACTGGCGATATTAATAAGATAATTTTTTTATTAGACAAAATAGGAAATATATTATAATCTTCTCGCCGTTTGTGTTGGGTAGTGTATCAAATATGTTGATATCCTTTAGAATAGTTAATGTGATTAAGTCGCAGATGAATAGAAAAATGAAAAATAGGAATGTAATATGTAAGCGCAATTATGGCAACATCATTTTTTAGGCTATAAAAGCCGTTTACCGAAAGGAATTGATTGTAAGTGTTTCAGATATGTTGATGATTGAAAAATCATAATGTATTTCTTCGATAACGTATAACTACTTAAATTTACCCTCGGTTATCAGGGTAAGCGGTAAAGGAAGTATTTATTATACGTACGATGCGATTGGCAATAAGCTACGCAAAGTCACGATTGACAGTACGGTACTTCCGGCGAGGAAAACGGTTACTTTATACTTAGGCAGCAGCGTTTACCAGAATGATACCTTACAGTTCTTTGGCACACCGGAAGGCAGAGCGCGACCGGTCTCCCCCCCTTCGGAGGGGTCGGGGGAGGCTGGCTGGGTGTATGACTATATGCTGAAAGACCATTTAGGTAATACACGTATGGTCGTTACAGATGATTACAATGTGGCAAGTCCCATACTGGAAGCAAATAGTTATTACCCATTCGGATTAGAGCAAAAAGAGATAGGATTAATAACTTCAACATCAAATTATCCGAATAATAAAAAGAAATTTGTTGGACAGCTTTTAGATGACGATTTAGGATTAAACTGGTATCAGTTTAAATACCGCAATCATGATCCGCAAATTGGGCGCTTCGTAGAAATTGACCCGGTTGCTTCAGATTATCCTTATAATAGTCCGTTTGCATATGCGGAAAATAGACCTATAGATGGAATTGATTTAGAGGGAAAAGAGTTTTGGCGAGCTGTTGGCGATTTTATAAGTGGAAATTATGGATTAGCCTCTGCAGAATTCTCCGAATGGAAAAATAGTTATCCGGAAGCAATAAATGCAGGAATAAGATTATCTTCAGGAACATCCGGTAAATCGGCAACAGACCATATGCCCGATGGCATATCGAAAAATGTAGTTAAGATATCTGCTACTATTCAAGATGCTGTTTCTGCATCTAAACCTTTGGTTGACCAATTAGAAACCTACAATGCCATAGCTTCATTAACTCCGGTGGGTGAAGGTGAAGAATTATCTACTGTTTTGATGGAAAGTAAAGATATTATTTCTGGAATGTCGGATATGACTTTAGAAATGAAATCTTCCGTAGCTAATTTATCATTAAAAAATGTTTTTGGTATAACTGAAGATGGAGGAAATTTTGTTTATCGTTCATTAACAAGTGCAAATAGTGAATCATTAAGTGTTGGTAAAGGAATTTTTGCAAAAGCACCAGGCGGTTCTTGGACATTGGAACAACATCTAATTCAAGGTTCAAGCCCTAAATCATTTCTGTATGATCCTTGGATAGCCACATCAACTGATATAAATGTTGCAAGGTCATTCTCTAGTGGAAATGGGCTAATCAGGATTGATTTATCAAAAATTCCAGCAAATGCAATACAACAAGGGTGGATGAATTTACCTAGAACATCTGCGGGTTATCATTATTCTATTTGGCAACAAGAAGTTTCAATTTTTGGATATATTCCACAAGATGCAATTAAAACTGTGAAATAAAATGAGAGAAATAAGATTTTACAAAGTGGACGAACCTTATGGTTATTTTTCAAATTTTTCCCCTTTCCCTATTTTTATAGACGATGAAAGATGGAATACTGTTGAGCATTATTTTCAAGCCAGTAAATTTAATGATAGAGAGATTAAAAAAAAGATTCAATTAATAGTGTCGCCAATGGAAGCAGCAATCGAAGGAAGAAATAAAAAGAATATTCTTCGAGAAGATTGGGAGCTGATAAAGGACGACATTATGTATAAGGCTTTAAAATGTAAATTTTTACAACATCCTAATTTAATGCATAAATTATTTTCAACTCAAGATTGTTTAATTATTGAGCACACACGGAATGATAATTATTGGGGAGATGGCGGTGATGGTATGGGAAAAAATAAACTGGGAATTGCATTAATGAAAGTTAGGGATGAACTATTGAAACTCGTAAATGATAAATTAGCCGTTTTGCCACCATGGATTGCTTTTCCAACAATAAGTCAATATGATTTGTTTTGGAGAATGGGACTAGGTGAAGAATATCTGACACAATGGTCAAAATACTTTTTGGCTGCCAATAAAGGTGAATACAGAAAGAAATATCCAGAAACTAAAGAATGGGAAGGAATTTACGATTAGCATTTGTCTTACAACCTCTATGAACTTTAGCAGCGAGTTGGCAGGGTAAGGACTTGTCTACGCTTATCTGAACAATATCTACCCCTGACGCAAGATAGAAAAAGCCCTTCAGGAGAACATTCATTTTATGTTGGCTTTTGGGCAACAGCACGCCCGACTTCCACACCATTAATTAGTCCTAAAAATTTTGTGTTTAATAATGTCCTATGCATATAATAGTTGAATATTATTTGTTTGGTGGTTTGTTATTCATCAACAAATAGGACAACTTCGGATTAAAGAAGAAAAAATAGAAGCCAATATTAAAAACAATCCCCGCAATAAAACAATAAATGACGAGTATGTATATTTTGATAAACTATTGTATAAAAGGCGAACGAAAATTGAACACGCCAATGCGTGGATGGATGCTTTCAAAGCGTTGCTTATTCGATTTGAAACAAAAATCTGTACTTGGATGGCTTTGCAATGGCTCGCTTTTATTGTTATTGTAAGCTTCCCTTATTTTAGTGCCAGCGTTAATTAGAGTTTTCAAATGTAGCTGCTTTTTTCATTTGATACATCAAAAAAGTAAAACCGCCGGCTTTAAATCAGCTTTGCAATATAATACGCCGCAAATGCAGCAATCACTCCAATTAATACCGTCTTCAACGCGCCTTTGAATGGCGACTGTCCGGTAAATTTTGTTTTTACGTAACCAAACAAAAACAGAAAAAGCAATGTGATAATCACAGACCATTTCAAGCCTGCTAAAGGCGTATCTGTAAAAAAATATGAGATTAACGGAACGATGCCGCCAATTAAGTACGACAGTCCTATTGTAAGCGCACTCTTTGTTGCACGACGCTCATCCGGCTTCTCCATACCAAGCTCGAAGCGCATCATAAAATCGACCCAAAGTTTTTTATCTTTACATAATTCCTCCGCAATTTCATCCTGCAATTTTCTGCTAATGCCATATTCTGCAAATACTTCCTTGACCTCTTCTTTTTCTGTCTCGGGTACTTTTTCTACTTCATCATATTCTCTCTGAAGCTCGGTGGCGTAGTGTTCCTGCTCCGTTTTTCCCGCAAGAAATCCGCCAAGCCCCATAGAAATTGAACCCGCGACAAGCTCCGCAATCCCGGCAGTAATTACGATACTGTTGTGTGCTCCGGCGCCGCTCAAACCCGCAGCCAGTGCAAAAGGAACAGTCAATCCATCGGACATTCCGATGATAATATCGCTAATAAACTGAGAAGAAGTAAAATGCTTTTCTGAATGTGCAGCCATAATAAGTTATTGTTATTACGTAAAAATATGACAATAACCACAAAGCAAATCATGGATTATTTTTAACATCACAAAATTGTTTATACTGCAATAATTCAGCTAATTTGTTTGGCTGTTTAACTTGATATTTTGAAAAATTTATTCTGTATCTTTTTTGTTTCTTCTTTTGTTATTCACATTCACGCACAAACTATCCGTGGACACGTGTACGGCAGCGCCAATAAAGAGCATCCGTTGAAAAATGTAAAACTTGTAACATCGTCCGGCAATACTGCTTACACCAATGCAGACGGCGCATACACAATTAACATGAATAAAGAAAATGATACATTATTTGTGTTTCATGAAGACAAAGAAATGATACGCTTTCCTGTAAATTATGTTACCGCAACCGATAAGTTTGACATTTATCTTGACAATCCGAATTTTGCCGATTCATCTGTTGCACATGAATTGCCTGAAGTAAAACTTCATGCAAGAAATTATCACGAAGATTCTTTACAAACAAGAGAAAAATACAATGATATTTTCACGTATGAAAAGCCGAAATTCCGTTATGGAAAGGAATGGATTTTAACGCCTTTGGGCGGTGCAGTAAATATTGACGCGCTGATTCGGCTTGCACAAATTAACCGAACCAAGCAAAAGTGGCGCAATAAACAATTTGCATTGCAAAGCGAAGAAGAATTGTATGTAAACAGCCGTTTCACACGAAGCCTTGTGGGCAGTATTACGCATTTGGACGATGATAAAGAACTGGCTGTTTTTATGAATTATGCAAAGCCGACAGCTATGCAATTACGCATAATGAACGATTTGGCGCTCAACCAATTTATCGTTGACCAATTCAAAGAATACACAAAGTGCAAAGTATCAAGAAATTAATTTTTCATATTTGACCATTTGTTTTGCAAACTCAATGACTTCCACACTTTTCCCTACCTTTGCACACTATTCAAAACAGTTATGTCATTACCGCAGTCTCCATACATTTTATATTCCGACGGCAACGGAAACATCTTTGAAGACACATCATTGTATGTTGTCGGTCGTGCAGGCTGGGATGCATTTCCCGTTCCCGACGAAGATTGGATTGAACTGCCCGACGGTGGGAACCTCTATGAATTACCCGGGCGACGGGGCATTGGCATTGATGTAAAAACAGGCGAAATGCGTCTATGTGATAAAGGCTGGGCGGTTGCGGCTTTCATTCCGCCGGCGCATACAGGTTTGTATCTCGCGGCTTATGAAACTACCCAAGATGATGCGCCAACTTTGCCTTTGTTTTGTTATACGGCAGCAGGTTGGTATGACAATAAATTTTATGTTCCTGCCGTAAGAATTGAAGACGATATACGACAAGAATGTGCAGGATATGATGATACAAAAGTTGCAACAGGCGCGGTTGAATTATTAAAAAATTATCCGCACAACCGGTTGGTAAAACACCTGATGGATAATTGCTGCAACACATATCATTGCCCGGCGGCGCGCAATTTTGCATTGGGACGTTGGGAATGCCCCGTGCCGGCTTCGCCTGCGTGCAATGCTAATTGCATTGGCTGTATCTCTTTCCAGCCGGAAGAAGAAACCATTGTTTCTACACAAGACAGATTAACGTTCAAACCATTGCCGGAAGAGATTGTAGAATTTACCGTTCCGCATTTGTTGAACGCGCCCTATCCTATCGTGAGTTTCGGGCAAGGCTGCGAAGGCGAACCTTTGCTGATGTGGGAAACCATCAGAAATTCTATTTTCGAAATCCGCAGGCATACGCAAAACGGAAGTATTAATATTAATACCAACGGCTCTAAGCCGGATGCCGTGAAAGCCTTGTGTGAAGCGGGTTTGAACAGCATTCGCGTAAGCTTAAATTCTGCACAAAAACATATTTATACAAAATATTACCGCCCGAACAATTACGAGTTTGAAGACATTGTCGAAAGCCTCAAAGTAGTACGCAGTTTCGGCGGTTGGGCAAGCATCAACTATTTTGTTTTTCCCGGCATGACAGATACGGAAGCGGAATACGAAGCATTACGCAAGCTCATCAAAGAATCGGATTTAACCATGATTCAATGGCGCAATTTCAACATTGACCCCGATTGGTATCTCGGGCATATCGGCATTACCGAAACTTCGGAGATTATGGGCATTAAACAAATGATGGATTTGATTCACGAAGAATTTCCGCTGGTAAAATTTGGTTATTACAATCCACCGATTGAACGTATTAGAGGCGAATACGAGAGTGATTTTGCGCATTAATTTATTACTGTAATCTGCAATTTCAAACATTGAGCGGTGTATTTGCAATGCACTTTTTATGTATTAAAAATCCTCAGGCAGTCGTTTCTCTCCTTGCCGGAAATTTAATATATTGCATTCATAATACTCTTGAATGCGAATTTTTGCTGCAATACTTTTTCTCATCACAATCTGCATTTCGCCTTTCAGCTTAAAAGCTCAACACCTGCCTACCGATGCGCTTATCGAAGCATGGAACGCAAGCGATACTTCTCAAACTACTAAAGCCGAAGCTACTTACGCAGATTTAAAAGCGTACGCCAAGCCTTCTGCTTTTCGGCAACGCACTCTTGAATTAGACAATTATTTGCAAAATCATTACAGCCCGCGTTTGGCGGTGCGAATAATCATCTATAAAATATTAGGGAAAAGAGAGCTTAATATTCCTGATACTTCTGCTGTTTCTTCTATCAAAAAGGCAGTTTCTGCTGCGTCTTCCATCGGAGACAAGCAACTTCTTTCTGAAATATATACGCTGTATGCAGCAATTCTAAGCGAAAGAGAGACTGCGGCGTCTCTTTTTTACATAATGAAAGCAATAGACGTGCAACAACAAATAGGTGTGGAGCATTTTCCACTTATTTACCTGCGTTATTTAAGTGTAAGCGCAGTACTGTATCAAACTACCAATTATACACAAAGCATTCATTACGGTTTGCAAACGCTGGCGCTGATGCATACTCCGCATACTGATATTTCCAATTATTGTTTGCAATTAGATGCTTTAGGTGCATCGTACAAAGCACTAAAAAAGGCGGACAGCACTATTTATTACTATCAAGAACTTCAAAACATTCTTGCAGACTATATTCACAACCCGAAGGATTATGTTTATCATTCCGCGCTTCCCGATTCAGTTTTCGTAAAAATATGGAAAGGTGTTGCCAAAGGCGGAATTGCACAAGGTTTATTTTTGCAGGGCAAATACGATGAAGCGATACCTTTGCTTTCACAAAATATACAATCAAGCATAGCAACAAAACAGTTTAGCGACGCAGCGCTGGCGCAAAATACATTAGCGAAAATCAACCTTATTCACGAACAATTCGATAGCGCATTGTACCAAAGCAAGCTCGCTTACCAATGGGCATCTCAAAGCGGCGACCTGCAAAATACCATTACCGCACTACAAAATATCTCCGACACCTACAAAATGCTCGGCAAATACGACAGCGCTTACGTTTACAATGACAGGTATCATACTTACTCCGATACATTACAAGCCAAAATCAATAACAGCAAACTTGCTACTATCAACGCGCGCATCGAATACGAGGACATGCAAATATCTCTTCAACATGCACAAAACGCGGAAGTGGCTCAGGTTCGGCTGCGCAACTACATATTGGCGGCAGTAGCGCTGCTTGCCATTTTTGCGGGGCTTTTGTATAACCGCTATCGCTTGCAGCAAAATCTTCATTACGAAAGACTACAAAAAGAAAAACAAGCCGCCGAATGGGAAGCTGCGCAAACGAAACAGCAAATTGCCAATGCACAACAGCAACTCGACGCTTTTACCCGCAATATCTCCGAAAAAAATATATTAATAGAAACACTTCAGTCTCGCCTCAACAATGATACAAACGCCAATAAAGCATTAAACGATATTACTATCCTTACCGAAGAAGACTGGATTCGCTTCAAAGATTCTTTTGAAAAAATTTATCCCGGTTATTGGTTACGGCTCAATCAAAAAATGCCGGAACTTACAACCGGCGAACAACGATTTATGGCGCTCGCCAAGCTCGGAATGAACAACAAAGAAATGGCAGCTGCTACCGGCGTATCGCCGCAGAGCATCCGTGTAACCATTTTCCGCCTGCGAAAAAAAATAAATATTTCCGAAACAGACAACATTCGCTCTATCGCGCAAAACATCTGACAACTTAAAATAAGACAATAATTGTAACGCTTTTGTAACGACCATGTAATGCATTTGTAACGCTGTTTTCTTCTCACACAGCAACCTCTAAGGTAATTTTATGTGTGTGAAAAAACCATCAAAAGACACACTCGTGTACGGGCTATTAATATTGCTTACACTCTTGGTTATGGTATTGGTATGGTGGTATTTTGATAAGCGAATTGAAAATATGACGGAGTAAATTTAACGGAGCTATTTTCCATAAAAATTCTTTCATTACCTTTTAAAAAGGTACAGATACAAAAACTTTGTAAGGTCGTAACCATTATTGCTAAGGGGAAATAATACAACTTACACCTGCGACGCGCCGCAATCTGAAACTACTGCTTATTACAGATTGAACCCCGTGAATAATGACGGCAAGAGTACATATATTAATGTTATACGCTGTCGCAAAACGACAGCGGCTTCTTGTCCGGTTTCCCGGGTATGTTCTGCGCCTTTGCCGTTCTTATTGCGAAAGAGAAAAGACAAAATGAAATCATTTTCCATTTAATAGAAATATAATATCAGCATGTTCTTCTCTTTTTAATTTTTTGGCGTGTAGTTCAACTTCAATATATTTGGAAAATATATTCTATCATTTAATAATTTAAGTACAAATGGCTCAAGACCTGACTTTAGACCAAATACAAAACTTCAAAGGGAAATATCCCAAGCAAATCTGGTATATGTTTCTCGTAGAAATGTGGGAACGTTTTTGCTTTTACGGAATGCGTGGCGTACTTACCATTTTTATGATTGACCATTTGCGCGGCGGACTTGGGCTTGCCGAAAAATCTGCAAATCTCCAGTATGGCACTATTCAGGCTTTTGTATATGCGTTTACTTTTTTAGGTGGAATGTTTGCCGATAAAATTTTAGGCTTCAAGCGCTCACTCGTTTTCGGTGCGCTTGTGATGATTGCGGGAAACTTTATCATAGCAGCAAATCCGCACGATTGGTTTTATCTTGGAATTACTTGCAGCGTTATAGGAACAGGATTTTTTAAACCGAATATTACCTCAATGGTCGGTTGGCTCTACAAAGATGGCGATGTGCGGCGCGATGCGGGTTTCAGTCTTTTTTATTCCGGTATTAATTTAGGTGCACTGTTTGGCGGCATTGTTTGTGTATATCTTGGTAAATCTCCCGATTTCGGTTGGTCTTATGCTTTTATAGCTTCAGGGACTGTAATGATTGTAGGATTGATTACCTTTTTACTAACGAAAAAATTCATTAAACCAATCGGTAATAAGCCCGGAACAAATGAAAATCTTCATGTTGTGGACATCAACGACACTTTACAAAAAGTGGAAATAGATACACCTGTAAAAAACTCCAATCCCGCATGGAAAGAATATGCTGTGTATGCAGGTGGTATTATCGCTATTCCTATTATTTTATTGCTGATAAAAAATGCGAGCTTCACTTCCGTTTTTATGTATTCGCTTGCAATAGTCGCGGTACTTTATTTTTTGTTTGAAGTATTTCGCCAGAAAGAAGAAGGTGCAAAATCAAAGCTGTTTGCAGCATTCATTTTTATCTTTTTCTATTTCGTGTTTGAAACATTTTTTGAGCAAGCCGGCGGTTCACTCGCCATTTTCGCAGAGAAAAATCTGTCGCACAAATTACTCGGCTTTATCACGCTCGACCCGAATATGGTTAATAATTCAGCCAACTCATTCTTCATTATTTTTCTTGGCTTGGTAGCCGGCATGGTGTGGCTTTGGATGTCGAAAAGAAAAGCCGAACCTAATACGATTAACAAATTCGGTATCAGCTTTTTGTTTATGGCAGCATCTTATTTTTTCTTTTTCTATTTAAGATATACAGCCAATGCGCAGGGCACGGAAGCATCGCTCGGCATATTTACATTTGCTTACCTGCTTATTTCCATTGCAGAGATTTGTTTATCGCCGATTGGAATGTCCATCGTTACCAAGCTTTCTCCTAAAAAATTACAAGGCGTGATGATTGGTATGTGGTTTCTGGCAAGCGCTTATGGTCAATACGGCGCGGGATTGTTAGGAGCAGCTATGTCTTCCGGCGGAAGCACAACCACCAATTACGACCGTTTACTAAGCTATACAGATGGTTACAAACAAATGGCATACATTTGCGTTGCCGCAGGCATATTGTTAATCGTGTGTGCGCCGCTGATAAAAAAGCTGATGCGCGGTGTAAGATAAAAATTATGACCTTTGAAAATATTATTTAAAAAGAATGCAGTTTATCTCTCAATGATAACTGCATTTTGCTTATATACAAATGTTTCTTTTTCGCAAGATACTTCCTGGGTAAAAAAGCTGATGCACCGGTATCTGTCCAACGAAAAAGATACGGTAAGGAAAAATTCTTTCTTCCCTTTTCCCGTGGGATCCATTGCGCCGGAAACAGGCTTGGAATATGGCTTTACCGCTATTTATTCTTTTTATACAGACAAGCTGGATAAAGAAACCCGCGTATCTACCCTGAATTTTTTGGGCACACACACCACTAAAAATCAGACCTCTCTGAAATTGCTTGCAGACGTGTGGAGCAAACAGAACAAGTATCATTATTATGCAGAATTCCGTTATCAAAATTACCCTTACGACTTTTACGGAATTGGCGCCCATACCGTCGCAGCCGACAAAGATGTGGTTAATGAAAAACGTGGACTCGCAATTGTTGCAGTGGATAAAAAAATTGTACGGCATTACTATATTGGGCTAAGGAGTGGTTTTGAAAAATACGCATACCATAATATGGATGCAGGTGGCACACTCGCTTCAGGAGATTATTACGGTAAATACGGCGGCAAGCAAGTTTATTTTGGTATTGAACAAATATATGATTCGCGCAACAATGTTACTTATACGACAAACGGTTTATACGGAAAAGTCTCATTTAATTATACACCTGATTTTTTCGGTGGGAATAATTTTCATGGAAGCTTTATCAATTTTGATGGCAGATATTTTACGCCTGTCAGCTCAAAAATAACTTTGGCATTCAATGGAATATACCGGGAAATTTCGGGTAAAGATGTCCCCTTTTATTTGCTGCCGAAGCTGGGTGGCGAAGATATGATGCGCGGTTATTATCAAGGGCGGTTCAGAGACAAAAATATGCTGGCTGCGCAAGCCGAATTTCGTTACCGTTTTATTCCACGCTTTGCAGCGGTCGCATTTGGCGGTTATGGTACGGTTTACGGGCAGGAAAATTTTTCCTTCGGAATATTAAAACCAAGTTACGGAATAGGCATTCGGTATTTCTTTGATTTAAGCAAAGATTTAACCATGCGGCTGGATTACGGCGTAGGACAAAAGCTGCCAAATGAAAAACGTTTGTCCGGTGTTTATTTTTCCATGAATGAAGCGTTTTAAAAAAGCCACAGATGTACAGAAAAATCATCTGATACATCTGTGGCTTTATCATAAATCTGTTTTTTACGCCGATACTTCAATTGCAGCGGCTACTTTTGTTACACTTTTACCTTTGTTGCTTCTTGCCATACGTGAAAACACAGACAGTTCGCGACAAAACAAAAATTTGAATAGCAATTTCGTATATGATGTGTGCGAAGCCAAACAGTCATAATGCTCATTCGCAATCTTTTTTATCTTGGGCAAATTGTGCCATGGAACAGATGGAAAATCGTGATGCTCATTGTGAAAACCTACGTTCAGATTTACCACATTCAAAGGACCATAATAGCTTTTTGTTTCCTGCTCGCCGTCGGTCAAAAAATGTTCCTGTACCCAACGTGCACCCAATGGATGCAAGCCAACCGAGAAAAAGAAGCTTCCCAACTGAAATACAATTCCTTTCCATCCGCAGAAATAATAAACGGCTCCGACATATATAATTTGCAGAAGCCAGTTCAACAACATCTCTTTGTCAAACAACTTTACTTCTTTGTTCATTCTCGTCAAACGGCTCGCCTGCGCAATCGGATAAAACAGCAACCACAACGCTTTTTTAATAGTAGAATTTCCCACCAGCTTTGCTTCCCAATAGCTCGGCATATCGGCATCCAGCGCTTCAATTCCCTGAAATGCGTGGTGCTTTAAATGATATTTTTTAAACGAAGAATAACTTGCAAATATCAATGGAAGATTTGCAATAAAACCTGCAACAGTATTCAATCCTCTCTTCTTAAAAATAAGATTGTGTGATGATTCGTGAATACATACGAACAGCGTGTGATCGGCAAACGCACCTACAAAATACGCGAGTACAAAAACGAGCCACCAATAGCTGTCGCGCAAAAAATAAGCAATAGTACTTTGCAAGGCAACGCAAAGCAGAATGATTAAAAATGTATAAGGATTTCGTCCGATTAGCTCCCTGATTTCGGGATGCTGACTAAGAATTTTTTTTGTGCGCAATTTATGCGGCTCGCACTCGTCCGACCAACTGAATTGTTGTTTACAGTTCATTGAAAATATTTATGGATGATGAATGGGATTGAAAGATAGGGGAAATTATTTGTCAATATCAACTAAAAACGATTTTTTTTTCATTATATTATCTACGATAATATCACAAAACCTAAATTAACAACTTGCTTAACAAAAAAGCTATACAAAAATTTGCATAGCCTTTTGTAACAAGAGTAATAAAAATTCATTTTGAATCACTAAGCCAAATCAAACCTGTCCAAATTCATCACTTTAGTCCAGGCAGCAACAAAGTCTTTTACAAACTTTTCTTTAGCATCGCTGCTTGCATAAACTTCGACTAAGGCTCTTAATTCAGAGTGAGAACCAAAAACCAAATCGGCGCGTGTTGCCGTCCATTTTGGCGCTCCTGTTTTGCGATCGCTTCCTTCGAACAATTCTTTGGAATCGTCGGTCGCTTTCCATACTGTGTTCATGTCCAACAAATTCACAAAGAAATCGTTGCTCAGCGTTCCTACTTTGTCCGTGAAAACACCGTTTTTAGAATCGTCATAATTCGCGCCCAACACGCGTAATCCGCCCACCAACACAGTCATTTCCGGTGCGGAAAGTGTGAGTAATTGCGCTTTATCTATCAATAATGCTTCGGTAGAAACGGTAGATTTTGCTTTCAGGTAATTGCGGAAACCATCTGCAAACGGTTCAAGATAAGCGAACGACTCTACGTCGGTTTGCTCTTGTGTTGCATCGTTTCTTCCTGCGGCAAAAGGAACGGAAATTTCTACGCCCGCATCTTTTGCAGCCTTTTCCACGCCTGCATTTCCGGCTAATACAATCAAGTCTGCCAGGGAAACTTTTTTGCCGTCTGTTTGTGCATCGTTAAATTCTTTTTGGATAGATTCCAATGCGCTCAATACTTTTGAAAGTTGTGCAGGATTGTTCACTGCCCAGTCTTTTTGCGGAGCAAGACGAATGCGCGCACCATTTGCACCACCGCGTTTATCGCCGCCGCGGAAAGTAGATGCGGAAGCCCAAGCCGTTGTTACCAATTCAGAAACCGACAAGCCTGAACTTAAAACTTTCGCTTTTAAATCGGCAATATCTTTTTCATCAATCAATTTAAAATCAACCGCCGGAATAGGGTCTTGCCAAATAAAATCTTCTGCCGGAACTTCCGGTCCGAGATAGCGGGATTTTGGTCCCATATCGCGATGTATCAATTTAAACCAGGCGCGAGCAAACGCATCGGCAAATTCATCGGGATGTTCATAAAAACGGCGGGATATTTTTTCGTAAACCGGGTCGAATTTCAGGGAAAGGTCGGTCGTGAGCATGGTAGGGAAATGCTTTTTAGAGCTGTCAAACGCGTCAGGAACAATTTCGCCTGCTTGTTTTGCCACCCACTGGTAAGCGCCCGCTGGGCTTTGGGAAAGTTCCCACTCAAATTCAAATAAATGTTTAAAGAAATCGTGGCTCCATTGAACAGGCGTGGTTGTCCAGGTAACTTCGATGCCGCTTGTAATAGCTTCGGAGCCTGTGCCTGTTCCATAACTGTTTTTCCAACCAAAACCTTGTTGTTCTATTGGAGCAGCTTCGGGTTCCGCTTCTACATATTTGTTGGGGTCGGCTGCGCCGTGCGTTTTTCCGAAAGTATGCCCGCCGGCAATCAACGCAACGGTTTCTTCGTCATTCATGCCCATATTTCCAAAGGTCTTGCGAATGGCGACTGCCGCCGACAACGGGTCGTGATTGCGGTCGGGACCTTCGGGATTTACATAAATCAATCCCATTTCCGTAGCTGCGAGCGGATTTTCAAGTGTTTCAGGATTTCTGTGTTGTGCTACCCAAGCTTTTTCATCACCCCAATAAACATCTTTATCTGCTTCCCAAACATCGGTACGACCGCCGCCAAAACCGGAGGTTTTGAAACCCATTGATTCGAGGGCAACATTGCCTGCGAGAATGATTAAATCTGCCCAGGAAATTTTTTTACCGTATTTTAATTTAATAGGCAATAATAAACGACGTGCTTTATCCAAACTTACATTGTCGGGCCAGCTGTTTAACGGCGCAAAGCGTTGCTGCCCACGACCGCCGCCGCCGCGACCGTCCTGCACACGATAAGTGCCTGCACTGTGCCAGGCCATACGAATCATAAACCCGCCGTAATGCCCGAAATCTGCGGGCCACCAATCTTGTGAATCGGTCATTAAATCGGTGAGGTCTTGTTTCAAAGCATCGTAATCGAGCTTTTTAAATTCTTCTGCATAATTATATTCTTCGCCGTAAGGGTCGGTCAAAGACGAATGTTGCCGCAAAATGTCCAGCGTAAGCTGCTTGGGCCACCAATCTTTGTTTTGTGTTCCTGCAGTGCTGATGTTTTCTTTTTTAAGCGTACCATTGTGAAACGGGCACTTGCTGATGTCTCCTGAATTTGCTTCCATAATCTTTAATTTTGAATAGTATAGATTTTAAAATTAGTTTATCCTTCAAAATATCGGTAACAAATGTATGTTGTATTATCAATAGAATTTATCGATAATTATTATTCACTCATAGAAAACATTTATTCAGCATAAGCAATTACGCTTATTTCTACATTCACGTTTTTGGGCAAAGTTTTCACGGCAACGCATTCCCTTGCCGGCGGATTTTCCGTAAAATATTCTGCATATATTTCATTTACTTTTGCAAATAAACCCATATCGCTCAGAAATACGGTCGCTTTGACTACATCTTTAAAATCGTACCCGGCAGCATCTAAAACGCCTTTTAAGTTTTTAAAGACTAAACGAGTTTCATCTTCCAGACTTCCTGAAAACAACTGATTTGTTGCGGGATCGATGGCTATTTGCCCGCTTACGAAGAGAAAATTTCCTGCCTTAATTGCCTGATTATACGGACCGACAGGCGCCGGTGCGTTTTCTGTAATAATAATTTGCTTTGACATTGTATCAATTCCGGTTAAATAATATTTGTAAGCAAGTTAGGGAATTTGCCAGAAATAAAAAATCCGCTCGCGTTTTACCGAAGCGGATTAAAAGAAATTTAATATTACTAAAATTTTATTTACCCTTTATTGTTTGTAGATGGTTGAACGGGTAGTTTATTGTTTTCAGTTGTGTTATTCAATGCCGGCGGTAATAAATCGGGAAACTGCTGTGCCTTACCGCCTTTCAATGCGGGCCATTCAAATGCTGCATTCAAAATTTTGGATGCCATTTGATAGTGATTGTCCGGCGCCCAAATGAACACACAACTTCCGTTTTTAATAGTATTGATGATATCATATTGTTGTCCGTAAGGAACTGCAGGACAGCCAAAGCTTCTGCCAAGCTCACTTTCATCTGCACGTTTTTCATTTACATAATGACTGCCGTGCATTACAATATTGCGACGATAAATATGGTCATTAATGCCGGGTTCTACACCTTTTAAATGCAGACTGTAACCCGAACCGCCACGATACGGACTTCCTGTAACAATGAATCCCAAAGAACTTTTGTGCGACTCATCAACATTGGAAAAACTCGTTGCGAACTCTTTGCCCGAGCGCTGACCATGCGAAACATAAGTATTATATAATACACGACCACTCGCCAAATCAATTACATACAAACGCTTTTGGGTGCTGCTTTGACTGTAATCAATAATCGTCAATAAATTGGTTTTGTCCAGCATCCCTTTGCTCAATAAATATTCATAACCTTTGAATGCATTGTAAAATACCTCGCGCTTTAAACCATAGGTTTCCAATCTTGTTTTTGTATAAATCGAATCGACATACATATACGCCTTAGTTTGCCCGACAGGCTTATTTGGCAATAAAGACGGAAAACTTTTATCAACAGGGAGAAAAACACTGTTTAACCCGGATTTTGGCGATACAAATGAACATAAACTTACACTCATCGTGCATAGAAAAAGAAATCTTCTCACTTTTCTAAAAATGTTTTTGGTCAATTGTCTTCCAAACTGGAAAGAGACAATTAAAAGGATGAACAAATAAATTTAGCTAAAATACGATTAGACAATTAATTTAATTAAAATGTAATAATCGTAAAAAATATTGTGTTTTACAAAGATTTTCCTAAAATTTTTTCAGGAGCGTTGCAAATTTAGGCATTTTGACCGCAGAAATAGACCGATGTTTAAATAGATTTTAAGTAAAAATGTTAAAAATACTATTCCAAATGATATACACCTTTCAAAGCTTTGCAGATACGCTCTACTGAAACATCGACGGCAGTATATTGAAAATCAGGAAAATACTTAAATAATTTCCGGTTGTCAAACTGGATATTTGCCAACGCAATGCGCGCAGAATTTTTATTTAAGATAGAAGGCTTGCCTGTAATTTTCCCTTTGAAGTAACTTACGCGCCACACAATTTCTGCAAGCAGCTTGGTTACTTTTTTATGTGGCGGTTTCTTGTCGAAGGCATTTGCAATTTTGAGAAATAAATCTTTGTAAGAAATATTTGCCCCGTTTAAAATAAAACGCTGTGCTTGAACATCACTGTTCATCAGCATTACAGCCGCCCGGGCGACATCTTGTGCATCTACAAAACCGTGAACACCTTCGGTGTAATAAGGAAATTCTTCATATACGGTTTTGAAAATTTCGGTTGAACCGCTGTTCCAATCTGCACAACCTAAAATTATCGTCGGATTAATAATTACAGCGTTCAAGCCTTCGCTCAAGCCGCGCCACACTTCCATTTCGGCGAGATGTTTGCTTTTACCATAATCGGTTGCGCATTCATCTTTCCATTCCAAATCTTCTTGCACAACTTTATCTTCGCCCTTCGATTCGCCGATTGCTGCAACAGAACTTACGTGCAATAATTTTTTCACGCCGCAATTCAACGCCGCGTTTACCACATTTGCCGTGCCTTCAACATTTATTTGAAAAAGCTCCTTTTTCTTTTTCGGGTCAAAAGAAACTACAGCTGCGCAATGATAAATTTTATCAACGCCGTGAAACAAATTTTCCAATGCAATCACATCCAAAATATCACAACTTTCCCATTCAAATCTTTCGTCTGCATTTTCGGGAATATTTCTGCAAACCGCGATAATATGTGCATTCGACGATTTTAATTCCTGTAAAATATGCGACCCCACGAGTCCGCTTGCGCCTGTAACAAGAATGATTTCTTTTGATTGTTGCGTATTCAAAACAGCTATTAAAATTTTTACAAAATAAAGGGTTTAGCTTTTCAATTCAAGAGAAATTAAACTAAATTGTCGGGGATTATTATTTTTACAAAATGCAACAGTTGTCTTTATTCGATTTCGGCGGCGAACAGCCCAAAGAAGAAAAGAAAGAAAAAACAGATAAAACGGATAAAATTCCTGAGACTTTTTCCGGAGAACCGCTGTTCCCGAAAGATGGGGAAACAAGGGCTGAAATACCTGCGGCGCCTGATTTTTCAGTAGATTTTATTGTAGAAGAATTAGAGGAAACTATTCAACAAGAAAATGAGCAAAAAGAAGAAAGCCTTGTTTTCTCAGATGATAAAATAGGTGTGAAAATAAAATCGCTCAATCAGTCTAAAGAGACAAAAATTGAGCAGGAACCGATTGTTGAAACTAAAGAAGCAGAAGAAAAAATTATTCCTAAAAAACGCGGCAGAAAATCATTTAAAGAAATTGACAATGAAGTTGATTTAATCAATGTTCCGAGCGATGAAGAATTGTTTCAAAAACAATATTATCCTATTAGTGTCGTTGCAAAATGGTTTCGCGTAAACACTTCGCTGCTGCGTTTTTGGGAAAATCAATTCAAGATTTTAAAACCGAAAAAAAATAAAAAAGGCGACCGTTTTTTTCGTCCGGAAGATGTAAAGAATTTGCAGACTATATATTATTTGCTTCGCCAGAAAAAACTCACAATCGACGGTGCCAATAAACATCTGAAGGCTCACAAGCAACACACGGAAGAAAACCTCCAATTGATTCAGTCATTGAATAATTTTAAAAGTTTTTTGTTGGAATTGAAAGCAAACACATGAACCATGATTTGAATAATTTAAAGATTTGAAGAAATAATTTTTGCTTGTTTTTATACAAAATCTGCATCAAATGTCAAAGTCAGGAAGACCAAAAAAATCCGACCCAAAAGTTGATGAATTAAGAAATAATATTCATCAAGAAAAATACGAAATTGCCAAACAAACCCTAAAAGAATTTGGTATAAACATTACTGACAGCTACAACAGAACTACATTAATCAATGCTGTTATTGAACAAAAAATTGATTTTATTAATTGGCTAATCGAAAACAATGCAGATTTGAATTTAAAAGACAATCTTGGCTATACGGCATTACATTTTGTAGGGCAAGAAAAATTAATTGATATTGGAAAATTACTTCTGAGTAAAGGCGCAAATGTCAACATCACAGATAAACACGGCAATACTCCATTATGGACTTCGGTATTTAATGCGCGTGGAAATTTTGAAATAGTAAAGTTGTTTCTTGAATATGGAGCGAATACAGAAATTATAAATAATTATGGTAGAAGTTCCAAAAGTTTGTTTGAACAAATCTACAAAACAAGTATTGACAACCTATTGAAATAATTCGTGAAATTCGATAAAATCCGTGTAATAAAAACATCCTACTTTTGCTCCACAATTCATAAATCTTAATTCATTAAATCATACATCAAATGCCCGGCTTTGAATTATTTGGCGAACAGGAAAGAAAAGAAGTAAACGAAGTTTTAGAAACAGGAATACTTATGCGTTACGGTTTCGACGGCGCACGCAAAGGCAGATGGAAAGCGAAAGAACTCGAACAGGAAATCTGCAGTCAGCTCAGCGTAAATCATGCACAGTTAGTATCAAGCGGAACGGCAGCGCTGACAACAGCTTTGGCTGTTCTCGGTATAGGCGCCGGCGATGAAGTGATAATGCCTACGTTCAC
This sequence comes from Arachidicoccus sp. BS20, assembly GCF_001659705.1. NCBI lineage: Bacteria > Pseudomonadati > Bacteroidota > Chitinophagia > Chitinophagales > Chitinophagaceae > Arachidicoccus > Arachidicoccus ginsenosidimutans. Next base: position 1,916,448 of record NZ_CP015971.1, read on the forward strand.
TTTTGTAGCAAGTTTTGAAGCTGTGTTGAGTGTAGGCGCAGTTCCTGTTTTGGTGGATGTAGATGAAACATTAACCTTAAATCCAGAAGCTGTTCGCGCGGCAATTACACCTGCGACAAAATGCGTAATGCCCGTTCACATGTGCGGTGCGCCGGCGGATTTGGATGCGCTGAAAGCAATTTGCGAGCAGCATAGTTTGTTGTTGTTGGAAGATGCTTGTCAAAGTCTCGGTGCGAAATACAAGGGGAAATATGTAGGCACCATCGGCGATGCAGGTGCCTATTCTTTCGACTTTGTAAAAACCGTTACTTGCGGCGAAGGCGGTGCAGTAGTTACCAACGATGCACAAACTTACACGGCACTTGATGCGTACAGCGACCACGGACACGACCATAAAGGCGTGGACAGAGGCGCAGACCTGCATCCTTTTCTCGGATATAATTTCAGAATCTCTGAACTGCACGCAGCTGTTGGTTTGGCGCAGATGAGAAGACTAAACGAATTTCTTTCTTTGCAGAAAAAAAATCACGCAATTGTAAAAGAAATTTTATCAACTATTCCGCAAATCTCTTTCAGAAAAATCCCAGATGAAAGCGGCGACAGTTGCGGCTCTGTGAGTTGGTTTTTACCTTCGGAAGAGAAAGCGAAAGCTTTAGTTACGAAGCTGAAAGCGGAAAATATTTTGGCAGGAAATTTTTATTGGTACGATAATAACTGGCATTACATCCGCAACTGGCATCACTTAAAAAACCTTTCTACCTATAATAAATTAAATCCTGAACAGATTGATGCTTTGGAAAGATTATCATCGCGGGATTTTTCCGCAAGCGATACCATAATGTCGCGCTGCATTACGACAAACATCAGTCTTACATGGACAGAAGAGCAGGCGAAAGAAAAAGCGGATAAACTGAAAGCAGCAATTGAAAGCGTATTTTAATTTTTGTTCGCAGAAATTTTGTTTATTAAAATATAGCTTTTACATTTGCACTCCTTTCAGGAATGGTGCGGTAGCTCAGTTGGTAGAGCAAAGGACTGAAAATCCTTGTGTCGCCGGTTCGATCCCGGCTCACACCACAAAGACGGAACTCAAGCGTAGCAAGAGTTTCGTCTTTTTTTGTAGATAAGCGATTGGCAGAATTCACAGCAGAAAACGAAAGCGTTAACAAGAACGTTAACAACGGAGGAAAAAGGTTATGATTTTGCTAAACGACGGCTGTGCTTACTTGGGGCTTTAAGCGGCAGTGAAGTAAAATCAGTTTAGAAAACTATCTTTACCCATGTCATCTATTTCAGATAAATACGAAGCCGTCAGCGGCGTGAAAATTCATGCGCAGTTAGCTATACAAAGCAAGCTGTTTTATTCGGACAATACTATTTCCCATAACCTGAATAAAGATTGGTTATTAATTTTGAAGTAATGCATAAGATTTTAGACCTATAAGGCTTTAAAAGCCTTATAGGTCTTTTGAAGTTTTTATACAGATTGAATAACACTTTCTAATGTCAATCGAGATTTTGGTTTGAGGGACGGTTGGTTGGCATCATCGGGATTTCTGTAACCGATCGCAACTGCGAACAAAGTTTTATAGCTGTTTAGTTGCAGTATTTTATCGTATTCTTCATTTTTAATTCCTTCCATTGGAGTAGAATCAATTTCCATTGAAGCGCAAGCGCTCAAAAAGAAGCCCAACGAAAGATATACTTGATGTTGAAACCAAGATTTAATTTCCGATTCTGATAAAGGCTTCAAGAATTGGTTATAATATTTTACAGAACCTTCCGGCAAGTGCTTGTGAATTTGTTCTTCAAACTCATCAATATCATCAATCGCGCTGAATACAATTAAATGGCTTGCGTCGTTGATTTTAGGTTCGTTATAATAAGAAACACTTGCCAATTCTCTTTTTGTTTTTTCGTCCGAAACGAAAATAAATTTCCAAGGCTGACTGTTGATAGATGACGGACTTAATCGTAAAATTTCTTTTAATTGCCGGATTTTCTCTTCAGCAATTTTTTCATTCGGATTGTACTTTTTTGTCGTGTACCTGTTTTCTGCAAGGTCTAAAAAATTCATTTTTTATGATTTTAAATTAAACAATAATTTTTATAGTTGCAAAAATAAGTATAGTATATTATCTTTGCAATAACGGTCAAAAAATATAGTAACAGATGTATTGTATAGATAACAAGCAATATCCTTGCAGCACAAGCCTTGCAATGAAATTTATTGGCGGGAAATGGAAAGCGGTAATTCTTATTCATTTAATTGAAAAAAAGCGCTATAATGAATTAAGAAAAGAACTTTCTATGGTAACGGAACGAACATTGAGTATACAGTTGAAAGAATTAGAAGCAGACGGTCTCATTACCAGAATTGTTCATACAACCAAGCCGCCGCTTAAGGTAGAATATGAATTAACCAAATTCGGAAAAACGCTTATTCCTGTACTTAATGCTATTGCGCAATGGGGAAAAGAAACTGCAAAAAAGAATAAAAAAATAAGCGTCGTATAATAAACAAAGTTTGCTTTATGAAAGCATCTTAAATTGTTGTATTAGAAAACTATCTTTGCCTCATGACCTCTATTTCAGATAAATATGAAGCCGTCATCGGCTTGGAAATTCACGCGCAACTCGCAACGCAAAGCAAACTGTTTTGTGCAGATGATGCAAGCTTTGGCGCAGCGCCGAATACGCACATCAGCGAAATAACTTTGGCGCATCCCGGAACGTTGCCGAAGCTTAATAAAAAAGCAGTTGAATACGCCGTAAAACTCGGATTAGCATGCAATTGCGAAATTTCCAAATACAATTTTTTTGCAAGAAAAAATTACTTCTACCCCGATTTGCCGAAAGGCTGGCAAACTTCACAACATACACATCCGATTTGCATTGGCGGAACTGTTTTAATAAAAACGGAACAGGGAAAACGCCTTATACAAATGCACCACATTCATCTCGAAGAAGACGCAGGCAAAAGCATTCACGATGTGTATGACGATTATACTTGCGTGGATTTGAACCGCGCGGGAACGCCATTGGTAGAAATTGTTTCAGAGCCGGATATGCACACGGCTGACGAGGCTTGGCAATATGTAAATGAAATTCGCAAACTCGTTCGCTGGCTGGGCGTTTCGGACGGAAATATGGAAGAAGGAAGCCTGCGTTGTGATGCGAATGTTTCCATTCGTTTGAAAGGCGACACGAAACTTGGAACACGCGCCGAAGTAAAAAATTTAAACTCTACCCGCAACATCAAAAAAGCGATTGAATACGAAATCGAACGCATGATAAAATTGGTAGAAAGCGGCGGAAAAGTACAACAACAAACGCGCAGTTTCGATGCTTCAACAGACACGACGTTTTCAATTCGTGATAAAGAAGAAGCGAATGATTATCGCTATTTTCCCGAACCTGATTTAGCGCCGTTAAACTTGTCAGACGAATATATCAATTCGCTGAAATCCTCGCTGCCTGCGCTTCCCAACGATTTGATTGAAAAATATCAAACACAACTCGGCTTGAGCGAATACGATGCGGAACAACTTTGCTCGGAAAAAGAAATTGCCGTTTTTTTTGAAAATGTTTTGCCTTTTTCAAACAATTATAAAGCCGTTGCCAACTGGATTAACGGACCAATTCGTTCTTACGTGAATGATGCAAAAATTTCCCTTGAAGAATTATCTTTTTTGCCTAAACAGTTAGCTGAATTAATCGCTATGATTGATGAAGGAAAAGTAAATTTCTCTGTGGCATCTTCACAAATCTTTCCTGAATTGGTAAAAGATAAAAACGCTTCGGCAATCGACATTGCAACAAACAAAAATTTATTGCAAACAAGCGACAATAGCCAACTCGAATCATGGATAAACGAAGCTATTAGTCGTATGCCGGATAAAGTAAAAGAATACCAAAAAGGTAAAAAAGGATTAATCGGTTTGTTTGTAGGCGAAGTAAAAAAGCTGAGCAAAGGCAAAGCCGATCCCAAAAAAGTAACCGAATTGTTGCAGGAAAAATTGAGCGGTTAGACTAACACATGTTTCCTAAAACGTATGCGCGGCGCGGAACTCATTTGATTTTTTATTATTATTTTCGCAACTCAAATTTTATCTATCTGCAAATGTTTAATGTTATTTTATTTGGTGCGCCCGGAAGCGGCAAAGGCACGCAAAGTCAGAAAATTGTCGAGAAGTTTCAATTGAAACACATCAGTACCGGCGATTTGCTGCGCAGCGAAATCGCTACAGGCACAGCACTTGGCAAGGAAGCAAAACAATTTATGGACAACGGCGTTCTTGTTCCCGATGTGGTGGTTATCGGTATGATTGGTAAACTGATTGAAAACAATAAAGAGGCAAAAGGCTTTTTGTTCGACGGATTTCCACGCACCGTAGCGCAAGCCGAAGCGCTGGACAAATTATTGAAATTGAGCGATGCCGAAATTGATGTGGTAATTGCGCTCGAAGTAAGTGAAGAAGAACTCGTAACGCGCTTGCTCGGTCGCGGCAAAACCAGTGGCAGAAGCGACGATGCCGATGAAACGATTATCCGCAGCCGTATTGAAGAATATCGCAAAAAAACGGAAGCCGTAGCTGATTACTACAAAAAGTTCAACAAGGTAAAATCCATCGAAGGCGAAGGAAGTGTTGATGAAATTTTTGAAAAGTTATCTGCGATTGTTGAACAATATATTTGAACAATTTTCTTTTAAGTCAAAATAAAAATGCAACTCGGCTGAGTTGCATTTTTTGTTTATCGTCGATTTTTTTAATTATGCTGGTAATATTGTCCGTCCGGGATAGTAAAAACAGAAGAACGCTGAAACTTTGAAAACTCTTTTATTTCTCCGTTATTTGTTTGTGCCCAAGTAACAAACTGGTTTTGATTGTAAGTTGAAAACAGCCACTGATTATATGCTTCAAACACGCCGATTTTTGAAAGCTGAATCAAGCGGTCGAATAATTTATACGGATATGTTTTTACGTTATCGCTGTTGAACCAGCTTACCAAAAATTGTCCGCGCAGCGCGTACAAACTTTCCGGGTTTACGCCGCCCGAAACAATGTCTTTAAACTGCTGTAATGTAGATGCTACAGCTTTTTCAAACGGCTGCCCGTTGTCAATATAATTTTGCAAAACATTGTCTGTTGCAAACAAAGCATTGTATTGCTTAAACACTGTGTCTTTGATTTCGGGTGTACGCGCCGAAAATGTTTCTATATTGATAAATATTTCGCCGTACAAAACGCTCCACAAAGGATTGTTGTGTGTAGCGTAATATTTTGTAAGAAAATAATAGTTACTGCTGATGGATGGATTGGTTTCAATGCCTTTTTCCCAAGCCGCCGCCGCTTTTTTCGGCTGATTGTTATCGTTCAGCGCTTTACCGTATTCGGCGTATAAAATGCTGCTTTTCGGAAATTTCTGAATGCCTTCCTGGTAAGTACGTTCCGCATCGCCAAATTTAGAACTTGCCGTATATGCCGAGCCAAGAACCTGATAAGATTGTTCATCCGCATCGGGCGAGGCAATCAATTTTTTGCCTGCTTCTATTGCTGAAGCATAATCTTTTTTCATAGTGCTGAATAAGGCATCATCTTTCAGCAATGTTGCATTGTCGGGATAGTTTGCTTCCGCTGTTTTAATAATCGAAAGCGCTTTGTCAATGTTGCCGTCTTTTGCTTTGTCCATTGCCTGGGTGTGTGCATCAGCAGCACCGGCTTGTGCATTAGCAGAAATTGCGCCAATAAGCAACATGGGAAATATCAATATTTTTTTCATTTGCTAATCTTTTAAATCAAAAGTAAAAATTAAAAAGCCAAAGAAAATGTAATGTGCATAACCAATGCGCTTTTATGAAAAATTAGCACATTATATAACACTGTGCGAAGCGAGGACACTTCACATAGCAAACTTTAAATAATCAAATGTGTGAGCAAACCGTCGCGCAGCTTCGGTTCGAACCAGGTGCTTTTCGGCGGCATTACATTTCCGCTGTCGGCAATGTCGAATAATTGTTCAATGCTTACAGGAAACAAACTGAAAGCAATTGCCATTTCGCCCGAATCCACGCGCCTTTCCAATTCCTGCAAGCCACGAATGCCGCCGACAAAATCAATTCTTTCATCAGTTCTTTGGTCTTGTATGTTGAAGACGGGCGACAGAATATTTTCCTGCAAAATGGTTACGTCTAACACGCCAATCGGGTCGTTGGTATAAGTATTTTCTTTGGAAATTAATTTGTACCAATGTTCATTGAGATACATTCCAAAACTATGCAGCTGCGCAGGTTTGAAAGCAAATTCTCTTTTTTCGACAGTAAATTTTCCCTGTAATTTTTCAAGCAATTCATCTTCGTTCAAGCCGTTCAAATCTTTAATTACACGGTTGTAATCAAGAATTTGTAATTCATTGGCAGGAAATAATGTTGTGAGAAAATAATCTGCATCGGGTGTTTTTTTGCCGCCCAAAGCCTGACGAACTTTTGCCGCAGATGCCGCACGATGATGCCCGTCGGCAATGTAAGTGTTTGGAATTTCTTCACGGAAAATATCTGTAATATTTTTTATTACAGCTTCATCGTCGATAATCCAAATCGTGTGCTGAATATTATCGTCGGCAGTAAAATCGTATTCCGGCGCATGGTTGTTTTTCCATTGACTAATAATTTCGTCTATCGAAGAATTGTTTCGGTAAGCCAAAAAAACATTGCCCGTTTGCGCACCTGTTGTTGTAATATGATTAATCCTGTCCTGCTCTTTTTCCGGGCGTGTGAACTCGTGTTTTTTAATTACATCATTGTCATAATCGTCAATCGAACTCGCGGCAACCAAACCCGTCTGGCTTCTGCCGTTCATGATTAACCGATAAATATAATAGCAAGGTTTTTCATCCTGAAACAAAATGTGATTGTCTATGAAAGCCTGTAAATTGGCTTTTGCTTTTTCGTACACTTCGGGAGAATGAATATCCACATCATTGTCCAAATCAATTTCGCTTTTGGTAATGTGTAAAAATGAAGCCGTGTTTTCATTGGCTTCCTCTTTAGCTTCCTCTCTGTTCAGCACATCGTAAGGACGGCTGGCTACTTGCTTTGCAAAACTTTGCGCGGGACGTAATGCGCGGAAAGGTTTTATGATTGCCATGTTGTTATTAAGTAAAAAGTAAAAAATGGTTTGCTTCTTAAAATCTCTAATAACGCTTGCGCGTCATGCCGAACTTGTTTCGGCATCTCAAAAAATACTTGCCAAGAGATTGCTGCCTTCGCGGCAATGACGTATAAAGTGCTCTTAATTGCCATCGTGGTAATCCTTAAAATCCGTTTCATCCTCGTTCAGACTTATCAAAATCCTCCATCAAATCCACAATCGCTTGAACGCTGCTCAAAGGCATTGCATTGTACATCGAAACGCGCAAACCGCCAACGCTTCTGTGTCCTTTTACGCCAACCATTCCGTGCTGCTTACACTCTTCCAAAAATTTATTTTCAATGTCTTTATCTTCAATCGTAAAGGTTGCGTTCATTAAACTTCTGTCTTCTTTTTCCACCAAAGGTTTAAAGATTTGCAAAGTATCCAATGCCGCGTAAAACAAGTCTGCGCGGGCTTTTGCGCGTTTTTCCATTTCGATTAATCCGCCTTCTTTTTTAATCCAGCGAAGCGTAAGCAAAGAAACATACACGGCAAAAACAGGCGGTGTGTTCAGCAAAGCATCCGCTTCAATATGTTTTTGGTAATCAAGAATCGGTGGAATTTTTCTGCCTGTTTTTCCTAAAATATCTTTTTTCACAACAACCAACGTAACGCCCGCTGCACCTGCATTTTTCTGTGCGCCTGCATAAATCAAATCGTGTTTTGCATAATCAAAAGGACGGGAAAAAATGTCGCTGCTCATGTCCACAACCAACGGCACATCTACATTCGGGACGAAATGCCATTGTGTTCCTTCTACCGTGTTGTTCGATGTGTAATGAAAATATTTTGCATCGGGCTGTACCGAAAAATTCTTTTGTATGTAAGAATGATTTTTATCTTTCGTAGAAGCAACCACATCCACATTGCCGAAATATTTTGCTTCTTCAATCGCTTTCTTTCCCCAAATGCCGTTATCGGCGTAAGCCGCAGTATCATTGCTTCCGAGCAAGTTCATCGGCACTTGCATAAACTGCATGGTTGCGCCGCCTTGCAAAAACAGCACATCGTAATCATCATTCAATTGCATCAATTCTTTTACAAGACTTTGCGCCTCGCTCAAAACATCGAGAAACCATTGTGTGCGATGCCCGATTTCCAGCAACGACAAACCGATGCCGTTAAAATCCAACACGGCTTCGCTCGCCTGCTGCAACACCTCCTGCGGAAGAATGGACGGACCGGAATTGAAATTGTATTTTTTCATAAGAAAAATTTGAGTCGCGAAGATAAACGAAGATTTGGGAAATTTTCCCGCAGATTTTCGCAGATGAAAGACACGCGGATTTCGCTAATTTTTCTGCGTTAATCAGCGAAAAAATCTGCGTATTCTGCGGGCTAATTATTATTCAATTGTTCAATCAAATCCAACACTTCATCTTTCCCTTGTTTTTTTGTGGAACTTGTAACAATTACTTGCGGCAAAAATTGCCATGTTTGGCGCAGCACATCGAGAAAAGCATTTACGTTGCGTTCAACAACGGCGGGCTTTTCTTTATCGGCTTTGGTAAAAATCAACGTAAAAGGAATTTGAAAGCTATCCAACACATTCACAAAATCTATATCAATATTTTGCGGCTTGTGGCGGCTGTCAATCAGCACAAAAAGATGCACCAGATTTTCCCGTTTGCGGATATAATTTTCAATCATCTTGCTGAAGACTTTCCGTTCTTTCTGCGCCACTTTTGCGTAGCCGTAGCCCGGCAAATCCACCAAATACCACGCATCGTTTTTCGATTTTTCTTTACCCGCGCTTTCAATCGCAAAATGATTAATCATCTGCGTTTTGCCCGGCGTGCCGGACGTTTTAGCCAAAGACTTTTGATTGACGAGCATATTTATCAGTGAAGATTTGCCCACATTGCTTCGCCCGATAAAAGCATATTCGGGACGGTCGGGTTGCGGACATTTTTCCACCGATGGCGAAGAAATAACGTAAACGGCTTTTTTGATAGTCATACGCAAAAGTAATATGTAATAATCATTGAAAAAATTACACATTAAACATTCCTCATTATACATTTTTCAAATCGTTATCTTTGATAATAAATCGTTTTGTATGCAATCGTTTATTGTAAATGTCCCCGACGACAAAGAAGCGTTCTTTCTGGAACTGATGAGCCAACTGAATTTTGAAGTGCTGGATATTGATGAACAACCTTTGAATGATGATTCGGATGAAGAAGAAAGTAGTGACCCGTTTCTTGATTGGGAAGCCGAACGTAGAACTATAAGAGATTCGAGAAAAAAGAAATAATTTTAAACCGTAAAAATCTATATGAAAAAATCAATTATACTATTCTTTAGCGTTTTAACTTTTGCATCGTGCAATTGGTTTAAAAACAAAGCGAAAAATGCTGTAAACAAAACAGGCGAAGTTGTTGGAAAAACCGGCTCTGAATTTATTTCAGGCGTTTCAAAAGGCGTTGAAAAAACGTTTCAGAATGAAACTGATTTTTCTAATAAACTCAAACAAGATGGATTAGCGTCTGATAAAATAATAATCAGAAGTTCAGATACTTCAACAGATAACATTCTCTCCGTTTATTTCATTTTTAATAATGATTTTTCAAAAGATATTACCGCAAAACTTTTCGATAATGCAGGAAATGAATATGGAAGAACTTCCGAAAAAATAGTTGGCAAAAAAGGCGAAGCGAAATATGTTGATTTTGTTTTTGATAAAAGAATTGTAATTGACACAAAAGGAAAAATCACTTTTGAATAAATTCATTTACTTAAAAATAATCTTATGCAAAACCATGAAATTGATTACAAAATCTTCGGCGAAGAAATGCAATACGTCGAAGTGGAACTTGATCCGCAGGAAACAGCGATAGGCGAGCCGGGCAGCTTTATGATGATGGACGATGGTGTGCAGATGCAAACCATTTTCAGCGACGGCAGCGGACAAAACAACAGCATTCTGGACAAGCTTTTTTCTGCCGGAAAACGCTTGCTTGTAGGCGAAAATTTATTTGTGACAGCGTACACCAATGTTGCGCCGCAAGGCAAGCGCCATGTAAGTTTTGCGGCGCCTTATCCCGGAAAAATTATTCCGCTCGACCTGAATGCTTTGGGCGGAAAAATCATCTGCCAGAAAGATGCTTTTCTTTGCGCGGCAAAAGGCGTTTCCATCAGCATTGAGTTTCAGAAAAGATTGGGTGCAGGCTTGTTTGGCGGCGAAGGCTTCATCATGGAAAAGCTGGAAGGCGACGGCATGGCGTTTATGCACGCAGGCGGACACATTACGGAGCGTGTATTGCAGCCGGGCGAAATCCTGAAAGTGGACACAGGCTGCATCGTAGGATTTACAGGCGGTGTGCGCTACGACATTGAATTTATAGGCGGCATTAAAAATACGTTGTTCGGCGGCGAAGGCGTGTTCTTTGCGTTGCTGCAAGGTCCGGGAACTGTGTGGATTCAAACGTTGCCGATTAGCCGTTTGGCAAGAAGAATATTGGCGTATGCAACCGTAAAACAAAAAGGCGAAGGCAGCATTCTCGGTCCTTTGGGAAGATTGCTGGACGGAGATAACAGCTTTTAGTTTTATACAAAACAGAACGCAGATTTGTTATGATTTTATGATGAATTGAGATGCAATCATACAAAATCATAATAATTTACCTGCGTTCTATTTGTCTCAAAAATTAAAGCAGTTCAAATTCGCATTCATTCGTGTCTCGGAATCCACTTCACTTCTTCCACATTCAACCGCTTTGCAATAAACCTTGCCAATACAAAAAGATAATCGCTTAAACGGTTAAGATATTTTACAATCAGCAAAATATTTGCATCATTCAATTCGCTAAGAAGCTCTACGCACCAGCGTTCCGAGCGGCGGCAAACAGTTCGTGCAATATGCGCCTGAGAAACAAAAATATGTCCGCCCGGCAAAATAAAATGCGTCATTTTCGGAAGCGATTCGTTCATTTTATCAATTTCTTTTTCCAATAAAACAACGTCTTCTTCACGCAATTCGGGCAAAGAAAATTTGGAAGATTTATTCGCATCAGCCGCAAGCAAAGAACCGATGATGAATAAATTATTTTGAATTTCGGGCAAAATATTTTCAAGCGAAATGGTTTTCAGTTCATCGTTCAGCAAACCGATGTGTGCGTTCAATTCATCAACAGTTCCGTAACATTCTACCCGCAAATCATTTTTATTTACGCGCGTTCCGCCGATTAAAGAAGTCTTTCCTTTATCGCCTGTTTTTGTATAGATTTTTGCCATGATTTTGAAATGAAAAACCATTAAGCAGTTAAGAGAATTAAGACAAAATTCTTAATATCCTTAACTTCTTAATGGAAAATTATTTTAATTTGTTATTACACCAAAGCCTCTGTTTTCGGGGCATTCAGCGTATCGGTTTCAATTAAACCGTCTCTCAAACGAACGATACGTTTGGCATATTCCGCAATATCTTCTTCGTGCGTAACCAATACAACAGTATTACCTGCGGCTTGAATTTGCCCGAAAATTTCCATAACTTCAATCGAAGTTTTTGTATCCAGATTTCCGGTCGGTTCGTCTGCCAGCAAAATCGCGGGATTGTTGATAATTGCACGCGCAATTGCCACGCGCTGAATTTGCCCGCCGCTCATCTCATTCGATTTATGATTGGCACGCTCGCCCAAACCCACTTTTTCTAATGCCGCCAATGCACGTTCCATTCTTTCTTCTTTACCCACGCCTGCGTAAATCAACGGCAGCGCCACATTTTCCGCAGCCGTCAGTCTCGGCAGCAAATTGAATTGCTGAAACACAAAACCTATTTCAACATTGCGTACATCGGCAAGTGCATCGTCGGGCATCTTGCTTACGTCTTGTCCGTTCAGAATATAAGCGCCGCTCGTAGGCGTGTCGAGACAACCGAGAATATTCATCAGCGTACTTTTGCCGCTGCCCGAAGGCCCCATCAGCGCCACATATTCATTCTTAAAAATGTCGAGCGAAATGCCTTTCAGCACAGGCACGCCCACGCCGCCCATGAAATACTGCTTCTCAATTTTTTCCAGATGAATAACGGATGACATTTGATGTATGATTTAAGATGTATGATTTGCGAGAAAACTATTCCACAAAGTACCGCGAAGAAAACACGGAGTTATACCAAGTCTTTGTGCAACTCCTTGTAAAATCTCTGTGTAACTCTGTGGTACAACATTTCTCATCTGTTTATTTTTTAATAACCTTCGGCACTAAAATATACGTGCCATCAGTGTTTGGAACGTTTTGCAATGCTTCTTCACGCGAAATATTTTGTGCAACTATATCTTCACGAAAAACATTTTCGCGCGGCGTAATATGCAGTAAAGGTTCAACATTCGACGTATCAATTTCGTTCAGTTTTTCTACGAAAGCAATCATTTGTTGCAAATCGTTTTTGATTTCTTCTTTTTCTTTGTTATTGAAATTAAGCCGCGAAAGATGCGCCAAATCATCCACCAGTTTGTCCGTAATTTCTACCATGAAACAAAAATAGTTATTTGATTGTAAGTAAAAGAAATTTTTGGACAAACGGTAATTACGGCGGCAGCAGCCAATTGGTATATTTGCCGCATGGCGCAAACTTATTTTCAATTCAAACAATTCAAAATAGAGCAGGATAAAACCGCAATGAAAGTGTGTACAGATGCTTGCTTGTTCGGCGCGTTGATTACGGAAAATGAAACTGTAATTAAAGACGATACAGTGTTGGACATTGGTGCAGGAACGGGTTTGCTTTCGCTTATGATTGCTCAAAAAAATACTGCCGCAAAAATTGATGCCGTTGAAATTGACAAAGATGCTTTTGAGCAGGCAAGAGAAAATATTTCTCATTCAATTTGGAAAAACGTTGAGGTTCATCATCAACCGATTCAGGAGTTTACAAAAGACCGAAATGCTTGCTATGACTTAATTGTGTCCAATCCGCCGTTTTTTGAAAATGATTTAAAAAGTATAAATGAACAACGAAACAAAGCGCTGCATTCATCTGATTTGAGCTTGAAAGAATTGGTTGAAATTGTAAATAAATTGCTTGCCGAAAAAGGGACATTTTGCGTGTTGCTTCCATTTTCAAGAACAGAATATTTTGTCAATCTCGCAGAAAAAGAAAATTTGTTTTTGCAGAAAAAAATATTGGTAAAGCAAACGCCGAAGCATCATTTCTTCAGGAGTATTTTATTTTTCAAAAAAGAAAACTCCGGTTACGAAACGGAAGAGATTGTAATTAAAGAAAACGATGTTTATTCGTTAAGATTTACAGAATTATTAAAAGACTATTATTTGTATCTGTAAATTTGCCGAATGGAAAGAGTGAAAAAAATATGGAAGGTGTTGCGCAAAATATTTTGGCGTAAAAAGAGTTGCTGCGAATAAATATTTAAAATTCTTTTGTCGGAATAAATATTGCGCTTACATTTGCAATCCAAATTTATCGGAGAAGCCCAGATGGCGGAATTGGTAGACGCGCTAGACTCAAAATCTGGTTTCCGCAAGGGAGTGCAGGTTCGATTCCTGTTCTGGGCACCAAAGTGGACAAGTCGAAATTTTCTTCGGTTTGTCCACTTTTATTTTCGCTGAAACCCGCGCCCAGCGCGTATATTAGGCGGACAGCTTCATTAAGCCTCGCGGTTCGATATTGCAATCCGTCAAAAACCAGCTTTTCAGGAAATATCGAACCGATAATTTGCCGTTTCTTCTTTGTATCGCTGTCTGTGTATAAGCCTTCCAAGTTAACCAGTGAGTCCATTGCTTTATCCAAGAGGGTGCGGACATTCGCGGAACTCTCGGAAACCCGCATCAGTTTCGCTTCCAATTCTGCGACTTTTCTTTCGCTTTCCGATTTTATAAGACGATAATCGGCAGCATCTATATCTTCATTCAACAGTAACCTGCGCGCCTTGACAATATCATTTTGCGCTTCATTCAGTTGCTCGTTTAAAAGCCTTGCTTCCGAACGCCTGCCTTTTCCGTGTTCTTTATAAGCTTCCCCTACCACGTATTTGTAGGCTTCCGCCATGCCCGGGCGGGGAACATATTGGCGAAGCTCTTTCAGAAAAAGGTCATTGGCTTCGCCTGCCCGGTATCTTGTGCCGCATGATGAAATACAATGATAATAGTAATACAACCCGTTCCTGCCCCTTGAACCGCTTCCCGTGAGCAGCTTTCCGCAACGCGGGCAAACCAGGTAGCCGCGCAATTGCAAAATTTCTTTTGCACCGACCTGTGTACGATAACTTTTCTTCTTACCATCCAGAAGGTCTTGTACTTCATAAAACAATGCTTCGGAAATAATCGGTTCATGTAATCCCGGTACGTGTTTGCTTTCTTCGTCTTTGTAAGCAGAAAGATATATTTTGCCGCAATAAACAGGATTGCGCAGCAAGTTCCAAAAATGGGAACGGCAGCAACGTATTCCCTTTATTTTCGCTTCTTTGTATAACTGCTCTACCATATAATGACCTGTTGCCATTTCCGTGAAAACCCATTTCATGATGCCGGCTTCCGGCTCCTTCGGCGCAATATACTTACGTCCGTCTTCCGTAATTTTGTTGGCATAGCCCACGGGGGCCTGCCCCATCCAGCGCCCTTCTTTCTTTGCCCGCCGCATTCCGTAAAGAACATTCAATGCCCTGCGGTCGTTTTCCACTTCGGGAGTGGCTAAATAAACTGCTAACATAATTTTACTCTCGGGAATGGACATATCCAAAGGCTGCTCAATAGCCTGCGGCTCTATGCCTAATTTCCGCAAAAGATTAATCATTTGATACGCATCGCCTGCATTACGGCTGAACCTGTCCCATTTGGTAAACAGGATAACATCTACCTGATGCTTTCGCTTTTTCAGGTCAAACAACTCGTTATTCCATTCGGGACGCTCAAATGTCTTCGCGGAATAATCTTCGTAAATGACTTTCCTGACTGTAATCTGATTGTGCAGGCAATGCTTGCGCAGCCTTTCTTCCTGGTCGCGCTGCGAAAAACCTTTGTCGGCTTGTTCGTCCGTACTTACGCGGATGTATAAATCTGCTGTCATATGCGAAGGATTTAGTGATTTAAAGTTAATGCCAAAGACTCAAAAAGACCTCAATAAAAAGCTAATTACCCAGATAGGTACTGATGGCGATTGTCGCAAGCTTGTACATAAACTCCAGCACAAGGCGCGCCTGCTCCAATGTAAGCTGCGTACCATGTTGCTTTAAGATAGCCAAAATTTTTTCAGGTTGGATTGTTTCCATTGCTCTCCGATTTAATCACATTCACAAATACTTTTCCCTCATGGCGAGAGACCGCCAAAAGCAAATATAATAATTATGTTTTGGTAAAAAACAAAATAATCAAAACTTTTTTTGGAAATTTCTCAAAATTTTTCAGACCTTTATACCGTTTAATTTCATTTGACCTGAAATGAACTTTACCTCAACAAAGTCCAAACAAAAAAATGGCAAAGAGCAGCTATAAAGTAAGTTACAAAACTTATTTCAACGACCGTCTGAAAGAAGTATCTTTTCATGGAAAACATACTTATCCGTTATATGTGCAGATAACCTTTGACAGGAAGACCATTTTCTTTAAGAGTTATTATTTTGAACTGTTTTCCAAGCCGAAATATTTTTTATTTGTTCCGGGCGTTGGCGGCAAAGCGCCGTCCATTGAAATAATCACAAAATTGGAAAATGCCGTTATCGAGTTTATTATTGATAAGTACGCGGATGCATTTTCGTTGGAGCTGTTCAAGAAAGAATATGACTTCTACACGCAGGATTTGTGCGATGCGATGGAAGAAGGATTTATTGATTATCTCTATACATTTTTACAGGACAAAGGAATGCCGACATTGGCAATTGTGGTAAAGGAAGGCAGCAGGTATCGTACCGCTTATGAAGTGGTACGCGATATGAAACGAGCATTTACACCGAAGCTGTATGAAGAGCTGGTGGAGAATTCATTTTACTATGCGCCGCCGTATTTTCCTTTATACGGCTTTGTGCAGGAAATGAAAAAATCCTCAGCGCTTAGCCTTTCCGTAATGGAATGGGAGTCGGGCAATATGCAGGCATCTTTTGAGGAGTATGTGAAAAGCCATTTCCCGAATATTGATACTGCCGAAACAATTAAAGACGTAAACAAGTGGCTGGAGCGGCTAAGAAAAAAGGCGGAATTGCCTACATAGCCAACCATGATTCGCAGGCACACAACGGCACTAGTTCTAAAATATTTAGGCATGACGGACAAATTAGATGTCTTTGTTATTGTCGAAACGGAAATGGAAAGGATTTATGATGCACCAGAATTGCCTAGTTGCTGTAACGAAAAATGAATGAGAATATAAATAATGCGGCAGCCATTACAGAATAAATAAAAGCTTTCATATATTTACTTATGTATAATCCTAAAACTGAAATATGAAAATATGGATTATGAGAATGATAAGTTTTGCCGTTATCGGAACAACTGGAATGATCGTCGATTTCGGTGCGACTTGGGTTTTGAGGGAGAAAGCTAAAATGAATGAATATCTTGCAAATGCTATCGGTTTCGCACTTGCAGTTATCAATAATTTTCTTTTAAATAAGTATTGGACCTTTCATGATTTTCGTACATTAACGGCAATGCAATTTTCAAAATACGCGGCAATTAGCCTTGTCGGACTTTCTTTGAATAGTCTTTTCTTATATTTATTACATAAATTTTTACGTATTCCTTTCTATTGGGCAAAGTTTTTAGCGACAGCATTAGTTTTTCTTTGGAATTTCATTGCTAATAGTTATATTACATTCTCTTGATTTTGTAATGTTCAGAAAGTTAAAAATGAAATTTTGTATTAAAAAAACTCTCAGTAATGATACCATTATCGTGGGGGTTTCTTCAATTATATATATTATAGCAGCCATTAATCTTGATGGCTATTTTCACCCAGATGAACATTATCAAATTCTTGAATTTGCCAATTATAAGTTAGGCAAAATTGACGCTGGACAAATGCCATGGGAGTTTAATTATGAAATGCGCTCCTCATTTCAGCCATGGATTGCTTATCTGGCAATAAAGTTTTTTAACCTGTTTCAAGTGTGTAACCCGTTTATAATTGCCCTTGCATTAAGATTAATGACAGGTTGTTTTAGCATTTATGCAATAAGTAAATTTATACGGACAACCAGTAATCAATTAGACGAAAAATTTAAAGTACCCTATAAATGGCTATCTTTTATTATTTGGTTTCTGCCGTATTTGAGTATAAGATTTAGTTCTGAGATTTGGTCTGGGTTATTCTTTTTATTAGCGGTATGCTATTTGATTCCTGATATAAATCGTGGTTTCAAGTATTCCGTCATTGGAGGTATTTTTTTCGGGCTTTCTTATCTCTGTCGTTTCCAATCTGCAATAATGATAATTGGACTTGTACTTTGGCTGCTAATCATACAAAAAAGGAAGTTCAAGCAAATTATAATACTGTCTCTCTCCATTTTTTTAATAATTATTTTTGGCGTTTATATAGACTATCTGTATTATGGAGATTGGACGTTAACGGTCTGGAACTATTTCAATATGAATATCGTTAATGATATGGCTTCTGATTTTGGAGTAATGAGCGCTTATTCTTTTATGGTCGCTGCAATAAACCAAGCCTTATTCCCTTTTGGTATTTTGATTCTATTTTGTTTGGTTGTTCTTATAATTAGAGCTCCTAAATCGTTTGTGGTCTGGTGCGTTGCACCTTTACTTGTTATCCATTTGATAGTACCTCATAAAGAGGTAAGGTTTTTATTTCCTATTATATATTTTATACCATTTATTATCTTTAAAGCAGCGAGCTTAATCGCAAATCACTTTCAAAGAAATATTATCAAAGACAATAGATGGTTAACAAAATCTATTGACTTTATTTATCTATTGCCGATAACTATCAATATTATTTATCTAGTTGTAGCACTATTTTCCCCACCAATCCATGGGAGAATGGCAATAGCCAAATACATATACAATCATTACCCAAATGAGCAAATTCAATTGTTATCATTCAAGCAGAATAACCCTTTTAAACCTTATTCTGTATTGAGACAATCTTTTTACGAGATGAAAAATTTAGATTACGTCAGCATCAACCATTATGATACATTGCCACAGATTAAAATAATACCATTCTCGACAATTAAACTGCTCGTTATCAGGCGGAACGATTTCACAGATTCAACGATATCAAATTTAATTCATCAGTCGAAAATTACAATTGTAAAAACAGCAAACCCTTTATGGATTGATAAAATTAGGGATCTGGTAGGCATTAATAATAGTGAGTATATACTATGTAAATATAAATAAGCGAAGATAAAATTTTAGAAATGACAAATAATTTAATTAATATAGAATCAGACCAATACCTGCATAAAGTATATTTTTTTATAGGGGCTGCAACTCTTATTTTAATGGTAGCTTTCGTTTATAGCCCGGTGTCATATTTAAGTTTTTCAGGACCTGATGACCATTGGATGTTGTTAAAAAACCCATATATAAAGCCTGCTCATTACGATTGGGCATACTTCAATGCTATTTTTCACAGGGTCAATAATTTACAATATTCACCCTTAAATACACTTTATTATAGCTTTATATATAAAATCAACGGTTTCGATCCTTATTATTTTCATGTAATGAATATAATAATTCATTTTCTGAGTACTATATCTGTCTTCTATTTCGCCAAAAATATCTTAATTGCTTTCAAAATCGATAATATTCTGCCAATTTCATTTTTAACCGCAATGATTTGGGGAATTCATCCTTTAAACGTAGAAGCCGTTGCTTGGATTTCCGGTTCAAAAATATTGATTTGTACACTTTTGACTATAGTATCATTCAACCTTTTTATTGTGGGTTATACCAATAAGCAAATCATAAAACAAATTGGTAGTCTTCTCTTATTTATTATTTCATTCTTTTTTAAAGAGCAGGCGATAATTACGCCAATAATGTATCTGATTTTTATTCTATGCTATAAATTAAATGAGTCAGGAAAATTATTCTTTACTATTAGTGAAATTACATTTCTTGCTGTCTCTTTTATTATTTCATATTTTTTTATTCGAATTACAATCCAAGTAAATTATGGACCCGCACTTGAATTCCCGCCGATTAAATATTATCCCTTGATACAGAAGTTTCTCTTGATTTGTTACTGTGCTTATTTTTATATTTCCAATTTCTTTTTCCCAAGCGGTCTGCATTATAATTATCAGTTTCCATTTGATCCTTATGACATCACTCCACCGGAATTTAAGATTTATCCATTTATAATACTCGTCATTGTCGTCGCGGTTTTTTATTCGATTAAAAAGTCTAAAAACCAATATTTTAATATCTTCTGTATATTTCTTTGCATCGTTCAGATTTCTCTGGAATTACAAATACTTCCGATGACACGTCCAGCTGTCGTCGCTGATAGATATATGTATTTCCCGTTAATTCCTCTAATAATGACCATGTTGGTCTTTCTATTTAAATTTAAAAGAAATAAAGCCATTAGGCAGATATTGGATCCTATTTTCATAATATACATTTTATATTTATCGCTATATTGCTACCAAATGGCAAATTATTGGCAACACCTTAATTTAATTAAATCATGAATTACAATAAAAGAATAATTAATTTATTAATTGTCTTGTTGATTTTTTCAACTTGTTTTTCAGTTTATGCTTTGCTTGGAAAACATAAGGCCGCCTCTCCTGTATTTTTATTTATGTATAACAAAAATGTAAGGTCAGCAACCGAAGATTCGTTAGCTCACCCGAAATTTTGGGATAACTATCCATATTACATATTAATCAGTACCGGTGAGTATATCCATTTATCGAGATATTTGGATTGCGATACAACTTTAAAAAAATACCAGGACTTAAAAGAATATCTCAAAGAATCTAATGACATATTTTATAGATTCCATTATATTAAAGGGAATGATACAGTTTATCAGCAAACTCTTTCATCAATAACTAAGATTGACAGTAATATTATTATTTTAACTGACAAGTCATCGCTGAGTCTTCTGCCGAACTACCTAGATACATTGAAATGGTCTGATAAAATATTTTTGATAAAGAACCACCTCCCGATTTATCTGGAAAAGCCCAATTTATCTTATTTTTTTGAGATATCAGATAAGACTAAAGTGGAAAATCTCTTTGTTCCGAGAAAAGAAATATCAGAAATAACGGACAAATACCTTATGTACAGCCTCTCTCATTTGAAATAATTGTTACATAATGTAATCCATTAAGACTAATTTGATCCATATACATTAATGTAAACAATGGTTAGGTCTCCATATTTTTTGTCGTCAGCTTTGGTCCAAAGAAATTCTTTCTTTTCCTGGGCTGATCTTTCTTTCCAATCCCACTTAAAATTTTCTTTAACCATCACTTTGATAGTTAATGGGGTCGCTTTTTTTGTGCTATACTCTTCATATTGCTTCTTAGTAATAAAAAGAAAGGAAAATGATGATGGTTTATAATTGTTTCCTTCACCGGGAATAACCATCTTGATGTCCGGCTTTATTTCTCTCAATAAATATTTCAGAGGTTTTCCAATAAATTGATTTTTATTATCCGCTATTTTGTGGGCATCGTTAAGATTTTGCATCAATTGAGCCCTACATGAAGTTGTTACTGTAATGAATGCAAAGCACAGAACATATACAAGATTTGTTTTCATAATTTTCAATTTAATTACAATTTGTTTGACTGTAAGTGGTACTACCATCGGATGATGTTGATGTATTCGTATTTAATTTATTAAAATTTCCATTAGCATCTACTTTAAGCAACGCTACCCCTGCATTATAGTTGTCTAAAATATAGGATAATGCCATTTCATCTGCCATTTGATTGCCTTGGTCCTTAGCAGTCTGGTAGATGTCATTAAATTTGTCTGCCAAGGCATCGGGAAAATCTGGAGGGTATCCAGATATCTGACTTTCTGGATAATTCGTAAAGAAACTCGAAGCGGCGGTCGGATTTGTTATAACCAAAGCATACACCGTACCATTTGGCAATGTTACATATTTCGTGGAAAAAGAGGTAAATTCTTTGTTCCCGCTAATTAAGCCATACACATCACCGGCGGAAGGAGGGACACCATTTGGATGATTATGTATTGTGGCTACAGTGTTACTATTTATTCCTGTGGTTGTGTTGGTTTCGCCTCCTGAAGATACAGATGAGGCAGTGATGCTTCCATTACTTCCTTTGTTTAAGGCAACGGAATGTTCTTGTCCATCAGATGCGGCATTGTCAACAGCACTTAACCCTCCAGAATAGCCAGCTGTCTTTGAGATATTCGTTGCATTCTGTGATCCGGCTTTTGCGGCTGCGCAAGGGTCATCCGGTTGTGGAGGTGGAGTTGATGTCCCACCACCACCGCCTCCGCCAGAAGAAGGGTCAGATGGTGTAGGGTCATTACCTGTCGGATAAGAATCGCCCGGATCATTGCCCCAGCCGATTCCACTGGGATTAGAATCCGTCGGATCTGATGTTACCGATACTTCCCCTAAATCAGTGCCATCCCAAATAGAATCTCCGTCAGAATCCGTATCTCCAGTTCCGCTCGAACTTGTTGCGGTGTGTACCGCAGCTTCCTCATAGCTCGGTGTTGGGGCAGTGGTATTTAACGCAACTTTCTTTGAATCTCCCTCTTTTGTCATCGCTGCTAAGTTCGCACCGCCACTAAACCGCACATAAGTCTCTGCCGAGTGCAACGAATTGGCTATCCCTTGTACCATGCTGCCGATGCCGTTCTTAGGGAATATCCTTGCCACTCTTTTACCGTTCTTGTACACCGCTCCGCGTATGAATTCATTGTTAATACTGAATAACAATACTTCTCCTGTAAAAGTAGCCGGTTCGGAATAGGAACGAATATCCGGAAGATTACCTTTGGCTTTTATTAATGAATCCAAATACGATTTCTTGAATATCTCCAGTTGAACATAAGCATTGAAAGTTTTACGCGCTTTATTCCTGACAACAACGACATCTCTGAACCCCCTGTATTTTGTGCTGGTATCTGCATAATCTAACGGTATCATCAGCGCATTGGAACTGTGCCTGTACTGATGATGATAGTTCCAATCGGGCTCGCCAGCGAAAACACCGCGTGCATAAGAAACCAGTCTTGTTTTATCGCTGCCGGCAATGCTTTTAACATCAGCTATGTTACCGGAATATTCGTTTTGAAACCATGCCCGTGCATCGCTAACCGACAAGGAATCACTTTGGGCTGCAGGGGAACTCCAATAAGTATCTGACTTGGAACACGAATATAAATTAATAACAAGGACAGCTATGGCTATCATCCCCCATATTAATACATTTGGTTTTCTCATACATAAAGCGTTTTTGCACAGGAAGAAAATTAAATCTCGTTAACAAATATAACAATTCTTTCAAAATGCCAAAATTTATGCTAATTATATTTCTATTACCAAGGGAGCTTTCTATAAAATTTTTTGAATCAGCCAACCCAACCGGCATTCAAAAATCTATTAAAAAGGAAAGCCATAATTATCAAGTTAATACAGTAGATAAAATATAGCCATTTGGAACCGGGTTTAAATTGAATATACATATATAGAACAACAAAAACAGTCATATTGAAAAAATAAGATAATGTAGGAAAATAACTTTCATTTCCGGGTATCTTTCTGTCAAGTCCCAACATTAGCCAGGAAATCATCATTATTACTGTAAATGCCAATCCTTTTAATTTTCTATCTATCTCTTTATTATTCGAGAATTCAAGTGTAAAAATGATAAAGAAAGGTGTTGCAAAAATAAATCTGTTTATGCTCATCAACGACGTGCCATAGTCTTTTGACCGCACACCGCTAAAAAAAGTAGCTATAAAACCTATCATAGCAACATAGACCAAAGAAAACAAAACTTCCGGTCTTACTTTAATTTTATTCAAAGGATTTTTGTAATTGGACAGTAATAAAAACAAAATATAAAAGCCTGCCAATAGAGCAAATAAGAATGCCATGCCGTCCAACCATAACATATTAAAGTTACTTATTGTTGTCAATGGCAAAGTAGGTATCTGAAATTGCCGCCTCCAATGCTTCTGTACTTCAAAAAATACAAACCATTTGCCCGTATATAGATATTGAACTAAAAAAGCAATTAAACTACCGGATATTATTACAGCAGTGCCTAATAATATCCTTAATAGATTATGCTTATACGATTTTTCATTACTTAAATAGAAGTAGGTAAAAATTAAAGCAGGGATAAATACGACTCCCACAGATCTGGTAAGTGTTGTAATGATGAGACCTAATAAAATGATTGCAATGCGGTCTTTGTTCAATCCTATCAATAAAAGTGAGCTTCCAAGAAAAAAAAGAGCTTCGGAATAAGGGACAAAACAGAAAAACAAACTGGGTGTGGAAAGAAATAAAAGATTTTGCTTAAAACTCCATTTCTGGTTATTACTAAGTAAATAAAACCCTAAAAGAAAAATCAGGTAATTAAAAATAGTAATGCCTATTACATTTAAACCAAACCATCTCCATAAAAATGGAAAAAGCGGGAAAAATGCCATAGTTCCTCCTGTTGCTTCGCTATAATGATATCCGGCTTCCTGTATTTTCTTATACCATACCGCATCCCAATTAATTAAATTTTTATTTGTCGGATAAGCATTTATATACCCAAATTGATAAAGAATAAAATAAGCCATTGTAAAACATACAATATGGCAAATAATACTGGCAGGCAGCTGGTAGTCGGTAAAATTTTTTATAATCTTATGATTAATCTTTTTATTCAATTTTAAAAAGAGATAGCTTATGATTTAATAATTTGCAATTTTCAATATTTGAATGTTGGTAATTATAGTGGGCGATATTTTGTTATTATTGGCAACAGTATTTTTGACTTTTGCTATGCCGCCGAATATTCTTTCTTCAACCTCGTAGTTGACAGGCAGGGTGTTGCTTCGGCAGCAGCTAAGTGTCTAACTAAGAGATAATAATTCCGCTTTCTAATTCAATCGTGTTTTATCTGCATCTAAATAAATATTTATATCATATTGCTACCCTTATCCAAAATTAATTTAATGCTCTTCCTCTTAAACCCCATTGTTAGAGCCTCAGCAGTGTATTTTCCAGAATATAGCTTAGCCGATATACTACCTACAGAATCAGGAATAAACAATGTTTTATTAATTAATATCTTAGTGAATGCTGTATAAGATTTCTTATTTTCTTTTGAACAAATATTGAAATCAACTTTTGAAATATCTGATTCAAATAGACCATTCTCTTTGTTTTCCACTTTTGTTATAGTTACTCCATTATCTTGTTTCGACGAAAGAGAAGTTGTCTTACAAGAAAAGATGAAAGAACTAATAACAACCAAAAACATGAAGTGTCGCGTTGTAAAATATTTATTCATAATTTGGATTTATTAATTACATCCTATTGCTCCACTATCCGGCGATGTAGAGTTTACTGAGGAATTTGTTTACTCAAACGGTAACCAGCACATAAAACATCCAATGTTAAAATAACTATTTTGCAAAAATTACTTATAACAATCTCATTTGATTATTTCCATCCCCAAGAATACTTATCCAATTCCCAACCTGGCTCCCTTTTAACAAATAAACAATTAATAACAAGACCAGTATTTTTGAAATTGCAGGAAATTGATGCTGTATCATTCGTTAACGAAAGTTTTTTAATCAACATTTCAAACGAAGAAATTCTGTAATTAGACTTTGCTGCTATAGTAGTATCTTGTTCCTTCATGCGGAGCCGTTTAGAAATTCCTACAGTGTCAGGTATGAATACTTTTTCATTGGCTTCAATATATACAACTCTTTTCCCTAACCAGTTTATGATAAAAGGAAAACTTATAATATCATTTTTAACTATTTTCAATATGGAATCTCTATAAGGCAGCAAATCATTTAATAATGAAATAGAATTTAAAAAGGATTGCAAAACTTGGGCTGTATCAATTTGGTTGTAATTATTGACGCTCGTATTTGAATTCTCTCTATTAGTGCAATTTAACATAGCCAATGTGATTATCAAGGCTATAAAAAAAAAGTAGATAGATTTACATTTATACATAGTAATCAATTTCTAAAATTAACTATTCTTAATTTTTCTTATAAAATCTCCAACTGTACTCATACGCATTTGTTTCGTCTATGGTTATTCCATAGGCTTCATGTTCAAAACCGAGACCATATTCATAAGTGCGGTCAAGACCATTAAAAAAACGACCGTAATGTACAAACTCGTGTAAAGCAGTTACTGCCAGTAGAAAAGAGGTTGCTTCTATCGTACTTTGCAATTTTGCGATTTCAAGACCACGCACATAGGAGGCATCTATGTTTATTGCATTCGGATTTTCAGACCCGTCAAAATATCCAAATTCATCATCTAAATCTACGATGTTTATCGTGGGACCATTGCCAAAAGTCAAATCGTTCAAGATTTCCGACTTTGTCAATCCAGAAAAATCAATCAATGCCTGCAATACTTTAGGATCATTTAAAACGTAATTACGAAGATTCTTTACCATTTCAGTCAATCTAGGATATTTTTGTTGATCATCTTTTGACATTTTTAATGGTGGTGTAGTTCCTGTAGCACCCCCACCACCACCCCCTCCGCCAGAAGAAGGGTCTGAGGGTGTAGGGTCATTACCTGTCGGATAAGAATCGCCCGGATCATTGCCCCAGCCGATTCCACTGGGATTAGAATCCGTCGGATCTGATGTTACCGATACTTCCCCTAAATCAGTGCCATCCCAAATAGAATCTCCGTCAGAATCCGTATCTCCAGTTCCGCTCGAACTTGTTGCGGTGTGTACCGCAGCTTCCTCATAGCTCGGTGTTGGGGCAGTGGTATTTAACGCAACTTTCTTTGAATCTCCCTCTTTTGTCATCGCTGCTAAGTTCGCACCGCCACTAAACCGCACATAAGTCTCTGCCGAGTGCAACGAATTGGCTATCCCTTGTACCATGCTGCCGATGCCGTTCTTAGGGAATATCCTTGCCACTCTTTTACCGTTCTTGTACACCGCTCCGCGTATGAATTCATTGTTAATACTGAATAACAATACTTCTCCTGTAAAAGTAGCCGGTTCGGAATAGGAACGAATATCCGGAAGATTACCTTTGGCTTTTATTAATGAATCCAAATACGATTTCTTGAATATCTCCAGTTGAACATAAGCATTGAAAGTTTTACGCGCTTTATTCCTGACAACAACGACATCTCTGAACCCCCTGTATTTTGTGCTGGTATCTGCATAATCTAACGGTATCATCAGCGCATTGGAACTGTGCCTGTACTGATGATGATAGTTCCAATCGGGCTCGCCAGCGAAAACACCGCGTGCATAAGAAACCAGTCTTGTTTTATCGCTGCCGGCAATGCTTTTAACATCAGCTATGTTACCGGAATATTCGTTTTGAAACCATGCCCGTGCATCGCTAACCGACAAGGAATCACTTTGGGCTGCAGGGGAACTCCAATAAGTATCTGACTTGGAACACGAATATAAATTAATAACAAGGACAGCTATGGCTATCATCCCCCATATTAATACATTTGGTTTTCTCATACATAAAGCGTTTTTGCACAGGAAGAAAATTAAATCTCGTCAACAAATATAACAATTCTTTTAAAATACCAAAATTTATGCTAATTATATTTCTGTTACCAAGAGAGCTTTCTAAATAGAAGCCAATTGAGAGGTTGACTTCTATTTCTTTTTATATTTATGATATTTCTCGTCTGGATTGGTAATAATTAAAGTGTTTTTCTCTACTAAATTCTTCAACTCATTGGATAAACTTGAAGGGGATAATGAAATTCCATAATCATTATGGTAGAACGATATTAAATCTTTTACATATACGGCTTTATCCAAATAACCATTCGGAATAAATCTATCAGTGATAATTATTTTAATTGCGGGTTGTTTGTCAAGTAGATTATATGTATCAACAATTTTATGTTTCTTATGAAAAAGAACAATCCGATTTCTTAGCTCAGGCTCTAAAGGAATTTGATAATTAGTATCCGCAGCTTCTTTAAGTGTCAAGCCTAAAAAATAAACAACGTTAATAATGTTGTCCATACTTGCAGCTTTGCCTGCTTCTATGTCTTTAATTGTTCCCGTAGATAAGACAAGGGTATTCGCCAATTCCTCAATAGTAATATTAAGTTTCTTTCGTATTAATTTTAAATTCTTACCAATTTGCTTTTTCTCTTTATTTGCCAAATCTTGCATAGACAAATTGACAAAAACAATAAATTTCTATTTGGATAAATATTTGTCTATTTAAAAAATAAATTGTTACTTTGTAAATAGAAAATTATTTTGCGAACACATCATTAAAATAATTTGGTGCATTCGCTCATGAGTCTCGTCTTAGAAACCTCGGAAATTTCAAGCACGCGAGACGGTAAGCAAAATGCCCACGTTAAAGCCGTGGGCTCGCTTGTCCGTGTGCAGGGTCTCCGAGGACCTCTAAGGCGGAATAAGCAGAGTTCCACGGTCATTTTTGCTTGTGAATATTGAGGTCGAATTTTGGAACTACTTATAAGACTTATCCATAGTCATGGATGTTTTTTCCTTCGATATATAAACAACATATTCTAATTGCACAATTACACGTACAGCGTTCGCTGTACCGTGCCTGCGAATGCTTGTCAAAATGCATCTCCATCAAAATATTATTTGCCTGCAAACCTAAATATCCGGTATAGTTTATGGCGGGTAGCGCAGGCAATCGTATCTTCTCATGTACTTTCTACGCATTGCCTGCAAAGCCCGCCGGCCCTGAGTTTTCAATCAAACTTCTCATCTCTTTATTATGACAATAAATGAAATCGATATTTATCGTACCGGTAATGCTATGCTTTGCATTCAACAGCTTCGGGCAAATAAAACCGTTGTATATAGACGATTCTTTGCCTGATATTTCCTTTGGAAAAATCATCAACTATAAAGATAGTTCGGCAACCTTAGCCGACTTCAAAGGCAAACTCATACTCTTTGACTTTTGGTTTACACATTGCAGCTTCTGCATAGAAGCTATGCCAAAACTCGATTCGCTGCAAAAGCTTTATGGCAGCGAGTTGCAGGTTATCATGGTTACGAAAGACCCTTTGAAATTGGTACTGCCGTTCATTCAAAAATACGAACGGCTGCATCATGTAAAATGGACAATACCTGTCGTTGTAAATGATACTGTATTGCACCAGTATTTCAGGCACTGGTACGAACCGCACTATGCGTGGCTCGCGCCCGAAAACAGGCTTGTAGCGCAATCTTCCTTTTTCTTTCTCAACAAAGACATTGTAAAAGCTTATCTCAAACAGTTGCCCGAAGAATTGGTAAGAACAGGCTACACAACAGATTCAATCACTAAAAATTAATTATCCGCTTATGAAGAAATATATTATCCTCATATTGATTGCATCCTTCGCAATTAAGCTTTCAGCACAAACGATGCGTTCCGTTACAGGCAGCGTATTTAGTGACGAAACTAAAGAAGCAGTTGCGAATGCAACTGTTCATGCCATTAAATCAAAGGCAACTGCATTCAGCGATAGCACCGGAGCATTTGCTATCCGCGTGATGCAAAACGACACGCTTGTTATTTCCCGCATCGGCTATGAAAATCAAACAGTCATTGTTGCTCCCGGTACGGAACACATGCGCATCACATTAAAACCGATAAGCAATAATCTGAGCGATGTAACCATTAATACAGGTTATCAAAGTTTGAAACCAAATGAAGTAAACGGTTCTTATGTTGTTATTGACAACAAGACGCTTAATCAGCAAACAGGGATGAATATTTTAGACAGGCTGAATGGTGTTACAAGTAGTTTGTTGGTTAATACAGGTAAGGAATATTCGGGTATTTCCATTCGTGGATTGAGTACTATCAATGGGCCGCTAAGCCCTTTGATAGTTGTGGACAATTTTATTTACGATGGTAATATTGCCAATATCAACCCGAATGATGTAGAAAGTGTTACAGTGCTTAAAGATGCAGCCGCAGCAAGCATTTGGGGCGCACGTGCAGGCAATGGCGTAATCGTAATTACAACAAAAAAAGGAAAGTTCAATCAAAAATTGCAGGTCGATTTTAATACAGATGTGATGGTAACGGATAAGCCGAACCTGTATTACAATCCGCAGATTTCTTCTTCGGATTACATCAATTTTGAACAAATCTTGTTTAATAATGGTTACTACAACTCGCAGTTTACGAGCAAAACACATCCTGCGGTATCGCCAGCTATGCAAATATTTCAGGACAGAAAGAATGGGTTGATTTCCGCAGAAGATTCCGCATCGCAGATTGATGCGCTAAAGCAAATCGATAACCGCGACCAGTACACCAAATACTTTTACCGCAAAGGCGTTACGCAGCAATATGCTTTAAACCTTCATGGTGGAAGTCAAAACATCGGCTGGCTGGTTTCCGGAACCTATGACAGGGATATCAATAATCTGCGGGCGGGCTACAATAGAATCAATCTTCGGTTTGAGAATACGTATCGTCCTATAAAAAACATGACAGTAAATGCAGGCGTATATTATACCAACAGCACCAATCAATCTGGCTTATCCGCTTATAACATGGTCGCTGCCATCGGTTCTAACAGGCTTGTTCCGTATATGAATCTTGTAGGTGCGGGCGGAGCAGCTGTTCCTGTAATTCATGATTATAATCAACGATACCTTGATACGGCAGGTGCCGGTCGCCTGCTGAACTGGGATTACTATCCCTTAGATGACTATAAACATAGTTACAGCAAAACCAATGTCGAAGAAATCATTGCGCATATCAGCCTGGATTATCACATTATTAAAGGGTTAGATGCAAGCCTCATGTATCAGTATGATAAACAGAATACCGCTTTAACAACCCTGCGTGATACATCAAGTTATTATGCCCGTAATTTGATTAACGGATATAGCCAACTTAATCGAACGACAGGTGTAGTTACTTATATTATTCCCGTTGGGGGTATCTTAGGTAAAACTTATACTTCTCTCAACGCATATAATTTTAGAGGTCAGCTGAATTTTGACAGAATATTTAATCGTGTTCATCATGTTAATGCCATTGCCGGTTTTGAAGTAAGGGACGAATGGGTTACAAGCAACAGTACAACCTATTACGGTTACAATGCCGACCCGCTAAGCTATACTTCCAATATAGATTATTCAACTGCTTATCCGAATTTTATCACTGGAAGCAAAACGCAAATCCCAAACGGAAATAGCCTGAGTTCAACCGATAACCGCTTTGTTTCTTTTTTCTCCAATGCGTCTTACACATATAAAGAGCGGTATATCGTATCTGGAAGCGTGCGCAGGGACGGCTCCAATATTTTCGGTGCCAACACCAATGATAAATGGAAACCGCTTTGGTCTGTGGGCTTGGGATGGCAGCTTTCCAAAGAAAACTTTTACCATGTTTCATGGCTGCCGTTTTTAAAATTATCGGCAACTTACGGCGTAAGCGGCAATGTGGACCTAAGCAGGACTGCGCTCCCCGTGGGCACATATCAGCAGAACAGGATATATAATAATTTTCGTGCCATGGAGATTTTGCAAATCAACAATCCTGATTTAAGTTGGGAACACGCTTACCAAACTAATTTCAAACTGGATTTTGCTACCGCTAAAAATACAGTCAGCGGTTCTGTTGAATATTACCGGAAGAAGGGGACAAATTTATATGCTCCCACACCGTATGACTATACCACATTCGGGCTTACATCTACCATTACTGCAAATGTGGCCAATATGAAGGGTAAAGGTGTAGACATTGTTTTGCATAGTATAAACATCAACCGCGTGTTTAAATGGACTACCGATTTCCTGTATAATTACAATCAATCCGTTACTACCAGATATTTTACAACTACGGCATCATCTGTTTCTTCATTTTTGGGCGCGGGCAGCAATGTTATTACGCCGGTTATCGGCAAACCGTTATACGCAATTGCGGCTTATAAATGGGGAGGCTTGGATGGGCAAGGCAATCCGAGAGGCTATCTCAATGATACACTGAGCACGAATTACATGGCAATAGAACAGACCGCCGTGGACACGGGAATAAAAAACAACAGTATTATTTACATCGGCTCTGCAACGCCAGTGAGCTATGGCTCCCTGATGAACGAATTTTCATTCAAAGGATTCTCGCTTTCCTTCAACATCACGTATAAATTGGGATATTACTTTCTAAAACCGGCATTATCTTATACAAATCTTGCCGCTTATGGAACTTATGGAATGGGTTATGAAAAACAGTGGAAACAACCGGGCGATGAAACAAAAACAAATGTACCGGCTTTTGTTTATCCCTTAAACAGCACGAGAGATTTGTTTTATAGCCAGTCTGCTGCCAATGTCGTCAAAGGAGATCAGATACGGTTACAATTTATCAACCTGTCGTATTCCTTTCTTGGAACTCATTCGCATAGCCTGCCTTTCAAAAGTTTGCAGGTATATGTCAATGCCGCGAACCTGGGCATCTTATGGCGTGCAAATCATGACCATATAGACCCCGATTTCGTGAACACTATTCCTAATCCCAAAACTTATACGATAGGCGTCCGGGCAAATTTCTAACGATTAAATATTCAAACATGCTTTATAGAATTAAAATAAAAACATTCCTTTTGCTATGCGTAGCAGTTTTATTGCTGCCCTCATGCAAAAAATTTCTTGATAAAAAACAAAATGCTTCTGCAGTAGTGCCGTCCACACTGAGTGATATACAGGCTTTATTGGATGAAGACATTATGATTGAATCCGTATCGCCATCTTATATGGAGGCATCTTCGGATGAATACTTTCTGACCGATGATGTATATAGTTCTTTCAGTGAATACGGTCAAGATATGTACACATGGGTTCCGTTTACGGTAACTGCGGCTAACAGTAGCAATGATTGGCACGACAGCTATTATCCTGTTTACAATGCGAACCTTGCTTTAGACTTAATAAAAAATATCGACAGAAATTCAGCAAACGCCGCTGCTTGGGATAATGCGAAGGGAAGCGCCCTGTTTTACAGGTCATATAATTTTTTAAATCTCTTATGGGATTATTCCAAAGCCTATGACAGCAGCACAGCCGATAAAGACTTGGGCATTGCATTAAGATTAACTTCAGATTTTAATGTGCCGTCTGCAAGAGCGACAGTGCAACAATCTTATAAACAGGTCATCAGTGATACAAAAGCAGCTATTCCATTATTGCCTGATTATCCTTTGGCACTTACCAGGCCTTCTAAAGGTGCAGCCTATGGGCTTTTGGCAAGGTGTTATTTATCCATGAGGGATTACAAAGATGCTTTATCGTATGCAGACTCTTGTTTGCAATTAAACAATAGTCTCATTGATTTTAACGGCGATGAAGATATTATCGGCAGTATTGCCAATGATGAGCCGTTTAAGCGGCTCAATAAAGAAACAGTCTTTTACACAACCATGAATTATGAATACGATATCTTCAGCTATGTCGGCAATATCGATACGGCAATTCTCCGCTCTTACGATTCCAATGATTTACGGCTTATTGCTTATTTCGGAGATAACGGAACAGGCAGTTATTTTAAGGCATCATACGGTAATGATTATTTTATGAATTTTACCGGTATCGCTGTGGATGAAATGTATCTTACCCGCGCAGAATGTTATATCAGAACAGGGCAGGTACAAAAAGGTCTGGATGATATTAATACATTACTATCAAAAAGGTATAAAACAGGAACATACGTGCCGCCTACAGGATTATCTCAAAATGATGCGCTGACAAGGGCGTTGCTCGAAAGAAGAAAAGAACTTTTGCTGCGGGATAACCGGTGGATGGACATTAAGCGCTTGAATAAAGAAGGAGCAAATATTATTTTGAAAAGAATTATCGCCGGGAAAACATATACGTTGCAACCCAACGCCAATTTTTATGCGCTGCCTTTACCGGAAGATATTATTCGGACAACAGGGATGCCGCAGAATCCACTTTAAAATTAAAAAGGGATGCCAGTAAAAATTGGCATCCCCGCTAAACTTCAAATAAATCTAATTGGGTTTATTTGAAATATAGGCAGAACCAGTACCGTCAGCGGTTGAACCGACCCGATATGTTTGAGTCGCGCTGTTATATGCTGCAACAATATTTTCAGAAGAATCCAATACAGGTTCATCTCCTGAAGCATCCACGTGGCTGGCATAAATTTTACAGGCTTTAGCGACACCGGATATACATGGGTCATTATTACTCGTAAAGTCCCAATTCCCAACGTCCTCAACACTTGCTTGTGAATAATCGCCACCCGAATATTCAAAAGTGTATAAAGTCTGTCCGCTTTTACTTTTCGGTTGTTCTTTAAACGCACTGGTAACCGCCACCAGTGCTACCCCAATCGCAATGGCGAAAACGGGTAGTAAACGTGATAATCTGCGTCTTTGCATGATTATTTGTTTTTGTTGTAGAGCAATAAACCTACTTTTTTCTACGGGTGTTCGGAACCATTCCCGACTTTTTGCAAAAATATTTTCAGGCATTATGAAGTTTACGCTTGATAAAAAATTCATCACTTGTTTTTGTCAAACGCCAACCCCAAAATGCAACGATTGTAAAACATATATTGAAAATAAAATGACTTCCCCATTCCATTTTTCCCAGGATGCCGCCGCAATTGCACGGAACTTTGTTAAACACATGCGCCAACCCTAAACCCACATACACCGCGAATGCCAATAGTAAAAGAAAAGATAACAAAAGCCCTATTCTTAATGTCTTTTGAAAACTCAATAAAGCAACCGCAATAAGTTCAACTAAAGGAAGTAGCCAACTTAAAACAGGAATAGACCAACCCGGTAACGGCTGCCGTGCAAGCTGGGTTTTAAATGCCGCATAAAACCACAACTTACTGCCTGCTGCATATACCCACAGGATGATGAGCAGCGCAGAAATGAATGTTATGAATTGTTGCTTTTTCATTTTATTTTACTTCTTTTTCTTTTTAAAAAAAGCAACGGCGGCGGTGTTACCGTCGTTGCCCTTACTGCTGTCTCGCCGCAGCTGGCGCCCTTTCCTGTCGATACCGGTATGTATGTTACCAGCGTAGCCGGCTTTCAGGCAGGCGGCACATATAATTAAGGGGATACCGCCATTTATGGAATTAAAAGAATGCGTGGCAACATCTGTTTTAATTCCCTGCCCCATCAACAGGCGTCATTCACTTAAGGCTGAGTGAATTGTTAACTACGCTCCCCATTTCAAACCGCACCCAAGAACAGGCGCACCGACCAGTCATAATTTCTTCAAAGAGCATGATTTATTTTCTGATGTAAAGTTGGGAAAGTTTTACGGCAATGATTGCCGCGAAAACCGCAGAAAAAATACCTGTACGACCGCAATTATTTTACCCCTACGACCGCAGTAGTTTTATAAATTATTCTAAATCAAAGGATAGCAACAAATCAACTTTTTTGTGGTCTTTTATCTTTTACAGGATAGCCGTAGAATTTTAAAAAAGCCGTTTCAAAATGAGATACTTTGGAATAACCGGTTTGCTCGCAAATATCCTGCAACAGGAAGCCTTGTTCCAACAGGCTTTTACCTTTCTCCATCCTTTTGCTTAATAAGTAATGCTTCGGGCTGCACTCGAAAATCAATTTAAAGCCTTCCCAGATTTTATCTCCCGTCAGTTTGTTTTTCTGTCGGTATTCCTTTAAAAGGGAAGTAAGCGCATCCTGCTTATTCATCAGTGCAGTTAAACGTTCTGATATAGTGTGTAAGGTTTTTACCTCTTCATAATTATACCGGTATTTTCTGGATTCTTTGCCTTTTGCACCAACCAATGCCCGCAAAGCATTCATGGCGGTTGTTTTTGCTTCAGTGTTTTGTGCATCGCCGGATTGAATGGTCATTGCCAATATCACTATCTGATACATAGCTTTTAGCGGGATGTCGGCAAATTCTTCATACAGGCTATTAATTTCCCCGATGCGGATGCTGTCAACCAGCGGTTGCAATTGAGGGAATTCTTCGGACATACGGTAAAGCAGTTCTTTACTCACGTGTAGGTCAAACGTTTTGAGAAATCCCCTGAAGTTGACTTCGTTTTCAATGGCAGGAAGGTAAATGAGATTGTATTGCCCGGCTTTTGTCCTGCGCCAGTCAAATCCTTTGAGCCGGTATTGTGTTTCGCCCAGTAAGGTAGTGTGCAGTTCAAGGCTTTCACTGTCGGCAATACATTGGATATACATAGGGACGTAAATGAGATAATCGCTGACCCAGATAGTCATATCGCCAATTTCTATACATTGGAACAACAAGATGTTTTTCCTAATCTTCTTTTTGCGGTCTTCCATCTCAATCTGTGCATGAAAACGTTTTGCACCGTTTATTTTATATTTATCATAGTCCTTCCCTTCGGGAAATCCTTTCATAATAGGTATTTCCTTAAGATTCTTATCAAAGAGTTTTACGATTTGTGTAAAATCAATTTCCATGACATAAAACTACCTGCACGCAATGGTTCCGCATAAAGTTCCAAAAGTTTTATCAGAAATATTGAATATGGAAATTTTTTTTAGACTGCACAAATCGTTTTATGTATAAACAACATAAGAAAAGATTGTATATCCTGTATTTTATCGGGACTGTTCATACATTTTATCCATGTGTTGTTTTCCCGCTTTATTTTCCTGCCCGTATAATTTTATCCATGCTTTTTTAATTTTATCATTTTCCAATTGTTCCAGTTTCATTTGTTGTTGGTTATCGCTCCAATGAATACCAAACTTATATAAACAAGAAAGAAAAAATATAATGACCAACCATAAGAACCATCGTCCGAAAACTATTCTATAAAATTGTTTTGCATCCTTCTCGGGAAATAATAAGATTTGCCATTTCTTGATAACAGGCTGTGGTTTTGCAGAGGCTATTATTTTCATATCCTTAATGCCTTTTCCAACCACTTGTTCGATGGTTGCCGTATCAATATGAACTTTTACAGGTTGGGGATTATGCAATTTTGTTTCCAATGACGCAACTTTCGTGGACAAGCCGTTGATTGTTGCAACCAGTTCATTCATGTATTTGTTATGTACTTCCTGTTCTTTGGTAAATTCTTCCAGCAGCATTTTAAAACTCTCTTGCTCAATAATGTTGTTTCTTTCTTTTTCGTTCATGGTTGTTCATTTTAATCAGTAAACTATTTCTATCGTTTTATTACAGATGCAATCTCTTTCGTTTCCGTTTCTTTTTTTCTTCATCAGTGGGAGTCGGCGCATATCCACCGGAATCCATTGGAACCGGTTTGAGAATTTCCGCAATGATATTTTTCACTTCTGTTTTCAATACGTTGATAATATGTGTTTCTCTACCGGGGGCAGCTTGATTTTGTGTTTTGTATAAGGATAATTTTGAGGATTGTTGCGGTTGTTGCTTTTGCCAGTCGAATGCTTTTTGCCGGTTGATAATATTGAGTACATTTTCTTTTTGGGTAATTTTATTTTTAAGCGACAATATTTTTTCTATGGTCTTTAGTGAAAATCCGACTTCACTTCCTTTGATGCTGACTTTCTTCTCGTCAATAAAGCAAATGCCCCTGCCTTTTTCAATTTGATAACCCAGTGCTTGCATCTTTTGAGCAAAATGTTCATAGCTCTTTATCTGTTCGCTCTTCAACAAATCTGCAAGAGTATTTTTCAGTTTTTCTTTTCTGCTGTCGTGTCTTGGAATTAGTCTTTCTTTTGGCGACAAAAAAGCTCTCGGGCTCAACACTTGTGTCAAGCGGTATTCCTTTTCGATGCTCCTGCAAAAAGCTGCCATTCTTCTGTAATTATTGCTGTCGCTTGCAACCTTGCTGTCCAAGCCGACACGGTTGGCAACGATATGGATGTGTTGCTGTTCGGTGTCTTTATGCAGCACGGCAATATACTGATGCTCCGCTACCCCAAATTTTTCTGCGCATTTTCTTGCGATTTCCGTGAGTTGGTTTTTATCAAGCGCTTTGTCTTCGGGAGCCAACCGGAGTGTCAGATGCAGTACCGGTTTTTCAATCCGCCTGCTTAGTTTTCTGACTTCTTCAAAGTCTTTTGCCAACTCTTTGGCTGTACCGAAACACTTATTGTATTCCAAAATTTCTGCGCGATGCAAATGCTGTACATTTTCCATTTGTGATAACCATAATTTTTCTGCCGGCGACAATTTTTGTTTGTCGTTCAGGCAGTAATTGATGCACCTGCCGAATGATTTTCCTATGATGACCTTGCCAATCATTTTCTGCTAATTTTTTATCTTTCTTAATTATTTTCCTGCAAATAATTTTTAATTTCCGTTGTAAGATTTTTTACTTCTTCCGACTGCACTTTTAGTTCTGATCTTTCGGAAACACTCAATTCTTCAAAGCCGTTCCGTTTTTTGGCAATTTGATTGAGATTCGCCGCGAGATGATTGAGTGTTGCAGTGAAGCCTAAAACTTCTTTGGGAAGCGTTTTTATTTTCGGAAGAATTGTTCCTCTGAGTGCCATTTCCCGGATGTATTCGGATACGGAAAGAAAGAAACTTTTTGCTTTTGCTTCAATCAGTTTTCTTTCCACGGCTGTACATTTCACAGCAATAAACCTGTCGCGTTTGACGGACTTTTTCGGTCTTCCGCCAACATTTTTCTTCTGATTTTTTGCTTCTGTTATTGTCTTTATTTCCGTTTCCATCTCGTTACCTTTTTGTCGTGTCTTGTAACTTTTGTGTTATCTTGTTCCTTTATTTTTTGAATGCGTTAGCATGAAAAAAATCCCCGCCGAATGCGGTAGCATGAGGCGGCCGGCGGTTTTGGTATAACCAAAACATAGCTGGCTTCTTCCAAGCGCAGTTATCATCCTGAACACGCTCATTAGCCGAATCGAGGATTGCATTTTCATCAGCCTTTTTATTTTCAACCGCCGGCTGTTTTTTTTCATGATTTTTTTTGTGTTGTTTCATTGCTAAATGATATTTTTTGTTACAAAAAGTATTGCCCATGCAGGCTTATTTTTTTGTTGCTGCTTATTCAATTAATATTTATTGCCGGCAGATTTCTACCAACGGAAGCGCAACTTTTTGTGTTCCTGTTTTTGTTGTTGGATTTGCTTTTTTGAAAGCTGTTCTTTTTCATTCATCAACCACTCGTTAATGTCTTTGTATAAGGCATATTTTGTTGCCAAATTTTCGGCAACAATGTTGTTTGCTTTACCATATTTTTGGAGTGTGAGCGTACAATTTTTTGCGGGCGTATCGTTGTCCAACAGCAAAAAAACTTTGTCGTGTTGCAACAAAATCGGTTTTACTTTTTCCGCCATGGAAAGTGAATTAAGCACAAGCCAATTGCTCTGTTTGGAAATGAATTTTTCCTGTACCGCTGACAGAAAATCAAACACGCCTTCCGTTACGGCAACGGATGATTGATCGTCATTGAAAAAAGTATAATCTTTCGGAGCAATGCAGGATTTAAAATTCGGCGCGTTTAGTTCCCAACCGCCGCTATTATTTTGCAAGCAAAGCAGGACAAATTCAGCATTCGTTTTTTTATTGTACAATACAACTTCTTTGCAGAATTGTTGTGCGGTTTTCAACTTTATTCCGCGCGATTGAATGTATTGTATCAGCTGCGGGCTTTGAATGTCCCTGATTTCTTTGGCGTTAAAAGCGGGTTGCGTTTGAGCAACCGGATTTTGCCTTTGTACATTTTGCGGGTGAAAAGAAAAAACTTTTGAACCCAAAATATCTAACAGTTGTGATACATTGCAGTGATAAAACCGCACACCGAAATTGATAATATTGCCTCCTTCGCCTGTGCCGAAGTCATACCAAATATTTTTTTGCCGATTAACTTTAAAGGATGCTGTTCTTTCTTCCCGCAACGGCGAACGATACCAGTAATCATTGCCCCGAATTTTTGCAGGCTGAAAATGGAGTTCTGCAAGCAATTCAACAAGGCTGATTTGTTTAGCTGATTGGATATTTAATTGTTCATTCATGATGAAACAATTTTAGGAGTCAATAATGAAAGAGTTATTCCATCGGCTTTGAGGCTTCAATCAAGGGAATAAAAAAGACCTGCAAGCATAGCCTAAAGTGTCGCTATACTAGCAAGTCTTTCTAAATCTTCTAAGAAATGATTCGAAAATGCTCCAACTTGGGGCACAAAGCCACTCAAACGAGTGGCTTTTTTAATGCCTAAAACTTACTGTTTATAAGCCTTTCAGCCGATTATAAATATTTATACTTTCTTTTATTTGTTTGTTACCTTCTGTTACTTTCACAATTCTTGTTACTCTATTGTTATTCAAGTAACAAAAAACATCCACAAAATTCATACCTTTGGAAATAAAGGAAACCAAAGGAAAAAATAAAGGGTATTATGAGCGTTACTTTAAGAAAAAGAAAAAATGCCGATGGTTCACAATCTTTGTTGCTGGACATATACCACAATGGTAAGCGGCGTTATGAGTTTCTGAAACATTTGAAATTGGACAAGGGAACAACTTTGACCGAACGCCAACGCAACAAAGACAAATTAGAAACGGCGAAAAAAATTGCAGCGCATAGGGCTAATGAATTGGAATCTCACAATTATAAAGTAATTGTTGATGCCGGCAGAAAAGCCGATGTAATTCAATGGATGCAAGCCTTTGTGGATAAATATCAATTAAAGGATAAAAGAAATGTGCAGGGTGTTTTGAACAGATTTATTACATTCTTGAACGAAACAAAACAAAATGGATTGACCTTTGGCGATTTTAGTGAGAACATAGCAGTTGATTTTAGAAACTATCTTAACCATATATCCATAGGCGAGGGCGGCGCGAGCTATTTTGCACGATTTAAAAAAATGGTTAAGCGGGCATACAAAGATGGCTTGATGCTCAAAAATCCTTGTGAAGATGTAAAGACTATAAAGTACGATGCAAGAAAAAAAGATGTATTGACGCTGGATGAAATTAAATTGATTAATAACACTCCATGTCAAAGTAATGAAGTTAAAAACGCTTTTATTTTCAGTTGCATGACAGGCTTAAGGTGGTGTGATGTAAAGGGTTTGACATGGAAAGATTTTGATGTAAAGGAAAGCAAGTTGAAAGTATTGCAGGGAAAAACGCAAAAGGAAATATGGCAGAATCTGAACAGTACAGCGTTGAAAATATTGGAACGTCAAAACAAAGAGGATAAAACTATTTTCAAATTGCCGTCCGCCGATGGTGCAAACAAAACCATAAAGGCATTGATAAAGCGTGCCGGAATAACTAAAAAAATCACGTGGCACAATAGCCGCCACAGCTTTGGTACAAACCTTATTTTGAATGATGTAGGTGTATTAACGGCAAGTAAAATGCTGGGACACAGCACACTTGCACATACACAGCGTTATATAGATGCCGCCGATGAAATGAAACAGACGGCAAGTGAAAAATTAAGTATAGAAATTTAAACAATGCAATTACAACTAATTAAAACCGATTTATTAAAGCCTTTTGAAAAGGAAGTAAAAAGCACAGTAAGCAAATGTTTTAACGAGCTTACCGATAAAGAATTTACTATACAGAATTTTAAACACTATATGTTGGCGGGCGCGGTTGCTTCGTCCCAAATTGAGGGTAGCACATTAGATTTAAACAGCTTTTTCCAAAGCAAGGCAAACAACAAAAACAATAAGGAAGTAAAAGAAATTGAAGATTTGCTAAAGGCTTACCAATATGCAAAACGTTATTCACTTTCTCAAAAAGGTTTGTTGAAATGCCACCAAATTTTGGCTGCAACTTTCAGTAATATAACCCAAACTCAAAAAGGGAAATACAGAAAAACACAGGTAGGTATAAGAAGTTGGCAGGGACTTGTTTATTTGGCAATAGAGCCGGAAAAAGTGCCGAAAGCTATGGATGCCTTATTTGCCGATATTGAAGTGATTTTGGAGCAACCATTAACTTTGAAACAAACGCTTTATTATGCAGCTTACATACATTTTATGTTTACCAAAATACACCCTTTTGCAGATGGCAACGGACGCGCCGCGCGGCTTTTGGAAAAATGGTTTTTGGCGGAATGTTTGGGGCAAGCCGTGTGGGGCATACCTACTGAAAAATATTATTATGATAACCGACAAGCGTATTATGCCGGGTTGAATGTGGGCATAAATTATTATGACACTTTGGAACAATCGAACAAGATTTTACCCTTTTTAACCCTATTGCCCAAAGCCGTTTGTTATAAACCGATTGATTAAAGCTAATTGACAATCAAAGCGGAACTATTTCATTTTAACTACACTATAAGCAGTTTGATAATGCTGCTGGCGGATAACTTTACCCTCTGTTCAATGTATGGTTATTTTCGATTTTTCTGCTGGAGATATGGCAGGTAATAATACTTATAAAAATCCTTCTTAGAATCTCGGTAACTACTTACCATGCCTAATTTCTTCATCAGAAAAATATAACACCATGCAAAATCTATTTGATAGGGCTTAAACCCGCTACGGGCGCTGCGGGGATAGAGATGATGATTATTGTGCCATTCGCCTGCGACGATACCCGGCCAGAATTGATTAACAGACTTATCATCCTTGTTAAAATCCGTACTTAGGCGTTGTTTGTCTTTCCCTTTTCCGTGACCTTCATAATTGAACGTACGAACGCCTATCGCCCAGAATGCTGCTGCGCCAAAAAGCGTACACGCCAAAGCATTGCCGCCTATCAGGTAAAAAACCAAATACCAAAACAACCAATTAAGCAAAGATGCCGTTATAGCTCTTGCCGGATGCGCATAGGAACCCCATCGTTTATATTGTTTGTATGTATTGGCGCGAACGCCGGTATGCTTCATCAATAATTTTACTTTGTTATAGTCTTCTTCATTAAGGTCTTTAGCAATCGGTTGATGATTAGCATCGGCTAAAAAACAATACAGAAAACCACCTTCAGCATTATAAGGGTCTCCCGGTTGGTCTGATTTGGCATGGTGTACATGATGTGAAACGACATATATTTCTTCCGGCACCATATTCACAGTAAGATGTTGCGTAATAAAACGCCAGAACTTATTGCGAAAAGTAAAGGCATTGTGCGTGCAGTAACGATGGTGCCAAATTGTACCGTGCGTACCCATAATAATCATACTGTAGATAAATGCAGCCAGCAGCGTCCACCAATGGAAAAAGCAGGCAAAAAACAAGATAAAGCAGGGCACAAGCGCCAACACCTTCAGCCAACCGAATAAAGGGAGCCAGTTTTTACGGCTGCTGAAAACATTGAGGCGTGAAAAAAATTCCCTGAATATTTGCCCGACAGTAGGTTTTATAAAAGTTCCGTTGCTGTCTTTCCAGCCGTAAGCAGGAGTTTGTAGTACGTGGTCTAAAAAAGGCATTGTGAGAATTGTAAAAAGTAATAAAGTAAACAAGGTATGCTTTACTCCTTACGTTGCACAGTTGGTAATGTGTTAATTGGCTTAGTTTTAGCCTCTTGGTCATCATTCAGCGGTTGGAGTAAACGAGTTTTTTAAAATCATGCCCGTTAAATATCCTGGAAAGGTGGATATTATGTGTGTTTTCCCATAATGACAAGTCTTTCAACAGTATGATTCTCCAGAAGTTTTTTTCTTTTAAATCTTCAAAGTCCGTACTGCGAATAATAATGCCGTCGATATCCGCTCTTTTTTTGAACCGGATATTCATGAGGCTATTCCCTGTTTTGTTTTTTCGGCCGGATAAGAAACCTTCAATTTCATTTTGTGTCATGGTGTGGGATTGTTTATTTGATTACCAATAATCAGTTAATGATAAAACATAAAAGCCGGTCTGAGATATCCCGGCTTTTTAGAATTGCGAATGCAAAACAACAAAAAAATCAACTACCAACGGCTTCTGCCGGATGGTGCGTAAGATTTTGTACGTTCTTCACGGGGCTTTGCCTCGTTTACTTTCAGCGGTCTTCCGTCAACGGAGCCGCCGTCCAATGATTTGATAGCTTTACGGGCTTCATCATCGTCTGGCATTTCTACGAAGCCGAAACCACGGCTTCTGCGGGTTTCCCTGTCAAATACAACTTTAGAGGAATCGACTTTGCCGAATTCTTCAAAAAAACCTCTCAAGTCTTCGTCAAGAATGTCGAAACTCAGGTTTGAAACATAAATGTTCATGTAAATAAATTAAAAATAAATAAATAAAATCTAAGAAAAGACGGCAATGGCAAAGGAGAATTTATAACTAAGGTAGGAATACTTTCTGTTCACTCAATACTGTAAAAACCTAAATCTCCCCAAAGATACGCTTAAAATCCCATAGTCCGAAATATAATATTATTACCTGTTCAAAACATCTCTGTTATATCAGCTTTTTTACGTTCACGGCATTTTGTCCTTTGGGGGTTCTCTCTACTTCGAATACGACAACGTCGTTTTTCTTGATGATCTGTTTGAAACTATTCATGTGAACAAATATGCTTTCCTGTGTATTCAGGTCGGTAATAAAGCCGTAGCCTTTTGCATCGTTAAAGGAAGTAAGCATACCTTTTCTTATTGTGTTTTGTCCTTTCTTATCAATCTCATTGATGGATATTGCCGTAGCATTTATCTTCTTGGTTACACCCGGTGGAGAGGAAGTGAGGTTGCCGTTTTCATCTACATAAGCCATCATTTCTTCAAGGCTTTTGCCTTTTTTAGCGTTCTGTCTGCGCTCAAGCATTTTTTGTGCTTTCTCCTGTTTTTCTTTTGCTTTCTTTTTTTCTTTTTCTTTTTTTGCTGTTGTAATTGCCATTTAAAATATTAAGTGTGATAAAATAAAAATACTTCCAAAAGTGTACTGCATAGCGCCGGATATTTTCCCAGTTGGGATATTCATTCGCCTGCCACACCAAGAATTCTTTCAATAGTAATGCGCGTTTGGCATCTATCTTATGACAGAATTTTCTTTGTTCGGCATTCACTTCCCGAAAAGCTGAAAAACTGTTCTACGTGTTTCTTGCTCATTTCTTTCGCATCACTTTCAATAGAAACTATTGAGATA
Source organism: Arachidicoccus sp. BS20 (assembly GCF_001659705.1). Classification (NCBI taxonomy): domain Bacteria; kingdom Pseudomonadati; phylum Bacteroidota; class Chitinophagia; order Chitinophagales; family Chitinophagaceae; genus Arachidicoccus; species Arachidicoccus ginsenosidimutans. Next base: position 1,960,742 of record NZ_CP015971.1, read on the forward strand.
TTCTGTCTTTGCGAAATAAGAATAGCACATACAAAATATCATTTTCCGCTTAAGAAATACCTTCAATAAGTTACCTACCGGATTATATCCGATAACGGTAATCACGGATTACCAACGCCTTTTGCTGCCAAAAGAATAAGCGTTGTTAGGTCTTTCTTCTTTAGGTCTGGCTTCAACTACTTTCAAGGTTTTTCCGCTCACATTGCGACCATTGAGTTCAGCGATTGCTTTAATGGCTCCTCCATGATCCGGTATTTCTACAAAACCGAACCCGCGGCTTGTTCCGGTTTCCCTGTCGAGTATGACCGTTGCCGAAGCAACCGTTCCATAGCTTTCAAAAAGACCTTTCAGGTCAGTATCCGTAATCCCCGCGCCTAAATTTGAAACAAAAATTTTCATGACAGACAAATTAATGATGATAAAATAAACCCCAAGAAAAACAGAGAATAGTAAAGAAGAGGAAGTGAGACAGTAATGCTTTACCTAACTTACGAGGCGCTGAATAATCTATGCACACAAAGGTAACTTAAAATAAACAGCGGGTTATAAAATAATTTTTTGACGGCTAAAAAGCCAAGATATACGGCGATTGCGCACAAAACTTTATATTATTTACATAGCATTAATTTTTATCGGGAACGCATTTTTCTGTATTAACCGCAGTCTTTTTTGCAGCTTTCTCTTTGTGGTATTTAAAAATATGTGCATTTATAATGGGCACAATGTAGCATTGTTTTTTGCTTTTCATTTAGAATTAATTATCCAAAAGTTTCAGGAATAGCAAGCAAAGGTGTGTTTGCACTAATTACTTTGGTTATATCGTAGTAGTTATGCAAGAAAAGCATGATTCAAGATGGAGCAGTAATCACTAAGATTCTGCATAATTTTAAGATGCGATTACCATCGAGTGGGATCGGAATAATTATTAAAATTAAAATCTTGAATCATGTCTACAACAAATTTAAAACATCCTGTCAATTTTAGCAATGAAGATTTTTATATTGGGCTTGATGTTCATAAAAAGAACTGGAATGTAACTGTAAGAACCTCTAATCTTGAAGTAGCTCATTTTTCACAACTTCCTGAGGCTAAGATTTTGTTTGACCATCTGAATAAAAGATTTCCTTCCGGCTCTTTTCACTGTGCTTACGAAGCAGGGTTTTGCGGAACATCCGCTCATACGGATTTATGTGAACTTGGTATTGACAACATAATAATCCATGCTGCAGATATCCCTAATACAGACAAAGAAAAGAAAAACAAAACCGATATACATGACAGCCGTGCTATAGCCAAATATTTGGAAAAAGGTTTGTTGCATTCAATTCATATCCTAACCAAAGAACAACAGGAATTAAGAAGCTTATATCGCTTGAGGAATATAGAGGTGCGAAATCAAACAAGAGCTATGAATCGTTTAAAAGGTTTTATATATTTCATTGGTATAAAAATTCCTCTTGAATTTCCAGATCGAAAGGGGTTTGCCAATAAAAAAATCACATGGTTAGAAAGCTTGCAATTAAGTACTCCAGTCGGGACAACGTGTTTACAGCAGTATATCTCAGATTATAAAGATCAAAGATCCAAGGTTAATTTAGTTACGAGACAACTAAGGGAATATGTTATCCAACACTTTGGGGATGCATACAAAAATTTACTTACTGTTCCCGGAATAGGTCCAATTGTAGCAATTGCTCTCATTACAGAAATCGGAGATTTTAGTCGGTTCAATAACCCGTCATCATATTGTTCCTATTTAGGTATGATTCCTTGGGAACACAGTAGTGGAGAAAACATAAGAACAAATGGTATTCAGCCTCGTTGCAATAAAAATCTTCGGTCAATGCTGATAGAAGCCGCTTGGGTAGCAATACGAAAAGACAGTAGACTGTTACTTTATTACAAGAAGCATGCAGCTTCAAATAATAAACATGCCATTGTTAAGGTGGCACGTAAAATAGCATTAATAGCCAAAGGTGTAGTCACAAAGAATCAGCCCTATAACGCAGAATATTTAGTAATAAGAAAAGAGTAGAATGGAAAATATAGGTCACGCATTCAATAAGTTCGAATCGGTTTTCTAAGGCATCTCCGAATGAATGATTATAAAAAGCCAATTCAATTGAATTGGCTCATTCTATCGGGTCAAGTTATTCCTTGAATAGTTGCTCCGCAGCAGAGCCATTCTCCGCTTCTCTTGACATTTTGAAATTACTAAAATTTGTATAGAATTTAAAATAGCATTTTAAAATATCTCGATTTTCTTGAGAGGAAAGCGCAGCGCGATAATTGTTACTTTGATAACTAATCTGTAGTATTCGCACCTCTTTTTAAACTTTAACAATTAGTGGTGGCTCCAAATTTTTGGATGACCACAAATAGCAGTTTGAGATTTTTTTGATAAAAATGCAAATTAAATATATCTTTATGTTATAAGTAAAAATTACATATTACTATCTATTTTGAATTTTTCTTCATAGCAATTATCGCGGTACTATTTTATACAACCGCTTATCAGAATAAACGTAGCTGCTTATCAATATCGTTGTTTTTCTTCTTCTGCAAAGGCAACTCAAAATTAGCGATGCCGACACCGAGCAAACGAACTTTTTTATCTTCAACGGGAGCGGCATATACTATCAATCGCACTGCATCAATAATGTTTTCTTTGTTGTTTATCAGTGTTGTAAGGGAGCGGCTGCGGGTCATAATGGTAAAATCATGGAACTTAAACTTTACCGTTATGGTTCTGCCTTTCAGTCCTGTGCGCTGCAATCTTATAACAAGACGTTCTGCAAGTGTTTCCAACTCCCGAAACATCGCATCCCTTGTAGTTAAATCCTCTTGGTAAGTATCTTCTACGCTGACGGATTTTGTTTCGCGGAAAGGCTGCACCTCGCGGTTATCAATGCCTCGCACAATCTGGTAACAAAATTTTCCGTACTTGCCGAAGTGTTGAAGCATTTCCTGCTCCGATAATTTTTTCAAATCGCCGCCAGTGTGCAAGCCCATTGCTTTCATTTTGGCGGCGGTTACTTTGCCCACACCGTGAAATTTCTCTACGGCAAGTTTTTCCATAAAAGCTTCAATCCTGGACGGACCGATAAAAGTCAGTCCGTCGGGTTTGTTCATATCCGAAGCAATCTTTGCAACAAACTTATTAATCGAGACGCCTGCCGATGCCGTAAGATGGAGTTCTTCTTTAATTGCCTGTTTAATCAGCCTGGCGATGTCCATCGCGTAACCGATGTTTTGTTTATCATTGGTTACGTCCAAATATGCTTCATCCAAAGACAGAGGTTCGATAATATCGGTATAGCGATGAAAAATTTCATGGATATGTTTGGAGACTGCTTTGTATGCATCAAATCTCGGATAAACAAAGATGGCTTCGGAACAAAGGCGTTGCGCCGTTTTGGACGGCATTGCCGAGCGCACCCCGAATTTTCGCGCTTCGTAAGAAGCCGTAGCCACCACGCCTCCCCGACCTTCGGGCGAGCCGCCGACAATCAGAGGTTTGCCGCGATACTCGGGGAAATCGCGTTGCTCCACAGAGGCATAAAATGCGTCCATATCGATATGGATTATCTTTCTATACTCTTTATCGGGCAATTGTTATGTTCGATTTAAAAAGTAAAATTAATTAAGACATGGCACATTCTTTGGTTTAGTGTATAACAAGAGCAGTTTAAATTTTTCTCATAAGCAGTTAGTTTTGGTTGCGACCCCTATTTTCATAGGGGTTTATTTTTTTGCGTACTTCCCAAAACAAACCATCCGATATTTCAACCGCAGGTTACCATCCGGTTAAAGCGTTTTTCTTTGCAGCTTTCTTTTGTGGCGTTTGTAAAAAGGAAGCGGAAAATCCCTTTCTGAAATCCAAGACAAATACGGCCAGGGAATAAAAACCTTAGAAGATTAAAATAAATCATAGTATCAAAAAAACGATAAATATAGTTACGGCAGCAAATTACAAAGTGGCGGAAGTACAGTTAACCTATTTTAGAACATGAAATGGTACGAATGAAGAACGACCTGAATTTACAGTATTGATACATCAAGAAGTATAAAAAAAGACTTTGAGAAAAGCTCTTTTTACATTTTAAGCAGCAGGAAACCGCCGATACTGCCTATCAGTATAATCACAACAGTGCTTAATTTCTTCCAAAAAAGCATTAAGGCGAGGCATACCCCCATAATTACGGCTTCGTGCCAATCCTGCATGGACAACCTGAACAAATGATACCCGACCACGGCAATGATAGAAACAGAGGCGGCACTCAATCCATCCAGGAAGAGTCGCAACTTTTGGCTTTTCCTTGCCGATGATAGTACCCTGTGCAGGAAAAAGGAAATGAAAAACGACGGCAGAAAAATACCCGCGGTTGCAAGTATGCCCCCGGTTGTTCCGTTAATCAGATATCCCGCAAACGTGGCACTCGACAATATTGGACCCGGCGTAATCTGCCCTACGGCAATCGCATCGGTCAATTGCTGATGCGTCAGCCAATGGTTTTTGCGCACCAAAGCCTCATCCATATAGGCAAAAAGCACATAACCGCTGCCATACAGTACGGCTCCGATTTTTAAGAAAATAAGAAAGAGCTTGTTATCCGAAAATTTGTTGCTGATTTCCAGTAATACGGGTGTGTAAAGTATTCCGGTAAATACATTCAGCTTGTTTTTTGACGTATATACAAGGTAATTTATCAGCCCTGCGCCAAGTATCAAAAGCACTTCATTCATTCCGTACAGGGAAGCCGCGAATACCATAAGGCACAATACAATAAGAACCGTGTTGTTTTTTAAAGTCTTATCCCAAAGACGGAAGACCGTTCCGATAACCAATGCAGTAGTGGCAGGTCTGATGCCGTAAATAAAACTCTGGACGTCGGGCAAGGCGCTGTATCGTTTGTAAAAATAGCCGAACAGCAGGCATATCAGCATAGCAGGAAATATATAGCAAATCCCCGCTACAACCAATCCTAAACGACCGCTCCGTTCTTTCCCGCAGTGCATCACAATTTCAACTGCATTCGGACCCGGTATGATGTAAGAAGTACTTAATACATCCATAAAATGTTTGTGGTCTATCCATTTACGCCTGACCACCATTTCATTTTCTATGGTAGCCACCATTCCCGCAATACCGCCAAAGCCTATCGTTCCCAATTTAAAACAGGAAACGGCAATCTGCCCTAACTTTTTGGCGGTGCTTTCAACAGCTTGTTCCTCATTGTCTATCTGCATATCATCCGGTTAATATGGAAAGAGCTAAATTACAATAAATCATATTGCTTTAAAACAGCTTACCGGCGACGGATTGTGCAGCGATAACCGCGCCTTCCATATAGCCCGAAAATTCCGTAGCGGTTTCTGTTCCCGAAATGAACCATTTTGCTCAACACCGCCATTAAACAAAAAACAGTTCTTTCGATTGACTGCAACGTTTAAAGAGTAGTCCATATATTAAGGATCAAGTCCGTATTAAGCCCGTATCAAATCCGTATCAGATGCGTATTATTTCCGTAGATAATTAACAGGTACCTGCAACCTACAAGCGATGTAAGGAAAGGATACTTTAAAGATTTCTGCATACGGTAAAGCGCGCCTGTACAACTCATTCTTACACTCGCGCTGTGTATGACGCCTACGCTCGCCGATACCCGTTTTCGTAACATAACAAAGACTTTCGCATATTGATTTATAAGTCCACTTCGGTTTCCTTTGTCCTTTAAATAATTTTCCTATAACTTGACACTGAAAATTGGTTGTCAACAGATAACCTTTTTGCATAAACTATCTTCTGCCAATGTTCTTTCTTTTGTTCTGTTCTTAATAAATTTTTATCCGCATAATCTTTTTTGCACAAGTAACTTAAACAAGCTCTTAATGATTATAAGAGACCATATTATTTTCTGTTTAAAAAATAACGCAATCGTTTCTTTTAATAATTATTCCTCAATAGATTTATCTTGAGTGCTTAACCGATATATTTTTATGAAATGAGCCATAAGAACTTCGCATACCCAAAGCGATGATTATTTATGGCGAAACGGAGTTCGGCGAAGCTAATTCCATGTGGCAAATAAAAAATAATAAAATAAGCACATGAAAAAAACTATCTCAAGTATCATAGTAATCTTTCTTCTTTTTCAAAATTCTTTTGCACAACAAAAGAAAGAAATTGTCTTGTTGCATGGGGCGCATCGCGTTGGTAAAAGAGCCGATAGCTTGATGCAGCGCTGGCGCGATTACGGGCTTGGCGAGTTTATTCATTTTGGTTTATATTCCATACTCGGCGGCGATTGGAAAGGCGAGCATTATACCGGCGCATCAGAATGGATTCGCTCTTGGGATAAAGTTGATAAAGCCGAGTATGATTCTTTGTACAAGCAATTCAATCCAACGAATTTTAATGCTGCGCAATGGGCTGCGATGGCGAAACAAATGGGTGCGAGATATGTAACTATTACTACGAAACATCACGATGGATTTTGTTTATGGCAAAGTAAATACACGCATTTCACGGTTGCCAATTCGCCTTACAAAAGAGATATTATCGGTCCGCTGGTAGATGCGTACAACAAGCAAGGCATTGATGTTTACTTATATTTTTCTATCATGGATTGGAGCAATCCTGATTGGCGATATGATTTAACAAATACTGGCGATTCCGCAGCGTTCAATCGTTTCAAAATATTTACCAAAAATCAACTCACGGAATTGCTCACATTATATCCATCCATTAAGGGTTTATGGTTCGACGGAACCTGGGACAAGAGCTGGCAAAAAAGTGGCGCGTTTACCGATTCGCTGGAACAATATTTAAAACAATTGCATCCCGGTTTAATTATCGGAAGCCGCTTACGTGCAGATGATTTCGGCAACAGACATTTTGACGCAAACGGTCATCTCATGGGCGATTACGAGCAAGGCTGGGAAAGAAAATATCCGGCAACTTTTGCAGACACACACGGCAATGATTGGGATTGTATTATGACGATTCCCGAAAACGGTTGGGGCTATCAAAAGCAATGGCTCGGGCATTGGAAAACAGCGTATGAGCTGGAAGAAATTCTGGCGAATTGCAATTCATTAGATGGGAATCTGGTAATTAATTTCGGACCGAAAGGCGATGGCACTTTTCGTAAAAAAGAAACAGATGAAGCAAAAGAAATAGGCGATTGGATGAAACTTAATCATGAAGCAATCTATAATGTACATTACGCAAACTGGAAGAAACAGGATTGGGGTTATTACACCGAAAGCAAAGACAACTCAAAAGTATACATGATTGTTTTTAACGTGCCTATTTCGCATAATTTAAAAATTCTGCCGGCGAAAAATATACAGGTTAAAAACGCAACATTTTTATCCGATAAAAAAAGATTGAATATAGAAAAGTCGGATAACGGCGTATCGCAAATTGCCCTGCCAAACGAAACTTTTAATCAGCCGTTTGTAATTGTACTGGACCTAACAAAAGGTAAGACCGAAAAGGAAGAAAAGAATAATCATATATAAGAGAGATTGCTGCGTGCACGCCGAAAAACCTACTAATCTTTAACTTTTTTTCGAGAATACATTAAGTGAAATTGACAAAATGGATTTGGAAATTAGAATTGCTAATAAAACACAATTTCAACTTTATAACGACTGTATTACGTAAAATGAAAGTCTTGTAAACTTTTTTACAGGGCTTTTACCTCTTTAATTTTTTAATGCAAACTTCAGTTCGTTCCTGTAATGCAAAGGCGTTTTTCCGGACATCTCTTTAAATTTTTTTGTGAAATGACTGTAGTTATTAAAACCGCACTCATAACAAATATCCGAAACACCCATATTACTTTCGTGTAATAATTTGGCAGCATGTACCAGACGGTATTCGGTAAGAAATTGCACAAATGTTTTATTGGTAATTTTTTTGAAATACTTGCAAAATGCCGTGGGCGTCATATTGATATGGTTAGACATTTCATCAAGGCTCATTTGCCCTTTGAAGTTTTCTTTTACAAAATTGAATACCCTATTAATTCTGTCGTGGTCTTCGACTTTTGCCTCAAGCATGAAATGACTTGCATTCAGCATTGTATAATTATCGGTTGCTGCCGCCATCTCCCTGAAAATATCCAGCAAAGTCAATAACCGGCTGCAACTGTCTTGCAGTGCTATCGATTCCATTTTTGCGCCAATATCGCGTTTCGTCTGCCCGTGAAAAATAATACCGCCTTTTGCCTTTTCAAACAACATTTTTACATTGTACATTTCAGGTATATCAAAAAATCCTGCGCCAAAAGCTTCGGGCTTCCATTGTATTACGGTTTCCTGCTGGTCGCTCTTCAGCGCGCCGGTAAATCCGCAATGCGGAAGATTAGAGCCAATCAATATCAGGTCGCCGTTACGATAGTGAGATAGATGACTTCCTATTTGCCTTTTGCCGGCGCCACTGTTTACATATACCAATTCCAACTCCGGATGGTAATGCCAAAGCGATTCATAATTATTCAGCCGCTTTTCATCGTACCGCTTATATAAAAATGAAGTTCCGAAAGTTGGTTCTATACTTTCAAATATCGGGCTGAAAGAAGTTTTTGCTCCCATAAACTAACATTTATATGTGTAATATTGATTCAAATATTTGCAAAACTAACGATTATTGAGCAAAATAATACACATTTTGGATTATATTCTTGTTTTATAGACTGTTTTACTAATCTACTTTTGTGGTGCTAAATCAGGAATCTATTTAATCATTAAATAAAAATTTTTATGAAAAAGTCATTTATCAACTTAATCGGTGCAGCAGTATTTGTACTTTCTGCATCATTTGCAAAGGCTGCAACAGAATTTAATGTTAGTCTGGCAAATAGCGAAACTGTTAAAATTGAAGTAAACAACTCGGAAAAAAATGTTTCTATTTCCGTAACAGACGAAAGTGGTTCCGTACTTTACCAATACGATAATGTAGCTGCAGGTGCGAAAGGATTCAACTTCAGCACCGTGCCCGATGGTCGTTATTTCATCAAAATGGAAAACGACAGAACTATCGAAACTACACTTGTAACCAAAGTGAACCATGCGTTGAAGATTTCTAAGAACTATGATTTTGTGGCAAAGCCGCTGTTCCAGAAAAAAGGCAAAAATAAACTGAATCTTTATTTTGTAAACCTGAATAATTCAAATGTAGAGGTAGATGTTTACGACAAAGACCGCACATTAATAAATTCTTTTACTTCCAATGATGCAGTAATCGAGAAAAGTCTTGACTTCTCTAAAGTACTTCAGGGGAACTATGAAATAGTGCTTTCGACAGATAAAGGAGACAATATTTTCTCCAAGAGTTTTGTGAATGAGTAACTTTGGTTTAGATTTTTAACCGAAAAAGCCGCTACGTTTTATGTATGTATGCGGCTTTTTCGGTTTTGATTGAAATTCTTTTTTATCCGTCGATGTCATATTCTTTCAGCTTGCGATACAAAGTGCGCTCGCTGATGCCTAAATCATAAGCTGCATCTTTGCGTTTGCCGCGATGTTTTTTCAGCGCTTTTTCAATCAGCTCTTTTTCTTTCTCCATAATATTGAGTGTTTCTTCCACTTCTTCGTGTGGCTGAATATCGTTTCCGCGATTCGCCGAAAGTATGACCGGTTGCTGGTTTGTACTTGCAACTGTAGGCAGATTTGTATTGGAAAAATATGGCTGAATGCTTTTTTCTTCGTTTTGTCCGTTAAAACTATTCAGCAATTTTTCTTTTGTAAAATCATTCATCGAAGCGGCAAGCGATGGATTTTGCAATAATTCAAAAAACATCTTTTTTAGTTCTGTTACATCTTTTTTCATGTCGAAAAAGAGCTTGTACAAAATTTCTCTTTCGTTTGCAAAGTCGCCACTCGTGTGCTTTTGCGAAGAAAGTACGGGCAAACGGCTTTCGTTGTATTCAGGCAAAAACTGTTGCAGTTCATTTGCAGTTAGGATTGTAGAGGTACTTAAAACGGAGATTTGCTCCGCAATATTTTTTAGTTCGCGCACATTGCCGGGCCAAGGATAATTGGTCAACAATTGTTTTGCACCTTCGTCTAATTGCAAAGCCTGCTTCCTGTATTTTTCGGCGAAGTCCGTTACAAATTTTCTGAACAATAAAACAATATCGTCTTTCCTGTCTTTCAGCGCCGGAACTCTGATAGGAACTGTGCTCAAACGATAATACAAATCTTCACGGAACTTCCCTGCCTGCGTAAAATCATATAAATCGCGGTTGGTCGCAGCAATCACGCGCACATCGGTTTTCTGCACTTTGGACGAACCTACACGAATGTATTCGCCCGTTTCCAATACGCGCAGCAAACGCGCCTGCGTGCCTAAGGGCATTTCGCCTATTTCATCTAAAAAAATAGTGCCGCCGTTCACTGTTTCAAAATATCCTTTGCGACTATCAACTGCGCCTGTGAACGAACCTTTTTCGTGTCCAAACAATTCGCTGTCAATCGTTCCTTCGGGGATGGCGCCGCAGTTCACGGCAATAAACTGATTGTGCTTGCGTGCGGAAAGCGAATGAATGATTTGCGAAAATGCTTCTTTGCCCACGCCGCTTTCGCCCACAATCAAAACGCTCAAATCGGTGTTAGCAACCTGCATCGCCACGTTCAACGCATGATTGAGCGCAGGCGAATTGCCGATAATATTAAAGCGGTTTTTTACGGTTTGTAAATCCATAATTATTTTAGGTATATTGATAGAACGCTGATAAATTATGATTGTTATGATTTGTAATCTTATCTTAAAGCATCATAAAAAATCTGCGTTCCATAAAATTTTAAACTATTTCTCCAAACAGTGTCGCCTGGCTGCATCCTGTAATTTTTACAGTTGCATAGCTACCTTTTTGAAAATCATAATTTCTTTTCGGGAAAATCACAACTTTGTTTTGTGAATTGCGGCTCATCCAAGCGTCGGCGCTTTTTTTGCTTTGTCCTTCAATCAATACTTTAAAAGTTTTGCCTACATCTTTCTGATTGCTTTCAAGGGAAAGCCGGTTTTGTAAATCAACAATTTCCTGCAAGCGGCGTTTTTTTATTTCCAAAGGTACATCATCCTGAAACCTGCGTGCAGCCAGTGTTCCGGGACGTTCACTGTAAAAAAACATATAAGAATAATCGTATTTACTATATTCCATAATGGACAACGTATCGCGATGTTCTTCTTCCGTTTCCGTACAAAAGCCCGCAATCATATCGCTGCTGATGGCACAGTCGGGAATTATTTTTTTGATTTGGTCAACCTTTGCCATATACCATTCGCGTGTGTAAGTCCGGTTCATTAATTGCAAAATTCTTGTGTTGCCGCTCTGTACAGGAAGATGAATGTAGTTGCAAATATTTTCGTATTTCGCTATCGTATGCAACACATCTTCCGTAATATCTTTCGGATGCGAAGTACTGAAACGCACGCGTAGCAACGGATTCACGAGAGCGACTAACTCTAATAACTTTGCAAATGTTATAATCTCATTCGTTGTTTCATTGACAAAATAATAACTGTCCACATTTTGCCCTAATAAAGTTACTTCTCTGAAACCACGATTAAACAAGTCCTGTGCTTCTGCGACAATGGACTGTGCATCGCGGCTGCGTTCACGCCCGCGCGTGAAAGGAACTACGCAAAAGCTGCACATATTGTTGCAACCACGCATGATGGAAATGAATGCCGTAACGCCGTTGCTGTTCAATCGCACGGGCGAAATATCGGCATAAGTTTCATCTCTGCTTAATAAAACGTTTACGGCTTTTTGTCCGGTTTCGGCTTCTTCGACCAACGCGGGAAGTGTGCGATAAGCATCAGGTCCTACGACCAAATCGACCAATTTTTCTTCCTCCAGAAATTTCGATTTTAATCTTTCGGCCATGCAGCCGAGTACGCCTACAAGTGTGCCGGGTTTTGTTTGTTTTATTTTGCGAAATTCCGTCAAACGCTTACGCACCGTGAGCTCCGCTTTCTCACGAATGGAGCAGGTGTTTACAAAAATCAAATCGGCTTCTTCGCAGTTGCGCGTTGCGCCAAAACCTTCTTTGTTGAGGATAGACGCAACAATTTCGCTGTCGCTGAAATTCATCTGACAGCCGTAACTTTCTATATAAAATTTCTTTTTATATACATTCTCATCGTGCGCAAAAGGAGCATAAGCTTCACCCTGCCGCGCTTCGTTGATTTCTTTCTTTTCTAATTGTAATGCTTCCATCAAAAAAATTATTAAGATTGCAAAATTAAATAAAAATAACAGCAACGTCAGATTGACAGGCAATTATTAAAATTTTAGCTTTTTAAAATTAGCGATTGTTCTTAATTTTAATTTTTTGAAACATCTTTAAATTAAATAATTCCATAGCTGAAATTATAAAAACTTATTTTTCAAGTTGAGAAAATTTAATAAGCATTTATATTTATTGTTTATTCTGTTCTTTGCATTGTGCTCTGCACATGCGCAGGACAATATTCCGGTTCGTTCGCTTCCTTCAGAAATTTTTGTTACGGTTCAGAAAGCATCAAAGGATACTATCAAATGGCGTTGGAAACGTGGCGGAACGGGCAATCTCAATTTGTCGCAAAGTTCGCAGAGAGACTGGGCGGCAGGCGGCGATAATTTTGCCATGTCCATCAATACATACGTCAATGCTTTTCTGTATTACCGGAAAAATAAAAACACCTGGGATAATAATCTCGATTTCAATTTCGGTTATATGCAGGCAACTTCTACCGGTGGCAGGAAAAACGACGACAGGATTGCGGTCACTACCAAATACGGCTACAAAATAGACAGTTCGGGAAAATTACTTGCCTCCTTTTTGGTCAATGGCAGGTCGCAGCTTTTTGACGGACGACAATATTTTACCAAAGACAGTTCGCAGTTAATATCTTCATTTCTTTCTCCGGCATACGGCGTTACATCTGCAGGTTTGGACTATCAGCCGGATAATGCACTTTCTATTTTTGCATCTCCTTTGACAGCGAGACTTACCGTTGTGCTTAAAGAAAGTCTGGCGCAGAAAAATTTATACGGCATTGGCACGCACCGCTATAAGGTGGCGCCGGGCGCTTTCGTTGCCATTAATTACAACAAGGAGATTATGAAGAATATTAATTATAAAGCCAATCTTAACTTATTCTCCGACTACACCCACAACGCGCAGGATGTGGATATGGATATGAGTAATTATATCAATTTCAAAATCAATAAATATATATCTGCAACATATAGCCTCAACCTGATGTATGATGATGATATAAAACTCTTCGGTCCAAACAGCAACAGTCCCGGTTTGCAATTGCAAAGCCAAATCGGAATAGGATTTTCCATGCCGTTTAAAACAGGCTACACAAGAATCAGCATGTAAAAAACGTTATAGTATTTTTGCATTAATATTTTCAGATAAAACCTGTTACATGCAAGCAGCCATTTACGGAAGAATTTTGCCCGAAGCATACGGCAATGATGTATTGTCATTGCTGACGGAATTGAATAATCATCAAATTCAATTATGCTTATTCAAAACTTTGTATGAGCAATATCCGCAAATAACTTCTTTATTTCCCGGCGTGAAAATTTTTGACTCGGCAGAAGATTTGCCTAAAGACATTGACTTTTTGATAAGCCTTGGCGGAGATGGAACTATCCTGGACACTGTTTCTTTGGTTCAAAGTAAAAACATTCCCATTCTCGGTGTGAATTTCGGCAGGTTGGGTTTTCTTACCGGCACAAGTAAAGAGAGCTTCTCAGAGGTACTGAACGATTTGCTCAACAGGAATTATATCATTGACAAAAGAACATTGTTGCACCTGGATGCAAGCATTCCCTTGTTTGCCGATGCGCCGTTTGCGCTGAACGATTTTACGATTGGCAAACGCGACATTGACCCAATGGTGCAAGTGCACACTTTCCTGAACGGAGAATTTATTAATTCATATTTTGCAGACGGTTTGATTGTAGCAACCCCGACAGGCTCAACAGGCTACAACATGAGTTGTAACGGACCAATTTTGTTTCCCGATTCTGCAAGCTTTGTCATTACACCCATTGCGCCACACCACTTGAACACAAGACCGCTGATTGTGCCCGACGACAGTGTAATTTCTTTTGAAATAAGCAGTCGCTCCGATGATATTCTTTGCACCTTAGATGCCCGGCGCGAAATTGTAAGTAAAAATATTCAGCTTGCCGTGCGAAAAGAAAGCTTTACCATAAAGCTCATCCGGTTTAAGGAAAATACTTTTCTTTCTACGCTGCGCAATAAACTTTCATGGGGATTCGATAAAAGAAATTAAGATGATATATAAAAAATATTGCCTTTTGTTGTTGGGGATTTTTTCTGTTTGCAATTTGTTGCAGGCGCAATATCAAAGTTATCAGGCCAAAGGCGAATTAGGCATTGGCGTTGGCAGTTCCACTTATTTCGGCGATTTGAATCCTTCGGGCAAAGTAACACCCATACATTATTCTGCAGGCGCATTTTATCAAAAATACTTCAGCAATTATATCGGCGTAAGATTATCTGCGAATTACATTCATCTGCATGCTTCCGATGCCGACAGTAAAAATATTGCATACAAAACGCGCAACCTGAATTTCTCCAATAATATGCTGGAAATGTCGCTAACGGGCAGCTTCAACTTTTTCAATTATGCACCGGGTTTTTCCGGGCACAATTTTACTCCGTATGTTTCACTCGGCATTGGTACGGTATATTCAAATCCTTACACTTTTGATGATGAAGGGAAAAAGGTTTATTTGCGCTCGCTCGGTACGGAAGGACAAAAAAGTACAACTTCTCACGACGGAAAAAAGTATGGTCCATTTGCAATGGTGTTTCCACTTTCGGTCGGCGTGAGACAGGCTTTAAGCCAAAGAATAAATTTGTTTGCCGAAGTCGGCTACCGTTTTACAACTACAGATTATCTTGATGACGCAAGTACGACTTATGCCGGGGCAAGTGCTTTTGATGCTGCAAACTACAAAGGCTCCCCAACACAAGCCTCCATTGCAAAGCAATTGCAGGACAGAAGTCAAAATCAATCTTTAGGGATAAAAGGCTGGCAGCGTGGTAATAGCGCCGTAAAAGATAGTTATTTGCTTATGCAAATAGGCATATCTTATAACTTCAGCAACTGTAATTGTCCGGGCGTATTTTAAGAAAAATTATTTTTCAATTTTCAGATACATCAAATTTGTTCTGTAAGGTCGCGTTGGCGTGAACACATCGTTTATAATAAAGAATCCCTTTTTATACAAAGCAAGTCCTTCCCAGTTATAAGCCCAATATTCTTTCGGCAAGGCGGTCAGTGTCTTCCATGTAACATGTTGCTTGTGAAATTTTATATCTACCAGTCTGCAATAACTTCTGTAACCCGAAGAATCGCGCGTTAAAGTATAATTTGCATTATCGTTTTTAGGTACACGATACACAGCGTCGCCGCCGCCTCCTTTGTAAAAATAATTAATGCCGGTCAAGTGATTTCGCTTGCAGGACTTTGTTATATCAGTAATTCTGAAAGGCATTTTTTCAAGAGAGATTTTTTGTAAAGAAGATTCTTGCAAAGATGTATCAACGCTTATGACATTGTTTTCCTTGTCAAAGTAATTATACTCAAAAAAAGCATACAGTCTATTGCCGGTTAATTCCAAAGATTCAAAACCAGCATTATAAACATTTTTGCCCGCCGTATCTTTCGGTTTCGCGAGCCGCAGCATTTTTGTTGTGTCCATATAAATATCGTTGCCAACAAAATATCCTTTTAATAAATAACAATAATCCGAAGGCGTTGCGGTTTCTACCGACAAATAAACTGTAACATTATTTATTACAGTTGCTTCCAAACCCTCATAGGACTGGTTTTCGGCTTTCATTTTTTTACGCAGTACATCCAAACCGTGAATAGGGTTTTTGATAAATGTCGGCTGAAAGGAACTATCTTTAATTGCTCTTTCCAAATCGCTTAAATTAACCGAAGTGAGAAATGCCGAAGCCTTATCTTCCAGCCTGCTTTCACTCATTAAATACAATTTTTGATTGCTGATATATAAGCTCGAATATTGATTGTTGTAATAAGAAACATTGGAAGGAAGTTTGATAGGATATGCTTTTAGCTTCACTTGTGCTTTTGCAAAACATGAATAGACAATCATTATTCCGAGTATAAGATATTTCATCTGCCTGAATTATTAAAGATATTTGTGTTTCTGACTATAGTAGGAAATATCATCAAAGATAAAATTTTCATATAAGTTCGAACTGTTATAAAAAACTAAATTACAAGTGAATAAAATTTATATGAAATTGAAAATGAATTTAAAAGATTTATTTCTTCCGAAAGTCCTGTATGTACAGGCTTTCAGCCATTTTATAGAAGAAAATTTATTTGTTTTATTCCGGCTTTCTATCTAATTTTATGTTAGATTAAAATCAATCTAACACCCTTTTCCCACCAGCATATTCCGGCTTGATTAAGTTAATTTTTTAACCTTAAAAAATTGAAAGCTATGGACATCAATAAAATTCAGGATGCTATCATCCAAAGATTTGAAAACCTGACCGAAAGAGTTAGTCGCTTCAAATATTTTCGGCATCTTATTCGCTTGGGAATGCGCGCATCGCAGTCTATTGAGCCGACAGAAAGAAATGAGCAAATTGTAGTTCATGGTACTAAAAACAAGATATGGTTGAAAGCATATTGCGAAAACGGAAAAGTATTCTTCAGAACGGATAGCGAAAATGCCGTAAGCAAAGGCATCGCAGGGTTATTGTCAAAGGTTTTTTCGGGACATACGCCCAAAGAAATTATTAATTCAAACCTGTATTTTCTTCACGAGATTAATTTATATGACCGCCTGAACACTGTTTGGGTAAAAGAGGTTCAGGCAATTATGCAGAAAATGAAATCATTGGCAATAGGTTTTAGGGCAGCTTCTTTTTCGGTTTGACTTTTATATTTCTAAAATAAAACGGCATCCGATTTCGGTATGCCGCTTTACTTGTCCGAGAAACGAAGATGACTTATTCTTCCATCATTTCTCTCACTACATCAATAATTTCCTCTGCATTCGGCTTGCTGAAATAGTCGCCGTCGCTGCCATACGCGGGCTTGTGATTCTTTCCGGTAATCGTTCGCGGCGCAACGTCGAGCAATTTATAACCTTGCTGTTCTTCCATTACTTTGTTGAACATAAACGCTGCCGCGCCGCCGGGAACATCTTCATCAACAAACAAAATCCGGTTTGTCTTTTCCAATGATTTTTTAATGAGATGATGGGTATCGAAAGGCAATAAAGTTTGCACATCAATTATTTCGCAGGAAATGTTTTGCGCAGCCAATTTTTCCGCCGCATCCTGAATAATCCGTAAAACAGAACCATACGAAACAATCGTAATATCCGCACCTTCGCGGATGGTTTCCGGCACACCTAAAGGAACCGTAAATATTGAAAGATTTGCCGGCAGTTTTTCTTTTAAACGATAGCCGTTCAGGCTTTCAATTAATAGCGCAGGTGTATTCGTTTGCAGTAAAGTGTTGTACATTCCCGCAGCCTGTGTCATGTTGCGCGGAACGCATACATAAAATCCTCGTAACGAATTAATCAGTGTACCCATTGGTGAGCCGCTGTGGAACATTCCTTCCAAGCGATGCCCGCGTGTTCGTACGATGATGGGGCAACTTTGCTTGCCTGCCGTGCGGTAATGCAGCGAAGCAACATCGTCGCTCAATGGTTCAAGCGCATATAACAGATAATCCATGTACTGGACTTCCGCAATCGGTCGCAAGCCACGTAGCGCAAGTCCTATGCCTTTACCCATGATTGACAGTTCACGAATGCCTGTATCAAAAATTCTGGCTTCGCCATGCTTGTCCTGCAATCCTGCAAAACCTTGATTCACATCGCCGATTTTTCCCAAATCTTCGCCGAAAGCCACCACGGAACTATTGTTGGCAAACAGTTGGTCAAAATATTTATTCAGCACTTCGTAGCCGCTCACGACAGGAGAATCGGCAGAAAATTCAGCTTTTATTTCTTTAATATTTGCAGCTGATTTTGGTCCTTCGTCGTATTGAAATTTATCATACAATTTATTCCATTCTTTTTTGGAAAACCGATAATAATCGAGCAAAGGCTTTGCAATATTTTTATCATAGCGAAGAAGCGCCAACGCTTCAGCCACAGACGAAAGAATATCTTTTCGCAAAGGCTCTTTGATAGATGCTAAACCGGTTGCAATTTTATTCAGCTCATTTTGTTGAAACGTAATGCTGTTCAGTATTTCAACGGCTTTTTGCCGCTCTGCCTTTAACGGGGTAATATATTTTTCCCACGCACGGTTGCGGCATTCTTTGACGTAATTTTTAGCATCAAGCCTGATTTTTTCGATTTCTTCTTCAGTCGCAATTCCTGTTTCCACAATCCAGTTTTTCATTTGCTTGATGCAATCCCAATCGCGCTCCCATTGCAAGCGAGCCTGGGATTTGTAACGCTCGTGGCTGCCCGAAGTACTATGCCCCTGTGGCTGTGTTATTTCCTGCACATGAAAAACGGCAGGCGTATGTGTTTGTCTTATTTTTTCAATTGCCGGTTCAAGCGTTTCACACATACCGGCATAATCCCAGCCTTTCATCGTATAAATATCGATACCATTCGTACCACGTTCTTTTTGCAATCCGCGCAACGCTTCTGAGATAGAGCCTTTCGTGGTTTGCTTAGACGTAGGCACGGAAATGCCGTAACCATCGTCCCAAACAAAAACAGCTAACGGAACCTGCAATACTCCCGCTGCATTCATCACTTCCCAAAAATGCCCTTCCGAAGTGGCAGCATCGCCTATGGTTGTGAAGCAAATTTCATTGCCGTTTTTGGACAGATGACTATATTTTTCATTTTTCAGCGAAGGATTAATTCTGAATTGTTTGGATGCCAGCGCCAAACCGAGCGCACGCGGCATCTGTCCTGCGGTGGGCGCAAAATCCGTAGCCGAATTTTTCATATTCACTAACGGCAGCCAATTACCATTTTCATCCATATTCTGCGAAGTAAAATGCCCCACCATATTTCTGCCGCCGCTTAAAGGTTCGTTATGAATGTCGGTATCGGCGTAGAGTTGGGAGAAAAATTGTTCAATCGTGCCTATACCTGTGGCAAATGCCAAAGTCTGGTCGCGGTAATAACCGGAACGCCAGTCGCCGTTTTGAAAAAAACGTGCTACCGCCACCTGCGCTACTTCTTTGCCATCCCCGAAGATGCCGAATTTTGCTTTGCCTGTCAATACTTCTCTTCTTCCGAGTAAACTTGCTTCGCGGCTTTCCACTGCAATTTTGAAATCATTCAAAACCGATTTTTTGAAATCTTCAAAGGACAACATTTCTTCGGTTTCACTATTTCTCGCTACATTTTCCATTGGATAAAAGTAAGAAATTTTTTGGGGTTGTTGGTTGCAAGTGTGGGAAAATGTGAACAACAAAACAATGAAAAACCGAAAGATTGTGCAATAAAAAATTTCGGAAAAAAATATATTAAGCATTGATAAAATACGGAACAATTGCCTTAAACAAAATTCCCGTAACGATAGCAATACCAAAACTCAGGAAAGTGCCAATCATCACATATTCCGTGAGCTTCCGGTCGCGGGCTTCCCTTAAATCGCCGAAGCGGAAAACAGACTTTGCCGCCAACAAAAAACCAACGCCTTCCCAATGGTTGATAATGATAAAAATAAAGACAAATAATCGTTCCAAAATGCCGATGTATTTCCCGGCGTTTTGCAGCGAATCGGTTTCGATGGAATTGTTGTACGAAGGTGTCCACGCCGAAATCATCATTTTCACGAAAACCGCAGCCGGCGTGGTTTGCAGCAAAATGCAAGTGTACAACAAAATACTTTTTCCGCTCCACAAACCGGAAAAATCAATCGGTTTATTTTCCCAAAAACAACTTACAATTATCAGAACAATAATGTGTAATAATTGGTCGAGCCAAAACCATGTTCTTTTGTTTCTTTCTTTTTGAAAATAAAGTTTTGCCAAATCAATGATGCAATGTGCCAGCGTAATGACGAGCGCCCAAATCCAGAAATTTAATTTTCCGATAAACAAAAAAGACAGCGCGCCGTGCAGTAAAACGTGAAAATAAATTTTCGGGCTTCGGGCTTTTAGGCGTTCCTTTTCGCGCACCCAACTGTTGGGTTGCAACATAAAATCGCCTAATAAATGCGCCAGCAACAATTTGATGAACGTAATCATAACGATTGGATTTTTTGTTGGTAAAAATCAATCAGAGCCACCAGCAAATCATAATTCGCCCGCCGCAAACGCTGGCTCACAGCGGATTGCCGGATTTCTAATTGCTGCGCAACTTCCGTTTGCTGCAACTTTGGATTGCTTAAAAACAAATAAACTATTTCCGCCGAAACCGCCGACCAACTGTCAATACTGACCAATGCCAGCCGCAGCATTAAGTTCATTTCTTTATCAAAGTCATCGTTGCCAGAAGCAAGGGCAAGACTTGTTTTTTCTTTTTTCAAATCATCTAACAAGCGCCCGGAATTTACAAAAGCCGAACCGTTGGATTCCGTAACTTTTGCGGCATTTATGGTTTTATCGCCCAAACCGATGGCGATGCGCGCGTCTATATTTTCAACGGATTTGATGTACGATTTTATCCGAAGTGCGGCAAGTAAAGCTTCTTTCGCATCGGGCAACTGCAACTGAAATTCATCGCCGCGATAGATTTCCCAATCCTTCGGCGACTTACCAAAAGATGATAAAACTTTTTTCAAAGCCTTCAACCATGAGGATTTCTGTTGTTTTTCGGAATGGATAATATCTCCTGTTAAAACGGCTATCATGGCACAAATATAAGCTGATTGGCTTATATTTCAAATTATAAGCAAAATCGCTTATAATTAAATTTATCAGGAGAATGGCTTATAAATTTTAATTAGTAAAAGGATATCAGTATAAAATCTCGCCTAATCAGAGTGAAAATCAAAAGCTCTTGTTTCTTTTACCACACTCTCGGCGCTTGGGAAAACGGCTGTAATAATTGTATTATTGGTAAATCTTCTAATCGCTTTTGTAGTTGTTTTTCCTACGGAAAACAAAACCGTTTGAGTATCAATTTTATTTACAGAAAAAAAACTTTCCACCGCACTCGGACTGAAAAATAAGATGCCATTATAAAATTCATTTATCGTTTCCGGAGATGAAATCGTTTCGTACACAATTACTTCTTCCAAATGTATATTATGTTTCAAAAGCTTATCGGGCAAGGTATTCAGGCGTTGGTTACCACAAAAAAATATGTACGAATTTATTTCTTTGTCTAATAAAATTTTGTCTGCTAACCCCGAAGCATTATGTTCGGCACCTACAATTATTCCTTCACTCACATAATTCAGCAATGCATTTTTTGTTGCGCCCGAAGTGCAGAATATTTTCCAATCGGGCTTTGTATTTAATTGAGAAAAAACTGCATCTACCGAATTTACACTTGTGAAAATAGCAATAATTTTTTCGCCGGAAAATTGTTTGATTTTGGCTATTGTTGAAAAATCAGCAATAGGTTTTGTTTCAATAAAACTAATCGTATCAATAATAATATTCGCCGATTTTGCTTGTTGAAGCAAGTCTGCGGGAATCGTTTTTGTACTTAATATTTTGACGAATTTGTTCATTTTATTCGTACACTCGCGGCTAAGCATTCTTTATCGCTTTTACAATTTCATCTGCGCCATTTCTAAGCAACTCTTTCGCTGCTAAAATGCCCAATTCATCAGCATTTGAAGCGATTATCTCTTTTTCCGTTTCCACTTTTTGTTTTCCGTCGGGCGAAAGAATATTGCCTTTGAAAACCATTGTATCATCGACGATTTCTGCTAAGGCGCTTATCGGTGTTGAACATCCGCCCATCAATGTTTTGAGAAAATCGCGTTCAATTTTTACACACAAAGCCGTTTGTTCATCATTTAGTGAATTGATTTTTTCAAACGCTTCTTTATCATTTTCCCTGCATACAATCATGATTGCGCCTTGTGCGGGCGCGGGCAACATCCAATCCATCTCAACCGAAGTTTGCGGACGTTCATCAATTCGTTCCAAACCTGCTGCTGCAAAAATTGCCGCATCCCAATTATTTTCATGTAATTTCTTCATTCTCGTTTGCACATTACCACGCAAATTTTCAACCGTGAGATTCGGAAATTTGTGTAACAATTGCGCTTTTCTTCTTACAGAACCTGTTGCTACAACTCCTTGTAAAAGCCTTTGTTCATCAGCATTTGAGTGAAAATATTTTTCGTAAACGGCTTTATTTTTATACACAAATAAATCCTTATGATTTGCGCGTTTCAATACTGCACCTTGTGCAATCCCCTGCGCCAATTGCGTAGGCACATCTTTCATAGAATGAACGGCAACGTCAATTTTATTGCTCAACAAATAAGCGTCCAATGTTTTTGTAAATACGCCTTCTACACCCATTGCATACAACGGCGTTATCAAATCCAAATCGCCTTCACTTTTGACGGGGATAAGTTCGGAATCTATATTTTTGTCTTTGAGTAAAGACTGAACGGTTTCAGCCTGCCAAAGCGCGAGCTTACTGTCGCGCGTACCGATGCGAATCACATTGCTCATGCTTCGCTTTTTTCGGGATGATGAGCAATAAAATCGTGCAGCGCTTCGATGTAAGTACAGCCGGGTGCACTATGTTGTTCGCGCATCTTTACGGCTAATTTTTTTACTGCATTTTGCACGGCTTCTTCCTGTTGCGCTTCGGTTTGCAAAGCTTCGGGCTTCAATGTTTGATACCAGGGACAAACATTAATATCGGACAAGGATTTTTTTGCAGCTCTTATGAATGGTGCGTTTCGGCGCATTTTGTACCAATCGTAAAATTCATCCATATATTCTCCGATA
Source organism: Arachidicoccus sp. BS20 (assembly GCF_001659705.1). Classification (NCBI taxonomy): domain Bacteria; kingdom Pseudomonadati; phylum Bacteroidota; class Chitinophagia; order Chitinophagales; family Chitinophagaceae; genus Arachidicoccus; species Arachidicoccus ginsenosidimutans. Next base: position 1,983,690 of record NZ_CP015971.1, read on the forward strand.
ATGCTTTTTACTTTCGGAATTTCGCGCTCACGCATTTGTAAAGTAGCGTCATTCATTTTGGAAAGGTCGTCCACATTGACCATAATAGTGTGCGGTCTTTCTTTCAATGCAACGTCAATATTATTGGGAATGGAAAGGTCGATTAATATCTTTTTATCGTTATTCTTCAAATCATTTTTATACAGCACAGGTTGTTGCGCATTAGTTGCTACAACAATGATGTCGGCTTCATTTGCCTTCTCGTAAAGTTGTTCATAAGGTGCAAATTGAAGTTGCAATTCATCCGCAAGTTCTTTGGCTTTATCAGCACTTCTATTGATGAGCGTAATATTTTTTGTACCGAGATAATCGACCAGATTTTTACAGGTATTTCTCCCGATTTTACCTGTGCCGATAATCAATATTTTTTGATTGGAAATATCAGTACAATGATATTTGATAAACTGTATTGCGGCAAACGCGACAGACACCGTACCACCACTGAAATCCGTTTGGTTTTTAATGGCTTTGGACGATTCAAATACAGTATTGGTAAGCCTTTCCATGAATGCACCAATATTGCCGTTTGATTTTGCAATGCGTACAGCTTGCTTCATTTGTCCTACAATTTCATAATCGCCGAGTATTTGTGAATCCAAGCCCGACGCAACTGAAAAAAGATGCTCAATAGCATCTTTTCCTTTCTTAGTATATGATATTTCTTCAAAAACATTGATGTCGCCTTCGGCTTCTTCGCACAAAAGCGATTTCAACTCTCTCGACGAAGATGCAACGCCATAAATTTCGGTTCTGTTGCAGGTAGAAAGCACAAATACGTTCTCTAATCCGTTGTCGTTAGCCTTTTGTAAAATGGAAGAATATTGTTCTTCATTCAGCGCAAACTTTCCTCGAATGTTTACATCTGTTTTTTTATAGTTGATGCCTGTAATGTAAAAATGTTGAATGTCCATCTCCCTCAATGCTTGTCTGAATAGTAAAGTTATAGTCCTATTTCTTGTGCCTGCAAAGTTATGCGTGCGCGGCTATGAGAAAAAATGATATTGGTCATACGAATGTCATTTTTAAGTAAAAAAAATGGCGGATGTAACCGGTATTTGCGGGAAAACGTGAAACGCTTATAGTTTACTAAAACTCCGGTTTATTTCCAAGTTTCCGGCAAGATGCTTTTAGATAATCAAAAAATTTTTGCTTGTTCAACTATTATTCTACATTTGTAGAAATAATTCTAAATTTATAGAAATGAAACTGACAAAAACAGAAGAGCAATTAATGGAATATATCTGGCGCGAAAAGAAAGTTTTTATGAAAGACTTAATCGATTGTTTCGACGAACCGAAACCTGCGCCTACAACAGTTGCGACTTTGCTAAAACGTATGCAGGAAAAAGGTTTCGTGGCATACAAAACTTTCGGCAATTCGCGGCAATATTATCCTTTGGTAACGAAAGCGAGCTATTTTTCAAAGTATGTGAACGGCATTATTGAACAGTTTTTTGACAACTCGCCTTTGCAGTTCGCATCGTTTTTCACACAATCGGGAAAACTGTCGAAAAAAGAACTGGAAAGTTTGAAGAATATTATTGATGAACAGATTAAAAAGAAAAAATCATGATTACTTATTTCATTAAATGCGTTGTATGTTCGGGCTTGTTGCTCGGCGTATATGCGCTGTTCTTGGAAAGAGAAAAGATGCACAGGTTCAACAGACTTTATTTGTTGGCGGCGTGGATTGTTTCCTGGTTCATTCCGTTGATCACATTTAAAATGCAGGCGCCGAAAGTTGTGGAACAAATACAGCACACAGTATTGCCTGCGACTAATAATTTCGTTCCGAATTTTGTTCCGGAACAATCTTCTGAAATATTGATGAATACTGAGGTTCAGCAAACTTCGATTAATTATTTGCCAATGATTCTTTGGAGTATTTACGGAATTGTTACTTTGATTCTGTTGATAAGATTTGTGATGAACATGGCTCAAATCAACAGATTGATTCGTAAAAATGTTGTTCAAAAATTTGCCGATTATTCTTTGGTACTTGTCCCGAATAATGCCGTTTCATTTTCATTTTTCAACTATATTTTTCCGGCGGAAAGCGATTATGAAAACGGACAAATAGAACACAGTATTTTTCTGCACGAAATGGTTCATGCAAGAAAAATGCACAGCATAGACATTTTGTTCATGGAACTGTGCAAAGTGTTTCTTTGGTTCAATCCTTCCATTTTTTTATATAAAAGAGCAATTCAGTTAAATCATGAATTTCTTGCGGATGAAGTTGTGGTTGAAAACAACAATGTTGTTAATTATCAAAATCTTCTTCTTTCAAAAATTACACAGATACCTATTTCGCAATTGGTCAGCAGTTCAAATTATTCCATCACTAAAAAACGTTTTATTATGATGACGAAAAGAACAAAACGCATTAAAGCAATGTGTTTAAAGCTCGGTATTATTCCGGTTGCCGGAATAATGATTTTCGGGTTTAGCAAAAAAGTAGTTACAAATCCAAAAGCCACAGCACAAAAGGATTTCAGCGAAACAGTAGTACCATTTGCAACAAATGATGAGAATGATTCGGATATTGTTTCAGCTTATAAAACTTTATATAATTCTATAATACAAAAGGGGAAAGCGGATAACGGATATGATTCGATTCATTACGACGGAAGCAGGAGTCAATTTTTAAGACTTCAAAGTATGTATCAATCTATGGACGCTTCTCAAAAAGCGAAAGTTGGTACTGATACTTTGCCGATATTTGCAATTATCGCACTTGACAATCCCCACACTTATCCGAAACAGCAGAGACCAACTGAAACCCAAATCAAAAAGTGGTCAGCTCATCCAGAGTTGTGGGCTATCTGGTATAATGATGAAAGAATTAAAAACACAGATTTAAAAAATTATAGCAAAAACGAATTGGCTCATTATCGTGTTGATGCACTTGCAGAATACATAAGACCGAAAATGGGCTACAACGTAGAAATTCATATTTACGACCAAGCCCATTATGAAGAAAGCACAAAAGGCTATCAAAGATGGCAAGACCCAATTCGAGGTACGGAATTTCATAAGATACCTATAACAAAAACAGTTATTGAAAATGGAGTGAAGAAATCTTTTACGCCACCGACAGTTGTGAAAGATGCAAATTATAAAGTTCCGTCTCCTCCACCGTATCCATACATTAAAGGGAAACCAATTAATCCGCCCATGCCTCCAAAATACATTGTGAGTAAGGATAACATATCTGAAGAGCAATACGAATCTTTTACATATATGCTTCGTTCAACATGGTCGAGAAAAGATTTGCCTAATGGCAAATATGAAAGAGGTTATAATATAGATAAAGAAACATTGGAAAAATTATACCCACTTTATGAAAAGATGTCGGCAGAACAAAAAGTTGGTATCATCAAAATACCTTCGCCTGATGAATTAAAATCTTCATCCGATAATAAAATTTTTATAATTCCATCAATTAGATTAATTAACTGATGAATAAAAATTTTCCTGTTCGGAATGTTAGCGTTGGGCATTCCGAACGACAGATATAAAGGATGTATAATCCTATTCATCTACTGTTCAAAATACCCAACGCTAACATCTTGAACAGCAAAATCCAACAAAAAAATCGCTCCCGAAATTCAGGAGCGATTTTAATTTATTAACCATACAGAATAGCAAATTATTGCACGGATAATTTCCCTTTCAGCTCGGCTCCGTTTCTTACTTCTTCAGTCACGTTTTTGACCAATGTATCGTTCTCATTTAAGCCATTACCGAAGACAGCGACGGCGCTGTCATTTTCGCCGCCCGTAGCTACGGGAATCCAAACTGTTTTCCCGTTTTCAACTTTAATTACATAGATGCCTAAAGTAGAATTTAGCAATGCAGTTTTAGGAATTACAAAAGATGTTTTATTAGTCTTGTTGCTTAATGGCATAGATACTTCCGCAACCATCCCTGGTAATAAAATTTTATCGTCGTTTTCAACATCGGCTTCGATGTGCTGTGAACGAAGCCTGCTGTCCAGCGCACCTGCAAGCCTTGACACTTTTGCATTGAAAGTCTCTCCCGGCAAGGATTTTACAGTAAAACTAACTTTATCGTTCAAGTGCAAAGTTCCCGCGCTGCTTTGCGGAACGTCCACTACCAAGCGCAATTTCTTTTGTTCCTGCAATGTAAAAATAGGAAGCGCTGCACCTGCACCTGCCGTCGCCACAAATGCGCCTGCGCTCACATTGCGCGCCGTGATAACGCCGCTGAATGGCGCTCTTATTTCAAGATAATTACGATTGTCGCTCACTTCTTTTACCGCAGCCAATGCAGATTGATATTGTGCGTAATCCGATTTTTGTTTTGCATCGGCAATTTCCAATTCGTTCGGCGAAACCGTTCCGGGCGTTTTACTTGTTTCCAACAATCTGTCATACGTTGCTTTATCGGAAAGATAAATCGCTTTCTGTGCTTCCACGCGCGAGTTGGCTGCATCTAATTGCGCATTTATTTCCGGTGCTTCCATCACAGCGAGCAATTGTCCTTGCGATACCTGACTTCCCACATCGACATACAGTTTCTTTACAAAACTGCTGACTTTGGCATAAATATCCACGTTTTGAAATGCAATCAATTCGCCTGGCATTGTTAAAGAATTGGATAGTTTGCCCTGAGTCAGCTTAAAAGCATTGACGGTAACGGCGCTCGAAGAGCTGTCTGTCGTTGCATCGGAAGCCTTTTCTGATTTTGCATTGCCGCAGCTTTGCAACGCTGTACCTGCAAGCATTACAGCAAAAACGGGAACATAAATTTTATTAATGGATTTCATTTTCATATCGATGATAAAATTGAATTTTATGGATAGTTTGCCACAGATGCACAGATGAAAAATTATCTGTGCATCTATGATTATTTTTCTAACTCACTGCCGGATGAAGATGTGGAATAAAATGAACACTATCCTTATCTTCAGGGTCGAGCGAAACGCTTTGCGTGGTTGCTTTTCCCTGCCCCCAGGCGAATGCCAAAGGCAGGATAAACAACGCTGCGAATGTTGATAAAATCAATCCGCCAATCACGGCTCTTCCCAACGGCGATGATTGGTCGCCGGCTTCGCCAAGTCCGCTTGCCATCGGAATCATACCTACAACCATTGCAAGCGCTGTCATCAAAATCGGGCGCAAACGCAACGCTGCCGCTTCTTTTGCAGACGCAAGCGCATTGCCGTTGTGTTTTCGTATTTGCTCTGCATTGGTAATTAATAACACCGCGTTGGAAATAGATACACCTACGGACATAATCATTCCCATATATGATTGAAGGTTTAATGTAGAACCGCACACCATCAGCAATACAAGCGAACCTAATAGTACTGCGGGAACGGTTGCCAGCACAATTAACGATACTTTAAACGATTGGAAATTAGCGGCTAACATCAAAAAGATAACAACAATAGCCACAATCAAACCGCTTTGTAAGCTGTTAAGCGTATCGCCAAGTGTTTCGCTTAAACCAATTAAATCAACGCTTAAACCGCGCGGTAATTTTCCTAAAGAATTAATTGCCTTTTGTACATCATCTGCCGCGTGTCCCAAATCTTTGTTATTAAGATTTGCAGTAACGGTAAGCATTGGTACAGCGCCAAGGTCATCGTTTTCGCCATAAGTCGTGTCGCGGGTAATGGTTGCAACATCTCCAAGAACCGGGCGATTGCTATTGGGCAACAAAGGAATTTCTGCCATGTCTTCTTTGCTGACCATTTGATTTTCAGGCACTTCCACCTGTACATTGTAGCTCAAACTTGCTTTCTGGTCAACCCAGATATTTTTATTTGTCAAACGGGAAGATGAGGTTGCCGCCGTAATCACATTTGAAATCTGATTGATGTCCAAGCCTAATTGAGCCGCCTTAATTCTGTCGATATGAATATTCAATGCCGGATAATGGGTGGACTGACCAATCTGCACATCGCGCAGGTAAGAAATATTTTTCAGCTTTGCCATCAGCATATTTGCATACTGTTCATTAAGCTTTTTATTTCTGCCCGAAAAGCGTACTTCAATAGGTGTAGGCGAGCCTTGGGACAAAATTTTATCCGTCAGTTCAATCGGCTCAAAAGATAATTTCATTTCAGGGTCGGACTTTGCTACGCTTGCACGAATTTTATCTTTCAGCTCATCCAGATTAGTTTTATACCCTTCTTTCAAAGCTACTTGCAGCACGGCTTCCTGCGGACCAGCCATCCACAAGAATATCGGTGCGGTGGAGAACAATTGCGGGTGTGTACCTACAAATGCCGATGTGATAGACACATTATTTTTTCCAACAATATCGTTGATATCTTTGAGTACATCCAATGTTTTTAACTCTGTTTCTTCAAAGCGTGTACCATCCGGCTCGCGCAGGCGCACCTGAAACTGCGAACCATTTACTTTTGGCAATACATCGCGACCGATATGTGTAATTAAAAAGCCCACAACAATGGCAACGATAATAATATATGCCGATACAATAATTTTTCTGAAAGGCATCATTCTTTCGATGAAACGCAGGTAGCTCATACGGAATTTTTCAAAGCCCTTAATTTTTTTGCCTTCTTTTTCGTCATGCTGAATAATTTTTTCTTTCTGTGCCCAGGTGTCTTCTTCCGTACTTTTCAAATGAGCATGTGCAAATTCTTCTGCATCGCTTAATTCCCTTCCGTCTTTTTTATGATGATGCTTTACTTTCATAATCCAGTTTGCCATAACGGGAACGAAAGTTTGCGCTAAAAAATAAGAAACAATCATGCTGAAACCAATTGCCAATGCCAACGGCAAAAACAAAGAGCCCGGAATGCCCCCCATCGTAAACGCGGGTGCAAATACTGCAAGAATACAGAATAAAATCAGCAGTTTCGGAAACGCTATTTCTTTACACGCATCCCAAATTGCAAGCGATTTCGGTTTGCCCATATCGAGATGCTGATGTATGTTTTCTATCGTTACGGTACTTTCATCCACCAAAATTCCAATTGCCAAAGCAAGACCGCTTAAGGTCATAATATTAATTGTTTGACCGAACAAACTGAGAAATAAAACAGATGAAATAATTGCCGTAGGAATGGTCATAATTACAATCAATGCGCCGCGCAAATCGCCCAAAAACAACAATACCATCAAGCCGGTAAGAATTGCACCAATGGCGCCTTCGCTCAACAAACTTTTTACGGAATTAATTACATAAGTCGATTGGTCAAATTCATAACTCAATTTTACATCTTCAGGCAACTGCGACTGAATTTTCGGCAAAGCTTTTTTCAGATTTTGTACTACTTCCCAAGTAGATGCATCCGCAGCTTTCGCAATGTCCACATATACAGAACGATGTCCGTTAATCAAGGCAACGCTTCCAGCAATGTCCGCACCGTCTTCCACAGTTGCTACGTCTTTTAAATATACATTGTTTACAGAATTTTTATAAATGGGAATATCGCCGAAGTCTTTAACTTCCTTAATTGTAGTATTGGCAGGCGTTACATAGTTAAGTGTGCCGATACGCACATTGCCCGCAGGCGCGGTTACGTTGTATTTGCTCAATGCTTCTACCAATTGCTGTGGTGTCAAATTATGTGAGCGCAACAAGTCAGGATTGGCTTTGATAACCACAGTGCGCATATTGCCGCCAAACGGTGTTGAGCCTACAAGTCCCGGAATGGATGTGAAAGATGAACGTACATATACATTTGCCATATCGAGCAGCTCGTTGCTGCTTCGCTTGTCGCTGCTCAAAACCAACTGTCCCACAGGTAAAGTAGAAACGTCGAAACGCACGATAAACGGCGGATTTGAACCCGGCGGAAATATTGCCTGAATACGATTGGAATAAGCGCTTACTTCGGCTGCCGCCTGTGCCATATTTGTTCCGGGATAGAAATTGATTTTGATAAGCGTTAAGCCGTCAATATTTTTTGTTTCGATACTTTTTACTCCGTTCACAAACAACAATATATTAATATATTGCTTTCCGAAAAAAGTTTCCATTTGGTTGGCAGTATATCCGCCAAACGGATGGGAAATATAAATTACGGGCAAGTCTAATTTTGGAAAAATGTCAATCTTTATCGACATTACAGATTTTATTCCAAAGAAGAATAATGCCGCCACCAATACCAGAATCGTAATCGGTTTTCTTAATGCAAATCTTATTAAGCCCATAATTTTTTCCTAAGTTGAAAATTGAAAAATTTGAGAAGAGGTTTCTCACTCGTGCCTCGTTCGGAAAGAAGTTCGACCATAGGGAGAAATCTCAATAATTATATTTAAACAACTCTATTATTTACTTGCCTCATTCAGCAATGTCAAATCTTCTGCATCCAAATTCAATTCTGTCGCAGCGAACAATGTTGCCAACTGACTTTGACTTGTTGCACTTGCGATAGGAGCGCCAATGCGTGGCTGCGCCAAGAGCCACGCCAATGCAACGGTTGCCTGTGTCGTATTGTGCTTTGCAGAAATTTTATCCAAAGCATTTAAAACGGCAAAGCCTTTTTCGTTCAGGTATTTTGCAACGCCGCCGCCGCGAACGCTTTTTCTCAAATCGGCTTCGCTGCGGTATTTTCCCGAGAGAAACCCTGCGGCTAAAGACCAATACGGAAAAACAGTTAAGCCGTATTTTTCTACTAAAGGCAAATACTCGGTTTCATAGTTTGTTCTTTCCAACAAATTGTAATGCGGTTGCAGCGCAACATATTTTACAAAATTGTTTTTCTCCGAAGCTTCAAAAGACTCAACTAATCTTTTAGGCGAAACATTGGAAGCCGCGATATAGCGTACTTTCCCGGCTTTTACAATTTCGTCGTAAGCCGATAAAGTTTCTTCAACAGGTGTTTTTTCGTCATCGAAATGTGTGTAATACAAATCGATATAATCGGTTTGCAAACGTTGCAAACTTTCATCAACCGTTTTGAGAATGTGTTGCTTTGTCGTGTCCGCTCCATGCGTGCCTGATGCGCCGCCCACTTTGGTTGCAATCACGATTTTATCACGGTTGTTTCTTGCTTTCAGCCATTTTCCGATAATGTTTTCCGACTGTCCGCCGGTACCGCCATGCGCCCAATGCGAATAAATATCTGCCGTGTCGATGAAGTTGAAACCTGCGTCCACAAAGGCATCGAGGATTTCAAAGGATTTTTCTTCGTCCAACGTCCAACCGAAAACATTACCGCCGAGATTGATGCGGGCAACTTCTAAATCTGTATTATCTAATTTTATTTTTGTCGCCATAACTTTCGTTTTTTTGTTCTCAATTATTTTTTTATAGCTGTCCTTCAAACACGCCGAAATCCCCTGCCGCTGCAGCTTTCAGCAAAAGCGCCTGCCAAATGTTGTTGTTGGCAATATCCTTATTTGTTTCTGCATTGATTAAATCGTAAGACGCTTGCGTTACATTAACCATATTCGTCAAACCGTTTTTGTACAAAGTATTTGCACGGGTGTATTCATCTTGCGCAGCCGTTATCTGGTAAGGTACTTCGTTATAAATTGTCAAAGCGTTGGTCATTTTATCTTTGGCAATTTTCAATTGCGTATTTATTTGTTCGCTTGCCAGATTGTATTCCTGCTGCAAACCTTCGCTTTGCCATTTTTGCGCAGCTACGGATTTGGACAATCTGAACGGCTGCGTAATATTCCACGTAACACCGATGCCGAGCAAATAGTTGCCGCGCGCGGGTTTCACGCCGTCCCAATAATTGTGTGTATAATCGCTTGGATTGTTTGCATAGTCATTGCCGAAGCCCGAACCTTTTGTTTGCAACACACCCACCAGAGAAAACGTAGGGTAATATTGCGACTTCAAATATTTTGTTTGTTCTTCGCTTGCTGCAATGCGGCTTTTGTAATATTGAAGTATGGGATGATTTGCAGAATCAACCGAATAATCCTCAACCTGCAATTGCGGCAATTTTGAAATAAAAGTCGTATCAACCTCAAACGTACTTGTATCTACGCCAAGCAACAAACTTAGATTGTGCTTTTGCTGTTCTTCATTATCAATAGCTTGTATCAGCGTGATTTTGGCGCTTGAATATTGCGCATTTGCCTGCGAAGAATCTACGCCGGCAACCAAGCCGGTTACGGCTCTGCGAATAACGAGTTGCCTTACAGAATCGGTGCGCGCGAGGTTTTGTTCATAATCATATACCAACTGATGCGCCGCCACCAGATTGAGATAGGCGCCGGAAACTTTTACCTGCTGTTGAAAAATTTCTTGTTGATAATCTTTGGAATCTATATTGGCAACAGACTGTGCTACTTTGGTTTTTTCTTTGTATTTGCCGAAAGAAAAGAAATCCCAATTCACATTGGCGAGATACAACGAACCGAATGCCGAGTTCCAGTTTTGTTTATCAAAAGTCGGGCCCGAAGAAGCTGCACCCAAACCACCGAAACCATACGCCGGCGCGTATTGCCCGTTGACTGTCCCGTAATATTGTTGTGCGCTGAAATTAACATTGGGCAATGCTTCTCTCTTAGATTCATCTACCAAACTTTGCGAAGCTTTTGCATACGCATTTTTTGCTTTGATGGATGGATAATTTTTTACTGCCAAATCAATTGCATCGCGCAGCGTGAGTATTTGTTGGGCATGAGAAAAATATGCAGAACCAAATAATAAGCAAGTGATGAAACATTTTTTAATAATCATTGTTTGACATCAATTTTATAATCAGATAAACTGTGTGAGCGTTTGGAAATCGAGTACAAAACAATCATAACTTTTTGAAGCAATTTTGAAGTTGGAAAATTTTATAAGATTATTTGATTTAGTACAAATGTTTGTGAGCAAAGGTTTTCCGCCTAATGTTTACAAATTGAATTGTAAAAATCGTTCAACATCATAAAACAAAAATTACTTTTATGCCAAAACATAAAATGATTTTAGAGATAAAATTTATAAACGCAAAATTAGTTTTGGCAAAGTTGTATTTAATAACAATAATCAAACAAGAAATAAAAAAAATCAAACAATTTATTTTTGGTTAGATTTAAAAACGATATAAAATGAGGTAGTAATATTTAACCACATAGAATTGTTTCATGCTTCCGCCGCAACAGTTTTTTCTTCGGAAATTACAACGTTTTCTTCCCTATAATTTTTATCGAAATACACACTGAAAGTATGTTGCTGATTGATGTAATTGTAATTAACGAAGAAGTTAGTTTTATTGCAAATTTGTTGTACAATCGACAATCCAAGTCCTATGCCATCGCTGCTTTGATTGCCTTTTTTGAAGCGGCGGAATATATCGTCGTGCGGAATGTCTAAAGGTTCGCCGGTATTGCAGATGCGCAACATTTTATTGGTAAGCACAATGTCCAGCTTGCCTCCGTCAATATTGTGACGGATGGCATTGCTCACGAGATTTGCCACCAAAATTTCTGCAAGCGAAGGATGAATGTTTAAAATAATGTTCGAGTCAAGTTTTGTGGAGACACACAGTTCTTTCAACGAAATCCAGTCTTCATACATACTCAAAACGCTGCGCGTAATTCTGCAAAATTTTATTTGTTCCTGTGTACTGAATTCATGATTGTCCAACTTTGAAAGCAATACCAAAGAACGATTGATACTGGATAATTTCTCAATCGCATTTTGCATATCCGCAATAAGTGCGGCTTGCTCTTCTGTAATATTTGTTTCTGCAAGCAATTCCATTTTTGTGCGCATTACAGCTAATGGCGTTTGCAGTTCATGCGAGGCATTTTCACTAAATTCTCTTGCGCGGTTATAATCTTCAACAGCTTTATTGGTCATGTTTTGTATAAAAGAATTTAGCTCCTGAAGCTCTTTGATATTGGATTTGGGCAATTGTATTTTCTGCCTGTTTTTTAAATTGAAACTGCTCAGTGTGTGAATGGATTCTCGGAAGGGTGCGAACATTTTTTTAGACATTATTCTCGCCATTATAATTATTGCAATAATGATGAGCAGGAGTTTCCATGTCATTCCGTACATCATTCCCCAAAAGATTTGACTTTCGTTGGTCGTATAATTGTAGGAAGTAATTTTGTATGTGGACCCGTTGATATTGTAGAAAGAATTTACGGTAAGCAGGCATCCTTTTTTATCAACGTCTTTTTGGTTGCGAGAGCCGTTAATGATTTCAACTTTTTGAGAAGGCAGCGAAGAATTTAATTTTGTGATTTGAATAGGTTTTCCCAAGGTATAATTGTCGGAGATTTTTCCTTCTTTCAGCAATTGTGCAACATTGTCATTCATGGTTTTCATGCGTGCAATTTGCGTATTGTCTATTTTGTTACGGATGCTGTTGTATGAGATAATAACACACACGGGCGTGAGCAGGAGCACAACGCCGAGAAAGCGGATAGATATTTTGTTGATGAGCTTCATTTACGATTTGAATTTGTAACCTAAACCATAAACCGTTTCAATATAATCGTTGCCATTGGCGGCGCTTATTTTTTTTCGCAGGTTTTTTACATGCTGATAAACGAAGTCAAAGTTAGAAAGATTATCGGTATAGTCGCCCCAAAGATGTGTCGCAATAGCCTGGCGTGAAAGCACACGGTTTTTATTGACCAGGAAATATAACAGCAGGTCAAACTCCTTTCGCGTAATATCCAACACTACGGAATTGACTTTTGCCTCGACTTTATCGGTGTCTAAAATAATTTCATTGAAGGAAATTATGTGAGAGCCATTCAGGTTTTTTCTTCTGAAAATGGCGCGCAGCCTTGCGTGCAGTTCGGGCAGATAAAATGGCTTCGTGATATAATCATCCGCACCTTCTTCGAGACCCTGAATTTTATTATTCAAAGAATCCTGTGCGGAAATAATCAATACGCTGCTTGCGATATTTTCGTCTTTGATAAATTTCAACAAATGCAATCCGTTGCCGTCGGGCAGCATAATATCAAGCAGAATAAAATCATAGGTAAAAAGTGAGAGCTTTTCTTTGGCGCTTTCGACATCAAATACACATTCACACACATACTTTTCCTCACTAAGGTAAGTAAACATACTACTTGCCAATTCTTTGTTGTCTTCTACAATAAGAATTTTCATGCGGCAAAGCTATGCCTTAATTTTATAGAAAATTTGAAGAAGAAAAGAGAACATCGTGGAGAATACCGGGTTTGAACCGCTGATTTTTTACGTTGCCAATCGTCAGCTGAAAGGCTGAGCGATAAGCAGGGTGTATTTCTCTGCAAACCAAATATGTACCGGATGCTGAAGCAGAGGGCACTACTTACAACTCCAGCTCATATTGTGATACAAGCAGCAGACAAATTTTAATCCGCCAAAAGTCAATCTTACTTCACTATCAACAACCAGCCTTTATTCTTCTCAACATGAATCGCTTCATCAATTTTAAACGCTCTTGCAGGTTGAAATTTATCAATCACAGGCGCAACAATCGTTGCTGTTGAAGGATTGATGCCAAGCGCTTTCCAATCAATTTTCAAGTGAATATTTACATCGTTTTTTGCCCAGCTTGCAAGCGATATTAAAACTGAATTATTTTTTTTATAAATGGTTACAGGCACATCTTCATTGTCCGATTTTACGGGATTATCATCTACCCAATACCCGATCATTTTGGCATCGCCAATGCCAAAGCTGTCCCACACTTTCCACAACGGGCGCGGGTCTGCATTGTCAAACCAAAGCAATCTGTCTGTCATGCCGTAGAGCATTCCCCGCCACGCATTGCCGTTATTTTCAAGCATCTCTCCCATTAAACCGAATGGAATGCCCGACATTTCCGTAAGATAATAATCTTTGGAATTATTTTCATAATCAAACTTTTCTCCGAACCACAAACGATTTAAGTAAGGAAATAATTCCATGTATAAAATAGAACTGTTATTCCAACCGTCTGCCTTGTCAAACTGATTGGCAGAATGTAAATCAATCAATCCGGGATGATTATCCTGCAACAAAGCACGTTTCACACGCTTCATAATGTCGCGGTCGAAAGCAACATCATCCAAGTATAAACCATCAATGCCAACATTTTTAACTAACCATTTAGTTCCTTCCACATAATAGTTGTGCCAGCGGCTCATGCCGTTTTGCACAATCGCCGCATCGTTGGCTTCGGGCGTGTACCAACCCGCGATGTAATTGGTGTCAAGATGCTCACAAAGCCAAGGATAACCGTTGCCTTTTCCGGGCGAAAAAATTTCTGTTCCAAGACTGAATAATGCAGGCAATTCATAAGCGCGGTTGGACAATTCGCGCACTGTGTTATAAATTTTTACCTTCTCTCCCAGCGCATGTGCACTGTCAATATATGATTTCATTTCGCTGGTTTTGATGAAAGGATAATTGATGTACGGATTGATTGCCGTGCCTTGATGAATGTTAATCACGGTTGCGCCCAACGCCTTCGCTGTATCTGTATTAATGTACTTGTGAATGTAACGATTGGCGAAATGCGACTTGGTATCGAGCGTATGAAACGGCGTGAACAACATTCTGAAATTATAATATAAAGTATCGCCTTTTTTCATGCTGCGCGCACCGGAATAATTATCGACCAAAATGGCTTTGCCTTTCTGCCAAATGCTGATACCACCTTTGTTGTCGTTGCCCCAGGAACTTGGTAACAACAAAGGTTTTTGCAAATAAAAATTGGTGTTCAATGGGCGAACATAATGTTGGTCGCGCAGCGAAAATTGCAAGCCCGCATTTACATCGCCAAGCCACGCGCCGTCTTGATTTAAAGTATCAACGTGCCATTTCCACGCAATGCTGTCGGGACGTTTTTGCCCGATATTTCCCAAGCCCAAAATATATTTTGCAACGCTTGGTTGAAACGGAATGTGCAAATTAATATTGTTGAAATCTGCATCTTGCAAAGCAATTACTTTCACAGTATAATTAATAAATCCGTCAAATTCCAACGAGCCGTTTACATCCATTTCAATTTCGGGCGAAGTATTTTTTACTTGCCAGGAAATGGTGCCTTCGCTTTGTTCCGTATAATCAACCAGCGACGAATTGAAAGCAATATCTTTTCCATCGGATTTTGTAAAATGAAAATGAATGGGTTCGGTCAAAACATCTTTCGGTTGATTGCTGATACTTGTCATTTCCTGTGTGAAAAAGCTTTGCAGTTGTGCGGGAAAACCTGTTTTGGCAATTGTTACTTTTCTTCCCAACAAAGAAATTTCATTACCACTTTTTTTCAAAGGAATGTAGGGCGCAATCACGGTATTTTTTTCATACAAAGTGGAATTCAGCCAAGTCAGTCGCGTTTGTTTCCAAGGCTCATCTACGCCGTGGTCTTTAGCAATTTGGTCGTTTATTTTCAAAGAGATTTTTACAGTTGTCGTTGGAGCATTATCGACTGAAACTTTGACTGCGCCTGCATAAACGCCTGCTTTTGTATCTTCCGGAATATCAATTGTACACCACAATGCTTGTACTTTTTTCTGCGGAACATTTACCATAAATGTTTCAGGCGTTCCAATCCAATTCACGCCTTCGTTGTTGATACATTGCATAATCGATTTGCTCAAAACCGCGCCAGATGCGGATTTCAGGTCTGAGAACTCAACGCGCACATTTTTCAAATCTTTTTTTGCCGGGTAAATTCCAAGTTGGTAAGCAAAATTTTCGCCGCGCAAAGCTTCATCTTTGAAAGAATTTTGCACACCTTTTTTAATCCAACGAAAAGGCAAATCATTCGTCATTTTTATGGAATGCAATCTGTCTTCGGGGAAAACAAGATAGCTTTTATCGCTGTTCTTTTTTATCAAATCATCTGTTTCCTTTTGTGTTGCAATTACTTCCATCGGATAAAAATTATTAAATCCGTTTACCGATTGCAATTCGCTGCAAACTGCTTGTAGCGTAGATTTTGTGGTTTTTGCCAACCAATTTTCATCTGCCGTATTTTTTACAGGTAAATAAATTGTCTTGGGATAATAAACGCCTTTGATATGATACGGCATATAATAAACATAGTATCTGCCAACACCCGAAGTAGGTTCAAAATAAATGGTTCCCTGTTCGCGCGAAACATCTTTCAACAATGCATTTTTCACAACCGAACATGTTTGCGCATCCACCAAAATTACATCTTTATTCTGCGGATTCTCATCTCGTCTTCGCCAGGGAATTATAACCTTCGCAACATCGCCTTTGGATGTTACATTGACTATAACGCGATGCGTTCCCAAACTATCTGCATTCCAATCGTCATGCGCATTTGTATATTTCAAAACAGGCGTTTGCGCCATAGCTCCGAGCATACATAAAGACACTAAACTTGTGAACAAAAATTTCTGCATAAAAATATTTTATAGAGATTGGAAAGATAATATTTTATGCGTTTTGTACAAAAAGCAATCGGTTGCGTAAGTGCATTTTTAAAAAATTGAAAGACAGACAAATGATATTTAAACTATTGGTACGTTATTAAACTAAATAATTAGTATATTAGCCTATATTTTTAAAACATGAAGAAACCGATAATCATAATTATATCTGTTATCTGCGTAAATGCCTGCTTCGCGCAGATGAATAATTCTCAAAGTTTCAACAACATTCAATCGCTGAATATGTTTGCACGCGTGTTGTATGTTGGTATGCACCCCGGCGATGAAGATACGCAATTGCTTGCATATTTATCAAAGCATAAACATTGTGATATCGGCTATCTAAGTCTTACGCGCGGAGAAGAAATGGCGAATTATGCAGGCTATGAAAAAGGAATTGATTTAGGAATTATTCATACGCAAGAATTGTCCAACGCCGCTAAAATAGCTGGTTTTGAGCCGCTGATAACTTGTGCGATGGACTTGGGAAACTATCCTTCTACAAAAGAGATTTTCGGCGTTTGGGACGAAGATTTGATTATGTCAAATCTCGTTTGGGCAATTCGTTATTTCCGTCCTGATATTATTATCACGCCTTATAACAATGATAAAGACAGCGCAGGCGGCATACTTGCTTCGCTGATAATTGAAGCAAATAAAAGAGCAAGTAATAAAGATTATAACTCCATTCAATTAGCCGGGCGTTTTAATTTTTTAGATACCGTTTCCGCTAAACAAATTTTTTGGGACGTTCCTGATTCTTTACAAATAAACAGAAACGATTGCATTCCCGTTTATACCAATCAAACCGACGAGTCAAGCGGAATAACCTATAATGAAATTGCGAAGCAAGCTTATCTCTGCGAGCGAAGCGTGTTCAAAGATTTGGGCAATCTTCCTTTGAGAAAAGACACACAATATTTGAAACCATTATTGTCTTCTTCAAAAAGCCTTTTTGAAAATATTGATACTTCGTGGTCGAGAACCGGCAATGACTTTCATAATGAGGTTGATTCAATTGCTGCACAATTTGATTTTCTTCATCCTGAAAAATCGTTGAAAAATTTGACTGATTTATATCAACAAATTAATCAATCCGGTATTGATAATTTTTGGAAAAAAATAAAGCTGCAACAGTTGCAAAACATTATTCTTTGCTGTGCAGGAATTTCCACAGAAGCCTTTTGCGATAAGCCTTTCGGCGTTCTTGGGCAAGATTATGATTTTTCTGTTTCAGTTAAAAATAATTTGTCTGATATAAAAATTTCCAATCTTCACATCAACGATTCCATTTATCAATTTGACACTTCGCTCGCTGCAAAAAGCAATTATCTTTTTACAAAGAAATTTCATCTTTCTTTGGACGATAATGCTTACCAGCCTTTCTGGCTCAACAAACCGATAAGAACAACTCAGTCTTATCGCATCGATGATTCAATGACGGACAAATTAATTGATACAGCCTGCTATTCCGCAACCTTTACTTTGATTGTCAACAATCTGCCATTGACAATTAAAACGCCGCTTGTTTATCACACATTTGACAGGATGAACGGCGATATTGTTGAACCGTTTTACGCCGTAGAGCCTGTGCTGGTTTCTCAGCAACCGCTCGTATTATTGACAAATGTTACAGGCGATACCAAAGCGAATAAAAACACGGATATTAATTTAAAATTCCGCACCATGTTCTCCGGCACCATGTTCACGATTGTTGAAATACAAAAACTTGGAAAGATTTCAACAAAAAACGGGCAAGCTACTACGTCCGACATTCCTGAATATTTGTATCGTTCCGATACTACTGTCAGCTTTAAGCCAAACGACGTTTTTAAAATAAAAATTCCTTTCAAAGACAATGATGTGCAAAAGAATGTTGCGAAAACAAAATCGCTGATTCCCTCTGTATTAATGAATTTTTCGGGTAATGGAGAATCGTTTGACTCAAACATAAAAGAAATCAATTACAATTACATTCCAAATGTGCTGTACAATTATCATGACGAAACAACTGTTGTGAATGATGAAATAAAAACTAAAGGAAAACATGTTGCTTATTTATTTGGTTTGCCGGATGATGCGCTCAACAACGCACTGTATCAACTTGGCTATAAAACAGACGATGTAAGCATGGAAAAACTGAATTTGGACAGTTTGAAAAATTATGATGCAATCATTATCGGCAATTATTTACCAAAAGAAGATTTAGACACAAATGTTTTGAAAACGACACAATTCAATTTAGAAAATTATGTGTACAAAGGCGGCACATTAATCAGCTTTGCGAACGATGACGAGCTGAATTTTTTATTGCCGCATTCAATCACAACAGCTTCACAAAGTATCATCAAAAATCCTTTGGCGCTAAAATTTGTTGCAGCAGGCGACTCTTCCCTATTCAGCTATCCAAACAAAATTGATATTAACAGCATTGCAAATTGGAACAATCAGCTCGCTTATGGTTTTGCTTTGCAATACGACAATCATTTTCAGCCGGCGTTAAAAATTCAGTCACTAAAAGACAATTCATTTGTTGCGCCGATATTGTATACACACGACGGAAACGGCATTGCCATTTATTGTAATTTGGACATACCTTCGCAGGCATTGAACGCTCAACCGGATGCGTTCAAATTATTGGCAAATTTTATCGCATTCGTGCATCATAACAACAATGGAAATCATTAATCATCCCAGAGAATTATTACAGCAAGATTGGATTGATATTTTAAGAAATTATTCCGAAGAAGCGGAACAAAACGGAATATTACATCCAAAGCAAATACAGTTATTGTTTAACAACAATTGGCTGAAAGCATTGACAGCAAAGGATTATGGCGGATTAGAATGGTCGCTGCCGCAAATTGTTTCGTTTGAAGAAGCCATCGGCTGGGCAGATGGAAGCGCAGGCTGGGTATTTACATTATGCAGCGGTGCAGCTTGGTTTTCCGGTTTTTTGAATCGGGATTTTGCAAATAAAATTTTCTCTGAAAAAAATGTTTGCCTTGCCGGAAGCGGCGCAGCATCGGGTATTGCGAAGAAAATAAACGACGAAAATTATCTTGTTTCGGGCAGTTGGAAATACGCCAGCGGTGCACCTTTCGCTACCGTTTTTACGGCAAATTGTGTTGTGGAAGACGAGCAAAAAATAAAAGCATTTTGTTTTCTGAAAGATGAAGTAACCATTTCCAAAACATGGAACAGCATTGGTTTGATTGCATCTTCGAGCGAATCATTTTCCGTGAACAATGTGGTTATTCCGAAAGAAAGATGTTTTGAAATTGATGCAAATAAAACAATTATTTCTTCGCCCTTATATCAATATCCTTTTTTGCAATTGGCTGAAAGTACAATTGCAGCTAACGTTTCGGGCATGGCTCTGCATTTTATCGAAGAATGCGAATCATTATTCAAAGAGAAAAAATATCGCGGCGGAAATGTTTTGTGGGAAAATAAAAACATTCAATCCATTTTCCAAAAAGAAAAAAGCAATTGGCAAAATGCAAGAAATCAATTGCACAAATCAGTCGAAATTTCCTGGAATGAATTGCTGGATAAGCATACGATTTCCGATGAAAATTTACAGGAAGTTTCAAATGCTTCGCAGAAATTAGCAAAAGTTTGCCGGCAGATTGTAAACAATTTATATCCATTGACAGGTTTGACGGGTGCAAATAGAAATGCTGATATAAACCGCGTGTGGCGCGACTTTCAGACGGGAAGCCAGCACGCAATTTTTATGGATGTATAACCTGTCAAAATACTCGGATAATGTTTAAAAGAATAAATCTGTGCATCTGTGGCTAAAAATTCATTATCCGTAGGATTATCCTAAATTTGCGTTCATTTTTGAACGATAAGATTTTATCAATGACTATTTCATACAATTGGCTGAACGAATATTTACCCGAAAAAATAGATACGGAAAAATTATCCAAAATCCTTACTTCTATTGGCTTGGAAGTGGAGAGTTTGGAAAAATACGAGAGCATCAAAGGCGGCTTGAAAGGCTTGCTTGTGGGCGAAGTTCTAACTTGTGAACAACATCCGAATGCAGATAAATTAAAATTGACAACCGTCAATATAGGTGCGGGCGAACCTTTAAAAATTGTTTGCGGCGCGCCCAATGTTGCTGCGGGACAAAAAGTAATTGTGGCGACTGTTGGCACTACAATTTACCCGACAACCGGTGAACCTTTAACGATGAAAGTTGCGAAGATTCGCGGCGAAGAAAGCTTCGGAATGCTTTGCGCGGAAGATGAATTGGGCATGGGCGAAAGCCATTCGGGCATTATTGTTTTGCCAAATGACGTAAAAGCGGGAACGCCTGCCGCAGAATATTTTTCTGTGTATGAAGATTGGATTTATGAAATCGGTCTTACGCCCAATCGTATGGATGCGATGAGTCATATTGGCGTGGCGCGCGACGTATGCGCTTATCTCACACATCACGAACATAAAAAAACTTCTTATAAAATCCCTTCTGTCAATAGTTTCAAGCCGGATACTAAAAATTTCGCGATTGATGTAACTATTGAAAATACCGATGCTTGTCCGCGTTACACGGGCGTTACTATTTCCAACGTGGAAGTTGCGCCGTCGCCGGAATGGTTGCAGAACAAACTGAAAGCAATCGGCATTCGCAGCATCAACAATATTGTGGACATTACCAATTTTGTGTTGCACGAAACCGGGCAACCTTTACACGCTTTTGATGCAGATGAAATTGCAGGCAACAAAGTGATTGTAAAAAATCTTCCGGAAGGTACGCCGTTCGTTACTCTGGACGAAAAGGAGCGCAAACTTTCTTCCGAAGATTTGATGATTTGCAATGCGGAAGAAGGAATGTGTATCGCGGGCGTTTTCGGCGGTGCAAAAAGCGGTGTTAAGGAAACAACTAAAAATATTTTTCTCGAAAGTGCGGTGTTCAATGCAACCAGCATTCGCAAAACATCCGTGCGTCATGGTTTGCGCACCGATGCTGCTACGCGGTTTGAAAAAGGCGTGGATATTTCCAACACGTTGTATGTGCTGAAACGTGCAGCGTTATTGATTAAAGAAATTGCGGGCGGAGAAATCAGTTCGGATATTGTGGATGTTTATCCTGCGCCGAAAGAGAAAACGCAGGTCGCGTTAAAATATCATTACCTTAAAAAATTGAGCGGGAAAAATTATCATCAGGAAACGATTATTGATGTACTTGAAGCCTTAGGTTTTGAGAAAATAAAAGATTCGCTGGATGAAGTTTGGTGGGCTGTACCTTTCAGCAAGCCGGACATCAGTTTGCCTGCGGATATTGTAGAAGAAATTTTGCGTATCGACGGATTGGATAATATTGAAATTCCAACTTCTATTCGCCTTTCGCCATCGGTGGATGCGTTGGGTTTTAAAGAAGATGTACGCGAAAGAATCGCTAATTATCTGGTTGGTCAGGGTTTCAATGAAATTATGACCAACTCGATTACCAACAGCAAATATTACGACGAAACAATTCTGAATCACACCGTGAAAATGCTCAACAGTTTGAGTGCTGATTTGGATGTGATGCGACCTTCGATGCTGGAAACCGGCTTGGAAAGTCTGGCGTATAATATTCATCGCAAAAATACGAATCTGCAATTCTTTGAATTTGGTAAAACCTATCATACATCAGGCATCGGCAATTACACGGAACAGGAACATTTATCTTTATACATCACAGGAAAAAATCATGAAGACGAATGGAATGAAAAAGGAAAAGCATTGGATTTCTATCGCGCGAAAGGCTTGACAGAAGCGGTTTTGAAGCTTTCGGGCATTCAGAATATTCAGTATAAAAACTTGGAAGATGAAGCAGGAATTTCAGTTCTTGCAAATAAAAAACGAATAGGAAAAATCATTTCCGTTGCGAAGCAGCAAAGAGATTTTTTCGACATAAAATCGCCGGTTTATTTTGTAGATATAGATTTTGGTATGATAATTTCTATAAAATCAACCGAGCAAATTTTATACAAAGAAGTACCGCGTTTTCCTGCCGTGCAGCGCGATTTGGCAATGGTTTTGGACAAATCGGTTCAGTATGGAAATATTCTTTCGATTATTAAAAAATTAAACATTTCCATTTTAAAAGAAACACGTTTGTTCGATATTTTTGAAAGCGAAAAACTGGGCACAGATAAAAAATCTTTAGCCATCAATTTTACATTTTTGGATGAAGAAAAAACGCTGACGGATAAAGATGTGGATAATGTCATCAACAATCTTATCACTGCTTTTGAAAAAGAACTGAACGCAGAGATAAGGAAGTAGAAAATATTAAACCACATAGATACATAGGAAATTTAGTTATGAAATTAAGAGTTGAAATGTGTTCAGAATTTGAATGTGCAGGAAATCATAGTATTTTCATCTTCGATGAAAATCTATTGTGTAGCTTTCTATTTCGCTTCGTTCGTCTATGAAAAACTATGTTTCTATGTGGTTTTAAATTTTAATTTTTAGTTTATGGAAAATTCGCCGCTTCAAAGTCTGGAAGATAAATTGCAAAAGCTGCTGCAACGCTTTGAGCAATTGAGAAAAGACAATCAAAAACTGAGGAACGAATTGGACAAAACACAAACTTCTCTGGCACAGGCAAATAAAAAAATCGAAGAAATTCAGCGGCAAAATGATGCTTTAAAAATTGGCGTGCAACATTGGTCGCCGGAAGAAAAAAAACGCCTGCAGGCAAGAATTGACGGCTACTTGAAAGACATTGAAAAATGTTTATCGTTATTGGATGCGTAAAAAATTATGGTTGATTTAATTGTCATACAAGTTGTCATCGGCGACAGAACTTTTCGCCTTAAAGTAAACCGCAAAGACGAAGAAGTGGTACGCAAAACCATAAAATTGGTTAACGACAAAGTATTGGAATACAAAACCAATTTCGCCGGGAAAGATATGCAGGATTACGTGTCAATGGCTTTGCTTTGGTTCGCCACCGAGCAAAACAAAGCCGGCAGTCTTATGATTGAACAGCAGGAAACCAATCAAAAACTCAACAGTCTCGAAAACCGTTTAGACAAACTCTTAAATGAATAACCCATTTTGCTAAAGAAATATAAAAAAAATTTGTAAATAAATTTATTGTTGTAATATTGCACCGGAAACAAACGATAAGTTTACAGCCAAATACATATCGATGTTTGTTCTCTTCAAAAAATAATTTCAACAATTTTATTCTTTTATTCTTAATTCAAAAAACCAACGAGCGCACTATTATTATCTGCACTCAAGCAAAGAATGAATAATTTCAATTCAATCTAAAACTTTCTATGTACGACATTTTGCAATTAAACGACATGTTGCTGCCCGAACTATTGGACATTGCGGAGCAACTAAAAGTAAATGTGGGTAAAAAAAGCGATAAGCAGGAACTCATTTACAAAATTCTTGATAAACAAGCCGTAAACACTGCCGATAAACAAGACGGAGAAAAAACAACTAAAGGTACGCGCAAGCGCACCGTCAAAGCAACAACAGCCAACACAACTGAAGATGCTGAAGTGATGAGCGGCGATGAAAAACCGGATGCAGCTCCCGAAAGAAAGAGGGAGAGAAAAATCATCAAAAAATCTGCCGCAGCACGCACGCCAAAAACGGAAGATGTTGCAGAAGAAAATAACAAGCAACCTGTGCAAAAACAAACAACTCCTGCACCTTCCCCTGCCGCAGATACGACTCCAAAAGAAGACATAAACAGTAACAATGATATTCCGGAAATTCCGAGCTCCCTGCTTGCATTATTAAGTAACGAAGAGGGCGATATTTCTGCTGAAGATTTGGAAAAAATGGATGAGGATGAATTAATTGCTTCTGCACAGGAACAATCAAAACCACCACGTTATCCACAGAAAAATCAAAGAAAAGAACCTGCGTTTAATATTGAATTTGACGGTATTATTTTAAGTGAAGGTGTTTTGGAAATGATGCCCGACGGTTACGGGTTTTTGCGCTCGTCGGACTATAATTATTTGTCGTCTCCGGATGATGTATATGTTTCTCCATCACAAATAAAATTATTCGGATTAAAAACAGGCGATACGGTTTTTGGTGCGGTTCGTCCGCCAAAAGACGGCGAAAAATATTTTGCTTTGTTGCGTGTGGAAACCATCAACGGCAAAAGCCCCGACGAAGTGCGCGACCGCGTTCCGTTCGATTATCTCACGCCGTTATTTCCTTTTGAAAAATTAAATTTATTCCAAGGTCCGACGCATTACAGCACGCGCATTATGGACTTGTTTACACCCATCGGTAAAGGTCAGCGCGGCTTGATTGTAGCGCCGCCGAAAGTGGGTAAAACAGTGTTGCTGAAAGAAGTGGCAAATGCCATCGCAGCCAATCATCCTGAATGTTACTTAATGGTTGTGCTGATTGATGAACGTCCCGAAGAAGTTACCGATATGGAACGCAGTGTGAAAGCCGAAGTGATTGCTTCGACATTTGATGAGCCCGCGGAAAAGCACGTGA
This sequence comes from Arachidicoccus sp. BS20, assembly GCF_001659705.1. NCBI lineage: Bacteria > Pseudomonadati > Bacteroidota > Chitinophagia > Chitinophagales > Chitinophagaceae > Arachidicoccus > Arachidicoccus ginsenosidimutans. Next base: position 2,008,513 of record NZ_CP015971.1, read on the forward strand.
AAGTTTCTACAATGGCTTTGCAAAAAGCAAAACGTTTGGTAGAATGTGGGCATGATGTAGTTATTTTATTAGACAGCATTACGCGCCTCGCGCGCGCGCACAACACGGTTGCACCGGCATCGGGTAAGGTATTATCCGGTGGTGTGGAAAGCAACGCGATGCAAAAACCAAAACAATTTTTTGGCGCTGCGCGTAAGATTGAATTTGGCGGTTCATTGACAATTTTAGCAACAGCTTTGGTCGATACCGGAAGTAAAATGGATGAAGTGATTTTTGAAGAGTTTAAAGGAACCGGCAATATGGAACTCTTGCTGGATAGACGTTTGGCAAACAAACGCATCTTCCCTGCAATTGATTTGACGGCATCTTCAACACGCCGCGACGATTTGTTGTTGGACAGAGAAGTGCTCTCACGCATGAACATTCTGCGTGTTTATCTCGGCGACATGAAAGTGGAAGAAGCTATGAATGATTTGCTGAAACAAATGCGCGGAACGAAAAACAATGAAGAGTTTCTGGCAAGCATGAACGGATAAAATAAAATAATAGTTATAACAAAAAGGAACGCGAAATGCGTTCTTTTTGTTTAGCTAAAAAATTCCAAATAGACCAACACAACCGCCGCCGCTGTCATTAATATTAATGTAATAAAGCCAAAAATATTTGACCGCTTGCTATTGGTAAATTCGCCCATTACTTTTTTGTTGTTGGCAATGTGCAGCACAATCGCAATCAAAACAGGCGCGGTAACTCCGTACAAAATAGCTGAATAAATTAACCCTTTCACGGGTGTGATGCCGATATAATTTAAAGACAGACCAAGCGCAAGCGACACGGCAATAACTATGTAAAAAGATTTTGCTTCATGAAATTTTTTATCCAAACCTTCCTGCCAGTCGAATGTTTCAGAAATAATGTAAGAAAGCGAGCCGCACAAAACAGGAATGCCCAACAATCCCGTTCCGATAATGCCGATGGCAAACAGCCAATACGCCGCGCTGCCCGCCAATGGTTTCAACGCTTCCGCCGCCTGCTCCACCGTGTCAATGCGATGAATGCCTGCATTAAATAAAACCGTACCCGCCGTGAGAATAATGAAGAACATGACGATATTGGAAAACAACATTCCCAAATCAACGTCGCGTTTCATCTCGTGAATGATTTTTTTATCCACGATGAGCTGCTTTTTATGCTTCATATCTTCAACTTCCATTGTCGCCTGCCAAAAAAATAAGTATGGCGAAATAGTAGTACCAAGAATTGCGACAAGTATGTTGATGAAATCTTTATTAAAGTTGAGATTCGGAACAAATGTATGCTTCAAAACAGCTGTCCAGTCCTGCTTACACAAAAATGGAACAACTAAATATACCAACAATACAACGCATAAATATTTGAGAACGGCTGCAATCTTTTGATAAGGCAGATAAATAATCAGCACCAATAAAACAATCGTAAACGCCATACAGAAATAAGACGATTGAACGGAAGGAAACAACAAATTACTTACAGCGCCCATGCCTGCAATGTCCGCGCCAATGTTCATCACAATAGCGGGAAAACTGAACAAAAGCATCAGATACAAAGCTGTTTTGGAATAATGTTTTTTGAGAATGCCCGTCAAGCCCTGTGAAGTAACCATGCCGATACGCGCGCACATTTCCTGAATGGAAGCCATCAACGGAAATGTAATCAACGCTGTCCACAAAGTGGATAATCCGTAAGCCGCACCGGCTTGCGAATATGTTGCAATGCCCGACGGGTCATCGTCGCTTGCCCCTGTAATTAAGCCGGGACCAAGCTGTTTCCAAAAACGGAAAAATTTAGCAGTGTGTTTTCCCTTTAGTCTAAAAAAACGCATAAAGTGCGAATAAATTACAACTAAGGTAAGCGATATAATGTATTGTCAGAAAAAGAAATATTAACATCTATATAAAATCGATCTTTTACACGCTCTAAAAATTCCGCTACGGACGAATTTTACATTCTGATATTACGTAACAGATAAATACTTTATCTTTACCGCCGTTTGTTTATATACAAAACATACATAATTTTGAACCACAACAGGATTTTAAAAATAAACGAATGAAATTTACTTTAGGTTTTAGCCCATGTCCTAATGACACATTTATCTTTGACGCATTAATTAATCACAAATTTGATACAGAAGGTCTTCATTTTGATGTGCATCTCGAAGATGTTCAAACGCTCAATAACTGGGCAAGAGAAGGCAAGCTGGATATTTCCAAAATCAGCTACGGCGTATTACCGTTATTAACGGAAAGCCATGTGGTGCTGGCAAGCGGCGGCGCTTTAGGTCAGGGCGTAGGACCATTGTTGATTAGTAATAAAGAAGTTTCCGAAGCAGAAATTAACGAAAGTGTGATTGCCATTCCGGGCGAAAACACTACCGCACATATGCTGTTTTCATTGGCTTATCCCAATGCAAAAAACAAAGTGTTCAAAGTGTTTAATGAAATTGAAGATTTTGTTTTGAGCAGAAAAGGTCTTGGTGTAATTATTCACGAAAACCGCTTCACTTATGCGGAAAAAGGTCTGACCAAAGTGGTTGACCTCGGCGATTATTGGGAAAAAACAACAGGCTCTCCTATTCCGCTTGGCGGTATTGTCGCAAAGAGAAATATTCCGTTGCCGATGATTAAAAAAATTGACAACGCCATTCGCAAAAGCGTGGAATATGCTTACGAAAATCATTACATCGATAATCTGCCCGATTATATCAAAGAACATTCACAGGAAATGAGCGAAGACGTAATGCGCCAGCATATTCAGTTGTATGTGAACAGTTTTAGTTTCAAACTGGGCAAGGCAGGGCGCGACGCCGTGCGCGAAATGCTGAAAGTATATCTGAACATCCACCCTGAAGCAAAGCTGAGCGAACTTGAAATTTTCGCAAGCAAGCTTTACTAAAAATCTTTTCCCATGCAAATCAGGGAAATTATTCGCGTACTGGAAAATATTGCGCCACCCGTTTATCAGGAAAATTATGACAACAGCGGCTTGCTTACAGGCAATGCCGACTGGGAATGCACAGGCGTTCTCTGTACGCTCGACACTTTGGAAGCGACCGTAAAAGAAGCAAAAGAAAAAAACTGCAATCTTATTGTTTCGCATCATCCCATTATTTTTTCAGGAATTAAAAAACTGAATGGAAAAAATTATGTGGAGAGAACCGTGATTGATGCGATTAAAAATGATATTGCTATTTACGCCATTCATACCAATCTGGATAATGTTCATCTTGGCGTAAATAAAAAAATTGCGGACAAACTCGGTCTCATAAATCAACAAATTCTTTCCCCGAAAAATAATTTACTCAGTAAATTAATCACTTACGTTCCGTCTGCAAATGCAGAAGCTGTAAGGCTTTCGCTATTTAATGCAGGCGCAGGGCACATTGGTAATTATGCTGAATGTTCTTTTTCTTCCGAAGGAAAAGGGACTTTTAAACCGGAAGAAAATACAAATCCTTTTATTGGCGAGCAAGGCAAAAGAGCAATAGTGGACGAAGAAAAAATTGAAGTAATTTTTCCAAATTATCTGCAACCTGTTTTAGTAGATGCATTAAAAAAATCACATCCTTACGAAGAACCCGCATTTGATATAATTTCGCTGAACAATGTGTATGAAAATATCGGAAGCGGCATTATCGGCGAACTTGCAGATGAAGAAACGGAAGAAGATTTTTTAAAAAAAATCAAAGCAACTTTTGGTACGCCAAGCATTCGTCATACACAATTACTGAATAAAAAAGTAAAGCGAGTGGCAGTTTGCGGCGGCGCGGGAAGTTTTCTCATCAAAAATGCCATTGGCACAAAAGCAGATTTTTACATCACTTCAGATGTGAAGTATCACGAGTTCTTTGATGCTGATAATCATTTGATTATCGCCGATATAGGGCATTGGGAAAGTGAGCAGTTTACCATAGAATTATTATTTGACATTTTGGTTGCAAAATTTCCTACCTTTGCGGTCTTAAAATCGGCATTGTGTACCAATCCGGTAAAGTATTTTTCGTAAAAAATCATTCAAAAAAATATGGCAATCGTAAAAGATTTCTCTGTTGAAGAAAAACTGGTTTCTCTGATTAAATTGCAAAAGCTCGATAGCAAGCTCGACCAAATTCAGATTCTGAAAGGCGAACTTCCGATGGAAGTGCGTGACTTGGAAGATGACCTTGCCGGACTGAACAGCCGCAAAAACCGCGTTGAAGAAGAAATCAACGGCATTTCCGATTACATCAATCAAAAGAAGGCTGCCATCAAAGAAGCTGAGGCCTTGGTTCAGAAATACGAAAAGCAAAGCGAGAATGTAAAAAACAACCGCGAGTTTGAAGCTATCAACAAAGAAATTGAAATGCAACAACTTGAAGGTAAATTAGCAGAAAAGCACATTCGCGATGCAAATGTTGAACTTGCCGAGAAAGTAAAGCAACTTGATGAAGTTAAAAAGAAAATCGACGATAAGAGCACTGTACTTGAAACCAAGCAAAAAGAATTAGGCAAAATCATCGCAGAAACAGAAAAAGAAGAAACTGCCGTTCAAAAAGAAATAGATAACGCACGTACAGATATTGACGAACGTCTTTTGTTTTCTTACGACCGCATCCGCAAAAATTATCGCAATGGCTTGGCCGTTGTTGCTGTGGAAAGAGACGCCTGCGGCGGCTGTTACAACGCGATTCCGCCACAAAAGCAAAGCGAAATCCGCCAGCGTAAAAAAATTATCGTTTGCGAAAACTGCGGACGTATTTTGACAGATGAAGAATTGGCTGAATCAGTTGAGATTAAATAAGAATAAATTATCGAAATAAAAAAATCCCGCGATTTAAGATCGCGGGATTTTTTTATTTCGACAGCCTATCGCTTAAAACAGCAGGCTTATTATTATCTCGCCACATTCACGGCGCGCTTTTCACGGATTACGGTTACTTTGATCTGTCCCGGATAAGTCATTTCCGTTTGAATTTTTTGGGCAATTTCAAAGCTCAGTTTTCCGCTTTCATCATCCGTAACTTTATCGGCTTCCACAATCACGCGCAGTTCGCGTCCTGCCTGAATTGCATATGCCTTTTCCACGCCTGTATAGCTTTGCGCCAGCGTTTCCAAATCTTTAATACGCTGAATATATTGCTGCATAATTTCGCGACGTGCACCCGGTCTTGCGCCGCTGATAGCATCGCAAGCCTGTACAATCGGGGAAATCACGTACAGCATTTCCATTTCATCGTGATGCGCGCCAATGGCGTTTACGACTGCGGGATTTTCGCCATATTTTTCGGCAAGTTTTGCGCCGAGCAAAGCGTGGCTCAATTCGGTTTCTTCGTCGGGCACTTTACCAATATCGTGCAGCAAACCGGCTCGTTTTGCCAACTTCGGATTCATACCAAGCTCCGCAGCCATAATGCCGCAAAGATTTGCTGTTTCTCGGCTGTGCATTAATAAGTTCTGTCCGTAAGACGAACGGAAACGCATCTTACCTACAATGCGCACGAGTTCTTTATGCAAACCGTGAATACCTAATTCGATAATTGTACGCTCGCCGATTTCCATTACTTGTTCTTCCAACTGGCGACGTGTTTTTTCCACCACTTCTTCAATACGCGCAGGATGAATACGACCGTCGGCAACCAGACGTTGCAGAGACAAACGTGCAACTTCACGGCGCAACGGGTCAAAGCTCGAAAGCACCACAGCTTCCGGCGTATCGTCCACAATCAAATCCACGCCTGTTGCAGCTTCGATGGCACGAATATTGCGACCTTCGCGACCAATAATTTGCCCTTTAATTTCGTCAGATTCGAGGTTGAAAACCGTAACTGTATTTTCAATCGTTTGTTCCGCAGCCGTGCGCTGGATGCTTTGAATAATGATTTTGCGCGCTTCTTTATTTGCCTTTTGTTTCGCATCTTCGATAATCTCCTGCTGCAAACTCAACGCTTGTGTTTTGGCTTCGCTTTTCAGGCTTTCGATTAATTGTTCTTTCGCTTCTTCTGAAGAAAGATTGGAAATTTTTTCCAAGCGACGAATGTGTTCTTCCTGATGCTTTTCCAGTTCCGTGCGCTTTTGGTTTACAACTTCAATCTGGCGGTTAAGGTTTTCTTTAATAACCAGATTTTCTTTCAGCTGCTTATCCAGATTGGCTTCTTTCTGGTTAATAGTATTTTCTTTTTGCTTTATTCTGTTTTCAATTTCGCCCACTTTTTTGTTGCGTTCCAGAACTTCTTTGTCGTGCTCGGCTTTTAGCTGAACAAATTTTTCTTTGGCTTCCAGTTGTTTTTCTTTCTTAATGGTTTCGGCTCTGAGTTCTGCATCTTTGATGATTGTTTGAGCCTGACTTTCTGCATCTTCAATTCGCTTTTTTGTATCTTTTGAGAAAATCAATCTGCCTACAACAATTCCAACAATAACGCCCACGACCGCGACAACTGCATCTATAATTCCTAAATTATCCATTTGTTATGTATCCTGTTTAATATATATTTAAAAAAAATGCCTTGCTACAAAGCGCAGCCAAGGCTTACTGCGGGCGAAGATAATGAATTTTGATAATGGAAAATGAAAAGTTGAAAATGAAATAGATGTACCACAAAGTTGCAAAGGCTTCACATAGCTATATGGAAATTTAATAATGTTTATAAAAAAATGGAAGACCTATCCCGTTATCACGAATTTATTTCGGCATCTCAAAAATAGTCGCCAAGAAATGCTGAAACGAGTTCAGCATGACGAGCCGGTGTGTTCATATTTGTTTTCATTTTCAATTACTAATTTTTCATTCTTCATTAAAATCATTCTGTCTTCAAACTCTTTACGGGATTGGCGCGTGCGGCTTTGATTGTTTGAATACGCACCGTGCCTATTGCAACAATTACAGCAACAATGCCCGCAACAGCAAACACCCACCATTCAATATTGATTCTGTAAGCATAATCCTGCAGCCATTTATGCATCAGCAGCCAACCAACAGGCGATGCAATGACAACTGCAAGTATCAACAGTTTCAAATATTCTATTGAGAATAATCTTGCAATAGATTGTACCGATGCACCCAATACTTTGCGAATGCCTATTTCCTTGGTTCGTTGTACAAGCGATTGCATTACCAAACCGAAAATACCTAATGTTGCAAGCAACATGCTCAGCACACTGAAGAACGAAAATATTTGCTGCAAACGGCTTTCAGCTTTGTATTGGTTGTTCAGCATATCGTCTATCCATTTCATATCGAGGAATTTTTCAGGATAAAATTTTCGCCACAATTTATTGATGCCTGTCATCACTTGATTTTCATATCCATGTTTTACTCTTATAAGCATACCGCCATAATTCAGTGATTTGTCTGCGAGAATAATGGTTGGCAATAAAGGTTTTCTTAAAGATTCGCCATTGAAGTCTTCCACAATTCCCACAGGCGTTGTAAGAGCGTGTTTTATAGGCGTATTAAGATTTTTTACCTGTAACAATTTTGCGGTGTAAGAAGTTAAGACAGATGATTGCGCACTTTCTGCCGCCACATATTTTGCGGAATCCAAATTCATCAATGAATCCTGACTCATCTTATCATCTGCATATGATGCATCAAATAATCGTCCGCTTTTTAAATGAAGCCCAAGTGTTTTTACAAGGTCAATATCGCCGTCGATATACCACACAGTCAATTTGTTACCCGCATGGTTCGGGTCGTCAATTTCCCTCGTCATATATCCTGCGCTTGGTATTGTCCACGAAGTAATGCTTGCGCTTTCAACTCCCTGCAAATTCAATAATTCATTTTTAAAAGATTGTCCTTTATTGTCCCACGATACAAAGCCAATGTTCAGTAAATTATTTTTATTAAATCCGATGTCTTTATGTTTCATAAACGAAACTTGTTGCCACACTACAATCAATGCAATTATTACCAAAATGGAAATAGAAAACTGCAACACAACCAGACTTTTCCGCACGAGCGTTTGAATAGAAAATTTTCCTGAAAATGATTTTCCTTTCAAAGCCGTTGTGGGTTTGAAGCCCGACATAATCCACGCGGGATAAAAACCAATCAATAAACTGAATAAAAGAATAACAGCATAAGCAATAACAAACAAATAAAAACGGGAGATAAGAGTTACTTCCAGATGATGCCCTAAAAACTTTTCCGTCAAAGGCAACGTCCACCAGTAAATGCCTGTTGCCAACACAGAACCAATGCTGAAATACATAACGGATTCAGTTAAAAACATTTGTACAACATGCCTGCGCTCCGCTCCTAATATTTTACGCACGCCGGTTTCTTTTAACCGCTTTACGGCTTTTGCCGTGCTGAGGTTTACGTAATTTACACAAGCAATTATAAGCAGCAACAATGCAACACCTGAAAAAATATAAATGTTTTGCACATCGCCTTTTACTTGTTGGTTCTCTGCAAAATCAGAATGCAGATAAACATTTTTCAACGGTTGAAACTCGAATTGATAAGGCGTTTTTGTTGTGACAAAACTTGCATACCATTTATTTACTTTCTCTGTAAATTTTGCAATATCAGTTCCTGGTTTTACCAAAATATAATTATTGGGTGTAAACGTTCCATACTGTTCTTTAACCAATTCTTCATTACGTGGTTTCTTTATGATAATGGCTTGTGTGCGAAACACGCTATTGGAAGGAATATCTTTGATAACGCCTGTAATCAGATAAGGATTGGACTTTTGAGAGAATGTAGGAACGCTGTAAATAATTTTTCCAACCGCATTTTCTTTCGGGAAATATTCGTTTTCAAAACTTTCGGTTATAACAATATTGCCTGTTCCCGCTACATAATTTCTCGGATTGCCCGCAAGTATTTTCAAATCGAGCATTCTCCATATCGAAGTATCGGCAGCCATGATAGAAATTTTTATGCCGTTCGGGTCGCTATTACTAAACTTAAATCTGTCATCATCATAATTGAACAATTCACTCACAGCCTTTACCTCAGGATAATCTGTTCTTAACTTGGTTGATAGCCCAGTAAAAGATGAAGTAAATTTGTCGTACAGACCATCGCCCATTTTATTTACCGTAACAATCCTATATAATTGATTACTGTTTTTCCACTGCCTGTCGTAGCTCAAATCGTCCAATACAACGGTTGCCACCAGCATACAAGCCGCCAGCCCGATGGTTAAACCAAAAATATTAATGAAAGAAAATACCCTGTCGCGCTGTAGGTTTTTCCAGGCAGTTTTGAGATAATGTAGCCACATGGTTTTTTAAATTTGATGATGGGATAATGTGCTAATTCAATAATTTGATATTCCTCTTAATCCAAAAAATCTATCCAAATCTCCGTTCAGACAAGCTTACTCCGTCTTCAAACTCTTTACCGGATTGGCTCTCGCTGCTTTAATTGCTTGAGTGCAAACGGTAGCCATCGCTATTATTATAGCTGTTAATGCCGCCGTTAAAACAATCCATACAGAAATATGTATGCGATAAGCAAAATTGTTCAGCCAACCGTTCATTGCCCAAATGGAAACAGGCAGTGCAATGACGATGGAAATCAAAACCAGTTTTATAAAATCTTTACTCAACAATTTTGTAATGCTGAAAACACTTGCGCCCAGCACTTTGCGAATACCGATTTCTTTGGTTCTTTGCTCCGCCGTAAATGCCGCCAAACCGAACAATCCGAGACAGGAAACAAAAATTGCCAGCACAGAAAACAGCATGGAAACTTTAGAGGTTGTTTGTTCCGAAGCGTACAAAGTAGCTAAATAATTGTCCAAAAATCTATAATCGAAAGCCGCATTGGGCGCGGCATTTTTAAACGCAGTTTGCAATTGCTGCATGGTTTGCGGTACGTTGCCTGTATTAAATTTTACAAGCATTTCATCAACCGATTCAGGTGCGTGCACACTTGTGTAATACAGGTAAGCGCCAATCGGTTTTCTCAAAGATTCAAAATTAAAATCGTCCACAACGCCGGTAATAACTACTTTTGTATGAAAGCCCATCGCACTTATTTCTTTACCGATTGCCTGCTGAGGCGTATAACCAAGATAATCAATCGCCTTTTTATTTAAAATTGTATAAACAGTCGTGTCTGTTTTAGCCAAATTTTCGGGCAGCGTAGTTCCCGCAATCAGTTTTAAACCAAGTGTATTAATAATGTGTGCATCTGTATGACAAGTTTGTATTTGCAAACCGTTTTTGTCGTCCGTCGATTTATATAAGGAACGTCCACTTGCGCCTTCTCCGGGAATAGCCTGTACAGCAGAAACATCCATTACACCGCTTATATTTTTAAAATTATTCTTTAATGCATCAAACTGTTGCTTATTCTCAATGCCGCTTAAACCGATAGAAACAACACCATTTGGTTGGAAACCTAAATTCTTTTTACCGATAAATTTCATCTGTTGGGAAACAATCATCACGGCAATTATCAATACAACGGAACACGTGAATTGCAAAACCACCAAGCCCTTTCGGAAAAATATATCAAACAGATTCTTGGATATTTTTTTCTTCATCAGAGTGAGCGGCGAGAAAGAAGATAATACCAACGCGGGATAGCTGCCGGCAACAAGCGTTACAACAAGCCAAAGCAACAACACGCCTGCAAGCATTTCCAAAGAATACAATCCGTCTAACATTAAATGCTTGCCGGTAACATAGTTGAACAAATAAATGCTGCCGAACGACAAAGCGTAACCAAGCAAAATGGCGAAGAATGCAATGAGCGCGGTTTCTACGTAAAAGCGTTTTATCATTTGCCCGCGCGATGCGCCGAATGTTTTGTTGATACCTACATCTTTCGCGCGCTTTTCGCTACGCGCCGTGGAAAGATTCATATAATTGATGCACGCAATAAACAAAATGAGAAAAGCCAGCAACGCGAGGTTTCTTACTTCTTTAATATCGCCGATGCGCGAACTGTAACTATCGGCAATACCTGCGGAATATAAATGAACATCTTTCAAAGGCTGCAAATACAAGCTAAACCAACGGTCGTCTTTCGATACGTTTTTATTTTCCAAAGCATTAAGTTTTGCATTTACGGCATGGATGTTTGCACCTTTGTTCAGCAAACAATAAGTCTCAAAACTTGCATTGCTCCACGAAACGGATTTGTACGCCCAGCTCGACAAAAAAGTCGCCATCATATCGCAATCAATCGTACTTGTGTAAGGCAAAGTTTTGTACACGCCCGTTACCAGCATTTGGTGCTTGTTGTCGATGGAAATGGTTTTACCGAGCGGGTTTTCGTTTCCAAATAGTCGCTGCGCTGCGGCTTGAGAAATGACAATCGTATTCGGTTGAGACAATGCCGTTGCGGGATTTCCATAAACAAACGGCACGTCAAAAATTTTAAAAATATCCGGGTCGCACCAGTACAAGCCTTTTTCTACGAAAGTATTCTGCTCTACTTTCAAAGATGCCGGGCTGCCAAAATTGTTTTTGAGCATACGCGCCGCATATTTTACTTCGGGAATTTCTTTTGTAACATTGGGTGCAACAGCGTTGGGAACCGCTGCCCATTTTTCACTTGAAGTCGTATAACCTCCCGCAATTGTTTGTAAATTGACACGGTAAATATCCTGCTTGTTTTTGTACATATTGTCGAAACTCAGTTCTTCCATTACGAACAAAAACAAAGGAATACATACGGCAATGCCGATTGCCAAGCCAAAAATATTGAGCGCACTGAAAAGCCTGTTGGCTTTGATATTGCGCCATGCCGTTTTTAAATAATGTAGCCACATAGTGTCGAATTTGTATAGTTTGAAAAAAATACCCCCTGAAAAATATCACACGATATGCCAATTTTTCAACTAAATGATAATCAATTACTTAACATTTTACCAAAAACAAAAGTGTATCAAAACCGAACACCTACTGTCCGATTTTGATACACTTTTTTAAAAAAATTAAACACTTTTTTATTCGTACCGCAAGGCTTCGATAGGATTCAGTTTCGATGCTTTTACCGCAGGATAAATGCCTGCCAGCAAACCCGTAGCGGCACACGCAATAACACCGCCAAGCACCCATGCCCAGGGAACTACAAAGCCGGTCTTTAACAGCATCGCGAACAGATTGCCGACCAAAATGCCCAACAAAATACCAAATGCTGCACCAAGCAAACTGATAATGGTAGATTCAAATAAAAACTGCTGACGAATATTTTTCTTCTTCCCGCCAATAGCTTTTACCAAACCAATTTCTTTGGTGCGCTCGCTTACCGACACCAGCATAATATTCATCAAACCAATTGCAGCACCAAGCAATGTAATAGCGCCAATTGCAATAGAACCCCATTCGATATATTTCAGATTGTTCAGCAATTTCTCAATAAATTCATCACTTTTATTAACTACAAAATTATCATCTTCCATCGGCTGCAACTTCCGCACGGCACGAAAAATGCCAGTGGCTTCACTCACAGCATTTGAAACCTGCTGTACATTGTTTGTGGCAATACCGAGTGAAAAAGAATTTGCCGAACTTAATCCCATACGGCGGATATTGTTGTAAGAAGTAAGCACAAAATTGTCCTGGCTGCCACCCGAACCTGAACCCTTCGCCGCAAGTACACCAATGACACGATAAGGCAATGTGCCCAGCAAAATCATTTTATCAACCGCACGAGATACATTATCGCCAAAAAGTTTTGCGGCTACATCATTTCCCAGTACACACACATTTCTGCCGGACTGCACATCGCTCAATGAAAGATTCCGTCCACTCTGAACCCTAAAGCCATTAACTAAAATATAATTTTCATCGCCGCCGCTTAGAGAAATATTGGGATTGGTCTTGATATTTTTATAATGAATTTCCACGCTTCCGGTTACAGCCAATGCAATACTCACACTTGCTGGAAATTTGTATATCCGTTTAAATGCTTCCGCTTCGGTCAGACTGATGGGTTTATCCAAATCTGATTTTTTGTGCAGCTTGCCCGTTTTTACGCGCACGCTGTTGCCGAAACGTTGCTGGTCTTTAAAAGTAATGGTAAACCCGTTTGCGCCCATACCCGAAAATGTCGAACGCATTTTTTCCTTCATTGCCGTAGTAGATGTAACGATACCGATAAGCGCCATAATGCCGAGTGCAATAATGGTTACAGTAATACCTGTGCGCAACTTATTGCTTCGCACGGTGCGGAAAGCCAATGAAAATGAATCGGAAATATCCATGAAATAAAGGTAAGCAGCGAAAACCGTGCGCGAAAATTTTTGTGATGAACGGCGAGGTTTCACACAGAGATCAGAGTAAATGGGACACAGAGAAATTTGCTACCGGTTGTAAAACGCTACTCTATGACTTAATTTCTTTATTCTCTGTGTGAAATGTTCAAATAAACCCTTGCTGTTCAAAGTAAAAAAGAATATGGTCTTTCAGAAAATTTTCCTGCTCGGCGAGCGACAGCGTTTTATGCTCTTTCAGTTGTTTAAAATGCGGAAAACCGTCTTCGTCTGTTTTTTCCAATTCATAATATCCGCTTGGGGTTAATACCGTGCAAACGGCTACGTGCATCAAGTCCTGCTTTTGTTCTTTGGTAATCTTTGGTTGCACAAAACCGGTTTCCTGCATTCCTATCAGAAATAAAATTGCTTCCATATCCGGCTTCTTGCCAAACTTTTCTGCGAGCTTCGCTTCCAGATTCCACCAGCGCTGCGTCAAATCGTCGTTGATATTCATTTTGCAAAAGTAAGAAAGAAGTTCATTGCTTATCGTTATGTCAAACTATGACCTATTCGCTATGAACCATGAACCGATTTAACTATCTTTGCGCCAAAATTTCTCGATGTTACAAGTAAGTATTTTGAGGCAAAACCCCGATTGGGTAAAAGAAAGATTGCAGGTAAAAAATTTCACTCGTCTTGATTTAGTGGACGAAATTATTGCTTTGGATGATGAAAGAAAAAAACTGCAAACGGAGTTTGATAATCTTCAGTCGAAAATAAATTCAGCATCAAAAAGCATCGGCGCATTCATGGCGCAAGGCAAAAAAGAAGAAGCGGAAAATCTGAAAAATGAAGTCGCGTTTTTAAAGCCAACGCTCGAACCTTTGAAAGCACAAGCTGCGGAAACGGAAGAAAAATTGCACAATGCTTTGGTGCAATTGCCCAATTTGCCTAACAAATTAGTTCCTCTCGGGAAATCTGCGGAAGACAACGAAATTGTGCGTGAAGGCGGCACAAAACCAACGTTGAATGAAAATGCTTTGCCCCATTGGGATTTGATAAAGAAATATGATTTGATTGATTTTGAAACAGGTGCAAAAATCACGGGAAGCGGCTTTCCTTTGTATAAAGGTAAAGGTGCAAAGCTGCAACGTTCGCTTGTTCAGTATTTCCTGAACTTCAATGTTGATGCGGGTTACACGGAATATATTCCGCCGTTTATGGTCAATGAAAGTTCGGCGTACGCAACAGGACAATTGCCCGACAAAGAAGGTCAAATGTACCACGCAACGGAAGATAATTTTTATCTCATTCCGACTGCGGAAGTGCCTGTAACCAATATTTACCGCGACGAAATTTTGAAAGAAATCGATTTACCTTTGAAGCTCACGGCACATTCGCCATGCTTCCGCCGCGAAGCGGGAAGCTTTGGAAAGGATGTGCGCGGATTGAATCGTGTGCATCAGTTTGAAAAAGTGGAAATTATCCAGATTGTTCATCCCGATAAAAGTGAAGAAACATTGAACGAAATGGTTGCGCACGTCGAAAAACTGATTCAATCGTTGGAACTGCCTTACCGAATTTTGCGTTTGTGCGGTGGCGACATGAGCTTTACCAGCGCCATTACTTACGACTTTGAAGTCTTTAGCGCAGCGCAACAGCGTTGGCTCGAAGTAAGCAGCGTGAGCAACTTTGAAAACTTTCAGGCAAACCGTTTAAAGTGTCGTTTTAAAAATTCGGAAGGCAAAACGCAATTGGTGCATACATTAAACGGAAGCTCATTGGCTTTGCCGAGAATTGTCGCGGCTTTGCTGGAAAACAATCAAACGGAAAATAGCATTAATTTACCGAAAGTATTGCATGGATATTTCGGTGCAGAGAAAATTTAATTTACCATTCAGCCCACGATTTAAATCGTGGGCTTTTTAATTTACCTTTGCCTCGCAAATTTTATTTATGACCATACACAAAGAAGGAACGACATCTATCGTAATTGCAGCAATTATTGTAGCAGTTGCAAGTCTTACGGCAAATTATTTTCTGATGCCGGCATTCGGTTACATTTATCTCGCGATTCTTTTTATACTTATCGTTTTATTTTTGTTCATCGTTTCATTTTTCCGTATTCCGAACAGGCATTTTTCCGAAGGGGAAAATAAAATTATCGCGCCGGCAGATGGAAAGGTTGTGGTCATTGAAGAGATGGTTGATGATGAATATTTTAAAGGGAAAAGATTGCAAATGAGCATTTTTATGAGTCCGGCAAATGTGCATGTGAACCGATATCCTGTTAGCGGTAAAATCGTGTACAATCAATATCACAAAGGAAAATATTTAGTTGCATGGCATCCGAAATCTTCAACGGATAACGAGCGTCAAAGCATTGTGATTGATAAAAAAAGCAAAGGCGAAATTCTGGTAAAACAAATTGCAGGCGCGCTCGCAAAACGTATTTGCAACTATGCAAAAGTGGGCGAAGAAGCAAAACAAAACGATGAATTGGGCTTTATAAAATTCGGCAGCCGCGTGGATGTATTGTTGCCAATTGGCATAGAAATAAAAGTGCAACTCAATCAAAAAGTACAAGGCGGCGTAACCGTTTTGGCAACCTGGTAAAACAAATATTTAACCACATAGAAAGATAGAATTTAAGCGAAGTATTAAGAATTGATATTTTTAGACACACAGAAATTCATAGTATTCTCATCTTTGATGAAAATCTATTGTACAGCTTTAACTTTCGCAGCATTCATCTATGCAAAAGCTATGTTTCTATGTGGTTACAATTATTCAAATTAAATTAAGATGAACCCGAAACAAATTGCAGGCGAAAAAGCCGCATCGTACATTAAAGACGGAATGAACGTAGGACTCGGAACAGGTTCGACATCATTTTTCGCGATACAAAAAATAGGCGACCGCGTAAAGAACGAAGGGCTGAAACTCAAGTGTATCGCCACTTCCAACGAGTCGGAAAAATTAGCACGCGAATTAAACATTCCGATTTACGGTTTTGATGAAATCAAAGAACTTGACATTACCATTGACGGCGCCGACGAAGTGGACAAAGATTTTAATCTTATCAAAGGTGGCGGCGGCGCGCTGTTGCGGGAAAAAATTATCGCATACATTACCAAACACTACATCATCATTGTAGATGAATCGAAGGTTGCGGAAACACTTGGAAAATTTCATTTGCCTGTTGAAGTAGTACAGTTCGGTTGGCAAAGAACGTTTGACCATTTGCAAAATTTAGGATGCGTTCCAACATTACGTCAAAAAAATAATCAACCATTTATTACCGACAACGGCAACTATATTCTCGACTGCGATTTTAAAAAAATAGAAAATCCGAAATCGCTGGAAGCCGCTATTCATGAGATTCCGGGCGTGGTGGAAATCGGTTTGTTTATCGATAGAACGAATACTTTAATCGTCGGGCATAGCGACGGCGAAGTTGAAATTTTTGAAAAAACTAAATAGTTCTGCTAGGAACTATTCTCTATGAACTATTAACTATAAACTTAATGGCAAAGGCTTTTATTTTCGACATGAACGGAACGATGATTGATGATATGCAATATCACACCATCGCGTGGCACAAAGTGCTGAACAATCTGAATGCAAATCTTTCTCTCGAAGAAACCAAATTGCAGATGTACGGCAAGGGCGAAGAAATGTTCGACCGCGTTTTCGGTAAAGGAAAATTTACCGATAATGAAATGCAGGAAATGATTATGCAGAAAGAACTCGCGTATCAGGATGAATTTCGTCCGCATTTAAAATTGATAAAAGGTTTGCATGAATTTTTACAAAAAGCACAAGAAAAAAATATCGGTTTGGCAATCGGCACAGCTGCTCCGAAAACCAATGTGGACTATGTATTGGACGGCTTGCAATTACACGAAATATTCAGTGCAGTAGTAGGTGCGGAAGATGTAACTACCAGTAAACCCGACCCTGAAGTTTTTCTGAAATGCGCTTCGTTGCTAAATGTTTTTCCCGAAGATGCGATTGTATTTGAAGATTCTCCCAAAGGCATAGAAGCTGCACGCAACGGAGGTTTCAAAGCAATTGCGATTACAAGTTTTCATGCGAAAGAAGACTTTGACAAATTTGATAATGTGCTTTTTGTGATTGATGATTATGAGGATGAAAGGTTGAAGGAGTTGTTTTAAACAATTCTTTTTACTTCCGTAAAATCTTCATTCAACAACACAACGCCGCAGGTTTTTCCATCTTCAAAACTTCCGAACAAATTGCTGAAACCCAATGCTTGCGAGCCGTTCAGCGTTGCCCATTGCAAGAGTTCTTCTTTGGGAAGATGCGGAAAGTATTTTTGAATAGATTGTATTTCAGATAAAATATTTAACTCGTGATTGCTTGCAAGACTGTCTGTTCCCAAAGCAATTGTACAGTTATGTTTTCTTAATAAATCAATGTTCGGCAACTGATTTTCGATATACAAATTTGCATTCGGACAAAGAATCCAGAAGAGTTGTTGCCCGTTTTCTTTCGCTAAATTTTCGGCAAACAAAATATCTTCTTCCGAAGTTTGTGTATTGTGAATTAAGAGAATTTGTTTCGGCAAATTCAGCTTCGGCAAATACGTTTGCAAACTGCTTTTTCCCGAAGGCTGAAAGAAATCAATATTCGTATTTATCAATTGATAAAAATCTTGAAACTTGCTTTCGCCGGTTTTAAAAAATGTATTTTCTTCTTTTGTTTCCTGATTATGGATGGAAATGATTTTGCCTTCTGAATGTTGATTAATGAGCGCAAACATTTCGTCCGAAACAGAATACGGCGCGTGCGGAACGATTGATGTGTCGGGCATTTCAGCAAAAAAAGGTTCATATACATTTTGCACAATTCCGTCAAATCTGCTTTGTGCGAATTGCGGTACAAAACCCAACACTTCTACAAAATTTCTGTATAGAATTTTACTTTTTCGTTTCTGAACTAAAGTATCCGTTGTGTTACAAATATCGCCGACGGCAACAATTCCGTTGTTGTACATTTCTTGTTCAGCAACATCAATCGCGTGTAGAATTTCTTCTTTATCAAAATTGCGCAAGCGAATAACTTTTGAAACAAAATCTACCAAGCCCGTGTCTTCTTCGATTTGATTTTTCAAATGGCTCAACTCAAGATGACAATGCGCATTAATAAATCCGGGCGACAATATTCCTTTATAAATTTCAACATCATCTTCATTATTGTCTTCTGAAATGCCTGCTACGACTGCATTTTCATCAATCAACAAAATTTTATTTGTCAGAAAATTTCTTCCGTCAAAAATTTTATCGGCTTTTAATTTTCGTATGCTCATAGTTAAATTTAAAAATAAAAGCGCAACATAATGCTGCGCTTTGTTTATAGTTTTTAAAGTATCTTTATATTTTCCCTTTTTCTGCGCCTTTGCTCAACCAGTTTTTTACGGCTTCTGTTGTGATGGATTTTGGTCTTTCAAGCGGAAAGCCTAAAGCGCGACTCCAACACAAATTCGTCATTACGCCCAGTGCACGCGACACGCCGAACAGTACTGTATAAAATTCATATTCTTTCAATCCGTAGTGAACCAACAATGCGCCGCTATGTGCATCCACATTGGGATATGGATTTTTTATTTTCCCCGTTGCACCGAGAATTTCCGGAACTACTTCATATATTTTCCAAACAGTTTGCACCAATTTATCATCGGGCATATTTTCTTTTCCGAATTCCATTTGTGCTATAAAACGTGGGTCAGTTACGCGCAACACACCGTGCCCATAACCCGGCACAACCTTGCCTGCGGCGAGTGTATCTTTAGTGTATTGTGCAATCTGTTCTTTGGTCGGGTCATCGGTTTTCAGCTCTTTCAACATTTCAAAAATCCACTTAATCACTTCCTGATTTGCCAAGCCGTGCAAAGGACCGGCAAGTCCGTTCATGCCAGCAGCAAAACTCAAATACGGGTCGCTCAATGCTGAACCAACTAAATGCGTAGCGTGTGCAGAAACATTACCTGCTTCATGGTCGGCATGAATGGTCATGTATAAACGCATGAGCTTTAAAAATCCTTCATTTTCAAAACCAAGCATGTGTGCAAAATTTGCCGCCCAATCCAAACTTTTATCGTCACTCAAAGCCGCTCCGTTTCTGTATTTGCGATTATACACGTACGCTGCAATGTACGGGACACGCGCAATGAGATTAACAGCGTCTTCAAAAATAGGGTCCCAATAATCTTTTTTATTAATGCCGTCATGATACGCTTTTGCAAAAAGACTTTCCGTTTGCAAAGCCATAATGCCCGTTACGAACTGTGTCATCGGATGCGCGGAAACAGGCAGTGCATCTATGGTTTTATAAACATGAGTGGGAATTTCGGCGCGTTCCGCCAAGGTCTTAGAAATGATTTTTACATCTTCTTCCGTTGGTAATTCGCCAATGAGCATTAAATAAAAAAGTCCTTCGGGCAAAGGTTCTGTACCTCCTTCTGCCTTAGGTAGTTTTTCTCTTAATTCGGGAATGGTATAGCCGCGAAAACGTATTCCTTCTTTAGGGTCGAGCAAACTTATTTCACTTACAATGCTGGTAATTCCACGCATTCCCTGATATAGCTGCGCAACCGTAACGTCTTCCACAGGCGTAGAGCCACAATCCTTTATCAATGCTTTGATGTCCGCAGCATCGATATTTGCTTTCTCACGAAACTTCTTCTTTATCTCAATCATCGGGTGTGTATTTCAATTTCTTTTGTAATCACTAAAATTTTTTGCCGACAAACAAAACAATAAAAATGATTACGGGATATTTTCAAAAGAGTCCGGCGAAATGCACTTTCACTAAACTTTTGGCTGTGTGCCGTAAAGATACTTCATAACGAAGATTTGTTTTGAAAAATTATGCAAAACTTATTATTAAAAATTGAATGCAACTATTCTCTCAAAACAAAAACCCCGATGAAAATTTCATCGGGGTTTTACTTATTTGTACGTCAACAGATATTAATAATTGTTTCTGTAACCGCCACCGCTGTTACGGTCGCGATAACCGCCGCCGTTGCCATAGCTTTTCTTTTTGTAATCGCCACCGCCTGCGTTTTCTTGTTTTTGGTTCACAATGATTTTGCGACCGCCAACTTCAGTTTCGTGCAAGCCTGAAATTGCAGCGTTTGCAGCTTCATCATCTGCCATTTCTACAAAACCAAAACCTTTAGAACGGTTGTTGTTGAACTTGTCTGTTACAACTTTTGCAGAAATAACTTCTCCATAAGGAGCAAATAATTCGTGCAAGTCATCGCTGGTTAAGCTCCAGCTTAAGTTTCCTACGTAAATGTTCATTTTTAATTTTTTGAACTTGTTAATTAATAAAAACAGTAACCAAAGCCCAAAAACAATTACGTAAAAAACGTCCGTTAAAAGGATGGGAAAAACTGTCAATTCTGGAACAAAGATATATCTATTTATGATACTGCCAATTTTTTCAATATGAAAAAACAATGAAGTTTTTTAGTAACCCCTCGCGTCTTTTCCTTCTTTAAAATTGATATATGCTTTGTTCACTACGCGATTGCCACCCGGCGTTGGATAATCGCCCGTGAAATACCAGTCGCCTGTATTGGTCGGACAACTGTCATGCAAATCTTCAATGGTTTGATAAATTACCTGCACAGGAATATCAATATCTTCCGGAGTAATCAATTGCGCAATCTTTCCGGAAATTTCATCAGGTGTAAACGACGCATAAATTTGTTTTACCAGATTTTCCGAATGAAGCTCATTGTCCAGTTCCAGCTTTTTACAATTGTAATAAACTTCGTCCAGAACATGTTCCGTTCCGTGTTCTTTGTGCAAAGCAAGCGCTGCGCGGAAAGCAATAAAATCGCCCATCTTGCTCATGTCGATTCCGTAACAATCGGGATAACGGATTTGCGGGGCAGAGGAAACTACGATAATCTTTTTCGGTTCAAGGCGCGACAACATACGCACAATACTTTCTTTCAAAGTTGTTCCGCGCACGATGGAATCGTCAATCACTACAAGGGTGTCTTCGTGTTTGCGAACTGTTCCGTAAGTGATGTCGTACACGTGCTGCACCATTTCGTTTCTGCCGGAATCTGCCGTGATGAAAGTGCGCATCTTCACATCTTTAATCGCAATTTTTTCCTGACGGATTTTGCGATTAACCATTTCTTCTAATTTGTCGGGCGTGAAATCATTTCCCCAACTCAGGATTTTCTGAACTTTTACTTTGTTCAGATAATCTTCCATGCCTTTTACCAAACCAAAAAACGCAACTTCCGCCGTATTTGGAATATAAGAGAAAATGGTATTCTTTAAATCATAATTAATCTCGTTCAGAATGCGTTCGCTGAGATGATAACCCAATGCAATGCGCTCGCGGTAAATTTTTTCATCACTTCCCCGACTGAAATAAATGCGCTCGAAACTGCACGCACGTCTTTCTTTCGGTTCGAGAATTTGTTCTACTTTATATTCGCCCACTTCATCTACAATCAGCACATTTCCGGGCATTAATTCTTTAACCACATTTTCGCCTACGTTAAATGCCGTGCGGATAGAGGCGCGCTCGCTTGCCGCAACAATCACTTCATCGTCCACATAATAATATGCAGGACGAATGCCGTGTTCATCGCGCAACACAAAGCTATTGCCATTGCCGATTAATCCACCGATGGTATAACCTCCGTCAAACAACGAAGCCGCATCTTTCAAGACTTTTGCCACATCTGGATTTCCGGCATTTTCGTCAGATTCTTTGGAGAGAAAATGATGTACCACTTCCATCATCGCGGCAAGGTCGCTTTGACGCTGAAAATCGCCGGGCTGAATATGTACGGATGCAAATAATTCCTTAGTATTTACAAGATTAAAATTGCCTGCAAGTGCAAGATTTTTTTCTCTTGCAATATTTCTCTTAATAAACGGATGGCAAAATTCTACATTGTTTTTACCCTGTGTGCCGTAGCGCAAATGTCCAAGCAGCAACTCGCCTAACATAGGAACGTGTCCTTTCATTATGTCGGGCTGCGACTGAATTTCGGGCAAATACTTTTCGAGGTCATCTACCTGCTTTCCTATCTGCGAAAAAATATCTGCAATCGGCTGCGGTGCATTGCTGCGAAGGCGGTGCATAAATTCGTAACCATTGCTCACATTCAACTTTATAGATGCTACGCCCGCGCCGTCTTGTCCGCGGTTGTGCTGCTTTTCCATCAACAGGTACAGTTTGTTAAGACCGTACAAAGTTGTTCCGTATTTTTCCAGATAAAAAGAGAGAGGTTTTCTGAGGCGAATGAAGGCTAAGCCGCATTCGTGTTTTATTTCGTCGCTCATTGTAGATGTAATGAAAGCGCAAAGTTACGACAAGAAAATTTAGTAAAAACTTAATGTAGAATAATGTTGTGAATTTGTGAGAAAGTTTAGAAGTCAGAAAGTCAATTAGCCATTGCTTACGCAAAATTGACTAATGACTTCCTGACTATTTCCATGAGCCTTTCGCCAAACAACTTTGAGCTGCTGACCAAATGCACTTTCAATTCACGTTTTCAACTTTGCAGCATAAAAAATTAATCAAAATGAGCAAAGTAGTTTTAGTTACGGGCGCATCCGCAGGCATCGGAAAAGCGACCGCAAAATATCTCGCAGAAAACGGTTACACGGTTTACGGCGCAGCACGCAGGGTAGAAAAGATGAATGAACTTTTGTCTTTGGGCATCAAAGTAATCCCGCTCGATGTTACGCACGATGAATCGATGGTAAATGCCGTTGATGAAATTATCAAAGCCGAAGGAAAAATTGATATACTCATCAACAACGCAGGCTTCGGCTCTTACGGCGCGGTGGAAGACGTGCCGATGAGCGATGCGAAATATCAGCTCGAAGTAAATGTTTTTGGCGCAGCGCGATTGATGCAATTGGTGTTACCGCACATGCGGAAAAACGGTTACGGAAAAATCGTGAACATTTCTTCCATCGGCGGGAAAATTGCGTTCCCGCTCGGCGGTTGGTATCATGCAAGTAAGTTTGCATTGGAAGGCTTGAGCGATAGTTTGAGAAACGAAGTGAAACAATTCGGCATTGATGTAATAGTGATTGAACCGGGCGGAATAAAATCCGAATGGGGCAATATTGCGTTCGACAGTATGGTAAAAATTTCCGGCAATACAGCATATAAAAATATGGTAAGCAAAATGCAGAAAGCTACCCTCAAAACACTGGACAAAAACCCCGAGCCGATACTCATTGCGAAGCTGATTAAAAAAGCTATTGAAGTCAAAAATCCGAAAACAAGATATGCCGACGGTTATATGGCAAAACCATTGTTGATTGCACGAAAAATCGTGTCCGATAAGATGTTGGACAAAATGGTTATGAGTCAAATGAAATAAACTTATGAATCATTTTGTAGAAAATATATTGAAGCATTACATCCGCGAATCGCAGCAAGGTTACGGCTCTACCATATTCGGTGTGATTTTATTGATTGCGGCAATCTTGCTGTTTAAATTTGCCGCACCATTATCGCTGTTGAAAGGGTTGGCAATTCCGTCTTTTCTTATCGGATTAATCATGGGGTTGGGCGGCGTTACAGACGGACATTTTGCAAGAAAATCCATTACCGAACAAATCAGTCTGTATGAAAACAACAGAGAAGCATTTTTCAATCAGGAAGTGCCGAAAGTTGAGAAAATACACAAATCTTGGAAAGACATCAGAATCATTTGGAGTGTAATTACCTTAACGGGGATTACATTGCTTTTTGCCGCTAAAAAAGATTATTTAAAAGGCGTTGCTTTAGGTACAATCATATTAAGTTTGGCAGGACATACCGAAGAAGCGATTTCCAAAAACTTTAATGAAAAGTATTATAAAGAAGTGCTTGAGGAAGCTGTAAAAAATGATAGCGTTTCGCTGAATAATGGGACCCATTCGTCCAACAATTCATCTTTTGATACGACAAATAATCAATTGCATTCGGAACAAAATGATAAGCCGAAAAAGCATCATCAACATAAAAAGGAAATGCCGAAAACATTTTTGAATAATAAGTTTTACAATCAATAATCTTTGGCAATTTTGTAATGATATTCCCCGCAGATTTGCGCGGATTATTTTCGCGGAATACGCAGATTTCTTTCAGCGAAAATCAGCGTATTTATCTGCGGAAAAACTTCCTAAAAATGGACAACAATTATTTTCATTATAACCTTTTATATTCCTGCGAATATCAACAAAAACGCGGGCATGAGCAGTTTGTGGAAGAACACGCTTTGGGTTATTTGATTTCGGGCGAATCAAAATTTTTTACCAATGAAGGAACTTTTGTTGCGAAAGAAGGAACGATTGGTTTGCTGCGCAAAAATCAGTTGGTGAAGTCTTTGAAATTGCCGTCCGAAAGCGGACAACCATTTAAGTCTATCAACATTTTTCTCGACCAGGAAACTTTGAGAAAATATGCATCGGCAAACAACATTGGCAAAGTTGAACCGTACGCAGGCGCAACAATGATTGATTTGTCAAACAATATTTTTCTGAAAGGATATTTTGAATCGTTGATTCCTTATGTGGAAAATCCGCAAAAACTCACGCAAAAAATTGCCGAACTGAAAACCAATGAAGCCATTGAATTGTTGTTGCAAACAAATCCTTCATTAAAAAGTTTTCTATTCGATTTTCAGGAGCCGCACAAGATAGATTTAGAAGCGTACATGAACCGCAATTATCATTACAACGTTCCATTGAAAAATTTTGCAAAGCTTACTGGACGCAGTCTCGCCACGTTCAAGCGCGATTTTCAAAAAATATTTTCCCTTTCGCCCGAAAAATGGTTACAGCAAAAACGCCTGCAACTGGCGCATTATCTTATTGCTGAAAAACACCAGAAACCTTCGGAAGTTTACTTGGAAGTAGGCTTTGAAAATCTGTCTCATTTTTCCGATTCGTTTAAAAAAATGTTTGGGTATAATGCGAGTAGTTTGAACATTGGAAAGTAACCAATTTCGTAAACTAAAATATCAGCATATTCTCTCTTTCGGCTCAAGAAATATTATAACCACATAGCTACATAACACCTGAATATCAAACTTCAATGCTATGTAACTACGTGGTTTTCTCTATATCTAAACCAATTTTTTAGAAGGCGTAAGTAAACGTTACTCCTATATTTCTCGGATCTGTCGGGTTCAAAAATGCTTGCGGATAATAAGCAGTATACCCTCTTGAATTTCCGATATTATTCAACACCGCGCGAATTGTATATTGCTTGAAAGAATAAGCAATCTGCCCGTTGATGGTTGTATAAGCCGCCAAATCGAAAGGTCTTATGCCGGGCGTAATTTTCTGCACTTCGCCGCCGCCGGTAGTTACGTTTACTCTTGTTGATTTGCTGTAATCGTCCACCGGACGTTGTCCCACATAATAAACGCCACCGCCGAAAGACAAGCCTTTGAGTGAGCCTTTTCTTACAACATAATTCAGCCAGCCGTTTGCCAAATTTTTTGCAGTTCCCATTGGTTCGGCACCGTCAACAAAAGATTTCACACCGTCGTACTTCGCATTCAAATGTGTGTAACCAAGCAACACCTCAAAATTCGGAAATACATGTCCCGTAACTTCCGTTTCAATGCCATTGCGTTTCAGGCTTCCGCTTTGGTTGTAATACACATTACCGGTTTCAGTGTTGGTCAATTGATAAGTATAATCATTATTATCCATGATGAAATAAGTGAAATTAAAACGCAGCCTATCCCCGAAATAGCTCGATTTCAGACCGAATTCCCATTGGTGTGTAATTGTATTTCCCAGTTTTTTACCGTTTTCATCCACGTATTCCGCAGTCGAAATATCGGAAATGGTTGTATAAGAACCGAAAAAATGTAACTGCGAAACAGGTGTGATAAACACACCGAAAATCGGGTCTGTTCCGTTGCCGGAAGAATAAGTATTGATTTTGTTATCAACACTCGAAACATAGCTGTAACGCACGCCTGCCAAGGCGGAAAGGTATTTATTGAACGTAATCATATCCTGACCGAACAAGCCGTATTCGTTATAATTTCTGTTATAATATCTTCCTTTATTTTCTGTGTAAGTAAGATTCTGATTAGACAGAATATTGGAATAATTGGAAAACACATCAATGGTATCAATAGGATTGGAATTAAATGCCTGCGAAAACCAATCTCTGTTGCGGTAATCAAACCCGATTTGGAACGTATGCGTAATGGAACCTGTATGCAAATCGTGTCCCACCAGCGCAATGTTATATGTAGCGCTTTTATCGTTTTCCGTTACGTGGTTCATGTAACGGTAACGCACATTTCTATCGCCTGTGGCTTTAAACGCAGCGGAATCAAGGTTTGCAATCGCAGAATTAAAATCCTGCTTGAAAGCAGAGCCATAATAATTGATTTTAAAATCCAGCTTATCGGTCAGTTTTCGTACAAGGCGGATGCCCCAGAATTTTGCATCTGTTGTATTGTGATCTGTCGTAAATCCTAAAAATTTATTATTCGGAATATTCCACAATCCGTTCACGCTGTCTGCGCCCAGATTGACGGTTCCTCTGTCGGGTGTTTTATTATCGTGCTGATAATGCAGCTCTGCAATAATGGTTGTTTTATCATCGGGCTTCCAGGTCAAAGACGGATTAATTACAAATCTGTCGTTCTTTGTATAAGCCCTGTAGCCGTTTCCTTTTTGCGCGGCGCCGTCAATGCGATACGCAAGTTTGTCGTTGATTATATGTTGAAAATCGTAAAAGCCCCTCACGTTGTCCCAGCTTCCGTAACGGATGCCGACAGTTCCCGCGTTTACAAAATCCGGCGTTTTAGTTACGGCATTGATAATTCCGCCAACCGCACCAATAGACGCCGACACGCCTTGCGCAATCGCTGACGAACCTTTTAAAACCTGAACATTATCCACGGTTTCCATATCGGGCATTACGCCGTGCCCGCGAAAATCGTTATTCATTTGTATTCCGTTGACCAAAGTCGTAACGCCGCGTATGCCGCGAATGGTGTAAGCGTTTCCCATACCTCCGAACGACGAAAAAGAAATTACGCCCGTAACATTGTGCAGTGCATCTCCGATGTCCTGATTATCCTGCTCCTGAATCAATCTGTTGGAAATAACCGAAACACTTTGTATTTGCTGATTTGCCTGCAACGGCAAACCCGTTAAAGCATCAAGTTTATCGGGCTGCACACGCGGATGGCCGAAGACTTCGACAGACGACAATGCCTTATCATAAGCCTGTAACCTAATTACAAGTTCTTTTGGCAAAGGAATCGCAAAATGCAATTCCTCCGTACGATAACCTACACTTGATATTTTTAAAATAACAGAATCCGAATTATCGGGAACATTTAAATAAAAGTTGCCGCCATTGTCCGATACAGTCGATTTTGACAAACCTTTCGTCATTACGGAAACCGATGCCACAGGCTCGCCCGATTCATTAATAATTTTGCCTTTCACTCGGATCGTCTGCGCCTGCACATTTCGTACAGACATAAACAAAAGGCACACCAATACACTTACATGAGCAAACTTCATGAACTACTTTTTACGGTTAAAAAATATAATTGCGCAAGAATTTTCTTTATAGCCGGCTAAGAAAGATTTTATAGTTTTTACTTGGCTGCGCAAATGTAGCTGCGGCGCAAAATGTTAAGAAAAGCGACACGTTTGTTATTTGTCATAAAATTGTCAATACATCAGATGTTTGGTGTAATTATTTAGCTTTGCCCCCGTTTTATCCGCTATTGTAAATAGTATTCTAAAAGAAAAATACATCAGATGAATTGAAGAGATTTAAATATGAAAAACGATATTTCCAAAACGCTGACCGCGCATATTATACAAAAATTACAAGACGATCTTTCTTTCGGATTATACAAACCCGGCGAAAAAATTCCGCCAGAACCGGAATTGATGAAAATATACAATGCAGGACGTTCGACTATAAGAGAAGCCGTGAAAACACTTGAAAACATTGGCATACTTACCGTAAAAAGGGGGTCGGGTACTTTTGTAAATACGCAGATAGAACGAAGTGTAACCGACGAACTGAAAATGAAACGTTATTTGTTGAAAGAAGTAAACGACGTGCGCTACCTGTTGGAAAAAGAAATTCTCATTCAGGCACTTCGTTACAGAACCAATGAAGACATTAAAAATATTTCGGAAGCGCTGGACGACCGCAGGGAAGCCACCATGCGCGGACGCTTTGAATTGAGCCTCGATGCCGATATTCGTTTTCACGTAGCAATTGCACAAGCTACGCATAACAGCACTTTGAGCGAAGTATATAAACATTTTACCGTGCAATTGCGCGAATATTTCAGAAGTCGCGACAGAGGCAATACTTCTCACTTTGCAATGGTTCACGGCTTGCATTCCGTATTATTGCAAAACATCATCCGCCGCAGCGAGGAAGAAGGATTAAACACGCTCAACAAACTTTTGCACAATAATTACTGGCGTTTGGGAATGCCGAAAGAATAATTCTTTACACACATAAAAATATCGGGCTGCCAATATTGACAGCCCGATGTTTTTATTATTTATACTTTATCATTATTGCTTCGCAATTTTATACAATTTTCCCGCATCTGTAATAGCATATAATGCACCGTTTTTAGCTGTGCGCAGCGCACGGAAACGTTCGCCTTTATCTCCAAACAGCCACTCTTCGCCCACAACTTTATTGTCTTTAATTACGAGACGGTCTATATGCGAACCGCTTAAACAACCTAAGAACAAATTGCCTTTCCACTCAGGAATGGTGTCGCTGTTGTAAAACTCAATGCCGGATGGAGATACACTCGGGCTCCAATAATAAATCGGCTGTTCCATGCCTGCTTTCTGCTGAATGCTGTCGCCCACAGGCACACCGCGATATTCAATTCCGTAAGTAATAACGGGCCAGCCATAATTTTTTCCTGCGTGAATAATGTTCACTTCATCGCCGCCCTTTGGTCCAAATTCCGCTTCCCACAGTTCGCCGGTTTGCGGATTCATAACCAAGCCTTCCGGACTACGCAAACCACTTGCATATATTTCCGGTTTTACGTTGGTGGAATCGGGGAAACTTGCATCATGTACAGGTTTACCATCGGTCGTGATATGAATAATTTTTCCCAAAGAAGAGCTTAGCCATTGCGCCTGTACACGCACTGAGTCGTCGGAACGCTCGCCGGTACTTACGAATAAATTTCCGTCTTTGTCAAACACTATGCGCGAGCCGTATTGCAAGTACCGACCAAGCCCTTTGTATGCCGGCGTTGCACGATAAATAACTTTGACATTTTCAATCTTTGTTTCATCTTTTGAAAGCGTAGCTTTCGCAACTGCCAGCACAGCAGAGCTATCCGGTTGCAGCTCGGAATAGTCGAAGTAAATAGTTCTGTTTGTTGCAAAATTCGGGTCGGCATTAATATCAAGCAAACCGCCTTGTCCGTTTGGAATTACTTTTGGAAATCCGGTAATTTTCTTAACCGACTTTCCGTCCAACGATTCAATTCGTGCCGTGCCGAATTTTTCCGTTATCAATAATCTTCCATCGGGCAAATTGCAAATTCCCCATGGGTGTCTGAGCGTTGTATCTATAACAGTTATTGAAATCGGTGTTTGCGTTTTCACTTCCGGCGCGCGGGTTTGTCCCGGAAACGCTGGCTTGTAATCTGCTACAGGCGGCTTGGTTTCGGGAGAATTTGCAGGAAGACTATCTACTGTATTATTGCTTTGCGAAGTGCTATTGCCGCCGCAACCGGCAAACACATAAAGTACCGTTGCTACTGTGAGCAGCTTAAGACGAGACGACATAATTTGAATAGTTTTTGTATGAAAGAAAAATGAACGAATAAATTTACTTCTTTATACAAAATTTTACGTTAGGGAAATATTAAAAAAAGCCCGAACGTAATTAACGCATCGGGCTTCTAAAAAAATTGTCGAATACAATCAATTCAAACTTGGGTCGTGAAAAGTATCTCCCTGCGAAAAATCTCCGGTCGTATATCCTTTCTTAAACCAATACATTCGCTGCGCGGAAGTCCCGTGTGTAAAGGTTTCCGGCACGGCATAACCTTGCGCCTGCTTCTCCAGATTGTCGTCGCCTACGGCATTCGCAGCCGAAAGCGCGCTGTTAATATCCGCATCATCAAGGGAAATTATTTTTTCCTGTTCGGCATAATGCGCCCAAAGCCCCGCATAAAAATCGGCTTGCAGTTCCAGTTTCACAGAAAGTTTGTTATAAGCAGCTTCGCTCAGGCGTGAACGTGCCGCATCCAATTGGTCAGTAATCCCAAGCAAATGCTGGATGTGATGTCCCATTTCGTGCGCTACCACGTAGGCTTTTGCCAAATCGCCGGGCGCTTGAAACTCCTGCGAAAGTTGTTTGAAGAAAGCCAAATCGAGATAAACTTTACTGTCGGCAGGACAATAAAACGGTCCCGAAACAGAAGATGCGCTGCCACAGCCTGTGGTGGTATGATTGTAGAACAAATATAATTTGGGCTTTGTATATACTTTATGAAACTGGGTAGAAAAAATATTTTGCCAAATATCATTCGTGCTATTGAAAACATGCA
Source organism: Arachidicoccus sp. BS20 (assembly GCF_001659705.1). NCBI lineage: Bacteria > Pseudomonadati > Bacteroidota > Chitinophagia > Chitinophagales > Chitinophagaceae > Arachidicoccus > Arachidicoccus ginsenosidimutans. Next base: position 2,039,304 of record NZ_CP015971.1, read on the forward strand.
GTGTAAATGTCGAATCATTATCCGCATGAACATTGGTAATAGTTCCTATGTGTCCCGTGCCCTGCTGTGCTTGTGAGTTATCGGGTAGCACGTTGTTCACAAAGCCAAGCATCTGCAAAGGATTTTTGCCAAGCAACAAAGAAATAATGATAACTACGATTGCTCCACCGCCACCAATTTTGCCGAACATTCTTCCGGTGCCATTACCGCCGCCGCTTCCGCCGCTTTCTTCTACTTCTACATTATCGGTGTTGTCATCAGTTTTTAGCCATTTCATACGGATAGGTTTTAATTGGATGCAAATTAAATTTTTCTGCGAACAAACAAAAACGCCGAACAAAAATGTCCGGCGCCTCAATCAATTGAAAAATGTGTTATGCTTTGTCTTTCGATTCTTTTTTCTTCGACGAAGTTTTAGGTGCAAACATCGCATGCATTCTTCTGCCCTCCATTTTCGGCATATTTTCCAGCGCGCCAAAATCTGCCAGTCTTTCTGCAAATTTCAGCAATAGCAATGTGCCTCTGTCCTGAAACATCATAGCGCGACCTTTGAACTGAACGTAAGCCTTGACTTTATGTCCGTCCTGTAAAAATTTTTCGGCGTGCTTTGCTTTAAAGTCAAAATCGTGGTCGTCGGTTCCTGGCGTAAAGCGGATTTCTTTTACTTCGTTCTGCTTGGAATTGGCTTTCATCTCCTTTTCCTTACGTTTCTTCTCGTAAAGAAATTTTTTGTATTCTACCACACGACATACAGGCGGATTTGCATTTGGGGAAATTTCCACCAGGTCCAACCCTTTTTCTTCCGCAATTCTGCGTGCTGCTTCAATCGAATATATACCGGTTTCTACATTATCTCCCACCAGACGCACTTCAGGAACTCTGATACGTTCATTAATACGGTGTTCCGCTTCTTGTTGCCTTGGGAAATGTCTGTTATTGTTTCTTCTTACTAATGCCATTCACGATTTTTTAGTGAATAAATTGGTGGATTTTGACTTAAAAAAATTAATCTAAAATGCAAATATTGTACAATAGTTTCAATTGACAAAAAATGGTTTAACGTGCTATTCATTTTACCGGCAATCGTTTGCACTGTAAGTCATAAAGAAAAACGAGTATTTTTAGCGAAAGATATTTTAAATATGCGGAAAATAGTAGTCATTCTCACTTGCATTGTACCTTTTCTTTCTTACGGACAAATTTTTTATGCAGGGAAACAACCCGGGAAAGCTGTTGTAAAAAATCATAAAGGAAATTTTTTCCTTAAAAACAATGTGCTGCAAACCGGATTTTCTTTTGCAAAAAATAAATTCATATCGATTAATTTTGAAAACGCAGTTACAAAGCAAATTTTCCATTTTGATTCTACAAAATTCTTTTCGCTTGTATTAAATACCGGAACAATTGTAAACGGAAATGATTTTGTAATAAAAACTATTTCTTCCGTAAAAGATATTGCTGCAAATCCAAACGCAGTAAAGCTTTCCGAAAAAGATGCAGGCAAAAAACTAAATATTTTGTTCTATAATGAGAAATATAAAATTTCTTTACAATGGAGCGCAGTTTTACGAGACAATTCAAACTACATTCAACAGTTTTTTTCTTTCAAGGGGAAAGACCCTTCGGTCAAGATTGATAAGTTGTATTTAATCAATTTGCCATCCTCCGAAAAACCTGAAAAATCCGGCATTGTTGACGGGTTGCCTTTGATAGTAAAACAAAATTTCTTTGCTATTGAAAATCCCATGTCGAAAATTGATAGTACTAAGGAATACATTTATCGCACGGCTGTTTTGAGTAATGATGATTCTTCTTTTCATGTGTCAATTGTTTTTGGCGTAACGCCTGAAAGTCAATTGAGGAGAGGGTTTCAGTATTATCTCGAACGTGAACGAGCGATGCCTTATACGCAGTTTTTGCATTACAATTCCTGGTTTGATTTATCATGGGATACGCTGCGTTTGCGCGAAGCGGATTGTCTCGACCGTATCAAAATCTGGAGCGACAGCTTAACCATAAAACGTGGTGTAAAACTCGACGGTTATTTGTGGGACGATGGCTGGGACGATTATAATACGTTGTGGCAATTCAATAAAGGCTTGCCAAACGGGTTTAAAAATTTATATGCTTTGTCAAGCAAATATGGTGCGGCAATGGGCGTGTGGATTTCGCCTTGGGGCGGCTATGGCGAGCCAAAGCAAAAACGCTTGGCTTTCGGGAAAAATCATATTCCGCCTTATGAAATCAATGCGCACGGATTTTCTTTATCGGGAAAAAATTATTTTAATTATTTCAAATCACTGGCAACAAATTTTATTCAGCAACAGCATGTCGCTATTTTTAAATTCGACGGCATCGGTTCGGGAACTCATACTACAGGTGCGGGCTTGCAATATCAAAGCGATATACAATCGTTGCTGCGATTTATTTCATCGTTGCGCGAAGTAAAACCTGATATTTATTTGAGCCTCACAGTCGGCACTTGGGCGTCGCCGTACTTATTGCTTTGTGGTAATAATATTTGGCGCGGCGGCGGCGATTATGGTTTCACGGGCATTGGGAACAAAAGACAACGATGGCTCAATTACCGCGACCACGATATTTATGAAGAAGTAGTTTCACGTTCAAAGTTATTTCCTTTAAATGCAGTAATGAATCATGGAATAATGATTGCCGACCACGGCGAAGCTGCGCCGGCAAACATTGATGATACGGACGTTTCGGACGACATATGGGCTTTCTTCGGCTGTGGCACGAGCTTGCAGGAAATGTATATCAACCCGCATAAATTGGATACCTACGAATGGAACGTTTTGGCAAAAGCCATCAAGTGGTCAAAGGAACACAAAGACGTTTTAGCCGATGTTCATTGGGTTGGCGGCGCCCCTGCAAAGCAAGAAGTTTACGGCTTTGCTTCGTGGAACCCGAAGCACGGAACATTGACTTTACGAAACCCTTCGGATAAAAACCAAACTTTTAGTTTTACATTAAAAGATATATTAGAATTGCCCGCCAATTTCAACGGAAAATATAAATTATTCAATGTGGTAAATGATAAAGAAGAAGGCATTTTTGAATCGGATAAAACAACTACGATTACACTGAAACCTTTTGAAGTAAAAGTGATGAACGTTGACCTTGATTAAAAGGATTTTAAGGATTTGCATGATAGTAAAGAATCCGGATAATCCGACAAATCATACCAAATCTTGGTCAAAAATGCTACAAGCCTCATAAGCCGGATTCTGTTTCTAAACCATCATTTATCTGCCCGCAACATTACTGTTGCGGTGTAGCTGCCTACCCTGTTGTGTAACCGAAGTTTTGAACGAGCCGTTCTCAAACACAACTATACGTGGCATTGCAGCGTTTAAGGCTTGCCCGCAAAGTGCATTGCTGCACTTTGCCGTGCGCTCTTACCGCACGTTTTCATCCTTACTGAAAAAATTCAGCGGTTATTTTCTGTGGCGCTGTCTGTTTTCAAAAAATGATTTTTGAAACCCGGTTGTTCGCCGGTAAACTGCTCTGTGCTGTCCGGACTTTCCTCGACGCGAACGCCGCGATGGATCGGGCTTGTAGCATTTGCAAAGATAGAATTATCCTTTGTTTTTTATAAACCTGTCGTGAACGGCTTTTGCATCTGCATCGCTGATAGATGTATATTTTTTCAGTAAGCCTACAAAAGTATTCACTTCATTTTCTTGTGCAGGACAGCCGACGTTATGACCGCCTTCGGCTAAATTTGAAGTGCTGAGCAAATTGCCGTTTTCATCAAAAATCAGCCAAAACGGAATGCCTTCTGCTCCGCCATATTTTTCATACATGGCTTGTCCACCGGGATTTTCAAGAGCAACCTCTTTGCCGTGTTCCATAATATCAATATGGTCTATTACAAAGTTGTCGTCGAAATATTTTTTGCAAGATTTGTCTTCAATGGAGGCGTCCATTCTTTTACACCAGCCGCACCACGAAGCATGAAACATAATCAATACTTTTTTGTGTTGCTGCTTTGCTTGCGCGATGGCGCTGCTTAAAATTTCGTCGGCAGTTTTTGGCGCATCTTGAGCTTTTGAAATGAGCCCGAAAAATGAAAATGCGATGAAAGCGAAAAGATATTTTTTCATTGTAATAAAATTTTTAATTACCGAATTTAAAGAGAATTTCTCACACCAACTCAATTACCGTAATCTCCGGCAAAATGCCTACGCGACCGGGATAGCCGAGAAAACCGTAACCACGATTGACATACAAATATTGCTTTCCCGTTTTGTACAGTCCAGCCCATTGCTTGTACATATATTGAATGGGACTCCATTTAAAGTGCGGAATTTCCACACCAAACTGCATTCCGTGCGTATGCCCTGCAAGTGTCAAATCAATGCCGGGATAATCGGGACGAACCTGCGCGTCCCAATGACTTGGGTCGTGGCTCATGAGTATTTTAAAAGGAACATTTTCCGTGCCTTTGTATGCTACATCGAGCTTTCCGTATTTTGGAAAATGACCTTTTGCTCCCCAGTTTTCAATGCCGAGCAAAGCAATTTTTTCGCCGTTGCGTTCAAAAATAATGTGTTCATTCATCAGCAAACGCCAGCCCATTTCCGCATGAATATTTTTTAATTGTTCGAGATTTGCGGCTTTTTCTTCGGGCGAGTTCCATTCTGCGTAATCGCCGTAATCGTGATTGCCCAAAGTGCTGTAAACACCCATCGGCGCAGTAAGACGATTGAATACATTTTTATAATTTATCATTTCAACGGCGCGGTCATTGACCAAATCGCCCGTAAATAAAATGATGTCAGGCTTCTCGCGCAAAGCCATCGAAACGCCGTCATTTACGGCGCGTTTGTTGGAAAAACTTCCGCTGTGAATATCGCTGAGTTGCAGTATCCGTAAGCCTTTGAACGATTTTGGTAAATTGGGAAAATTGATTTTTACGGTGCGAACGCGGTAATTGTATTTGTTGGAAAATCCGTACAAAAACGTGGCTAAAAATCCGCCGCCGAGAATTGCGCCCAGCCAAACCAAAAACGATGAACGCGGAATGGAATTGTTTGAAACATTTGTGTTTGCAGGCTTTGACGGAACAATTCTCTTGACTGTCCAAAAGATGCCGCGACGAATTTCATCGACCAATAAAACAAGAACGAATAACAATTTTGCAATTAAAATTCCAAGAATAATGCTGATGATATAATAACGTGTTTGTTGCGGCACAATGTTTAGCACAAACAGCGAAACAATGCTCGCGACGGAAACAATACAATGCGCCGAAAGTACCGTGAGCCGTAGCTTTGGCGACGAATTTTGCGTGAGATATTTGAATACGAAAAACAAATAAATATCAATCAGTAAAAGAAAAACAACGACAATGGTGCGGATTTGAATTAAACGACGCATGAATTAAAACGTTTAAAAATTAAGTTGTTTTGAAAAATAATAAAAACTTTTGCGCGTCATGCCGAACTTGTTTCGGCATCTCAAAAATATTGCCAAGAGATTCCCGCTTTCGTGGGAAGGACGCGCTGACGTGTCCTTTTTCACGTAATTATTTTCAATTTTCAAAAAAAATCTTCAGAAGCAAAAACGATTTTACGAATTATCGGCGAATGGTTCGGTAAACAATATGTGAAACATTTTTGCTTTCGTGGAAATATGCGACGGGAAAATTATTTTTGCTTACAATATTATACAATTAAAAATTCAAATCGTATGCAGCTTACTTTTTACGGACACGCGACTTTTTCGGTAAATATCGACGGAAAAACAATTTTGTTCGACCCGTTTTTTACAGGCAATCCTTCCATCAAAAATGTGGACATCAATTCGCTGAAACCCGATTTTATTTTCATCACACACGGTCATGGCGACCATATTGGCGATGCGGTTGCGATTGCACAGAACTCAGGCGCCACAGTAGTTGCAGCGCCCGAAGTTGGTCATTGGTTAAGTACGCAAGGCGTTGAAAAATTACATCCGATTAATCATGGTTCGCCTGTTGATTTCGGTTTCGGAAAAGTACGCGCCGTAAATGCGTTACATTCATCCGGCTTGCCCGACGGCAGCTATGGAGCAAACCCTTTCGGTTTCGTATTCACTTCGAGCGAAGGCAATTTTTATTTCGCAGGCGATACAGGCTTGGCAATGGATATGCAACTGATTCCTTATTGGACAAAGTTGGATTTTGCCGTTTTGCCCATTGGCGGAAATTTCACAATGGATTACAATGATGCTGCGATTGCTTCCGATTTTATTAAATGCGATAAAATAGTAGGTGTTCATTACAATACATTTGATTTAATCAAAATAGATACGGAAGCTGCGCAAGAATTGTTCAAAAGCAAAGGAAAAACATTGGTGTTGCTTCAACCGAATGAAGTAATTGACCTTTAATATTGGTCATAGCAGATAGCTCATGGTTCATAGTTTTCACAATCTATGAACTATTTGCCATGAACCATGAACTATTTGTTATCAAAATGTATCTTTGAAGCGGACAAAAAATATTTATGACAAGAATTATTGGAGTAGCAAATCAAAAAGGCGGTGTAGGCAAAACAACAACGGCGATTAATCTCGCTGCAAGTTTTGCTATAATGGAATACAAAACTTTGTTGATTGATGCCGACCCGCAGGCAAACAGTACCACGGGTATCGGTTTTGATTTGCACAACGTTACATCGAGCCTGTACGATTGCATGGTCAATGGAATGCAGGCAAAAGAAGTAATACTGAAAAGCGATGTACCCAATCTCGACTTGATTCCTTCGCACATTGATTTGGTGGGCGCGGAAATTGAGATGATTAATTCGCCCAACCGCGAAAATGTGTTGAAAAATGTATTGCAGCCTGTGAAAGATTTGTACGATTTTATCGTGATTGATTGTTCGCCTTCTCTCGGCTTGATTACTGTAAATTCTTTAGTTGCTGCAGATAGCGTGGTTGTTCCTGTACAATGCGAATTTTTTGCACTGGAAGGTTTGGGGAAATTATTGAACACCATAAAAATTGTTCAAAACCGCTTGAATCCCGACTTACAAATCGAAGGCATTTTAATGACAATGTACGATGGTCGCTTGCGCCTGAGCAATCAGGTTGTGAGCGAAGTAAGAAGACATTTTGACGATCTGGTTTTCGACACCATCATTCATCGCAATACAAGATTGAGTGAAGCGCCGAGCTTCGGAAAACCTGTTGTACTCTATGATTCGGAAAGCAAGGGTGCAATCAACTATGTGAATTTAGCAAAAGAAGTGTTGCAAAAAAATAATTTGGTCAAAAGCGCAGGCAAAGCCAAAGCTGAGCAATAAATTAAAACAATCGGGAATAAATAATGGCTGTATCAAACAAAGTAACTCCACCAAAAGCATTTAAACAAGGCAAAGAAGCATTGGGCAAAGGTATTCGTTCTTTGCTGGCAAATATTGATGAGGATTTAAAAACCACTTCCGGCAATCTGAAGCCAAAAGTGGTTGAAGAAGCTACAACCACCATGCGTGTAGCTATTAGTGCTATTGAAGTAAATCCGAAAAATCCGCGCAACGATTTTGACGAGAAAGCTTTGAATGAACTGGCAGATTCTATTAAGCTGCACGACATTATTCAACCACTAACCGTAAGTAAAACTGCTGACGGGAAATATCGTTTAATCGCGGGCGAGCGCCGTTTTCGCGCAGCAAAAATCGCCGGCTTGGCAGACGTCCCCGTTTACATTCGTCAGGCAAATGATGCGGAATTATTGGAACTGGCGCTGTTGGAAAATTTGCAGCGCGAAGATTTGAATGCCATTGAAATTGGTTTGAGCTACCAGCGCATGATGGACGAACTTGCTTACACGCAGGAACAAGTTGCAGAGCGCATGGGCAAAGAAAGAAGCACGGTAGCAAACTACATCCGTTTACTGAAACTTCCGCCGGACGTGCAATTGGCAGTTCGCTACGGAACGCTGAGCATGGGACACGCGCGCGCATTGATTACTTTGGAAACGGTGGATAAACAGCTTTTCGCTTTCAAAGAAATCAAGGAAAAAGGCTTGAGCGTTCGCCAAACCGAAGCATTGGTTCGCGAGTTGAGTAAAGATAAAAATACAACGGCAAAAGCAAAACCCGCCAACACATTGCCGCCTGCCTATAAAAAAATCGAAGACAATCTTGCTTCGTATTTTGGGACAAAAGTAAAATTGGCACATAGCAAGAACGGCAATGGCAGCATCACTATTGAATATTATTCCTTGCAGGAACTTAACAAACTATTGGAAACGATGAACGTTCATGTGGGTTAATTTTACTTAATGCGATATTTTAAAATATTCATTTTACTTTTCTTTTTGTTTTTTAGCAAGAGCAATTTTTTGTTGGCACAGCGAAACGATTCTTTGCGTCGGGTGATGAGCAAAAACACACTTTTTCCGCTCGTGAAAAAAGATTCCGTTACAGCAAAAGATTCGCTTCAACCCATAAAAAACGTCGGCGATTCTATTGCAAAAAACGCAATGATGCAGCCTGTGCAACCCGTTGCAAAACCCGCACGCGACACTTTTTTTCTCTTTCGTAAAAAACACACGCCCAAAGGCGCAACTTTGCGTTCATTGATTTTTCCCGGTTGGGGACAAGCCTACAATCACGAATACTGGAAAGTACCTTTGGCTTGGGCTGCGGTAGGCATCCCTATTTATACATATATTGATAATACCAACGAATACCACAAAGCACAGTTTGCCTATCACGCTATTTTTATCTCGCTGCCGGCAGGTCAATATCCCGGAGCAACGGGCGACGATTCGCAAATCAAAAACATTGACCCACGGTTTTTAAAAGCGTACAATCAATATATTTCCGGACAAGCGACTACGGCAAACAAGGTTCAGTTTCTTACTTTTCTGCAATCGTATAGAAATACCTTTCGCAGCTATCGCGATTATTCCATTTTGGCAACCATATTATTGTGGGGTTTACAAGTCGCGGATGCCACTGTTTTCGGACATTTGCGGGAGTTTGATGTAAGTCCTGATTTGAGTTTGAAAGTTGCACCTGCGTATTTTCAATATGCAAAAGCGCCGGGAATAACAGTGATAATGAATATAAAATGAACCAAATTGCATGAGTCGTGAAACGTCAGTAGTGAGAACACCTGCATTCATGTTTTACAAAATGAAATTCGTGTAATTTGCAAAAATTCGTGTAATAAAAAAATATGAAAATAGCATTAATCGGTTACGGAAAAATGGGCAAAGCCATTGAAGAAATTGCTTTAGCAAAAGGGCATGAAATTGTATTGAAAATTTCTTCTTCAACAATTGATTTGCTGACCAAAGAAAACTTGCAGCAAGCCGATGTTGCGATTGAATTTACCAATCCCGAATCGGCTGTACAAAATATTAAACTTTGCGCAGATGCAGGCGTGCCGTGCATTTCAGGCTCAACGGGCTGGCTGAAAAACTGGCATGAAGTTGTAAATTATGTAAACGAAAAACAAGGCGCATTTTTGTACGGAAGCAATTTCAGCATCGGTGTAAATTTGTTTTTTGAGCTGAATAAATATTTGGCAAAGTTGATGAAGCCATACAAAGATTATGATGTTTCGCTGGAAGAAATTCATCATACACATAAAAAAGATGCGCCAAGCGGAACGGCTATAACGCTTGCGGAACAAGTGTTGCATGAAATTACTTCAAAGAAAAATTGGGTAAATGCGCCGAGCGGTAATAAAGAAGATTTGGTTATTCTTTCGCAAAGAATTGACCCTGCGCCCGGCACGCATACCATAAAATATAGTTCCGAAATTGACGATATTGAAATCACGCATACGGCGCATAACCGCAAAGGATTTGCAGGCGGCGCGGTACTTGCAGCGGAATTTATCAAAGACAAAAAAGGTATTTTTACAATGCAGGATGTATTGTTTAGATAGGCACAATTCATAAATCACAAATCATCATTCATAAATGTTTTCTCCAGAACTCATACAACAATTCAAATCTATCATCGGCGACAATTATGTTTTTGCCGATGAAGAAACATTGCAGCATTATTCGCATGACGAAACAGAGAAGCTTTCTTATTTGCCTTCTGTTGTTTTAAAACCAAAAACAACAGAAGAAATAAGTGCAATTTTAAAAATTTGTAATGAACAAAAAATTCCTGTAACGCCGCGCGGCGCGGGAACAGGCTTGAGCGGCGGCGCATTGCCAAACTTAGGCGGCGTGCTGCTTTCAACGGAACGGCTCAATCAAATTTTAGAAATTGATGAAAGAAATTTGCAAGTGATTACAGAACCCGGCGTGGTTACGGAAGAACTGCAAAACGCCGTAAAAGAAAAGAATCTGTTTTATCCGCCTGACCCGCAAAGTAAAGGTTCGTGCTTTATCGGCGGCAACATTGCGGAAAACAGCGGCGGTCCCAAAGCCGTGAAATACGGCACTGTAAAAGATTATGTGTTGAACCTTGAAGTGGTTTTGCCTACAGGCGAAATTATTTGGACGGGCGCAAATGTGATAAAAAATGCAACAGGTTATAATCTTACGCAACTTATTGTCGGCAGTGAAGGAACGCTTGGCATTGTTACAAAAATTGTATTGCGATTAATTCCTCTACCCAAATTTGATTTGCTTATGCTCGTGCCTTTTCATTCTGTTGAAAAAGCAGGCGAAGCCGTGAGTGCCATATTCTGCGCGGGTTTCACGCCGAGTGCGTTGGAATTGGTAGAGATAAATGCATTGAAAATTACAAGCGATTATGTCGATAATCAAACAGTTCCCGTGCATGACGGCATTGCTGCACATTTGATTATTGAAGTGGACGGTAATAATCAAGATGTGTTGATGCAGGATATGCAAGCCATCGCGGTTTTGTTGGAAAACTATGACACCGACGAAATCTTTTTTGCCGATGACGCGCAGCAAAAAGAAGAACTTTGGAAGCTCCGTCGCAAAACTGCGGAAGCCGTAAAATTGAAAGGTTATACGATTGAAGAAGATACCGTTGTGCCGCGTGCGGAATTGCCTGCGCTCATCAACGGTGCGAAAGCCTTAGGCGTTGAACATAACTTTGATGTGGTTTGTTACGGACACGCAGGAGACGGAAATTTACACATCAGGATTCGGAAAGAAGGCATATCGAATAGTCATGGAAATGCAGAGATGACGGGCATTCTGGCGGAATTGTTTAAGTTGGTAAAAACACTTGGCGGAACGATTAGTGCAGAACACGGAATAGGGTTGATACAAAAAACATATATGCCGATTGTGTTTGATGAAGTGCAATTAAATTTGATGCGCGGCATTAAAAAAGTATTCGACCCGAATAATATTTTGAATGTAGGGAAAATTTTTGATATATAATTTTTGCCACAGATGCACAGATAAAATTAAAATTCATCTGTGTATCTGTGGCTTATTTCAAAACAATTTTTATGATAAAGAAATTATTTATTCTTGTATTCTCTGTAACCCTTGCTGCATCAGTGTTTGCGCAAGACACAACCGATATAAACGATGACATTCCCGAAGTAAGCAATGTGCATTATCAACCTTCACGCGCCAATAAATTTCATCATTATTTTGTCGGCGGTAATTTGGTTGCAGGCTTCGGCGACGGTGGCGGAGCGTTTGGGATTAATCCGTCCATCGGTTATTCTGTTAATCAATATGTAGATGTAGGCATTGCGTTAAACGCTGTTTATAATTATCAAAAATATTATAACGACGATAAGCAACACACGTGGAACATAGGCGCAGCGCCGTTTGCGAGAATTTATCCTGTTCCGTTTTTGTTCTTTGAAGCATCGTTTGAAGATAATTATGTGCATTCAAAATACATTCCCTATGGCGAACAATCTTACAGCGACCATTGGAATGTGCCGAGCATCATCGGCTCAATTGGTTATGCGCAGCGGGTTTACGGGCAATCGTATTTTTTCTTTAGCGTGGGAATGGATTTTCTCAATAATAAAAATTCGCCTTATCGCGAACAGTATTATGATGAAAATAATGTGCTTCGTTCAAAAGTTCAACCGATTGTCCGCACAGGTTTTGGCGTCAATCTTTGGTAAGCAATTGCAATACCTCTTCGGGCGTTGAACATATTTCTATTTTATTTTCGGAATACAAAAATCCTTCATTGAACATATTCTCAATGTGCTGAACAAGTGCATTGTAAAAGCCAGCGGAGTTCAATAAAATTACTTTTTTGTCGTGAATACTCAACACATTCCAGGTAATGGTTTCAAACATTTCATCGAGCGTGCCGTTGCCACCGGGCAATATCAAAATGGCTTCGCTCAAGCTATACATCATTTGTTTGCGCGTGTGCATATCGTCCACAATATGAATTTGCGTAAGCGATTTGTGCGCACGTTCTCTATCGACTAACCTTTTGGGAATAATACCGATAATTTTTCCGGCGTTTTCCAAAGCCGCATTTGCCACAGCGCCCATAAGACCTGAGTTTCCGCCGCCGTAAACAATATCTATTTTATTTTCTGCCAATAATTTTCCTAATGTTTCTGCATGTTGAATATAGATTGGATTATTCCCGTTTTGTGAACCGCAAAAGACCGCGACCGATTGTAGCATAATGAAATATTTGGGGTTAAAGATAGAAAGGCAGCGGCAAATATGAATAACTCATTTTATTATGGATTGATGAATTTTACAACGATATTTTTCATTCTTTTTCCGCCAATAAATATTGACAGGTTATCATCAAGCCAAAAACAGCTTCCTCAAAAAGTACCCGAAGCGATATTTGTGAAAATATTTTCTATTTTTTGGACAGGAATTATTTTAATCTTTATCTTTGCAGCCCCGTACGGAGAGCATAGCTCAGTTGGTTAGAGCGTCGGATTGTGGTTCCGAAGGTCGTGGGTTCGAGACCCATTGTTCTCCCCCGCTTTAAAAGCTCTGTAAGCTAATAGCTTTCAGGGCTTTTTTTCTAAAACAATGATATGCCTTTTCACACTCCCGTTTATTATTGGGCAATGCCGGTTGCCTGTGCCTTCAGTTCCTGGGGGTTTGTCTGTCTCCTGATTTATTTTTTCAGAAAAAAACAAAAATCGTTAAAAGACGCATTGGCAAAAGAGTTTTCAAAATTGCTGCTGTCAAATAAAGAAGTAATTAAAAACAGTATCGCGTCGCAAGACAATGTTGAAAAAATTATTCCCGAACTGGATAAACATATACATGAATTTATTGCCGTAAAAGTTCCGAAGGAAATGCCGATGATAGCCATGTTTATCGGCGAAAAAACCACTCATCAAATTAAAGAGATTTTTATGAAAGAATTGAGTGCTTTGTTTCCGGTAGTTCTTTCACAATACTTTGACAAAGTATTTTCGGAAGAAAAGCTACGAAAAATAGCCGAACAACAATTATCCGGTTCTTCTGAAACAAGCATAGCACAGGCGTTACAGCAAAAATATAAACCATTGCTTTTGAAAATAAAAGCTATCGCATTTATTTTCGGCTTAGTCTTGGGCGTCATATTTATATTGGCTATACATCTGCTTACCTAAAGATTTACCGAAACTGCCGAATCAACAAATTGTTAATTCAACCAATCATTTCATTATAAGTCTAACCTTTGCACCACTCATAAAGCAAGTGCATTTGTTATCATTTTTACTGCTCAATTTTGTGTAGCAAAAAGCAATCAGAATAACATTTAAACAAGCATACTTAAAGCTCAATCAAATTTATCAATTATTTTTATGAAGTATTTTTTCTCATTGGTTACAGGATTATTTTTTACGACTCTTTCATTCGCACAACAGGCTGGTAACAATCATCAGTTTTCAAAATTCCCACAGCAAAAAAACGGTATAATTTCCGGTATAGTGCTTGATTCCGCCACAAAACAACCGGTTGAAAGTGCAACTGTTTTTGTTTTTACAGAAGTCAAAGACAGCGCCAGCGGTTCAACAAAAAAATTATTGGCAGGCAATGCTGTTTCTAAAAAAGACGGGAAATTTGAAATCAGCAATCTAACCTCTCCGGCAAAACTCAACATCCAGATTTCGGTAGTAGGAAAAGAAACGTTTGAAAGAACCGTTGTGCTTACCCGCGCAAATAACGAACAAAATATCGGCAATATTCTTTTACAATCTACCGAAGGAAATCTTAAGACCGTTGTCGTAAACGGAACTGCGACCAAACCCTTTTTTGAAATGGGAACGGACAGAAAAATATTCAACGTAAGCCAAAGCTTAGTAAGCACCGGACAAACGGCGCAGGAAGTAATGGCGCAAATTCCATCTGTAAACGTGGACATCGACGGGAATGTAACGGTGCGCGGCGCAGCTCCTCAAATCTATGTGGACGGGATGCCTACACAACTTACGCTTGACCAAATTCCTTCGGACCTGATTGACAAAGTGGAGTTGATTACAAATCCGTCTGCAAAATTTGACGCATCAACAGGCGGCGGCGGAATCATCAATATTGTTTTAAAGAAAAACAATACTACAGGCTATAACGGTGGACTAAACGCCGGTTCGGACACGCGCGGTTCTTATAATTTTGGCGGCGACCTTAATGTACGCATGGGCAAATGGAACATTTTCGCCACTGCAAACCATAGGTCAAGAAATTCCAAACAAACCAGCCATTCCGAAAGAGATTTTTATGATAATGGTATGCCAACAGGCAATTCCATTTATCAGCGCAGCGACGACAATAAAAATACCGGTTCGTTTACATTTGCCAATCTCGGAGCGAAATACAGCTTCAATAAAAGTAATAATGTAACGCTTTCCGGCAATTATGTAAAAGGTACTTTCGATGGAAATAATCCTCAATTAATCGACTCTATCTTCGCAGATGAACCGGAAGTTTACGGCAATTTATTATCAAAATCGAGCTTTGGGTTTAAAAACTTCCAAGGCGACTTCAAATATCAGCACAATTTTTCAAAAGACGGCGACCACAACATTTTGTTTGATGTGAATTATAGTCATGCGACATCGCATAATTTTACATCCACAACCAGCAGCACTTTTACCGACCCGGATTTTCAAAATCAATACCTGCCCGACGTATTGCGTAACATTACAGGAAACGGTCCGCACAAAAACCTTGTATTTCAGGCAGATTATGCAAATCCTATTACAAAAAACACAAAACTTGAAGCAGGCATACGCGGGCAAATAGAACAAGTCGCCAGCACGTCGTTACAATACACCGATTCTACCGGAACGGCAACAAATCTTATATCGGACGAATATTTAGACCCACTCGCATCGAGCAAATATTCTTACAAAAATCAGGTGTATGCGGCTTACGGAATTTTCTCTTCAAAAGTGGGCGAAAAACTTTCTTATGAACTGGGAATGCGCGTGGAAAGCTCCAATTATAAAGGCACGCAATATACCATTCCGGCAAATGTAGCTACGCCGTTTAAAGTAAAATACGGCGCAGAACTTTTCCCAAGTGCATTTGCTACTTACAACTTGACCGACAAGCAGAATTTACAGGCTAATTATTCAAGAAAAGTAAACCGCCCCAACTTCTTCCAGTTGCTACCGGTGTACAACTATTCCGACCCGTACAATATTCAGGTAGGTAATCCGGATTTGAAGCCGGAGTTTACCAGTATGTATGAATTGTCTTACGACAACAGCTATGGCAACAGAAGTAACTTTATGGCAAGTGCTTATTATCGTCATTCTTCCGACTTAATTGTGTCTTACCAATACAAACAAGGCGATACATTCCTCAACACTTATGCCAATGCTGCAAGCAGCCAGACTTACGGATTGGAACTGACAGACATGATGACCATTGCCAAAATTTGGGATATGAATGCCAACTTTAATCTGTTTAATTCTCTCATTAAGAACATCGACTCTACAGGCGGCGGGCAAAATCAACGTGTGAGCTGGTTTGCAAAAATGAACAACAATATCAAATTGCCGGCAGGTTTTACATTTGAATTAAGCGGGCAATACAACGCAAAAACCGTTTTACCGAATAACAGCGGAAATGGTCATGGCTGGGGCAACAGCAATATTGGAACGGCACAAGGCTACATTGCATCCCATTTCGACGTAGATGCAGCTATTAAAAAAGATTGGAAATGGGGCAAAGGCAACACACTTTCTTTCACAGCAGCCATCAGCGATATTTTTGCGACGAACAAAACAGAAAGCTATTCTGTTACTTCTTACATGGTACAAAATAATTACAGGTTGCGCCAGCCAAGAGTTGTACGCTTTACACTCAGCTATCGTTTTGGCAAGCTGGATACCAATCTGTTTAAAAAGAGAAATAATCAGCAACCGCAGGACAACGGCGGCGATGACGGCGGATTTATGGGCATTTAACCGACCCAATATTTTTAATACAAAGCCGCAGATACACGAATAATTTCTAAATGAAATTTGTGCATCTGCGGCTTTATCTTTGCCGCATGTACTCAAAGTATCAGCTGACGAAAAAATACCTGCATTATCTTTTATATGCATCCAACGGCAAAGGACACGGAATACACTCTCCGTTTGTATTTGACTTTGTTACAAAAGTATTGAACGACAAAAAAAATTATCGTTGCTATAAAGAAATTGAAACACTGCGTTCCTCGTTATTGAAAGATGAAACAGTTTTGAAAATTGAAGATTTTGGTGCCGGTTCGCGCGTAAATGCTACCAACGAAAGAAAAATTTCAGCCGTCGCAAAATCTGCGCTAAAGCCAAAAAAATTCGGAAGATTATTGTACAGGATGGTGCAGCATTACCAGCCAAAAACTATTCTTGAACTGGGAACCTGCTTTGGCATTACAACGTCATACCTATCCAATGGAAATGCAGGTGCACAGGTGTCCACAATGGAAGGAGCGGCGCAAATTGCAGCTGTCGCAAAGAAAGATTTTGAAAAATTATCGCTGAAAAATATTGAATTGATTGAAGGGAATTTTGATGAAACTTTACCCGAATTTATTCAACAATTTCAGGCAAAAAATAAAACGATTGACTTTGCCTTTATCGATGGAAACCACCGTTACGAGCCGACTGTACGCTATTTTCATTCTTTGCTTGAAATAATAAACGAAAACTCCATTTTAATTTTTGATGATATTCACTGGAGCGAAGAAATGGAGAATGCGTGGAAAGAAATTATTGCACATGAAGCGATAACCCTAAGCATCGATTTATTTTTTATCGGTATTGTTTTCTTTCGGAAAGAATTTAAAGCGAAGCAGGACTTTGAGATAAAGTTTTTGTGAAATCGTTTTGTTTATATCGCTATCAAATTCCATGCAACATCAATTTGCCGAGTCTAAAAAGTAACACATAAAGAAACGTCTAATTCGGTTCTTTTTTTGAACTTCGGATTGTTGCGCGCCACATTCATTTTCCGCAACTATACGTATAAGTGCATTAAAAATAACATAGCTGCTCAGTTCAGCATCTACAATTTTAAGTCTTTTTTCTTTAACGCCCGTGTTAATAATTCTTTCAAGTATTGTGTAATTTGAACGAAAAAATGTTTTGATAATACTTACGGCTTCTTTTGGCGATTCGTTGTTAAGTCCATTCAACAAAAAACGAAAAAATTGCCGGTGTTCCGAAATAAGTTCCATACTGAGATTTATAAATATGAACAATTGCTGATAAATATTGCCGGAAGATTTTACTGCATCTGTAATCTTCAACTCATATTCATCCAGTCTCCGCAAAATGACCGCAAGTAAAAGATTTTCCTTAGATTCAAAATAATAGCTAACCATAGCAACACTTAGTCCTGCGCCCGTTGCAATCTGCCTTATAGATGATGATTTATATCCGTGAGATGCAAATATTTCTTCCGCAGCGTCTAATAAATGTATCCGTCTTTTGCTGTAATTGCCTCCTTCCATAAATCCCGAAAATTAAATACATGAAATATCATGTAACAAAGTCAATAATACCTGTCAATTGCTATGGAATCAATTTTCACATCGGGGTTTTGTAAGGAACAAAAGGTATTGCACCGCTTTCCCCAATCTTTCAATTGCTTAACAAATGCGTTTTTATCTTTAGCCATGCGGCTTTTCTCACAGCTGAAAATATCTGTATAAACTTCATTGCATACATTCAGGTGTAGTTTTCTCGCCTGCATTGTTAACCAACTCTCTGCTATTCCATATACACTTATTTGGTTATCAAAATCTTTAATGGCTTTGGCAATACATAAAGCAACGTAAGAATTTTGCGCCGAAACACGATACAAGTGTCCGGATAACTTCGCATGATGAATGGCTGCTCCGTAGGAAGCAAGGTAACTTTGGACAATACTCAATTGCTCATATACCATTTGATAAATATATTCGCCTTCAAATCTGCATATTTGTCTCTTACCTCCCGTTTCGCACATAATAAGCGCTCCGGGCACTGCATTGCACTGAATAGATGCAGTAACAGCATCACATATCATGCGTTCATTTTTTGCATGATTTATACAGCATATATTCACAGAGCTTACATAAGGCACGAAACCGGCGTTGCCTTCAAAACCTTTACCAATATTGCAATTAACATCAATACACATTATTATTTTTATTGCATAAACTTTCCTTAGTTCTTTGTCATTTCCAGCCGCCGCCTAAAGCCTGGTACAATGTTACATCTGCATCCAGCCGTTGGCTTTTTACTGCTGCAAGTGTCAAACGAGCCTGCAACAAGTTGCCTTGCGCTGTAAGTACATCTAAATAATTGCTTTGACCATTGGCAAACAGCAGTCGCGCATTCGCCACTGCGCCCGTTAACAGCGTTACCTGATTTTGCAGATAAGTTTCACGGCTTTTCAGCTTATCGGTTTCGACTAAAGCGTTGGACACTTCCTGCAAAGCAGTTTGTACCGATTTTTTGAATTGTAGTTCGGCAATGTCTGTTGAAATCTTTGCCTGCCGGTATTGTGTTTTCAATTGCCTGCCCTGAAATACAGGCGCCGTAATACCGCCCAACGCCGCGCCAAACAAAGAACCGGGAATGTTGAACCAGTTTTTAAAATCAACAGCATCCAGCCCGCCTTGCGCAGATATATTGAGAGACGGATACATACTTGCGTGCGCCACATTTTCCAAGCCTAAAGCTTGTACAATTCCAAGCTCCGCCTGCTTCACATCGGGACGGTTACTCACAATATTTGCGGGATAACCTGTTGACAATGCATCTGCGGGATGCAGCATTTCAAGCGAATTTCCCCTGCTGATTTTTCCGGGATTATCGCCGGTTAAAACTTTCAACGCATTTTCCTGAACAGCAATCTGCTGTTCAATTTGCGGAAGCGTAGCTTTGGCGGCTTCCCGCGCAGCTTCCTGCTGTTGAACAGCAAGCTCATTTACACTGCCCGATTCCTGAAGCACCTTTGTCATTTGTATGGTACTGTCGTATAAACGAATGCTGTTTTCCGTAATACGCTGCTGCTCGTCCAGCAACAGCAAATTGTAATATCCCTGTGCTATGGAAGCAACCAATTGTGTCTGCACGGCTTTTTTTGCTTCTTCCGTTTGCAGATAAGCGGCTAATGCCGCACTTTTCCTGTTTTTTATTTTTCCCCAAATATCTGCTTCCCAGCTGATGCCGAGATATGAAGTATAATCGGTAACGTAACTTTTTCCCAAAAACTGGCTCGCCAGCGAACCGTTAAGACTGTTGTCGGAAGAGCGCGTAATGCTTGCATTTGCAGCAGTAAAGCTTACGGTCGGTATGTTTCCGAGCTTTGCCTGTTTGAGAGCTTCCTGTGAATAAGCTATTTGTTTAATTGCTGTTTGCAAATCGTAATTGCGCGCAATGCCGCTATCAATCAGCGTAACCAATTCCTTATTATCGAAAAAAGATTTATAAGGAACAGTAGCAATGCCGGAATCATTCATGGCAATATAATCTGTGGATATGCTGTCTGTGCTTCTGTAATTGTCCGGCATATCTAACGACGGACGTTCATAATGCCTTGTTGCACAAGAGAAAAACCCTACTATTACAATGAATGCTGCAATATATTGGATGATATGTTTATTCATTCCCGGTAAAATTTTTATATTAACTGATGAATACATTTTTATGAATGAGCCTCGGTAATGTTGAGTTTGTTTATATCAAAATCAATGTCTTTGTTTGTGGGCGGACCTGATGCTTTCTCCTGAAAATATTCAAATATCACAAAGAGAACAGGTATCAAAAACACGCCGAAAACAATACCGAAAAGCATTCCGAAAACTGCCGCCCAACCGATGGAATGATTACCCAGCGCCGACGGACCAATAGCACGCAACAACGGCAATAACCCTACGATAAAGGCAAAAGATGTCATAATAATCGGGCGCAGCCTCGCTCTTGCACCCTCTACCGCCGATGCTATAATGCTTTTGCCAGCACGTCGTCTTTGCAAGGCAAATTCTACAATAAGAATGGCATTTTTTGCCAGCAGCCCAATGAGCATAATCATTGCTACCTGTACATAAATATTATTGTTCAATCCACCCAAATGCACGCCCACAAACACGCCGAGCAAACCCGTAGGAATAGACAAAATAACTGCTAACGGAAGAATATAACTTTCGTACTGTGCC
The DNA here is from genome assembly GCF_001659705.1 of Arachidicoccus sp. BS20. Taxonomy (NCBI): domain Bacteria; kingdom Pseudomonadati; phylum Bacteroidota; class Chitinophagia; order Chitinophagales; family Chitinophagaceae; genus Arachidicoccus; species Arachidicoccus ginsenosidimutans. The sequence continues at coordinate 2,059,844 of NZ_CP015971.1, forward strand.
GAAAGTAACAAGTAAACGAAAACAATACAGAGCGCGAAAATAATTGCCGAAGAACTTCCCGCAGATTGCTCTTCGCGACTCATACCTTTAAAGTCTGTTGTGTAACCGTTCGGCAAGTTTTTAGCGGCAACTTCCTGGATGGCTTTTAAGGTCTGCCCCGTGCTGTAACCTTGTTTTGGAGAAACCGTAAGACTGATAGAGTTGAACATATTAAAGTGGTCAACCGCTTCCGTTCCGTAAACTTTCTTCATGGTAATGAGTGTGTTGACAGGAACCATTTCTCCAAGCGAATTTTTTACAAAAATCCCGTTGAGGCTGGCGAGGTCTTTTCTGTCGGCAATTTCGGACTGAATCATCACTCTGTAATATTTACCGAAGCGGTTGAAATCAGAAGCCTGCATACTGCCATAATACGTCTGCATTACGGTAATCAGGTCTTTTACATTTACGCCAAGTTGCTTTGCTTTCTCGTCGTTCACTTCCATTTCGTATTGCGGGAAGTTGGTATTGAAGGTGGTAAATGCAAATTGTATTTCGGGGCGTTGCATCAGTTGCCCGATAAACTGTTGGGCCACATTGTTGAATTTGCTGAGGCTGCCGCCCGTTCTGTCCTGCAATACCATTTCTATGCCACTCGTTGTACCAAAGCCGGGAACGGTGGGGAAACTCAACACAAAGAACGATGCTTTGGTAATGCTGCCAAGCATTCCCTGCAATTGTCCGGCAATTTGGTTAACATCCGAAACCTTACCACGCTCCTTCAAATCTTTCAGTTGAAGCATCAGAATTCCCGAAGACGGCGAGCTTGTATTGTTCAGTAAGTTTATGCCCGATATAGAAAGCACTTTTTTAATATAAGGTTGACCTTCTATCATTTTTTGTGCTTCATTTATCACTTCAGTCGTTCTGTCGAGCGAAGCGCCCGACGGCAGCGTTACGGTGGCTATAAGAAACCCCTGGTCTTCATCGGGAATAAATCCTGTGGGTGTGGTTTTTGTCATATAAGCAAATCCCGCAACAATCGCTAACAGCATTATTACCGCAATCCATTTTTTCTTTAGCAGAAATACTATTGAATACACATAACGATTAGTCAACTTCTGAAAACCGATATTGAACGCATCGAAAAAACGCTTGCCGAATTTCTTTTTCGGAACGGCGTGAAATACACCTTTTTCATCGGTATAGTCATGCGGCGGGCGCAGGAACAAAGCGCAAAGCGCGGGACTTAAGGTTAAGGCATTCACAGCCGAAATAATGATAGCGATTGCCAATGTAAATGCAAATTGCCGGTAAAACACGCCGGTGGGACCTTTCATAAATCCGACGGGCAAAAACACAGCCGACATTACCAGCGTGATGGAAACCAATGCACCGGTAATCTCACTCATGGTATGAACAGATGCCGTTTTGGGCGGCAAATGCCGGTGTTCCATTTTCGCATGAATGGCTTCTACTACTACTATCGCATCGTCCACCACTATCCCGATAGCCAACACAAGCGCAAACAGCGTCAGCATATTAATAGAAAAACCGAAAAGCTGCATGAAGAAAAATGTACCTACAATGGATACCGGAACGGCAATTGCCGGGATAAGCGTTGAACGAAAATCCTGCAAAAACAAAAACACGACTATAAACACCAGCACAAATGCTTCTATTAAAGTGTGCACCACTTGTTCAATAGATTCATCCAGTGATTTTTTTGAGCTGTATGGAACGGAATACTTGACACCTGCGGGAAACGATTTAGATAACCGTTCCATAGTCTTTTCAAGGTTTACTTCGATTTCATTTGCGTTCGACCCGGATGTCTGGTATATCGCAATTGCACAAGTAGGCGCATCGCCGTATTTAGCGTCGGACGAATAGTTGAACGAGCCGAATTCTATCCTTGCCACATCTTTCAGCTTCAATACCGAACCGTCTTTATTTGCACGGATGATGATGTTTTCATAGTCGGAAGGAACAAATAGTTTCCCTTTGTAACGGATAACATATTCCATTGCTTCCGAAGAGTTTTGCCCGAAGCGTCCCGGTGCGGCTTCCAGATTTTGATCTTGTATGGCTCCCATTACTTCCTGCGGCGTAAGTTTATAAGCCGCCATTCTTTCGGGATTGAGCCATACGCGCATCGAATAATCCTTCACGCCGAAAACCTGCGCCTGCCCTACGCCAGTGACACGCTTCAGTTCCGGCACGATATTGATTTTCGCATAGTTCTGCAAAAAAGTTTCGTCCATTTTCTTATTGTCCGAATAAATTGTCATCATACGGACAATGCTGTTTTGCTTTTTTACCGTAGTAATACCGTATTGCGTTACTTCCGCCGGTAATTGACTTGTTGCCTGAGAAACCCTGTTTTGCACGTTTACGGCTGCCTGGTCAGGGTCAGTTCCCAAAGTAAAATAAACGTCTATAGTAAGTGTGCCATCGTTGCTGGAAGTGGATGTCATATACGTCATGTTTTCCACGCCGTTAATGGCATCTTCCAATGGCGGCGCTACCGTTCGGGCAATAACATCGCCACTCGCGCCGGTGTAAGTCGTGGTAACTTCCACAGTTGGCGGCGCTATTTCGGGAAATCTGGTAATGGGCAATGTAAATAAACCAACCAATCCCAAAATGACTAATATGATAGAAATAACGGTAGCAAGTACCGGTCTTGTAATAAATTTTCTCAACATGATAATTAAAATTGCTTGAGCTTGTTATAAAAAGGAGGCTATTTGGCTTTGGACACAGACGGGACAATTGCCGCGCCTTCGCTAAGTCTGTCAAAGCCCGATTCCACAATTTTATCTCCGGATTTTATACCGTCGGAAATAATATAATACACGCCGCTTTTTCCTTTTACGGTAAGAATTGCCTGGTGGACTTTATTTTGTTCATCCACACGCCACACAAATACTTTATCCTGTAAATCGGTAGTGGATGCAATGGGCACAAGTACAGCGTTATTTGTATGTTCGGGAATCAATATGGTACCTGTGTTTCCCGTACGTAACAAGCTGCCGGCGTTGGGAAATATTGCCCGGAATTGTATGGAAGCGGTATTGGCGTCAAACTGCCCTTCTACAAGCTGTATGCGTCCGGAATCTCTATATAAATCCCCGTTGGACAATTGCAATAAAACAGCAGGCGTATGTTTGATTTTTTCGGAGATGGAATTTCCGGCGTATTTGTTCTGAAAGTTAAGGTACCCGTCTTCGCCCATGCTGAAGTAAGCATACACATTGTGTATATCGGAAACCGTAGTTAATGCGGCTGCGTCCTGCGAACTAACCAGGCTTCCGCGCTTATGCGGAATGCTGCCCACATAACCGCTTACAGGCGATTGTATGCGACAGAAGTTCAAATTGATTTGTGCAGACTGTACAGCCGCTTTTGCCTGTGCCACATTTGCCTGTGCTGCCTCATAAGCGGCTTGTGCAGTCTTTAAATTGATGGGAGCAACTACTTTGTTTTCTACCAATGGCTGTTGTTTATCAACTTCCAGTTTTGCAGATAATAAATTTGCTTCCTCCGATTTTAATGCAGCCTGTGCGTTGGCAAGCTGTTGCTGATAAGGTCTGTCGTCTATTTCAAAAAGCGTTTGTCCTGCTTTTACAAATGCGCCTTCTTCCGTCAAAATGCGGCTGAGATAGCCCGACACTTGCGGTCTTATTTCCACATTGGCAATGCCTTGTATGGAGGCTGCATATTGCAGCGTATCATTTGCATCTGCCATTTGTACTGTTGTAACGGGTAAAGATTGCGCTGCCTGCACTTGTTGATTCGCCTGATTATGATTTCCACACCCTGCAATCAATAGGACAAAAAGGAAAACAGCAGGCATAAAAATAGCTCTCCGGATTGATGTACTCATATACGGTAAAATGATTTATAGATAAATAGTTGCTAAGTAAAAAGCCTGTAATAAAAGTGGTTCAAGCTTTTTATCGAGTGCAAAAATAGCCCGACAAAAAGATATCAATCCGTAACAATTAAGCAATTGATGTGTACTTTTGGGAAATTTAAAGGCAATGAAAAAGAATGAATACTTAAATGTGGGCATATTCTCGGAAAAGTCGCTCGCACCTTTAGTCGATAATAAAAATTTTGTTTTGCTCTGGCTGGATGAAGGCAGCGCAGAGATTATTTTCAATTTTCAACCGCTCCGGTTAAAGACAAAGAAATTGTATGTTTTAGGTCCTGAAAGTGTAAGCAGGATAAACAAAAGCAAAGGTATAAAAGGTGGTGTTCTGGTTTTCTCCATTGATTTTTTACAGATGGATGGCAAGGATTATACGAGCGACATATTTCGATTGTTTTTCGTACTTATAGAAAATCCTGTAGTCGACATCAGCACAGAGCAATTTAAAGAATTTAGAATTATTGCACTTTTACTTTACAAAGAATACACTAAGCCAAATGCCTCCATACAGATTTTGCATTCTTATTTAAAAATACTCATGCTGACGCTGATGCGCGCACAACATTTGGATGCAAGCATTCCCAAGCTCAACCTCCAGAGAGTACACGACTTTTTTCTTTTGTTGTTCAACCATTCCAAAGAAGAAAAAAGCGTTACGTTTTATGCACGACAGCTCAACATTTCCGCAAAGCGTTTAAACCAAATATTGCACATATTTACGCACCATAGCGCCTCTTACTTCATACACGAGCATTTAATAATAGAAGCAAAAAGACAATTAGTTACCGGCAAATATTCAGTCAAAGAAGTTTCGGATTATTTAGGCTTTGAAGACCGCGCATATTTCAGTCGATTTTTCAAAAAGAAAACAGGCGTTCCACCGGAACAATTCAGCCTGTTGTATTACAAAAATCAATAAATGGGTTAAAGACTAAAATATTTTTTCAAACCGAGAAGACAATTAATATTGAAAAACAATCCGCATAAAAAACTCCCGCAGTATTGATACTGCGAGAGTTTTATCAACTATTCGTTTGATAACTTATTTTTTAGTTTCCTGTTCTGCCAGTTTTACGGCGTTGTATAAGTTAACTATACCTCCTGTCACACACAGTGATTTCATGGATACCTGCTTGCCCGTTGCAGGATTAACAACCGGGAAATCTATCGGCGTTACCGATTGCATAATAATCTGTTTTACCTGAGGTGCAGTAAGCGAAGAAAAATAAGAGCGCAAAACAGCTGCGATGCCCGCCACCACCGGCGATGCCATACTTGTTCCGCTCAACGGTCCATACTCGCTTTTGCCCGGAAGCGTGGAATATATCTGCAACCCCGGCGCAAACACATCTACCGCCTGCGCATTGAAGTTGGAAAACTCTGCCACCAGCAAAGGCTCGATCGGTCCGCTTGCGCCTACGGTTATCATATTGTCGAACGATTTGGCAGTGTCTTTTTCGAAATATTGCGTGGGATAATTCGGATTTTCCATCAAATCTTCCCCATCATTGCCGGCTGCGTGCACAAGTAAAACATCGTGCTGCTGCGCATAACGAAAAGCATCTTCCACCCATTTGCGTTGCGGCGATAGAGGCTTACCAAAACTCATGTTAATCACTTTTGCTCCGTGGTCAACCGCAAAACGAATAGCCTCCGCAATATCTTTATCATGCTCGTCGCCGTCGGGCACTGCGCGCAGTTCCATCAAAGCAACATTATCTGCAATACCATCGATGCCTACACCATTATTGCGTTCTGCACCAATGATGCCCGATACGTGTGTTCCGTGCATTACATCTCCTGCGGAAATATTGGCGTTGCCATAATACTTATCGTTGAAATCGTTGTAATCGTCTTTTACCACATTGCCCCTGTAATCGATTGGCGGAGTTGTAGGCAAAACACTTGCATTTTTCAGACTGTCAATCAGTTTGTTTAGTGCCGCAGGAAGCTCATAGTTATTCGTGTTCGCGGCTACCCTCTGAAACAGGATTGTATAAATTTGTTTTTCAGCACTCGTTCTTCTGTCAAGCGGTTCGTACGCCTTAACGTCATCCAATGTGAAAGTATCTTTTACCAGTGTCTTTTTAAAATCTTCGATTTGCGGAAGCAGGTCTGTGATTCTCTGCAAATCTGCGGCTTCTTTCGCCTGCGGCGATTGAGTTTTCAGTTCCAGTTCTTTCGCGCGAAGCCATTCTTTATAATTATACAAATCTTTTTTCTTTACCTCCTTAATGTCTTTCACATTTTCAAACAAAGATTTATACCGGAAATAAACGCGGTCCACGATGTAAGAATCTTTTGTTACGTTGGATGTATCACTTTTTCCGCCGATGAAATTCCAACCGTAATAATCGTCTGTATAGCCGTCTTTATCGTTGTCGATACCATCGCCGGGAATTTCTTTCGGATTGTGCCATATCACATTTTTCAAATCCTCCTGCAAAGTATCTGCACCTGCATCTACGACAGCAACAATCACTTTTTGAGAAGTTTTTCCTTTCAACAATTCGTCATAGGCTCTGTTTGCACTAATGCCGTAAATACTGTCTTTGGAATAATCAAGCATGTGCCAGTCGCGCGGAATTTGTTTCATCTGCGCATGTGAAACGCCTGCTACCAAAATTCCTGCCATTGCAGGAAACAAAAATCTTTTTACCATTTTAATCAATTATGAAGACGCAATATAACATTATCCTTTTTATGAAGACAAGAAAGTAAAAAATCATTAAGAATAATTATGATTAAATTGCATCGCTAAAATTTCATACTTTGACGATACAGGAAATATTCAACAGTTTTTCAACGCTAAAAGTTGCCGTACTCGGCGATATAATGCTCGACACATATTGCTGGGGAAATATCGAACGAATTTCTCCTGAAGCACCTGTGCCGATTGTTGCGCTGGAAAAAGAAGAATACCGCATTGGCGGCGCGGGAAATGTAGCGCTGAATTTAACGGCGCTCGGCGCAAACGTAGATGTGTTCTCTGTTTCGGGCGACGATGTACAGGCAAAAACTTTGCTAAAGTTGATGAGTGAAAAAAATATCGGGACAGAAAATATCATCAAAATATCACAACGACCTACCACTAATAAAATGCGCATCATCGCACGAAACCAACAGGTAATGCGCCTCGACAGTGAAGTTACAACAGATATTAATGAAGGGTTAGTAAATGAACTGCTGGAAAAATTGTCGTCTTATATTGCTCAAAAACAACCGCAACTATTGATTTTGGAAGATTATAATAAAGGCGTTCTTACAAAATCGTTAATCGAGAAATCCATTGCGCTTGCAAAAGCAAATAATGTAATTGTAACCGTTGACCCTAAGCATAAGAACTTTTTCGCTTACCAAAATGCAGATATTTTCAAACCGAATTTAAAAGAAGTAAAAGAAGCGTTGCATATTTCTCAGGACAAAATTGATGCAGGAAGCTTATCTGCAATTCATCAATCTTTACGGGAAAAATTGCAGCATCAAATATCGTTCATCACACTGTCGGAAAAAGGTGTTTTCTTTCAACAGAAGGATAATTTACCGCAAATCATCCCTGCGAAAATTCGCAATATTGCAGACGTAAGTGGCGCCGGAGATACAGTAATAGCAGTACTTTCAGCAGTTTATACCATTACTGGAAATATTTTATTTGCAGCCGAAATTGCGAATATTGCAGGCGGTTTAGTGTGTGAGACTGTGGGTACAGTTGCAATTGATAAAGAACAATTATTGAAGGAATGCAGCATTTTAAATCTATAAAATGCTGCATTGAAAATTACTGTTTCCACAGCTTCGCGCCGCCGTCAATGCCTTCGATGTTGGTAACAACTTTAATATTGTCGTCCAGTTTGAAATTGATTTTTTCTGCATTGCCGCCGCCGAGATATAAGGTATCATAATTGAATACCGTTTTTAATACAGACAAGATAAATTGCAGGTTCTTATTCCATTTTTTCTTGCCGAGTTTCTTCAATGCTTTTTCGCCTATAAACGCATCGTAATCTTTTTTTCCTTTAATCGGATGATGCGCAAGTTCCAGATGCGGCAATAGTTCTCCATCTTTCAGGAATGCTGTACCGAAACCCGTTCCAAGCGTTACCACCATTTCAAAGCCTTTACCCGAAACCAAACCCAAGCCCTGCATATCCGCATCGTTTACCACACGTGCGGGTTTTGAAAAAGTTTTGGTAAGTAAATCTGCAAGTGAAATATTATTCCAATATTCCGTTCCCAAATTAGGCGCAGTAATTGCGACACCGTTTTTGATATAACCCGGAAATCCGGCAGAAATCACATCAAATTCCAAACCTTTCGTCAACGTTTTTATTGTTTCGACAACCGCTTCGGGCGTTGCGGGCTGCGGCGTTGGCAGCTTTTTGTATTCGGATAATAGTTTTCCGTTTTTGCTTAAAACTGAGGTTTTGATATGCGTACCGCCTATGTCAATGGATAAAATTTTGGAGATTTTTTGTGTAGCCATTATTGAAAATTTTAATGATTAATTTATTCAAAGATAAGCTGCAAACAGTTATGTCGAAGATTTGTGCAGAGCCTCTTTCATTCTTAGTCATTCATTGTGAATATATTAGTTATCTTAGCGCATCAAGTTTTTGTATATGCACATCGCCTCACAATTCATATTTGTTTTAGTACTGTTAGCAGCAATTTTTTTGTTTGCAAAAAAATGTCGCTACATCCGAAGAAATATTTTATTAGGCAGAGATGAGGACATCTCTGACCATAAAAATCAACGCATCAAAAACGTGATTCTGCTTGCGTTTGGGCAAAAGAAAATGTTCCGAAATCCTTTGGTGGCAGTACTACACCTCTTTGTTTATGCCGGTTTCATTATTATCAACATAGAAATTGTAGAAATAATTTTAGACGGCATTCTTGGTTATCATCGCTTGTTTGCTGGCATTGGAAGCTTGTATATTTTTCTCATCAATGCTTTTGAAGTGTTGGCTTTGCTCGTGTTGGTTTCCTGTATTGTTTTTTTAATAAGAAGAAACCTTGTTCGCGTGAAACGCTTAGTCAGCAAGGATTTGAAAGGTTTTCCAAAAACAGATGCCAACACCATTTTGATTACCGAAATTATTTTAATGTCATTGTTTTTGATAATGAACAGTTGCGACACCTTGTTGAATTTTCGCGGTGTGGAAGAATATACGAATACGCCTACCAGCCGGTTTATCGTTTCATCATTGCTACATCCTTTGTTCCACGGATTGAGTAATCATTCATTAATCGTTATCGAGCGAAGTGCCTGGTGGCTGCATATTGTGGGCATTTTTGCTTTCTTAAATTATCTTCCTTATTCCAAGCATTTGCACATTATTCTCGCTTTTCCGAATGCGTATTATGCGTCATTAGACCCGAAAGGCGAAATGAAAAATATGCCCGAAATCCAGCAGGAAGTTTTATACGCCATGCAGCCGGAACTCGCGCCAACAGCGGCTTCCGAAGAACCGAATAAAAAGTTTGGTGCGAAAGATGTGTTTGATTTGAGCTGGAAAAATTTGCTTGACGCTTACACTTGTACCGAATGCGGAAGATGCTCATCAGCTTGCCCGGCAAACGTTACCGGCAAAGCCTTAAGTCCAAGAACAATTATGATGAAAACGCGCGACCGGCTGGAAGAAGTTGGTCAAAACATTCTCAAGAATAAAACATTTACAGACGATGGAAAATCCTTGCTGCGCGATTATATTTCGGAGGAAGAATTAAATGCATGTACGACTTGTAATGCTTGCGTGCAGGAATGTCCCGTAAGCATTTCGCCGTTGGATATTATTCTGCAAATGCGTCGATATTTAGTCATGGAAGAAAGCAAAGCGCCTGACGAATGGAACGCGATGTTCAGCAATATTGAAAACAACTTTGCACCCTGGAAATTCAGTCCTGACGAGCGTTTTAACTGGAATGCGTGAGGCGTGAATAGTGAAACGTGAGTAAGTCTTTCACGACTGACGCCTCACGTTTCACGAATAAAATTTGAACTAAGCATGAAACTATATTCAATCGATACGGAACTTTTTAAATTGGACGGCGGCGCCATGTTTGGCGTTGTTCCTAAGACTTTATGGAATAAATTATTGCCTGCGGACGACAATAATTTGTGCACTTTGGCAATGCGGTTATTATTGATTGAAGATGAAGGAAGATTGATTTTAATTGACACAGGAATCGGTAACAAACAGGACGAAAAATTCTTCAGTCATTATTATCTCGACAAAGAAAATACATTGGACAAATCGTTGTCGAAATATGGTTTTTCCAAAGACGACATTACCGACGTTTTTCTCACGCATTTGCATTTCGACCATGTAGGCGGCGCAGTCGATTTGGTCGATGACAAATTAATTCCCGCTTTTAAAAACGCGACCTATTGGAGCAATGAAACACACTGTAAATGGGCAACACAGCCCAATGCAAGAGAAAAAGCATCTTTCTTAAAAGAAAATATTTTGCCCTTGCAGGAAAGCGGGAAATTGCAATTTTTAAGAGTTCCGTATCATAATGAAGAACTGTTGTCTTTTACAAAAAACATATCCATTCGTTTTTCTTACGGACATACAAAAGCAATGATGTTACCGCAAATCAATTATAAAACTAAAACAATAGTTTATATGGCAGATTTGATTCCGACAGCGGCACATTTTTCCCTGCCTTATATTGCGAGTTACGATGTGTTTCCATTGGACTCGATGACAGAAAAAGAATCTTTTCTGAATGAAGCGTTGGGCAATAATTATATTTTATTTTTTGAGCATGATGCAACTGTTGAATGTTGCACGATTCAAAAAAATGAAAAAAATAAAATCGTTATAAAAGAACAATTTTCCGTTTCTGATATTTAACCGTTTTGAAAAATGAAAAAAACACTTATTCCTTTAAGCATTGTAGTAATGATTACGGCAAGTTGCGCACGTAAAACTGTTCCGGGTAAAGTAGAGCAATTGAAAGCCGAAAGGCAAGCGGCAATGCAAGCCAAAAGCTCAACAGCTATGGCAGAAAAAAAGAATAAAAAGCACACAGAAAAAAAGCGTGTAACGATGCAAAAGCCTGATACGACAGCGTTTCGTCCCATAGTAGTGCGAGACAGTACAAAGTATTTTGATTCGTCTTATGCCAATTATACTTACGAAACCATGGCGCAGACTTACGCCGATACCATTGCGCAAAATCCGGAACTAAACGACCCTTCGCTGCATTATGCAAAGGATTTTGTCGGCTCTGTCAATTTTAATATGCGCAAGCCAAACTTCGTTATCATTCATCATACCTCACAAAATTCGGTTGATGAAACGCTGCGAACATTCACTTTGGAGAGAACGGAGGTAAGCGCCAATTATGTGATTGGACGCGACGGTTCTATTTACCACATGGTCAATGACTATTTGCGTGCATGGCAAGCCGGTGCAGGAAAATGGGGGAATATTACCGATATGAACTCATGTTCCGTAGGCATTGAACTGGACAATGACGGTTATGCGCCGTTTACCGATGCGCAAATCAATAGTTTGGTTGCCGTACTTACCAGTCTGAAAAAAAGATTTGGTATTCCCGCTGCCAACTTCATTGGTCATGAAGATTGGGCGCCCACAAGAAAGAACGACCCGAATGTGCATTTTCCCTGGAAACTGATGGCTTCTAAAGGCTTCGGGCTTTGGTGGGGCGATACAACAAACATACAAGTACCGCAGGATTTTAGCGAAATCATGGCATTGCGCATCATTGGTTACGATGTGCGCGATGCGGGTCGTGCAGTCATTGCTTTCCGCAGGCATTTTTGCGGCGTAGAATCCACGCAAAAAGGCTTGTCGCCTGCCGAAAGAAAAATTTTATACTGCCTGTACACGAAGTATATGTATTAAGTGTGAACCGTGATTTAAAGGATTGAAATGATTATCGGATTAACTAGTAAACTATGTACCATGAGCCATGAACTAATAAATTCGTTAGTCGAAAAATATGCAGAACAAATCACTTCTTCGGAAGATGAATTACTGCAACGCATAAATGAAGAAACATACACTTCGCACGCGCAGCCGCATATGTTGAGCGGTCATGTGCAGGGAAGAGTTTTATCATTCCTCAGCCAAATGATGAAGCCAAAGTATATTTTAGAAATAGGAACATTTACAGGTTACAGCGCGCTTTGTTTGGCAGAAGGCTTGCATGAAAACGGCGAACTTCATACCATAGAACTTCGCGAAGAAGATGTGCTGCTTTCGCAAAAAAATTTCGACAAAAGCATTTATAAAAATAAAATACATTTGCACAAGGGAAATGCCCTGGAAATAATACCAACGCTGAAACACAAGTGGGACTTGGTTTTCATAGATGCGGACAAAAGGAATTACATTAATTATTACGAATTGGTTTTGGAACAATTGAACGACGACGGAATAATTTTAGCAGACAATGTATTGTTTCACGGGCAAATTCTTGAAGAGAAAATTAAAGGCAAAAGTGCCATTGCAATTGAACAATTCAATCGTTATGTCGCAGCGGATGTGCGAACCGAACAAGTTTTGCTTACCGTAAGAGACGGCTTATTACTCATTAAAAAGAAAAAATAAATGCGCAAAACAGTTTTGCTTTTATCACTTGTAACGCTGTGTTCATCGGCGTTTGCGCAGTCAGATAAAGTAAATGCCTACATCAACCGTTTTAAAAATATTGCGATGGAAGAAATGATTCGCACAGGCGTTCCGGCTTCCATTACGCTGGCGCAGGGCATTTTGGAATCGGGCTGCGGACAAAGCGAACTGGCAAAAGCATCCAACAATCATTTTGGTATTAAATGTAAAACCGAATGGACGGGACCGAAAACTTATCACGACGATGACAGACGACAGGAATGTTTTCGTGTATATGCAACACCCGAAGATTCTTACCGCGACCATTCCGATTTTTTAAAGAACCGCCCATACTATACCAATTTGTTTACACTTGACCCGCGCGATTATAAAGATTGGGCGTATGGTTTGAAGAAAGACGGTTATGCAACGGAAAAAGATTATCCCACAAATCTCATCCGCATCATCGAAACCTATCATCTCGAAAGTTATTCCGATTTGGCTTTGGCTAAGAAGAATAATTCAAACGCAGATAATTATGCAATAAATAATACACCGCAATCCAACGATGCCGACATGAATGTATCAGCTTCCGTAAAATCGTCGAATGTTGCGATTCCCGTCCAATCAGAAACGCCGAAAATGCGCGTAGCGCAAACAACTGTTGCATTGCCAAGCTATCCGGCTTCGCCGTTTTTCATTAACAATACTAAGGTAATATATGCTCCGAAAGGCTCATCGTTACTGGCTTTAGCGTCGAAGTTCAGGCTTGACTATAATAAGCTTCTTAAGTTAAACGATTTGAAAGACGAAAACATTTTGTCCGAAGGACAATTGATTTATCTGCAAAAAAAATCAAGTAAAGGCAATAAAGATTTTCATGTAACAACTTACGGAGAAACGCTAAAAGATATTTCCGATAAAGAAGCCGTCGAACTGAAAAAATTAGTTGAATACAATCATATTTCGTCCGATGCAAAGTTGGCGGAAGGGCAAAAAGTCGCTTTGAAAAACAAGATTGATAATACTTTGCAGACGATTGAAGAATAAATTATCATTCACACATCATAAAGCCAAAAATTCCATGATTACCATCTTCGACAAAAACTTTGTTCCCTATATTTCCGAAGCCGAGATAAAGAAAAGAATCAAAGAAGTTGCCGCGCAAATTGTTAATGATTACAAAGGTTTAAGACCCTTATTTGTCGCCATTCTAAACGGCTCATTCATGTTTGCCGCCGACCTGTTTAAAGAGCTTGATATGGAAGCAGAAATTTCTTTTATCAAGCTCGCATCATACAAAGGCACCACATCTACGGGAAATGTTTTAACTGCAATCGGTTTGGATGCCGACATTCACGACCGGCACGTAGTGATTATCGAAGATATTATAGATACCGGAAGAACGCTCAACGCTTTTATTCCTACGCTGTACCATTCTCAACCGAAATCGGTAAAACTGGTAGCGCTTTTACACAAGCCGGAAGCGGCTATTCATCCAATAAAAATCGATTATCTCTGTTTTACCATTCCCAACAAATTTGTGGTTGGTTACGGTTTGGATTTTGACGGACTGGGCAGAAATATCAAAGAGATTTATCAGATTGTAGAACAATAATTATTGCTGCAATTTCATTTTACAATAGTTAAAACCCGATAAAAATCTTTAAGAAAAACAACCGCATCATTACAAACAAAGTGTGAAATATTTTTGTTTCAACAAAATATTATATAGCTAAAACTACATTTGTAAATTCTGATTGTTTATGTTTATCTTCGGATTTTCAACAAAGAAATGGCAAAAAAAATTTTAATATTTATGATGAGTAAGAAAGCCCGTCCCATATTTGCAGTATTGCTTATCGGCGGAATTTTAAGTGTGTGTTCATGCAGAGGCAATAACGACAACGATTCGCTTATGAAGCAACAACAATTGTTGGTCGGAATTGGCATGATACTGGAACAACGGCATTACTCGCCGCGACCAATCAACGATTCTTTTTCCGAAGTTGTATTCAATGGTTTTTTATCTCAGCTCGATGGAGACAAGAACCTTTTTATGCAGTCAGATGTAGATGCGCTTAGCCAATACAAAGACAAAATTGACGACGAAATTCACGGCGATGCGCCTATGCGGTTCTATCCTTCCGCAGTTGCAATACTTAAACAAAGGGTTGCAGAAGCCAAGCCGGTTTACACAAAAATATTGTCGCAGCCTTTTGATTTTACAAAAGACGAAATGTACCAACCCATCGGCGACAGTTTAAACTATCCTGCCGACAGCGCAGCGTGGGTCGAAGCATGGCGCCTTCGTTTGAAATACAGAACCCTTCAAGTTTACAGCGACTTGCTCGCACAAAAAGAAAGTGCAAAATCCACAGACAGCATCAAACAAAAAACCGATGCCGACCTGCAAACACAGGCACGCGATATGGTAAAAAAATCTTATGACAAATATTTTGAAAGCAAATTCAACCCAAAGATTTTTGATGCTACTGCACAGTTCAGTATGTTCACCAATGTGATTGCACACGCTATGGACCCGCATACCGATTATTTTGCGCCCGTTGAAGAACGCTCCTACAACGAAAGCATCAGCAATAAGTTTTACGGCATCGGTGCGCAATTGGGCGATAAAAACGGATTGGTAACCATCACATCAATCGTTACCGGCGGCGCAGCATGGAAAAGCAAAAAAATAAATGTAGGCGACGCTATTTTAAAAGTGCAAAACGGCAGCGATGCACCGATTGATTTGGTCGGCTATACAGCTCTTGACGCAGTAAAAGTGATACGTGGTGCCAAAGGCTCAACCGTTACCTTGACAATTAAAAAAGTATCTGACGGAAGTGTCATCACGATAAGTCTTATTCGTGAAGAAATTAAGCTGAGCGAAATGCTGGCAAAAAGCGCCATCATCAATGAAGGCGGCAAAAAAATCGGCTTCCTGCATCTTCCCGAATTTTATGTGGACTTTGAAGACTCAAGCAATCCGCCCTGCTCAGTAGATATTGCAAAAGAACTTAAAAAACTGACTGCGGCACACATCGACGGATTAATTTTCGATTTAAGAGATAACCCCGGCGGTTCCTTGCAGGATGTAAATAAAATTATCGGTTACTTTGTTCCAAAAGGCCCCGCAGTACAAGTAAGAAACCGCGCCGGTAACAGGCAGGAACTCCCCGATGGCGATGACAGTTCCAAGCCGCTGTACACTGGTCCATTAGTTGTGATGATAAATGAATTCAGTGCGTCTGCTTCCGAAATTTTCGCAGCAGCTATGCAAGACTATCATCGTGCTATTATCGTAGGCAGCCCAACCAGCTACGGAAAAGGTACTGTGCAAAATATGTTGCCTCTCGGCAGACCGAATGAAAACGGAGAACCCGAATTTGGCAGTCTCAAAATGACTATTGAAAAATTTTATCGTATCAATGGCGGCTCTACACAAATGAAAGGCGTATCGTCCGATGTCGTAATGCCCGATATTTACGAATCTGTCAGAGACCTCGAAAAAGACAATACGAGCGCACTACCTTGGGACAAAATAGAACCGGCAAGTTATGCAGCATGGAATACGGCTTATAACAAAGATTCCGTAATACGCAAAGCAGATGAACGCATAAGCGAAAATCCGGTGTTCAAAGCAATCAGTGCAACCAATACATGGATGGATGCCAACAGCTCAAGTCCCATCAGCCTAAACATTGCAAAATACAAAGCGCGCCAGCTTTTGGTAAAAAATATGATGGACAAAGATGTAAAAGAAGCCACGCTGAAAACGCCGCTCTCTGTAAGTGTAATGCAAACAGACCACGATAAATTTTACAACAATCCCAATAAAATGACACAAGAATATTTCCAGGGATGGTTGAAAGATATTGCACAAAATGTCTATATAAAAGAATCCGTAAAAATCGTAAATGATATGATAGGTGCAAAACCACTGGACAATATAGCGAAGAAATAATTTTATAAGTTATTTTGTAATATAAAAAAGGAGTTGTGCAATTGCACAACTCCTTTTTTATATTATACAGCAACCGTTTGCACAATAATTTTCCGGGAAAACTTTGCCACTTATTCTTCATCCCTTACCTTTGCAATTATCCTACATTATTTATAGACTAATACTTCTTTAATCAATGACAGATACGATTACATATTTATTCGATAAAATAAGTGGACTAAACGAACCGGAAACGCTTCGTTTTTTGTCCGATGCTTTTCCCGGCGAAGTTGTTTTTTCCAGCAGCTTCAGTTGGGAAGACCAAGCAATTACGCACATGATTTTATCGGAAAAACTACCCATCGAAATTTTCACTTTAGATACAGGCAGATTATTCAGCGAAACATATTATGTGTGGAACAGAACCAATGAAACCTACGGAACAAACATAAAACCTTATTATCCGCAGCACGAAGCGTTGGAAAAATATGTAACGGAAAACGGTCCGAATGCATTTTATGAATCGCCCGAACTGCGCAAAACCTGTTGTCATATTCGCAAAGTGGAACCATTGAACCGCGCGTTGAAAGGCAAGAAAGTTTGGATTACAGGTTTGCGGGCAGCGCATTCGCCTGAGCGGGAAAATCTGGAACAATTGGAATGGGACGAATCGCACCAATTGTTTAAATATCATCCTTTGTTGCATTGGACTACGGATGAAGTAAAAGATTACATCGCCGCCAATCATATTCCTTACAACACGCTGCACGATAAAGGTTTTGTAAGCATCGGCTGTGCGCCTTGTACGCGCGCCATCCGCGAAGGCGAAAATTTCCGCGCAGGTCGCTGGTGGTGGGAAGACAACAGCAAGAAAGAATGCGGTTTACACGTTCATTAATCATCAATTTTAATTATCGGATTTATTATATGAGTAATTATCAGTTAGATTATTTAGACCAGTTGGAGTCGGAAGCCATTCACATTTTTCGTGAAGTGGCGGGACAATTTGAACGTCCGGCATTGTTGTTCAGCGGCGGCAAAGATTCCATTACATTGGTGCATTTGGCATTGAAAGCTTTTCGTCCGGGCAAGTTTCCTTTTCCTTTGGTACACATCGATACAGGGCATAATTTTCCCGAAGCCTTGCAATTCCGCGATGAACTGGCAGAAAAACTCGGCGAAAAATTAATTGTGCGCAATGTAGAAGATACCATTAAAGCGAAACATTTAACCGAACCGAAAGGAAAATTTGCAAGCCGTAATCAGTTACAGACTTTCACTTTACTCGATACGATTGAAGAGTTTCAATTCGACGCTTGTATTGGCGGCGCACGGCGCGACGAAGAAAAAGCAAGAGCCAAAGAAAGGATTTTTTCCGTGCGCGATGAGTTTGGTCAATGGGACCCGAAACTGCAACGTCCCGAACTGTGGAATATCTATAACGGAAAAATTCATAAAGGCGAAAATGTGCGCGTATTTCCCATCAGTAATTGGACAGAGTTGGATGTTTGGAATTATATCAGAAGAGAAAATATCGAATTGCCTTCGGTGTATTTCTCGCACGAAAGAGAAGTGCTGGAATATCAGAATCAGTTAATCGCAATTTCGCCTTTTATTCAGATTGATGAAACGGATACAATCGCTACAAGAAAAGTTCGTTACCGCACGGTCGGCGATATGACTTGTACCGCAGCCGTTGCGTCTGAAGCGTATTCCGTGGATGACATCATCAGCGAAATCATCACATCGAAAACAAGCGAGCGCGGCGAAACCCGCATCGATGACAGGGTTTCCGAAGCAGCAATGGAAGACAGAAAAAGGAACGGGTATTTTTAATTAGTAATGAATAATTAAAAATTAAGAATAGTTCAGTATTCAAGGATTTCATTTATACAATATCATTTTAAACGGAGGCAATAATTATTAATTACTAATTATTAATTCTCAATTAGAAAATATGGACTTATTAAGATTCTTAACGGCAGGCAGTGTTGATGATGGCAAAAGCACACTTATCGGGCGTTTGCTCTACGACAGTAAAAATATATTGATTGACCAGCTCGAAGCTATCGAACGCAGCAGCAAAGCAAAGAACAACGGAACGGTTGATTTGGCTTTGCTTACCGACGGTTTGCGCGCCGAACGCGAACAAGGCATCACGATTGATGTGGCGTATAAATATTTTTCCACGCCTAAAAGAAAATTCATCATTGCCGATGCGCCGGGTCATATTCAGTACACACGCAACATGGTTACGGGCGCGTCAAACGCAGACCTCATCATCATTTTGGTAGATGCGCGCAACGGTGTTGTGGAACAAACACGCAGGCATTCCTTGATTGCATCGTTGCTGAATATTCCGCACGTTGTAGTCGCGATTAATAAAATGGACTTGGTCAATTATTCAGAAGAAGTGTATAACAACATTGTGGAAGATTACGCGAAAGTGGCGCAGGCATTGAATTTAAACGATGTTGTATATGTTCCTATCAGCGCGTTGGACGGCGATAATATTGTAGATGTTTCCGAAAAAATTGATTGGTACAAAGGCAGCCCTTTGCTCGAATATCTGGAAGAAGTGGAAGTAAAAGGAAATCATAATTTGGTCAATGCGCGCTTTCCTGTTCAGTATGTGATTCGTCCGCAAATCGATGAACTCCACGATTATCGCGGCTATGCGGGAAAAATTCAAAGCGGCGTTTATAAAAAAGGCGATAAAGTAAAAGTGTTTCCGTCAGGTGCAGAAGCGATTATTAAAGCAATTGAACTTAACAACAAAGAAGTGGATGAAGCTTATGCTCCGCAAAGTGTGGTACTGCATCTCGAAGAAGATGTGGACATCAGTCGTGGAGACAGCATTGTGAAAACCGATGACAACTTAAAAGTATCGCAGGATATTGATGCAATTATTTGTTGGATGGACGAAAAACCTTTGACCATCGGAAGTAAATATTTTTTGCAGCACAACAGTAAAGTCGTTCCTGCAATCGTCAAAGAAATCAAGTACAAGCTTGATGTAAACGAGCTGAAAAAAGAATATGAAATCAGCAGCGCATCGTTGAACGAAGTAGTTGAAGTAAAGCTGAAAACCGCGTCGCCGTTAGCTTACGACGCATATAATTCTTTAAGAGAAAACGGCGGAGCGATATTGATTGACCAAACGAGTCTGGTAACAGTTGCCGCAGCGATGTTGCAATAAAATTGAAAATGAAGAATTGAAAATTGAAAGTTTTTCTTCGCGTCATTGCGAGCGCAACGAAGCAATCTCAATACAAAACATAGATTTTAATAAGTGAAAAAAATTGCTCAAGGGAAAGTAATTATTGCGGGCGCAGGACCCGGCGACGCGGAACTGATCACGCTGAAAGCCGCGCGTGCGCTGCAACGCGCCGATGTGGTTTTGACTGACCGATTGGTAAGCGAAGAAATCTTGCATGAACACGTATCGCCGTTGGCAAAAATTATTTTCGTGGGCAAAGAAGGCTGTAACAATGCGCAATCCGTTTCACAAAAAGAAATCAACCAGATGCTGATAGATGAAGCATCTCAAGGCAAATTGGTGGTTCGTTTGAAGGGCGGCGATGTTGCCTTTTTTTCCAATGTTTTGGACGAATTATACACGCTTGTAGAGCATGAAATTCATTACGAAATTATTCCCGGAATCACGGCGGCATCGGGCGCTTCGGCGTATTCAGGCATTCCGTTGACGGCGCGCAATCACGCGCGCAGCGTGCGTTTCGTAACTTATTCGCACAATAAATTTTCTGAGAATTATTGGAACGAACTGGCAACTACGGAAGATACTTTGGTATTTTATATGTCCGGCGAAAATTGGTATGATTTAGCGGAACAATTTATTCAGCACAATATTTCCAACAATAAAAAAATTGCGATTGTGCAGCAAGCAACAACGACGTATCAAAAAGTGTTTGTGCATGATTTTGATGAATTAAAAAGGAGTAAGCCCGAACATGATTTTGTTTCTCCGTCTTTAATTATCGTGGGCAAAGTTGTGAACCTGCACGAAGAATTTTCCTGGAAAGAAAACAGCAAGGTTGATGAAAATTATTTCCGTCCTGCGACAAGAAAACACATCGAAGTTATCAACGAAAACAAATTAAGCGCATAAAGTTTTTGCAATGTTATACGAAACGAAAAAAGAAATTTTTAATGATTTGATTAAGTCCGCTTCACGAGAAGAATTAATCTGGATGAACGGATTTATAACGGGCTTGCTAAATGCTTCAAACCCTGATGTTTCGGGCATTGTAGAGAATAATGTGTCCGTTACAACCAAGATTGACAAGCTCACGATTTTGTATGCAACCGAAACAGGAAATGCAAAATCTGTTGCCACAAAATTTGCTTCAACAACTAAAAAAATAGGCATTAAAACAAAGCTCGTTTCGGCAGACCAATATCGCATTTCCGATTTACCGAAAGAGGAATATTTATTGGTTGTCATCAGTACGCAAGGCGATGGCGAACCGCCTGTTTCCGCAGCGAAATTTTATAATGCGATTCACGAAAATGACTTGCAGTTGAACAAGCTGAAATACGGCGTGCTTGGCTTAGGCGATACATCATATCCTTTGTTTTGCAAAGCTGGTGAAGATGTGGATGAACAGTTGGCTTTGCGCGGCGCAAAACGCATTATCGATTTACAAAAATGCGACACCGATTATGAAGATGCGGCAAATGAATGGTTTGAAAAAACTATTTCGCTTTTAAATAACAACGACGCGAAACCAACGCCACAAAAGGCTTCCGCGAAATCGACAGGAAAGAAAATATATGAAGGAACAATTGTTACCAACATCAATTTGAATGATATTGATTCCAATAAAGAAACATATCATATAGAAATTTCGGCGGAAGATGCTGCGTATAATTCCGGCGATGCTTTGGGAATTGTTCCCGAAAATCCGAAGGCTGTTGTGAAAGAAATTTTGCATTTAACCAACGTTGATGCAGATACTAAAATCGCCTGGAAAGATGATGAATACAGCGTTTCAGAACTTTTGACAAAGAAACTGCAAATCATTTATCTGCACGAAAGAGTGGTAAAAAAATATGCTTCAATCGTTCAGCAGGACATCCCCGAAACGAGAATTAATCTTACTGATTTATTGAAAATTTATCCCGTTAAAAACGAAGATGAATTTATACAGGTATTGCAAATTTTGGAACCCATTGCGCCGCGCTTGTATTCGATTTCTTCATCTCCGGAGGCACATTCTGGCGAAGTTCATATCACGGTTGCAAGAGATAAGTTTATTGTGAACGATAAGGAAGAAGTTGGTTTGTGTTCGGGTTATCTTTCGCAGTTAGATACGGAAACAAAAATCAATTTTTACATTCATCCGAATAAAATTTTCCGTCTTCCTGCGGAGCATAAAGATGTGATTATGATTGGTCCCGGCACAGGCATTGCGCCGTTCCGTTCGTTCCTCTTTGAGCGCGATGCACAGGGCGCTTCGGGAAGAAACTGGCTCTTCTTCGGCGACCAACATTTCACAAGCGATTTCCTGTATCAAACCGAAATTCAATCATTCATTGAAACAGGTTTGCTCACGAGATTTAATGCCGCTTTTTCGCGCGACCAGGAACATAAAATTTATGTGCAGCACAAATTACTACAGCATTCGGCGGATGTTTTTGACTGGCTCGAAAACGGTGCGTACATCTACATCTGCGGCGCAAAAGAACCGATGAGTGTGGACGTTGAAAAAGCATTGATTGAAATTATTGCGCAGCAAAAAAACATTGATGAATCGCAGGCTGAGACCTATTTTGAACAATTGAAAGAAGAGGGACGATTGTTGAAAGATGTGTATTAGTCTGAACCATGATTTAAAGGATTTAAAGATTTACCGGATTATAAAAACGGATAACAAATAACTGATAACGGACAACAGTAATGAGCAATGAATCTCCATTAGAAAAAATAAAAAAGAACAGCAAAGGTTTACGCGGCACTTTGGTCGAAAGCCTGAATGATGAATATACAGGCGCAATACGTGAAGACGACCAGGCGCTTGTAAAATTTCATGGAATGTATTTGCAAGACGACCGTGACAGGCGCGAACAACGCGCCGAGAAAAAGCTCGACCGTTTGTGGTCTTTCATGTTACGATTGCGGTTGCCCGGCGGTTTTCTCACGGCGGAACAATGGGAAAGCCTGCATCATATTGCGGGAAAATATTCGACAGGCATTATTAAAATTACGACACGCCAAACGGTGCAACTGCACGGCATTTTAAAGCAAAATACAAAGCCTACGCACAAGGAATTTAATTTGATGAAACTCGATTCTATCGCGGCTTGCGGCGATGTAAACAGAAATGTTTTGGCAACCGCACATCCGAAGGCATCGCCTGTTCATCAGGAAGTTTTTGAAGCGGCGGACAAGTTGAGTGCACTGCTGAAACCCAAGACACGAGCGTATTACGAAATTTTCGTAGGCGAAGAAAAGATTTCGGAAAAAGTAGAAGAAGACCCTTTGTATCACGACAGTTATTTGCCGCGCAAATTCAAAATTGCGTTAGCAATTCCACCTTATAATGATGTGGATGTTTTTACAAATGATGTTGCGTTGATTGCGATTGTCAAGAATAAAAAATTAATCGGTTACAATGTTGCTGCAGGCGGCGGCATGGGAACAACGCACGGTAACAGCGCGACTTATCCGCGCCTGGCATCTATGCTTGGTTATATCGATAAAAAAGATTTGGATAAAGTGGTTTATGAAATTGCCACAACGCAGCGTGACTTCGGAAATCGTGAAGACAGAAAGTTGTCGCGATTGAAATATACAGTTGATAGATTGGGTTTGAATGTGTTTAAAGCAGAAGTGGAAAAGCGTACGGGCATTACGTTTCAGCCTGCAAAGCCTTATAAATTTACACACAGAATTGACGATTTCGGCTGGGCAAAAAATCATGAAAATAAATGGTATTACACCGCTTTTGTGGAAACAGGAAGAGTATATGACGGCGACAATGTTTCTTTCAAACAAGCGTTTTTGGAAATAGCCGAAGCGCGTAAAGCCAACTTCCGTTTTACGGCAAATCAAAACATTATCATAAGCGATGTTGAAGGAAAAGATAAGGCTTGGGTTGATGAGATTTTGACAAAATACGGCGTTGTTAAAGCAACGGAAAACGCATCTTTAATTCGCAAAGAATCCATTGCTTGTGTCGCGTTAAACACTTGTCCGCTGGCACTTGCGGAAGGTCAAAGATATTTGCCTTCGTTGATTGATAAAGTTGATACACTTATCAACAAACATCAATTAAACAATCAAAATATTTCTATTCGCATGACGGGTTGTCCAAATGGTTGCGCGCGACCTTACGCTGCGGAAATAGGTTTTGTAGGCACGGCTTCCGGGCATTATAATTTGATGCTTGGCGCAGACAGCATCGGCGAAAGACTGAACAAAATTTATAAAGAGAGTTTGGACGAAGAAAGCATTTTAAGTGAGTTGGATAATTTGCTTGGAAGCTATGCTTCGCAGAAAAATGCGCAAGAAAGTTTCGGGGATTTTGTGGTAAGAAAAGGCATTGTTAATTAAGAATGAATAATTATAAATGCGTGTCTAACACAACAACTAAACATATCGTTCAACCAACAACAAATCCGTTGTTCCCCATTTTCTTAAAATTGGAGCAATTGCATTTACTGTTGATTGGCGCCGGAAATGTAGGCGTGGAGAAGCTTTCAGCCGTTTTGTCCAACGCGCCGGAAACGAAAGTTACTGTTGTCGCAAAAAAGGTAAATGAAGATTTTAAGCAATTATTCAGCAATAAAGAAAATATCCAAATCGTTGAAAAGCCTTATGACAACAGTGATTTGAACAATTGTGATATTGCAATTATTGCCGTAAATAATATTGCTTTAGCGCAACAAATAAAAGCAGATGCGCAACAAAAAAATATTTTAGTAAACGTTGCCGACAAGCCAGCTCTGTGCGATTTTTATTTAGGCTCGATTGCTTCAAAAGGCAGCATTAAAGTTGCTATTTCTACCAATGGAAAATCGCCGACCGTCGCGAAGCGGTTAAAAGAAATTATTAATCAATCGTTGCCCGAAGAGTTGGAAACTTCTTTGGACAATCTTCAGCAATTAAGAAAAAGCCTGAACGGAGATTTTCATTCCAAAGTGGAAAAGCTGAATGAGGTTACGCAAATTTTAATCAAACCGAAAGAAAAAGAAACCGTTCAAAAGCCGCTTGTGTTACGGGTTTCGTTTTGGAAGAAAGCCGGTTTATATGCAATGTCAGTTTTAGCAATTATGTTGTTCGGCTATTGGTTATTCGGTTTTGTTTTACCTGTTCATTGGATTGATAATAGCTTTCATTATCTGTCAAACAGTTTAGATACAAATTTCTTTTGGATGTTCGCGGCAGGCTTTCTTGCACAGTTAGTCGATGGCGCCATGGGTATGGGTTACGGCGTATTATCTACCACTTTGTTATCAAGTATTTCCGGTATTCAGATTGCGGGTATCAGCAGCAGCGTTCACATGGCAGAAATGTTTTCCGTAGGTACGGCAGGCATCAGCCACTATAAATATAAACACGTCAATAAAAGATTGTGGGTAGCATTGGTTATCCCGGGTGCAGTAGGCGCGGTGCTTGGCGCAATATTTATCGGCACATTGGGCAAGACTTTCGGTGCGTATTCAAAGCCTCTTGTTGCAGCTTATACTTTTTATTTAGGGTTTAAAATCCTGAAAAAAGCATTTAAAAATTTACGGATGCAACGGCAGAGAAAATTAATCAACGTCCGTCCTGTTGCATTCGTCGGCGGTTTTTTGGATGCGTTTGGCGGCGGCTGGGGACCGCTTGTTACAAGCACTTTAATCTCCGGTGGGCGCGACCCGTTATACACTATCGGTTCATCTACCTTTACAAAATTCTTTACTTCTATTGCAAGCACCGCAACATTCATTATCGTATTTCATCAAATGCACTTTCAGATAATTGCGGGATTGATTTTCGGCGGAATGATTGCTGCACCTATTGCCGCAAAACTATCGGGAAAATTTCCTTTAAAAACCATGTTTATTTGTGTGGGCATTCTGGTAATGCTTTGCAGTCTGCGCAATATTTTCGCTGCCTTTTTGTAAAAATAATTTGTTACAAACGCTGCTTTAATCGTACAACCATTTCATTTTTCCAGCTTGCAAAATCGCCTTCAAGTATATGTTTTCTTGCTTCGCCTACCAACCATAAATAAAAAGCAAGATTATGTATGCTCGCCAACTGTAAACCCAACAATTCCTGACTTACAAATAAATGGCGGAGATATGCTTTTGAATAATAATTGCTCGTTTCGCATACAAAACCATCATCAATCGGCGAAAAATCGGTTGCCCATTTTTTATTTTTAATATTGATAACGCCTTGCGATGTAAACAACATTCCGTTGCGACCATTGCGCGTAGGCATCACACAATCAAACATATCCACGCCGAGTGAAATACCTTCGAGAATATTCCATGGTGTGCCCACACCCATTAAATAACGCGGTTTAGCCTGCGGCAAAATATCGCAGCAAAGCGCTGTAAACTCATACATTACATCTTCCGGCTCTCCTACGCTCAAACCGCCGATAGCATTGCCCACAGCATTTTTAGAAGCAATATATTCCGCCGAAGCCGTGCGCAAATCTTTAAACGTATTGCCCTGAACAATCGGGAAAAGGTTCTGCGTATAACCGTATTTGCCTTCGGTTTCGTTTACTCGTGCAACGCATCTGTCGAGCCAGCGATGCGTAAGTTCCATGCTTTTTTTCGCATAAATATATTCGCAACCTGCAGGCGGACACTCATCAAAAGCCATAATAATATCTGCACCGATGCTGCGCTCAATATCCATTACTTTTTCGGGAGAAAATAAATGTCGGCTGCCATCGATGTGCGATTGAAAAATCACGCCTTCTTCTTTAATTTTTCTTGTTCCTGAAAGAGAAAAAACTTGATAACCACCGCTATCCGTAAGAATCGGCTTGTCCCAACCATTGAACTTATGCAAACCGCCGGCTTGTTCCAAAACGTCCGTTCCGGGACGCAGGTATAAATGATACGTGTTGCCAAGAATAATTTGCGCAGCTACAATACTTTTCAGCTGTTGCTGGTTTACAGCTTTCACACTGCCTACGGTGCCTACGGGCATAAAAATAGGTGTAAGAATTTCGCCGTGGTCTGTGGTAATTTTTCCTGCGCGGGCTTTTGTATGATTGTCTTTTGAGCGGAGAGAAAATTGCAATGCTGCCATTGGGCAAAGGTAAATGAAATTGGTTGTAAAAGAAGTTGGCGTAAAAACCGGGTGTGATTCGTAGGCAAATTGTTTTGCCCAACAAAGCCATTTAAAAAGCTATAATTTATAGATAATTACTGCAAGAATATAAATACAGGTAATGAGGAAAATTCCTCTTGCCGTTTTATCGATTTTACGATTGATGTAAATAGTAAAAAGCACTACATTCAACATCAGCGAAATGCTGGAAACTGCCGTCAGCAGCGATTTATTGTCAAATAGTGCATGAAAATATTCGGAAAAAGAAAAAGTAGGAAAAAACTTGACATAATAAAATAACAACACGCCGATAACCGGTGCAACCAATCCCAACAGTACGCCCGTTTTCAGATTATCTTTTGCGAATATCGAAATGAAGTTTTTTATCCAGCTCAGTTTTTAATTTGTAATTAGTCAGGTCGAACTGTACAGGCACCACGCTTACATAATTATTTTCCAGCGCCCACACGTCCGTATCTTTTTTCTTATCAAAGCTAACAAATTCTCCCGCGAGCCAATAATAATTTTTTCCTGCCGGGTCGATGCGTTCTTCAAAATCTTCCTGATGCTTGGCATAAGCTTGCCTGCATACTTTTACACCTTTGATTAATTCAAGCGGAATGGCGGGAATATTGACATTCAAACAAAAATGCTTATCCAATTTTTTACCCAGCAATTCATTGACCAAAAGACGTACATAATATTTAGCTGCGGAAAAATCGGCTTCCACACTATGGTCGAGCAAACTAAACCCGATACTCGGAATGCCTTCAATACTCGCTTCCAGCGCCGCTGACATAGTACCGGAATAAATCACATTGATAGAATGATTGGCTCCATGATTAATTCCACTTAAACAAATCTCCGGTTTTTTATGCAGCACTTTATCCGCCGCGAGTTTCACACAATCAACAGGTGTACCGGAACATTGGTAACTTTCAATACCGTCAAAAACGTCCACTTTTGTCAAGCGCAACGGCTGTCCGATGGTAATAGCGTGTCCCATACCACTTTGGGCTTTGTCCGGTGCTACTACCACAATTTTTCCCAGTCCACGCACCGCCTCTACCAATGCGCGAATGCCCGGCGCCAAAATGCCATCGTCATTCACGATTAATATTACAGGCTCTTTTTCTTTTTTCTTTCCTTTCGACATAACTTCCGGTAACAAACTAAGTTAATTTTTAAGTTACTTGGTGTAAAGCAAGCGTTATGTTTTTGACAATTATTCTTTCTTGCCAAAAATCTGGTCAACAGCCCCGCTAAGCATCGGGAATTTTTCTTTTACAAAATCGATAACTACTTCAACGGACTTTTCTGCCTGTTCAGGCGAAAGATTTGCTTGTTCTACTAACTTATTTACTAATTCTTGCATAAAATTTTTGCTAAAAAAAGCAGCCGAAAAATAATTCAACTGCTTTTGGGGTTAAAAAGATAATTGAATTTTTTACTCTTTGGATTGTACCAGCCCCAACTTTGCTTCCAGACTGAGTGTCGCATGAGGTACGGCACGCAAGCGGGCTTTGTCAATCAATTTCCCTGTAACGCGGCAAATGCCATACGTTTTATTTTCGATGCGCATCAATGCTTTTTTCAGGTTGTCGATGAAAGAAATCTGGCGGCTCATCATCTGGCTCATTTGTTCGCGTTCCATGCTTACAGTACCGTCTTCCATTGTCATATAACGACCTTCCACATCACTACCCATATCGTCTTTGCGGGTAATAATACCTTGCAAATAAGCGACCTCTCGTGAAGCGTCTTCCAACTTTTTATTGATTAAAGCTCTGAATTCCTCCAGTTCTGCATCAGAGTAGCGCAATACCGGTCCATTATCGCTGCCACTTACCGAGCGCTCTTCCAACGGCTGATAACCCGGAGAATAAGGCTTGCTCGTTTTTACACTTGTTTTAGGCACTTTTACTTCTTTAAAAGGAACTTCTTTTTTCTTTTCTGGTTTTTTTATTGCCACAGATGAAATGTTTTCTTTTTTTACGGATTTTGTTTCTTTTTTCTTTTCTACTATGGCTTTTGCTTTGGGTACCGCAACCGGCTTTTTTGCAGGAGCAACAACTTTTTTTACCGCTTCCTTTTTAAGGGGAATCGATTTTTTTACAATCGTTTTTTTCGCAACCTGCTTTTTTGCAACCTGCTTTTTTGCAACTACCGCTTTCTTTTGCACAGGCGCAACTTTTTTAGCAGCTACCTTTTTAACGGAAACGGCTTTTTTCACAACCGCTTTTTTAGCAGGCGCAATTTTTTTTGCCGGAGCCGGTTTTTTCGTAACAACGGCTTTTTTCGCAACCGGCTTAGCTGCTTTCTTAGGTGCGGGTTTAACTGCTTTTTTGACAGTCTTTACCGGCTTCTTAGTGGCAATCTTCTTTTTTGTAGCCATAGACTTAACTGTTTTTGCTGACACTAACTTTGAGTGTTGTGTCGTCTATATCAATCTCTGTTCCATCTTGTAAATTGGGAACGAATTGCAATTCGTCTGCCAAAACTTCAGAACAAATGTAATTACTGAATTTTTCAATCGCTGCACGCACTTTTTCATTTTCCGCTACTTTAACAAAGATACGGTCTGTGAGTTCAAATTTATATTCTTTTCTGATATTTTGTACACGATTTACAAACATTCGCGCGATTCCTTCCTGTTTGAGCTCTTCGGAAATGGTAATGTCGAGCGCGACTGTCAAATTTCCCTTGCCTGCGACGCTCCAACCCGGCACATCTTCCGCCGTAATAATTACATCCGCAGGCGTGATTTCGATAATTTCTTCGTCAATATCTATTTTGAAAAAACCGTCTTTTTCCAATGCTGCAATATCGTCCTGCGAAAAATTATTGATAAGCTCGGCGGCTTTTTTCATTTTTCCGCCTAAACGTTTTCCGAGCGCTTTAAAATCGGCTTTTATTTTTTTATGAATGATGCCGTGTGCGTCGGTTATATATTCCACTTCTTTGATATTCGTTTCGGATTTGATTAAATCTTCCACTTTTTCAAATTGAGCCTGCATTTCGGGATTCAGCACGGGAATCAACACTTTTTGCAAAGGCTGGCGAACGATGATATTTTCTTTTTTTCTTAATGAAAGAATCAAAGAAGATGTGTCTTGTGCTAATTGCATTCTTTCTTCCAATGACAAATCAATCAGCGATTCATCAGCCATAGGAAAATCGGAATGATGCACACTTTCTACTTCAAATCGTTTTGCAACTGCGTTCAGATTTCTGAAAATTTCATCGCTGAAAAACGGCGAAAGCGGTGCTATTAATTTTGTCAAAGTTTCCAGACATTCATAAAGCGTTTGATATGCCGCAATTTTATCCGCTTCATATTCGCCTTTCCAAAAACGACGGCGACACAAACGAACGTACCAGTTGCTCAAATGCTCATCCAAAAATTCTTCCACCGCACGGAACGCCAAAGTGGGTTCGTAATTATCTAAATTCTCTGTTACATTTTTAATTAAAGAATGCAACGATGATAAAATCCAACGGTCGATTTCAGGACGTTCATTTACAGGAGTATATGCTTCGGAAAACGAAAATCCGTCAACATTGGCATATAACGCGAAAAACTGATAAGTGTTGTATAATGTTCCGAAGAATTTACGCTGTACTTCCTTGATGCCGTCGAGGTCAAATTTCAGATTGTCCCAAGGCGATGCGTTGGTCATCAGATACCAACGTGTAGCATCCGCGCTGTAAGTATCAATTGTGTCGAAAGGGTCAATGGTATTGCCCAAACGTTTGGACATTTTGTTGCCGTATTTGTCCAACACCAATCCGTTTGAAACAACGGTTTTGTATGCGCGACCGTCCACATTTTCTGTCGGAAGATTTGCATTTTTCAATTCATCAATAACATCTTCTTTGACGAGTGAACTGATGGCGTGTAACGTATAGAACCAGCCGCGTGTTTGGTCAACGCCTTCGCATATAAAATCCGCAGGATAGTTATCTGCAAAAACTTCTTTATTTTCAAACGGAAAATGCCATTGTGCAAAAGGCATCGCGCCGCTATCGAACCAAACATCTACCAACTCGGAAACGCGCTTCATCGGTTTTCCCGAAGGAGAAACTAATGTAATATCGTCCACGTAAGGTTTATGTAAATCCAAAGCCTCCCTAAATCCCTCCGAAGGAGGGACTTGCGAAACACCTGCATTAAAAGATTTCTGTAATTCTTTTTCTAATTCTTCCACGCTGCCGATGCAGATTTCTTCACTTTTATCTTCAGTACGCCACACGGGCAACGGCGTTCCCCAAAAACGAGAACGCGACAAATTCCAGTCCACCATATTTTCCAGCCAGTTGCCGAAACGTCCTTCGCCAGTCGATTTTGGTTTCCAGTTAATGGTTTTATTTAATTCAACCATTCTGTCTTTCAACGCGGTGGTTTTAATAAACCATGCATCCAACGGATAATACAAAATCGGTTTGTCGGTGCGCCAGCAATGCGGATAGCTGTGTTCGTATTTTTCAACTTTGAAAGCTTTGTTTTCTTTCTTCAGTTTTACACAAATATCCACGTTCACATCTTCGTAATTCGGATCGTCCTTGTAGTTTTTTACATATCGTCCGCTGAACTCGCCAAGTCCGTCGATGAATTTGCCTTCTTTGTCCACCATTACCAATATGCCGATGCCGGATTTCTGCCCGACTTTATAGTCGTCCGCGCCAAACGCAGGCGCAGTATGTACAATGCCCGTTCCGTCTTCTGTTGTAACGAAATCGCCGAGCAATACTTTGAATGCATTCGGATTATCGGTTTGATTTGCTTCGTAAGGCATCAGTTGATGATAGGAAACGCCTTCAAGATCTTTGCCTTTGAAAGTCTTTAATATTTTCCAGCCGAAATGTTTTTTCTTGCCGTCGCTGTTTTCAAATATTTCCGCATCGCCTTCTTCGAGAGAAAGATTCAACGGATTTTCAAAATATTTATGGAACAATGCTTTGGCAATGACAACATTCTGGTCAATTTCCGTGTAAGGGTTTTTGGTCTGAACTAAAAGATAATCAATACCTGCGCCTACCGTCAAACCGAGATTGGAAGGCAACGTCCAGGGCGTGGTAGTCCAAGCCATGAGACCAAGTTCTTCGCCGTTCGTTTTATCAAAAAGAAATTGTGATTTTTCGTTTTTGACAACGTTGAAAACAACGGTCGCACTCGTATCTTTTACGTCTTTGTATGTGCCCGGTTGGTTCAGTTCGTGCGAACTCAAACCTGTTCCTGCTGCAGGCGAATAAGGTTGTATGCTGATGCTTTCATACAGCAAACCTTTGTCGTACAACTTTTTCAGCAGCCACCAAAGCGACTCGATATAATTGTTTTCAAATGTGATGTACGGATTTTTCAAATCCACCCAATAACCCATTTTGGTCGTGAGCAAATCCCATTTGTCTTTATAGCGCAACACCGCTTCGCGGCATTTTTGGTTGTAATATTCAACGGTAACTTCGTTGCCGGATTTATCTTTTTTACCCGTGCCGATGTCTTCTTTGGTAATGCCCAATTCTTTCTCCACACCCAATTCCACAGGCAAACCATGCGTGTCCCAACCACCTTTGCGCTGCACCTGAAAACCTTTCATGGTTTTGTAACGGCAAATCATATCCTTAATAGTGCGGGAAATCACATGATGAATGCCGGGCATTCCGTTTGCACTTGGCGGACCTTCGTAAAAAACGAAAGTTTTAGCGCCTTCGCGTAGCGAAATGCTTTTTTCAAATGCCTGCCCGGACTGCCATACTTCCAGCATTTCTTTCTCGATGTCCGGCAAATTGAGTGATGAAAATTCTTTATATTTATTAGCCATAAAAGAAAATCCGTGTAATATATTGATAAAATGTGTGCAAAGTTACAAATATTTTGGATGCAAATATTCTAATGCCCTACACTCTGCCATTTTATAGCATAGCGTATGTTGTTCATATATTTTTTATGTTGGAACGAAATCTAACTTTATCGGAGCAAAGTTGCTTCGCTTCCTCATTCCGAAACAAGGTCCATTAAAAACCATCTAAATATTTTTTAGCGCTTTAATTTTTTGCTTCATTTTTATTTCAAAAAATCTTGTAGGTTTGCAGCACTTAAAAAATATTTTATGGCATTTCCTGCAGAATTAAAGTACACAAAAGACCACGAATGGATTAAAGTTATTGACGGCAATACAGCGCTTGTAGGCATTACCGAATTTGCACAAAGCGAACTGGGCGACATTGTTTATGTGGACATCAACACCATCGGCAACGACCTGCAAGCCGAAGAAGTTTTCGGAACTGTTGAAGCTGTAAAAACGGTAAGCGATTTATTTCTTCCCGTTGCGGGCAAAATACTGGAAATAAATCCCGATTTGGAAAATCAGCCGGAACTGGTTAATACAGACCCCTACGAAAAAGGCTGGATGATAAAGTTAGCACTTGCCAATCCCGCAGATATCGACGGCTTAATGGATGCTGCTGCATATCAGGCATTAGTGGGATAATTTACAGCATTTAGATATATTTAAAGAGAGATACTTTATTCAGAGTATCTCTCTTTTATTTTTCTAACTAATTTGTGCCGGAACAAATAATCCGCTGTAATCATTTTGCCGAAAGGTTTAAAACGTTGCGGATTATTTGCCCGGACTTAATATTATTGGAACAGGCTGAGCAACTGTTCCGTTTTCACTTCATTGTCCGCCTCTTCTAAAATAGCAAGCAATCGCGAGGCTTCTTTTTTAGTGAATATCATATAGGTTTCCTGTGAAGACGTAGGAATAACAATGGTTTTAGCGTTTTCTTCTACGGACAAATCGTCTATATCGCATTCATTCTTTAAAACGTTCATCAGCATTTTAAAATCGTAGGAAGACAGGTTTAACAACATTGTACCGTAACCCACCTGATAGCATTTGCAATGTCTGCAAAAGACCACGTAACCGTCTTTATCGAAAAACATTGTTTGTATGTCGCACATAATTTTCTGTTTCAGTACAAAGGTGCGCAGCATCAAAAGAAAAGAGTTTCGAGATGCGGAAAAGATATTTACGCAATGCGGAATTTTTTTTCTGTCAGAAAAAACAGAGCAGGATTTGAATAGTTCAAATCCTGCTCTGTTTTTTCTTTAAAGTTTGCGAAACAACTACGCTTCGCAACTTTTACAGCTTACCAGATTCGTAACCATTTCTTTGGAAACGCTTTGGCTGCGCTGATAGTAAAGCGTTTTAATTCCAAGTTTCCATGCTTCGATAAAAAGCTTGTTTACTTCTTTGATAGGAAGGTTCGCCGGAATATTCACGTTTAAGCTTTGCGATTGGTCGATATATTGCTGGCGAATAGCCGCCTGCTGAATTATCTCCAACTGGCTTATTTCTTTAAACGTTTTAAAAACTTCTTTTTCTTCAGGTGTAAGTTCGTTTAAATGTTGCACGCTGCCGTGATTGAGCATAATGCTTCTCCATGTATCTTCATTATCAATACCTTTTTCTTCCAGCAATTTTTTGAGGTATTTGTTTTTGCGCATGAAATTGCCTTTGGACAATCCTACTTTATAATAATTACTGCTGAAAGGCTCTATACCCGGAGATGTTTGTCCCAATATCGCGGAAGAAGATGTTGTAGGCGCAATTGCCAAAAGCGTAGTATTGCGTCTTCCGTATCCTTTGAGCAATTCCGGCTCGCCGTAAATCCACGCAAGGTCACGGCTTGCTTTTAGCGCTTTTTCATTAATGTCTTTGAATATGGATGTAGTCAATTGCTTTGCCCTTAATCCTTCAAAAGGAATCATATTTTTCTGCAAATATGAATGCCAGCCCAACGCTCCTAAGCCTAATGCACGATGTCTTTTGGCAAAACGATGCGCCGCTTCAAGATAAAAGTTGCCTTCCGATTTTGCAATAAATTCCTGCAACACGGCATCTAAGAAAAATATGGCGAGCTTAACGGCATCGGTATCTTTCCACTCGTCATAAAGTTCAATATTCATGGATGCAAGGCAACAAATAAATGATTCATCTTCCGTTGACGGAAGCATGATTTCGGAACACAGGTTGCTTGCGTGTATGGTAAGGTCCGCATCCTTATATACCTGCGGTCTGTTTCTGTTCACATTGTCCGAAAAGAAAAGATAAGGCAATCCTTTCTGCTGGCGGCTTTCCAATACTTTAGCCCAAATTTCCCTTTTCTTCATATCGCCGTCAATCATATCCTGCATCCAGTAATCGGGAATACATACGCCGTAAAACAGGTTTTGTATAGGATGACCAATATCTTTTATAGAAAGAAATTCTTCGATGTCGCCGTGGTCAATGTCCATGTAAGCGGCAAACGCGCCGCGGCGTACGCCGCCTTGCGAAATAGTATCCATAGCCGTATCGAAAAGACGCATGAAACTCACGGCTCCCGTGCTTTTTCCGTTGTCCGTGATAGAACTTCCTCTTTCGCGCAACGCACCGAAATAGGCAGAAGTACCACCGCCTAATTTGGTTTGCATAATTACTTCTCCAAGCTTGTGCGTAATGCCTTCGATATTATCGGGAATATGCACGTTGAAGCAGGAAATAGGCAAGCCTCTTTCCGTTCCCATATTTGCCCATATCGGCGAGCTTAGGCTCATCCAGCCGCGTTCCACTATTTCTTTAAAAGCATCTTTTAGTTCAGGTTTATACAGGCGTTGCGCTGCGGCAGCACAAATACGTTCTATGGCTCCTTCTACGGTTTCGCCTTTCAGCAGATAACCACTGTTCAGGATGCGTTCGCTTTCTTCGTTTTTCCACCACAGCTTTTCGTAGCTGTCGCTTGCAACGGCGGAAGATTCCGCTTCGGGTAATATGGTTTCAAATAAGTTACTCATGATAATTGTATTTTTAAATATGATTGTTATAAATTAAAATAGGTCGTGTGCCGAAATACTTTTGTCAAACTTGGTATATTCTACCGGGCGCTTTGCAAAAAAATCGTCAAGTGTATTGGAAAAAACTTCTTCTTCAAACCAAAGCATCGGACTGATTTCTTCGGCGGTAACATTGAAAACCGCAGGAATACCTATTTGTACCAAACTTTCATCCGCACGCTTTTTCATAAAGTTGGTCAAATCTTTTTTGTTGATAATTTCAATTTCGCCTTCACTGAAAATCCAGTCGAGAATATTGGCTTCCGTGTCGATAGATTTTTTTACAATAGCCTGTACGTGCTCAATAGTGGAAGCGGAAAAAATATCGGGATACTCCTCTCTCAGTTTATTGATAAGGAAAATACCTGCATTGGCATGAACCTGTTCGTCCACCGAAGTCCATGCGATAATGTTGCTTACATTTTTCATCAGTCCTTTAAAACGTGTAAATGCAAGTATTACGGCAAACTGACTGAACAAGCTTACGTTTTCAATCAAAATGCTGAATAAAATAAGTGCGGAAGCATATTCTTTTTTATCGCTGGAACCTGCGGTGGATAAGGCTTCCGAAAGATAAGCCACACGTTCCTTAATTACCGGTACTTGCAGCAGGCTTTCAAACTGATTGTTGTGGCCCAGCACTTCCAAAAGCCTCGAATAGGCTTCCGAATGCCTGAACTCGCATTCGGCAAAAGTGGCGCCTAAGCCGTTTATTTCGGGCTTCGGAAAATGATGATACAAATTGCCCCAAAACGATTTTACCGCAACTTCGATTTGTGCAATGGACAACAAACTGTTTTTGATGGCGTTCTGTTCCGGAATACTCAAAGTAGAATGGAAGTCCTGCGTATCTGCCGTAAAATCCACTTCGGAATGCACCCAAAACGAAGTGTTAATTGCCTGCGTAAACTTTAATATTTCCGGGTACTCAAACGGTTTGTATTGCACCCTTTTGTCAAATAAACCCATAACTTAAATATTTTTAGTGTAAAAATCCCTCATGCATTATTGCTAACACACAACAGAATAGAATATGATTAAATGAATTGCGTTCTCCGCTACGGAGTAAAATCAAAGTTCATCATTTATTCATCTTTTTTTAAAGAAAGAAATCAACAAGTGTGCATAATAATCTATTCTTTTTTCAATCTTTTACTTAAAAGATAAATTGTAGTGAATTCCAATCTTATAACTTCTTCCTGATTGATAAGGTATCAGGTAGTTGATTGCATTATTGATATTGTTTATCGAAAATTGTACTCTTAAATTTCTGTTCCGAAGAAAAGTATATTGAACGCTTGCATTCAAGAGCCAGAAGCCGTTTACATAAATATCGTAAGGATCAATAAAACCGTTGTTGTCCAAATCCAAAAAGCCGTACTTACCTCTGTAATTTGCTCTGAACGAGCCGCCCCAGCGAGAATGATTATCGTCATAATAAAGTTGCAATTGCAACATATTACGACTGCGAACCGGTAGATTGAAATAATCGCTTACGTATGCAGTGCGAACCGGATTGGCTCGAACAGTCAATTTGCCTGCTTTTATGGAATCTAAAACAGATAAATCTTGAGAATACAGCAATTGATAATTCGCCGCAAAATGAATTCCTTTAAACAACTTGCAGGAACCGTTAATTTCCAAGCCTTTATTTACCACGCGGGCAAGATTAATATAGCTGAATATTTGCGCTCCGTTTGTTTTGATTCCTATTTGTTCGGTAAAAATCATATTTTTGATATGATTATAAAATATATTCGCTTCAAAGCTTAGTTTATTTCCGGCGGTCCATTTCGCATCTATATTGTAGCTGTGGGATGTTTCTGCTTTAAGATTTTTTATTGAAGATGCAATAGGCCATATACTGCTTACCTGCCCGGCAGAATCCAATGCCGCTAAAGAAGATGATAAAACATTGGCTCCGATTACTGTGTAGCCTTGGGTAAGATTTGTAAACACTTGATTCATTTGTGTGTATGTCGGCGACTTAAATCCCATTCCGAATGACGGACGAATGGTTAATTGTGCCAATGGTTTCCATTCTATTCCCGCGGCAGGCGTTATTTTTCCTCCATATATTGAATTACCTGTTGCACGTGCGCCGACGCTTAGTTTTAATCTTTCGGCGGGCATATATTGTACTTGTGAATATCCGAAATAATCATATTGCCTGCCGCTTTGTTCATTCTCATATCCGTTCAATTGGTTTAATTCGATGCCTGCGCCTGAAACAGATTGCCATTTATCATCGGCTGAATGTGCAAGATATTGTGCTTCCAATTGATTAGTCCATTCCCCGAAACGGAATGTTTGCAATGCGCTGTTACTGTTTTGCAATGCAACTTCTTCACCGGAATAATAATGCGTTAAATAATATCTCAGCAGGAAACGGGAACGGTTACTGAAATTATGGTTCCATGAAGCCAAAACATTTACGTCATTATCATTCAGCTTATCTGTCGTTACGTAATTATCTCCGTAATTTCTCCACATGGAGCTGTTGCGAAATGAATACCTTGTACTGATATTTATACGGTCTTTATCGCTTATATCCAGCAGCATTCTTCCTTGTAATGTATTGCTTATATAGGGCGGCGTCGTTTGACCGCCAAGCAAATATTGAGGATTGGCATTGAAACCGTCGGTTTTATAAAAATCTTCATTTATCTGATAAAAGCTTTTTCTTTTTCCGAAAGGATTTGCAAACGAAGTATTTGCGTTAAGCGTATTAAAGCTGCCGTAATTAATACCTGCGGAAAGTTGTCTGCTGCTGATATTTTGGTTTGTAATAATGTTGATTACGCCGCCTAATGCATCAGCGCCGTAAAGCGTTGAGGTAGCTCCTTTCGTTATTTCGATGTGGTCTATGTTTTGAACGTCAAAGCGGGAAAGGTCAAGATTCCCGTTCATGCGCCCTTCAATCGGCATCCCATCCAACAATATTTTTATATATTCCGAACTGAAGCCTTGCATTTGTATTCCTACGGCTCGGTTGCCGGCTCCAAGGTCGCTCACTACAGCAATACCGGGCTGTTCTTTCAGCACATCATCTAAGCGTTGAGCTCCTGACATTTCGATTTGATGTTTACTTACCCGGCTTTTTGCATTTGTAATCATGTTGTAGGAAATCAGGTCATCATTCTTTGGTCTACTGCCGGATTCGGATGCTTGAACTTCAACGTCTTTCAAAGAATCGGTATGTTGAAGCGTAATATTTTGTTCAATATTTTTATCAATATTAAACGAGCCGATAATATGCGGGGTCTCTTTCTGTAAAACAGATACAATGTAATGTCCGTGCGGGATATTTGTAAAGTAAAAACGATTATGGGGTAATATTACTTTGCGGCTAAAAGAATGTTTATCGTTTTTAAGACGGACAACCAAAGTGTCATTCTGTTTTATTGCTCCGGATATTTTACCCTTAAATGTATATTGGCCGTTTGCAGTTGCCGCCCCTAATAAAAATAAAATTGTTACCGCCCATTCGATGACGCTATTTTTCGACCTCATAATATTTTACCCAAAAGGCAAATTTACCTGCGGTAATTTACCGGATACGGTATAAATCCTATTGTGTTTACCATTTCAGGTATGTTTTGTCATTGCTATGTCATAATTTTGCCGAACAAGAATGACTACATGATTTAATATCTCCTAAGTGTCCGGGCAAAGCTGTAAGCATAGAAATTCTTGTTGCCGGAATCCTACGTAGAAAGTATAAAAAAAATACGAAGTTTCCGGTTACTTAATTTATTGGTTGACGATAAAAACAAAAAGCAAATGACTCCTTATACAGATTCTTCTAAAATATGCCGATTTGATATTCAGCATTTATCACATCTGGACAGTATAAAAGAAACCGAGAGAAATTTATCGGATAATACAGGAAGCAAAAAAGGCTTTGTAAAAGAGGTTTCAACTCCCGACGGAATTATCTTGGGTTATTACAATGTTTTTTCTCAAAGAAATCAAGAAATCACTTTATGTAATGAAACGCCATATTTTCAGCTCAGCTTCAATATTCTCGGCTCCAAACAATATAAAATAAAATCTTCGGGAAAAGAAGCATTGAATTTAAAATCGCTTCAATACAATTACCTGCATTTGCCCAAAGGCGATATGTGCATAGAATGGCAAGGCAACCAAAAACTGGAATCTTTTGAACTTGGAGTAACCGAGCATTTCTTTAATCATATTTTGCCTGAAAGCCATCCTATACATGACCGAATCGAAAAATTACAAAAAGGCAGCGGCGACTGTGCGCTGGGCAAAAACAATCTTCCGTTGCGAACGGAATGTACCGCCATCTTGTATCAAATGCTTAACTGTCCGATGACAGGACATTTAAAACGCTTGTACATTCATGCAAAAACCATAGAGCTTATTTCTCTGCAACTCAGGCAGTTTGAAGAAGTTTGTAACACGCATTCTTACAAAGAAGCCGATAAAAAACTAACGAAAGAAGAAATTGAGCGAATGTATCTGGCAAAAGAAATTGTTGAAAAAAATCATAATCAACCATGCCGGCTGATTGATTTGGCACATAGTGTAGGAACGAATGATACTTATCTCAAAAAACATTTTAAAATCGTATTCGGAACAACAGTGTTTGCTCACTTGTTGCAATTCAAAATGGAAAAAGCCATGCAGTTTTTGAAAGACGGCTATAGTATTTCCGATGTTGCCGGTCTTACCGGATACAACCGGATATCGCATTTTTCCAGAGCCTTTAAAAAGCATTTCGGTTTTCCGCCCAATAAAGTAAAATAGCGGGTTGCGGCATAAAAAATAAAAGAGGGAAATCATACATCCCTCTTTTATTTTGTTATCCATAATGCGAATATTATCCAACTGATGATTTTAAGTAAAATCAACAGGAAAAACCATTTTCCGTATTTTTTTCGCGTTTTGGAAAATACAGGCCGATTGAGCAGCTCTCTTATCCGACCAATCACTACTCGGCAATAATTTGGTAAACTTTAAAATCGCTTTTCATAGGAGCCGGTTTGCCTTCTTTTTTGGCTTGTTCCAAAATAGCAAAACCTCTTTTATGCCCTTCCAAAAAAGCTTCTGATTTTGTCCAATTCTCAAATGCTTCTTTTGAATCCCAGTGGCTTAGTATCAGATAAGGCTCTCCCTGCTTTGCAGGTTTTAAAACTTCCATATCTATAAATCCCGGTTCTTTATCGATTGCACCTTTTCTGGTTGCAAATAATTCTTCAAAAGTTTCTTCAAATTCGGGCAGACAACTTATGTAGTTGATAGCTGCAAAATTTTTCTTCATACATTAAATTTTTTATTTCTCACAAAAATAGAAATGTCATAATAATGTCATTTTAAATAGGGGGAATAATATTTACCGAATACGGTATTTCTTGAAATTATTAAAAATACCTTATATGGTAAACGCTTGGTCAGTATTTCCCATATTGGTAAACGAGTGTTGCGACTTTTGCATTTTAAACTGAAAGGATGATTAAAGGAGTTTTAAACAAATGCGGAGTATTAATAATTGCTTTATCCGTATTTTGGGGATGCAGCAAAGACAATGCAACATCTGCCGATGCGGGTGCCGCCGGTCAGGGAACATACGTTTATAATCTCGCAGGCGATACCGCTGCATCGGTGGGTATTGAAGAGGGTAAAACACAGAGGGCATTCTACCCGCTTTTATTCGATTTTTCTACAGGCGAATCTCATTTATTGAAAACCGCTGCCGACTCGGCACAATACGTTACGGGAAACTGGGATATTGCCTTTACGGCACAATATAATTCCATAGTGATTCCCAATAACGGCAGCTATCAGAACACACTCGGTTACGGAGGTCCAGGCTCATTCATTATTATGGCAATAAATACTGCCTTTGATAAGGTAACTGCGGCGCCAAGCGACGATGCAATGAAAGCCGCAGCGATGCAGAGTATCGGGTGGGACCAGGGGGATGGACAAGGGTGGTTTTATTACAGCACTAATAATCATATTTGCGTTGCAGTTACCGACAGGACATTTATCTTCAAAACGAGTGACGGATTGTATGGGAAAGTAGAATTTATCAGTATTTATAAAGACCACCCGGCGGTAGTTACAGACTTATATTGGCCGGCTCCCTATCTTTCATTCCGTTACTTTTTGCAAAAAGACGGCAGCACGAATCTTACGACGTCTTCAAATTCTTAATATAAACAAATAAATCTAATATTAATTAAAATCAAAATGAAAAAACAGTTAACAAACATTGCATTATTGGCAGCCGTAACAATTATGGCATTTTCTTGCAGCAAAAATGATAGTAACACATCAATTCCCGATAACGGGGATAACGGGATGTCAATAGGCGATACTATTTCGTTGGATAACAGTTATACCAAAGGATATCTTACGCTGATTGCGGAAAAAACATTTTATGTGGGCAATTTTACACAAGGCACAGGTGTTAATACTACGGATACTTTTGCCTTTGCTACGAAAAATGCTAATTTTTATTACAGCCTGTCGGGCTTTAAAGGAGATTCCACAGATTATGATATTTCATTTAACAAATCATACGCATTAACCGTAGATACATCCAAATACAAGCTTGCATTCATCAACAAATCATTCGAAGATGTTACGGATACCACAGGCGGAACATTCATACCGACAGGACTGGCAGGTATGAATAATACTTATCCGTCCAATGATTCGGTTCCCACCGCTTCAGGTTGGTATATATATAACGCTACTACGCATATTGTACAGGCATACAGCACGCGCACTTATATAATTACCAATAAATCTACCGGCGACTATTACAAGTTCCACATCGTAAGCATGTATTCGGGCGGTCAACCGAATGCTGCGACAGCAGCGTTAAATTTTCCGTACTACCATTTTGAATATATGAAGTTGAATTAGTTTAGAGAAACTCATATAAAATTATTTATTGTGAAATATTCTTATAGAAGGCAAGACACGACAAGTCTTGCCTTCTTCTTGTAAATATCTCCCGCGGTTTTAATATTTAAATCGCTTATCCGCGGTTTGTTATACCACTCATTTTATCATATAAACACACTCAACTTTAATTTAATTTGATTGGCTGTTGCCAAAACCGAACTGAAATTCACAGCCTTTGACTTATTAGGACAGAATAAAAACATACTGACTTTCTGAATCAAAACACCATCGGAACTACTGTTACCAACGGATTACGACAATACTTTATGTTGTCGTTTTCTTTCTATCCAAGAAAATTCGGCGGAAAAGCAACACAAAATCGTATGATGATTGTGAGATAAAATGTTGGTCGCAGATTGTAATAGTAAAAATGCGTATTGCCTTTTAATATTAAAAGCAACGACAGTGTCTCGAGTCACCATCGTTGCTTTGATTGCCGTCTCGCCGCAATGCGCGCCCTTTCGTACTGATACCGGAATGAAAAGTTACCAACGCCGCCGGTACTCCATACAGATAACAAACAATTTTTTTTCGGGGGATGCTGTCTGTCTTATCAATACGCTTCACTCTTTCCGGGCAGAAAGATTTTTTTCCGGCGTTCCCCTTGTATAAGTTCAATTAAATTTCAACGCTCTCACGAAGATAATTAAAATTTACATTGCATCTCCCAACAATTATTGCTTCGGATTTCCGATAATATTTTCAATTGCTGTATCGTATTTATTTTTCCATTCGGAAATATTTCCCCAATCATTTCCATCAATAATTACTTCGCCGGAAGTAACAGTTCCCAATCGTGAAAATATCAATCCCGAAATTTCCATTTCCGCTTCAAAAGGTGCGGCGTTTTCTTCTGAAACGCTTACCACTACACGACTTTGCGCTTCGCCAAACCAGAAAGCGTCTTTTCTTAAAAGAGAATAATTCCCCACCTCAAATCCTAAATTCCGGTTGAAACCTTTTTCCAAAAGCGTCGTCATTAATCCGCCTTCGCTGATGTCGTGTGCGCTGGCAAGCAATTTCTTTTTAATTAAAGAAGCAACCGCTTGCTGCACTTTCAATTCTTCCTCTATGTCAAACGCTGGAACATTGGAATATTCCACACCTTTTATTTTATGTACATATTCCGAAGAACCGATGTCGTTTTTGCTTTCGCCGATTAAATAAATGTAGTCTCCGGCTTGCTTAAAATCGAGCGTCATTTTATTATCGACATCATCCAGAATGCCCACCATTCCTATCGTTGGCGTCGGATACACCGCGCCGGAAGGATTTTGATTATAGAAACTTACGTTGCCGCCCGTAACAGGCGTGTTAAATTTCCGGCAAGCTTCGCCCATTCCTTTGACGGCTTCCACAAACTGGTAATATACTTCGGGATTATAAGGATTTCCGAAGTTTAAGCAATTCGTTACGCCAATCGGTTCGCCGCCACTGCACAC
Source organism: Arachidicoccus sp. BS20 (assembly GCF_001659705.1). Classification (NCBI taxonomy): domain Bacteria; kingdom Pseudomonadati; phylum Bacteroidota; class Chitinophagia; order Chitinophagales; family Chitinophagaceae; genus Arachidicoccus; species Arachidicoccus ginsenosidimutans. The sequence continues at coordinate 2,103,865 of NZ_CP015971.1, forward strand.
GATGTTTCGTGCCGCTTCCGCTACCGCAATTTGTGCGCCGACATTCGGATTGGCAAATACATAACGACCGTTACAATCCGTTGTCATTGCCAATGCTTTGCCCGTTCCTTTTGCCAGAACAACCGCCGCATCGCTTGGCGCGTTGGTTTGCGTATTTGCTGTGCCTACCATGCTGTCGTATTGAACCGTAACCCATCTTTTGTTGGCAATATTCGGATTGGTAATCATTTTTTCCTCAACAGCTTTCAGTTCTGCATTGTCTTTAATATCTTCAATCGAATCGATAGAAAATGCTTTGTTTTTTTCGAGATAAGCAGGCTCTTTGAATTCGCGCGTGTATTGCGGAGCGCCGCCGCCAAGCACCAATTCTTCCGCAGGAACTTCCGCTTCGAGTTCGCCGTTCATATAGAATTTCAGCAAGCCGTCGTCGGTTACATAACCGATTTCACTGCAAGGCAAATCCCATTTTTCAAACACGTCTAAAATGGCTTGCTCTTTACCTTTTTCCGCCACCAATAACATTCTTTCCTGGCTTTCGCTGAGTAATAATTCCCATGCTTTCATATTTTGCTGGCGTGTAGGAACTTTGTCCAAATCAATGTGCATTCCCGCCCCGCCTTTGGCGCTCATTTCGGCAGTGGAACAAATAATGCCCGCCGCGCCCATATCCTGCATTCCCACAACTGCGCCTGTTTCAATTACTTCCAGACAAGCTTCCAATAATTTCTTTTCCTGAAAAGGGTCGCCCACCTGCACCGCAGGCAATTCTTCTGCGCTTTCTTCCGTGATGTTTGCAGATGCAAAACTTGCCCCGCCGATGCCATCTTTTCCTGTTGCGCTGCCGACAAAGAAAACAGGATTACCTTTTACATTCCCCGAAGTGGCGCTCACGGTTTTACCCGCTTTCACAATGCCCACACTCATCGCATTGACCAAAGGATTGGTATGATAACAATCTTCAAAATAGATTTCGCCCGCAACAGTCGGCACCCCAAAACAGTTACCGTAATGCCCGATGCCGTGAACGATGCCCGCCAGCAAGCGCTGCGTTTTTTTATCTTCCAGGTTTCCGAAGCGTAAACTATTTAAAGATGCAATCGGTCTTGCGCCCATTGTAAAAATATCGCGCTGAATACCGCCAACGCCCGTAGCTGCGCCTTGAAAAGGTTCAATCGCACTTGGATGATTATGGCTTTCAATTTTAAACACCACACCGTAGCCGTTGCCCATATCCATTAATCCGGCGTTTTCTTCGCCTGCGGCTACGAGCATTCTGCCGCCTTCGCGCGGCAAAGTTTTCAGCCATTTGATGGAGTTTTTATAACTGCAATGTTCGCTCCACATGGCGCTGAAAATGCAGAGTTCAGTAAAGTTGGGCGTGCGTCCGAGTTTTTGTTTTATCAACTCAAACTCTTCGGCTGTTAAACGTAATTCTTCGGCGTGTTTTGCTGTGATTTCCATTGAGATTTTTTGATTGTGAAATGCGCTGCAAAATTATTATTATATAATGGGATTACCGAATTTACCCAATTTTTTTTGATAATTGCAGAGAGTATCATATCCGAAAACAACGTGCTGTTTGCCAGCTTCATTGCTTCACAGGACTAGTTGCATAACCGTGAGGAAATAAGCAGCAGGTTAAGTTAAATGCAAAATAGAGATTAATTTAAACGTGTTCTAAGCTTATTTCTTGTTCGATATTTCCCAACCGCTTAGCCCAATTCTCCAAAATCTGTTGCCTGTCTTTGTTACTGATTCTTTCTATCGAATAATGTATTTCGGGTTGCAGAAGCGAGAAGCCCGTAAATTGTAAAACGCCTCGTTGAATCGGTAATAAAATTTCTTCAATCGTTCCGTATTTATCAGAAACATAATTTTTTTCGGGTCCGCCTGCGGTTAAAGACAAGATAGCTTTTTTCCCTTTTAAAAATCCATTGCCGAAAATCTTTCCGTTGTCATAAAATTTGCCCTTTGCGAAAACTTTGTCTACCCAACCTTTCAACATCGCGGGAACGGAAAACCACCAAAGCGGAAATTGCCAAATCATTACATCGCACCAAATGATTTTCTCTTGTTCGGCACAAATATCATCTGCGAAAGAATCGTTTTCACAAGCGAAAAGTTCTTCAGCTTGTTGATTAAAAACGGCTTCGTTTTTCATGCTCGTGAAATTTCCTCTGTCCGAAACGGGATTAAAATTCATTCGATATAAATCGGAAATTTTTACTTCATGGCCTGCATTGCTCAATGTTTCAATGCCTTTACGAAACATGGCGCCGTTAAAACTTTTTTCTTCAGGATGAGCTAAGACAATAAGAATGTTCATTGTTGTAGTTTTACATTTTAAAAGATGAATGCAAAACTATTTGTCTGATTCTTCTTATGCAAGGAAGCAGCGAGTTGTTAGCAGCGAACAATTTTGTAAGTATGGCAAAACGAAAATTATCAAGCACAAATAGTATTAATCGCGAAGCTTTAATGAAAGCTTGCGGTTCGATGTATGCAACGATTATTCTTTCAGGAAGATGGAAGCTGAAGATTATTTATGCGCTTGCTAAAGGCGATACACGCTTTTCAGAATTGAAAGAGTATATCCCGAACATTTCGGATAGAATGCTTACATTACAATTGCGCGAACTGGAAAACGATCAATTGATTGAACGAACTGTTTTTCCCGAAGTGCCGCCGCGCGTGGAATATAGAATGACAGAAAGCACAAAAAAATTATTTTCCGTTTTACAAAGCCTTGAAAAATGGGGCAACGAGCATAAAGAAAATTTATCCGAAACAAATAAACATTGAAACACTAATTTTTACGGATTGTTTTCTTTGTTTACCAAATACTCCAACAGCAACGCATCGTTGTACGCAGGACAATAATAGTAATATAATAACCAACCAGATTTATAAAACAACTTTTTAAAGGTGTTTGAAAAATAAGACGGAATGTTGCCGATGACAAAAGGAAAATCATTTTGTTCAATTTGTTTTTCCATTTCATTTTTTGGCGGCAATACAATAGTTGCTTTTTCGCCGAATCTATGTAAAGCATTGGCGAGAATAATTTGTTCCAAAATATTTTTTGAAGAAACCAGTAGCTCACGAGATTCCTTTACCAGCAAGGGTTTCAGCGAATCGAGGGAAGGGATTTTTTTTACTTCCATCAAGCGCGAAAAATGATACAACAAAATGGAAGTCTTTCCATAATTGGGTGCAATTTCCAATGGTTTTTGAATATAATCTCCGTTTTTAATCACTTGTTCAATCAGTTTCAAAGAAGCGGAATCGGCGTGCGTCCAAGCCAGATTATAGGTCTGTACAAATGTGAGAATATTGCACAAAACAGCCGCATCAAAAACCACAGGAAATTTCTTTCCAAACCAGGTGGAATATGCATTGTAACTACGGTATTTTTTGTCGGCAGATTTTATTTTCTTATTCGGAAAGTGGATAAACTGCTGCATCATTTGATGCAATGCTTCGGCAGAATCATTTGTATTAACCAATTGTTCGAGTGCGGTATCGTCCATATCGTCAGGAACATTTCCATCTTTTTTAATCAACGGAATCCACCACGATAAAGGAAATCTGTATGCTGAATCGCGCAGCCAAAAATTATAGCTGCCTCTTGATTTATTCAGAAACCTCGGATAAATTTTTGCAGAACGCGCGAGCAAAGTGTCCACCAAAATTTGTTGTTCTTTATCTAATTTAGGTCTTAATTTTTTCAGCGTTACATCAATCACAAGGTTGTAAAAAATATTAATATCGCCTTTCCTTATTGTGCAACGCTGCTTGTTATTAATGTATGTAGGATAGCTTCCGGAAAGAAAAAGTTTGTCTTGCTTTACCTGTAAAGATGCAATTCGCTTTAAAACGAAACCAGTTGTTATAGAATCTGCTTGTGCGTGTGCTACATATACAAACAAAAAAACGCAGCATAGCAGTAAACATTTTTTTGGCATATAAGGGCGTTTAAGTAATAAACGCAAAAAAAACCGGACATATTATATCCGGCTTTTTTAATCTGTATAATTACGACTTTATTATCGAATTTTGGTGGAAGAAAAATGCTCCACGCGCTCGTTGGAATTTTGCACCCATTTTGCTATCTCGGTACAATGGGAATAAGCCGGATCTAACCTGATATAAAAATCCTGCATATGATTGGTAAGCCAATCTTCTGTTACTCTTTGCTTTTTTTGCATCAAAGCCTGCTCCTGGATTTCTATATAATCATCATTCAGATTTTCCCTGTGCGGTTTGGTGCGCGTTTGCAGATAAATAATGCGTACAGCCTGCCGTTGTGTTGATGGGTCGGTAAATATTTGCGGAGCAGAATATTCGCCGGGGTTCAATGTTCCTATGACCTTCTCCACATCTTTGTCCAACAACTGGTCAATGGTAAATGGCGATATGGGATTATTGGGATATCCTCCGGTAATAGCGCCTGCATTATACTTGGCATTTTTATCTTCATTGTACATATTGAACGCCACGGCAAAGTCTAATTTTTTATCCGTCAACAGACCGCGTAAGCTGTCCATGCGCTTAATACATTCATCAATTTCTACCTGTGTTACCGGTGGTTTTTTAAGAATGTGGCGAATGGTTGCAGTGTTGCCGACACGACTTACCATTTGAATAATGTGATAACCGAACTGTGTTTTTATGACCGGCGAAATCTGCCCTTCGCGCAAGCGAAAAACCGCATTAAAAAAATCAGGGTCGAGGGTGCCTTTATCGTCAATTCTGTTAATTGTCATCAAGCCGCCGTTTTGTTTTACCGATGGGTCTTCCGAATAAATTCTCGCTAAATCAGCAAAGTTGGCTTTACCACTCTCCACCTGTTTTTTCCAGTCTTCCAACTGACCTTTTATAAAATTGACCACATCGTTGTTCGGAATCGGATACATTACAATTTGACTGGCTGTGTACTGACTTTCAAAATATTTAAGACTGTCTTTAGGAATCGCATTGAAATATGCCCTTACTTCTTCCGGGCTAACAGTTACATTCTGTGTGATTTTCGCTTGTTCCTGACCCGCCAGAATTTGGTTTTTCATATCCTGCCATGTGCTTTGACGAAACTGGTCTATGGTCATACCAAATACTTGTTCTGCTTTCTCACGACTACCATAATATTGGATGAAATAATTGACTCTGCGCTGAAATTCACTCTCTATCTGGTCATCATCCACGGGAAGTGAATCGACTGTTTTTGCCTGAATTGCCAAGGCTTTTTGAATAATCTGATATTTCAGCAATTCACAATCGGCAACATTCTGATTACCTGCTGCTCTTTGTTGCAAAAGGTCTCCGTCCAACTCGGATTTTAAAATAATATCGCTGCCTATCTGCCCGATAATTTTATCCGCAACTACTTTGGATGTATCTTGTTGCTTTTGTCCAAATACAGTAACCATCAGTATTGTTGCCATGCAAAGCAGTAAACTCTTTTTCGTCATGCTGTAAACATTATTGTATTGTGCTGCTGCACATAATTTCAAAAGTAAGTATTTGGAAATAGTTTCCGTTATTCTTAATTCAATTTAACAAAATAAATTCTTTCAATATAATCAAAAGGCTAAACTGTACATACCGGATGAACAATTTAGCCAATGATTTTTTATAAAAACAGAATTTAAAGTGTACGTTTTATTTCTTCCTGCTCGTAAGCAACGATGTTGTCGCCCACCTGGATATCGGTAAAGTTTTTAAGCGTTAATCCGCATTCATAACCTTGAGCCACTTCTTTTACATCGTCTTTAAAACGCTTCAGACTGCCGAATTCCGCATAAGCTCCTTCTGTTCGCGGATATATCAAAATACCGTCGCGGAACAAGCGAATCTTATGCTCACGCTTAACTTTTCCTTCCAGCACATAACAGCCGGCAACAGTTGCTTTATCAAATTTATATACTTCACGTATTTCAACCGTAGCCACTTCTTTTTCCTGAACTTTCGGTTCAAGCATTCCTTCCATCGCGCTCTTAACCTCTTCAATCGCATTGTAGATGATGGAATAGCTTTTAATTTCAACTCCTTCGGTATCGGCAAGTCTTGCAGCCTGTGAAGATGCACGTACATTAAATCCAAGAATAATGGCGTCGGAGGCTGTTGCCAACAGTACGTCGCTCTCGGAAATTTGTCCTACGGCTTTATGCACTACACTTACTACAATTTCCTCGGTAGAAAGTTTTTGCAAAGAATCACTCAATGCTTCTACAGAACCGTCCACATCGCCTTTGATGATAATGTTTAGTTGCTTGAAGTTGCCCAATGCCAAACGGCGACCGATTTCGTCCAACGTGATATGTTTACGTGTACGAAGTCCTTGCTCACGCAAAATCTGAGCGCGCTTGTTAGCAATTTCTTTAGCTTCCGATTCGTCGGCATATACGCGAATTTTTTCGCCGGCTTGCGGTGCGCCGTTCAACCCGAGCACCTGTACCGGAATTGACGGACCCGCTTCATTGATACGCTGGTTTAATTCGTTGAACATGGCTTTCATTCTCCCGAAATACTGACCTGCGACCACCAAATCGCCCTGGTGCAATGTTCCGTTTTGAACCAAAATTGTTGCCACATAACCGCGACCCTTATCCAAAGAGGCTTCTACAACAGAACCAACAGCTTCCCTGTCGGGATTGGCTTTCAATTCAAGCACTTCTGCTTCCAGCAATATTTTTTCCAGCAAAGCATCTACGTTCAAGCCTTGCTTTGCAGATATTTCCTGACTTTGGAATTTGCCGCCCCACTCTTCCACAAGAATATTCATCTGTGAAAGCTGTTCGTATATTTTTTGTGGGTTTGCTCCGTCTTTATCAATTTTATTGATAGCAAAAATCATTGGTACGCCTGCCGCCTGCGCATGACTGATGGCTTCTTTTGTCTGCGGCATCACAGCGTCGTCCGCAGCTACTACGATTACAGCAATATCCGTAACTTTTGCACCGCGTGCACGCATCGCCGTGAACGCTTCGTGTCCGGGCGTATCAAGGAATGTAATTTTCTTGCCTTCGCCTACATTTACCACATAGGCGCCGATGTGCTGCGTAATGCCGCCGGCTTCGCCGCTGGCTACTTTTGTACGGCGAATATAGTCGAGCAACGATGTTTTACCGTGGTCAACGTGTCCCATAATCGTAACAATGGGATGCCGTGGTTTTAAATCTTCTTCGTTGTCAATTATATCTTCCGCATCATCGTCTTCTGCATCGTCCAGACCAATAAATTCTACTTCAAAACCAAATTCTTCAGCAACGAGTTCAATGACTTCTGCATCTAATCTTTGGTTAATGGAAACCATAATGCCGAGTCCCATACATTTGCTGATAACATCGGCAAAGCTTACGTCCATTAAATTGGCAAGTTCACTTACGGTAATAAATTCCGTTACCTGTAATTTGCTGTCCTGTTTTTCCAAAGCTTCCATTGCTTCTGCCATTTCCTGACGTTTTTCACGACGGCGGTTGGCTTTAATTTTGGAAGATTTTGAACCGGAAGAACCACCTGCAAGTTTAGCCTGTGTTTCGCGGATTTTATCTTGAATACGTTTCTGGTCAATTTCGCTTTGTCCTTCAGCTGCAAAACGGTTGCCGCCGCGAGCCGGTTGTGGTCTGCCGCCATGATGACGGTTGTCGCCGCCGTGTTGCGGACGTTGCCCTGCGCCGCCGGAACGACCGCCTTGCTGAAAGCCATTGTTGTCGCGTGAGAAAGGACGCCCGTGGGATGAATCGGAATTTCGATTATCCCCGCTACCCGGAATATTTCTTTTGTTTTCAATAGGAATGCGCTTGCGCTTACGTCCACTGTCTTTTGATGTTTTTGGGCGTGTATCGCTATCTATGGGAAGTTCTATTTTTCCAAGAATTTTTGGTCCTTCCAGCTTCGCTGCACGGATATTTTCAATTACCGGTGCCTCTACGACTTCCGGCGTTTTTTCTTCTTTAACCGTTATTACAATCTTCTTCTCTTCTTTCGGCTTAACAGGAATTTCAGGCTGTTTTTCTTTTTTCTCTGCTTTTACAACAGGTGCCGGAACTTCTGCTTTTTTAGGTTTTACGGTCTTCTTAGGACGAGTGGAAGAATCTATTGCCGATAAATCAATTTTATTAAGAATTTTTGGTCCCTCGATTTCCGGTGCTTCTATTTTCAGCGTTTTATTGTCTGAACTATCTGACTGCGGCTCTGCGGGCAATTCTTTGCTTTCTTCAACAATCTTTTCTTCAATTTTTTCAACAACTTCAGGAATAGTTTCTTCCCGGGGAACAATAACCGGCAATTCCTCTATAACTGCAGCCGGCTCTTCCGGTATTTCTTCTTTTACTTCTGGAATATTTACAGGTGGCGCTTCTACGACTGCCGGTTCCTGTACTTCCTCAACCACAACAGCCTCAGTTTCTTTTCTTTTTTTCTCCGCCTGCTGCGCGCCTGCACTTTTGGGAATTTCTATTTTATCGGCTTTATCTTTCGCCAGTTTATCACTTTGAAACTCTCGCTGAAGGGCATAGTACTGCTCTTCCGACAATTTTGCCGTAGGCTTTAGTTCATCTTTGTTAAATCCTTTGCTTTCAAGAAACTCAACGAGCGTATCCTGCCCGATATTAAATTCCTTGGCAGCAGCCAACAACCTTGGTAATTTCAATTCTGCCATATCTTTTTTTAGTGGTAAGAAACTTCAGCCTTTTGTTTAATGAAGTGTTGCTCTTACTCTTTTTCAAATTCTTCTTCGAGAATGCGCCTGATGTCCGCGATGGTTTCTTTTTCCAAATCGGTTCTGCGTTCCAGTTCCTGCGGACTCAATGCCAATACACTGCGCGCTGTGTCGCATCCTACACGTTTCAATTCATCGATAATCCATTGGTCGATTTCATCGCTGAATTCTTCCAAATCAATATCAAATTCTTCTGTGGCGTCATCATCTTCACGGAAGACATCAATATTGTAGCCAGTAAGTTCACAAGCCAATTTGATATTCACACCGCGGCGACCGATTGCCAATGACACCTGGTCTTGCGGAAGAAATACTTCGGCGTATTTCTTCTCATTGTCCAACTCCATAAAGCTAATTTTTGCGGGCGTAAGCGAGCGCTGAATCAGCAATTGAATATTATTGGTATAATTGATAACGTCAATATTTTCATTTTTCAACTCACGTACAATACCGTGAATGCGGCTTCCTTTCATGCCCACACAAGCGCCTACGGGATCAATTCTGTCATCGTAACTTTCTACGGCAACTTTTGCGCGTTCGCCCGGCTCGCGCACGATTTTTTTAATCGTAATCAAACCTTCTGCAATTTCAGGCACTTCCATTTCCAATAATTTTTCAAGAAATAATGGATTTGTACGGCTGAGAATAATGACCGGCGTATTGTTTTTTACATCTACGCGGCTAATGATAGCGCGGATGTTTTCGCCTTTTTTGAAAAAATCCTGCGGTATTTGTTCTGATTTTGGAAGAATGAGTTCATTACCATCATCGTCCAACAACAATACCTCTTTGCGCCAAACCTGATATACTTCCGCAGTAATTAATTCCCCGAGACGTTCTTCGTATTTTTGTACCAATACATTTTTCTTCAAATCGCCGATGCGGCTCGCAAGCGTTTGCTTGGCAGCCAAAATAGCGCGGCGACCAAAGTCGAATAAATCAAGCGACTCAATCAATTCTTCGCCTACTTCAAAATCGGGTTCAATTTTAATAGCTTCGCTGTAAGCAATTTCCGCCAAAGGGTCTTCCACTTCGCCATCTTCCACAATCATTCTTCGTCTGAAAATTTCAAGGTCGCCTTGTTCGGCGTTTACGATTACGTCGAAATTTTCGTCGCTTCCATACTTTTTGCGAAGCAGTGTTCGGAACACATCTTCCACCACTTTCATCATCGTAGGACGGTCTATATTTTCCGCGTCTTTAAACTCCTGAAATGCTTCAATCAGATTGATACTTGCCATATATTAACCATTTTCGCAGCGCCTTTTCTGCCGCTTTTTAAAACTGAATTTGTACAATTGTTGTTTTTATATTCACAAACGGCAAATCTGCCTCTTGCGTTACAGTCTTTTTGCCTTTTCCTATTTTTTGTTCTATTATAATTCCGCTTTCGGAAACTTCTTTTAAAATGCCTTGCTTCTTTATATCATCGGTCAAAGTTACTTCAACCAAACGACCGGTATTTTTTTTGTACTGCCGAATATTTTTCAACGGTTCGTCAATACCGGGCGAAGAAACTTCGAGCGAAAAATCGCCGTCGGGATACCAGCCTTTTTCCTCAATCATTTTGCGCAAAGCCCTGTTGAACTTGATGCATTGGTCAATATTGATGCCTTTGTCTCCATCGAGATATACTTTAAAATTGTTGGTAGGCTTTACCTTAAAACCGACTTTGAAAAATTCGGTTTCGGACGATAATATTTCGTCCAACATTTGCTCTATTTCCGCCGCTTTATCGTGAACAGACATAAAAAATTTGTTTGAAAATAAGAGAAGGGAACGCCGCCGTTCCCTTCTCCTGCCTCACTTTCCGGTGCAAAATTAGTAAAAGCAATTGTTCTTACCAAAATTAGATTAAGGAAATTAAAGATTTGGTAAAGCATCCCATTCAACGTTGTTATGATTTCATTATAGACAAAATCAATGTACAGAAAATCTTTTTGCCATACCTTTGCGACACTATTTACTTGAACATCTTTTTAATACTCCTTTACGAATGAAAAAACTGCATATAGTTGCGTTGGTTGTGATAGCTGCAGTAATCGCTTTACTGATTAGTCAATTAGGTACATTTTCGACTTACGAAACCATTGCTTCGGCAAAAACTAAAATTGGTAAAACCGTTACCGTGATTGCAAAACTTGATAAGCAAACTTTGCAATACGACCCGATTAAAAATCCGAATTATCTGACATTTGACGTAACAGACACGCTCGGCAACACGATGAAGGTGGCGTATTATTATGAAAAACCGCAGGATATGGAAAAGAGCGAACGCATTGTGCTGAAAGGCAAAATGGACAACAACGGCATTTTTCAAATCAAAGACCAAAGCGGCATTTTACTGAAATGCCCGTCGAAATACAAAGACAATCCGAACGCGCTCAAAGATGAAGACTTGCGCGCATCGCTGTAATTCTATCTTCTGATTTTCTATTTTTTTCAATATGACATATACAGGCGAGCATTTATTTCCGGGAATGTTGGGACACGCGGCAAGTGTGGTTTCATTAATAGTTTCTCTAATTGCAACTATTGCATTTTTCAAATCGAATAAAGCAGTTTCGCTTGAAGAAAAAAAGAGCTGGCTAAAAATGGCACGCGCGGCTTTCATTATTGAAACGATTGCCGTAATTACAACGATTGGCTGCATTTATTACATTCTTTCACATAATTTATTTGAATATTTCTACGCTTGGGAACACAGCGATAAAACATTGCAGCCCGAATATATTTTTAGTTGTTTGTGGGAAGGTCAGGAAGGAAGTTTCTTGTTGTGGACTTTTTGGAACTGCGTGTTGGGTTGCATTTTAATGTTGCGGGCAAAAAAATGGGAAGCGCCTGTGATGACGGTTATCAGCTTTGCGCAATTTTGTTTGGCAACAATGATTTTAGGCTTATATGTTTTTCATTTGAAAATAGGCAGCGATCCTTTTCTACTAATGCGTCAAAAAGGAATTTTGGACAACGCACCTATTTTTCTTGACCAAGCAACGGGCGGTTTCAGACAAGATTATCTGCAATTTTTAAAAGATGGTCAAGGCTTGAATGCGACACTACAAAATTATTGGATGGTCATTCATCCGCCGATATTGTTCTTAGGTTTTGCTTCCACGATTGTGCCTTTTGCCTATGCTTTCGCAGGACTAATTAATAAAGATAATTCGTGGACAAAACATTCCACCGCGTGGGCAGCATTTTCGGGCGGCGTGCTTGGGTTAGGAATAATGATGGGCGCGGCTTGGGCTTACGAAAGTTTAAACTTTGGCGGTTACTGGGCTTGGGACCCTGTGGAAAATGCTTCGCTTGTGCCTTGGCTGGTAATGGTCGCGGGCTTGCATACCAACCTTGTGTATAATCATTCAAAATATTCTTTAAAGATTACTTACATCTTTTACATTCTTGCCTTCAGCCTGGTGTTATATTCTACGTATCTCACGCGCAGCGGGGTTTTGGGCGATTCATCGGTACATTCGTTCACGGGTGCGGATATGAATATTCAATTGATTAGTTTTATACTGATATTCTTAGTTCCTGCATTCATTTTATTCTTCCTTCGTCAAAAACAGATGCCTGTTGCGCAAAAAGAAGAAAACCTGTACAGTCGCGAGTTCTGGATGTTTATCGGTTCTTTAGTACTGTTTTTGGGAGGAGTCATTATTATCGGCAGAACATCTGTTCCCGTTATCAATAAAATATTCGGAAGCAAAATTGCCGAGCCGGAAGACGTCTTATTCGGCTATAATCAGATACAGATTTTCATTGCCATTGTCGTTGGATTATTAACTGCAGTTGGTCAATATCTGAAATACAAAGACACGCCGAAAAAATACTTGTACGAAAAATTATTAACGCCCACTTTCATCAGCATTGTGATTGCGGCAGTACTTTTTGTCGGTTTAAAAATCAATTACAGAGAACACGGTATCGGCTTTTTGATTGCGATTTACATTGCTGTATTTGCTGCTATTTACGCAGTTCTTGCCAATATCGGCTACATCTTTTTAGTGTTGAAAGGCAAGATAAAAACTTCCGGCGCATCGGTGGCGCACATTGGTTTCGGTTTAATATTATTTGGTGTGTTGTTATCTTCTGCCAAGAAGAAAATTCTCAGCAATAATACGACAGGAATTAACCTGATGGAAAAATCGAAAGACTATGACCCTGCGGAAAATGTGCCTTTGTTCAAAGGTATCCCAATTGATATGGGAAAATACATGGTAACTTATCAAAATGATTCGTTGACCGAGAGAGACAGACACCGCGTGTTTACCATTCATTTTGAAAATAAGCAAACGAAAAAAACATTCGACCTTTATCCGTATTTATTAAAAAATAATCGGCAGATGGGCGGCTACGGACCCACACCTAATTCAAAACATTTCTGGAACAAAGATATTTATACGTTCGTAAGCGGCTATGCGGGCGGCGATGAAAGTGCCGATACATCTACTTTCAGACCAGCAGAGCTGAAAGTCGGCGACACAGTTTTTTATTCGCACGGCAGAATTATTTTGAACAAAGTTGATATTAATAAGCCGAATGCAGCCGTTCCGAAAATTGATACCGGCGAAATGCTGATGAGTCTTGATATGACTGTCATTGGAAAAGACAGCAGCCGTTTTTTATCGACGCCTTCGGTATTGGTAAAAAATGATAAAGCAGAAGTAATTCCTGACACAGTTACGTCGCAGGGTTTGGTTATCAAATTCAACAGAATACTGAACGATCAAAACGGCAAACTTGAAATAGGTATTAAAGAAAGCAATGCGCTCAACACAGCGATAACACTGAAAGTGATTGAGTTTCCATTCGTAAGCGTATTGTGGATTGGCGTGCTGGTAATGGTTATCGGTTTTTGGATGAGTGTCTATCAGGGCGCGAGAAGATTAATGGCAAAGGCGTAAATTTGTTTTTATAATGCCACAAATGCACGAGTAAAACATCTGTACATCTGTGGCGATAAATTTAAAATTCTATAAATGAAAAATCTGAAATATTTTTTTCTCTCAGTTTTTACACTATTCATTGGTATTACGCAGAGTTTCGCGCAGTGCGCGCTTTGCACGAAAACAGCACAACAATTGGGCGATGGACCGGGCACAGGATTAAACAAAGGCATTATATACTTAATGTTTATTCCGCTGGCATTGATTTTTTACATCGGTTATCGTTGGTATAAAAGAGAGAAGATGTTGAGAGCAGAACACAGAATATAATCAGCTTCCTACTTTTTTCCGGTATCTTTTAAAGAGACTTTGCCATTGCAACTCCAGCACGCCGAGAATGCCTTCTTTTAAAATACCTTTGTTCATTTTACTTGAACCAAACTTGCGGTCTTTAAACGTAATAGGCACTTCCACAATTTTAAATCCAAGCTTCCACGAAGCGAATTTCATTTCTACCTGAAACGCATATCCTACGAAAGTAATTGCGTCAAAATTAATTGTTTCCAATACCTTTCTTGTGTAGCAAACGAAGCCCGCAGTGGGGTCGTTCACAGGCATCCAGGTAATAATTCTTGTATAAATAGCGCCGCCTTTGGAGTAAATTTTTCTGTCGAGCGTCCAGTTTTCAATGTTGCCGCCTTTCACATAACGGCTGCCGACAGCAACGTCTGCACCGCCATTTTTGCAAGCATCATATAAGCGTTCAAGGTCTTCTGGCTCGTGCGAAAAATCAGCATCCATTTCAAATATAAATTGATAACTTCTTGCCAGTGCCCATTTAAAACCATGAATATACGCCGTACCGAGACCAAGCTTTCCTGTTCTTTGTTCTAAAAATAGTTCATTGGGAAAATCAGTCATTAAAGACTTTACGATTTCTGCCGTACCATCGGGCGAACCGTCGTCAATAACTAAAATATGATAATTCAACTGTAAGGCAAAAACATAACGCACGATGTTTTCGATGTTTTCCTTTTCGTTGTAAGTAGGTATGATAACGAGCTTTTCCAAAAAAGAGATTTAAGCCCGAAAATAAATATTCATCGGGATAATTTTGTTAATAACACTTTATTTTTTCAACAAAGATTTGTTTAAAATCTCCGTGATAATTTGTTTCGTGTGTAACGAGAAATCGCCTTTCATCATCCAGTCGTAATACTGAGGTTCCTGTTTCAAAACATCTGCAACCGATTTGCCTTTGTGCTTCCCGAAGTTGAAAACAATTACGTTGTTCTGAATCACGAAACGTCTTGCCAAATCCACAAACTTTTCTTCGCCGGTAAATGCCAAAATGCTATCGACCGTATTGCCGATATTCGGATAACGAAGTATTTGCGCTTCCAGCACTTCCCAGGTTGCGGCAGCGTCGGCTTCCGCGCTATGCGCGTCTTCCAGCGATTTGTCGCAATAAAATTTATATGCTGCACTCAGTGTGCGTTGCTCCATTTTGTGAAATACTTTTTGCACATCTACAAATCTTCTTCCGCTTAAATTAAAGTCGAGACCCACGCGCAAAAATTCTTCCACCAACACGGGAATATCAAACTTGTTGCTGTTGTATCCGCCGATGTCGCAGTTGTCGAGAAACTGATTTATTTCATTGGCTATATCTTTGAATGTAGGCGCATCTTTTACCATTTCATCCGAAATACCGTGAATATCCTGCGCCGCTTTCGGAATTTTCATTTGCGGATTTACAAGCTTTCGCTTGCGGATTTCTTCGCCGGTCGGCAAAATTTTTACAATCGCAATTTCAACAATTCTGTCGGTCGAAGTGTTGATGCCCGTTGTTTCCAAATCGATGAACGCCAAAGGACGTTGAAGTTGTATGTTCATAATAATTTTATTTGCTGTGATTCGTGTCCTCACGAATCACATTTTTTCGGTACGTGAAGACACTACCGAGGTATTGATTTTAATGAATCGTTTCTTTCAAAAACTGCTGAATATTCAATCCGTCATAATCGCCGCTGCTCATCAGCAATAATACGGAATTGTTATAAGATTGATTTTGTAAGAAATCAATCAACTTATTTTTATCATTGATAACTTCTAAATCGTTTTTGCCAAAACCCGCAACCACAGCCGCTTTCGGCAAAGGCGGCATTCGTTTTAATTTGAGTGCGTGCGCCGCGTAAAACACAGCCGCAACATCTGCGCTATTCATTGCGCCATTATATTGCTGCATAAAATTTTCATTCAGACTGCTGTATGTATGCAGTTCCAAAACGGCAATAATTTTCCTGTCGGGAAATTGCTGTTTAACTGCGTCAATCGTGGCTTTCACTTTGCTGGGCGCGTGTGCAAAATCGCGATAAACAACTGTGTTTTCATTTTCAAAAATCTGTTCCAATCGCTTTGCTGCACCGTTGAATGTTTTGATGGCATCCACAAAATGTTGCGCATCAATTCCTAATTCTTTACATACAAAATAGCCTGCATTCAGGTTGAGCAAATTATGATTGCCAAAGACTTGCAGCGTTGCTGTTGCATCTTCAATTTGCAAAATTGTTTTACCGTTTTCGATAGAATGTTCGGGCAAATGATATGGCTGGTAACGAATATCGTTTCGTTTATTTTCTTCCACCAAATTTTTCAATACTTCATCTGTCTCATTGTAAATAAGAATGCCGTCTTTTTCAATCGTGTTGATGAAGATTTTGAATTGTTCGAGATAAATTTCAAACGTGGGAAATACATTGATGTGGTCCCACGCAATACCCGTCAATACTGCAATATGCGGAAACAGAAAATGAAATTTCGGGCGCTTTTCCAGCGTGCTTGCAGGATATTCGTCTGCTTCGCAAACGATGATTGGCGCATCGGTAATATTCACGCTTTGCGCAAAACCTTCGAGCCGCGCACCCACGAGATAATCAAAGTCCAAATGATTTTTTTTCAGCACGTGCATCAGCATCGCGGTTGTGGTAGTTTTTCCATGACTTCCTCCGATGGCAATGCGCTTTTTATTTTTGCTTTCTTCGTAAATATATTCGGGAAAAGAATAAATTTTCAAACCCAGTTCTTTTGCTTTCAGCAATTCGGGATTATCTTCTTTAGCGTGCATTCCCAGAATGACTGCATCGATGGAAACATTGATGTTGTCTGCATTCCAGCCGATTTGCTTTGGCAGCAATCCCTCCTTTTCCAAATTGGATTTTGCCGGTTCAAAAATTTCATCGTCCGAGCCGGTAACTTCGTTTCCTTTTTTGTGCAAAGCAATGGCGAGTTGGTGCATTACGCTGCCGCCAATGGATATAAAATGTATGTGCATGAAATGAATCCTTGTTTGTGATTGCAAAGATTAAATAATTTTTCAGGATATAAGTTTTTACTTTGCATTTTAAAAATCGACAAACATATGAATTGGATTGAACTGATAAATGTTGTGCAACTGAATGATATCAAAGAAAAATCTTTTGCTAAGACACAAATCATTTACAAGCATAGCACTACTTGCAGCATCAGCAGAATGGTGGAAGCGCGATTGAACAATTCTAAGGAAAATATCGATGCGGACTTTTATTATCTCGATTTATTGACACACCGCGATGTGTCGACTGCTATTGCAGAAATGTTCGGCGTGCAGCACGAATCTCCGCAAATATTAGTTATCAAAAACGGCGTTTGCACCTACCACGAAAGCCACACGGCAATTCAGATATTTGAGATTGCAGAACAGGTTTAAGATTTATTTTCTTTCAGCATTTTTGCCACTATTTTATCAATCGGCAGCATTACGCTTTCTTCGCTCAAATCTTTTAAATCAATCCAGCGAAAGACTTCACTTTCGCTGTTTGGGTCGGCTGTTTGTTCCGGCGAAAAATCGAAAGGTTTTGTGTGTGTTTGCAACTTTTCGATTTCATCGCAATGAACAAAATAATATATGGAAATAATCTGATGCTCTTTGTTAAACGCCGATTGCTGGAAAAAATCGGTTGTGTAAAAATGCGCGCCAACATTGACTTTCAAGCCTGTTTCTTCCAAAAATTCGCGCTGCAAACAATCTCTTGTTCCTTCGCCAAGTTCCAAACCGCCGCCGGGAAATTTGGTAATATAATCGCCGCGAATAAATTCGTCGCTTACTAAAATTCTGTCGCGCTCATCTTTTAAAATTCCATATACACGAATGTTGAAGCTATTCATCATTTAGCTTTTTCATTTCCACCATTGCCATAATTTCTTTCATCGTTTTTTGCATTCCTTCGCTGCTGCCGTCAAGGAAAATCACATTACCTTTTCCTTTTTCCGCAAAGTTTTGCACGGCTTCCGTCCACATACTAAACAAGATTACATTCGTGTCCAAATTCGCTTGTCGCATTTGCGCAGCAGCGTCTGTCATGCCTTTTGCCACTTCTTCACGAAACAGCGCAACGCCTTGTCCGCGCAGGCGTGCCGCTTCTTTTTCGGCTTCGGCAGAAATTTTTATCGCGTTACCTTCGGCTTCCGCAGCTTTGGTTTTTGTAATCAACAATGCTTGTCCTTCGTTTTCCGCAGCAGCTTTTAAATTGTTGCTCGCAACCACTTTGCTCATGCTTTCCATGATTACTTTGTCGAACGTAATGTCGTTGATTTGCAGGTCTAATAAATGATAGCCCCAATCTTCCAACACATGGTCAACTTCTTCTTTTACGGAGTTCACAATATCTCTGCGCAGCGCAAGTATTTCGGCTTGTTTTTTTGTGGCAACATAAGAACGCACATTGCCTTCGATGGTGCGCACAAGCGCCTGCATCAATTCTCTTTCATTAATAAATTTAAAAGCGACTTTCTGGATAGTTGCTGCATCAGAAGCCATTACGGCGTAGAGCAACATGGTTTTAAAATAAACATTTGCCTGGTCAAAAGTTACCGCCTGAAATTCCATTTCGGCAGAACGGTTTTGAATGCTGATTCTACGGTAAATCGATTCGAGCAAAGGAATCTTGAAGTTCAAACCGGGCGGAAGAATGCGGCGATATTTGCCGAACATGGTAACTACAGCAATGGTGCCTTGATTAACGCTTACCAATCCGCTGAAAATAATAATGAGCGCGAGAACGATGATGATGTATAGTGCAATCATAAAACAAGTTTTAAAAGTTAGATATATTTGTTGCGTGAAGATAAGCAGGAAAAGACGATTTTAAAAATCGATAAAATTATGCGTAATGGCAAAACAAGAATTGCAAGCCTTAGTAGCAGAACAAAAAATATTGAATAAAATTTATGCAATACGCGGTCAAAAAATAATGCTGGACGAAGACCTTGCCGTAATGTATAATGTGGAAACGCGCCGGCTGAATGAGCAAGTGAAACGAAACATTAATCGTTTTCCGAAGGACTTTATGTTTACTCTTACGCAGAAAGAATTTGATAACTTGAAGTCGCAAAATGCGACATCAAGTTGGGGCGGCAGAAGGAAATTACCAAATGCGTTCACGGAACAAGGAGTCGCCATGTTGTCAAGCGTATTGAATAGCAAGACAGCTATAGAAGTCAATATCCGCATTATCCGTGTATTCACGAAGTTGCGGGAATATGCGCTTACACACAAAGAAATATTGTTACAGCTTGCTAAGCTGGAAAAAGAAGTAAAAGGCAACAGCAAGGATATAGAAAATATTTTCGTAGTGCTAAAAGAATTGATAGAAAAACAAAGCAATCCTGCACCAAGAAATAAAATCGGATTCAGACAGGACGATTAACTTTTATAAGATGAAAAAATTCGCAGTCATTGTTGCGGGCGGCTCGGGTACAAGAATGGAATCTACAATTCCAAAACAATTTTTATTGCTGCAAAACAAACCGATACTTTGGCATTCCATCAATGCCTTTGCAAATGCGTTTGATGATGTTGAATTTATCATTGTACTGCCCGAAAATTTTCTTGAAGAAGGAAAAAAGATTGCAAAGGAATTTTCATCAACACATAAATTAAATTTTGTCGCAGGCGGCGAAACAAGATTTCACTCTACACAAAACGGGTTAAAATTGATTAATAAAGAATCGATAATTTTTGTACATGATGCGGTTCGTTGTTTGGTAACTAAAACTTTAATTCAAAATTGTTATACACAAGCAATCGCTAAAGGCAGCGCTGTGCCTGCGATTGCGGCGACAGACACGATTAGATTGATTGACGATAACGATAGAAATATTTTATTAGACAGAAATAAAATCCGCATCATTCAAACGCCGCAAACCTTTCAATCCAATATTTTATTACCTGCATTTCAACAAAACTATAAAGATAGTTTTACCGACGAGGCAAGCGTGGTAGAAGCATTCGGTAAAGAAATATTTTTAATCGACGGCGAAAGCGAGAATATTAAAATCACAAGACCGGTTGATTTAGTTGTAGCTGAAAGTATTTTGGGGAAAAGATATTCTAACTATTAACCGCCGATGCCTTAAGCGATGGTCGTATCAAAGGATTAGGTAATTCAAAATGCTCCAAGTTTGCTGCACACATTGAACATTCAGCAATCTCTTCTTCGCTGGTAAAAGCTACTAATTCTTGCTTTGTACAATCAGGTGGCAACGCTTTATAATTAAGATAATTAATCCATTTTTCCGAAAGCTTAAATTTTTCATCCTGCATTCGTAAATAAGCCAGTGGCGGACATTTCCACAACTTCCCTTCAAACAATTGCGTACAATATTTGGCAAAGCATCCTTCCCAACTTGCCCTTGGATTGTTATCTTCAAAAGGTTGCATATTCGGACCATAACCTTTATACCTTCTTGTCCAATATTTAGCAGAAGGGCGTACCTCAATGTCCAGTTTGTATTTCTTTTTCCAATCTTCAGCAAGGGCAAGATTGGGCGTTATTTTTTCGGTATATGCCTCACTACTATGATGTACTGAAATCGACAAAATTACATTGCCGACCTCTTTCAGAACTTTTGGCAAATCGGGATGACGATGAAGCAGAAAGCCATTTGTAACCAAAAGAATTTTCGAATACTTCCATTTTCTTCTTGTCAAGCGAATGATGTCTAATAATTGTGGATTAATTGTGGGCTCTCCTCCTAAAAGCGAAAATTGCTTTGGAGCAACTTTGTCATTCCAAAGGCTCATCCATTCATCGGCTTCCTCTAACGTAACACTTCCTTTTAAATTATGATTGGAATAGTGTGAACAACTTTCACACGCAAGATTACAGGCATGACTTACATGAAGCTCCAAATTTCTCAGTGAGACAAGCGACCTGTCGCGAAGATAAAAGTTGTAATTATGCCGCTTCAGTTTATCAATTATATACATCAGTAGTTTATTTCTGTTACAAAGTAAAGTTAAATGAATCTCTTCAAAATGCTGAAAAATGGATGCCTCGCATATTTATATATAAAATAAGTTTCTTCATTTGATGAGAATTTGCTATTAAAAGTTTTAATACCAGACATATCTGACCCTTGAAAATCAAATATCAGGTTTGTTCCAGAATATTCATTAAGAACGCTATCTATTAAAAGCGGCATGGAACAAAGTTTTCGTCCGATTTCAGAAGTTATCAAAAGTGTATTATATATTCTTTTCTCATCTTTCATAAATAACGCTATTGATAATATTTTATTCGACTCATCTACTACTTTTCTGATAAAATAATATTGAAAATTACTTTCAGCACTAACCAATTCTAACAATGCAGCAATTTTGTCGTTTTTATAGTAATCGCCCAAATCATTCGTATTCTCCGCCAACATTCGTTTAATATCTTCTACAATGCCATCCGAAACTCTTAAATTATTTTTAATAGCTTTCTTGATATTTCTTTTCAATGAATCCTTGTATTTATCATAAACACTCTGGTATCCGTTGTTCAATAACAAAAACTGGTTGGTTCGTCTCACATTCAAAAAACAATACCCATTTTTAAAATTAAAGGCCACATCGCCACACCACGCAAATGAGCGAATATATTTGAGCAATATTTCTTCTGGAATAGCGACTATCCCTATAACACCTAATTGTTGAATAAACGATACACCGCAAAAATATTTCACACCAAATTTCCGTTTCCAAACAAAAGGCATTACCGTTTCATAATCATTTACCACTAAACCATCCCAATGCTCCGTCATTGCATCCAAATAAAAAGAGCGTGCATAAATTAATCCGTTCTCGTTGCGCACAACACACGCATCCCATTTGTCTTTGTCAATGTCTTTGGACGATAATATTTTAATGGAAATACTCATCTACAAAGGCAATATTTTATTCAACACTTTCGGTTTTAATTTTTCTAAGTCAATAGAAAAGCTGATGGTATGTACGAAACGCTTCGTAGGAAATGCACTCTTGTAATTATCACGATATACTTTACTATACAACAGAGGAAAATAAACCGTAACCGCATCGTGCAAAACAGAAACCTGCAAACCCGCATCGTACAAATATTTGCCCGACTGGGGATTGTCATTCCATGCTTCGGAATACGTACCTGCATCGAAGAATACACGCAACGGAACTTTAAACGGCAACACCGAAAACGGATTTATTTTATCGGGAACATCGGCAGTAAAATTCAACGCGCCAATCCAATTGTCCGACACGCCAATTGACGGTTCAACCAAAGGCGAAGCTACTTTGAAAAAGCCATCACCTTGCATAATTTGCTGACTCATCCAACCTGTTTGTTCATTGCGCCCGATGAAATAATTGCTGTACGAAAAATCCTGCGAACCGTTGCGCCCGCTTAACGTTAAAAAGTACGGACTAAGATTATAGTTGTCCAATCCGTATTGCGAATTGGAATTTAAGTAAATGAATTTTCCTGCAAATAATCTTACATTCAAACCTTTTCCCGAAGCATCATAATTGAGAAAATAATTTCCTGTAAAACCCAATCTTAAAAAATCTTTATCGCCGTCGATTTTAAAATTCATGCTGTAAGGATACAAAGCTCTGTCATCTTTCAGCGTCGTCTGAAACTCAACAATAGTCTTGGTTTCAGCAGATTTTGAAACGGTGTAAGTCGAATCATTTATTTGCGGATAAGTAAAATAATCTTGCTTCAACACAAAAGCTCTCAACAAAAAATTCCATTTTTTATACGGCGCATTTTCCCTGTAATATTTTGTATAACCGATGGATGGAACAAATTTATTCACTTGCAAAAACACAGGTTCAACGGTATTCAAGCTTAAATCATTCATAGAAAATCTTTCGCCGCTAACGGAAAAACGCCACCAAGCATTTGGCTTCCAAATATTGTATTCCAAGCGACCAACACCCGCAAGTGTTTTACTGTTGGTCGCATACATGGGCGCGAGTAAAAAATTAAATTTATTCAACGGCAACTGATAATTGTGCACCATAATGCCGAGCATGGCTTTGTCATAATTATTATAACCAACCGACGGCAAAAACGACAAATAATGATACTTATCCGTTTCTTTCAAATTGAACAGGAATGCAGGTTTCAGCGATTTGTGTAGAGGTGTATCAATGCCGTTTATTTTTTGATTGATTAAGTGTTGAGTTGTTCCAACGCCATTAGGTTTCTTATTTTTAAAAAATCTCGGAATAAGTTTGTCAAAATTTGTTGGCGGGAAATAATCTAATTGAACGACTTCTCCAGCATTTTCAGGAGTAAGAAATTCAAAGTCTTGTGCATTGCTTGAATAATAATTTATTGTAGTCTTATTATCTCCTTTGTCGGTACTAATAATGTTTAAAGGAGCAGTATAATATATTGTTCCTTCTTCATTTTTTGTTGCAAAAGCAATATAGTCTTTTACACTTGTGGTAATTCGTACATTATAGCTTGCATTATTACTTTTTACAGAATAATAATTAATATAAGACTTCAAACTCCAATCATTATTGTCATGATATGCAACTTCTGGATACCAATGAGAAAGATAAATACTATCTCCATCATTATATCCAAATCCCGAAAAATCATACGGCAATTTTACAAAAAACGGCGTGGTTATTTCCGCTGAATCGCCGGGCTGCAAAGGGTTTGAGAGAAATACTTTCATTACATCATTTTTTGAAGAGTCAAATTCAGTTTTCAGTTCAACATCATTTTCTTTAAAGTCTAGTTGATTGATATAACCTCGTTGTTCGTTTTTTGCAAAGTAAAAACGCATATCATTTTGTTTTAATAAATATTCGCTGTAAGCCGTTTTATCATTGGCATAAGCATTAGGATATAATCTGAACCAAACAAAATTTTGCGGCTGCGAAGTATTGTTTTTATATACAACTTTTTCAAAGGCGGTTATTGTTTTGGCAGTATCGTTCAGCGTGGCATAAATGTAATAATGCAACGCAGGCGTTTGCTTGCTTTGCGAAAAACAAAAACAGGGAAACAATAAGGTGAGTAAAAAATTTTTCTTCATTAAATAATATTCTAATTCTTTAAAGAGATTCCCGCCTTCGCGGGAATAACGTGCAAGCGTGTTCAAATTTATTTTTACATATCCAACAACTTCTCTGTGCCTCAAATCCTCTGCACGCTCTGTGTGAAACAACGGAAAATTACTTCCCTTTTCCCAATAAAATAATTCTCAAAGAGTGCAACATTATTTTAAAATCAATCATCAGCGAAGCATTTTCTATATACATCAAGTCGTATTTCATCCGCTCTTCCAGTTCATCCACATTTGACGCATAACCAAAACGCACCATTCCCCACGAAGTCAAGCCGGGCTTTACTTTCAACAAATACTTGTAATACGGATTATGTTCCGATATTTTATCGATAAAATATTTTCTTTCCGGTCGCGGACCTACGAAGCTCATATCGCCTTTGAGAATATTCCAGAATTGCGGCAGCTCGTCCAACCGCCAGCGACGCATAATTTTTCCCCAACCCGTGATACGCGCATCATTTATGCCGGCGAGTTGCGGACCATTTTTTTCAGCATCCTTATACATAGACTGAAACTTATACATCGTAAAAGGCTTGCCTTTGTATCCTATTCTTTTTTGCTCATAAATAATTGTCCCTTTATTAGCAATCCAGGTACGAAACGCCACAAATAAAATCAGCGGACTTAAAATGATGATGGACAAAACAGCCGCAATCTTATCAAAAACCATTTTTATATCATATTGCCACCCGGGCATTATGTCGGTGTTAATGGAAATAAACGGTGCATTCAACACATTCTCCGTGCGTACTGCACCTTTGATAATATCCAGGCTATCCGGTACAATTTTTATGAGAATATCTTTTTCACTCAGCCGGCTTACAAGCGATTGCAATAAATATTGTTGTGAATCTTCCAGTGCAATAATTACTTGTTCTATCTTTTGTTCATCAATGATACTTTCCACATTTTCAACATATCCCACACATTTCATTTCCTTAGACAATCTGGAAACAAAACGATGTTCTACGGAGATATATCCTGCGATTCTGTATCCTAATATCGTAAAATAATTTCTTAATTCGTCATAAGCATTCATCACTTTTCCATTATTGCCGATAAAAACGGTTTTAAAATAAAAACGCCCGGCATATATAGATGATTTTGCCATACTCAACTGGATTAGCCTGAACGAATAAACAATAAAAAACTGCAGGCACCCATAAATAAAAAGCGCATTGAAATAATATGAATAAGTTCCAGCTTTTTTCAAAAAATAGCAGAAGAAAAGAAAAGAACACCCCATCAGACATTGGAAGAATGTCTTAACTAATTCATTAAAGCGGGATTTTTCATAAATGGAATCGCGGTATGAACCGGTAACAGCAAACAAAAAAATCCAGAAAAACGGTACGATTAAAAACAAGGTAATCAAATGCGTTGTTATGCCTTCGGCATAATCAAATTCAGTTCCTACTCTGAAATAAGTGAGCCAAAGCCATACGAGCACTACAGCAACATAATCTATCAATAAATAGGTTAGCTTCGATTTATTTTTCAGTAAGGTTACGTCTTCATTCATGTTACCTAATGTAAAAGTGCATTAATGCACAGGGTTAATTTACATTAGATAAAACGTAAAAAAGCAGGAAAAATTACACAGGCAACGAAAAAATTAATGAACACTCACTACGCCGTTCTTGCCGATTGTGTCCAGAATTTTGTGCGCTACTTCCATTGCCAGATAACCATCAATTTCGCTCACGACCACAGGTTTATTGTCGATGATTGAATATACGAAAGATTGCAATTCGTCTTTAATCGCGTTGGAATCTTTGACCACAGGATTTGCGATAGCAATGGTTTTCTTTTCGCCTTTCGGCGTATCAATATCAAAGCTGAAAGCGTCTTTGTCCGAGTCTTCTTTCATCTTGATAATTTCTGTTTTCTTCTCAAGAAAATCGATACCGATGTAAGCATCTTTCTGAAACAAACGCATCTTGCGCATCTTCTTCATGCTGATGCGACTCGCAGTAAGATTGGCAACACAACCGTTGTTAAATTCAATACGCACGTTCGCAATGTCGGGCGTGTCGGTCAATACACACACGCCACTTGCAGAGATGTGTTTCACATCGCTTTTTACAAGACTGAGAATAATATCCAAATCGTGAATCATCAAATCGAGTATCACGCTCACTTCTGTACCGCGCGGATTGAACTGCGCCAAACGATGCACTTCGATAAACATCGGGTTCAATTCAAAATTTTTCGCGGCAATATATGCAGGATTGAAACGCTCTACATGACCTACTTGTACTTTTACATTTGCTTCGCGAATCATAGCAATTAGCTTGCGCGCTTCGTCCAAAGTATGTGCCAAAGGCTTTTCCACAAACACGTGCCTGCCTTTTCGTATTGCCGCTTCGCACAGTTCAAAATGATGATTGGTAGGCGCTACAATGTCCGCCACATCGAGCTTTTCAATCAACGCTTCAGGCGAAATAAATCTTTTCAGCTTATATTTTTGTTCCACATCTTTTGCCGTTGCATCGTCAGGTTCGTAAAAACCTACGAGTTCAACGCCTTCAATTTCTTTCCAGTTATTCAAATGAAACTTGCCCAAATGTCCCGTTCCAAATACGCCAACTTTTAATTTCATTATGCTATAAATTATTTCTGTTATTCGTTATCTGTTATCGGTTTTTTGTTCACCCGATAATCCTTAAAATCTTTTCAATCATGGTTCAGACAAATGCACTTGCTTCGCTTTAAAAGGTTTGCCGTAAAAAATATTCGCCTGCTTTGTAAAGCCTTCTTCTTCGTCCGTTGTATAAAAATCAAGTGTTCCGTTTTTGGAAATTTTACTTTCCATTTCAGGATGACGATACAAATAATCTTTCAGGCTTTCTGCAACAATACCGCCTTGCGAAATTACTTTTATACCGCTTGATATATTTTTCTCAATCCATTTTAATAATAAAGGATAATGCGTGCAAGCCAATAAAATCGTATCAATGTCCGGCTCGGTTTGCAGCAATTCATCCAAATATTTTTTCACAAAAAAATCTGCGCCTTCGGTCGCATATTCGCCATACTCAACCAATGGAACCCAAATGGGGCAAGCCTTTTGGACAACTTCCACATCGGGGAAAAATTTGTTGATTTCAATTTTATACGATTCCGATTTTACAGTTCCGCTTGTTGCAAGTACGCCTATTTTTTTATTTGTAGAAAAATTTCCAATCACTTCGCTTGTCGGTCTTACAATTCCTAAAACACGTTTTTTATTATCAATTTTCGGTAAATCATTTTGCTGAATGGTGCGCAAAGCCTTTGCCGATGCGGTGTTGCACGCAAGCACAACAAGCGGACAACCTTGCTCGAAAAACCATTTCACGGCTTGCAAAGTGTATTCATAAACGGTTTCAAAGCTGCGTGTTCCGTAAGGCGCGCGCGCATTGTCGCCGAGATAAATATAATCGTATTGCGGCAGTAGTTTTTTAATATCTTTCAATATCGTCAATCCGCCGTACCCCGAATCAAAAACGCCAATTGGTTGCTTTGCTTGCATAATTTTTATTACACGAATTTATCAAAT
Source organism: Arachidicoccus sp. BS20 (assembly GCF_001659705.1). Classification (NCBI taxonomy): domain Bacteria; kingdom Pseudomonadati; phylum Bacteroidota; class Chitinophagia; order Chitinophagales; family Chitinophagaceae; genus Arachidicoccus; species Arachidicoccus ginsenosidimutans. The sequence goes on from NZ_CP015971.1 coordinate 2,131,442, forward strand.
TACACAAATTATTTTTAATAATTGAACACTGATTTTTTTATGATGATGACGATATTATTATGATTGAATATTTCATCTTAAATAATCTTAAAAACCATAAGAAATCCGCGTTCGTTTATTTTTCCTATAATCCTTAAAATCCCACAAATCACGGTTCAGACTTTTTCTTCGACAATGATTTTATTAACACAGGTAACAATACAAGGTTGGTTAATGTTGCAATTGCAAGCGTAAGCGAAGTAAGCCATCCAAGACCTTTTGTCCCGCCAAACTCACTGAAACAAAAAATCACAAAGCCGGCAACCAATACGAGCGACGTATAAATAATACTGATCCCTGTGTGGCGGATAGTTTGTTTTAACGTTTCAAGAACGCTATCATTATACTTAGGAAGCTCCTGTTTATAATTGACTAAAAAGCGTATTGTTACATCAATCGCAATACCGAGCGCAACGCTGAAAACCAATACTGTCGAGGGCTTTATGGAAATGCCCACCCAACCCATAACACCTGCCGTTACAACGAGCGGAATAACATTCGGAATTAATGAACACAATAAAATTCTCGCTGAACGGAATAGGTATAACATTGCAACCGCAATCAGTACAAACGCCCAAAATATACTTTCTTTCAATCCATTGATGATGAAAGTTGAACCTTCCAAAAACGTGATAGTCGTGCCGGTAAATGTAACTTTATAATGCGCCGTGTCAAAAATTTCATTGGCTTTCTGTTGATAATTTTTCAGCATTTCGGGCAATTTTAATGTACCTACATCTTTCATATTGATGCTGATGCGCGCCTTTTGTTTGCTGGTATCGATAAAGCTTTTCAGCATACTGCTCAACACGCTTTTCGACTGTGCTACATTCTTCGATTGACTGTTCAATGATTTAATATAATTAGCCATGAAAGGCAAATCAAAATCCGTAGGTATGCCGTAATAAGTGCTGTCGCCCTCGTAGAAACTTTGCCGTACAAATTTCAAGGCTTCCACAAAAGATAGAGGCTTTGCAATATTGGGCTGCGAAGCCATGTATGCCGAGAACTTATCAATCTTTTCAATAGTTTTCAGGTTGCGGAACAAACCGTCTTTCTTCTTCGTGTCCACAACAATATCCAAAGGCATCACGCCGTTAAAATTATTTTCAAACCATTTCAAATCTTCATAAATTTTATCGGACTGTGGCAAGTCGTCCACCACGTGTGATTCACTGCGCATTTTCACAATTCCGATAACGGAAAATATAATTAAAAGAACAGTTATTCCATAGACAAATTTTGTATAATGGAATGTCCATTTTTCGATTTTCAATAAAACATTTGTCAATGTCTTATTGTCCAAATACCGCATCTGTATTGGCTTTGGCGCAGGCAAGAAACTTAAAACCGAAGGAATAAAAATTAATGAAATCACAAACAACATCATAATATTGATGCCCGAAACCACGCCAAATTCTTTAAGCAAATCGCTGCTCGTAAATGCAAATACCGCGAAGCCGATTGCTGCCGCAATGTTACAAAACAAAGTAACCACGCCCATTCGCCCAATCATGTTCACAAGCGATGCTTCCTTATTATTCGATTCTTTATAAACCGAATGGTATTTGTTTAAAAAATAAATACAATTCGGAATTCCAATCACAACAATCAACGGTGGAATCAAAGCCGTAAGCAAAGTAATTTTGTAACCGAACAAAACCATTGTGCCTACACTCCATACAACGCCCATTGCAACTACCAAAAGGCTCATTAACATCGCAGAAAACGAACGGAAAAACAACAATAAGGTAATCGCTGAAAGCAAGAACGAACCTGCGAGAAACCAATTCAGTTCATGCGCAATTTTACTGCTCACAACAGTTCTTATGTAAGGCAAACCGCTCACATAAGTTTTGATACCCGATTGCTTTTCAAATTCATTAATCGGTTTTTCAATTCCCTGAATGATACTTACACGCGCTTTGGAATTTATGACATTTGCATCCAACGTTACAGCAATTAAATAAGCATTTGTAACGGGATTGTATAATAAGTTTCTATAAAAAGGAAGATTGAGAAAAGCACTTTTGTCGCTGTCTAAAACATTTTGATTTTGATACGGCGCATGAAAAATATTGACAGCATCAAATTTTTGCAGGCTATCATTTTTAATCAAATTGACTGTATTCGAGACACTTAGAACACCAGTAACACCTTTACACGTACGCAGATTTTTTTGCAGTTCATTCAAGCGGTTAAACACATCAACCGTAAAGAGCTTATCTGTTGAAATTCCCACTACCATTGTGTTTCCGTCTTGCCCGAATTGTTGTAGGAAGTTTTGATAATCGATATATTTAGGGTTGTCGGTAGGGATGGATTTTGCAAAATCATAGCTCATTTTCACTTCACTCGCTTTATAAGCCATAAAAACAGTTGAAGCAATTAAAACAATTAAAAGTATCGTTCGATTTTTGAGAATGAATTTTCCTAAGCTATACCACATAATTTAGATAACAAAGACGATAAGCACATCGTCGGTTGATTAATGAAAACGCGCTAAGGTAGCTGATATTTCCTGCTTAACAGGTAAAGAATAATTTAATTTTTGTTTTCGAGCTCTTTCATTTTATCGTTGATATAATAAAAAATATCGTCGCTCGTTTTGTGCGAGCGAAGCCACTTATAGCTTGGCTGATAGCGATTGATAAATTGTTGTAAACTATCGCCGCGCAAGCCTGTATAACTGTGCACAATAATAGGATTAAAGCGAAAATCGACATACCGTTGCTCTTCGTACTGCGTATAAATCCTGTAAGCATTTTCCTTCTTTTTTTCTTTCTTGCTGAACAATCTGTCCAGGCTAAAACCAATACCAGCACCGGAATTGGATCCTTCAAAATAATGATGTGCATAACCCACACTCTGCTCAAAACTTCGTCGTCTCTCTGTACTGTCAGCCTGATAATCTGCATAGGAATACGCCGATACTGTTACGCTTTTGAGTTCTTCTGTTTTCGGAATCAATATTATCTGAATTGTGTCTTGTGCTGCCTTATTTCCAGCAAGTACAAAGCGTTGTGTCTGATATCCAATCCGTACAAAAGAAAGCGTGTCATTCAAATGACCTTTCAGCAAAAACAGTCCTTTGCTATTGGTTATATCTGTTTCTCCTGTATTCACATTCAGTACCTGAACATCCTGTACCGGCAATAAAGTAATGCTGTCAATCAATTTACCATACACATAATCAGATTGCGCAAAAGTGTGTATAGAAATAAAGGATAAAACAATTATAAATACGATTTTACGCATGGTTATATTTATTTCGTGCCGGGAATGAAATTATTCGATTAAGCACCTTATTTTTTATACAAAGAAAATTCATTCTTCAGGTTTTACAAAAAAAGAACCACGCGGTTTTGCGTGGTTCCTTAAAATTTAATTTATTTCAAAAATTGAGTATTAGTCAACTTTTTGCAAATTTGGATGAGGAGCAGGTACTGTACTTGGACCTTCTTCAGTAGTTGCTTGTAAATCTACTGTGTTAGCATCGCCATCGTAACCATAAGTGAAGATGATACGACCTTCAGCAATACCGCCCTTTTGTTCCAAATAGTTTTCAACTGCTTTTACTCTATCCCAGCTAAGCTGTTGAGCGCGTTTGTTAGAAGCACCGTAACCAACCAATTTAACTTTACAGTTAGGGTTAGAGTTTAACTGTGCAACTGCTGCATCCAAAGTAGATTTAGCTTCATCGCTCAAAGAAACGCTTGATTTGCTGAAATGCACGCTTGGTAAGCTTGTAACGGCGCAGCTTGGAGCGACCGTCATATTAGCCAATTTGTCGCGCAATTCTTTACAACAAGCTGGTTCAGGTTCTGTACCTACACCGTCAGCATCTACAGGGAACCAAGACTGAGGAGTCAAAGGTTGTTTATCGCGACAATCAGGAACACCATCGCCATCTGTATCCAAAGAACGACCGTGAGTATCTACTGCACATCCTGCAGGAGTGTTAGGTTCTTGGTCGAATTGGTCAATTACACCATCTCCGTCAGCATCCGGTAAATAAGGAGCTTCCTGAACTTTGTTGTAGATGTAGTTGTTTGGATTAACCCACCACAATGGTTCAACACGTTTGCTGCTGTTGCCCAAGTTAAAGTTGAAACGCACCTGAGTAGAACTCAAAATAGAATTTCTTTGTTCCGGAGCTAAGATAATACCGCTGTATGTACCATTATCAAAGATATAGCTGAACTTTTGTTCAATACCGATATTGAAATGTGGACTTACTTTAAATGCTACACCGATACCTGCATCAGCGGCGTGTTTAGTATCCCATCCGCCACCAACTGCAAAATCACGGCTACCGCTTCTGTTACCCGTTAACACAGTTTCATAACGGTCGTTGCTCGGCTTTAACAAGCTATTGCTTTCATCTTTAAAGCCAGCTGCATTAACAGCATCTTTAATATCTCCTCTGCTTGCATTCCAATCAACATTGCTGAAATTATAAGCGCTATTACCATTCAACAAGTTTGCAGCGGTTTTACCTACAAAGAAGCTATAACCTGCCAATACATAGAAATTAACATGCGGATTTCCTCTGTACGCACTTGCACTATTCAGGCTGGCAATCAAATCCAAAGACCCTTGATGAAAAGTGGTTTTAAAGTTTCTCAAATACTGAGATTGACCTTTACTTGTCAAAACACTAGCCGCATTTCCTAACTCAGATACAGAACTCAAACGATAATCCTGACCGTAGTTGATAGAATAGTTATACTGCCCACGAATAGAGAAAACATGACCCAGAGACTTTCTTAAAGAAACACCTGCTCCATAACCCAATTTAGGGTCAATTGGCGTAAATAAGAAAGACGGACCTAAACTGATACCAAATTCCCACATATCCTTAGGTCTTGCAGGATACGCTGCGGTGTGGTTCAAAAATGCGTTTTGCTGAGCGGCTTTATGACTGTTTACATAGTTTGTTCCGTCATAAATCCATGAATCATCAGCAGATGTACCGGCAGAAATACCGGCGGGCTTAGCTGTGCTCGTTGTGTCTTGAGCAAAAGCTGCTGTCGAAATGAGGCCTAAAAGACCTAACATCATCGTGTACTTTTTGCTTGCCATAAGTAGTGATTTAAATTTTTTTAATTTAATGCTTCCAATGAATATTCGGAAGCAAAAATAGTTATTGTTTTTAAAATTGCAAATTTTTATTACATTTAATTAATTAGATTATACTTAAAATAAATAAAAACTGTGCCCATTAAGATTAACTTTAAAAACCTGTTAATTCCAGTTTTGCATATATCGTGCCAAGTTCCTCCGAGTTAGTTGCTTATAAGACTTGCGACAACATAAATTTCCTTTTTATTTTTATTATTATATCTTGCGCTTTATAATTATTTATATTATTCTGTTTTGTGAAAAAAGCCACTCAACTAATATCGGCAGAATTAACGCAGTTTGAAGAACACTTTAAAGCCGCTGTCAAAAGCAAAGTACCCCTGCTCGACAGGATAATGCAGTACATCGTAAAACGTAAAGGCAAGCAATTGCGCCCGATGTTTGTATTGCTGTGCGCGAAACTTGGCGGAGCCATAAACGATAAAACATACCGTGCAGCTTCTTTGGTGGAATTGCTGCATACTGCAACACTCGTACACGATGACGTGGTGGACGAATCTTTTGAGCGACGCGGTTTTTTTTCGTTAAATGCTTTGTGGAAAAACAAAGTAGCCGTTTTGGTAGGCGATTATCTTTTGTCCAAAGGATTATTATTGTCCATCGACAATAATGATTTTGATGTTCTTCAGATTTTGTCAACGGCAGTAAAACAAATGAGCGAGGGCGAACTGCTGCAAATAGAAAAATCGCGCAACCTGAATTTAAAAGAAGACGTTTATTACGATATTATAAAAGGTAAAACGGCATCACTGCTTTCATCTGCCTGCGGCGCAGGAGCAAGCTCAACTTTTGAAAATAAAGACGATGTGATGCGGCTGAAATCGTTCGGCGAAAAAGTGGGAATGGCTTTTCAAATCAAAGACGACTTGTTTGACTACGGCTCTGCCAAAATAGGAAAGCCCACCGGCAACGATATTAAAGAAAAAAAACTGACCTTACCTTTAATATATACATTGAGCAATTGCGACGAAACACTAAGAAAAAAAATCATTTACATTGTCAAAAACCAAAATACCCAAAAAGCCAAAGTCAACTTTGTAATTGATGCTGTAAAAAATACGGGCGGCATCGATTATGCAAGCAAAACGATGTACACCTTCCGCGACGAAGCATTGAACCTTCTGTTCCATTATCCCCAATCGGAAACCCGCGATGCGCTGGAAGAGTTGGTAAGATTTACAACAGACAGAAAATACTAAACATTTCGTTACTCAAAATAGGGTTTTAGTTTATTCAGCATTTTTTCCGGCATTATAGTGCGTTTCTTTGTTTCCTTATTCAGGAAAAACAAATGAACTTCTCCTGTTGTAAGCAGTTTATTGTTCTCATTAAAAATTTCCGAATGAAAAACTATCTCATGAGCCACAGGCAAATCTTTAATAGTCGTAATGATTGTGAGTAAATCGTCGTAAGCGGCAGAACGCAAATAACGTGTATGCAGTTCCACTACAGGTAAAATAATTCCGTCGTCTTCCATTTCTTTATAACTGTAACCAAGCTGGCGAATGGCTTCCACCCTTCCCACTTCAAAATATTGCGCATAGTTTCCATAATAAACCACGTTCATCTGGTCGGTTTCCGCATAGCGTACACGTATTTGTGTTGTAGATTTATACATTGGCTAAAAAATTATCCGGCTACCATTTTTCATCTTCCGGAATATGGTTTTTCGATGTTTGAAATTGCCTGCGCAAAGCTAATTTTTGTTTATGTCTTTCCAAAAGCATACGCGCTATAATTTGCGCAACCTGTTCCGGCGCGGCTTGACGTAGATTTTCTTTCAGTTGTTTTTCATCCACATCAACACGGTATAAAATTTCGGTCAGCTTTGCAAAATCGCTGCCGATAAGATTTTCGATAGCATTTGTTATTTCCTGCAAAATTTTTTCTTCGGAAAGATGTGGTTTTAACTCAAAAGATTGTAACAAAATGATAATTCTTTCCTCATTTTTGTTCATAAACATAAAATGTATTTTGTTTACAAATAAATTTACGAATAAATTTGTGCAAACCTTTGTACCCTTTTTCAAAAAAGTAATTTTAATTTTGTTGCCATGGCGAGAATAAAAACCGATAAAGACGTTACCAAGAAAGACGTAATCCTAAACACCGCAGCAAGCCTTTTCCGGCAGCGCGGATACAAAGCGTCCAGTATGCGCGACCTTGCTGAAAAGATAGGCATAGAAGCAGCAAGTTTATACAATCACATCCGTTCTAAATCCGAGTTGCTGTACGACATTTGTTTCAGCACCGCTGCACTGTACAACGAGCAGTTGGAAGCTGTTGAAAATTCTAAAGAAAGCAGCCTGAAAAAAGTAGAAGAAATTCTTCGCTTTTTGATAAAACAGATGATTGAAAATTCTGATTATGCAATTGTTGCCGAGCGCGAATGGGTACATTTGGATGAAGCGTATCTTACCAATTATCAGAATATCAAACACAACTACCGTAAGCGCGTAAACCATATTATTACCAAAGGAATTGAAGTCGGAGAAATAAAACCGACCATCAATGTTCCTTCAACAATATGGCTGATATTGCACGCTGTAAACGGTATCGAATCCTGGCACAGGTCAAAAGTAAAAGTGCCGCCGCACGAACTGGAAGAAAACATGATTTCTATATTGATTGACGGAATGAAGAAAAAATAAATTTCTTAACCAAAAATATAAATCCCGATGAGTTTTCATCGGGATTTTTTATTATTTCCGTACAAATTTTTACCATGCATTTTTTAAATCGTCGTTCAACCTTTCGTAATATTTCGGTTTTTCGGTGCGCCAGTTAGGGTTATATTTTACATACCAGCTAATCCACAAGCTACGCGACAGACACATAAATATCGGTTGCAACAGAATAAGCAATACAATATCTGTTCCCAACCACCAGAAAATGGAATTATCCAAAAAAGACAATCCGAATAAGACCTTCCAAGCTACAAACAGCGCCACAGAAAATGCCACTCCCAATGCATAACTCACATAACTTGTTCCGTAATAAAAGCCAACCTCTATTTCTGTAGGCTGCCCGCATACGGGACATTTCTCATTCATTTTCATAAATTTTTTCCCAAGATTGTATGGATTTTTATTTACAAAAAGGTCGCCGCGCCTGCATCTCGGACATTTGCAACGCAAGGTCGCAGAAAGATAAGACGGCGTTTTGGAAAGGTCTGTTTCCTTGGAGGAATCTTGCATGATGTGAAATTTTGCTGCAAAAGTAGCTGTTTTTTTTATAAGAGTATGTAACCAAAGGCACACAACGATTTTCACTTTTTAATTTTTCCTTTATATTTTTGCCTTTCCAAAAATGCAATACAAATTCATCACAATCGAAGGCAATATAGGTGCAGGAAAAACCACGCTGGCAACTCTTTTGGCGAAAAAACTAAATGCTCGCCTTGTGCTGGAAGCATTTTCGGATAATCCTTTTCTGCCAAAATTTTATGAAAATCCTGCGCAGTTTGCATTTCCGCTGGAACTGTTTTTTATGGCAGAAAGATTTAAACAGTTGAAAGAAATTTTGCAGCCGGAATTGTTCCAGCAAACAACCATTTCCGATTATTTATTTACCAAATGTTTATTGTTTGCAAGAGTAAATTTGCCGGACGAGGAATTTAAGTTGTACCAACGTTTATTCGATATAATTTTGCAGCAGTTAGTGTTGCCCGAAGTGTTGATTTACCTGCATGCACCGGTAGATAAATTGCAGCAGAACATTCGTAAAAGACAGCGCAGTTACGAGCAGCAAATTCCCGATGAATATTTGTTGCATATTCAGGAAACATATTTGAGCTACATTCAGCAACAAAATTTGCCTACGCTGTTTATAGACGCGTCGAATGCCGATTTTTTAGAAGATGAAAGGCATTTACAAACTATACTGGATGCGCTGGAACGCAAGTACGATACAGGTATTCACAGAATTTCATTACCTTAATTTTTTATATGAGTAAACCTCCGTCCCCATCTTTTTTAGACAAGAATCCTGTTCTAAGGAATAAAGAGTTTCTATATTTATTGTTTTTCCGTTTCGGAATATTTTTCGTTTTAAATCTTCAATCGACAGCCATTTATTATTGGGTGTACCAAATCACGGGAAGCAATTTAAAAATGGGTATGATTGGCTTGGCGGAAGTGGTTCCCGCAATTCTGTTTTCCATGATTTCCGGCTACATTATCGATATGCGCGAGAAGAAAAAAATGTTATTACTGTGCACTGTAGGTTATGCGTTCCTCGGTTTGGGACTGTCGGTTTTATCAACCAAAGCTTCGCTCGATTTTTTAGGTTTAAATAAAACACTCATTTTCATTTTTTCACTGATTTTTTTCGGTGGTATTCTGCGTGCATTTCTTGCGCCTTCTTCATTTGCGCTGCTGAGCCTTGTCATTCCGCGTGAGCAATACACCAATGCCACCAACTGGAGCAGTTTGTTTTTCAAAGTAGGAACCATGCTTGGACCTCTGTCTTTCGGCGTGATTGATGCCGTTATGAGCCTGGCTACAAGCAGCAAAGACACGATGGTTGCCGGGCAGGTGCGCGCCATTCCCTCTGTTACAGGTTCTATGTTTTTTATATTTTTTACGGAATTGGTTTTGATTGTTTTGGTAATGCTTGTCAAGGCGAAGCCTTTCGTAAAAAAAGAAAGAAAAGAATCTATGGGTCAAAGCCTTTCGCTGGGCGTAAAATTTATCTGGAAAACCAAAGCGTTGCTGGGCGCTCAGGCGCTGGACATGTTTACCGTATTGTTTGGCGGAGCTATTGCACTGCTGCCTGCGTTCGTGGATATTCACCATATGACAGAAGTGGAATACGGCATTCTACGTGCAGCCCCCGGCGTTGGTTCTATCATTACGCTGATGCTTCTGGTTTATCTGCCTTTGAACACGCAGCCCGGAAAAAAACTACTGTGGTGTTGCGCAGGATTTGGCGCAGCAACCATTGCATTCGGACTGTCGCACGAAATAATTCTTGCAACCATTGCACTAATATTTACAGGAATGTTCGACGCCGTAAGCGTAGTCGTTCGCAGTACTATTTTACAGCTTGTAACGCCGGAAGAAATGCGTGGTCGAGTGGCAGCCGTAAACACCATGTTCATCAGTTCGTCCAACGAGTTAGGCGATTTTGAAAGCGGTGTAATGGCACATTGGCTGGGAACAATTCGCGCCATTATCGTTGGCGGCTGTTTGACGCTAAGTGTCGTGGGATTGATTGCTGCGAGCGCGAAGAAACTGAGAAAGTTTGATTATAAGGAGTATCAGTAATTCTTTTTGCCATTGTTGAATCTTTTAACCAATACTGATGAATGATTAATAAATAAAACAAGGAAAATAAAAATATATTTTATGGGTTTAAGTATTTATTATGGCGGACATCTTAAGAAAGCGGAATTATTGCCCGCTTTAATTGGAGAAGTTAAAGACGTAGCGAAAATTTACAATTGGAAATATCACATTTATAATACTGTTTTTCCCGATAATCAATTCAACACCCAAACCTCTTTTGATGATATTTATGGCATTAGTTTTACGCCGCCAAATTGTGAAACAATTTCTTTTTCATTTTTGTCTAACGGCAAAATGGTTTGCCCATCAAGAGTGAATTTTTTCGCTCATTCCAAAGGTGAAGAAGAACGCTTGTGGATTTATACAACTTCGGTAAAAACGCAATATGCAGGCGTTGTGTTTCACCAATTTATTATTCATTTCTTCAAATACTTAAACAATAAATACTTCAATAATTTCAAGATGTCTGACGAAAGTAATTATTGGGAAACAAACGATGAGGAAACACTGAAAATGCAATTTAAAATTTATGATACATTGATGGATAATTTTATGCTCGCACTTGAAACTTTCCCTGTTCAGAAAGATGAAAATATACTCGCATATTTTGAGCGGTTAATGAAACATATTAACGAATTGAAAAAATAGTCTACGGAATTTTGTAAGAACTAAAGGTTTCCGAAAAACAACCTTTTACCCTAACAACTTAATTCATTTTTTATCAAACAGCTTTTCCAGTTTTTCAATCATCTCGGTCTTTTCTTTCAGCATACGTTCATATAAAGCAATCTTTTCTTCGTGCAACTTTTTTATTTCTTCAATGGGATTGATATTGAATGTTGGCTTTGAATTTCCAATATAAGCGTCTTTTTCGATATTAAAAGTATTGGAAATAATATTCACTACTTGTTCTTCATCAAAATTTTTAATGGCCTCTGCCGGAATTTTCAAAATTTCTGCAACTTGTTCGAGAACGGAAGATTCGATTGTTTCTTTTTGCTCAAGTAAAGAAACCTTTTGTTGGTTCCAATCGTCGCCCAATTCATAAGCCAAAGCATCCTGCTTTATACCCAGCATTTCGCGGAAGCGCTTTATGTTGCGACCCTCGTGTATTTTGTTGCTTTTATCCGTATTAGCCATAAAGCAAATGTAATATTAAATTGTCTGATAAAGCTATGTAAAATACCTGTAATAATTTGTAACATACATATTAAAAATGTTGAATACGGCTTGCTCACAACTTTATTTTGTGTTCATAAAAAATATTGTTTAACACAAAACCGAATATCATGAAAAAGAAAAAAACAAAAGACATTTTTGATACACAATGCTGGCAATGGCAGATTATTACTGACCCGTATCAAGTAGTTGCAGAGTTCTTCGTACTATGTGATATTGCTAATTTTCGCAGAGAGATTACTAAAATTATGCGATATACTCAACGCGCCAAGATACCGAAAGACCCAGACCCTACAACTTTATTGCTCGATATGAATGCTTTAAAATCTCTTATAAAAGCAGCGTATGTTTTAAAGAATAATAAAAGTATTTCCTTAAAAATTGATGACAAGCATTTGTGCTCAATAAAAATATTTATTGCCATTCCATTGATGAGTTTTCGGCATGGGACGATTTCCCGCGTTTCTTATCGAAAGCAGAATTCTGTAATCCTTATTCAGTACTAAAAAAATTCTTCAAGTATCAAAAAATAGAAAAGTGGGAAAGCGACTTACGGGAAATAATGGATTATGCACTGTCCAAATATATTGCAGAATTCGAGGTAACCCAATTGGAAGTGTATTTGCATTTAATGAAACTTATGGAAGCCACTCATTTAATAAATGTACGAGAAGTTATTCACATCGACGGTCGTCTTAAACACAGGCTTATTGATAAATGAGAACCTTCTTTCATATAATTTCATAATCATTTAATCACGACTAAAAATATTCAAAATGAAAAATAAAAATTCCATCGCTCATTTTAGCGACAAAGAACAAAATGCGTTGTATTGCATTAAAAAGAAAATTGTAGAGCAATTGCATCCGTTGATTATTTATTCTATTGAAAACAGTATTTGCCAAACGCTCCGGCGAAATTGTTTTGCCGCCGAAAAAAGAGCAGAAAGCTGGGAATTTTCCGGCACTTTATTAGTAATTGTACCTGCAAATAAAGAACCGGATGAGAAAGGTAAGAAAGAAACCGAAGATTTATTGAAGCCGTTTGGTTCAGTAAATCTGATTATCCACAATGTTGGTTTTATGGCAAGCAAAATCCGGGAAAATAACTTGTTTTTTTCCTGGGTACATCGCAATGCCATTGCACTTTATGAACGAGAAAATGCACAACAACTATTGCTTCCTCTGCCGATTCCCCGACTTGCAGAATATAAACATCAGGCAGAATGTTTTTATTTACAAAATCCTCGTATGGATAACTACATAGAAGAAAAATGGAACGCTGTTGAACAGCCAAAAAGCAATGGGCATAAGAAAGGAAAAGTGCAACCATTGGAATTGCGTTTATTAATTGCAATGAAGAACGAAGAAAAACCAAATTAATACAGCAAAAATGTTCCTTAAGAAATACGTTACACAATCATTTTGTCGGCGGCGCATTCGTCAATATCTGAATAACAGAAATTACAAATCCGCCGCGTTGTCTTTCCAATGCCAGAGATGCAGGCAGGCATACGTACGGTAAGGTTTCCATTTTTCGGATTGCTTCAGCATTTTCTGCCGCAATATTTTTTTGTCCAAGTCTTTCCATTTGTATGCGTGCATCATGGCTTGTTGCAGCGCTAAATCATCGGCAGCAAATACATCTTCCCTGCCAAGCGAAAACATCAGCAACATTTCGACCGTCCAGCGACCAACGCCTTTTATTTGCGTAAGCAGTTCGATAATTTCTTCATTAGGCAATGCCTTCAGCATTTTATCGTCAATATTTTTTTCGATACAAAACAAGGCTACATTATGTATGTAGGAAGTTTTCGCATTGCTCAAACCGATGCTGCGCAATGTTTCTTTTGGTACAGCAAGCACCTGTTCGGCAGTAGGTTCCTTTCCGTCGAAAAGCTGCAGAAATCTTTTATAAATCACGTCTGCAACGCGGCTGCTCAACTGTTGGCTCATGATGCTTGCCATAAGGCGAAGCGGAATGTTGTTCCTGAATTTTAATGGTGGAAACGAAGTTTTCAGAAACGGGACGAGCTTTTTATCTTTTTGTAAATGAAGGAAGTAAGACATAATTTCTGAATTGAAGATTTCACACAGAGTTCTCAGAGAGACAAAGGCACAGAATAAAATTCTCCGAATCTCATACTTCGTGTATTCTCTGTGAAACACGAAGTTACTTCAACAATAATTCACAAGGCTTGATACCTGTTTGTTTTTTAAAGGCGGAAGAGAAATGCGAGATAGATGAATAACCGAGTATATTAGCGACATCGGTAACGCTCAAGCCCTTTTGATACAACAGATATTTTGCATGGTCCATGCGCTGCTGCTGGTAAAAATCAAAAATAGTTGTACCGAAAACTTCTTTAAATCCCTTTTTTAAATAGCATTCATTAATACCTACACGACGGCTTAAAGCCTTAATCGTCATTGGCTCTCCAATATTTTCCAACAATACATCTTTCGCGTGAAAAATCTTTGCTTTACCGGCGTCATCAGCCAAAAAACGGCAGGTAAAAATCTCTTTATCATTTTCATCAGCCAGATAATCCATACTGTACAACAGCACTTCGTGGATTTTGGAATTGAAGAAAATATTTTCCATTGCACCGGAATAGTTGCCTTCCAGTAAATTGGCAAGACTGCTGCGGTGCCTGGCACGAAGCGGGAACAATTTGGTAAAAGAAGTTTTATATTCAAACGAAAGAACCTTATCTTTTTTATTGTCTGAAGACTTGTCACTGCCCGTAAACTGTTGCAAATAATTCGGTGTAAAGCTGAAACTGAACAAGCTAAGCATATCTCTTGAGCTTTCGCAAACGCCGGTCATACTACCAGTGCATTCATTGCAATTTTCTTTGTCGCAATAACGGTTTCCTGTAACGCAAAACCGTAAGTCCAGCTTTTTATCTTCCTCGTTTTTTTGAACATTATAAATCATAACGCCGCTGTCCGGTTTTGAAAACGATTCGTTCAATTCAAAACAGGTAATGGACGATTTTATCGAACCCGGAACGTCGTATCGTTTTTGAAAAACAACTTCCATTCCTGATTCCAAAAATTCATTTTCCGTCATTTTCACAATGTCCATAATCGCACTAATTTTTAAAATAAACCATAAGGAACATAGACTTTTACACAAATTTTTCTATATGGTTTTACCTAATCTTTTCGTTTCACGACCTGTGCCACCATATCAGCTTCGGTAGCAATTTTTCCGTTGGCATAAACCGTTCCGTGCATATTGCAAATGCCGCGGCGAATCGGTTCGTTCAATTCCATTTTCAGCAATAATGTATCGCCGGGGCGAATCATTTGCTTGAATTTACAATTATCTATTTTTAAAAAATAAGTATCAAATTGTCCTTCGCCCATTGAGCTGATACAAAGTATTCCGCCCGTTTGCGCCAAAGCCTCAATCTGCAAAACGCCCGGCATTACAGGATTTCCGGGAAAATGCCCCTGAAAAAAATACTCGTTGAATGTTACATTTTTTACGCCTACAATTGTCGTCTCCGTTAAATTGATAATCTTATCCACCAACAAAAACGGATAACGGTGCGGCAATATCTTTTCTATCTGTTCCGTTGTGTACAACGGCGGTTTTGTATAGTCATAAACGGGAACGTCGGGCAAATTTTTTATTTTCTTAATCTGTTGCTTTATCATTTTTGCAAAAGCAACATTGGTGCTGTGTCCAGGACGGTTTGCCAATACGCGTGCTTTCACGGGATAACCAATCAACGCCAAATCGCCAACCATGTCCAGCAACTTATGACGCGCCGGTTCATTGGGAAAACGCAATTCCAGATTGTTAAGATAACCGTCTTTACTTACGGCAACCTTTTCTTTGTTGAAAACCTTTGCCAGGCGCTCCAGCTCAGTATCGGTAACGGGCTTGTCCACCACAATAATTGCGTTGCTCAAATCGCCGCCTTTAATTAAATTGTGTTCCAGTAACATTTCCAGTTCGTGTAAAAAACTAAATGTTCTGCATGATGCAACTTCCGCTTTAAAGTTGCTCATTTTTTTCAACTGCGCGTATTGTGTTCCCAATACAGGACTATTGAAATCAATCAATGCCGTCAAGCTGTATTTTTCAGAGGGCAACGCCACCATTTCCACACGCTTTTCTTCGTCGTAGAAATGAATATTTTCATCCAATTTATACCAAATCTTTTCAGCATCCTGTTCTTCTACGCCCGCCTGCTCAATGATTTCTATAAAAGGTTGCGCGCTACCGTCCATAATAGGTATTTCAGGACCGTTGATTTCGACCAAAACATTGTCCACCCCAAGACCCACAAACGCAGAAAGCAAATGCTCCACCGTAGAAACTTTGGCATTTCCAACTTGCAGAGTTGTACCACGACTCGTATCTGTAACCAAATCACAATCGGCTTTGATAATCGGCTGCCCCTCTAAGTCTATTCTTTGAAATTGTATGCCGAAGCCCGGTTTTGCAGGGTTCAACTTCATATCCACCAAAGCGCCTGTATGTAATCCTGTTCCGCTAATCGTTACGGCTTTCGCCAATGTATGTTGCTTGTCTTGATTGAACTGCTCAGTCATAATCACAAAAAGAAATAATATAAATTTAATACTCCGAAATAATGAAAAATAGAATTGAAGCTGCGAAAATACATTAACTATCTAAAGAATGATTACTTTGACAATTCTTTGACTAATTTTTCCAATTCCAAAATTTTCTTCTCCAGTTCGGGAAGCCGTTTGAAAACAACATTGCTGCGGTTATTTTTTGTGTACTCAAATGCAGGGCTTCCGCTCACGATTTGTTTTTCTGAAGTAGATTTTGCTACGCCCGATTGCGCTGTTACAATTGTTTGGTCTGCGATATGAATGTGTCCCACAATCCCCGCCTGCCCGGCAATCATTACATTTTTTCCAATCTTAGTACTGCCCGAAACGCCCGCCTGCGCTGCAATTGCGGTATTTTCGCCAAGCTCTGCATTGTGTGCAATTTGTACAAGATTATCAATCTTCACGCCTTTTCTGACAATCGTTGAGTTAAGCGTAGCGCGGTCAATCGTGGTGTTCGCGCCAATCTCCACATTATCTTCAATTACCACATTTCCTATTTGCGGAATTTTTTGATACGTGCCGTCGGCATTCGGCGCAAAACCAAAACCGTCCGCGCCAATAACTGCACCTGCGTGAATAATCACATTACTGCCGATAACACAATCTTTATAAATTTTTGCGCCTGCATAAATAATCGTGTTCTCGCCAACTTTCACATTCGCACCAATAAATACTTGCGGATAAATTTTTGAGCCTTTGCCAATCACAACATTGTCACTCACATAAGCGAATGAGCCAACATACACATTTTCATCAATCTTTGCGGAAGCAGCGATGTGTGAATGCTCTTCAATGCCGTTCAAACCTTGCGTTTGCAAGTCCTGATAAATTTTCAGAAGCGTTGCGAAAGCGGCATAGGCATCGTCCACACGTAATAAAGTCGCCAAAACATTTTGCTTCAATTGCAACCTTTTATTGACGATAACCAACGATGCTTTGGAGGTGTATAAAAATTCTTCGTATTTGGGATTGGATAAAAAACTTAAATCGCCTTGCTGCGCGGCTTCGATATTGTTGAAATTAGTAACAATTGTATTTTCATCGCCTTCGATTTGCGCATTGATGAAAGCGGCTATTTGCTTTGCAGAGAATTGCATAAATGTTATAAGTTGTAAGTTATATGTTATAAGTTGAATCTATTCGTCATTCCGAACTTGTTTCGGAATCTATAAATTTTGAAAGAAGATGCCGAATTGAAAATCGGCGAAGCCAAATAAATTCGGCATGACGTGTAAGCGTGTTCATTTTTTCTTTGCACCATTGCGTGAAAAAACTTCGTACCTCATTTTCTCCGTTTACTCTGTGTGAAACTATTTCGGATAACAAATGTAGAATTTTTTTACAGGCGCGGAAAGCGTTTGATGAATCAATGAATTTTCCAATGCGGATATTTCTTTGAGCGAGCCGTCTTTCATCAACATCAAAATATTTTCATCGCCCACGCTGTAAATTGTATTCGTTGTTTCTCCTGTGAATACAAAATATTTCACTTCGTCTTCCGAAAGAGAATATCGCTGACCGGCTTTCTGCATTTGCATTTCAACGAAATCATTTGCAAAAGGTTCAGATTCTAACTTACACTTCAGCAAATTTCTGTTCAGCACATTTTTACTCAATGTTGATAAAACTTTATCGTGATGCTTGCTCCATTTTTTTATGGCAAATTCAATGTCCACATCGTCGAGCAGGCAAAACAATTTCAACACATCGTCATTAATATTTCCATCAAACTCTGTGAAAAAATAATCGAGCGGCGAATGAAGAATAATGTCTTTATCATTCAAGCTGAAAATTTCTTTTGCACGTTTTAAAATATTGACCAATAACTTTTCCGCACCCAAAACCGTTTTGTGTAAATAGACTTGCCAATACATTTGCCTGCGCGCGAGCAAAAATTTCTCCACGCTATACAATCCTTTTTCTTCTACCACCAACTGATTGTCGTGAACAGAAAGCATTTTCAAAATTCTGTCATAACCAATCACGCCTTCGCTCACGCCCGTGAAAAAACTGTCGCGCGACAAATAATCCATTCTGTCCATATCCAACTGCCCGCTGATAAGCTGATGCAGAAATGGCTTGTGATAATTATTGGTAAAAATATCAATCGCCAATTGCAGTTCTCCGTCGAATTCCTTATTCAGCATCTGCATAATTTGTAAGCTCAGTTGCTCATGATGAACGCCTTTGACCAAAATATGTTCGAGCGCATGCGAAAACGGGCCATGACCAATGTCGTGCAGCAGAATTGCACATTTCACGGCAAGTTCTTCTTCGGCAGAAATTTCAATGCCTTTGTCTTTCAGTTCGTTCACGGCGCAACACATTAAATGATACGCGCCCAATGCATGATGCAAGCGTGTATGAACCGCGCCGGGATACACAAAACTCGCCATCGCCATTTGACGGATTCTTCTCAATCGCTGAAAATACGGATGATCAATTATCCTAAACAACAACGGATGATTAATGGTAATGAAACCATGTACCGGGTCGTTGATGATTTTTCGCTGTGTCGCCATGAAGCAAAATTAGAGTTGTTAGGGGAAAGGAAAAATTAAAACATTTTCTGAATGTTCATTTCCACTCTTCATTTCCAATAAATAAATATTAAAAAATCATTAACCAATCAAACGATGATTATCCGTACTTTCACGCACAAATAATTCAAAGGGGATGATAGCAGAAGATATACTCAAAATTAATGAAGCTGTTGAACAGAAATCGGAACTGATAAGCAAAATCAAAAAAGAGCTTTCAACAAAAATCGTCGGACAGTCGTATATGATTGACCGCTTGCTCATCGGTTTGCTGAGCAACGGTCATGTGTTGCTCGAAGGTGTTCCGGGATTGGCAAAAACATTGTCGATAAAATCGCTGGCACAATCTGTACACGGGCATTTCAGCCGAATACAGTTTACACCGGATTTGCTTCCTGCAGACGTTATCGGCACGATGATTTATAATCAACCGAAGAATGAATTTACGGTGCGCAAAGGTCCTATTTTTGCTAATTTTATTTTGGCAGATGAAATCAACCGCGCACCCGCAAAAGTACAAAGCGCCTTACTCGAAGCCATGCAGGAAAAGCAGGTAACGATTGGCGAAAATTCGTATCAACTTCCAAAACCATTTCTTGTTTTAGCTACGCAAAACCCGCTTGAACAGGAAGGAACATATCCTTTGCCTGAGGCGCAGGTGGACAGGTTTATGCTAAAAGTAATTGTTGGTTATCCTTCCAAAAAAGAAGAACAATTAATCATTCGTCAGAATACACAACCGGCTCAAAGCGCAGACATCAATGCAATTGTAACACTCGATGAAATCAACGAAGCGCGCGCACTTGTGAGCCAAATTTATATGGACGAAAAGATTGAGAAATATATTCTCGACATTGTGTTTGCAACGCGCTTTCCCGAACAATACGGATTGGATAAATTAAAACCTTTCATCAGCTATGGTGGTTCGCCACGTGCCAGCATTAATCTTGCATTGGCAGGCAAAGCCCACGCATTTATGCAGCAGCGCGGCTATGTAATTCCTGAAGATATTAAAGCGATTAGCAAAGACGTGCTGCGTCATCGTATAGGAATTACTTACGAAGCAGAAGCGGAAAATATTACATCGGAACAAATTGTGGACGATATTTTAAAAGCTGTGCAAGTACCTTAGTAAATTAGTAATTAATAATTAGTAATTAATAATTTAGTTATGAAACAAAATCATTAATTACTTCACGCCAAAGCATTATTAATTCATAATTTTTAATTATTAATTCCTCTTGTTTTCATTCAGAAAAAATAAAAATCATTCGCTTCAGGAAGAAAAAACATCTCCCCTGTCAAGCCGCGTGCGCGAACTGGAAATTAAAAGCAAACGCCTGACGAATAATTTATTTTCGGGCGAATATCATTCTGCGTTCAAAGGTCGTGGCATGGCTTTTAAGGAAGTACGCGAATATGAAGCGGGCGATGATATTCGATTTATCGATTGGAACACTTCGGCGCGGATGAATCATACATTCAGCAAGTTGTTTGAAGAGGAAAGAGAGCTGAGCGTGTATCTTTTGGTGGACACAAGCGCGAGTAATTTCTTTGGCACGCACAAGCAATCCAAAAAAGATTTAATCGCTGAAATATGCGCCGCCATTGCTTTTTCGGCTGCGAGCAACAATGATAAAGTGAGCGTGATTTTCTTCAGCGATAAAGTTGAAAAATATATTCCCGAGAAAAAAGGGCGCGACCATATTTTGCGCGTTGTGCGGGAATTATTGACATTCAAACCCGCATCTGCACAAACGGATATTTCCAAAGCATTACGTTTTTTAAATACGACAGCGAAGCACAAAAGCATCGTATTTATATTAAGTGATTTTGTGGATGATAAATATGAACAGCAAATCGGCATTGCTGCCAAAAAGCATGATGTTATTGGCATTCAGGTTTTTGATAAAATGGACAAAGACCTGCCGCGCGTAGGTTTGATGGAAGTGCGCGACCCTGAAACGAATCAAATAGTTTTGCTGGATACCAACGATAAATTTTCGCGCTTGAGCTACGCAAAACAGTTTGAAACAATTACGAGCTACGGAAAAGATTTGTTTAAAAAATGCGGCGCGGATTTGTTACAGATTGAAACGGGCGAAGATTTTGTAAAAATATTACAGCAGTTTTTTTTGAAAAGAAAATAAATTAATGCCACAAATGCACGAATAGTTTTTATTCGTGCATTTGTGGCAGAAAATAAAATGAACAACAATTTTTTTATACAGCATAAATTCAATCTACGAAAAATTTCGTACTTAAAATTGTATTGTCTTTTGTTCTTCATTTCATTCTCGTTTATCCGTGTAAATGCACAGCAGGCAACCGTTACGCTCGACAGAGACCAGATTCTTTTGGGCGAACAAGTTACGCTGCAATTAAAACTCGACAATGTTGCAGGCGAAGCGCAAACCGTTACACAATGGTTCAATGTTCCCGACACCGGCAATCATATCGAAGTGATTCACCGCGATAAAATTGACACGGTAACAATTGACGGTCGCTCAACTTTTATACAAAAAATTATTATTACTTCTTTCGACTCCGGCTTGTGGACAATTCCTGTAATTCCGCCGCTCATAAAAGACAATAATGATGTTTCTCGTTCCATAACTATCGATTCAGTTTCTCTGCAAGTAATGCCTGTCGATGTGAGCAAGATGAAAGATTTTCATCCCGTAAAAGACATTATGCGCGTAAAATATACCGATTATACATGGCTGTATATTACGCTTGGCGTTCTTATTTTGGCATTGATTATTTTCCTTACTGTTCATTGGCTCAAGCGCCGTAAAGCCGCACCAATAAAAGAAAACCCACGAATCAAAGGTTCTCCGTTGGATTGGGCTTTGCAGCAAATAGATTTATTGGAAAAAGAAAATTTAATTGAGAAAGGAGAAGGAAAATTATTCTTCTCAAAGCTGGACGATATTTGCCGCACATACTTTGACGAGCGCACGCAGGCGCATACTTTGCAATCGACTTCCATTGAAATGATGGAAAAATTGCGCAGCTATTTAATTCGCGAGAAAGATAGAATTGCGTTGCAGCAATTCACGAAACTCAGCGACAGCGTTAAGTTTGCGAAATATCAGCCTTTGGAACAACAAGCCAAAGATGCTATTGCAACCGCGAAAGAAACTATCAGAAATATTGAAAAAGAAGTAACCGACCGTAAACAAAAAAATGCTGATTAACTGGTTTGAAAATATAGACTTTGCTTATCCGTGGATATTGACGCTGCTGATTTTGCTGCCGGTAATTGCTATCGAATATTTCCGCAGGCAAAAAAAATCGCAGGCAAATATTTTAGTATCCACCACGCATTTTATCAACAAAGTAAAAACACTTAAAACACGTTTTCACAACCTGCCTTTCGTGTTGCGTTTACTCGCATTGGCTTGTTTGATTATTGCATTGGCAAGACCTCGTTATCAATTCACTCAAACGGAATCTAACGGCAAAGGCATTGACATTGTTTTGTGTTTCGACATCAGCGGAAGCATGACACTGCGCGACTTTCCGCCCACGCGCATCGATGCGGCAAAAGAAGTGGCAACACAATTTGTACAGCAACGCAACGGCGACAGAATAGGTATCGTGATTTTCAGCAACATCAGTTTTACACTTTGCCCGGTAACAACAGATTATGCGATGGTACTGAACGCGATTCAGAATATTCAAAGCGGTTATTTACAGGATGAAGGAACTGCAATCGGTTCGGGATTAGCCACCAGTGTGGACAGATTGCAATACAGCAAAGCAAAAAGTAAAGTAGTTATCTTGCTCACGGACGGCGTGGATTTCGGCGGAAAAATTTCGCCCGACATTGCGACACAAATGGCAAAAACTTTCGGCGTAAAAGTTTATACAATTGGTATCGGAAGCATTAATGCCCCCACAGTAAACGGGCAACAATCAAACCCGGCGGATTCAGAACTCGTTTACAATCCTAAACTACTGCAAACAATAGCACAGCAAACCGGCGGAAAATTCTTTCAGGCAAAAGACAAAGAAGCTTTGCAGGAAGTGTATGCGAGCATCAATCAATTGGAAAAATCTGACGTAAAAATTTCATCATTCAATCGTTATGAAGAAAAGTTTTTGCCTTGGCTGATTGCTGCATTAATATTGATTTTTGTGGAAGAGGTTTTGAGACTTACGGCGTTTAGAAAGTTTCCATAATTCGCTGAAACGTTGATAAATAAAGGATTTCGTAAGAAAATTCAATAATATTTTTTCTTCATCCGCAAACTTGCTTTTACCAACAAAATCAAAACGGGAACTTCTACCAACGGACCAATTACACCAACAAATGCTTCGGGCGAATGAATGCCGAAAATAGCGATGGCAACGGCAATAGCCAGCTCAAAATTGTTGCCTGTTGCCGTAAAAGCAACAGAAGCATTTTTGTCGTAAGGAATCTTCAACGATTTATTAATAAAGAAACTCGCAAAAAACATCAGTACAAAATAGATGATTAACGGAATGGCAACTTTTATAACATCCAAAGGCAATTCCAAAATTTTATCGCCCTTCAGGCTGAACATCAGCACAATGGCAAACAATAGAGCATACAAAGTAACCGGAGAAATTGCGGGCACAAATTTTCTGTTGTACCAATCTTTTCCTTTGGCTTTTATTAAAAAATAACGGCTGAAAAATCCTGCTAAAAAAGGTACTCCCAAATAAATCGCAACGCTTTGGCTTACTTCTTTCATCGGCACGGAAATAGTGAAATTTCCCAAGCCTAATTTCGCAGGCAATACATTGATGAAAAGCCATGTGTAAAAGCTGTAAAACAATACCTGGAAAATACTGTTGAGCGCTACCAGTAACGCGCCGTATTCACGGTTTCCGCTTGCCAAATCGTTCCATACAATGACCATTGCAATACACCTTGCAAGTCCGATTAAAATCAATCCCGCCATATAATCCGACTCGTTTCGCAAGAAAATTATTGCCAGCAGGAACATTAAAACAGGACCAATAATCCAATTCAACAACAAGGAGACAGACATTACTTTCTTATCCTTAAATGCTTTGGGCAACAAGGAATAATCCACTTTTGCCAACGGCGGATACATCAACAAAATTAAACCGATTGCGAGCGGAATATTAGTGGCGCCTACGGAAAGAGAATTTGTGATATTTGAAATATCAGGGAATAAATATCCCAATGCAACACCGGCAAGCATTGCCAGAAAAATCCATAGCGTTAAGTACCTGTCGAGGAATTTTAATTTCGGCTGCATAGTTTTTATATCCAGTATTTAATTTGCTGTGCTTCCGCAACGAAATCTTTTATTTTTTCTTCTATTTCATCGCGCACATTTCTTGTTGCCTGTAACATTTCGTCCTTTGTTCCTGCAAACAGCGAAGGGTCTTTAAACGACCACGCAATACGTTTTGATTTTCCCGGAAATATCGGGCAACGCTCCGCGCTTGCGCCATCGCAAACAGTAATTACAGCGTCGTATGATTTACCTTGCTTTAGAAAATCAAACACGCTTTTTGTTCCGTTTTTGCTAATGTCAATTCCAGCTTCATTCATCACTTCAATCACGTTTGGATTAAGCATTCCCGGCTCTAAGCCTGCGCTTTCGGCTTCAAAAAATTCGTTGCCATATTTCTCTAAAAAAGCTTCTGCCATTTGGCTTCGCGCCGAATTGTGTACACACACAAATAAAATTTTGCACTTGTTCATTGGCTGTGGTATTGTGTTGTTAAGCATTGACAATATTTCTTTGATTTCAGATAGTTTCATTTTATATTTTGTATTATTGCAATATTACAATAATGATTTTCAAAAAAATACCTTAGCAGCATTTTTGATTAGCTATTTTCGAAAGAATGTTGGAAAAATAATTTTGTAGTTTTTCAATCGCCTTTTCATCAATGCAATAGCAAATGGTATTGCCTTCAATGCTCCCTTTTATCAATCCTGCATTTTTCAATTCTTTCAAATGTTGGGAAACCGTTGGCTGTGCTAAAGGCAATTTATTCACAATATCGCCGCAAATACATTCGTTCACTTTCATCAAATGTTCCAATATGGCAATTCTCGCAGGATGCCCAAGCGCTTTCGCAAGTGTCGCAATCGTATTTTGCTTATTGGTAAAATGCTCTGTTTTTGTCGCGCCCATTTTTTTAAATTTAATATTGCAATATTACGATAAACTTTGTTTAAAGTAAATTCTTTTTTCTGAAAAAATTTTTACTGTTTGTTACACGAAAACTTCAGCCAGATAAAACCAACTATCATAGATAAAAAAGAACCGGCAATTACGGCAATTTTTGCGGTAGATTGTACATCTGCATTATTAAAAGCCAACGAAGAAACAAAGATAGACATGGTAAAACCTATTCCAGCTAAAATGCCCACTCCCCAGAACTGGCGCAGGTTTGCGCCGTGCGGCATTTCAGCCAGCTTGGATTTTATCAACCCAAGAGAAACGCCCACAATGCCCAGCGGCTTGCCGATAAACAATCCCACAATAATCCCCCAGGATAAAGTCGATTCAAATGCACCGAGAAAATTCGACGGCAACAAAATACTTGTATTTGCCAAAACAAAAATCGGGATTACAACAAAATTGACAAATGTGTGCAGTTTGTCTTCATAGACGTGAAGCAACTCTCGCGGCAACAAAAATGCAAATACAACGCCCGCGACCGTTGCGTGAATGCCGGAATGATACATACAGAACCACAACGCAACGCCAAACAACAAACGCAGCCATTGGAACTTTTGCTTTATCATTTTATTTAAGAAAAATAACGAAACCATTGCAGCAATTGCACCAAGAAAATACAACCATTCAATTTGACTTCCGTAAAACAATGCAATCACAAGTATCGCAATCAAATCGTCGATAATAGCAAGAGCTGTTAAAAATACGCGTAATGAATCGGGAACTTTTTTGCCAAGCAAAGCCACGATGCCAAGAGAAAAAGCAATGTCCGTAGCCGTTGGAATTGCCCATCCGTTTTGAAAATCTGTACCTTTGTTAAACAATAAAAAAATAATTGCAGGTAACGCAACGCCGCTCATGGCAGCTATTACAGGCAATATCGCTTGTTTTAAAGAAGATAATTCGCCTACAAGCATTTCTCTTTTTATTTCCATGCCTGCAAGAAAAAAGAATACAGCCATCAATGCGTCGTTAATGAAATGCAACATGGAATGAGGCAAGTGTACCGCTTGGAAAAACGGGATTTCCATTTCCCAAAAATCGTGATAACCTTTCCCGAAAGAAAGATTGCTGATGATTAACGAAAGCGCTGTGCAACAAAGCAACACAATGCCTACCGAACGGCTGTCGTGGATAAAACTGTATAAAGTATATTGAATTTTTTTACGCATAGGACAGATAATTTTTCCAACCGAAAGGTAAGACTAAAAATAGTCAATAGGTAATATTCAACAAACAATATCCAATCAAATGTCCAATCATCTTTATCAATGCGCCAGCAATTCGTACTTCGATTTTGGTCGTTTATTTTCCAGCCATTGAAATCCTTTCAACCGGATAGATACATGGTTTACCTGCCGCATTGGATAACTTTTACCCGAAATATCTTTTCTTCCGGCAAGCTTTGACAATTCCTTATCGGCAAAATAAAAATTCAGTATGCGTGAGTTTAATGTCGTTACATTAATATATTTATTATTATCGTCCAGTGAATAAAACACGCTTTGTGCATTCCCTGTTGCAGCAATACTGTCAAGCTGCCCGCCGGTAAACCAGCCTTCAATTGTTCTACCGTACATTTGATTGAAATATTCATTCGTGCTTGCTCTGTGCAAAGTATCGGACTGGCTTATCATTAACCCGTTGTACCAGACTTTCATGTATTTGGGCTTACTGTTGGCAGTATATACGTCAATGGTATCGCCTATAATTTGTGATGCCTGATTGCCCGACGTGGTTGTCCATACAACCGGATTCTTAAATAACTGGAACAACGAATCTTTCCCATCATAATACATACTGTCGCCAATAGCTTGCATGGAATCGCTGTAAATACGTACGTTATAATAAGCCTCTAAAAAGCGGCTCGCTTTCGTTTCCTGTGGAATAGAATCTTTTCTACCGCTCGCATTACTTACACCCGGCGTAAGGTCTATGCCCGAACTTTTATTAGCAGATGAATCTATAACTTTCGGTTTATTATTTTTTAATGTGTCGATAATGCCGGGTGTACGCTTGCCGGAGTTATCTTCTTTTCCCTTAAAAATTCCTTTATCTTTTTCCAAAGGAACCGAATCTTTTAACGGCTGATGAGGAATGGAATCTTCGTTGTGTTGTTTTTTGAAAATACCGAAAATACCTTTTTTTTCCGGTTTTTGTATTTCACTTTTTACCGGCGGAGCAAGAGGCTTTGCCGTAGAAGAATCGGCTTGCCGCCATACAAATGTTTTTCCCACCTTTTTAAACATTGGTTTTGGCGAATGTTGTACTTCAATATTATTATGAACGGTATCGATAGTTCGGGTAGAGTCCTGTTCAATATTCGGCAAAACAAGCGCATTACTATGGACTGTATCTTCAATGGTTTTGCGTACCGAGTCTTTACCTGTGTTATTTATCACGCTGTCCGAATATCTTGCAGAATACAATGTATCGGCGGCAATAAAAACCGAATCGCCTGAACCTTGTTTCAATATTGCAACAGGATTAACTGTTGCCAAAAAAGACGATTGAATACGGTTGCTTTTTAAATCGTTGCACAAAACTACGATGCCTTGTGCCGTGTCTTTATACACCACTTGTCCGCGTGCTTCGCCAAAGCCGCTGCTATCGTCCGCTGCGACCTCGTCTGCGATTAAAGTAGAGCTGCTGTCTATTATAATGGGACGTTTGGCAAAATATCCTTTTCTTTCTGCTAAGTAATAATAACCACTATCAGTAACGATACTTTTATTCGGACCGCTCGTAATATTGGTATGTACCACAAAATCGGCACGCTTCGTAAAAGTGTTATACAGAAGAGAATCGGTTTTTACGGTATATTGCGGGTCAACCAGCACTACATTTCTGTAAAATGTAGCATCTCTGGTATCGCCGAAATAAATGCCGTTGAGGCTTGTAAGTACCGTAGTTCCACTAACTAATTTTCCATTCAGGCTGTATGTGGCAATTTTTGTATTCAGGTCATAGTCGAGTTGCGTTGTAGTAAGCGTGCTTTTACTGTCCGTAAGTTTTACATTATTTTTCAGGAAAGCTTTCCTGTCTGCGCCCTGATAGCGCATATAGTCGGAATAAATATTCACGCTGTCATTGTCATTGATATGCACATGACCGAATGCTTCCATAATGCGCGAAATAGAATTAATGGCAACGCTATCGCAATAAAAAAGCGTAGTGCCTTGCCTTATAGCTACATTGCCGGAATTGAAAGTGATTTGAGTAGTATCGTTCAGCTTTTTAAATCCTTTTCTGTCGGTATGAATGATAAGAATATCTTTTCCGTTTCTACCTGTATCAATTTTATTGTTGCCGGGCTTTTGTCCATAAGCCGCATTCTTTGCGCCTGCGAACACAAAGAGTAAAACAATGATTAGAAAGAACCTGTATATTGTTGTTATATTTTTGCTGATATTCATTTTTTATTTTGGCATTGCCGGTGGAAGGCTGTCTTTCGCAAGCGGCGTTTCAAGATAATTGCTTTTATCTTTTTTTCCGAAAACAGACACATTTATATAACGTTTCGGGTGTACTCTTAAATCGTCCAGTAAAATATGTAAGCTGTTAATAGTTGTTGCAAGTTTGTCGTACATATCCTTACTGCTTAACAATGCACCCACAGAATTGTCGGGCGATTTCATAGCTGCAAGCAAAGTATTCAGATTATTTTCCGATGTCTTCAACTTATCTGCAATACCTTTAAAGTCAGCCTGAGAAAGATTGCCGGTAACAATTTTCATATTTTCCATAATGGAATCTATGTTGCGGTTATTGGCTGCAAGGCTATGGGAAAAACTATCAAGATTTTTAATTGTACCGGATAACGCTCCCTGCTGCAAGTCAAGCGCATTATTGAATGCACGCATAGTTTGTTGCAAGCCTGCTGTTACAATGCTTAAATTAGCCACTATTTCGCGAATATGCAGCCGGGATTCCGAATCCAGAATATTATTGATGTTTCCCAACAATGTATCTGTATGCAGCATCACAGATTTTGCCTGTTCTGCCAAAGGTTTTATCTGGCTTACCGCCTGCCCCAAAACGCCGGGCGTTAGCGTAGTTACCAAGGTATCGCCGGAATGCAGCATTTCCTCAGATTTCCCCAGTGCGACTTCCACACTTGGCGTGCCTAACGGATTGCTGTTAATATTGGCAGACGAGCCTTTGGGTATGTCGTAGTCTTTGTCCAATTTTATTTCTACCAAAATTTCTTTCAAATCTTTGCTTGCTGTAACAGCAGAAACCGTGCCCGCCTGAAATCCATTAATAAGAACAGGATTTGAGGTAACTAACCCTTGGGACTGTGGAAATTTGGCATACAGGAAAAAACCGCTTTTGAATACGGGCTTTCCTTTCAAGAAATTAAAACCCAAGAATAAAAATACAATAGCAACAATAGTAAGTGCGCCAATTTTTGTTTCATTAGATATTTTCATTCGTATATTTTTATTCTTTTTTCATTGCAAAATACGGGAAATTCCGCATCATAGCTTTTGCAAGTTAAGCGTTCCTTTTTTAATTCGATTGTGAATTGAAAATAAAAATAGTCAAAATTTTTCCTCTGTACAATTTCATCTTAAAACAAGATAAGTGTCCTCTGTTTTGCGGCTAGTGTATCAAGCCTTTATCCACCTGATTTTTATAAGCGACAATTGCCTGAAAAAGCGCCGAAGCAATCTGTTCTTGTCCCGATTGGCTGTTCATATAATCTTCTTCATGCGGATTGGAAATAAAACCTACTTCCGAAAGAATGCTCGGCATAGCAGTCGCTTGCAATACCCAGATGCCTTTATCATTTCGCTGTTTTACACCATTGCCAACATAAGCATGAATTTTTCGCCCTTGCTGTTTGTATCCATCCTGAATCAAATTTGCCAACAACAAGCTGCGGGAGAAATATTTTCGGGTACGGATGGATGCCATAATTTTTTCTTCAGTGGTCATGTCCGGTAGTGTAGAATCTTTTTCCTCGCCATAAAGTTCCGCAGAATCCTGGTTGCGTTGGATAAATTGCTGCTTATCATCATTCTTGTTTACCGCCCACACATAGGTTTCCGTTCCTTCGGCGCTGCTTGGTGTAGTCCAGCGATGATAAATGGGCGTTTTTCTCACATGACGCTTGCGGCTTTTGCCTTTGCCGGTGTAGTAAACCCGCGTTCTATAATCAACAATTCTGGAATGATGGTCCGGAGGCGCATCATTGGCATGAATACATACGAATAAGTCTCCGTGGTTTTCATTGGCAAATTTTGCCCGCCAACGATTTGCCAAATCTTTATCGTGCAAGCCGCCGGGCAGGTTTTGGTCGGAACGGGTTATTAGTACTTTAATTCCCGGCAATGAATCCTGTATTTTTTTTACCAGTTTTTTTGCAATAGCCAATACAATATTTGCTTCGCAACTATATTTTCCTTCTGCTCCGGGGTCGGGAAACCCGTGTCCGGGATCAACAATGATGGTGTTCAATTGCTGACGCGATGATTGCGCATGTACAGGCAACATCATGCATACTGCAATTACCAAACTAAAACAAATTAAAATTATTCCTCGGTTCATTTCTCAAAAATCTTTAAAGCTGCGGTTCAACGGGACGTTTCAATTGCAGAAAATCAAAAATAAATGATGTTGGCATATACTCCGTTAAATTTTTCCTATTTGTATAAAAAGATAGAGGATTCGCCAAATAAAAAAGCGGACTGTTTGTGTCCGCCTTTCTTATTATTTCAAAATAGTCTTTAGAAAAACTTTGAACGATAATCTTTAATGGTCGCTTCTTTTTGCAATCCGGCAAGGAAAGCTCTTTGCAACTGTTGCAACCAGTTTTGCTTTAAGGCTTCTTTTATTTGTTCAGGATTGGCATCTAAAGAAGACTTGGCAGAAACATTCAATGGTTGTATGCCAAATACACCTGTATTGCCTGCAATAGGCGTGCTCGTTTTGTTCAGCAACGAAGCGTTGAATGCTGCGCCTATAACTTTAGGTTCGCTGCCTACATTAGGAATAAAGCCGCCCGAGAAAGAAAGACTATCCGCGGTTACAATGCTTGCTCCGCTGGACTGTGCGTAGCTTTCCAATGTATTGCCTTTGAATTTGCTGTCGATAATAATTTTAGCTTTCTTACGGTTGGCAATAATTCCCTGCACATAAGGGCGAACTGTTGCAGCATCGGGCAATCCGGCTTTTGTATCGCCGGTAAGCGTTGCCACTACAAAGTTATCTCCTATTTCCACAGGCTGCGATACATCGCCTACTTTGTGCGCGTATGCCCATTTTATCAATTCACGGCTTATGCCGAAATTACCGATTTGATAATCGTTTTCTTTCAATCCGTTGAAAGGAAGCGCAGCAAGGTGTTTTTTCTGCGCATTTTCTTCAAACGCTTTTTGCGTTTGGCTTGAGGCGACAAATTCGGATGCTACATTGTTTACCGAATCTATTGTTTGCTGCGATGCCGCAATTGGGCGGCTGATGGATGCTATTTTATAGCCTTCCGTTGTGCCTTTTTGACCAAGTATTTCAATATAATGATAGCCGTAGCTGGTTTTTACGATTTTGGTATCGCCTGTTTTTCCGGTAAAAGCAAAATTGCTGAACTCCGGCATCATTTGACCTGACGGGAAATAATCTATTATGCCGCCTTTTGTTGCACTGCCGCCGTCTTCGGAATATTTTTGAGCAATGGAATCAAAGCTCGCGCCGCTTTTTATAGCAGCCACAGCACTGTCAAGTCTTTTTAATGCGTCGCTATCACTGCGCACTTGTTCCCATTGACCGGTTTGCTGGTCTTGCCGTGCAGTCATTACTAATATGTGACGCACTTTTACCGAATCGGGCATGGAAGTTTTCGCTACCATTTTTGCAAGAATGTAATTGTTGTTGAATACATAGGGTCCATAAAGTGAATCAACCGGTGTATTCAAGGCTTGCGCATAAGGCATTTGAAGCGCCTGCATTTGGCTTGCGCTTATATATTCATTAACATAGGGAAGGCTACCGCCTTTTGCTGCAACAAATGCAGAATCATCAGACGCTGCAATAAAATCTTTCTTCAGCCCGTTAAGCGTATTCAGGACAGAAGCCGTATCTGCCGAATTTGCTGCTGCATTAAACGCAACCACCGAAATAGAACGAGTTTCATCTTTCTGTTCAAACAATTTTTTATGTGCAGCTACATACGCATTGATTTCTTCATCAGAAACTTTTACGGCACTGTCGCTTACTGTTGAGTAAGGAACGGTAACATAAGAAATTTTAGCAATGGCATTGTTATCGGCAGAGGTTTTTGCAGCCAGCCAGGACGGAACGTAAACGCCACCCATTAATAATGCTCCGTATTTTCCCATTAAAATTTGTTCGGTAGTACGGTCGATTATTTGAGCAACTGCGCTTTTATCCTGTGCACTTCCTCTTCGCTTGATTTCTTCCAATCTGTTAGCGGCTAATGCTGGGTCATATTGTCCTGTTTGCGGATTGACAAACGCTTGTCTGAACTCTTGCGGAGGATTAGCTCCGTAAAGTGCATTGCTCATATCTTTTTGCGTGGACACAACACCTAACTGCGCGTAAGCCTGTTTCAGCAAAGT
The DNA here is from genome assembly GCF_001659705.1 of Arachidicoccus sp. BS20. NCBI lineage: Bacteria > Pseudomonadati > Bacteroidota > Chitinophagia > Chitinophagales > Chitinophagaceae > Arachidicoccus > Arachidicoccus ginsenosidimutans. Next base: position 2,164,011 of record NZ_CP015971.1, read on the forward strand.
TGATTGTACCAAACCTTGCCACACACTTTCTTCCACCTGCTCGCGCGGTGCAGTTTGGTTTGCCTGCGTAGCGGCATCTACTTTTGCATTAAAGTCGGCAAGTTCAATTTTGTCGCCGTTTACTTTTCCTACAACCGAAGTATTGGAAAACATATTACCGCCTTTGGAATAATCCATCATCACAAAAGCAATTAATGCAATACCAATGAGAATAGAAACTATCCAAGCGCCTTTATCTTGAATCTTCTGAATAATAGACATAACCTTTCTAACTTATTTTTTAAGAATCGCAAAAATAACGTAATATATGATTGTACCAAATGTTATTTCCGAAAGGTGCGGAAAGTTTAATTAAAGATGAAAATTCCATTATTTACTGATTCTGTTTTGCTCATCGTCAATGCCGGAACCGGAATGGTCGCGTGTTTTGAGATTTTTATTCCCGAAGTTGTACGAAAATGAAATACTTATTCTGCGGCTTTCCCATTTGTTGTGCAGGTGCATATCTATATCCTGAAATTTTTCGACAGCGATATAGGATTGTGTATTGAAAATATCGTTTACATTTAATTTTATATTTGCTTTTTTATTCCAGATACTTTTCTGCAAACCCGCAAAAATACTGTACTGTGGATTGGATAACCATACTTGGTGTTGGGCTTTTGAATTGTAATATCCGCTCAGTTCCGCTTTCATATTCCAAGGCAGACTGAATGTATTTTCGCTGTTAAAACTGAAGGCAATTCTTCCGTTATTAAAATTTGCATTATTAATTATTCCGTCATAATTTTTTTGATAAATACTTATGTAATTATTACTATTCCACCATTTTGTAATATGTATGGGAACAGAAAAACTTAAATTCAGATTGTTAAAATTTGCCAGATTGGCGCTGGTTTCATAAGCAGTATGTGCCGTATCGTTTTGTTTTATAATACTTGTAATAGCGTTGGAAGTGTGGCTATAACTGAGTGTTGTAATAATATTTTTGTAGGTATAATTTATTTCAAAAGAATTAGTGAATTGCGGTTGCAAAAACGGATTGCCTTGCCCGTAAGTAAACTGGTCGATGTAATAAGTAAACGGATTCAATTCGGAATAATCCGGCCGGTCGATTCTGCGACTGTAAGATGCGCCGACAGAATTATTATCGTTCAATTTTTTCCGCAAAAAGATGCTTGGAAACAACTGAAAATAATTTCTGTTTACAACAGAATCAATCGTTATCTGGTCGGCTTTGGAAACCGTTTGTTCTCCGCGTAAGCCCGCTTGCAACGACCAGCCTTTTTTAAATTCTTTACTCAAATTGATATACAGCGCATTGATATTTTCCTTGTAAATAAAATGATTGGTGGCGCCTGTATCGTTCGTCCAGATATTGTTCAAAAGATTGTCATATTCCACGTTGTTGTCGCTGGTAACAAAGCTGCTTTTCCAGCCCGCTTCCAGCTTTGCATTATTTTTCAAAGGCAAAGTATAATCTATCTTCCCCGATTTTATTTGTATGTCCGAAGGCAGATTTCCGCGGCGAAGTTGCGGCTCGTGCAACCGGTTTCCGTCGGGATTTAAAAATTCCGTATTCAGTTGCTGATGCATTGAACTATTAAACTGTGAATAATCAAAATTCGCAGTAAGTTCCTGTCCCGATGAATCGATTTCCCATTTGTAATTCAAATCGTAAGTGAGCGAATGCCATGGCTTTTTTTCTGTTGTATGGGATACAACAGATGAATCGAGATGGTAATTTTCATCGTAAAAATGAATAGGACCGGAAACCAAATGCGTTCCTGATTCAAAAGCGCCGTCCACCATTGCGCCGATGGTTTGGTTGCTGTCGATAGAATAATCTACTCCCGCTTTGAAACTTTGATAATTATCGCTTTCCGTTTGCGGATTGGATTGCTGCATTATCAAGCTCGGCATTGAATTATTATCGCTATAAAACTTGCGCGTAAGGTTAAAAGTTCTGCTGTTCTTCCCGTCGGAAGAATTAAAATTGCCAAACAGATTTACTTTCCCTTTCTTATAATTCATGTTCAGTCCGGCGTTGTAATGCGGATGAATGCCTTGCGCATAACCCGCATTCACGCTGCCGTTCATGCCTTCGTTGGAATTTTTCTTTAGCTTGATGTTGATGATTCCTGCCGTTCCCGCAGCATCGTATTTTGCCGACGGATTGGTCATAATCTCAATTTTTGAAAGCTGTTCCGAATTCATTGAACGAAGCATATTCACAAGTTGGTCGGCGGAGAGATAAGTTTCCTTCCCGTCAATCATTACGTTTACGCCGTTTTTGCCTTTCAGGCTGATGTTGCCGTCATGGTCAACCACAACGCCGGGAATTTTTTGCAACACTTCCAGTACATTGTTACCAGCAGCAATAATGCTTCCTTCAACATTTACCACCATCTTATCAATCTTTTGCTCGATTAGCGGTTTAGTAGCTGTAACGGTTACGCCTTGCAACTGTTTATCGGTTTCCTGCAAAATCAGTCTGGAAACATTTATTTCAGCTTGCTTTCCGTCAACTGAAAACGGCAGGCTGTACGCCATTTTTTTTCCTGTAAGACTTGCCTTAACCATGTATTTTCCCACAGGAATATTGGAAAATTTATACAGACCGTTTTCATCCGAAATAGTGTTTTTTATCGCCGAAGAATCTTTTGTCTGTAATAATATAACTGTTGCATAAGCCGCCGGGCGATTTTGCTCGTCCATAACGATTCCTTTAATTATTTGATTATCAACATTCTGCGCTTTTAATAGTTGAATACCGAATACTGATAAAAAGATAAGAACGAAGATGATTTGCTTTTTCATTTTCTATATTTTATAATACTTACCAATACATATTACAAAACAAAATTAAGTACTATGTAATACAAAGTACAAGCAAATTCATTAACGGTTTTCAGAAAGGATAAGCGGAAGGAAGTGGTTTAAAAAGAAAAAGGAAGCGTAGAAACGCCTCCTTATTTTTTAATCACAAAATTTAAAAAATGAAAAATTATTTTCTGCCGGCAAACCTGCTCAACAAGCGCAGGATTTCCATGTACAGCCAAACCATTGTTACGAGCAATCCGAATGCACCGTACCATTCCATATATTTCGGCGCACCCATTTGCGAACCGCGTTCAATCATATCAAAGTCTAATAAAAGATTCAGCGCAGCAATTGCCACAACCACTAAAGAAATACCAATACCGAGTGCACTAGAATTATACATGAACGGCAAATTTACATGAAACAAACTCAATATCATTGCAATGCCGTAGAACAATAAAACACCTACTGTTGCAGATATAATTACTGAGCGAAGCTTATCTGTAACCTTAATAATTCTAAATGCATATAATGCAAGCATAGAAACGGCTACCGCAAAAGTCAATCCCACAGCCTGCATTACAATTCCGGGATAACTTTGTGCAAACATATCATTGAACACAGCAGAAACTCCGCCTAAAAACAAACCTTCCAAAATACCATATAACGGAGCAATATATTTTGCTGTTTTGGGCTTGAAAGAAATAATCATTGCACATATAAATCCTGCAATTGCGCCCACCATCATCCATGTTTGCATTTGCGATATTTCGCTCTTTGCGTACAAGCTCCAACTGTAAAAAGCGCCTGCCATTACCATTAACAATAAAAAAGCAAATTTTCCCGCCGAGCCTGCAACAGTCATTACTCCTTCGGTCGTATCATATTGTTGCGTAGCATTTCCGAAAACTTTTTCCGACATTGCCGGATTACTTGATTTAAATAGAGCCATAGTTTAAAAATTTGAAGTAAAGGTAATACTTGAAAGTCTAATACATTATTAAAAAATATTGCCGCAGGTGCCCGGATGATTTTCTACCATTTATCTGTGCATCTGTGGTACTCCAATTATTGTTTCGCGCCGGGATAATGTTCCACCGTTTCAAACACATATCCGGGATTGCGTGTTTTTAGCAGCCGCATAAATTTGTATAAAGAGTCGGAATAATTCGGTCGGTTAAACATTCTGTCGTGCGACAAAAGAACCACCGCATTTCTACGATGCGTGTGATGATTGTTCAAGGCATTTTCCACCATGCGCACCATTGTTTCCGGCGTTTGCACAGGCACGGAACCATGACCGCTTGGGTCGCGTTTGAAATTCCATTCCGTGTCCCAACCGATAACGTTGTACCCTGCGGAATCCAGCAACTCACACACAGGTTTTACCAATGGATGCGCCTGCATACCCGTAGCTAAAACCCACGCACTATTGCCCGGCAAACGAATGAACTTTTTCTGAACATCGAGGCTCGCTTGCGCCTGCATAAAATCGTCAAAGCAGGAACGGACATGATGATAAAATGCAATGTATTTATCTCTGGCGTGCGTGTAACTGTGATTTGCCAAAAGAATTTCGGGATAAGCATTACGAATCGTATCAACTGCATCGTGCATAGCTTTCCCATAAGTCGCATGAAGCCCTACCATAAAGAAAGTTCCTTTTAGTCCAAGCGCTTTCAGATTGTGATATACATTCATTGTTCCGGGTTGCGGACCATCGTCAAATGTGAGAAAAACATACTTTTTAGTTGAGTCGATAGCAGCCGTGTCTGTGGCTGCTATCGTATTGACCGTTTTTGTTTTTACCGTACTGTCTGGAGGAATAATTGTTTCGCTTTTTACAGCTGTATCGTGCTTCTCAACCGTTAAAACAGTATCGGCTACGCTCGCAGGTACCGGAGCTTTTTCGCTGCGATTATTGTTGCATGCTGAAAATATGAAAACGCACATACCAACTTTGAGTAAAGAATATTTCATGCTGTATTTTTTATAAAACAAGAGCGAAGATAGTCGTTTGATGGTTAATAAATTGTTGATTTATAGAACAAGCTTTCTCGTGCTTCATCTACATTCATGTATCTTTATTAACTTCGCAGCCTTGTTCTTTGTTATACACCATAAGTTACAGGTTTTTCCGAAAGGAAAATTAAAAAGGAACCGTGTGTAAATCACGGGCAGACGTGCTACCGTAAGTTTCGTACCACACGATGCAACAATTTATATCCACTGATAAAATTTTATTGGGAAGGATGTTGCACCGGAAACAAGCCGGGATACTTGCCTTTAATTTTGGTCGGAGCTTTCACGATATAAAGCGGCGGCTGATGGGCATTTCAACAAATTCTTCTCCACAAGTTGAAGCACATCTTCATGTACTTACATCAACAAAAACTCCGCATAATTCAGAGCATGATTTTTATTGTTTCACGTTCTAAACAAATTAAAAACCATGTTTACGCAAAATTTAGGTTATCCGCGAATCGGTGGTAACCGCGAACTTAAAAAAGCCGTAGAAGCTTATTGGAGTAAGAAAATCTCCCAATCGGATTTGCAGCAGGCTGCACAACAAATCCGCCTGCACAATTGGCAACTGCAAAAAGATGCAGGCATTGATTTAATTCCGTCGAACGATTTTTCGTTGTACGACCAAATGCTGGATATGTGCCTTACGGTAAGCGCCATTCCACATCGTTTCCATCCGTTGATTGAAGACAAAAAATTATCCGAAACAGATTTATATTTCGCGATGGCGCGAGGCTTTCAAAGCGACGGCTTCGACATTACGGCAATGGAAATGACCAAGTGGTTCGATACGAATTATCATTACATCGTTCCAGAATTTTACGAAAACCAATCTTTTAATTTCTTATCTAACAAAATAGTTAATGATTATAAAGAAGCCAAGCAAGCGGGCATCGAAACGAAGCCTGTCATCATCGGTGCGCTTACTTTTTTATTGTTGGGCAAGGAAAAAGAAACGGAATTTAATCGTCTTGATTTGTTGAAAAACCTGTTGCCCGTTTATAAAGAAATATTGAAACAGCTGTCGGATTTGAATGTGCAATATGTTCAGTTCGATGAACCCATTTTGGCAACAAATCTCTCAAACACAGAATTGACGGCACTTTCAGCGATTTATACCGAATTAAAAAGTGCATTCCCGAACATTAAATTTGTACTCGCAAATTATTTTGAATGTTACGGCGAAAACCTTTCAACGGTTTTAGGTTTGCCTTTCGATATTATTCATTTGGATTTGGTAAGATGCCCTTCACAATTGGATGATATTATTGCTTCCGAAAAGGTTAGTTCACAAACGATATTTTCACTTGGTGTAATTGACGGAAGAAATATTTGGAAAAATGATTATGAAAAATCATTGGCAATCATCAATAAAGCCATTAATCATTTCGGAAAAGAAAGATTAATGCTTGCACCTTCATGTTCGCTATTGCATACGCCGTGCGATTTAGACAGTGAGAAAAAACTGGATGATGAATTGAAGAATTGGCTTTCATTTGCGAAGCAAAAAATCAACGAACTTGCCGAACTGAGCAAGATTGTTGATAACGCGCCCGAAGCAAATGAATTATTGGAGAAAAATAAAGCGGCAATTGCTTCACGCAAAAACTCTACGCGCATTCACAAAGGAGCCGTGAAAAACCGTGTGAAAAATATCACGGATAAAGATGCGGAAAGACAAAGCATTTTTGCAGAAAGGCAAGCAAAGCAGCACGCATTATTTAATCTTCCTTTGTTCCCAACAACAACGATTGGTTCGTTCCCGCAAACGACCGATGTACGCAAATTGCGCGCACAACTGAAGAAAGGCGAAATCTCTGAAACCGAGTATACACAAGCATTACAGGCTGCGACTATTGAAACAATCCGCTTGCAGGAAGAGTTGGATATTGATGTGTTGGTTCATGGCGAATTTGAACGTAACGACATGGTGGAATATTTCGGAGAAAACATTGATGGTTATGCTTTCTCAAATTTTGGTTGGGTGCAAAGCTACGGTTCGCGCTGCGTGAAACCGCCGATTATCTACGGCGATATTGAACGCAAAAATCCAATTACGGTGGAATGGTCATCCTTCGCGCAAAGCCAAACAAAACGCTTGATGAAAGGAATGCTCACAGGTCCGATTACGATGTTACAATGGTCTTTTGTTCGCGACGACCAACCGCGTTCGGAAACAGCTTTTCAACTCGCTTGGGCAATCAGAGATGAAGTTGTCGATTTGGAAAAGGCAGGCATAAAAATTATCCAGATTGATGAACCTGCCATTCGTGAAGGCTTGCCTTTGCGCAAAGAAAATTGGCAAACCTATTTGGCTTGGGCTGTGAAAGCCTTTAAAATCGCAGCTTCCGGCGTGCAAGACGAAACGCAGATTCATACACACATGTGCTACTCCGAGTTCAACGATATCATTCAATCTATTGCGGATATGGATGCCGATGTAATTACGATTGAAACGTCGCGCTCGCAAATGGAATTGTTGGATGCGTTTGTTCAGTTTAATTATCCTAACGAAATTGGACCCGGCGTTTACGATATTCATTCGCCGCGCGTGCCGACCGTTGAAGAAATGGAAGCGTTGCTGGAAAAAGCATTAGCCGTAATTCCCGCGAAAAATCTTTGGGTAAATCCTGACTGCGGATTAAAAACGCGCGGTTGGAACGAAACCAAAAAAGCATTGGAAAATATGGTAAATGCAGCTAAGCAACTGAGAGTAAAAATCGAAGTTGAAGCGTAATAATAAGCAAACTCAAAGAAAGCTATAAGACATACAATCTTATAGCTTTCATGCTTTATCAATTTCTAAAATTTTACCAACATGATAACCATTTACGAACTATCTTCGATATATGTTTGGCATAACTATTTTGGGAAATAATTCGGCGCTTCCCGCGCACGGCAGGCATCCGACTTCGCAAATCATAACGATTGCAGACCAGCTGCTGATGCTGGATTGCGGCGAGGGAACACAATTTCGCATCCGTGATTTTCGTGTAAAGCGCAGCAAAATCAATCACATCTTTATTTCACATTTACACGGCGACCATTATTTTGGATTAATCGGGTTACTGTCGTCCATGTCTTTGCTTGGCAGAACGCAGGATTTGCATTTGTTTTCGCCCGCACCTCTGCAACAAATCATTGCACAGCAAACTGCAAACAACAAGTTGTCTTTCCAGATTAATTTTCATCCGCTGGAAGGCAATGAATTGATTTTGGAAGAAGAAAAATTTACTGTGAGCAGCTTCCGCGTTATTCATAAAATCGAATGCTTCGGATTCTTAATCAAAGAAAAGCATAAACCGCGAAAAGTCAATGCTGATGCGGCTTTACAGGCAGGCATTCCGCCCGAAGATTTTGAAGAATTGCAGCTTGGCGAAGATTATGTTTTGCCAAACGGAAGCATCATTTCCAACGAATCGGTCACATTCACGGGAAAAGAAAATAAATCTTACGCTTATTGTGCAGACACTTTATACACCGAAACTTTTTTGCCTTTTATCAAGAATGCGAATTTGATTTACCACGAATCAACTTATTTGAACGATTTAACGGAACAAGCAAAAGAACGCTTTCATTCAACAGCCGCACAAGCCGCAACTATCGCACTAAAAGCAAATGCCAAACGCTTGCTGCTTGGACATTTCAGCAGCAAATACAAAGAGCTTGATGAGTTTGAAACACAGGCAAAAGAAATTTTTCCAAATACCGAAATTTCGTGCGAAGGCGTAACGTATATTGTGTAAGATTTAATTTTCAAGAATAAAATTATTACTAAATTTTTTGGCAGCATTCATACACAGGTTTTATATTTGTAAAAAGAGAATTAATTATGGAAATTAGAACAGATTTATTTCTTGGCGACAGCAAAAAGATATTGAAACAACTTCCCGATAATTCTGTTGATTTAATCGTTACTTCTCCGCCTTATGCAGATCAACGCAAAGCAACTTATGGTGGTATTTCACACAATAAATATGTTGAGTGGTTTTTACCAATAACAGAAGAGCTATTACGTGTTTTAAAACCAACAGGAACATTTATTTTAAATATAAAAGAAAAAGTTGTTGATGGAGAACGTAGCACTTATGTGATGGAATTGATTATTGAAATGCGTAAACAAGGCTGGTTATGGACTGAGGAATTTATATGGCATAAGAAAAATTCTTATCCGGGAAAATGGCCTAATCGTTTTCGTGACGCATGGGAAAGATTACTTCAATTCAACAAAGACAAAAAATTCAATATGTATCAAGAAGAAGTAATGGTTCCAATGGGCGATTGGGCAAAATCAAGATTAAAGAATTTAAGCGATACAGATAAAGTAAGAGATAATTCAAAAGTAGGAAGTGGCTTTGGTAAGAACATTTCAAATTGGCTAACAAGAGATAAAGCATATCCAACAAATGTTTTGCATTTAGCGACAGAATGTAACAACAAGAATCACAGTGCAGCATTTCCTGAAGAACTTCCTGAGTGGTTTATTAAATTATTTACAATGGAAAATGACGTGGTGCTTGACCCATTTATGGGCTCAGGAACGACGATTCATGTTGCTAACAGAATGAAACGTAATTCAATTGGAATTGATATTGTGCCCGAATATTACAAAATGGTAAAAGAACAAGTAGAGCCTATTGAATTATATTTATTAGAGTCAAAAGTAAAATATGAAACCCCTAAATCTAAAGGACGTTACGCAGTACGTTGAAGACAATATTGGAACTTTTCATCAAAAAAGAATTGCAGGTTTGAATGGTTTGAGATTAAAGAAAGTTCTTGCCAAAAAAAATCCTTATTTATTCAAAGCAAAATATATTTTAACTGCTCAAGATATTATTAAAAACTTGACAGACGCTTTTATTTCATCGCAAGAAGAAACAATCTTTGGAGATTGGTTAGAGGGACTTGCAATATTTATTAACAGTAAAGTTTATAATGGTCGTAAATCGGGCATTCAAGGAATTGATTTGGAATTTGATAAAGACAACACCCGTTATATTATTACAATAAAATCTGGTCCAAATTGGGGCAATAGTTCTCAAATTGGAAAAATGAAAGCAGATTTCAAAACTGCACAAAGAACACTTCGTACAAGCAACTCAAAATTGAACATTGTTGCAGTCAATGGTTGTTGTTATGGCAGAGATAACAGACCCGATAAAGGCGATTATTTCAAATATTGCGGACAACATTTTTGGGAATTTATCTCCGGGGACAAAGAATTATATCTAAAAATTATCGAGCCATTAGGACATAAAGCCAAAGAAAGAAATGATGAGTTCATTCAATCTTATTCTCAAATGATAAATGTATTTACAAAAGAATTTGCGGATACATTTTGTAATGAAAACGGTTCTATAAATTGGAATAAACTTGTTTACTTTAATTCTTCAACAACTCGATAAGATTAAATATTTACTAAGAGTAAAATTGTTCATAAAATCATTCATGCAATACTGGAAAAAACTTACACACAAGCAACAAGACGAACGAATATCCAAAGCGTTGGAACAAAATTTTGCCTTCGGCGAAAACGGAACGTTGGGAATACCCGCATCCAAGCTCGACAGCAAAGTGTTCTACGACGATGCGCCTTTTTTAAAAGACGCGCCATTGCTGAGGACTTATGTGCAAAACCCGAATCATATTGGTTGCCACACGTTAGGCGAATCCGAGCCATTTTTCGCCGGAACGCAAGACATCGAGCGCGAAGTAATCGAACTGCTGAGTGTTGATATGATGCACGCGCAACCACATTCCTGCGACGGATATATTGCGGGCGGCGGCACGGAAGCCAACTTGCAAGCTGTATGGATTTATAGAAATTACTTTCAAAAAGAAATTGGCGCACCGGCTGAAAGCATTGCCCTGCTTGCATCCGAAGACACACATTATTCTGTGTCCAAAGCGTCAAACATTTTCGGGATTGAATTTTTTCAGGTAAAAGTTGATTTTAATTCACGAAAAATTTTACAGGATAATCTGGAAGCAATCATTGAAAATGCGATTGAAAAAGGCAAAAAATATTTCATCATCATTGCGAATATGGCAACAACGATGTTTGGCAGCGTGGACGATATTTCCGTGTACGAAGAAGCAATGAAAAAATATGCTGTTCCATTTAAACTCCATGTGGACGGGGCTTTCGGCGGATTTATATATCCTCTCAGCGAGCCGGATAATTATTTGAATTTTGCAAATCCTGTTGTTTCTTCCATCACTTTGGATGCACACAAAATGTTGCAGGCTCCTTACGGCACAGGCATTTTTTTGGTAAGAAAAGGATTAATACAACACGTTTATACCGAAGAAGCTCAATATGTAAACGGCATGGACATAACACTAAGCGGAAGCCGTTCCGGTGCAAACGCAATCGCCGTTTGGATGATTTTACAAACATATGGCTACCACGGTTGGCTGGAAAAAATCAATACGCTTTTGTTCCGTACTGATTGGTGTTGCAAGGCATTGGATGAAAAGAAAATTCGTTATTACCGTCATCCAAAGATGAATATTATTACCATTCGTGCAGAAGATATTTCACGGGAAATTGCAGAGAAATATTATTTAGTTCCCGATACACACAACGGAAATATGCGTTGGTATAAAATTGTTGTAATGGACCATGTAGATATTGACAGATTGCAACAGTTTGTGGAAGAATTGTAAAAGTTAAGGTTACCACTCAAGCGGCAATAACGTGCAAACGGTTTCATTTTTTTTCTTTGTGTCCCTTTGTCTCGTTGTGGTTTAGGTCAAGGTTCATTTCCTTTTAAACACCGGCACGGTGCTGCAAGGTTCGCCGTACATAATGCTTTGCGCGTAAGGCAATAACTGTTTTGTAATTTCCAAGTATGCAGAAGCGGAAACATCCAAATCGCCGCAACCTTTAATTACAACACGCTTTCCTTGAAATGTAGCAAAATCGATACTTTCCAAGTTTTTGATAAATAATGAATTGAGCAATTCATCTTTTGCCCCTGCAATAAAATCCTTTGCAAAAGGTTGTAAATAAGTCGCGACTAACATGAATGCCCAGCGCGGAATTATGACATCGGAAGAGCAAAATACGGCAACATATTTATCCTGATATTCTTGCCAATTTATTTCTTTTAATTTTTGCCGAAAATCTTTTTCTTTCAAAAGCATTTCCATGAAAAGCAAAGGTTTCAAATCAAAAGCAACAATTTCTTCCTTCGGATAATATTCTTCCAAATCAATTGTTACAATGCCGCTTGCCGCCACTTTATTAACGATTACATCTTCCATCACACAATATTTTCAAATGCAAAGTTCTGTATTTCTTCTCTAAATGTTTGCTTATATTTTTTATCCTTTATATTTACACAATCACTTTTCAAAATATGGATTCAACAAACACAAACCAAAAATCTCATCCGCGCGGATTGTATTTATTGTTCTTTACCGAAACTTGGGAACGCTTCAGCTATTATGGAATGCGTGCCATTTTTATGACGTTCATGATTCACATTCTCATGCTGAACGATGCAACGGCTTCCAACATTTACGGCAGTTACACAGGTTTGGTTTATCTTACCCCACTGCTTGGCGGTTATTTAAGCGACCGGTATTTAGGCAACCGAAAAAGCGTTATTATCGGAAGTTTAATAATGGCAATCGGGCAGTTTTTTCTCTTTTTGAGTGCATCCACAAGCGGCGCAAATGCTATTACAATGATGTGGGCGGGTTTAACTTTCCTCATTAGCGGCAACGGTTTTTTCAAACCAAACATTGCCACAATGGTTGGACAATTGTACTCGAACGGCGACCGGAGAGTGGATATTGCTTTTACTATTTTTTATATGGGCGTAAATCTCGGTGCAATGATTTCGCCGATTATTTGCGGTACGCTTGCCGAAAAAATTAATTATCGTTGGGGCTTTCTTGCCGCAAGCATCGGAATGCTGATTGGTATGTTCGCATTCATTTTGTATAAAAGAAAAATGCTTGTGAGCCACGAAGGCAACGATGTAGGAATGCCTGTAAAACCACTGGACATAAAATCGGTTATTTATATCATAGGTTCTATCGGGTTGATATTTTTCTTTCTCAATTTTCAACAAATATTCCATTCCGACCTTGACATTATCAATTATGTGATTTACGGTTCACTCATCATTATTCCGACCATTATTTTAACCAATAAAACCCTGACTTCCGATGAACGAAGCCGTATCTGGGTTTTAGTTATTCTGGTATTCTTCGTGATTTTCTTCTGGAGTGCTTATGAGCAGGCAGGCGCTTCTTTGACCATATTTGCCGACAAACAAACCGATAGAAATATTCTTGGTTTTGAGGTGCCGGTTGCATGGTTTCAATCGGTAAATGCAGTGTGTATTTTGTTATTTGCCCCTGTACTATCCGCTATCTGGATAAAATTGGGCAAAAGAAACCTTGACCCGGCATCTCCACGCAAAATGGCTTTCGGGCTGCTGTTTCTTTCACTTGGGTTTGTAGTTATCGCCATCGGTGTTCACGGTGTGGACAGCACAGTAAGAATAAGTATGTGGTGGTTAATTGCTTTATATTTTTTACATACAATCGGAGAATTGTGTTTATCTCCAATCGGTTTATCAATGGCTTCAAAGCTCGCGCCTATGCGGTTTTCGTCCTTGATAATGGCGACCTGGTATTTGGGAAATGCAGCGGCAAATAAATTCGCAGGAACATTAAGTTCGCTCATTCCGCCGAGCAGCGACGATATTGCAAAAGGCGCAAAAATTCCGCACATACTTGGATTTCAGGTTACTAATTTGTTTGATTTTTTCATGATATTTATTGTGATGACAGGTGTTGCTTCATTGATACTTTTCCTCGTAAGCGGACGATTAATTAAAATGATGCGTGGTATAAGATAAATGGCTGAAACTTTACAAAGAAAAAGCGTTCCGGAGATTTTCCGGAACGCTTTTTCTTTGTAAAAAATATATTTCTTTTAAAAGTCTATAAATTTAATAGACTTTTAATATATTTGCGTTGCAATTGAGTCGCAAGTACAAACTCATATATATTCGTTCTGTTCGTTTGTTTAAAATTCCAAAACTACTGCTAAACTTAAATGGGCTGTCCGGTTTTTCGGACAGCCCATTTTTATTTTCCAATCTTATAAAAAGAAAACTATACTTAATCTTCTTCCACTTTTACTCTACCCTTATTCTTAGCAATTACCTCTTCGGCAATATTGTTTGGAGCAGGAGCATAGTGGTCAAATTCCATGGTAGAAGCCGCACGTCCCGAAGATAGTGAACGCAATTGCGTTACATAACCGAACATTTCGCTCAACGGAACTTTCGCCTTAATAACCTGTGCATTTCCACGAGAATCCATACCTTCCATCATACCTCGACGACGGTTCAAGTCGCCGGTAACATCGCCCATGTATTGGTCAGGGGTAGTTACTTCCACTTTCATGATTGGCTCAAGCAATACAGGTTTTGCTTTTTTACCTGCTTCACGGAAACCGGCTTTAGCACAAAGTTCAAAAGACATTGCATCTGAGTCCACCGCGTGGAAACTACCATCGAAAATGCGAATCTTCATGTTCTCAACAGGATAACCGGCTAAAACACCTGTATTCATCGCTGTTTCAAAGCCTTTCTGAATAGCGGGAATAAATTCGCGAGGAATAGCACCGCCCACAATATTGTTTACAAACTGGAAGCGTTTTCCTTCATTTTCTTTCAACCACTCTTCTTCGGCAGGTCCTATTTCAAACTGAACATCGGCGAATTTACCACGACCACCGGATTGTTTTTTCAATACTTCACGGTGTTGGATTGTTGCCTGGAACGTTTCTTTATATGCAACCTGAGGAGCGCCTTGGTTTACTTCAACTTTGAACTCGCGTTTCATACGGTCAATGATGATTTCCAAGTGCAATTCGCCCATTCCGCGCAAAATTGTTTGTCCTGTATCTTCATCTGTATTTACACGAAGTGTAGGGTCTTCTTCCACCAATTTGGCGATAGCCATACCCATTTTATCAACGTCAGCCTGCGTTTTAGGTTCAACCGCGATAGCGATAACCGGTTCCGGAATAAACATATTTTCCAAAACAATCGGATGCTTTTCGTCGCACAAAGTATCGCCGGTCTTGATTTCTTTAAAACCGACTGCCGCGCCAATATCGCCTGCTTCGATAAAATCTACCGGATTTTGTTTATTGGCAAACATTTTCATGATACGGCTGATACGCTCGTTCTTTCCGCTGCGTACGTTCAACACGTAAGAACCTGCATCCAGATGACCTGAATATACGCGGAAAAATGCTAAACGACCAACAAAAGGGTCTGTCATAATTTTGAAAGCCAACGCTGCAAATGGTTCTTTAGCATCGGGTTTACGCACAAGCACTTTTTCCGGATTATCCGGGTCTGTACCTTCGATAGCATCAATATCTACCGGAGAAGGCAGGTAACGGCACACAGCATCCAAAGCTGTTTGCACTCCTTTATTTTTGAATGAAGAACCACACATCATCGGAACAATGCTTAAATCGATTGTTGCTTTGCGGATTGCTTCGTGAATTTCATCTTCGCTAATAGAGTTCGGGTCTTCAAAGAATTTCTCCATCAAAGTATCATCATATTCTGCAACAGCTTCAATTAATTGTGCACGCCATTCTTCAACTTCTTCTTTCATATCATCAGGAATAGGTACATGAACGTAACTCATACCTTCAGTCGCATCGTCCCATATGATACCGATATTTTTAATCAAATCCACAACGCCCTTGAAGTTGTCTTCTGCGCCAATCGGCAATTGCAAAGGCACGGCTTTAGCGCCTAACATTTCTTTTACCTGATGAACAACGTTTAAAAAATCAGCGCCTTGACGGTCCATTTTGTTTACAAAACCAATACGTGGAACGCGGTAACGGTTTGCCTGACGCCAAACTGTTTCTGACTGAGGTTCAACGCCGTCAACAGCCGAGAACAATGCAATCAAGCCATCCAATACACGCATGGAACGCTCTACCTCAACGGTAAAATCCACGTGACCCGGAGTATCAATAATGTTGAAAGAATATTTTTTTGTATCTGCGACCGGTTTTCCTTTATCATCGGTAGGAAAATTCCATTGACAGCTAACGGCTGCGGAAGTAATGGTAATACCTCTTTCTTTTTCCTGTTCCATCCAGTCGGTAGTAGCAGCGCCGTCGTGAACTTCGCCGATTCTGTGAATCATGCCTGTGTAACGAAGAATGCGCTCCGTGGTAGTAGTTTTACCGGCATCGATGTGCGCAGCAATACCAAAGTTGCGTTGTAATTTTAAGTCCGCCATAAAAAGTTTTGTTTTTAAAATCGTGAGAAAACGGGACGAATAAATACTATTCCCCAATTTTCAAGGCGCAAAGGTAATGAAATAGATTGAAACGCAATATTCGGATGAAATTATTTATAGAAAGGTAAGATTCGACAGTATTTTCAACAAAAACCCCGTTCAGCAGTTTTGAACGGGTTTTTTTGTTGAATGCAATTGAACATTTCAATTTTACTTCATCTCAAAGCTTTCCATAAATTTAGTAGTAAAGTTTCCCTTACGGAAATCTTCATTTTGCATCAGTTGCAAATGGAAAGGAATGGTGGTTTTAACGCCGTCGCCTTCAATTACATATTCACTCAACGCACGATACATGGTGTCAATTGCTTCTTCGCGCGTGCGCGCAATAGCAATCAGCTTTCCAATCATAGAATCGTAATAAGGCGGAATGGTGTAACCTGCGTAAACATGGCTGTCCACACGCACGCCGTGTCCGCCGGGTGTATTCAACGTTCTTATTTTTCCCGGCGAAGGACGGAAATCGTTGTATGGGTCTTCAGCATTAATGCGGCATTCGATAGCGTGCATGACAGGTGTATAATTTTCGCCTGAAATTTTTTCGCCTGCGGCAATTTTTATCTGTTCTTTAATTAAATCGAAATTAATCACTTCTTCCGTAACGCAATGTTCCACCTGAATACGTGTATTCATTTCCATAAAGTAGAAATTGCGGTGCTTATCTACCAGAAACTCAATTGTACCCACGCCTTCGTAGCGAATGCACGCCGCAGCTTTTATAGCAGCTTCGCCCATTTTCTTGCGGAGTTCGGGTGTCATAAACGGCGATGGTGATTCTTCCACCAACTTCTGATGACGGCGTTGAATGGAACAGTCGCGCTCGCTCATGTGGCAAACCGTTCCGTATTGGTCGCCGGCAACTTGAATTTCTATGTGGCGCGGTTCTTCCACAAATTTTTCCATGTAGATGCCGTCGTTCTTGAACGCTGCGGCTGCTTCGGCTTTTGCGGTATTGTAATTTTTTTCCAAATCTTCTTCTTTCCACACCACGCGCATACCTTTTCCGCCGCCACCGGCTGTGGCTTTCAAAATAATTGGATAACCGATTTCTTTTGCCGATTCTTTTGCGTGTTCCAGACTTTGCAACAATCCTTCAACACCGGGAACTACCGGCACGCCGGCTTTTATCATCGTGTCTTTGGCGGTTACTTTGTCGCCCATGAGGCTAATCATTTCCGCAGTCGGTCCTATAAATTTGATGCCGTGGTCTTCGCAAATCTGCGCAAACTTTGCATTTTCTGCCAAGAAGCCATAACCGGGATGAATGGCATCGCAATTGGTAATTTCTGCAGCAGCCATAATGTGCGGAATGTTAAGATAAGAATCCACGCTTTGCGGCTTGCCGATACAAACGGCTTCGTCGGCAAAGCGCACGTGCAAACTTTCTTTATCGGCGGTGGAATAAATGGCTACCGTTTCAATGCCCATTTCACGACAAGTACGAATGATGCGCAATGCAATTTCGCCGCGATTGGCAATTAATATTTTTTTAAACATTTTTATCAATATGCTAATGTGCCAATTTGCAAATATGCAAATGTGTATGGCAGTTAGAAAATAAAAAAACTTAGTAAATAACTTATCGGTAATTTCTTTTTGGAAGTGGATACAATTTTCGCAATAATCTTACTTATTTCATCCACCTTGTTTATAAGATTTTTACATTCGGGATATGATTGTGCATAATCACATAGCATTAACCAATATTGCGTTTCGTCCGTTTCTTTAGCTGCAATTTTTATTTTGTGTATAAAATCGGCTTTACTTTCAGGATTCTGCGCTTCCATTATATTAGCGCCTATGGAAGTGCCGGATTTTAATAATTGCCTCGCAATCACATACTTTTTATTTGCCTCTAATTTTTCACAATAATCAATCACGAGCAAAGCAAATTCTATGGAATGCTTAACTATCGGATTATTTTCAATCAATTCTTTTCGCATACAGTGATTATTGTACTATGAAACAGAAGAGCAATTTGCACATTTGCATATTAGCTAATTTGCAAATTTCAAATTAATTCGGCTCTACCAGAAACAAAGGCTGGTCGTATTCTACCGGCGAAGCGTCGTCCACCAACACTTTTACAATTGTTCCGCTTACTTCGCTTTCTATTTCGTTGAAGAGTTTCATTGCTTCGATGATGCACACGGTTTGTCCCGCTTTTACTTCTTGTCCCACGTCTGCCAGCAAAGGCTTGTCGGGCGAAGCACGACGATAAAATGTACCAATCATTGGGCTTTTTATCGTTATAAAATTATCGTCTGATTTTGCCGGAGCAGAAGCGGTTGTTGGAGTTGCAGCCGGCGTTGATGGCAAACTTACTGTTGGCGCTGCCTGCGGCAATTGTTGCGGAAGCGGCTGCGGATTCACAAAAGTCTGAACGTACTCTTTCTTTTGTTTAATGGTAATTTTGAAATCCTTTTCTTCGATAGACAATTCGCCGATGTTGCTCTTGTTAATTGTCTTTATCAATTCCTGAATTTGCTTATAATCCATTTTGTTGAATTAATTATTAAATAATTAAAAATTTGAATAGTGGTGTAAGATAATCAATTTTGTTTTTGCTGTAATTCTTTTTGTTCCAATTGCATTTTAAACATCCTCTCTTTCGATTCCAACCAAGGATTGAAAAACATTATTTTTATCATCGCAAAAACAACATATAAAACAAACAGAATGAGTAATGCAATTACAATATATGTAAGCAAAGCAATTGAAAAAAAAGAAAAGCCCATAGCCTTATTTATTTAAGAATGAAAATTATTCTTTTACTCTTTCCACATAATCGCCTGTCTTCGTATTGATGCGAATTAACTCGCCATCGTTCACGAACAAAGGAACATTCACGGTTGCGCCAGTTTCCACAGTTGCGGGTTTTGTTGCGCGCGTTGCCGTATCGCCTTTCAAACCCGGTTCGCAATAAGTAATTTGCAACACCACTTTTTCGGGAAGTTCTGCACCAATGGGTTGTTCGGTTTCAGTATTGATATAAACAAATATCTCGCTGCCGTCTTTGAGAAATTGCGGTGCGTCAATCATTTCTTCTGCCAAAGCAATTTGTTCGAAAGTCTCATTATTCATCAGGTTGTAACCTGTTTCATCTTTATATAAATATTGATAAGTATGCTTTTCCACACGCACAGGAAAAACAGTTTCGCCGCTATTCCATGTTTTTTCAATCGTGCGGTTGTTGTCCACGCCTTTGAGCTTTGCCCACACTTTTGCCGCAGCGCGGGCTGTTTTATTTTCGCCAAATTCTACTACGGAATACAAATTACCGTCCAGTTTCAAAATCATTCCGCGACTGATATCTGATGTTGTTGCCATAAAAAATGCTACTTAAATATTTCGTTTTTTAGTTGATAAGAGCGACAAAAGTAATGATATTTATAAAATACGCGCAAAAACGGCGGAAATGTTGAGATTTTGCAATAAACCATATAAATACATAGTTTGTATTTTAGAAAAAATCAATGGCGTTGAGTATATAAACAGCTAAGGAATCATAGCATTTTCATCTTCGATGAAAATTTCTTTGTGAAACTATCTTTGTCTTTCAGCTATGTAAAATCAATTTTTCTATGTGGTTTAATTTTTGCTTTTAAATTTAGTTTTTATTCAATAAAATTTCTGAAATAAAAATCTACTTTTGAAAATTATGAAAAAATATTTCTCATTCATACTCCTATCATTCTTCACAAAGGCAATAATGGCGCAAGCGCCCATAGCAGAACAGTTAGGCGTTTCCCCTGCATTAACCAGTGAATTATTGGTTAAAGAAGATTCGCTGCGCAACCAGTTTGCACGAAAAGGTTTGATTTGGCCCGCGCGCGAAGTGTATATCCGTTCGTTTAAATACGACAGTAAAATGGAAGTGTGGGTGCGCAACAACAGTAATGAAAAATTTCAGTTGTTCAAAACTTATAAAGTGTGCGTAATGGCAGGCGCTATAGGACCGAAAAGAGTTGAAGGCGATTACCAGGTGCCGGAAGGTTTTTACTATATATCCGGATTTAATCCGCGCAGCGAATATCATTTGAGCTTAAAGATGAATTATCCGAATGAATCGGATAAAATTCTCAGCGACCCTACGCATCCAGGCGACGGTATTTATATTCACGGCGACTGTGTTTCTGTCGGCTGTATTCCTTTGGAAAATGAGCAGATTGATGAAGTATATTTAATTGCTTCCGCTGCACGGCTGAACGGCGAAACTTATGTGCCGTTGCATGTGTTTCCTATTCGTTTCGACAATAGAAAAAGCCTTGCATACTACACTAAATATTCTTACGACAACATTGAATTGCAGCATTTTACCTCTTCGCTGAAACCTGTATATGATTACTTTGAAGCAAATAGAAAATTACCATTAATAGGCATTTTGAAGAACGGAGATTATGAAGTGATGAATTAAATTTATTGCCACAGATGCACGGATGAGTTTTTATCTGTGCATCTGTGGCAAACATTCTAATCAATCTTTGGAACAAAAGCCTTAAACGCAGTTCCTTCCGTTTCGGAATGAATGGTATATTTTGTTTCAGGCAAAATAAACGCTGCTTCGCCATGAAACAACGTTAATGTTTTGTCCTCGTGTTGAAAAGAAATTTCGCCTTCCGTTACAATAATAATCTCCGCCGAAAAGCTTGTGTTTTCAATACTTTCAGAAGATGATAATTCAATTTTTGAAATACCGAAATCGGGGACAGGACAAGGATAATTTTTCTCATGATTAAGCAATAGTTCTCCTTTCATTACATTCGGAATAACACCTTCAAATTTCGTGTGTTTCAGCAATTCGGGAACATCAATATGTTTCGGCGTTAATCCGCCACGAAGCACGTTGTCGCTGTTCGCCATCAGTTCCACATTTTGTCCTTCCATGTATGCGTGCGGAATGCCGGCGCCCTGAAAGATTGCTTCGCCCGGCAATGCCTTTACAATGTTGAAAAAATAGATTGAAAAAATACCTCTGTCAATATTGACTAATTCTTTAGTCTGGGCGTATTCATACACACGGCGAACCCAAAATCCGGGTTGTGATTTGTCGGAAGAATTGTTTGCTAATTCTCTTTCAACCAAAGGCTGTAATATTGAATCTACCTGCGTTTGCGGCAATTCCATTACATATTTGTA
Source organism: Arachidicoccus sp. BS20 (assembly GCF_001659705.1). Lineage (NCBI taxonomy): Bacteria > Pseudomonadati > Bacteroidota > Chitinophagia > Chitinophagales > Chitinophagaceae > Arachidicoccus > Arachidicoccus ginsenosidimutans. The sequence continues at coordinate 2,185,362 of NZ_CP015971.1, forward strand.
CAAGCCTTTATAACTTTCTTTTTCAAAAACAGGAACAAGCGTTTCAAACTCGGGCACGGATTTTAAAACAGTTGATAATTTTTCTTTTTCCAAAAAACCGTGCAACAACCAAAACTCGCTCAATGCCACCATCACTTCGGGCTTGTGATTGCGGTCTTTATAATTTCTTGCTTTGTCTGTAATTAAAATTCCTGCGGCTTCTTCCGCGTCAAAGCCTTTCTCTGCTTCGGTTTTGGAAGGATGAACCTGTATGGACAATAATTCTCTCACGTCCAAAATTTTAAACAAATAAGGCAATTCCCCAAAGCGTTGCTCCACTTTTTCGCCGATAAATACTTTTGGATTTTTATTGATTTCGTCATTCAACGAAACTTCTTTTCCATCAACTAAAATTTTAGATGAAGCCGATGGATGCGCGCCCATCCAATATTCCGCAACGGGCTTATGGTCCGGGTTTTCGACATTTAATAATCGCGGAATAAAATCGTAGCCGCCCCAAGCATAATTTTGAATTTTTCCCTTCAGTAAAAAAATTTTATCTTGATTCATCGATTGTAAAAATTATTTTCGGGCAAGTTAATTAAAGATTGATGCACAACAAAAATGTAGGCGATAAAGGCGAAAATTTAGCAACTGTTTATCTCGAAAAACTGGGATACAAAATCTTGTATCGCAACTGGCGATTCAAATTTGTGGAGATTGATATTATTGCATCGAAAGAAAATGTTTTACACTTTATAGAAGTGAAAACCCGCACGGGCGCTGCGTTTGGTCGTCCGGAAGAAGCCGTTACAAAAAAGAAAATGGAACAGATGAAGCTTGGCGCAGAAGAATTTCAATACAGAAATCCTCAATGGAAACGAGTGCAGTTTGATGTTTTGGCAATAAGAATTTTTAATGATGGAAATATGGAATATTGGTTGAATAAAGATGTGTATTTTTAAACTTTATTTCATGCGAAAATAACTTCGCTGTTCGTGATTTGCAATCGCGAACTGTTATCTGTGCATTTGTAATGCACAATATTTGCGAATTAAAAATTCGCCGATAGGACTTCGGAATTGCAAATTCCGAAGAGCAGAAATCCGAAATGTATCTTTATTTTTTAAAACAAATATCATGTTCGATTTTCGTTTACAGGTTTTTCATACTGTTGCAAAACGTCTGAGTTTTACCAAAGCTGCGGAAGAATTATTTATTACGCAACCTGCGGTTACAAAACACATTCGCGAAATTGAGCATCAATACAAAGTCCAGCTGTTTGAACGAAGCGGCAACAATATTTCTTTGACGAACGCAGGCGAATTGTTGCTGCAATACACCGAAAAAATTTTTGAAATTTACCGCAACATTGAGTTCGACCTAAACGAGCTGAAACAACAACACAAAGGCAAGCTGCGTATTGGTGCAAGCACAACCGTTGCACAATATATTTTGCCGCCGCTACTCGCAAATTTTCATAATAAATTCAAAGACATAAAAGTCTCTTTGTTTACCGAAAACACACAACAAATCGAGAAAGCACTGGAACAAAAAGAAATTGATTTCGGCATTATCGAAGGTAAATCAAAAAACAAAAATTTCAAATACACACAGTTTACAAAAGACGAACTCGTATTGATTGCATCGGCAAATCATCCTTTGACAAAAAGAAATTTTATAAAAACTGAGGAATTGCTGAAAGTCCCGCTGTTGCTGCGCGAGCAGGGTTCAGGGACTTTGGAAGTTGTCAACGATGCGCTTAAAAAAGCAGGCATCAAAATCTCGCAATTGCAGGTGGAAATGCGCATGAACAGCTCGGAAAGCATCAAAGGTTACTTGCTTAATTCTAATTGTTTGTCGTTTCTTTCCATCCATTCAGTTTTAAAAGAATTGGAAAATAATGAACTTGCCGTAATTGATGTAAAAGGCTTGAACATTGAACGATATTTTTATATCATTCATCCGCATGGCGAACCGGACGGCTTATCGGATTTGTTTATAAAATTCGCACTTCACTATAACTTTAAGTAATGACTTATTATTAATAGTCATTTCGTTTTTGCGATTTATCGTAACAACTTTGCAGTTCAAAAGTTAGTTATGAAAAAAATAATCGCACAAGAAAATCGTTTTAATACGTTATTAAACAAAAGCATTACCACACGGGAAATTATTTTCATTATCGCTGTGGTATTGTGTCTTTCTCCTTTTGTATCGCCGCCTGTTGCATTGCTGCTCGGCTTTGGAATTGCGCAATTTATCGGGCATCCGTATATGCATCTCAATCATAAAGCTACACACATTTTATTACAGATTTCTGTTGTGGGGTTGGGTTTCGGCATGAACGTGAACAGCGCATTGAAAGCCGGAAAAGAAGGAATTATGTTTACGATTGTTTCCATTTTCGGCACATTGATTTTAGGATTTATTGCAGGTAAAGTTTTGAAGATTGATAAGAAAACTTCTTACCTCATTTCCGCCGGAACAGCCATTTGCGGCGGCAGCGCCATTGCAGCAGTTTCGCCGGTTATCAAAGCAAAAGAAAATCAAACTTCTGTTGCGCTGGGCGTTGTGTTCATCCTCAATTCCGTTGCGTTGTTCTTATTTCCATTCATAGGTCATAAATTAAATTTATCGCAGACTCAGTTCGGATTGTGGTGCGCTATTGCCATACACGACACAAGTTCCGTTGTAGGCGCTGCAAGTAAATACGGCAATCAGGCTTTGGAAATCGCCACCACCGTTAAGCTGGCACGTGCATTGTGGATTATTCCTGTTGCATTTGCTTCTACATTCTTATTCAAGTCAAAAGACGTAAAAGTAAAAATTCCTTACTTCATCGGATTGTTTGTGGTGGCAATGCTGGCAAACACTTTTGTTCCATTAGTACAGAAAATAAGTCCGTATATAGTTACAATTTCTAAGTCGGGACTGACATTGACTTTGTTTCTGATTGGTTGCGGATTGTCTTCCAAAGTATTAAAATCTGTTGGTGTAAAACCCTTGATACAAGGTATTTTTCTTTGGATAATTATTTCTGTTGCAGCGTTGAGTGCGGTAATGTATTTATAATTTTTCACACAGAGTTTACGGAGCAATCGAGACATAAAGTAATAAAATTCTCTGCCTTATTTTCTTAGTATCCTCTGTGTGAAATTTACACTTTTACTCTTTCTTTCAGCAACTCCACAAACTTTAAAGTTGCAGGACAATACTCGATATTTTGTTTGTGAATATGTAAATAATCAACTGCTTTTTTCTTTGCCAAGTGCGGGAAACCTGCGCAGTCTGCAGGTCTTACTTCATAAATGGTGCACATATTTGTCTTCAAATCAAGGAACTGGCAAGGCTGTGAAACGTTTACCCAATCTGTTTCACCTTTCTCTTGTTTGAGCCATTTTTCTTTAAATGCTTTGGGACTCACGCGTAGATGTGAAGCAATACGCTTAATGTCTTGCGACGTAAAAGTGGGTGTCATTTTCTTGCAACAATTGGCACAGGAAAGACAATCAATTTCTTTCCAGACTTCTTTGTCCGTTTCAGCCGTAATGTTGTCAATGCCTCGCGGGATATTGTTTTCAAGCTTTGTGATATAGCTTCTGTACGATTGTCGTTTTTGCTCAAATTCGGCTTTGAATTTTTTGAAATTGATGGGTGGCATAGTGCAATTGCTATACACTTACAAAAAACGAATTTGTAAGTTTAGTTTAAAATAAAGTTGCTCATTATCTTTATAGACTGTTCCAAATTCGTGTCGTGTGCTACTCGCTGTTTCCAGTTTTGTGTTTGCATATAGATAATCTTCAAACTCGTTTCGGTTGTAAATATGATAACATAAAATTTCTCCGTTATCTTTTACAACTAAATGGCCGCCTGTCCCATCGAGTTCGCCTGTCCAAACCTTTGACGGCATCATTCCTAAAGCAATGTCCGTCAGAAAATGTTTGATTTTGTACGAATAAAACAGATGATGATTTGCCAAGTTGTACCCAAGCGGATTTGCTTTTGAAATTTCGGCAACCAAGTCCGAAATTTTGGAATGAGGAGAAGTGAAGAACAAAAATAAAATTTCTGAAACAATTTTTGGTAAAGCACTGTCAATTAAAACAAGATTGTTTTCAAAGACAGAACTCTCGGTATTTTCAAACTGTAATTTTCCTTTGAGTTCTTTTAGCTTTTCAATACGGTCTTTGATTTTACTTTTGGTGTTTATTGCATTGATTTCCGCAATCTGCTTTGACGTCAAATTCAACTCATTTATTTTGTAAATGAAGTTGGTTGTTTTCCCTGCGTTCAACAAAGTTGAAGCGCTGCCAAGTTGAGATTTTATACTAAAACCGAGTTCTTCTGACTGGTTGTAAAATTCATCTTTAGAAAATGTAATTTCCCTATCCAAATCTGCAACGACGGCTTTATTTTCTACAAATGAATATGTAAAAAGCGAACTCATTTTTTAAAAATTATTTGATAGTGATAATCTAAAAACTCTTTTGACGGTAGAAATCTTTCAGGTAAATTGATTTTTTGATTTTCATATTTTTTGAAAAAATCGCTTACCACTTGTTCATTTGAATAGCTATCAAAAAATTTAGAAACTAAAATTTTGTATTCGGGCGTAACCGTAATATAACCTTTGTCAAAAGCTTTGTCGTGAATAGAATTTAAGCATAAACCATTGTGCGGATTTATTCTGTTCTCCTTATCTTTCGCCCAAGGTTTTATATGACTTGCTACCAGAAAATCAGAAATAGACAAACCTGTGATACAACATTTCAAATTGTATGAAGATAAAATCGTGCTTCTGAAAAAACTTTGATTTACTCTTGTTTTGATTATTGTTTCTCGTTCTTTTCCTTCGGGCAACTCCGTCAAATCTATTTCCTCTATTTCCTCAACTTTCTTATTTTGAAATTTCGCAATTAAGACTTCGCTTTCAAAAGCAAGTTTTTCCCAATTTCCATTAAATTCATTCCAAATATCTTCCTCTAATTTACTTCCATTTATTAAACCTGTAATTCCTTGTTTCTTTAATTCAGGGTCAAGTCGTCCAAAGTTTCCAATTTTCATATTAAGAGCAGAAGGCGAACGTCCAAGTATGTTTGCGTATTTTATGATAGTTGGATTGTTTTTGCTACTACTTTTGAAAGGAACTTTGCAATAAACATTAAAAGCAATTATAGTTTCGTCCCTTGTCCAATTATTACTTTTTGCCATTGTCTTAAAATTTCCTCTGTTCACAAACTTACATTTTATTCAAATAACTTTACAACAATTATGTGGGACAGTTATAAAAACGGTTACAAGGCTTATTTGCAATTGGAAAAATCGCTGAGCGAAAATTCAGTCGAGGCATACTTGCGCGATGTGGACAGATTGACTTTTTTTCTTGCGGAAAACGGTTTGGAAAAATCGCCGAAGGAAATTGATTTAAAAACATTACAAGCATTTGTCAAATATATCGCAAGCTTTGGATTAGCGGCGAGTTCGCAAGCGCGAACCATTTCGGGTATCAAAGGTTTTTATAAATATTTGTTGAGCGAAAATATTACAGATACAGACCCGACAATATTGTTAGAACTTCCTAAACTCAAACGCGCATTGCCGGATGTATTGAGTTTTGAAGAGATTGAAAAAATCATTTCGCAAATAGATTTAAGCACAAACGAAGGGCATCGCAACAAAGCAATTCTTGAAACGCTGTATAGTTGCGGCCTGCGCGTGAGTGAAGCCGTGAATTTAAAAATAAGTTGTTTGTATTTGAAAGATGGTTTTGTGCGCGTAATCGGCAAAGGCGATAAAGAAAGACTGGTGCCGATTGGCGATGAAGCCATTAAATATATCGGCATCTATTATAACGATTACCGGCGCAAACTTAATGCCGCAAAGGATTTTGAAGATTTTCTTTTTCTCAACAACCGGGGCAAAAATCTTTCGCGTGTGATGATATTCTTAATCATTAAAAGCCTGGCGCAAAAAGCACAGATTAAAAAAAATATTTCGCCGCACACGTTTCGGCATTCCTTTGCCACGCATTTGGTAGAAGGCGGTGCGGATTTGCGTGCAGTTCAGTTAATGCTGGGACATGAAAGCATTACCACAACAGAAATTTATACGCATTTGGATAAGCATTTTTTGCGCAGCACTTTGCAGGAACATCATCCGGCATTCAGAAAATAATAAAAGCAGTCTGTCGACTGCTTTTATTCGTGTTTGAATATTTATTGGTATAAAAACAATTACCACTTGTCTACTTCTTCAGACGCTAATTTAGCATCGGGAGCGGCAGCAGTATTTTTGGTTTCCTCATTAGGTACGCTTTTTTCTTCTTGCGAAACGATATTACTTTCAGCCGGAATTTCTGTATTAGTATTATCGTTGCCGCTAATAAAATTTTCATCATGATTAAAAGCGTCAAAATCATAATCGGGCATTAATTCGGTTTTGATATAATCAACCGCTTCACTTAGACCTTTTACAAACTTATTGAAATCTTCTTTGTACAAAAAAATCTTGTGCCTGTCATAACCATCTTCATTGAAGCGTTTTCTGCTTTCAGTTATAACCAGATAATAGTCGCTGCCTTTTGTGGCGCGCACGTCAAAAAAGTAGGTTCTTCTTTTTCCTGCTTTCAAGCGTTTGCTGTACACGCTATCTTGTTTGCGCTCGTTTTGTTCGTAATCCAAGTTTTTTAAATTTAATTCAACAAATACCTTTTCAAAACCCTTACAAATATAATGTTGTTTTTTTTTCAGCAAAAATTTTGAGCAGTTTTTTTTACAGGCAGTAGTTAAAGTTTGTCGAGCATATCTACCACTTTCTCTCTTCGCAGAATTAAATAGCCGAGCCTGTCGTTGCTGATGCCGTCTTTCAGCTTATAACTAAAAATTAAGGTATCGTCTTTTGCTTCGGTTTCAAAATATTTAAACTGAATATTCGGATACTGCTTCAGGTTCTCTCCTATTTCGTACAAGTGCGTCGAGAGAATAAACAGCGATGATTTTACTTTTCTCAAGCCTTCAATCACGGCAGTACTGCATTTCATCGCATCCTGAATATTCGTTCCTTTGAATAATTCATCAATAAGTATCAGCCATTTTTTGCCATTTTCAATTTTACCTACGGTAGTTTTGATACGTTGCACTTCGTTGAAGAAATAGCTTTCGCCTTTTAGTGTATTATCTGCAACTTCGATATTGCTGAGCAATCCGTCAAAACTGCTCATTTTCATATCGTCCGCGGGAACGCCCATGCCGAGCGATGCGAGATAAACCGAAATGCCTACCGCGCGAATAAACGTGCTTTTGCCCGCCATATTTGCACCTGTGAGAAAAAGAAAATTGTTTCTTTCCGTCAAAGAAAAATCATAACCCACCGGATTTTCCAGCAATGGATGATATAAATTTCTGGCTTCAATCAAAGGCGTTTCGCTTTCGACGATTTCGGGAAAATGAAAGTTGTGTTCAACCGTTGCTTTTGCCAAACTATACCAAGCATCGATTCTGAAAAACAAATCTTCCAAAGACTGAATGGCTAATTTATTGTGATTGAAAAAAAATCCCAGCGCCAGATTATCTTTAACAGACGGCTTATAGTCTTTTGAAAATGTTTCTATTTTTTGAAACACCGGCTTGTCCAATTGCTGCTTTATTCCGTCCAATGTTTTTTGCAGCGGTTCAGCATAATTATTATCGGGGAAAAGTCGTAGCAACTCACGCATACCCTTTACAAAATCGATAAAATGTTTCACGGAATAGCGAACGGTAGTATAGTCTCCCCGGCTGAAAATTTTATACAGAAAACCCGTTAAAGCTCCGGCGCCAAGCGGAATAGATGTTACAGGAGCATCATAATATTTGTCCAAAACCATAACCGTTCCGTTGGTAATAGTTTCAGGAAAATGCGGCAGCGTTTCTATAAATTTCTTAATTACTTCCTGCGATTCTTTTATTTGTTTAACATCGCCGAAAGGTTCATAAAAGATACGTTTCAATTCTTCCTTGCCGCCATTGGTGCGCGTATAATTCAGCAAATGCAAAATGGTTTCCTGCTCATATCTGCCGAAGATGTTTAAATCGTGTAACGTTGAATTATCGATGTCCATTTTTATAAATTATGCGTTTCTCTCGAATTTCAATCTCTCTCCTTTAATAGATTCATTAAACACGCCATTTCCATAAATTAAGTTGCCATTTATAAAAGTTTTTTCAATAGTTGCGGGAAAAACAAACTCTTCCAACGGCGACCAGCCGCATTTGTACAAAATGTTTTCGGGCGAAATTTTGTAATTTTTATTCAAATCGACCAAGACCAAATCGGCAAAATATCCTTCGCGAATAAAGCCTCGTTCTTTGATTTGAAAACAACGGGCAACAGCGTGCGACATTTTTTCAACGACTTTTTCCAAAGAAATTTTTCCTTCTTTCACATAATGCAACATAAGCTGCAACGAATGTTGAATCAAGGGCAAACCGGCGTGTGCATGTTCATAAGTCGCATCTTTCAATTGAACTAATTTTCCGGCTGCATTTCGCTCAAAACCTTTTTCGGAAAGCAGGTGCGGCGCGTGGTCCGTGGCGATTACATCGAGTCGATCGTCCAACAATGCCTGCCAGATTGCATCTCGGTTGAACGCGGCTTTAATCGCAGGATTGCATTTAATCAGATAACTTTTTTCGGCATAATCGTCCGCCGAAAAATGCAGATGATGCACGCAAACTTCCGCCGTAATTTTCTTTTCTTCCAAAGGCAACATATTGCCAAAAAGTTGCAATTCTTTTTCCGTAGTGATGTGCAAAATATGCAAACGCGCATCGTGCTTTTTCGCAAACTGAATGGCTTTGAAAGACGATTCAAAACAATTCTCTTCATTGCGAATTACAGGATGGTCACTCGCTTCGAGGTTTGGTTTTTCGGCTTTTAATTTTTCATAATTTGCACGGATAATGCTTTCTTCTTCGCAATGTGTGGCGATTAAAACTTCACAAGTCGAGAAAACATTGTCCAACACCAAAGGGTCATTTACCAATAGATTTCCGGTGGAAGAACCCATAAAAATTTTCAGTCCGCAGATGTCGTTTTTCCGGTCATTTAATTTCTTTATTTCTTCCAGATTATTATTCGAAGTGCCGAGATAAAACGAATAATTTGCAAGCGAAGTTTGGCTTGCCGTCGTGTATTTTTCTTCCAATAAATCGTGCGTAAACGCCGGCGGAATCGTGTTTGGCATTTCCATAAAACTGGTAACGCCGCCCGCAACCGCAGCTTTGGATTCCGTATAAATATTGGCTTTGTGCGTGAGTCCCGGCTCGCGAAAATGCACCTGGTCGTCAATCACGCCGGGCAATAAATACAAGCCTTCGGCATCGATTTCTTCAACCGCAAAATCAACCTGAATATTGTTGTCGATGCGTTCAATTCTTTTATTGCGAATCAGCACATCGGCGTTAAAAATTTTTCCTTCGTTTACAATGTTTGCGTTTTTGATTAAATAATTGCTCATTAAATTTTTATTGTTATCTGCGTTTAAAGTTAAGACGCAAAGCGTAACATAACAATTTAATTTAAGTACATCAATGCGGCTTTTATTATTTTTACAGAATGAAATCTTTGATGACAAAATACACACACTTATTTTTCGACCTCGACCATACGATTTGGGATTTTGAAGCTAATGCAAAAGACGCGCTGTACGAGGCTTTCAGCGAAAACAAGCTGATTGAAAAAGGTATTGATAATTATGAAATTTTTTATGAAAAATATGCCGCGCATAATCATCGTTTATGGGACAGATATTCCAAAGGTTTCATCAAACAAGATGAATTAAAATGGAAAAGAATGTGGCTTACTATGCTTGATTATAAAATTGCCGATGAAGCATTGGCGAAAAAATTAAGCGACGATTTTTTGCAGTTTCTTCCGTTGAGAAAAAAAGTTTTTCCGTACACTTTTGAGATATTGACTTATTTGAAAAATAAAAATTATCGTTTGCATTTAATCACCAACGGCTTCAATTATATTCAAACACAAAAGCTCCAAAATGCAGGACTGACGCACTTTTTCGAAGAATTGATTACATCCGAAGCAAGCGGAAGTTTAAAACCAAATAAAGAAATTTTTGAATTTGCTTTGAACAAAACTAAAGCATTAGTTAATGAGAGCATTATGCTCGGCGACAATATTGAAGCCGATATTAGAGGTGCAAAAAATTTTGGATTAGATACAGTTTTTGTCAATCATATAAAAGCTGAAACCGAAGTGCAGCCGACGTTTGAGATAACTCACTTAAAACAATTAGAAGATATTTTTTGAGAATTTTCCCCGCAGATAACACAGATTTTTTCGCTGATATGCGCAGAAAAATCCGCGTTATCTGCGAGTTTTCAATCTGCGAAAATCTGCGCTGTCTGCGGGAAATTTTATTCATTTCCTTTCAAAGAAAAATCTTTTACTGCCGCCTTTCGTGCTGGAATCCACGAAGCCAAAACAGCAACGATAAATATAGTCGCCGTTACCATCAGAAAGTCTGCAATACGCATAGTTACCGGATAATAATCTACAACAAACGAACCGCCTTCGAGTTTTATGAGATGATATTTTTGCTGCGCGTAACAAATTAAAAATGCAATCAACATTCCTGCAATGCCGCCGATTCCAGCTAATAAAAAGCCTTCATTCAAAAATATTTTTTGTATAAAACCATTGTGCGCGCCCAACGCCTTCAGCACAGCAATATCTTTTCGTTTTTCCAAAATCAACATCGTTAATGCGCCCACCATATTGAACGCTGCAATCACTAAAATGATGGAAAGAATAATGTAGATAATCCATTTTTCCATTTGCATCACGCTGAACAAACTTTGATTCTGTTGAAAGCGTGTCTGCACTTTATAATGCTGACCAAATATTGATGCCACCTGCTTTTGCGCACCTGAAACATTCTCTTCCGAATTTATTTTTATATCAATCGCCGTATAACTATTTTCGGGAATATCTGCCATATATCTTACAAAACCGATATTGGTAAAAGCATATTTATTATCAAAATCTTCCTGTATTCTAAAAATACCTGCTTCGTGAATATCGAACGAATAAGTGGCATTTTGAAGATTGGAAAAATCATTAGCATTTCTGTTTGGGAAAAAAACCGTCAAAGGGTCTGTGGACAAAGGGTCTGCGCCAATGGCGTTGGCAATGCCGCCGCCAAGAACAACGGATGGAGAATCTTTAGTTCCTAAACTATATTCGCCGTTATCGATAATATTTTTCTTTATGGAAACAACTTCATAGTAATTGCTATCCACGCCCTTGAGATAAACAATGGACTGGTAATCGCCATTTACCACCAGCGCTTTTTCTTCAACAGTCAAACTGAAATTTTTTACAGACTTTATTTGATGCAACTGTTTCAGCTGAGACGCCGTTGGTTGAATATACTTCCCTTGCGTTGCAGACACGCGCAAATCAGAATAAAAATCGCCGTACATGGATTTAACCAATCCTTCAAAACCATTGAAAACACTAAGCACGAGAATGAGCGCCGCCGAACCAACCGCAATGGCAACAATGCTTATCCACGAAATAATGTTGATGACATTCGTGGATTTTTTTGCTTTAAAATATCGCCATGCGAAGAGGAAGTTCATGCAGTAATTAAGAATTAGTAATTAAAAATTAATAATTGTGGGTTATCCTTTTGAAGAGTTAATAATTGAGGTAAGGATTTTTATAATTTCTTCACAATCATTGATAAAAGAATCTGCAATTTTTTCTTCTATAAATTTAGTTTCTTTCAGAATTCTCAACCAATATCGGGTTTCACGCGCTTCTCTGTATGCTATTTCGAGTTTGTGTATAAAATCTTTTCTTGAAGAACCGCCAACAGCTTCTTCAACATTAGCTCCGACAGAAGTTCCGCTTTTTAATAATTGAACACATAATTCTCTTTCAACTTTGTTTTTTCGCAAATGCAAGAAGAGCTTGGTTATTCTCAATGCAAATAGAAAACTTTTATCCAATATAATATTATCGTCCTTCAATTATTAATTTTTAATTACTAATTATTAATTCACTTATTCGACTCCTCATTAATTTTTTTAAACAATTCTTCCATATGAAAAACGTGTTCCAGCGTATCATCGGCATAATAATGAATCACGGGAATGCGGCGCAACTGGTTTTTCAATTTATGCGACAATTCTTTTTTTATTTCCCAGGCTTTTTGTTCAATTGATTTTAATGCCGCAGCATTGTCTTGCACCTGAAAGAAACTCAGGTAAATACGCACTTCCAGCAAATCGGGCGTAACCTGCACATCGCTGATGGAAACCATGCCGCCGCCAATCATGTTCAAACCAAGATGACGAAAGATTTGGTTAATCTCTTCTTTAATCACGTTGGCAACCTGCCGCTGTCTTTTTCCCTGTTCCATAATCTTTGCGTTTTGTTGGCTGTAAAATTAGTTACTTTTGCCGTTCTATTCTAATAAGAATTATGAAGAAATTTCAACGCATATTCACGTATCTCGGGCATTACAAATCCAAGCTGTTCAGCTATACATTATTTACGGTTTTAGGAACATTGTTCGGCATTTTATCAATCGGAATGTTGTCGCCGTTTCTTACCTTGATTATCGGCGATGAAAAAAATTCTTCTGCTAATTTGTTGCAGTCAAAATCAAGCGGAAAATTTATCCTTAATTTTCTGAACAGCGAAGTACAGCAACACGGCAAACTCGCTGCTATTGCTGCGGTTTGTATAATTATTATTGTATCCACCTTGCTGAAAAATATTTTTATTTATTTATCGGCTGTTATTTCTGCGCCTGTCCGAAGTTCCATTATCAAAAGGCTGCGCGATGAAATGTATGTAAAAGCTCTGCAACTCCCCATCGGATTTTTTACCGAGCAGAAAAAAGGCGATGTAATGTCGCGTATGACAAATGATATTAATGAAGTGGACAGTTCAATTGTAAGCACGCTGGAAGGCTTAATCAAAGATCCGTTCACAATAGTCGGTTATTTGATTGCGATGATTTTGATTAGCCCGGCATTGTCCATTGGTTTATTAATTCTTTTGCCATTGACAGGTTTTGTTATCGGTCGTGTAAGTCGTTTATTAAAGAAACAATCCAAAGCCATGAGCGAGCGACAAAGTGTTGCGCTCTCTATTTTGGACGAAACGCTTACGGGAATAAGAGTTGTAAAGGCTTTTCTGGCGGAAAAAATGATGCACAAAAAATTTGACGCCGTGAATGAAGATATGTTTGTGCTGCGCAATAAAATGTCGTATCGCCGCAATCTGGCTTCGCCTTTGACGGAAGTATTGGGCGTAACAGTGCTTGCGGCAATTTTGTATTTCGGCGGCATGTTGGTGGTAAAATATCAATTGATGAAAGGCGGCGATTTGCTGGCATATATCGGCATGTTTGCTTTCATTATTAATCCTGCGAAAACTTTGTCCACATCATTTTTCAACATTCAGCGCGGAAGCTCTGCGCTCACGCGAATTGAAGATTTTCTGGCTACGCCCGAAGTGATTGAAGACGGAGGAACGAATGAATTAAGTTTTGAAAGAGAAATACAGTTTAAAAATGTATTTTTTAGTTATCCAGACGGGACTGCCGTTTTAAAGAATATTAACCTTACTATTCCTAAAGGCAAAACCGTGGCGCTTGTAGGCAGCAGCGGCGCAGGAAAAAGTACGATTGCCGATTTGGTTCCGCGCTTTCACGACGTGAGTTCGGGCGAGTTGCTGATTGATGGAATCAACGTTAAAAATTATTCGCTCAAATCTTTGCGCGAGCATATCAGCATTGTAACACAGGAACCGATTTTGTTTAATGATTCTATTGCAAGCAATATTGCTTTGGGAAAAAATGATGCAAGCGAACAGCAAATTGAAGACGCGGCAAAGGTTGCCAATGCGTTTAATTTTATCCAACAGAAAGAAGAAAAATTTGACACCAACATTGGCGACAGAGGCAATAAATTAAGCGGCGGCGAAAAACAACGTGTAACCATTGCGCGCGCCGTTTTAAAAAATCCACCGATACTGATTTTGGATGAAGCCACTTCTTCGCTCGACACGGAAAGTGAAAGATTGGTACAGGATGCGATTGATAAAATGATGGAAAACCGCACTTCATTAGTAATTGCCCACAGACTCTCAACTGTGCGAAATGCTGATGAAATCATTGTTTTGGATAAAGGCGAAATTGCCGAACGCGGCTCCCACGATGAATTGCTGAAAATAGAAAATGGTATTTACAGTAGATTGGTTAGAATGCAGGAAGTGAAATAGACGGTTTTATTTGAACCACAAAGGCACAACGGCACGAAGGGACACAAAGAATAATTCGGAACACGCTTGCACGTCATTGCGAGGAGCGAGGTACGAGCGACGTGGCAATCTCAATAAAAATATGCGTTCCTTTACTCCAAAAACAATTGAAACAATAAGACAATTAAACAATCCAACACATTCGTATAATTTCTCTAAATTCGTGTAATCAAAAAATAATTTTATGGAAAACATTCATCCGCAATATACCTTCGACAACGCAGGAAATCCTGTGGGTGTTTTTTTGCCGATAGACGATTGGAATGCGATTACGGAAGAGTTGCATTTGGACTTGCCTGAATGGCAAAAGAGGTTGCTTGATGAACGCGTGGAAGCGTACAGAAAAAATCCAGAAGCGATGATTGATTGGGATAGCTTTGTGGCAGAAGAACTAAGTGATGATGAGTGAGTATAAACTGATTGTTGCTCCTGAAGTTCGCTATGATATACGCGAAGCCAAGCTTTGGTATAAAGATAAAAGCCCGACGCTGCCAAGACGTTTTGCAACAGAAGTGAGAACTACAATTGAGCAAGTAAAATTGCGACCGACAACGCACGCAATCCGTTACAACAACATACGCATTGCCAACTTACCGATATTTCCTTACGCCATTCATTATACTGTTGAAGAAAATATTGTTGTTGTACTCGCCGTTTTTCATGCTGCGTTAAATCCTGAAAAATGGTTGAACAGAAATAAATAAACTATTTATGAAAAAAACTTTGCTCACTATCGGTTTACTCATTATTTCCAACACATTCATGACGTTTGCGTGGTACGGGCATTTGAAATTCAGCAAATATGAATGGTTTAACAAACTGAATCTTGCAGGCGTCATTCTTATTAGTTGGGGAATTGCATTATTTGAATATTCATTTCAAGTGCCTGCCAATAGAATCGGCTTTAACGAAAACGGCGGACCGTTTAATCTTTGGCAATTAAAAGTAATTCAGGAAGCCGTAACGCTCACGGTATTTACCATTTTCACTGTTGTATTTTTTAAGGAAGAAACTTTTAAAATGAACCATTTGATTGGCTTCGGATTTTTGGTGTTGGCGGTGTATTTTATTTTTAAGAAATAATATTTATTCCCAAGAAAATTTATCCAATTTTCTCAACTGCGGTTCTCCACCACCTTGATAAAAAGAATTTGGATATTCTTCAATCCATTTTTCATTATTCTTTTCATCAAGATAATAATTCTCCCAATTTAATTGTTTGATTAGTGTTAGCTGTTTTAGCTTTTCATAAACTAAATCACCCTTTATAATAGTAATAATCTTATTTAATATTTCCCTCGCATCTTCCTCATCCTTTGCCAGCGCAGCTTTCAGTGCATCCAAGCCGTTAAATTTTTCTTCACTGCGCAACCATGCAAGCAATTCAACTTTGATATTCTTTCCGTAAATATCCTGTGCGAAATCAAAAATATTTACTTCAATGGAAATCCTTGTACTTTCTTCAATCGTCGGGCGCAAACTAATGCCTAACATTCCGCCGTAAGCCGCCTCATTCACAATCACTTTCACGGCATACACGCCAATCGCGGGAATTAATTTATCCGCATCTTCCACCTGAATATTCGCAGTAGGATAGCCGATGGTTCTGCCAATTTGATTGCCTTTCACAACCGTTCCTTGCAAGAAATAAGGATAACCTAAAAAATTAGTTACTGTCGCAATATCGCCATGCAGCAGGGCTTCGCGTATTTTTGTAGAACTGATGGTTACTTCGTTCAACAATTTTTCTGGAATTTCTTTTACCCGGAAATTCAACAGTTTGCCATAGCTTTCCAACGTATGATAATCGCCCGTTCTGCCTTTGCCGAAACGATGGTCATAGCCAATGATAATCGTATGCGGATGAATTTTTTTTACCAGAAAATCCTGCACATATTCTTCCGCCGTTTGCGAAGCAAAGGCTTCGTTAAATGGAACTACGATAACATTTTCAACGTTGTGTTTTTTGAGCAAACTAAGTTTTTCGTTTAGCGTATTGAGCAAGCGCAGCGGCGTTTCATTTTGTTGTACAATCTTTCTCGGATGCGGATGAAACGTAACAATAACGGTCTCTCCGGCGATTTGCTTTGCTTCATCTTTCAGTTGATGGATAATTTTTTGATGTCCCAAATGCACGCCATCGAACGTGCCGATTGTAACAACTGCATTGTTGAATAAAGGGAGATTTTCCAAGTCGTAAAATACACGCATGGGACAAAGATAAAATTATGTTTCACACAGAGATATGATTTCTCACAGAGAATACAAAGTAATTGAGACACCGAGCAACAAAATTCCGTGCCTCATTTTCTCTGTGCATTCTTTGAGAAATACAAACAAAAAACCGATAAACTTAGTTGCCTATCGGTTTGAATATTTTTTATTGTTATCGGTTATTGCTGATTGGTGTCTTTCTCCTTTTTATTTTTTACCATTTCCAGCAATTGTAATCCAAGTAATCCGCTGATGCCGCCTTCTGTACTGTTGCTGTCGCCGATTAAAATATCGGGAATGATTTTGATATTGCCTTTCGCAATTTCTTCCGTGATTTTAAATTTGGTAAAATTATCGCCGCCCATTGCTTTTACTTGTAATTCATACGCTTCAGCGGTGGACTTACCGATTGCCATAATTTTTTCGGCTTCTGCCAAACCGGTTTTACTGATTTTTTCTGCATCCGCACTTGCATTGAGTTTCGTAGCTTCTGCCTGAGCGCCCGCCCGCGCTTTGGTTGCTTCGGCTTCTGCATTGGCGCGCATTTTTGTAGCAATGGTTTCTGCTTCCACTTGCAGCTTTAAACTATTCGCATCACCTTCTGCTTTCTTCACAGTTGCATCGGCTGTTCGTTGCGCAATTTCAACACTTTGTTGCGCCTTCACAATTTCTTTTTGCATATCGGCGATCGCAGTTTCTTTTTCCATGCCTTGCCGTTGTTCCTGCGCCATTTTCTGTGTCTGATATGTTTTTTGTTCTTCTTCTGCAATCTTCCTGTCGGTCAACGTTTTCATCAATGCTTCAGGTGGAACAATGTCGCCGATTAACGTATCTACTGCATTTACGTTGTATTCGTCCAACACGGCTTTGATATGTTCGCGTGCCGCTTGTTGTCTTTCTTTGCGCGTGGTAAGAAAAGAAATTACATCACTGTCCTGTGCAGAGTTTCTGAAATAGTTGCCAATCGTGGGTTCCAGAACTTGCGACACAAGATTGTTCATGCTGCCGAAACGTGCAATTACTTTCGGAGCTTCATTCGCAGGTATGTGGATGATTTGCGCCACATCCAAATTGAACGGGAAGCCGTCGCGGCTACGAACTGTGATGGTGCTTAGGTTTTTATCCAATGCATGCGCTTCGCTGCGTGCATTTGCCCAGTTCAAAACAAGATTGGTTGTAGGAACGAGTTCCACTTTCATCGTGTATTTATTGAACGGATATTTTCCCGGACCATAAGGTTCTGTCCACACGCCGCGCTGACCTTTGCTTACAATGTTACCGTGCTTGAAACTTTCGCCTGTAACATCTTTGCCGTCTTCGCCCACATAACTTATCACAACGCCTACATTGCCGATAGGAACATCAGTCATTGGTGTTTCTTCAATTTGTACAGCCCAAGGATTAATGTTGTAGCTTCCCGCAAGAATAATATTTTGCTGCAAGCCACGATTACCGCCGTTTTCGAGGAATATGTCAAAGTCCTGAAAGTTATTATGCCCTTCAATATGTTTGCCCGCGATTTGTCCGCTTTCGATAGGTTTGCCGTCAAGCGTTGTAATAATGCCGACCATATTTTCGCGGATGATAACCATGTCGGTAATCGTAACCGTAAATGCGAAAGTATTAATACGGTATGTTCCCGCCGTGATATAAGATGTTTGACGACCTTTCTGTCCGCCGTTTTTCAGAAACTTTTCTGCATCCTGGAAATTGTCACTTTCCACCCTTCTTGCTAAAATAGAACCTGTAGGAATTTCGGCGCCGTCGTTGGAAAGTACCAGCCCGATTTTCCCTTCGGGAATAATAGTGAATGGCTGCATTTCAACGCCGTATTGCCAGGGAAACATTCCCCAATACAAACCGGGCGCTAAAGTTTTTGCCTGAAAGCCGGCTTCGCCATTGGTGGCAATAATTCTGCCATCGGGAAGATTTTTATTTGCACCGAAAAGAACGAATTTCTTGGTAACCAATCCGATTTTGTTTTCGGGAACAATGACCATTCCAAAGAAAACACGAAGAATAAATTTGTAAAGAATAAGACCAAGAATGATGAGTAAAACCCACCAATAGTTGGTTAGTAATGATTGCATATTCATGTAATGTTAATTAAAAAAGGCTTACAATTTTTATCAAATGTAAGCCTTTTTTAATTTCGTTTTATTTCAATTTAAACGCTTTCTTAACCTTCGTTACATAGTCCAGTTTTTCCCAAGTGAACAATTCCACTTTCACTTTTTTCTCTTTACCGTCGGGCGATTTGAAGACTTTTGTAATCACTTCGTTTTGGCGTCCCATGTGTCCGTAAGCTGCAGTTTCGCTGTAAATGGGTGTGCGCAATTTCAATCTTTCTTCAATGAAATAAGGACGCATATCAAATACTTCTTCTACAATTGTAGAAATCTCGCCGTCGGTTAATTCCACATTCGCCGTACCGAAAGTATTTACATAAATACCCATCGGTTTTGCTACGCCGATTGCATAAGAAACCTGCACCAGCGCTTCGTCTGCAACGCCCGCCGCTACAAGGTTTTTCGCAATGTGGCGTGTTGCATACGCCGCGCTTCTGTCCACTTTGCTTGGGTCTTTTCCGCTGAAAGCGCCGCCGCCGTGCGCGCCCTTTCCGCCGTAAGTATCTACGATAATTTTTCTTCCTGTCAAGCCTGTATCGCCGTGCGGACCGCCGATTACAAACTTACCTGTTGGATTGATATGATATCTAATTGCATCGTTGAAAAAGTGTTTGTAGGCAGGATATTTTTTTACAATTCTCGGAATCAAAATGGTCTTAATATCTTTCTCGATTTTTGACAGCATTTTTTCTTCCGTATCAAAATCGTCGTGCTGTGTAGAGATTACGATGGCATCGATACGAACTGGTTTGTTGTTATCATCATATTCCAGCGTTACCTGCGATTTTGCATCGGGACGAAGATATTTGATTTGCTTGTTTTCTCTGCGAAGCGCAGCCAGTTCAATCAGTAAAGTATGCGCCAGGTCTAATGCCAAAGGCATATAATTTTCGGTTTCGTTGGTTGCGTAACCAAACATCATTCCCTGGTCGCCGGCGCCTTGCTCTTCCTTGTTTTTCCGCACAACGCCTTGGTTAATATCCGGCGATTGTTCGTGGATTGCAGAAATCACACCACAGGAATTTGCTTCAAACATATATTCGCTTTTAGTGTAACCGATTTTTTTGATTACGTCGCGCGCGATGGTTTGTACATCAAGGTAAGCGGTTGATTTTACTTCGCCTGCAAGCACCACTTGCCCTGTGGTTACGAGCGTTTCGCAAGCCACCTTTGACTGCGGGTCAAACGCCAAAAAATTATCGATTAATGCATCTGAAATCTGGTCAGCGACTTTGTCGGGATGTCCTTCTGATACGGACTCGGAAGTAAACAAATAAGGCATAAAAGCTTTTGTCTATTGATTTAATGAATTAAAAGTGTCAGGCGAATATACAACTTGCATCAAAATCAGAAAATGATGTAAACGTTTTTTATTTACGGGGCAATTTCATTGTACAGTTCAATGTATTCGCTGAGGTCGGTATCCCAACCTTTGAACGGCAATATTTTTTTGCCTTTGGCTTTAGAAAATTCGGCAATTAATTTTTTATCGATAGCATCGGATGCAAAAATAATTCCATCGGCGTAAGTGGCACCGCCTTTGTTCATACCTGTATTATCGAGCGTTTTAAACGGTTCTAAATCCTTCGGTTTGATATTTGCGTTGATAGCCGCAAGTTCCAGAAAATCTTTTTCTACCTTTTCTTCAAATGTGTTAGGCGATACAGAAAATAATACTTTGCTATTGGTAAATACCGGATCTTTTTTATAAGCCGTTTTTACATACAAAGGAATCAGGCTCGTCATCCAGCCGCTGCAATGGATAATGTCGGGCGCCCAACCGAATTTTTTAACGGTTTCCAGCGCGCCTTTTGCAAAGAACACGGTACGCAATCCGTTGTCGTCAAACCATTGTTCGTTCTCGTCGTGAAAAACAAATTTTCTTTTGAAAAACTCTTCATTGTCTAAAAAATAAACCTGCAATCTTGCGTTGGGCAACGAAGCAACTTTTATTTGAAGAGGATAATCGTCATTACCTACCGGAACATTAATTCCTGATAAACGCACTACTTCGTGCAAACGATGACGGCGCTCGTTAATAACGCCAAAGCGTGGCATAATACATCTCACTTCCAGTCCTGCTTCATTACTTTTAATTGCCAGCTTATTGATTATTTCTGCGTATTCTGTCAGTTCTAAATAGGGCGACATTTCCGTAGAAATAAATAAAATTCTTTTTTTATTAGACATTCTTATACCAATTTTGTCCTTAAACAGGTCTGCAAAGGTAAAGAAAATAGTTCAATTGCTTTTTTAGCATATAAATGAACACAATCGGCATTAATTCTTAATAGAAATATCAATATGCTTTCTTTGTACATTTTGTAGATTGCTTCGCAATATCCAGCCGAATTTTGCTATTCTATCATCGGCAACAACTGCGATTAATGCATATTTCACGTACGCATTTACAAGCAAAACTTTGTCCCCTGCATTGAATTTATAATTGGTCAAATTACCTTTAACATCTTCTTCAATCGGCAAAAATTTGCCTATACATTCCTGCTTTATTTCTGCAGAGTAATTTGCAATCAGATATGAATTTTTTGCCATATCGAAATCCAACGGAATATTATTTATTTTATAATGAACGCCAAGTTCTCCGTTATCTCTTTCATGAGCATCTTCTTTAAAGAGAGTCATTCGCATAGAATCTTTAAAAAAGTTAAACTCATAAATTGTATAGAGATTCTTCGTGTATTGCTCTTCTGTAAGTTGAGTGAAATCTTTATTTACCGCCTCTTTCAAATCAAACCGTTGAGAAGTATCAGGATAATCTTTCTCGAAGTTCTCAAAGCCCCATGTTCCACTTCCGCCATTATCAAATATCGCAAGCCATTTTTCTTGTCCCTGATAATTTATTTTCTCTCCGATTAAACTAAGGAATGCCATGCTTTTATTATAGTTTAAGCTTGTGGCATCGCCAATTGTAAAAGCAAAAGCTGAATCGTTGAGAAACGCAATTCTAAAATATGTTGTATCCACGTGTTTTGAGTTTTTGTAACGCCACGTTCCATAGTATGTGCCGTTTTTCTCGGAGCGTAAAATGTGCGGTTGGGAAAAAATAAAAAATGGGATAACTAAAAAAACAGTTATCAGTAATTGAACGAATAATCTATTTTTCATTTTATGTATAAAATATATGGCAATTTAAAATGAATTAGTCAATTACTTTTGCATTATCAATTTTTAACGAATGATTTTATTCAAACGAATTTCAGATTTACAAACGCATCTTCAAAAGCTCAGACAGGAGAACAAAACCATCGGTTTTGCCCCTACAATGGGTGCGCTGCACGAAGGACATCTATCGCTCATAAAAGCCTCTCAGGAAGAAGTGGATATTACGATTTGCAGCATATTTGTAAATCCAACACAATTTAACGACAGCAAGGATTTTGAGAAATATCCTATCACAATTGACAACGATATTTATCTATTAGAAAAACAACGTTGCGATATACTGTTTCTTCCGTCCGTAAACGAAATTTATCCGAACGGAAAAGAACTAAAACAGCTTTACGATTTAGGTTTTATAGAATCCATTCTGGAAGGTGCTTTCCGTCCCGGACACTTTCAAGGTGTGTGCCAGGTAGTGGACAGATTGCTCGAAATTGTTCAGCCCGATTTACTGTTCATGGGACAAAAAGATTACCAGCAAATCATGGTTGTGAAGAAAATGATTGAGTTGAAAAATCATAAAGCCAAAGTCATAGTTGTACCTATCTTCAGAGAGCCAAGCGGACTCGCAAGCAGCAGCAGAAATATGCGTTTGACTAATGATGAAAAAGAAAAAGCCACGGCGATTTACCAAAGTTTGATTTTTATTAAAGAAAATATCAGCAGGCTTTTCTTTGTTGAAATAAAACAGCAGGTTGCCGAAATGCTGATGAACAGCGAATTTCAGAAGATTGATTATATAGAAATTTGTAATGCGGAAACGCTGGAGCCCTTGGAAAAATATGACAAAACCATAAAATTAGTCGCACTAATTGCCGCATTCATTGGCGAAGTAAGATTGATTGATAACATGATTTTATAAAATCATCTGCCAAGACACGTGTCTTCACGAGCCTTATGTTTCGGTACGTGAGACACGTACCGATGCGTAGAATTTTAAACAGGTTTATAAAATCGTTTTGTCGTATTTTTGATTAATTGTTATAACTTTAAATTGTTCGGCATATTTCATGAGCATTACACAGGGTTTTCAATCTTATTTCAAACAACAGAAAGCTTTTTATTATCGTAATTACCGTTTATTTATTGTAGGGCAAACGTTATCCTTAGTCGGAACATGGATTCAACGCCTGGCAATGATTTGGCTCGCATACAAACTCACAAACTCTGCATTTCTGCTGGGTTTGGTAGGATTTTGCGAGCAGATTCCCATCTTTCTCATTGCACCTTTTGCTGGCGTTTTTGCCGACCGCTGGGATAAACATAAAGCATTAATAAGAATTGAATCACTCGCTATGATTCAAGCTGCAATACTTGGCATTCTTACTTTCACGGGAGTAATACATATCGCTTACATTATTGTTTTGAGCCTATGTCTTGGCGTCATTAATGCGTTTGAAGTTCCCATTCGCCAGTCATTCGTTGTAGAAATGGTCAATCGCGACAAAGAAGCTTTACCCAACGCCATCGCACTCAATTCCACGTTGTTTAATTTGTCAAGATTAATTGGTCCTTCCGTTGCAGGCATTTTAATTAGTACGGTAGGCGAAGGCTGGTGTTTTATGGCAAATGCTATCAGCTACGCAGTCGTTACAATTTCTTTGTTACTGATGAAAGTATTGCCGATGGAAAAGATTGTTCAGGAAAGCGGTCATGTATTTGAAAAGCTGAAAGAAGGAATTGTTTATATCAAATCACGCAAAGTAATGAGCAACCTATTGCTACTGCTGGCAATTGTAAGTTTTAGCAATGCTTCACTGCGCACATTGGCTCCAGTATTTGCACAGGATGTTTTAAAAGGTAATGCCAATACACTGGGTTTTTTGATGACGGCGGCAGGCGTAGGCGCTATTTGCGGCGCAATATTTCTAACCAAAAGAAAAAATTCTTATATGCTGCGGCGAATTGTTTCTTTCACTGGATTGCTGCTCGGCGCAATGATGATGTGTTTTTCTTTCTCAAAAATACTCGCGCTCTCATTGGTCTTTATTGCGTTCACAGGCTTTGCGCAAATGATGCACACGGCAAGTACGAACACATTATTACAGCTTCATGTGGACGATGATAAGCGCGGCCGTGTGATGAGCTTTTATACAGTATGTTTACAAGGTACAATGCCTTTCGGCAGTCTGGTTGCCGGCACGTTCGCAAGCTGGTTCGGAGGCACTTGGGCAATGTGCGCCATGGGAACCATTTGTTTGGTTGCAACGCTCATATTTCGTCATCCGCCGGAAAAAAAAACAAACTGATATAAAAACATTACGGCTTCAATACAAATACCGAAGACGGAAATACTATATCGTCATATACGCTTGACAGGCGTTGGATTCCGGCTTTATTGTCATAAACTTTAATTTCCGGATGCGCGGCATTATAACGAATCCAGCTGTTATCAACATTTTTTCCTTTAATAAAATTGACCCAGTCGCTATGGATTTCTTCTGCTAAGGAATCATTTATATTTTTATTATGTACAGCATTGGGGATGTACCAAACGTATTTCAGTTCGTCGCCGTGCACCGCACCATATTTGCCCTTTCCGTAATCAAAACGATACACCCATGTCGGATAATTTGCTTCCGAAAAAGCTTTCGCTAAACGATAAGAATGCATTTGATACATATACTGTGTCAATAACGGAACAGCTACCGAAGCAGTATCGGCAACGCCTGCAATTGCTTTTTTAAATGCGCAGTAAACAACCGAGCCATTTGCGCCAAACCAATCTGTCAAAACTTTTTCTGTTGGATGATATAACCTTTTGTCAAAATCCATAAAGAGCTTTGCTTCACTTTTATTTGTGCCGATAAGAATCCTGATTTTACGCCGGTGGTGGAGAATATATTTGTACGGATTTTCTTTATAAACAATACCGTCGATAACCGGACCGAAATAATTAGTTCCCTGCGCACCCGATAAAACTTTTTCCTGCGCGCGGATAATTTTTTCCGTAGAAATAGACAGAATATCTTTTGGATTTGTAATGTTCAACGCTTCAAATAACCGCTTCCGAATAGCAAATGCAGTAGCAGAATCGTGAATGCACTGCACGCCACCGCTTTCCATTACAGCTTGATGAATTAGCCCGTCGGATAAAGGTGTTGCCAATAATGCCGCGACTAATTTTGCGCCCGCAGATTCGCCCATGACCGTGATTTTATCGGGGTCGCCGCCAAACTTACCGATATTATTTTTTATCCATTTCAATGCTGTTATGCAATCTAATACCGCATTGTTTCCCGACGTTGCATAATCTTTTCCCAAATCGTTTAATTCCAAAAATCCGAATGCACCCAATCGGTAATTAAAGGTAACGGCAACTATGCTGTCTCTGTCGGAAAACGCATGACCATTAAAGTCTTTCCCTGTGCCGCCGGTCATGCCGCCGCCATGAATCCAAACCATTACAGGACACGCCTTTGAGGATTTCAAATCATTGGAATAAATATTTAAAGACAAGAAATTTTCTTCATCAACAGGATGACTTGCCTGAGGTGCAACCGGGCTGAATTTGGTACAATCCAAAGTATCTATCCAATTTGTTGTAGGTTGCGGTGCTTTAAAACGAAATTCGCCAACAGGCGTTTTAGCATAGGGAACACCTTTGAATACATAAGAATTTTCTTCTTTTAGTCCCTCAATATATCCGTTGCGAATATGAACAATTTCAGACTGGGCTTTTGCAGCAGAAGCCATGCAGAAAACGCTTAAACAATAAACAATGTTGCGACCTATAATTTTCGTGATGAACATTTTTGTACAGATTAAGAAAGCAAAAAATTTAATCATTTAAAGGTACTCTTTTCTTTTTCAAAAATCTGTAGTACATTTCATATCAAATAAATTGGCAGAGCACAATTGACCGTCGTCAATTTTCCCACACCGCAATAACAGCAATTAAAACGGCAGTATTCCAATGAAAGTGTTACGTTAATATTCAAATTGCAGCTTTACCGAACATCGGCAGCACAAACTTAAACGCTGTCCCTTTGCCCGGCTCGCTGATAACCTCAATGGTAGATTGATGCAATTCCAATATTTTTTTCACAATTGCCAAACCAATGCCCATTCCTTTTTTCGGAACGTTTTTATTGTCTAATTGTTTGTATCGTTCAAAAATAAAAGCCTGCTCTTCCGGCGCAATACCGATGCCTGTGTCTGCAACCTGAACGCCAATGCCCGCTTGTGTTTCAGTCAATCGTATAGTAATGCTGCCGCCTTCGGGCGTGAATTTAAAAGCATTGTCCAACAGGTTTTGCAGCACACGTTCGGTCAAAGCAATGTCTGCGAAAACAGGCGGCAAATTAGACGGAGCATCTATCTTTAAATGAATGTTTTTTTCATCGGCTTTTAATTGATAAGCCATTAAAATATCCGATGCCAATTCGCTTATTAAAAACGATTCTTTTTCGGGTGTTACCAGATTCGCTTCGAGTTTTGCATACTGAAATAATTGTTCTACAAGCCCTGAAAGTTTTTTGGTACTATCGTGAATGACGGATAAAAATTTCTCTTTATCGCTTTGCGAAAGCGAATCTTTTTTCATCATCATTGTTTCCACATAGCCTTGCATTATGGACAACGGCGTGCGCAAATCGTGCGACACATTTGCAATCAGTTCCTGACGAAATTTATCGGTCGCGGTTATCTTGTCGAAATTATCTACAATCACATCCGCCATTTCATTGAACGTAGAAGTGAGCATTCCAAGATTACCTTCGGCATATCCATGAATGCGCGCAGTGTAATCTCCTTCTTTAAATCGCTTTACCACTGCCGCAATTCTGCAAATACTATCCGTTATCAAAAAGAAAGTAACAATGCCTACGATAAACGCCACAGTAAGCGCCGTGAAAAATATATAACTGCTCAAGCGGGAATGCAAATGCATATTGAGCGCGCTTAAAATTTCTTTCTGCTTTTCGCTTGCCAATACCGCATAAACATAACCCTCAAGTTTGCTGTTTTCATACACGGGTGCAGCGGAAAAAATACTTGGTTCATTCGGCTGTTTCGGATTATCGCCCATCGGTCGGTGCATGGCATCGGCGGCGAGCCATTGTTTTACTTTGGCAATGTTTACATGATGAATTTGCACGGTTGTATCAGGCACAACATAATCTACAATCTTACCTGCCGTATCCAACAAATAAACTTCCACGCTTGGATTGGCAACCATGGTGGAATGAATAATGTCGTGCGTAACGCTTGTATCGGGCTTGCCGTTTTTAAAAGGTTGCGTGAAAGTGGCAAGGTGCTTGGCAACATCGCCGTACAATTCCTGATGCGCTGCGGTGTAATATGATTTGGAAAAACGCGAAGCGATTTGTACAAACACAATACCCAATACAATCAACAGCACCGTGAACACAGCCGTGATTTTCCAGAATAACAAATTGCCTTTGATAGTTTTTATAGACATAAAAATTGATTTATTTTTTCACGCAACGATGCAACGTTTAATTCGATAAACTTATTATCATTTACATTGAGCCAAATCCATTCTTTGTGTAGTTCCGTGTAACCTCTGTGTTTCTCTGTGATACGGCTATTACACAGAGTGCTACAAAGATTTCACAGAGTTTCGCAGAGATTTATTCGCGTGAAACTAAACTCATAATTCTTCATTAAAGCGATACCCCACGCCCCAACTCGTCAAAATATATTTCGGATTGGAAACGTCTTTTTCAATCTTGCCGCGCAGGCGATTGATGTGTGAATTAACCGTGTGCTCATAGCCTTCAAAATCGTAACCCCAAACCAAATTCAGTAAACGCTTTCGGCTGTAACTCTTGCCCGGATTGGATGCCAGCAAAGCCAACAGTTCAAACTCTCGCGGCGAAAGTTCTATTCTTGTATTATCCAATGTTACTTTTCTTTTATCCAAATCAATTTCCAAGCCGTCATAATTAACGATGGATGATGAAGCGACATTATCCTGCAAAGCATCTTTATCTTCCTGCCTGCGGAATATCACTTTTACCCGCGCAATAAATTCCCGCACGCTGAAAGGCTTGGTAAGATAATCGTCCGCGCCCGTTTCCAACCCCATCACTTTATCGATTTC
This sequence comes from Arachidicoccus sp. BS20, assembly GCF_001659705.1. NCBI lineage: Bacteria > Pseudomonadati > Bacteroidota > Chitinophagia > Chitinophagales > Chitinophagaceae > Arachidicoccus > Arachidicoccus ginsenosidimutans. The sequence continues at coordinate 2,213,271 of NZ_CP015971.1, forward strand.
TTCAGAGCGCGCCGTGAGCATTAGTATTGGCGTTTGTCTGTCTGTTTGCCTTATCTTTCTGCATATTTCCATACCGTTTAATCCCGGCAGCATAATATCCAGAATGATTAAATCAAACTGCTCTTCTTTCGCCAAAGTCAGTCCCTGCCAGCCATCGGAAGACGACAACACTTTGCATCCCAAATCATGAAGATGAATGGTTAGTAACTCCACAATGTTAGCGTCGTCTTCTATTATTAAAACCGATTTTGTATCCATAAAAATATAATCTCAAACAAAGGTCGATTAAAAAAACGATGCAAAAACGGCTGTGATACTTTTGTTATAATTCCGCAACCACTTTGGGATATTGTCTTCATTTTTTTGCATCATCAAACAAATTATTCAACACAAAAAAATAAGAAAATGAAAGCAACATTCTTAAAATCATTTACGGTACTCTCGGCATTGGCATCGTTCGCATCTTGCAGTAAAGACAACAACAATGCACCTACGCCTACAAGCAATACCATTACGATTGAAAATGTATTGCAGTCGCAGCCTTTGGTAGAATCGGGCACTTTTCAAAACGCAGGCGCATCGCCGTTAATTATGCCCGGCGAGTCTGTATCATTTCAGTTTTCGGCAGCTAAAGGCGAAGCCGTTTCTTTCGCTACGATGTACGGCGCATCCAACGATTTGTTTTTCGCGCCGGCAAATCCGGGCATTCAGGTTTATGATGCAAACGGCAATCCAATCGAAGGCGATGTGTCTTCACAAATAAAATTGTGGGATAATGGAACGCGCGTAAACCAAAAGCTGAGCGAAGTAACGCATCCCGGCACAGCAGAAACCACGCCGCAAAATATTATGGAAATTAAAGGAAGCGATGCTGCCGGTAACACTTACTTGCCTGCATCTTCATTGATGAAAGTAAGTTTGAAATACAATGGTAATTCTATGTTCACGCTTACCATTGAAAATAATTCAAAAGGCACAGCAAACGAAACGCCATTCAGTCCGGGTGTCTGGTCTATTTCTTATATCGTTGGCGGCAATTTATTAAACGCCAATCCGCTTTATACCGAAGGAAAACCTTCTGTAAACGGATTGACAAACATTGCTGAAGCCGGCGATAACACTGCATTGTACAGTTATATCAAAGGCATTACAGGAATTTTTACACCATTATCTCCTGTGCTGGTTGTAGTGTATAACGGAATCGAAAACCCTATTTATACGGTTGGACAAAATGATGCAGGACACGGCTTAAAAGACATTGCGCAAAAAGGAGATGCCACCGCATTGTCAGATTATTTAAAAACCGTACAAGGCGTGAAAAATGTGTATGTATTGCCGGCGGCTAATTCAAATGTTTTGCTTCCGGTAATAGACGGAGCGGAAGGCAGCAGCGTATCGCAGCAACTGGCGGTTGTAAAAGGCGATAAAATTGCAATAGCAACTATGTACGGGTTTTCCAACGACTGGTTTTTTGCAACCACAGGCGATATTGATGCTACGCAAAAAGGCGATATATCTTCTCAGGTAGGATTGTTTGACGATGGCACGGCAGTGAATCAATATCCCGGCGCGGGCGTTACGCAATTCAACCTTGCAGGTACGCCACTTGCGGAAAGCCAACCAATTGCAGCAGTTCCTAATCCGAACGCATTTACAACATTACCGGCTATCAACAACATCATAAAAGTTACGTTGCAATAGCATCCATAAATCATAAGGAAGTATGTTGTATCATTCAAAACAGACAACATACTTCCCTTAAAACAACTCATGAATATTATACGCGATCGCCGCAATACAATGTAAAACTTTATTCATAATTATAAAAAACAAACAGATGAACAAGAACATTCTGAAACACAGTATGCTTGCAGCATTCATCGGCATTATGCTATTTATAGGCGGGAATGCCTTTGCACAAAGCAACGATAAAATGATGAGCGATAAAAAAAGCGACATGATGAATGACAACATGAGCATGAACAAAACCATGATGTATCATGTGCCTGCAAAGCCCGAAGACATAAGCCCTTTGCTCGACGGCGAAAAAATTCCTATGGTTAATATTCCCGATGCAATGGGCAAAAATTTTGATTTGAATGCGGCAGTTGCTGCAAAGCCTACGATACTTGTTTTTTATCGCGGCGGCTGGTGTCCGTATTGTTCTAAGCAACTTTCCGGCTTGCAGGATATTCATCAGGATTTGGAAAATATGGGCTATCAATTGATTGCCATCAGCACCGACAGTCCTGATAATTTATCAAAAACAGCAATGAAAGAAAGTTTGAACTTTACGCTTTTGTCCGATGCGGATTTAAGCGTTGCAAAGCAATTCGGGCTTGCTTACAAAGCGCCTGCGGCTTACGATAAAATTTTGCCAAATTCATCCGGCGGAAAAAATACGGGCAACCTTTTACCTGTTCCCTCTGTTTTTATATTGGACAAAAAAGGCGATATTCAGTTTGAATATATCAATCCGGATTTTATGCAGAGGCTCAGTCCCGACTTGCTGAAAGCCGCAGCACAAACGCTTTACAAGAATCTTTAAACGAAAAATGATGAAGTATAAATTGTTTTTAATAATGCTGTTTATAAGCATTTTTTGCAGCGCATTTTCGCAGCAGAAAAGCATGGATTCGGTTTCTGCAAAAGACAGCATTGTATTTGTTCATAAAAACTGGAAGCATATTTTGTCGGAAGCAAAAATGAAGGACAAATATATTTTTGTGGATGCCAATACTTCATGGTGCGGACCGTGCAAACTGCTGAAAACAACTACGTTTAAAGACAAAAGTGTTGCCGCATTTTTCAACAATCATTTCATCAATGCTTCTTTCGATATGGAAAAAGGCGAAGGCGTTGCGCTTGCCGATAAATGGAAAGTGGACGCTTATCCTTCTTTGATTATTTTGAATATGAAAGGCGAAATTGTGCTGGAAAAAATAGGCTATGTTGAACCGAAAGATTTAATTGATTTTGCCAAACAGGCATTATCCAAAAAGTTAAATAACTAAATTTTTCAACAAAAAATAAATACAATGAGCAAACTTGCATTGTCTGTTACTTTGAAAGCCAAAGCAGGCAAAGAAAAAGAAGTTTCCGAATTTTTAAAAAGTGCATTACCACTTGTTCTGGCAGAAGCCGAAACATTGAATTGGTACGCGTTTCAGACCGATGAAGCAACGTTCGGCATATTCGATACTTTTGAAAACGAGGATGGTCGTAACGCACATCTCGCGGGAGAAATCGCTAAGGCATTAATGGCAAAAGCATCCGAGCTCTTGGCGGAAGTGCCTGTAATAAAGAAGGCTGATGTGTTGGCTTTTAAGTAAAAAATGATAAAACGAAGTGTTATGACAAAAGAGGGCAACTATATTCAATACTCTTCACTATGTATAAGATTAATGACAGGCTTCGGCTTTGCTGCTCACGGATGGGCAAAAATAAGCAGAGGAACTCAAGGCTTTGAAAAGCTGTTGTTACAAACCGGAATGCCATTTGCGCACGCAAGCTCGCTAATTGTTCCTTATTTGGAATTAATAGGCGGTATCTTTGTGCTGTTGGGAATATTCGTAAGCATAATATCAATTCCTCTCATTGTAACAATGCTCGTGGCAATGTTTACGATTCAGATACATTATGGTTTCAGTTCAGTAAATACAATCGGTTTAACACCGCAAGGTCCTAAATTCGGACCACCCGGATATGAGATTAATTTATTATACATCTCATGTCTGATTTCCCTCATACTGACAGGAAGTGGTAAATTTTCTGTTGATAATTTGATAAACAAAATAAAACTAAAAGAATGACAATCTTTTCGACATCTAAAATTTAATATTATGCAATACAGATTTTTTAATATAAAAATTAAGAACAATATTATCAAATTCATATTTCCATTTTTAATGCCTTTTACGGCTTGCGCGCAAAACGCTTCAAACGTCAGCAATACCAATGCTTTCAAAGAAATGGAACAAACTAAAAAAGATAATATGATGATGGATAAAAAACCCGACACAGCCACTTTTGCCGCAGGCTGTTTTTGGTGCGTAGAAGCGCAGTTTAAAGAACTGAAAGGTGTGAAAAAAGTGGTTTCGGGATTTACCGGCGGAACCGTTCCGCATCCGAGTTACGAGGAAGTCTGTACAGGCACAACTGGACACGCGGAGGCTTGTAATATCATTTATAATCCTTCTGAAATTTCTTACGACGCATTGCTTGCTGCTTTCTTTGTAGCGCATGACCCAACGCAGTTGAACAGACAAGGCGCAGATGTAGGCACGCAATATCGTTCCGCTATTTTTTATCATAATGCAGAACAAAAAAAATTAGCCGAATATTATATCGGAAAGCTGAACGAAGAAAAAGCTTATCCAAATCCGATTGTTACGGAAGTACAGCCGTTTACTGTTTTTTATAAAGCAGAAGGTTATCATCAGGATTATTATGCCAAAAATGGTTCTGTTCCTTATTGTCAATTGGTCATCAAACCGAAAGTGGATAAATTTGAAGAAGTATTTAAAGGTAAATTGAAACAATAAAATGTATACACATGAAAGCAACAATAATTTTGTTCTTTGCAGTTTGCACACTTTTCTCCTGCAAGAGCAATGCACAGCAAAATGATATAATGATGCACAAAAACAATCCGTATTACTCAAGAACAGACACAACTGAATTGCACGTGAGCAATGCAGAATGGAAAAAAATTCTTTCGCCCGACTTGTATGAAGTGGCAAGAGAAAAAGGAACGGAGCGCGCTTTCACAGGCAAGTACTGGAACAGCGATGCGAAAGGAACTTATTACTGTGCCGTGTGCGGTAACGAACTTTTTCGTTCCGATGCAAAATTTGCAAGCACCTGCGGCTGGCCCAGTTTTTTCGAGACGGACAGACCCCACAGCGTTATTTATAAAGAAGATAACTCTTACGGAATGCACCGCATTGAAGTAGAATGCGCAAGATGTCATTCGCACTTAGGGCATATTTTTGACGATGGTCCTGCGCCGACTTATAAACGCTACTGCATGAACTCCATCAGCCTGGATTTTGTGCCGGATGAAAATTGATATAAAAATCAACCATCTTCTTATAAGCGACTCATGGTTTAACAAAAAGCGACAGGATTTTATTCCTGCCGCTTTTTTCTGTTTATTAATTAAAAATTATTCTGCCGTGCTTGTTTCTTTCTTCTTCACATCAAAGAAAATTTTGCTTTGCTCTTTATCGAAATTCGCCGTAAGTGTATCGCCGTCTTTCACGGCATGATTGAGAATTTCTTCTGCCAACGGGTCTTCCAGATATTTCTGAATAGCTCGGTGCAAAGGTCTTGCGCCAAACTGAACATCGTAACCTTTATCGGCAATAAAATTCTTTGCATCCTCGGTTATTTCCAAAGTTAAGCCCATACCGTTGAGGCGTGCATAAACTTTCTTCATCAGAATATCGATAATCGCAAAGATGTTTTCCTTTGTGAGCGAATTAAAGATAATCACATCATCAATTCTGTTCAGAAACTCGGGCGAGAATGTGCGTTTCAAAGCTTTTTCAATCACGGCTTTATTGTTCTCTTCCTGGTTTTGAATACGCGCCGCAGTTGCAAAACCAACGCCGTCGCCAAACTCTTTCAACTGGCGAACACCGATGTTTGACGTCATGATGATGAGCGTATTTTTGAAATCAATTTTTCTGCCCAATCCATCGGTCAAAACGCCGTCGTCCAACACTTGCAAGAGAATATTGTAAATATCAGGATGCGCTTTTTCTATTTCGTCTAACAGAATTACGCTGTATGGCTTACGACGGACTTTTTCGGTAAGCTGTCCGCCTTCTTCATAACCTACATAACCCGGAGGTGCGCCAATCAAGCGGCTTACAGAGAATTTCTCCATGTATTCGCTCATGTCAATTCTTATCAACGAATCTTCCGAATCGAACAAATGACGAGCGAGCGAGCGAGCCAATTCCGTTTTACCAACGCCCGTAGGACCTAAGAAAATGAAACTTCCAATCGGCTTCTTTGGGTCTTTCAGACCAACACGGTTGCGCTGAATAGCTTTCACAACTTTCGTAATTGCTTCGTCCTGACCAATCACCATTTCTTTCATATCGTCCTGCATCTTGCGGAGCTTTTCGGTTTCGGCTTCCGCCATGCGTTTCACGGGAATACCCGTCATCATGCTGATAACTTCTGCAATCGCATCTTCGGTAATCGGATAGCGTTTGTTCTTGCTTTCTTCTTCCCAATCGGCTTTCGCTTTTTCCAGTTCTTCGCCCAATCTTTTTTCCGTATCGCGAAGCGTTGCGGCTTCTTCAAAGCGCTGATTTTTTACAACCTTATTTTTCTCGACTTTTATTTCCTCAATTTTCTTTTCAAGTTCGAGGATATTTTGCGGCACGCTGATATTTTTCAGATGCACGCGCGCACCTACTTCGTCCAGCACATCAATCGCCTTGTCGGGCAAAAGCCTGTCGGTCATATATCTGTCGCTCAATTTCACACACGCTTCAATTGCTTCCTGATCGTAAACCACACTATGATAATCTTCGTACTTACTTTTGATGTTGTTGAGAATCTGAATGGTTTCCTCAACGCTCGGCGGTTCAATCAATACCTTTTGAAAACGTCTGTCGAGCGCGCCGTCTTTTTCGATGTACATTCTGTATTCGTCCAACGTGCTTGCGCCGATGCATTGCAATTCGCCGCGCGCCAAAGCCGGCTTAAAAATGTTGCTTGCATCCAACGAACCGCTTGCGCCGCCGGCACCAACAATTGTGTGAATTTCATCGATGAACAAAATCACATCACGGTTTTTTTCGAGTTCGTTCATGATGGCTTTCATGCGCTCTTCAAACTGCCCGCGATATTTTGTTCCGGCAACCAATGCAGGCAAATCGAGTGAAACCACACGTTTATCAAACAATACACGGCTTACTTTTCTTTGGATAATCCGCAACGCCAGGCCTTCGACGATTGCCGTTTTACCTACACCGGGTTCGCCTATTAAAATAGGATTGTTCTTTTTTCTTCTTGACAAAATTTGCGATACCCGTTCTATTTCGTTTTCGCGACCGACAATCGGGTCAAGCTGCCCCATTTCCGCAAGGCGCGTAATGTCGCGACCGAAATTGTCTAAAACGGGCGTTCTGCTTTTCGGGTTTGCCGCTGTTGCTGTAGGACGTGCTGCGCCGCCGCGTGGTACGCCGCCGAAGCCGCGCTTTTCATCATCAAAATCTTCTTCATGCTCATCAAATTCTGCACGTATTTCCGTGTCGCGTACAATGCCGATTTCGTTGCGGAACAAATCGTAATCAATATCAAACTGACCGAGAATTTGCGTAGCGATATTTTCTTTATTTTTTAAGATAGATAACATCAGATGTTCCGTTTCTATCTGTGCGCTTTTCAGCGACTTTGCTTCGAGCACGGTAATGCGTATTACTTTTTCGGCTTGCTTAGTCAAAGGCAGACTGTTGATGTCGCCTATGTTCTTGCCCGTTTTGTCTTTCACGGCAAGTTCCACTTCTTTGCGCAATTCGTATAAATCTACATTCAATTGTTTCAATATGCGTATAGCGGCATTGTCGCCTTCTCTGATTAAGCCTAAAAGCAAATGTTCCGTACCGATGAAATCATTCCCCAAACGCAAAGCCTCTTCGCGGCTGAAAGTAATGATTTCCTTTACTTGTGGTGAAAAATTATTGTCCATAGTCATAATTTGATTAAAATGTGAACGCCTCAAAAAACACTCTTCACTTCATTGTTTGTGTCAAGGTACGTTTGCTTTGCGATACTTCGGATACTTTTATGCAGCTTTTTAAAAATTTGAACGAAGTAAACGTATCAATTCAATTGGTTGAAGATTATCTTTGAACGGTTTTGTAAAACAGAAGTTTAATCTTCTTTTCTAATTTCCTTTTTTAAAGTTAAGCAATAATGGAATAAGACAAAAAAAATTTTTACACATCTGTAAATAACATAATAAAATATCCCGTTATTGCTTCAAAAATTGACAAATAGTTGGCGTGGAAAAGGCATGATAATTTTTGTAAAAGTAAAAAATGAATCAGCGAAATTTCTTCCGACTATTAAAACTAAAAATATATAAATGAAACCGAGTATGATAAATTTTCTCACGAGGAGAAAAAGATATAACGGGGGTTCCATTTGACAATATAATCGCAGCAAAGCTGCAAATGAAAAAACACACGAATGAAAATCAAAGTTGATACCAAAGAAAAATTCAGCGTGCTACGCCCGACAGAAGCGGTGTTTTCTGTTAATATGGCAGAAGAATTGACAACAATCGTCATGCAACGATTGCAAGCGCCAGTAAAAAATGTAATTGTTGATTTTACCGCCATTGAAACAGCCGAAAAACAAGCGCTGATTGAACTTGCGACAATACACCAAATTGTTTACAAGAACAGCGCATCATTTGTTGTCTGCAACTTAAAAGCGGCAATAAAAACGTTGTTGGACGAGCTGGATTTGACCGATGTTCTAAACATTACGCCCACAGAAAGCGAGGCATGGGACATTGTGCAGATGGAGGAAATCGAGAGAGAATTGTTCGGAGATGAAGAGTAAAATATTATTCACAAAATGCAACCATTACGATAAAAAAAGTGCTCCCGCAAAAGCGGGAACACCCTTACTTAAAATCACAACTATAGAAATCAATGAATACTGCCGATTAATATATTTGCAGGAATATGCCCGTCTGCCGTCGGAAATGAGAAACCAAGCAGTTTGGCAACAAGCGGTGCAATGTCTTTCAAGCTCATTACAGGAATCACGGTTCCTTTTTTAATGCCGGGACCAACGGCAATAAAACCTGTTTGTATTTGATGAAAATCGGGGAAATAGCCATGCGTACCGCCCTTACCTTGTCTCACAGGGTCGCCTTTCAGCACGCCATTGAATGCAGTTCCATCCAAACCGGATAAAGCCAAAACCACATTGGGGTCTGCACCTACGGAGTCAATTTGTTTTTTATTAATCACACGAAACAAAGCCCTTTGTTCAGCAGGAAGGTTGTTCAGTAACTGTTTTACTTTATTTAGCGTTTCCACATCATTTTTATCTTTCAGATAGAGAAATGCAGCACCGCCTTCGGTAAGGAACTGTGCTTTCCACTGTCCGTGATTTTTATCTGTTATCAATCCTGCATTACTAAGCCATACATTAGGCGCAACAGTTTTTTTAATTGTGCAGAAACCGTGGTCGCCGGTAATAATCAAAACCGTTTGATTCCATATACCTGCATCTTTCAAAGCTTTGACAATAATAGCAACGCCGCTATCCGCATCCAATACAGCCCGTTTTACCAAATCGCCTTCGCGCCCCACACGATGCTGTGCTCCATCGGTTGCAAAAAAATGAACCGTCATCAGATTCGGCTGGTCTTTTTGAATTACATAAGCCGCAATTTTTGCAATATTTACATTTTTACCGTATTCGATTTTAGCTGCATTGTCAAACACATTCTTTTTTACTTCATCGACAAATCCTTCCGGCTTGGAATATTGCTCACGTACTTTTTCGCCCAGCGAACCGATGTCAGGAATGTTGTATGCTACAGGCGCATCGCCGGTTACTGGCCAAAGCAAACTCGCAGTTTTCAAGCCGTGCTCATCGGCAACAGACCAAAGAGTGGGAACTTTTATGGAACTGTAATTCCAATAAATTTTTCCCGTAGCACTGTCGGGTTCAAACATACCGTTGTAATAGACGCCATGCTTTGCAGGCGCTACACCTGTAACGATTGCCGTGTGCGACGGATAAGTGATAGATGGAAACATACTGTTGACCCCTTCGGCATAAGCGCCTTGCTTCATCAGCGCACGCATATTTGTTGTATGCCACGACGAGTCTAAATAAAAATCGGGGCGACCACCGTCAACAGTTACAATGATAACGTGCTTTGCTATTTGCGCGTTTGCACACGAAATAAACCAAAGAGCCGCTGCCGCAGAAAATATTTTTTTTATCATAATTTATTTTATTTTAAAAAGTGCTTCTCCCGCGGTGGGAAAAGCACATAAACAATGTGAAGTTTATTTCCAATCCGGATTTTGTCCAAGTTTTGGATTGAGCTGCAAATCGCTAAAAGGAATCGGGTACACATATTTGTAATCCGCCCATTCTCTTTGAATATTATCCAGCCAGTTCAAATTGCCGTAAGTACCTTTGTCAAGCTTTTGCGGGTCTTTTGAAACATTAATGAGTGTTACATCTCTTACACCTACCGTATCAGAAGACTGTGTATAGAATAATACATCATTCACGCCGTCGCCGTTCAAATCCATACGCACACCTGTTTTAGGCACGTACATTCCATCCCAGGTATTGAGCAAAAGGTCGCCTCTTTTCCATCTTATCAAATCAGCAAAGCGAAGTCCTTCCAAAGCGAGTTCTATTCCGCGCTCGCGTCGTATTTCCAATATTACCGGGTTGGTAATGTCGGGGAAATAATGTGTTTGCAAATATTTATCTACCGTTGTCGGCAGTGAGGTTAATCCGCCGGTAATCCCTGCACGTGCTCTCAATGCACCTATGGTCATTGCCCAATCCTGATCTGTAATAGTACCCAATTCAGCTTTTGCCTCGGCGTAGTTCAGCAATATTTCCGCATAACGCATCAGGCTGATAGAGTTCGTATTTGTTGCACCATTGTCATAAGTTGTACCGTCCAGGCACCATTTGATTGGCTGATAACCGGTGTAAGTATTGGAAAACACAGGCGGTGCAGGCGACGTAGTTCCGTTGCTGTTTACTCTTTTGTAACCCGGCGTACGAATGGTCTGCTGCAAGCGCCAATCACGGTTTTTGGTTTCATTTACAAATGTGATGGTATCATACCCCGGTTTGTCGGTAAATGGTGTTCCGTCACGGTTAAGATAGGTATTGATAAATGTTTTGATAAAACTGAAACGAGGTCCGTACGTAGCACTTGTATAATACCAGTTGGCATCGTTATAGACCGCAAGAGATGTACTGGAAACATCTGCCAGCATTATTTCACTTGTTACCGGCGTTGCACTTATAAACAGATTCCGGTACGCCAAACTGTCACCTACAGTATTAAGGCTATACACTTTACTTTCGATAACGGAATCTGCCGCATCTACCGCCATTTTCAAATAATCATTTGCCGTAGATTGCAGGTTGTAGGAAGTTTGGTATTTACGGAACGTTCCTTCAAACAAACATACTCTTGACTTAAACCCGAATATTACGCCTTTACTGATGGTGCTGCGCGTATTATCGTTATTAGAAGCAATATGTTGGGCAGCATAATCCAAATCCGCTACAATAGAATCCATAATCAACACGCGGGAATCTCTTCCTTTGTATAATAATGCTGTATCGCTTATACTCAACGGCGTGCTGTACCAGGGCACATCGCCAAAACGCTGTACTTTGGCATAATAGAAATAAGCCCTGAAAAACTTTGCCAGCGCCATATAATTTTCTTTTACCGCGTCCGGTACCGGAGATGTTGCCAAACCAGCAATAAAATAATTGATGTTTCTCAAATCTCCCCAATCCCAACCGCTACTCTGTACCGAAGTGTAAGCGCCGGGTACAATGAAATTAGGTACAGACTGGACGGCTCCGTAATCGGAAAGGCTTGGGTCTGTTTTATACACATCGGATATGCCAGGTAGAATATTGTAAAAAGAATTGGCATACAACTGCAATCCATCCTGACTGCCGAAAATGGCAGTTTTATCGGCATTGCTTACAGGAGCCTGATTTAATTCTTTGGTGCAGGCGCCAAATAGCAGAATTGCCAGGGAAAGAACAACAATGCTTCGATTTGTTTTAATCTGTATCATAACTATTAATAAATTTTATTTTAAAAATTAACCAGTACACCTACCGTATAACTTTTGAGTATAGGATAGTTGTTGCCGTTACCATTGTTAGAATTTCCTGTAAGTACCACATCAGATTTACCAATGTTTTCTACATCCAGCGCTTTGGTATGCTTGTACAAAGGCGACGCCGTCCACAGGTTGTCGCCGGAAACATACAGACGTGCATTGCTGATAGGAATTTTTTTGAAAAAGCTTTTAGGGAAATTATATCCAAGCTGTATATTTTTCAACCGGATGTAGCGAACATTTTGCAGGTATTTTGTTTGATTTACAGCCAGCTCCCCGCTTCCATTTTGTGCCACATAACCACTGTATCTTGGGAAATAAGCATTGGTATTGGTAGGCGACCATATATTGCCCAATTGAGATTTCATCAGGTAATTGTAAGGTCTGTTGTATTGCCCCCAAAAGGCATCTGCTTCTGAACCCGGGTACCAGTCTTGCTTCAACACGCCTTGAAAGAAAGCGCTGATAAAGAAGTTGTCCCAATCGCCGCCGAGGTTAAAACCGAATTGATATCTCGGCGTAGTATTCCCGATTATCTTTCTGTCGCCCGGGTCGCCAATGGTATTTGTCCCACTATTGATAACACCATCGCCGTTTAAATCTTTAAACCTGATATCGCCCGGCAACCATGTACCATTGTTGGTAGATTTTACCAAAGGCTGGAACGCTTTAGCCTGAGATACGTTATCTGCCGTCCAATATCCGTCATTGACATAACCCCATATTTCGCCCAATTTTTCGCCGGGATAATAATCGCTCAACAGTCCTGAAGAATTACCCACATATTTTGTGATTGTTGATATGTAATCCGACATCCAAAAGCCGATGTTGTAATGGAATAGCTTGCCCGCAAGGCGAAATTGGTCTTTCCAACTGATGTTGGCTTCCCAGCCATCAGTACGCATATCGGCAAAGTTTCCTTTCGGCGAACTTGTACCTAACACGGCAGGTAACGTAGGTCCAAGTACATACATATTTGTTGTTTTACGGCGATAAATATCGCCCGTAAAATCAAGCCGGTTGGACAGCATGGTAAGGTCTAATCCCAAATCGGCAGTCGTGGCTGTTTCCCATGTTAATCCATCCGGAATCAAGCCCGGTACACTCGTATATTGCGGCTGGATTCCGTTAAGCACACGACCCGATTTTGATATATTGAACAGTTCTTCGTACTGGTAAGAAGAAATATTACCGTTACCCAAAGAACCGTAAGAACCTCTGATTTTTAAATTGGAAATAAACTTTGGAGACACGTGCCAAAATGATTCTTTCGACACCACCCAGCCCGCAGATGCGGACGGGAAGAAACCATATGTCTGGTCGTGCGGAAATTTAGACGAGCCATCGTAACGGGCATCAAGTTCCAATAAATATTTATCTCTGAACGCATAATTAAGTCTTCCAAAGCCGCCTAAAATTGCCCATTTTTCATATCCGCCTGAAGTAGATATTTTATCTCCCGTGGCAAGACTCAAGTCTTTTGCATCCCCATAAACCAACCCGTTTCTGGTAACAGAAATATTATTGTAAACAGATTGTTCATAGTTATAACCAATCAAGGCTTTGAAATAATGGTCTTTACCAAAAGTGTGGTCATAATCGGCATACAGGTTGGTTGCGAGATAATTGGTCGTTTGCCGCGTTGCGGAAATATCATTATAGCTCGTACCTAAATAATTTATTACTCCCGGCGCAAGGCTATAAGGCAACTGAACCCTTATCTGGTCCTGATTTAAACGCAAATTCTGGAACGTCAAATCGCCTTTAACATGAAAATGGTCGTTTAAAAATGTCGCTGAAAATGCAGATGTATTTTTGATTTCCTGCGTTCTCATATCAATACCATTTTTTCCATACCAAAAATCTCCCACACCATACGCTGCTGATGCAGTAAGCGTTCCATCAGGATTGAACATTACGGAGCTCGGCTGTGAGTTGTCTGCCATATTGCGCCAGATGCCACCGCCTTCGCCTACATTCAAAGGGTTGTGATAGAACCTGCTGTCGAACCATGTACTATTAGTAATCAACAACCAGGGCGTAGCCTGTACCGAGCCTTTTGCCGTGAGGTTGTACATATTATAATCGTCGGAATTGTAACGGAAAAGCCCGTTTTGATTGTAATACCTTCCGCTTATATAATAACTTGCTTTATCCGTACTTCCGGAAACAGACAAATTCTGGCTAAGCGCTAACAAACTTTTTTTGTACAACAAATCGTACCAGTTGGTATTGCCATAATAAACATAGTTTCCCGTAGTGGGATCAACTTCTACTTGCGGCAGGCTCGGATCGTCATTATGCTGCTTTAATGCTGCCAGATAAGCCATGGAAAACGGCTGCGTTTTGTTGATATTCTGCGGTATCTGTCCGTTGTTCCACGACGACCATGCCGAATCAAACATTAACGCATACTGATAACCATTGCTCACAATATCTGGTACAACAGTTGGGCTTTTAGATGCATAGTCCGAAGAATAAGTAATGGATGTAGAGCCTTTTTTCGGCGATTTGGTCGTAATCAATACCACGCCGTATGCGGCACGCGCTCCGTAAACTGCGGCAGAAGAGGCATCTTTCAATACGGTAACGGAAGCTATATCATTTGGATTCAAAAGGCTTGGGTCGCCCTGCACACCGTCAATCAATACCAAAGCGTTACCTCCCTGACCAATGGATGGGTTTCCGCGTACATTATACACCGGCGACTGGATAGGTTTACCATCGCCCATTATCAGGTTCAGGTTAGGAATCATCCCTTGCAAGCCTTGTGTAACGTTGGGCAGCGATTTATTTTCCAGTACGGCTCCGCTCACTTGCGTTACCGCACCTGTAAGATTAATTTTCTTTTGCGTACCGTACCCTACAATTACCAAATCTTCCAGCGTTTTTTCCGCAGGCTGCATTCTTACCAGTAAGCTATTATTGTTATCGGCGCTTATGGTGTAAGCTTCCATTTTGTAATCTTCATATCCCGTATAGCTAAAACGGAAATTGTACTTATGACCTGCCAATAAATTATCGACGGTAAATTCGCCGCCCGAACCGGTAAGTGCATGATGCACAGTGCCACCGGAGGTTTCCTGTATGGCAACATTGACGCCTGTTAAAAATTTTCCGGACTCATCTGTAACCACCCCTTTTACAATTGCTTCGCGTTGCTGCGCCCGGAGAACAGCAATGCCTGCAACAAGAAGCATAATCAGGAGAAATGAATGTTTCAATTTGTGATGCATATAATTTGCTTTAGTTTATGGACAAAAATTTCCCACCTGCCTTTTGAGGCAGTTTTTTTTTATATTGTATTATGTGAATAATTATTTCGTAATGCTTCTGTAGCAAACAAAGATGTTTATTCCCTGTTGCTTAAACTGTCTGCGCTTTCTCCGGGAGGAAGAGCAGCAGGCGACGGCGTTACGGTTTGCCGTTCTATAAAATATTTTCCTTCATTTTGTTCTGCGCGCAAGTCATTTGTATTACATATTATTTCAAGTATAACCGGCAGAGAATCCGTGGGACTTACCAGCCCTGTGAACGACATTTTAGCAACTGTTTTTGCATCGTAACCGATTTGCACTTTATATCTTTTGCTTATCTCATCAAACACGCTGTGCAACGGCGTTTTGTCAAAAACCAACCTGTTCAAACTGTCGGTATAAAATGTAACCGGCTCGGCTTGTACAGAATCTGTTTTCGGCTTGGGTAATGCAATATTTTTATTTTTTCTTTCAAATACGGACAGCGCATACGTTCCGTCGGCAGCCGAAAATTTAAACTGTTCTCCCGGTTTCAGATAAGCATCTTTCATGGATAAAATCGAATCGGATGCGTGTATCATTACTTTTCCTTTGAACAATTTTACATAAACCTTATTGTTGAATGAATTGACGGAAAAGACTGTACCCAAATCGGTAACCACAATCCCGTTTGCCGTAACCGAAAACGGGTGCGCTTCGTCATGCTTAACTTTGAATGTCGCTTTCCCGTTCAGCGCTACTGCCCTTACCGCTTTGCCGGCAAACGGCTCGTATGTAAGAGAACTTTTCGGCGATAATGCAACTTCTGTCCCGTCTTCTAAGCGGCTTTTTATTATCGCATTTGTCGTATTCACAATATTTTTTATAGCCGGCAATTGCTTATCAGTAGGCAAGATTTTGGCAACGGTTTGCTTTGTAATATGCGCTTCTTTGTGGGACGTCCACACATCAATGCCCAACAGCAATCCAAATACTACGCACGCAGCAGCCGCCCAGCCATACAACAATTTTCTCCTTCGGAAGGAGTCAATTTTTTTTTCGTCATTAGATTTATCCTGCGCGGACTTTCTTGCAAAAATTTTTTCAAAAATTTCTTTCGATTTCTCGTCGTTCAACACTTTTATATCGCGCTCCACGCTCGCATCAAATTCTTTCTGCAACCATGCGCGAAGTTCACTTTCGTCAACAGACAAGGCTTCTAACAAAAACGCTTTTTCGCTTGCCGTAGCAATACCTTTTCTGTATTTCTCAAGAAGAAACCAATTTTTTTCCATTTACACTATAAAATGACCGATTGTTTAAAAAAGGGGGTGGAGATTACCATTAACGAATTGTTACCAAACTTAAACGCCGAGAAATCTCGCAAAAAGAAAAATGGCGAATATTGAAAGAGATGTGGATTCCTTCAGTACATAATGTTTGAGAAACTTGGCAGAATCTTTCACGTAACCGCGTACTGTTTCGGCAGATACGCCCATTTGGTCAGCAGCTTCTTCATAAGATTTGCCGTAGATACGGCACAATGTGAATGCCGACTTCTTTTGCGGAGAAAGCAGTTCTATGCCTGCATTAAGTATGGTTAGTTTTTCTTCATAAGCAGCTTCTGAAGTTCCTTCTTCAACCGGAATCATATCGTGCTTAGCTTCATCAAAAACAGCAAGGCTTTGCTTAATAGACTTTTTCAAAAACTCCAATGACTTATAATAGCTCGCCGAAAACAGCCAGCCGCCTATTTCCTGTTCCGAAGTAAGCTTTTCCCGGCGCGACCACAGTAGCAGAAACACATCCTGTAAAATATCTTCTGCATTGGTTTCATCATTTACCAATTTGCGGATATTAGCATAAACCGCATTGTGATATTTCTTATACAGATAAGCAAAAACGGCTTCATCATTCTTCTTCAACTTCTCAATAAGCTCCCGGTTAGAGAATATACTCATGGAATATCATCATTTTGCCGGCAAAAATAGACTCAAGAGAAAAGGTTACTTCAATGTTAATGATTAAGAAAATATTATTTCTGCATTGTGTATTGATTATATTAATGTTATTTATTAGCGAGAATTGTTATTTCAACAGCAGATCGGGTCTTGGAAATTTCAACTTTATCGCTACGCCGAAATTTATGACTAATTAGAAAGCTCAATATAGCAGTAAAACGTGCAATTTACCAGATGCATGCAGTATGTGCTAAAAGGTCGTTGAAGTCAATCGTTCCCAATTTGCAAAAGCAAATTTTTCTTTATCATCACTATTCAAATTTGTTGCTTCCAGAAAATTGCGCGCATCCCTTCCTGCACGGTATTGATAAGGATAATCCGAAGAAAAAAGAATTCTGTCCGCGCCAATAATCTCAACGGAACGTTGTAAATAATTTTGGCTGAACATTCCGCTTGCGGTTACATACAAATTTTGGCGAACATAATCTATGAACTGTTTATCAAGTTTTGCAGCTCTTCCCAGCGAAGCCAGTCTTTCAGCATAAAATAAAATCACTTCGCCCCAATGTCCGAGAATGATTTGAAGATTGGGAAAACGGTCGAAAACTTTTGCCAATACCATGCGAACAAATTGTATTCCGGCTTCGTAATGCCAACCTAATCCGTAAGTGGAAAAAGCAAGATTTGTGTCATCGTCAAAGCCGGAATAGTAAATATCTCTTACGGCTTTTTGCGGAATTTGCGGATGAATAAACAAAGGAACGCCAAGCGTTTCCGCACATTCAAACAATTCCCAAAAATCTTTGTGGTCTAAATTTTTTTCGCGTGTGCGACCGCAAAGCATTGCGCCTTTTAAGCCAAGATTTTTTACGGAACGTTCCAATTCTTTCGCCGCTTCTTTCGGCACAGGCATGGGCAACGCGGCAAATCCCTGAAACCTTTCCGGATGTTTTTTAATAATCTCTGCAACATAGTCATTGGTTTGTTGCGCAAGCGCAACGCTTTCATTTCCCAGATTGTGCAGGCTCGGACTTGTGAGCGAAAGTACTTGCACATCAATGCCCGTTTCGTCCATCAGTTTCAGGCGTGTATCGCCAATGTCATCTAAGCGATTTTCGATTTCGCCAAGATGAAGATTTTGTGTAGGGTCGTCTTTATCGGCATATTTTTGCCATTCATTGCGGACGGCTTTTGTAAGAAAATGTTCTTCTATTGCGATTAATTTCATTTGACAATTTTATTTATTGTTTCTCAATTAAAGCTCGCCCGAAACTTTAACGGACTTTGCCTTGTCTTTGTCTTAAACAATTTGCTGAAACTTTGCGGATGTTCAAAGCCTAACTCATAAGCAATTTCGCTCACAGACAAATCGGTTGTTGAAAGTTTCTCTTTGGCTTTTTCAATCAGTTTTTCGTGAATGTGTTGTTGCGTATTTTGTCCTGTCAACACCTTTAATAGACTGCTTAAATATTTAGGCGATACATTCAGTTCGCCGGCGATGAATTGAACGCTTGGCAATCCTTTGATTGCAACATCATCATTTTTAAAATAATCATTCAATATTTCTTCCAATCGTTCTAATATTTTGTGACTGGATTTTTCGCGGGTAATGAATTGCCGGTTATAAAACCGCTCGGAATAGTTCAGCAAAGTTTCTATTTGAGAAATAATAATTTGCTTGCTGAACTTATCGATATTGGAATGATATTCCTGCCGGATATTTTGAATAATGCAATTGAGGGTTTCTTCTTCTTTTTCCGAAAGGAACAAAGCTTCGTTTACGGAATAATCAAAGTATTCGTATTGCTTAATGGTTTTCGCTAAGGATGTGTTCCACAAAAAATCCCGATGAATTAATAACATCCAGCCTGAACGTTTAACTTTTGTATTTGCATCGGGTTCTATTCCGAAAATCTGGTTCGGCGAAATAAAAAACATTACGCCTTCATCAAAATCATATTCCTGCTGTCCGTATTTCATCTTCGGTGTTCCGCGCTTTACGGCAATCTGGTAAAAATCAAACATCCAATTTGTTTCGCCAATATCGGCAGGGCGTTCGATTTTTGAATAATCTATCACGCTAATCAGCGGATGCTCCGGCGCAGGCAATCCGCGCGACTGATGAAATTCGCTGATGGTTTTTATCCTTATCGTTTGCCGTTGTTCCATAATACAAAAGTAGAAATTGTTTTTTTGATGAATAGTCTAATCCCACAGCGTTTGTTTTACCAAGCCAGTTCATCGCCGTTCCTGTCGAAAAACTTTCCCGTCGGCACATCTGCTAAGGTGGCAAATTTTACAATGATGCTTGCACCTTGTGCTGCAGTTTGCGTTCCTTGATGCTGATTGAGATTGGTTGCCGTGTAGCCCGGTTCAATGCTGATAATTCTAAAATTTGTATCCTGAAACTCCCTTGCAAGCAATACGGTAAAAGCATTCAATGCCGTTTTTGAACAACTGTACACATCGTAAATTCTGTGATTAGGATTTTGCGAATTGCTTTGAAACGACAGCGAGCCTAACGGACTTGAAACATTTATAATTCGTGGTTCGTCCGATTTTTTCAATAAGTCGATAAATTGCTGTGTTGTTTGTATTGCACCGAAAAAATTGGTTTCAAAAACTGTCCGCAGATTTTCCATATCAACAGTGGAAATATTCTGAGGTTGTTTGCCTGCAATGCCTGCATTATTTATCAACACATCTAAATGCGGCGTTTTATTTCCCAATTCTTTTCTTGCAGATTTTATGGATACAATATCCGTTACATCTATTTCTATACATTCCACATTGTTCAATCCCGATGCTTTTAATTGCTCTGTTGCTTCAATTCCTTTGGATTCATCTCGACTTCCGAGATAGATATAATAGCCAAGTTCTGCTAATTGCTTGGCAGTTTCAAAACCGATTCCCTGATTGGCACCTGTTATAAATACTGTTTTCATTTTTAATTGTTTTTGTTGGTGCAAAGTTCCTCACTAAACGAAAAACAATTGTAGCCGAAAGACAGGTTGTTGTAGCCAAAAAGAATACAATTACCCGAACTGTTTTATCCATAAATGAAAGAATTTCCAATACGCGATTTTCTGATAACTAATCTGCAAGACAAGGTTTGGAGAAATGAATTTCACTATTTTTGAGGCATTCAATACGATTTTATATTTTAAAATTTAAACATTGGAACTCAATTTATCCATTCATAAAGTTGGCAATAAAGAAACAGAAACGCTTTCTTTGTCCGGTTCGGAGATTGCGGTTAACCAGGAACTTTCTGAATTGCTTACAACTTATTTTCTTTCTTCTTTTAAATCCGAAGAATATTATCAATTACACCACGATGCGGACTTAGCGTTAAACGAAGTATATGCGTATGTTTCCGCAATCTTTGATAATGTTGCAGCGCTCCATGAACAATCGATAAACCTTGCAAAACATTTATATAATCAAAGCACGCATCCCAAAATAAAAGGCGGCGAGTTCTATGTAGCGTATTTTAAAGATGCAGCATTGAGCGGAGACAGAATGGATGCCGTCGGATTATTCAAATCGGAAAATAAAGACACTTTCTTAAAAGTATTTCCCAAAGACGAAGGCTTTGAAATAGAAAGCGAGCAGGGCATTAATATCAACAAGCTGGACAAAGGTTGCATCATCTTCAATACCGAAAAAGAAAACGGTTATATCGTATCCGTTGTGGACAATACCAATAAAGGTGCAGAAGCACAGTATTGGACGGATAATTTTTTGCATCTGCGGCAACGGCAGGATAAATATTATAATACGGAAAATACAATGTCGTTATACAAAGATTATATTGTAAAACAATTGCCGGAAGAATATAGTGTAACGCGCGCCGACCAGGCAGATTTCCTGAACCGTTCCATGAAATTTTTTAAAGAAAAAGATAATTTTGAACTGGACGAATTTAAAAACGAGGTACTTCAATATCCTGAATATATCAACAGTTTTGATAAATACAAAGAAGAATATGAAAAAGAGCGCGATATTGAAATCGCCGACAATTTTACTATTTCAGACGCTGCCGTAAAACGGCAAAACCGTTCTTACAAAAGCGTGATTAAGCTGGACAAAAATTTCCATATTTATGTTCACGGCAACCGCGAATTGATTGAGCATGGCATAGACGAAAAAGGAAGAAAATTTTACAAGATTTATTATGAGACGGAGTCTTAATTCTTCCGGCATTCAAGCCTTATATTCCTGAAAGAAATTTTATCCAAACCAATATCTCGTCCAAAAGCATTTTGATTTTCTCAAAATAAACAGCCCGCTTAGAAAAGCAGGCTGTAGTACTTAAAAAGTACATGAGAAAAAATCATTAAACGTGTTTGTTATTTCACATCTTCCTGCGGCAATAATTCCAGTGATATAAAATTCTTACCGGTCAGATGTTCTTTAACCCAATTCCGAACTGTTTCCGGCGTTACGGCATCCAGGTTTTTCTGTCTGTCGAAAATATCATTCAGGTTTTCATGCACTTGTTCTTTTCCGACAATATAGCTCAGCCAGAAACCGTTGGTCTCCATAGCCTGTTCCATTTGTTTTTGATAAGCAAGTTTTACTTTCTGCACATCTTCGTCGGAAATGTTGTTTTTCATGGAATCAATTTCCTGTTCGACCATAGCTACCAAATGGTCCACATTTTTGGGAGCACAGCCGAAAGAAACTGCCAGTGAATAACGCTGTTCCGGCTCTTTGGCTTCATTGGTCTTTACCGAAGGAGAATACACTTCCGCTTCTTTTTCGCGGATGTCGCGAAGCAGTTTTAATTCCAATACCTCGCCGGCAGTGTATAACAATAAGTTATTCACAGCGCTGTATTGATACTTGCCAGTCAGCAATATTTCTACGCTCGCTTTATCTTCCGTTCCGGCTCTCACTATTTTTGTGAGTCTGCCTTCTGGCGGACGAATACCTAAATCCTTTGCCGCTGCATTTGCGTGTGTAGCGGGCAAGCTGCCGAGATAAGTTTCCAACAACGGACGAATGCTGTCCACATTAAAATTACCTACAAAAACAAATGTGAAAGCCGAGGCATCTGCAAAGCGTTCTTTATAGAAATTATATGCGGTATCCAGATTCAATTCATCGATCCTGTCCACCGTAAACGGGCGGCTGCGTTCATTATAGTTACTCAGGAAATAGCTGACCGTATCGCGGAAAATATTCGCAGGATTGGAATATTTATGCGCAAGACTCTGTTTGGCACTTGTGATGATGTTACGGTAAATAGCCGTATCCATACGCGGCTGCGTAAATTTCAGATATAAAAGTTGCAGCGCTGTTTCCAAATCTTTTTGGTTAGATGAACCTTGCGCACCTTCAGTTCTATCACTGATAAACGTGCCTGCGCTCGCTATTTTTCCTGTCAATAATCTTGACAATTGTATCGGGTCGTAATTACCCAAGCCCATATTGCTCAACATAGATGTTGCATTACCCGCAGATACATAATTGCTCAATGTGCTTAACGACGTGCCTCCCGGCGCAAATCCCATAAAACTGATGGCGTCATTCTGGTAAGTGGTAGGTTTAAGTAATACTTTAACGCCATTGCTCAAAGTCATTTCCGTGATACCGAGCTTCGGAATACTGTCTTCCTTAACAACTTTTCCCGGAGTGGGCAATGTTTTCAAAAGCATAGCATTTGCCGCCGTTGCGATTTCTTTGTATGGTGCAATGTTACCGTTTTCTATACTGCTGAACCAGCCTGTAACCGTTGCAGAGTCCGGTAGATTTGCTTTTGCCGAGTCAGGCGCTATCAGCAAAATGTCGCGATTATTATCTTTGATATATTCCGATGCTACGCTGTTCACTTCTTGTGTGGTGATAGCATCCAGATGCGATTTTACAAAATCATATTCCCATTGAATAGAAGGTTGCGCTTCGCCATGCAAAAACAAAGATTGTAAGGCTTTTACATAATTTTGGGATGATACTTTGCTTGCTTCTTTTAGCGAGGCTTCCATGCCGCTGAGATAATTCTTTTTTGCCCTGTCCAATTCATCTTGCGTAAAGCCGTATTTTTCTACCTGCTTTACAATTGTCCAGCCTTGCTTTACGGCTGCTTCCAATTGTCCTTGTTTTGGTACCACCGAAAAACTAAAGGCATCCAAACCGCCAAGCAACCCGGAAATTCCGGCGCTTGCAGACAAATAAGTTTTATCCGGTTTCAGGCTTTGTTCGCCATAACGCGCGCCCAACATTTGACCGAACAGTCCGCGCTTGATTGCTGCTAAATAGTCCGCCTCGGTTTTGATATTGCCGGCTTTGTGTTTGATAATAAGATTCAACTCCGTTTGCGGTTGCTCTTTATCTGTTACAACTACAAAACGATTTTCGCCAGTAAGCGGAATGCTGTAATGTGTGCGGACTCTTTCGTTCTTTGGATTTTTTTCATCGCTAAAATGCGCTTTAATGTAAGCTTCCACTTGCTTTACATTTATATCTCCGACCACGATTACCGCCTGCAAATCCGGACGATACCAGTCGCTGTGAAAACGCCTGATTTGTTCCGGTTTAAAAGTTGTAAGAATACTGTGTAAACCAATAGGAGTGCGCACGGCATATCTCGAATTGTTCAGCAGTATCGGCATATATTGACGGCGCATTCTTTCGCCTGCACCCAAGCCCAGCCTTTCTTCTTCCAACACCACGCCACGCTCCTGCGCAATATCGGTCGAGTCCAGCAAAGCATCCTGTGCCCAGTCTCTGATAATGCCCAAGCCTTTATTCAGCATAGACGGGTCGTCCAATGGAATAGGAAGTTCAAATACGGTCTCGTCGTAACTTGTATAAGCGTTAAGGTCTGCACCGAAACGGACACCGGCTTTTTGAAGATAATCTTCCAATTCGTTTTTGGGATAATGCTTTGTACCGTTGAAGTTCATGTGCTCCATAAAATGCGCTAAACCTTGCTGGTCATTATCTTCTAATATAGAGCCAACTTTATTTACCAGGTACATCACTACCCGTTTCTTCGGCTCTTCATTGTGCCTGATATAGTAAGTAAGTCCGTTAGGTAATTTTCCCGTGTGAATAGCAGTATCCAACGGAATCTGCTGTGCATACAATCCGCAGGCAGCCGTTGAAAGTAAAGCGGTCAGTAGCCATTTGTTGTTTAGTTTCATTCTGTCTTGTTTTTGTACCATGTGCAGGCAGACTGCACTTGTTCTTTTTAAATAAATTTTTTCCCGTTTAAGCGAGTATTTCCGGTGTACCTAAGTTCTTAGGCAAAAGAAACCTGCCAAGCCAATATCATCACAAAAAGCCTGTACAGGTATTTGTATTATCCTTAGTTAGTTACACATTGTTTATAATAAAGACGAATAAAAAGTGTTTACCCCTGTGTCAAAATAAGTTTTTAACAATTATTTCGGCTAATATGGCTTTCTGCCCCAATTGTTTAATGCCTATTTCAACATATCCAAGATTCCTTCATTTTGGATAATGAGCATACCCTGACGGTCTTCCGTGATACCTTCGGTTAATGTGTACGGATAGCGCGGCGTGCTGCCTTCCATCTCCGTCGGCATGTAACCAAATTGAATATTCATGTTGTTTTGTAGGGCTTCCCCTACTTCGATGATGTGTGTAGAAATGATGAATAAACAATCCCGGTATTTCGAAAACGCTTTCGTTACTTCCAATGTGCCTTCGTAAGCATCCTTCACATTCGTACCCTTGAACAGCTCATCAAACATTACCAATAAGTTCTTCTTTTGGGATACCAATTCCGCTGCCTGCTTTACCCGCAATACTTCCGCATAAAAATGACTGTAACCCAGACTGATGTTGTCAGGCACATTTATCGAACTGAACAAGCCGTCTTTTACCGTAAAACACATCTCGTCCGCTGCTACCGGAAAACCGCAGTGCGCCAGATAAAGGTTTATGCCGATGCTTTTCATCAGCGTACTTTTGCCTGCCATGTTCGCTCCCGTGAGAAAAAGAAGGTTGTGTTCCCGGTTGAAGGCTATGTCGTTTCCAACAGCATTTTTTAATGCAGGATGCCTTAGCCCTTTTACCTTTAGTTCATTGCCTTCCTTTGGTTTGGCTTCGGCATACGTAAAGTTCCTATCTTCGGCTACGCTCCCTACCGCCATGAAGACATCCAGCTCGTAAATAAACTGCAAAACAACTTCCATGTCTTTCCGCTTTGTGTGCGTCAGCAGCCGGTCAAAATAAGCAGTGTCTTTTACGGAAAGGTCTTCTTTTTTTTCTCCTTCTTTTTCTCCCTTTTTCCCGGAAAGCAACCGCAGTTTCGTGATGTCTTTGTCTGTAAGAATGGTTTGGACTTCCCTTATCTTTTCTTCGTAAGGATTGTCCTGCATATTCATATCTTCTGTGAGAAAACCGTATAGCAGTTGCAGCACCGTTGCCGCTGCGGTCAGTCCTTTTGCCTGTAAGCCGTACGCTTCGTCATGCACTAATGACGATAACGCCTTTTTCTTTAGCGTGGAGAACATACTGCCGACAGTCGTTTTACTGCCGCCGCCGTCTAAACGGTTGGAGAACAGCTCTACCTGTTCCCGCTCTAAGGGAAAACGGTAGCCGCTTTGCTGAAAGTACCGGAAAACGGTTGCCCTCCGGTTGATTTGCTCTTCGTCCGTCAGCGGCGTTTTCAGCAGCTTTTCCAGCAATTGTTCCCCGCCGGGTGTATGTGTCCGGTTGAATAGTGCATACACCGAACCGGACTGGTACCTGCCTAAAAGATTGAGCTCGTCCGTCGTTTGCTTATCGGTTATAAAAGACATTTTCTAAATGAATAATGAGTAATGAATAATTGAAGCGGATAAGGGATAATTGTTTACGGTCGATTGTCCATTGTTAATTGCCCGGCGGCATTCTTTTCCAGCATCTCTATGATACCTTCATTGCGGATGATGACCATCCCGTGGCGGTCTGCCGTGATGCCTTCTTCCAGCTTGTAGGTATAGACGGGGTTGTGCCCCTCCATCTTCGTGGGAAGGTATTGGTATTGGATATGATTCGTTTGTTGTTGTAAGATGTCCCCGGCTTCAATGATATGCGTGGAGATGATGAACAAACTGCCCGTCTTTTTGGCGAACCCTTCGACTACAGCTACCGTGGCTTCCCCGGCATCTTTCACGTTCGTTCCCCTAAACAGTTCATCGAACAACACGAACAGTCTTTTGCCGGCGTGCAGTTCCTGTGCTACTTTTTTTACCCTCAGTACTTCTGCGTAAAAATGGCTGGCGCCCATCCCGAGGTTGTCCGGCAGGTTGATGGTGGAGAACATGCCTTCCAGCGGCGTGAACGTCATTTCCTTTGCAGCTACCGCGAAACCGCAATGCGCCAGATAAACAGCAATCCCCACGCTTTTCATAAACGTGCTCTTGCCTGCCATGTTCGCCCCTGTGAGAAAGACGACATTATGCTCTTCGTCTATCGTGATATCGTTGCCTTTGGCATTGGCTACAGCAGGGTGTTTCACGTCTTTCAGCTGAAGGCTTGTTGCATTGCCCTCTGCATATTTTGCTGCCGCAAAATTCCACCCGTGTTCTTTGGCAGTTTGACCCACGGAAAGGTAAGCATCCACACAATACATATAGTGCAGCAGCCTTTTGGATTCCTTGTAGTGCCGGAAGCGAAGGATGTTGTCATAAGCAACGAGCTTGTCCTGCGGCAGCTTGCCTTGGGTGTTCTCCGATAACAGCGGAACAAAAGCTGCTTCCGACAAGAGGGCTTCTATATTTTTTCTTTCTTCCGAATAATCCTTGTTGTGCAGGGCAGCTTCCCCCTGTATAAAAGCGTTCAGCTGTTGCAGCAGCCTTGTCAGCGAGCTGATGCCTTTAACAATCGTTTTATAGCCTGTATCTGCCGCTACCAACCCGGACAGCTTCTGCCCCAGGCTTTGCTGCTGTGCCGTCAGACGCGTGCGCTCGTCACGCTCCGACAAGTACTGCTCCGCCCCATCGAACAGCTCTCTGTTAAACGGAAAAGATGTGCCCGCTGCCCCGAAGTACCGAATAATGCCCGTGCGGCGGTTGATGCTGTCCGCATTATCCAAAGGATAACGAAGCCATTCTTCCAGCACCGCTCCACCGCCACGCGTGAAAGAACGGTCATACATACCAAAAATACCACCGCCCTTTCCAAATATACCTAAATCAACTAACGTCTGACTGTCTGTAAAAAACATGAGTGTCCTATTTTTTTAAAAACAAAGAATTTTATTGCAGTATCTATAAATGTTATTTTACTTCAAATCAAGCTGTTATAAAACTCTTGAGGTAGAACATTCCTACATTCACAAGGAAAAGTCTTTTTATTACTTGCAATAAAAATCAATTCTCATTAATAACCTGTTTTAGAATATTATTTCAACATTATTTCCGTCTTCTCCTGATTAATAAAATAGTTCCGAACAGCAATAACGCTACAGGCAATATCCATAACAATCCGATATTGATAATTTTAAAACCGGCATCGCTTAGTGTAAAAAAGTGGTCTTTTGCTTTCGGACGGTAAGAGTTCACGGGAAATTTTCCATAAGTAAACC
Source organism: Arachidicoccus sp. BS20 (assembly GCF_001659705.1). Lineage (NCBI taxonomy): Bacteria > Pseudomonadati > Bacteroidota > Chitinophagia > Chitinophagales > Chitinophagaceae > Arachidicoccus > Arachidicoccus ginsenosidimutans. The sequence goes on from NZ_CP015971.1 coordinate 2,240,908, forward strand.
AGCCGAACAACACAGTATTGAATTGAAAATTTACCGTTCTACCCATATTCTTGCGCCCTAATTCCGCATTGCTCATCACATCAGCGTCGCCGCTCACAATAATACGTTGCTCTTTGCCATTCACGGTACGCGTTAATGCAATTGTGGTCGCAAACGGACCTTTCCCATCTCCTAAAGCCGGATTATATTTAATAGCCGAAGAATCTAAAACAACATTACCAACATGATTCCAGCTTTTGGCGCTGTCTGTTAATAATAAAGGCGTTATCCTAAATCCCTCACTGTCTTTATAATTAATACCGCACACGCCCGGCATACTTACGAAAGTACTGTCGTTATATGCGCCTTGCAAAACAGGCGACCATTGTGCCGCTTCTTTGGTAAGATAAACGGTAGCGATATTTTGCGCATAAGCGCTACTGTCCTGGAGAATCTGACCCGGCATTAACTGAACGCCCAGCATTTTTAATAACGGATTAAGTATCTCCTGTTTGCCGGGCTTTCCGAGAATCATCAAGTTACCGCCGGCAGCAACGTATTTCCTGATTGCATTCAAGGCTGCCGGACTTAATTCTTTTCGCGGGTCGGCAATTACCAATGCCGCAATATCGGCAGGGATACTGTGTGTGCTGTCTGCCATAACAGGTGTTACATCAAAACCCTGATTGATGAGCGAATAACGAAATGGTTTGAGATTGACAATATTTTTGTACGCATCATCTCCATCTTTGTCGATACTTCTTTCATAGTCGCCCTGCAGAAAGCCTATTTTCGGCGGAATGGAAATCAGCCTTTTTAAAGCAGCAGATACTTCTGTTTCGCTGGGCCAAGTTTCAGGGTCGTCAAATATTCGCAGGAAAGTAGTTCTGCCTTTGTATTTCAGCCGCATTACGTATTTGTTTCCTTCCGGGAGAAGATTTATTTCCTTATGTATTTCAGCCGGCGTTTTAAACCGGTCCAAGTCATCCTTATCCGCTTCCGCCCGTTTTTGTGCAATTTGCAATATGGTCTTATTTTTATTCATGTATTTGTGCAGATAAGGGTCGCTCGGTACATCGTCATAATAATACACATACTTCAATGTAATATCTTTTTTGAAGCGGATATATTTTTCCCACCTGTCCAAATCTGCATTGCGCTTATCGGGAGAACCGAGATAATAATTACGGTCGAGATAATTAATGTACGTCGTTACTTCTAAAGGGCTATCCAGCTCCTTAATAATTTTTTGCGCACTTTCGGTAATTGTATTCACGTTAGTAGCCGTTACATCCCAATAACCGACATATCCCGGTCTTGAAGTAATATAGCCCGCCAGTAATACAAACGCAAATATACCCACATATTTTCCGGCTTTGATATACCACGCCTTGGTTTCCCTGCCGGATTGTAATTTAATAATACTGAAAACCAAAAACATCCCGGCTATCAACACAAAATAAAAAACATCTTTTGTCGTAATAAGCCCGGCAATCATTTTGCTTGTACGCCCGGAAATGGACAAGAAATACGTAAGGTCGCGCACAAAATCTACTTTTTGCCATATTTGTCCCACATAAGTCAAAGCAGCAAATACCACAAACGTGCTGAGCGCTGCAACCACCTGGTAACTCGTTAAACAGGACATGAACAAACCGATAGCCGCATAAGTACACAGCAACAGAAAAACACCAAACAAACCCGAAAGAAATAATGCTACATCCATGTGCGGAATAAACCAAAACGCAGTAATCCCAAACAGCATCAAAACACCGATAAGCACGAGTGCATAGCCTACCATCGCCAGAAATTTACCGAAAACAATTTCCCGGACTTTTACAGGCGATGAATATAGCAGGCTGATAGTACCGCTATTCATTTCCCGGCTGATTAGCCCCATTGTCAGCAACGGAAGATAGAGATACAATTTATCCAACAAACCGGGAAACAAACTTGTAGCCCAACCGCTGAAAATATAATTGGTAAGGAAGCCAAATATATCATCTTTGTCCATCAAATGTTTTGACCGCATCAGTCCGTCCAGCGTGTGGGTAAAATTAAATGCCGCCTGAAACACAAACACAATTAAAAGGAACCATGCAATAGGCGAATAGAAAAGATTGCTTAACTCCAACTTCGCTATCTTGAATATTTTTTTCATTATTTATTTGAATGAATTTTAATCTTTAAATAAGAATGCTTTATTTATTTTTTCCTTTTCCGGATAGTTCTGCAAACACTTCATCCAAGGAACTTTTTTCGAGAAAAGCTTCCTGTACAAGCCATTTGTTTAAAACCGCCGTTTCGATAATCTTCTGCGACACGTCTTGCGAACCATCAAAATAAATACGAAGCCTTTGCGCTGTCAGAAATTCCGCTTTGGTTACTCCCGGTATTTGCAAAACAGCATTCTCTGCCGGCGGATTAGCAAGAATAAGTATCATACTGTGCGGTGTAACGTAATTGTTGAAAGCATCCATTGTGTCGGAAAAAACAATCTTTCCTGAGTCAATCATCTTAATATCCTTACATAATACCTGCACTTCCGACAGGATGTGTGTAGAAAAAATGACCGACCTTTCTTCTGCTATTTCTTTAATCAAAGCCCTTACTTCGATAATCTGGTTAGGGTCAAGACCATTGGTCGGTTCGTCCAGAACAACCAGTTTGGGTTTATGGATAATTGCCTGCGCAATGCCCACACGCTGCCTGTAACCGCCGGAAAGATTACGAATCAAACGCTTGCTGAAATGTGCAATACCGCAACGTTCTTTCGCTTCATCCATCGCGCTTTTGATATTACTTTGGGGAATATCCCGCATATTGGCAGCAAACTCAAGGTATTCATCTACTGTAAGGTCGGTATATAACGGCGGGTTTTGCGGCAGGAAACCGATTTGCTTTTTTGCCTCTTCGGGATGCTCGCGCATATCTATACCGCCAATAACAACTTTACCTTCCGTCTGGTTGATGACGCCGCACAGAATATTCATCGTAGTGGATTTACCGGCTCCGTTGGAGCCGAGTAAACCTACTATTCCTGTTTTATATATTTCTATATTGATGTCGCGTATCGCCCAATTGCTGCCATTATATTTGTGGGACAAATGACTGATACGTACGATTGGTTCTTCCATATTTTTAATATAAATAATTGAAATTAATAGCCGGGGTTTTGCGTTAAGTATGGGTCATTCTGCAATTCGTTATAAGGCACAGGTAAAAGCGCCGCTTCCGGCACCCAGCCCGATTTGATTTTGCTCAATACCGCATCAATTCTTCCTGTGCGTTTCAGGTCAAACCAACGGTGTCCCCATTCGCAGAAAAACTCTATTTCTCTTTCGTGCATCACGGCATTGATGATTTCTTCTTTGGTAGATGCCGTACTATTTGGCAATCCTGCTCTGGTTCGAATCTTATTCAAATCAGCGGATGCACTATCTAATTTATTCTGCTGTGCCAATGCCTCTGCGCGTATCAGATATTGCTCTGCCAGGCGAAACATTACATAGCCTTCAGCCGGAAGTGAATCTTTAGAACGTTGTTTGTATTTGTTTATATAATTATAGCTCGTTCCGTTAATTGTACTTACACCAATCCACGAGGTTTTCCGCAGGTCATTTGTTTCAAAGCTATCCAAAAGATAATTTGTAGCCTGCCAGTTTGGAGCGGAATAGATGCTAAAAGGTAATAAAGCATAAGCTTCTGCTGTTTGCTGACTTGTACCTATTGCCGGTACTTGCCATATTGCTTCATTACTGCCTTGCAGGAAAACGCTGCCGGGCGCCACCAAACTATATAAACCGGAATTGATTACGTCACTTGCCAATGCATCGGCTTGTGCATATTGCCCTCTGTACAAATAAACACGGGCGAGCAACGCATCAGCTGTGTACAAATTGGGGCGTGCCCTTCCCTCAGAGGGATAAGAAGGTTTCAGTACTTTGCGGGCATCCATGAGATCAGAAAGAATAAAATCATATACCGAATCTACCGATGAGCGCGGTAAAATAGCATTTGCTTTATAATCTATGCTCGTAACAATGGGAACTCCACCATACAAATTGACAAGATAAAAATAGTTCATAGCTCTTACCATCTTCAACTCTCCGAGCAACGATTCCTTTAAAGAATCACTGATAGCACCGGTAGAAGTAATACCTTGCAAACAAGCATTTATGTAATAAATATTCTGATATGCCGATGACCAGAAATTGCCGGCTGTTCCATCGGTAGCCACATAAGTATTCGTCAAAAATGAATTGCCATAGGAATAAGCCAGCTCATCAGAAGCACATCCAATATATTCTGTAATCATACCGCTGAATATATTCTGTCCGCCGCCGGCTATTTTGAAATTCAGGTAAACGCCTGCCATAGCGCTCATAATATCCGAGCTGTCGTTAAACACCATTTCTTGCTGCACCTCCGTAGGCGGATTGCCAGGAATTTCTATCAGCTTTTTGCAAGAAGTAATTCCTGCCACAGACATAACCATAAGTGCGACAGATAATTTATTGATGATACGATGATATAGTTTCATGTGTTTATATTTTTAATGTTTTTAATTGCCACACGGAATGCTCCTAAATAATTATTGCTTTGGATAAGCTCAATTCTTATGGGCATTTCATCCGGTTTAATTTTTATTGTTTTTTAATAGTCCAAAAAATGAGCTGAAGACCGATGTATAAGCCACTACAGCTCACTCTCGTTTTTTGATTATTTCAATTAAAAACTCATGCTTAGTCCACCTTGAAAAGTCCTTTGTGTGGGAATACCGTATAGTTGTCCCGGAAGTTCAGGGTCGCCAACTTTGTAATCGGTAAATGTCAATACGTTTTGCGCATTTACATATATGCTAAAATTGGTCATGTGCATCGCCTTTACCCATTTGGGCGGCAATGTGTAAGAGATTGACAAAGTTTTTAACCGCATATAAGTATCGTCGCTATACGCTCCTGAAGAAGACGCAAAATAATATGCCCCGCTCTGTGCCTGCGATGCCAAAGTCGTATAGCTGGCTCCTGTTGTTGGTCTCTGGAATATCGCACCTTTAGCAGCATCGCCGGGATTCAGCCATACTTTGCCTAAAACAAAATCCGGATAGTTAGCCATATATCCCGGACCACCTCCACCATTATAAATAGCTGTCAAATAGTTTCTTGCATACGACTTGCTGAATTGGAAGAATATGCTTAATGAAATTCCTTTATAGGTAAAATCATTGCCGAAGCCACCATAAAACTTAGGTTCGGAATTTCCAATTATTACCTGGTCGCCACCTTTAGATACAGATGTATAAATCAAACCGGTTGGTGCCGTTATGGTTTTACCATCGCCTTTATAAAACTGGAATACGCCCGTTGTATCATTGATACCTGCATATTTGAAACCGCGTAAAAGTGTCACGGATTTACCAATTTCATAAGTTCCCGAGTAAGAGGAATTTGCCAATCCGGGAAATGACAACAATTTGTTTCTGTTGGTAGAAATATTGAATGTTGTATTCCAACTGAAATTTTTATGTTGAATATTCTTAGTACTCAGGGTAAATTCAACACCTCTGTCCTGTACATTTGCTTTCATGTTTTCCACAACGGAATTGAAGCCCGTGATGGCAGGAAGCGGATAGCTGGTAAGCTGGTTACCCGTCCTGTTTTGATACCACGAACCGCCAAGCAAAACCCTGTCTTTAAACAAGCCCAAGTCTATATGTAGATTCAAGGCGTGTTTAGATGCCCATGTGTAATCAGGATTGTACAGGTTATTGGGAATCAGAGGAACTGTATTTTGGAATTGTGATGGGCTGGAATTGTATATTTTGTAATACGCCTGATACATATAAGACTGTACACCATCTGTTCCGTTTGTACCATAGTCGCCGGATAATTTACCAAAACTAATAAACGGCAACGCTCTTTTAAACCAACCTTCTTCCGAAAATATCCATGCCATACCCGCAGAACCAAAATTACCAAACTGATGACTTGGTCCAAAATTGCTGGACCCATCGCGCCTGCCTGTAAGGTTTATGATATATTTATTTGCATATACGTAATTTAAGCGAGCAAATGCGCCCGTATATTTGTATATCGTACTATTATCGGAATAAGTAACTGTTTTTGCACCTTGAATAGAGTTCAGCAAGGCATCGTCCGGATAATCGGTTCCGTATTGGGTGTTACTATATCCAAATGCTTTTTTCCACGTACCTCCTGCAAGCACCGTTAAAATACCTTTGCCAATATATCTTCTGAAATTCAGTTGCGGTTCTATATCAATTGTTTGACTGACACTCTGTCCAAAACTTGCAGATGATATTGCATATTGGTTACTTGGGTCTTGCGCCGATATAGGAGAGGCACTATATTCTTTATTATCAGAACGGCTATAACCTGCAAGCACGCCAACTCTCAATCCGGAAATAATTTCATAATCGGCTTTCAGATTAGCACTTAACTGAAATTGCTGAATATTGTACGGCTCTTTCAAACCTGCAAATATTTGATTCAGACCAATACCATTGTAGTTCCACACCAAGTCCCCGGATGGTGTGAAAAAATCAGGATAATCAGGAACGAGCGTCATTGCCTGTCCCGCTGATGCCGGTACAGAAGAATTATTTTTGTCATAAGACAAATCCGTACCAAAGTCCAATGTAAATTTATGATTGAGCGAGGTGTGATGTGCTCCGCTATGGAAAGTAAACCTATTGTCGGCAAAGTCGCCGGGTAAGTTATAACCGGCCCTTGTATATCCACCTGAAAGAATATAAGTATCATTGTTCGTGCCGCCGGAAACACTTGCGTGAACATCTGTATTTAAAGGTGTTTTATTAAAAAACTTCTTTACCCAATCAGTATATTTCGTTGTATCAAAATTTAGAATATCAGCGAAAGAAGCCGCCTGGTAGCTCGGAATAGTTGTAAGGTCAAGGTCGTCCAAATTAATAGCATCGTGCCGCAATTGCAAATATTGTTGTGTATTCAACATCTTCATATTTTCCGTAGGAGAATTAGGACCCGTATTTACATTGAGATTGAGCTGAGTCTTCCCAGCTTTTCCTCTTTTGGTCGTAATTACGATAACACCATTGGCTCCCTGCGAACCGTAAATAGAAGTCGCATCTGCATCTTTTAAAACACTGATACTTTCAACATCTGCAGGATTTAATCCGTTAATAGGGCTCAGACCTCCGCTACCGGCGATAAAGCTGTTAAGAAATTGCGTAGGATTTACGTTTTGTGATGCAGTAGGAATACCATCCACAATAATCAATGGCTGGTCTTCGTGCCTCAACAAATTAGTAGAAGTGGAGTTATCGCTTGGGTTGGAGATTAGCGTGTTTTGACCACGTACCTGCAAGCCAACAATCGCTCCCGGAATACCTCCGCCTCTTGGAGTTACATACAATCCCGGAACGCGCCCTTGCAAAGCAAGTGCAACATTTGTTACCGGTTGTTTTTCAATATCCTCAGCGCTAATTGTGGAAATTGAGCCTACGCTGTAACGCCTTGATGTGGTGCCATAAGCCTGTACAACTGCCTCATCCAACACATTCTGACTTATCCGCAACGGAATGTAAATGTAATTGTTGCCTCTGTAAATAACCGTTTTGTCAATATAACCTATATAGGAAGCAATCAATGTATCGCCTTGTTGTAACCCGCTGATTTCAAATTCTCCATTGGCATTTGTAACAAACCTTCCGGTCATAGAACCATGCACCTCAACAGAAGCACCATCCAAAGGATTTCCGGTCGTATCGGCAACACGCCCATGCACTATTTCCACAGGCAGCGGACCATTGTAAAATGCCGCGGGAGCGGAAGGCGACGGAGTATCACGTTTCCGCTTAATGATGATTGTATTGTTTTCAATATCAAAAGTCAGCGACGAGCTTTTAAGGCACTCCGTTAATGCTTCTTTAATCGACGCATCGGTTATCTTAATCGTAACCGGAGCTTCTTTACTAAAGAGCGATTCGTTATAAATAATTGAAGCGCCGGTCTGGCGAATGATTTCTCTGAATACGCTTTGAACAGGCGCATTCTTTACGTCAAGTGTAACCGTTTGAGATTTTACTTTCGCCGACACCGTCATACACGCTGCCAAGAGAAATATGGCTGTCAGTTTCATAACCCGTACAATATTTGGGGTTCGTTTTTTGCCGATTTTGCTGCACGACAAAAAGATTGCAGATAATTGCATAGTTTCGCAATGTTTTTGGTGAATGAATAAATGATACTTACCATCTTTGTTTAAATTTTTGCCAAAATGCCGCCGGCAAATGTTCCCAGCATTTACCGGCTTTTTAATTGGTTTCCACTTTTTTATGTCATAGAAAAATTTGTTTTAATTAAAAAATATTTGATTAGCATACTTTATAATTTTTATCCGCTCAGTTTTTAGATGGATTTACGATTAATGTTTTCCCCTCTAACTTAAAATGCACGCCATTTGCTTCCAGTAGTTTCAGGACATTTGACAAAGGCTGATTTTTATTGATGCCGCCGCCAAAAGCATCGCTACCAGGCGGTTTTTGATAAACAATATCCACGTCGTACCACCGACTGATTTGGCGCATAATTGCTTCCAACCCGGTGTTGTCAAACTCAAACATTCCTTTCTGCCAGGCAGTTACCTGTCGAATATCTATATGTTTTTCTATGCGCACCTCGCCTTTATCGTCAGCCAACGCCTGCTCACCCGGATGCAGCAGCACTCCATCCACTTTTACTGCTCCTTCCAACAAAGTAGTTTTTACTTCCGGCTCGTCTTCATAAGAATTAATGTCGAACACAGTGCCGATGTCCTCTATTACCTTATTGCCGGCTTTTACTTTAAACGGCTGCTCCGCATTGTGCACTACATTAAAATAAGCTTCTCCCGTTAGCTCAACTACACGCTCCGCTCCGGTAAATGCAGTAGGATAACGCAATTCGCTTGCTGCATTCAACCATACTTTTGTACCGTCCGGCAATACAATTTTATACTGCCTTGCTTTGGGTGTGCTCAGCGTGTTATATGTAATCTGTTTGGTTGCAACTTCTTTTTTGTTGTAATAAGAAATTTCTCCGTTCCGGTTTACTATATCTGCATTTCCTAAAGACATGACTGTACTGCTATTTCCGGCGCTGTCCAATACTATTTGCCTGCCGTTTGCCAAAGTGAGTATAGCACCATCCCGCCCCGGCTGCACGTCGTGTACGATATTTGTTTGAGCCACTTGCACATTCGAGGTGCGATGCAGATACACGTACAATCCGGCGCATAAAAACAATAGCACTGCCGCCGCAACGGAAGAAATAATGTACAACCTTTTTCTTTTAAAAAGAGTATTGGATTTATTATTCTTAAGCCCTCGCAGGAATACCGAATACATTTCGTTTGCAACACCATCTTCTCCCGATTCAGACAAAAGCCATTTTTGCTCTTCCGGCTCATTCTGCCGAAACCACTCGTTCAACAACGCCTCTTCCTCCTCGGTACAAGTACCGAGATAAAATTTATCCAATAAATACAATAACTGCCTTTCGTCCATAATCGTCCTTCTTTTACATGTACACAAAAATGTAATCCCACCCTTATTCGGGTTAATATTTTTTTAAGAAATAATTAATTTACTTATAAATTTGTTGCTGTAACCAAACCAAAAGAAGTAATAACCAAATAAAAATATACATATTATCAATTATTCTAAACATACAGATCCAGCGCTGATAGAGTTGTGGCAAAACGGAGATGAGCGCGCTTTTGAAGCGCTGTATAAACGCTATGTTGTTTATTTGGTAAATCGTGTTATAGCCAAAGTAAAGGACAAAGAAATCGCAAAAGACCTGGTACAGGATGTAATGATGCAGCTATATCTCCGCCGGGACCAACTTCATATTCATACTACTTTGAAGGGTTACTTATTGACCGCACTGCGCAACAGATTCTTCAACTATAAAAGAGAGATGTTGAAAATGCAGCTCCAGTCCATAGAGGAGATTGCGATACCCGAAATTCCGGGAAATAATGTAAGCGACTATCTGAACCACAAAGAAGTTGAAGAAAAGTTGCAAACAGCTATTGCCGGCTTACCGGAACAATGCAGAAAAGTATTTGTACTCAGCCGGGAACATTCGTTCAGCAATCGTGAAATAGCAAACGAATTAGGCATATCCATGAAAACGGTAGAGCAGCATATTACAAAAGCATTACGCACCTTGAGAAACCATAAAGACTTTCAGGCGCTTTGCGTTCTGGTATTTTGTTATATAACAAAGAGTTCTATACTTCCATAGGACTTGTATCCGATAAGCCCTTTTTCATCCGTTTATTTTTCGCCGCCCAATGAACTTGTCGCATCGCCCTGTCAGTCCGCAAGGAACAGACAAAAGCCCTTATAGCTCATTTCGGAAAATTTAAACAACCATAAATTCATACTTGTTTTTGATGTTCAATAATAAATGGAAACGCAAAAATATTTTGTTCATGTTCTATTTTTTTCAACCTTTGTTAAGACAACTCCTCTGTGAATCTCTCTAACTTTTTAGGTATGGATGAGCATTATGTAGAAAACAATCGTTTGTTGGCATTAATATCGAACAGTGATGAATCAGCTTTCGAAAAATTGTTTTTTATGTATAAAAACCTGGTGTACTCCATTGCATTGGCTTATACCGAAAGCCAAGCCGATGCTGAAGAAATTGTACAGGATGTTTTTTCCCGTATATGGAATTACCGCCACAATCTGGGAGCAATTAAAAATTTTTCAGCATGGATTAATACCGTTACCCGTAACCGTTCTTTAACCATCTTGAAAAAAAGAGCAATTGAATACCAAAGAAAGGAAGATTATTTATCAAGCTATTTTCATAAAGAGACTAACAGCACAGAACAATATATAGAAGATAAGGAATTACAAATTTTGTTTGAAGATATGCTTAATCGCCTTAGTCCTCAACAAAGAAAAATATTTGAATTATCGAGAATCCAGGGACAAGACAGAAAAACGATTGCCAAAAATCTTGGATTGTCCCAGGCTACAGTAAGTGCTCATCTTACAATTGCCTTACGTACCGTCCGCACGTTTTTATATAACAGCAGCAACAAGATTGTTACTTGCCTGTTTGCACTTTTTCTATTTGCCGGAAAATATTTTTTTTAAACGACTAATAACTTCTCCGGTTATGAAAGTCTATATACAAATAGCAAACAAATATTTGTATGTACGAACAGAGCTTAGAATCGTTATTTCAAAAATATATTGACAAATCAATATCCCCTTCTGAAAAGCAGGAGTTCTTCCGCTTACTTAATCAACCCGGTTCTATGAAGCTGCTTCGCGACTATGGCGAAAAATACAATATACCCGACCGATTATTTACCGAATTGCCCGATGATAAAGCAAAAGAAATATTAAAAGCAATTTTACAGGGAAGCGATGAGAATGCAACTATCGACAATCACACGCGGCATGTATCTTGGGTGCGGTTAGCAGCGGCAGCTGTCTTTGTGCTGGCATTTATCAGCGGATTTTATTATTTATCCTCTCGCAAGGTTAACCCGGATGCAGAGAAAACAGTGTCCAATGTAAGACCCAAAACAAAAATTCAGCCGGGGCATCAGGGATTAGTATTAACGCTTAATGACGGTAAAAAAATTATTCTGGACACAGTTAAGGACGGTATAGTAGCTACGCAAAACCATGTGAAAATAATAAAAAAGAACGGCATTATCAGTTATGTGGGCGCAGGGATGCAAACCGCTTATAATACTGCTTCAACCGATAAAGGAAGACGCTACCGCGTCTTACTTCCCGATGGAACTCAGGTATGGTTAGATGCAGCATCCTCCATTCGATATCCGCTAGCCTTTAATGAAAAGCAGCGTGTAGTAAATATTACCGGACAGGCTTATTTTGAGGTTGCTAAAAATCCGGAACAGCCCTTTATTGTAAAAATCAATGACGGCGCTACACAGGTAGAAGTATTAGGCACACATTTCAATATCAATGCTTACCCGGATGAAGACCAAATAACAACCACATTGCTGGAAGGCAAAGTAAAAATAAGCAACCAATCGGGCAGTAAGCTATTACAACCAGGTCAGCAGGCACAGTTGGTCAACAAAGGACAAATAAAAATTGTCGAAAATGTGAATTTGAATGAAGTAACTGCCTGGAAAGACAACCAGTTTTACTTTGTAAGTACCGACATAAAAACCATTATGCGGCAGGCGTCGAGGTGGTACGATGCAGATGTAGAATACCGCGCAAATATAAATGACCGTTTTAATGCCGAAATACCGGCATCTATCAATATTTCAGATTTTTTGAAAACGCTGGAACTGACCGGTAAGGTAAAATTTACTATTGAGAACAAGAAAATAATCGTAACGCAATAAAAATTTATTAACAAAAAAATCAATACAACTATGCCTTCAGGATAATAGAAAAAGATTGGATGCAAACAAAACCGGAAGCGCTGGAACGCTCCCGGCCACAATGTTTAAGCTAATCCAAATAGAACAATCAGGATAGAATGTTTTTATTATTTAAACTCAAACAAAGCAAAGTTATGTTAATGATTGCTATTCGGCAAGTTCTGAAAATGCGAAAACGGAAGCTTGCCCAAATGGTGCTGACTATGAAGCTAATAATGTTTTTTATACTTATCGCGTGCATACAGACGAGCGCCAAGGTTAATGGACAAAAGATTGCCATTAAGGAGAAAGATGTATCTCTGGTTAAGGTATTCAATGCCATAAAAGTACAAACAGGTTATACGTTTATCTACACAGACGGTTTGTTGCAAAAGGCAAAAAAAATTACCTTAGATGTAAGGAATGCCTCACTTCGTGATGTACTTGATATTTGTTTTCAAGAGCAGCCTTTAACCTATACCATTTTTGACAAAATGGTTATCATCAGAGAAAAGAAAACCGTTGCTCCAATAAATGAAACACCACCTGTTGACGTTACAGGAACAGTTGTAAATGAAAAAGGAGAGCCTTTAGCCGGGGCTGTCATTACCGTAAAAGGCTCCAATCATTCCGTAATAACAACGAACAATGGAAGCTTTTTCCTCAACGGTTTAGGCGGCAGCGAAACGCTGGTTGTTTCAATGATAGGATACAAAACGCTCGAAATTCCCGTTAATGGTCGCCACACCATCTCAATCGTTTTAACACAAGCTACTCACGACCTTGACCAAATAATCGTAGTCGGTTACGGAACACAGAAAAAAAGAGATGTAACAGGCGCTATTTCTTCACTCAGCGCAGAAGATTTACAGCTCAACACGATGCCTCAAACAACGATTACACAATCGTTGCAGGGGCGCATTCCCGGAGTTACCGTTACCACCAACGGTGCCGGTGCCGAGGGCAACAGTCATACGATACAGGTAAGGGGAAGAAACTCCATTTCGGCAGGAAATTCTCCCTTAATAGTCGTGGACGGAGTGCCTTTTGGCGATAATCTTTCGGAAATCAACCCTAACGATATTGCTTCTGTAGATGTTTTGAAAGATGCTTCTTCGGCAGCTATTTACGGTTCCCGTGCCGCTAATGGTGTCATTCTAATTACTACAAAAAAAGGAACGACGGGAAAAGCCCAAATTGCCTATAACGGCTATTTTGGCATAGATAAACTGGGATATCTTCCTGATATGATGGATGCCGATGAATTTTATCAAACAAAAGTAGATAGGTTCGGAGAAAATATTCTTACAGCCAGTGAAATAGAAAATCATGCCAATGGTGTGAATACAGACTGGGTAAAACTAGCCACCCGTACCGGGCAAAGAAACCAGCAAAACCTCGCGGTTTCCGGCGGTTCGGAACAAATACATTATTATATCTCCGGAACATACAATGGCATTAAAGGCATAGCAAAAAATGATGACTTTGACAGAATAAATGTTCGTATAAACCTGGAAGCGAAGATAGCTACCTGGTTGAAACTCGGTACAAACACGCAATTTGGTCGATATGGAAGAAATGGATTATCTGCCAGCTTTAGCAATGCTTTTACCATGAACCCTTTAGCATTGCCTTATAATCCGGACGGCACACTGAATTTAACGCCCTGGCCGGAAGACCCTTATTGGGCAAATCCGCTGGAAGGCTTAAATGTAATTGACGAAGACGTTACCCATTCCGTATTTTCAAATAATTATCTGCAAATAGATTTTCCTTTTATAAAAGGATTGTCCTATCGAATCAATACCGGTTACGAGTACAGAAACAGAAGCATTGAAGATTATTATGGTTCAGATACACGAGCCGGTTTGCAGGAAAAGGGAAATGCCGTTACAGACAATTGGAATTACGAAAACTGGCTGGTGGAAAATATAGTTACTTACACACGCAGATTTGGCGAGCATTCTATAGATTTTACCGGATTGTACAGCGCACAGGAAAATATAAGTAAACAACACAACCTGAATGCCAACGGCTTCCCGGAAGATATTATGACTTATTATCAAAATGCTTTGGCAACGGTTTGGTCGCCAACAGATTCATATGTGAAGCAAAACTATATTTCTGAAATGGGGCGGTTAAATTATTCCTATAAAAACAGGTATCTCTTAACTGCTACTGTTCGCAGAGACGGATATTCAGCTTTTGGCTCCGATAAAAAATATGGTACATTTCCTTCCATTGCATTGGGCTGGAACATAAGCGAAGAACCGTTTCTCCATGCACAGAAATGGATAGATATGTTAAAGCTGAGAGTGTCCTACGGTAAAAACGGTAATCAGGCTATCAGCTCTTATGCAACACTACCGCAACTAACGGAACAATTTTATCTGGACAATAACGGAGAAACAGCCATAGGCTTCTATCCATCAAGGTTAGGCGACCCAAATTTAGGATGGGAAACTACAAACAAACTGAATGCAGGCATTGATTATTCCGTTGTTAATAACCGATTGAAGGGTAGTATAGATTATTATTATTCCCGCACACACGACCTTTTATTGAACAAATTAATATCGCCCATCAACGGCACTACCAGCATTTTGCAAAATGTGGGCGAAGTAAAAAATTGGGGAATGGAGTTCATGATTAACTCTGTGAATATTCAAAGTGGAAGTTTTAGTTGGAATACCGATTTCAATATATCATTTAACCGGAACAAAATCGTAAATGTAGGATTGACGGACAGCAGCGGCAATCCGGCTGATGACATAAGCAACAAATGGTTCATCGGCAAACCGATAAGCGTAAATTACAGCTATGTATTTGACGGTATATGGCAGGAAGGAGATGATATTGCCAACTCGGCACAACCGACAGCCAAGCCAGGAGATGTAAGGGTAAAAGATGTCAATGGCGACGGTAAAATAGATGCATCCGACAGGGCTATTATCGGTTCCACACAGCCGTCTTATATTGCAGGCATTACCAATACTTTCCGGTATAAAGGTTTCTATCTCAGCTTTTTAGTACGTATTCTTCAGGGAACAACATCCTACAACAGTTTGATGAACACATATTTTGATGGTCGCAATGCGGCAATGAACAGAACATGGTGGACACCCGAAAACCCTATCAATACTTATCCGCAGAACCGGGATGATTCAAATCCGTTCGGCGTAGGTTATTTCGGAAGTTCAGACAACAGCAGTTTTGTAAAAATAAGCGATGTGTCATTTGGTTATACCTTTTCCAAACATCTTTTAAAGAAAGCCGGGCTTAATAATGTCGAGATATATTTCGATGCTAAAAACTTAGCCACTTTTACTAAGTGGAAAGGTATGGATCCGGAATTAAGCAGCCAGACGGGCATTCCTTTATCCCGCACCTATCTTTTAGGTCTTCGCTTTGGATTTTAAAACTTTTAAATTATTTCTGATTATGAAAAATTTATCAATACTGATATTATTTGTCCTGGTATTATGCGCATCATTTGCTGGATGTTCCAAAGATTTTTTGACTGAACATCCGAAAGACGCAATCTATGCAGATAATCTTTATGTAAACTATGACGGTTTCCGGCTTGCGGTAAATGCGTTACTTGATTTTCCAAGACAAGAAAGAGAAGTTGTTAACGCGTCAACGGTTTCGCTTGAAGCCGGTGCAATCTGGAAAGATGGTACAGACATTGGATGGGCAAATTCAGAACTGTCATTTTCCAGAGGATTGAACAGGTATAATGTGGACCTGAATCCGCAGGCAGCGCTCATTACGGGCGTATTCAACTGGCTTTACAAAGTAATTACTGCCTCAAATATGATTATCAGCCGTGCACAAAATTCAGGTGTTGACTGGCAGGGCGGTTCGCCGGCAGGCGACGATTCTCTTAAAAATCTCATACTTGCACACGCCCATTTAATTCGCGCGTGGGCATATCGTCATTTGGTTTATACTTACGGAGCAGTGCCTATTGACACAACTGAAATCAACGGATTGACTTACCGGAACGATTGGAACCGTGACCCTGTAAGTGATGTTCAAAATCTTATCATCAGCGATTTAACCTTTGCCGAACAATATCTGCCGGATAATTCAAATGACGTATTGGTGCTTTCCCGCGCCATTGCACAGCATTACCTGGCCGATATGTATTTGTGGAAAGGCGAAAATGATAAGGCGGAAGAAGAAGCCTTAAAAGTGGTTAATAATTCTCATTACAAATTGGTTACAGAACGCTATGGTGTGAAGAAGGATCAGCCCGGTTGTGCCTTTATGGACCAGTTTTACAGCGGCAATATTCTTCCTTCTCAGGGAAATACGGAAGGGCTTTGGGTATTTCCCAATTCTGATGTGATTGACTATAAAGGAGCAAGCGGCAATGCCATGCGCTATACATGGCTTGTGGATTACAGCAGCTATGCCCCATACTCTCCTGAATACGGCGGCAGAGGAATTAACAGGCTTTCTGTTACGCCTTGGGCATTATCCATTTATGAACCGCAGGACGACAGAGGAAGCCAATATGCGCTCAGAAAATATTATGTAAATACCAATGGCGATACAACTTATACTCAGTCAGATGTGGCACACATGGTTGCCAACAATAAAAAATGGGAAAGCACCTGTAAATGGGATTGGACGTATGCTGATCCTTCGCTTTGGAACGCTTCTTATTCGTACTCCGACCAAACATACCTGCGGCTGTCAGACACTTATTTGTTATTGGCGGAAGCAGAAATGAAATTGGGGAAATTGGATGAAGCGGCAGATTGGATAAACAAAGTAAGGGAAAGGTCGCACGCATCGCCTGTTACGGCATCGCAGGTAACGCTTGATTTTATTCTGGATGAAAGGTCGCGTGAATTGGTTACGGAAGAAGAAAGGCGCGAAACGCTTGTAAGAACGGGAACACTTGTGCAGAGAGTAAAAGCGCATAATCCTACTGCAGCTGCGGGCATACAGGATTATAATGTGCTGCTCCCTATTCCTCAGAATGTAATAGATGCAAATACAGGTAAAGTTATGGACCAAAATCCGGGATATTAATTGGGATAAAAATTATTGAAATAATGAAAAAAGCACTTCTGGTTTTGCTACTGCTTTTTACAGTATTCATTTCTTTTGCTCAATTAAAGTTGCCTGCATTGGTAAGCGACAGTATGATTTTGCAAAGAGACCAACCTGTAAAAATCTGGGGATGGAATTTAAACGGAAAAGAAGTAACAGTTTCGTTTAACAACAAAGTATATAAAGCAAAACCTGACAGCAATAAAAAATGGCTTGTAACGCTGGCTGCAACAAAAGCCGGCGGACCGTACACCATGAAAATAAGCACGGCAAATGATACTGTTGAAATAAAAAACATTCTGTTTGGTGATGTATGGCTTTGTTCAGGGCAAAGCAATATGGAATTTGCAATGAGCAGATTGATAGAGAAAGAAGCGAAAGATATTGCCGCTTCAGCCAATACAAACATCCGCGAGTTTCATGTAAACCGGCAATACAGTTTTACGGTAAAAAATAATGTTACGGGAAAATGGAAACAAGCCAATCCAGCAAACATTCTTCGGTTCAGCGCTGCCGCATATTACATGGCAAAGAACCTTTATGAAAAATATAAAATACCAATCGGTATTATTCACTCAAGTTGGGGCGGTACGCCTGCCGAAGCATGGACAAGCGTTGAAGGATTGAAAGAGTTTTCTTATTACATAAAGAGATATAACTATTTTAAAGACACGGCGAATTTCAATGCGGCTGTAAAAAAAGATAAAGAGATAAAAGACAATTGGTATAAAAAAGTTCGTGATAATGACAGCGGTTTTTTGAGTAATGGAACAACGTATGCAAATCCTGCTTACGATGCAGATAAATGGAAAACATTGCAGGTTCCGAGCTTTTGGGAAACGCAGGGGCTTGCGAATGTGGACGGAGTTGTTTGGGCAAGAAAAGACGTTTTCTTAAGCAGAGAGCAAACGCAGCACAAGGCTGTTCTCGATGTGGGCATGATAGATGATGAAGATACAACTTATTTCAACGGAGTAAAAGTAGGCAGTTCGCCAAACAAATATGTACCAAGAAGATATACCGTTCCTGCATCGCTGTTGCGCACAGGTAAAAATGTAATTGTCGTACGCATTATAGACAGAAACGGCTATGGCGGTTTTATAAAGGACAATCCTTATCGTCTTACAGTTGGCGGCAAAGATATTTCGTTGGAAGGCGCGTGGAAATATGCCATCGGCGATTCTGTTGCTCCTTTGCCGTCGGAAACATTTACGGTAATGCCTTATCAGCCTGCGGTATTGTTCAACGGAATGATTGCTCCTTTAATTCCTTACACCATCAAAGGTTTCGCTTGGTATCAGGGCGAAGCTAATTCAGGTAAAGCAGCAGAGTATGCCAAGTTGTTGCCTGCTTTGATTAACGATTGGCGTAATCGTTGGCAGCAAGGCAATCTTCCTTTTTTAATTGTGCAGCTGGCAAATTATATGGCAGTGCAAACGCAGCCGTCCGAAGGCGGTTGGGCATGGATAAGAGAATCGCAGTTGAAGGTTTCACAAACCGTTCCGAATACTGCGTTGGCGGTTGCTGTTGATATCGGCGAAACAAACACCGTGCATCCGTTGAATAAAAAAGAGGTCGGAAAAAGACTCGCATTAGCCGCCGAAAAAATTGCCTATCACGAAAATACTGTTGTATACAGCGGACCAATTTATAAATCCATGAAAGTAGAAGGTAATAAAATCATTGTATCATTTACCAATGTCGGCAGCGGATTAATTGCCAAAGACGGAGAGCTGAAACGCTTTGCTGTTGCGGGCGCAGACAAAAAATTTGTTTGGGCAAAAGCAAAAATCGAGAACAATAAAGTAATTGTATGGAATGATACAATAAGCAATCCTGTTGCAGTAAGATACGCTTGGGCAAATAATCCGATGGGCTGTAATTTATACAACAAAGAAGGGTTGCCCGCATCGCCGTTCAGAACGGACGATTGGAATAAATAAGCCGATAATTCTATTAAGTAATCATAAAATTCTTAGTTATGAAAAATATATTTCTGTTTTGCCTTGTGCAAATATTACTGATAACTCCCGCTTGTAAAAAAGATAAACTCAACAGTCAGCCTTCCAAACCCGATTCCACATCAACTGCATCGATACAAGTTGATTGCGGCGATGTTTACGGAACATTCGACAACAGTTTGTACCGTCGTGCGAACATCACATTCACAGGCGGCAATGTAGGCAGCAATCCGCTGAAAGCAATAGACAATGATTATCTTATCGAAAAAGGAATTGCACAAAAAGCAGCAAGGCTTTTTATCTCGGTAAATACAATTAACGATCTGGGCATCAGCAACTATGATAACTATGTAGCCGATGCAAAGCGTGTTCCCGAAAAATTATTGGTAAACGTTTCAGGCTCTGTAACAGGCAGCATCACAGATACTGCGCAATACAGAACATTGGTAAGACAGTTATTAACGCACTTCAAAGCCATAGCCTCAAACATTGTTTACATAGAAGCGACCAATGAATATGATTTGTTTAGCCCCGCTATCAGCGATGAGGATTATTACAACATTTATTATAAAATAATTTATCAGGAAGTAAACCGTTACAACGCATCATTGCCTGAGGGACAAATGCCGTTGCAAGTTGGCGGACCTTGCATCTCGCAATGGAATTCAACCAAGATGCAAAATTTTATCAATAACTATGCAGCGGATACCGACCATAATAAACGGTTGGATTTTATTTCTTATCATGAATATTGTTCGTGGAATACAAAGGGAGAAACCAATACAGACCATTTAATTCAATTAGGGACAAGAAGAAGTAATATTGAAAATTGGCTGACGGCAAAAGGTTTAAGTGCCGATATTCCTGCATTCATAACAGAACATGGAATTTTTCCCGGCAATAAATTATACGAATCAGGAAATCCTTACACCGAAGCCGGCGGAATGCTGATGGCGGCTGCATCTGCGGCTACTTACAATTATTATTATGTTACAACAGGCAATAATAAAATGTTTCCGTTTTTTTGGGACACACGTCTTACCGACCATAACGAAAAAAGTTTTTTTGCGGATAATACCAAATACGGCGTTAATGTGCCGACCACTTTCGGCAATACTATTCTTGCTTTATCTCAAATGGATTCCATACGGATAAAATCGACTTCTGCCCCGATAGATAATACAACAGGATTCGGTGTATATTGTCTGGCAACGAAAGATGCAAACAGTGTTACCGCGTTGGTGTGGAATTGGCAACACAGGAATTCAGCAACACATACGGTTGATGTTTCTTTCAGCAATCTGCCTTCCGCTTTTTCAGGAAAAAAAGTAAAGATGACGCGAAGCGTTATCGATTCAACACACAGCAATTTTTTGTATGATGCATCCCATGCAAACCTACAAACGGTAGATTCTTCGGCAGATTTTAATATTTCAAAATACTCAATAACCTTAGCGCCGAATGTAGTGAGCTTAATAAGGTTAACGCCTGGGCAATAGGTAATATAAATTGTTTTATAAACTTGATAAATAAAAATGAAAAATTATTTTACAGCATTTTTCTTACTCATAAATATTACCCATCTTTTTGGGCAAAGAATAAAGCAATCCATTAATACCGACTGGCAGTTTCACAAAGGCGATATTGAATTGAGCGGCACTTATAAAGATGCGGACTGGCAAACGGTTTCTATTCCGCACAGTTGGAACACGGACGATGTTTCGGACGATGCGCCGGGCTACTACCAAGGTATTGGCGTGTATCGTAAAACGATTTATATACCCGATGCTTATCGTAATAAAGAAGTGTATCTGTACTTTGAAGGCGCAGCACAGGTGGCGGAAGTGTATGTCAATAAGCATTTTGTGGGTAAGCATATAGGAAGTTATACAGCGTTCTCTTTCCGCATCAACGACTTTATTAACTTCAACGGCAACGGCAATAAAAATGAAATTGAAGTGAAATTGGACAACAGCCACAATGAAAACATTCCGCCGTTATCGGCAGACTTTACTTTTTACGGCGGCATCTATCGGGATGTATATCTTGCTGCTTTCAACAAAGTACATTTTGATGCTGACAATGATGCATCTGATGGCGTGTTTATTTCAACACCAAAAGTGGACAGTCAAAAAGCCGATGTGTTAATCAAAGGGGAAATTACCAATAAAGAAACAAAACAAAGCAGGGTAAAGATTATCACTTCTGTTTTTAACGAGGAAGGAAAATTAATTGCTCAGGCAAATAATACAGTTGGGTTGAATGCGGACGAAAACACAGCCTTTGAGCAACACATTAGTAATATAGAAAATCCGCAACTCTGGAGTCCCGAACATCCTTATTTGTACCGGGCAATTTCCTGTATTATCAATACGAAAAGCGGCGATACGCTGGACGTCGTCAGCAATCCGATTGGCTTCCGGTGGTTTAGATTTACAGCAGACAAGGGTTTCTTCCTGAACGGAAAACATTATAAGCTTTGGGGTGCAAGCCGGCATCAGGATTATCCGGGCAAAGCAAATGCGTTGCCCGATGCCATGCACGTCAATGATGTGCAGTTGCTGAAAAATATGGGTGCCAACCTGCTGCGAGTAGCGCATTATCCGCAAGACCCTTCTTTAATGGAAGCCTGTGACAGACTGGGTATCATTACTTCGGTGGAAATACCTATCGTAAACAGGATTACGGAAAACGATACGTTCAGAAACAACTGTCTTAAAATGATGGAAGAAATGATAAGGCAAAACTATAATCATCCATCCGTTGTAATATGGGCATATATGAACGAAGTGCTGCTTGCACCACGTTATTCGGGCGATACAGCCAGACAGAGGATATATATTCGCCATGTAAAAGAACTGGCGCAGTCCATCGATAGTTTCAGCCGAAAAGAAGACCCTTCACGCTATACCATGATTCCATTTCATGGAGATTTATCATTGTACATTCGTTCGGGACTAACTGAAGTGCCGCAAGTCATTGGCTGGAATCAGTATCCCGGCTGGTATGGAGCAGACATCAATGACTTTGAAAAAAATATGGAACGCCACCACAGAGAGCTTGGCAATAAGCCGATGATTGTTACGGAATATGGTGCAGACGGCGACCCGCGCGTACACAGTACCCATCCTGTGAGGTTCGATAAGTCTATGGAATATGAAACTTATTTTCATAAAATATATCAGAAAGTAATTGCAGACAGACCTTTCATCAGCGGTGCAATGGTATGGACACTGCACGATTTTAATGCGGAATCAAGAAAAGAAACCATGCCGCACGTCAATAACAAAGGATTGGTTACAGGAACGCGCGAGCCTAAAGATGTCTATCTTTACTATCAGTCAAAACTATTAAGTACGCCGTTTATTGCTATCGGTTCGCGCAGTTGGAAGCTGAGAAGCGCGGTGGCAGATTCCGGACACGCTTTTGCCACTCAATCCGTAGAAATATATACCAATCAGAACTCCGAAGTGTCTCTTTTCCAAAACGGGCATTTATTGAAAAAAGAATTGCCCCGACAAGGCGTAGCTGTATTTCGGGTTCCCTTTCTCAATGGCATCAATCATTTGGAGACAAGCGTAGCCGTTGGCGATACGACGGTTGGAGATTTTGCAGATATCGACTTTAGGCTTATCCCGTTTCATCTGAAAGATTCAAATATTCCGTTTAGCGAAATAAATATCAGTCTCGGCGACCAGAGATATTTTAATGATGACACTTTGCAACAGGTGTGGATTCCGGAAAAACCATATACGCCGGGAAGCTGGGGCTATATTGGCGGAGATGTATTTAAGATGAAAAACTCCGGCAGACAGCCTTATGGATCGGATAAAGATATACTGGGAACAAGTTACGATGCCATTTATGAAACGCAGCGCACAGACATACAACAGTTTAAATTAGATGTGCCGGAAGGTAAATACGCCGTTACTTTTCATTTTGCAGAATTATTGTCCAATACGCGGCAAGATGCTAATATTTATAATTTGGATGCAAAGCACAATACACATTCGGCGAAAACAGAACTAAGAAAATTTGACGTATTAGTTAACGGTAAAAAAATAATCGACGGCCTGGGCAACGATAATTATCTTATTCCCGGAAGAGCATATAGTACGAAAATATTCGTAGATGTGACAGGAAGCGACGGCATTCTGATTGATTTTAAACCGATAAAAGGCAAAACAATTTTAAACGGATTACAGGTAAATAAAATTTATTAAATATGCAAACTCCATTCAGATTCGTAGTGCTGCTGATTTTTGTCGTTTATTTTCCCAACGCGAAGGCAGCAACACCCGCCAACAATTATTTGCATGAAAAATTATTTGTGAAGAATGATACAGCTAAAGAGGATACCAATTTACATCTTTTCCTACTCATCGGTCAGTCCAATATGTCGGGCAGGGCGCCGCTTCCTTCGGATGAAAAAACAAACCCGGATATTCTGATGCTGAATAAAAATAATCAATGGGTAGTTGCTAAAGACCCTTTGCATTTTGATAAGCCCGACATTGTTGGTGTTGGTCCCGGGCTTAGCTTTGCACAAGTGCTATTAAAGCATTTACCCAAAGGCGCACGGATAGGATTGATTCCCTGCGCATGGGGCGGTTCGCCTATCAGTGTATGGCAGCCCGATAGTATTTATCTGCACCACAAGCCATACAATGAAGCAATTGAAAGAACAAAGATTGCCATGAAAAGTGGTGTGCTAAATGGTATTCTGTGGCACCAGGGAGAATCTGACAACAGCCCTGCAAAAGCGGCAAATTATCTTGCTGAAATAACAACGCTTGTTACCCGTTTAAGAAATGAATTTCAACTGCCCCGATTGCCTTTTGTCGCCGGAGAAATAGGTTATTTCCAAC
Source organism: Arachidicoccus sp. BS20 (assembly GCF_001659705.1). Classification (NCBI taxonomy): domain Bacteria; kingdom Pseudomonadati; phylum Bacteroidota; class Chitinophagia; order Chitinophagales; family Chitinophagaceae; genus Arachidicoccus; species Arachidicoccus ginsenosidimutans. The sequence goes on from NZ_CP015971.1 coordinate 2,265,197, forward strand.
AGCATAATTATATCAATAAGGTAATTGACAGTATTCCCTCAACTATAGCATATTCAAAAGTCGTTTCTGCAAAAGGATTGAAAGATAAGGGCGACAAAATCCACTTTGATGCATCCTCGGCAAGGGAGCTTGGCAAACGCTATGCAAATGCAATGAAGAAACTACTATATTAAAAATAGCCTTTTAGTACATTTTCAGACCTAATGTTAGATACGTGTGCAGCAAGTTTGCAACAATTGTAATTTGCTTTCACTTGGTTTGCTAGCTTTGGTCAAAAAATTACAACCGCTTTTTCGGATGATGCTAAACATATTCCCTCTCTTTTTAGTACGAATCTCTATTATGCAAGAAAACAACAGAAGCTAACTTCGGTAATTTATCCGTTTCCGCTAATTTTACAAATTATGGAACATAAAATTCCCGAATTAAGACGAGTCAATCTTGTAAGATATCTACAGCCTTTTCGCGAAGGCGGTTCATTACCGGCATTGGCAGAAGCAGATGACAGCTTCAAATATGTTATCAAATTCAGAGGCGCGGGACAAGGCTCGAAAGCATTGATTGCCGATTTTATCGGCGGCATCATGGCTAAATATTTAGGATTGAATGTTCCTGAACTGGTCGCTGCAAACTTAGACGAATCTTTCGGTCGTACCGAGCCGGACGAAGAAATACAGGATTTATTAAAAGCCAGCACAGGATTAAATCTGGGCGTACATTTTTTGGAAGGCGCTGTTACTTTTGATCCTGCGGTTGAAGATATTGACAGTCTTACCGCTTCAAAAATTGTGTGGCTCGATGCTTACCTGACCAATGTGGACCGCACCGCAAAAAATACCAATCTGTTGTATTGGCGTCATGCGCTTTGGCTGATAGACCATGGCGCAAGTTTGTATTTTCATCATCAATGGCAGAATTGGGAAAAGATGGCATTAAGTCCGTTTACAAATATCAAAGACCATGTGCTATTGCCTTATGCAAAAGATTTGGAAAAAGTAAATGAAGAATTCCCTTCATTGCTGACCGACGATATTTTGAAAGCAATTATCAATATGGTTCCCGAAGAATGGCTGTCAGAATCTGTCAACGACAATGAAAACATTCAGCAGCTCAGAGATGTTTACTTTTCGTTTTTAAAAAGCCGGCGAGACAATGCATCTATATTTTATAACCAAACTATCAACGTTTAATATGGAATCATTTGAATATGCGGTTATAAGAATTGTGCCTTCTGTAGAGCGTGAAGAATTCATCAACGCGGGTGTAGTATTATTTTGCAAAAGCAAACGATATCTTGGCATTGAAGTTTTTTTGAATAAAGAATTGCTGCAAAGCTTATGCTCTAAAGCCGATATAATTTTAATCAAAAATTATTTAAATGGTTTTGTAAGCGTCGCCAACGGAAGTAATAAAAAAAGTCCCATAGCTTCGCTGGACATCGCTTCCAGGTTTCGCTGGCTTACAGCAGTAAGGAGCACCATTTTACAAACTTCGAGAGTACATACAGGCTTGACCGACAATCCCGAAGTTGCGCTGCAAAAGATATTCAGAGAACAGGTGGAGAGAGGATGATATTGAGAATACGAACATTGGATTGACAATACTAATCCTACATCTTTTCTAATGGTACGCTCCGTCCATCACGTTTTTTTCCATAGTCCTATCATGGAATCTGAAAGATAATTACAAATGTCAATAATCGTGTTTAATTATTTCATTACTCAGTCTATTGCCCGTTAAAATTGAACCTTTAAATAGAAATACCGGAGAAATTATTCCCCCGGTATTTCATCATTTTTCTTTTTCCATATTTTATGCTTCGCACCGTCCATTTTCACAATCTTCGGTGTGAATTTTCCCACAACATCGACTAACGCCTTCTGTGATTGCATTACGGTATGAATGTCTTTGTAAGCGAAAGGAGATTCGTCCAAGCCGCCGCCCAAAAGTTTTACGCCAAATTTTTGTAGTTCGTCTTTGAACTGTTTGTCCGTAACAGATTCAATGGCACGTGAACGGCTCATCTTTCTGCCTGCACCATGCGAAGCGGAATTAATGGAAGCTGTTTCTCCTCTGCCTTTCACGATAAATCCGTCGGCTGTCATAGAGCCGGGAATAATGCCCAAAACATTTTTGCCCGCCGGCGTAGCGCCTTTTCTGTGCACAACCATTTCTTTCCCGTCGAGCATTTCTTTCCATGCAAAGTTGTGATGGTTTTCCACCATTTTGACGGGCTTGCGTCCTAGTTGCTTTGCAATTTTATCATGAATCACATGATGACAAGCGGAAGCATAATCGCCTGCAAGGTTCATTGACAGCCAATATTCCATGCCCGCTTCTTCGTCCAGCGAAAGCCACGCAAGATTCTTGGCTTCCTGCGGTAACCGCCTTTTACTGATAGCGAGTTTTGTATAATAATTGGCAATATTAGCACCCAGTGCACGGCTTCCGGAATGTGTAAGAAAACCTACATACAATCCCGTTTCCACATTCAACGTTTCATCCTTTTCTACAATTTCAATAATGCCGAACTCCGCAAAATGATTCCCTGAACCTGAAGAGCCTAATTGCTTCCACGCCCTGCCGTGTAAGGTTTTCAACAATGGCAATTGATAAAACAATTCATTGTCCATTATTGCATGATCTTCTGCCTGCCTAAACTGAGCGCTGCTGCCAAATAAAGTTGCCGCACCCAATTCACGTACAAAAAATGCTTCTTTACTTTTCAATTCCTGCGGATGAATATCAAAGATGCTTAAACACATCCTGCAGCCAATGTCCACACCAACGCCATAAGGAATTACCGCATTGTCTGTTGCCAGCACGCCGCCGATTGGCAAGCCGTAACCGCTGTGTGCATCGGGCATCAAAGCTCCTGCAACACTTACGGGAAGTTTTGCCGCCTGGTACATTTGGTGCATGGCTTTTTCATCGATATGCTCCTGTCCGAATACGGAGAACTGAATACCGTATTGATTCAATGATATTTCTTCGCCTTCCGCTTTTTCTTTCGGGATTAATTGTTCCGCGATGATGCCTAATATTTTATCGTCTTTGTATTCATTCGGCGTTGCTAAAATATTTTTCAGCAATACCATTGCATCTCCTTTATCTATAAACTTGTAATGCTTTTGCATCACATTCATGGCAATACTGATGACGGGATTTTCGGGATAACCGATTGCCCGCAATTCTTTTCCTGTTATTTTTAATTTCATTTCTAATTTTTTAGTTTACCAATGCTTCATTTCTTCTGAAACCGATTACTTCCGGTCTTTGTACAGGCTCATTCTTCTCATGCGGATTTGCAACTTCCGCTATGCTCATCGGTTCTGTAATGACGGTCTCAAAACCGAAATGATTGCTCAGGCGTTGCGCTTTGGCAATACTCAATTTGCCGAACTCATATCGTGCTATCAATCTGCCTTTACGTAGCAATGCACTGTCTATCATGGTAAGTGCGCTGTTAAAGGTGCAAATCAGCTGCACATTCAAAAAGTCAGCCAACAATCCGTCAGAAATATTCAACAGGTTCGACACTGATGAGCTACTATTGAATTTTCTGTCCATGATGATGTTTTCTGCATCTTCAATTACCAATATTGTATTCGGATTATCCGCCAACAGTTCAATGAAATCGGGATTCATCAAATTGCCTGCAACGGACGGCGACAAAAACAAAACACGTTTTTTAATCTTTCCTACGAGATAACGCAGATACGTTGTTTTGCCTGTTCCCGGCAAGCCGTGCAACAGCACAATGCCTTTATCGTTTTTCTTTTTCAGACGTTGCTGAATAATTGCATCCGTTTCTTTAAAATCATCTTCGTAAAACAAATCCAAATCAAGTTTGGTACGTTTTATTTCCATCGGTTTTAAATCGAGCCCGCTATTGTACCTAACAATAAGATTAATTTCCAAAGGTTCTTTACGCTCCTGCTTTTTGAATTTTACTACGAGAGAAAAAATTTTATCAAATGTTTCGCCGTGCAAACTATCGTGCAATATGTAAAGATATTTTTCTGAAATATCCAACACGATATTGTCGGTAAAGACTACCAAAGTTTTATCGAACTCGAAACGCTTTTTCTTCCTTTTATACCAGCGTCGCTGGTAAATATTTTTTATTTCGGAAGGGAAATTTTCTTTAAGCGCATTTAACACCTTTTCGCCGTTTACTGAATTCATGAAGTTGATGTTTGGCAGCGTGTTGAAGGTGTGTAAATAAAATGCCTTCCCGTCTATAAAATAATCACTGAACACGTTATTGGCGTTCAGTATTTTTTGTGTATATAAATTGTCCATTGTTTAAATGCTTTGAATAATATCAATAAAAAACCCGGTCGCAGTATTTACGACCGGGTTGGTTTACAAAGATTCTTATGAATCTATATAAGTATATCTTTCGGTCGGAAATACAGATACAGCTTGCCCAACGGAGAAAAACCTTCTCCGCGAACTTGCGCAATTTGTATGTAATTCTGACTTAGCATTTTTATGAATTTAAAATGTACTGACAAAAGGTTAATACCAAAAATTTAAAAAGGTAACCTGTAAAAAAATTTTTCTTTTAAATTATAAGTTCAGGCTATTTGCTATGGTCTGCTTTTAATATCTGCTCCATACGTTTTGGAAGGCGTATTGCCCATTTCAAAAGTCAGTACGCCGCCTTTTATAATGTCTTTGTGGTCTATATACATATACGGATAGTCTTTGCCGTTCCACAATACCTTTTGGATATACTTGTTTTCCGGGCTGTTATTCTTTACAATCACGGTAAATGATTTATTATTCTCCAATCGTATTTTAATGCGGTCAGCCAAAGGCGAACCAAATACATACCGTCCCGAAGTAGGGTCAACAGGATACATTCCCATTGCAGTAAACGCGTACCATGCGCTCATTTGCCCTACATCTTCATTGCCGCACAATCCGTCTGCTTTGTCGGTATAAAAACTATCGACAGACATACGAATCAAATCCGCCGCTTTATCAGGCCGACCAACATAATTGTACAGATAAATAATATGGTGGCTTGGTTCATTACCTTGCGCATATTGACCTATCATGCCTGAAATATCGGGCGGTGCGCCGTCTCCCAATTGGGAAGACATATGAAAGAATGTATCCAGCCTCTCTTCAAATATTTTATCGCCGCCAAGTAAAGCAACAAGCCCATGTACATCCTGCGGTACAGACCAAATGTATTGCCATGCGTCTCCTTCGGTATAATCGTATTTAGGAGAAATAGGGTTGAACGGAGTACGGAAAGAACCATCCTCTTTTCTGCCGATAAAAAATCCGCGGGAAGCATCCCAATATTTCTTATACAGTTTGCTGCGTTTTTCAAAATAAGCCGCATCATCTTTCTTACCCATTGCGGCTGCCATACGTGCAATTCCCGCATCGGCAATGGCAAATTCCAGTGCCCATGAAACAGATTGCCCAACGGAATCCATCGGGATAAATTGCAACTTTTGTACAAACTGCAATCCTGACGTTTGGCGCATCGCCGTTGAACGTACCGCTTCGTATGCAAGCGCTATTTTGTTTTTCGGAATCAGTCCTTTAAGATAGGCATCTGTAATCACGGGAATAGCCGGGTTACCCACCATACAATCTGTTTCACATCCCATCAGAGGCCACACGGGTAAACGTCCCTGCTGTTGATATATGGCGAGCATGGACGACACCATATCTTTTACTTTTTCCGGTTCTGCGATCGTCATAAAAGGCGCCCACGCCCGGTAAGAATCCCACAATGAGAGCGTGGTAACGTTGTTGAAATCTGCATTTTTATATACTTTTTTATCAGTCCCTCTGTAATCATGATTGACGTCGTTAAAAAGAGAGGGCGCAATAAACATATGGTACATAGCCGTATAGAAAATGGTCTTTTCTTTTTTAGGACCTTCGAAATCGACTCTGGATAATGCTTTATTCCATTTTTCGTCGGCAAGTTTTCTATAATGTCCAAAATTCCATCCCGGCATTTCCGTGGACATATTAAGTAATGCATTCTCCTCACTTACCGGGGAAATAGCAACCTTTACTTCAATATCCGGATGCTTTGCCGCATCAAAATAAAGCGCTGCTTTTACAGCTTTCCCTTCTGCATTATTTCCCTGAACAGCCTTGTCTGCATCGTACAATGCAATATTTGTAACAGGTTCGGATAATTTTATTGCAAAGAAGATTCGCTTATCATTCGCCCAGCCGGATGCATAACGATACCCCACAAAAGTAGAATCATTTATTTTTTTGAATTCCGTCTTGTGTGGATTGTCGTATTGATGGAATCCCAAATCGAGGAATATATGCGCACTGTCTGTACGGTCATAATGATATTTGTGCAGCCCTACACGCTCCGAGGCTGTTAGTTCCGCCTTGACCTTGTATTTATCAAGATATACCTGATAATATCCCGGACGGACTTCCTCAGATGCATGGGAAAAAGAAGAACCGTAACCGCTTTCCGGTTTGTTTTCTTCCATAGGATTAAGTTGTGTCTCTCCGTCGGCAGGAACGATAAGAACATCATTCAAATCCCCACAACCCGTACCGCTGAGGTGCGTATGCGAAAAACCGAGTATCTCTGTGCCTGCATAGTTATAGCCGGAACACCAGTCCCAACCTTTATCAATCTGTGTTGGACCCAATTGGACAGCACCAAAAGGAACATCCGCACCAATGAATACGTGCCCGTGACCCGCTGAACCGATGACGGGTTTAACAAATGCTGTTTTACTTTTTATAACTTGTGCGCTTAGGCAGCCTGCCAGTAAAATGCCTGCGCCGCTTAGAACTGTTTTAATCCGATAATTCATAAATAAAATTTGGTATCTTGGAAATTTTTTTAAAAATAATGAATGGGGCGGGATTGAAAAAACAACAGATTGTTAATGAGAAAAAGAGAAGTAGGGTTATTTAAATTGCAAAGAGCTATTAATATTCGCCTCCCAATTTTTATTTAATCTGCCACGCGTATATAAGTTTTACTGAAATAAATAAACATATTGCTAAAGCCAAACCATTAATTGAAATTTTATACATAAATCTTTTTGTTTTTATAATAAATGCCTGCGCTTTTAAATGTTTAATTATTCAACAGTTTACTTGAGCCGATAACAGCTTCATTTATCTCTTTCACTTTCCGGAAATCCATTTTTTCCACAGCTCTGTCGTAAGTAAGAATACCGTTTATTTCATGCTCAACATCGGTCGTCTGTGTATAAATGGCAGCGCTCAAACCATTATACTTAACTAATTGTTCCAACTGATTCAGCAATAAAATATACCGGTTGGTAAGGTCTTCTTTTGTTGCCATCATATCATACGCATTATTGGGAACAGGGTACAAATGCCCGCGGACAAACAAGCCAACGCCGCCAAACTCCCCAAGCGAAGCCGCACGTTTACCATCCGGCTCCGATGCGCCATAAGGACCGACATAAATATGCGTGTCCACAAAATCACCATTGCCCGGGTCTCCATATGCTTTTTGATAAGAAGGGTTATTATTAAAACCTGTGTTGCCATTTACCAGCCTTGACGGGTCGTAACGTTTTGTCCAATCTGTAATTTCCTTCACATCAAAAGCACCCCAGTTTTCGTTGAACGGAATCCATGTTACGATAGACGGCGCGTTGTAATGTTCATCAATTATTTCTTTCCATTCGTGACGGAAACGCGAACGTGTAACAGCCGTGTCTTCATCCTGGAACCAGATGGCAGGCATATCCTGCCAAACCATGATGCCTAATTTATCGCACCAGTAATACCAGCGCTGCGGCTCGGTTTTCATGTGTTTACGAATGAGATTAAAACCTGCTTTCTTACTTTCTTCAATATCAAATTTTAAAGCCTCATCGGTAGGCGCGGTATAAATTCCGTCCGGCCAATAGCCTTGGTCGAGCAATCCTAATTGCAAAACGAACTTTCCGTTTAACAACGGTCTTTTTACGCCGTTCACGGTTCCTAATGTAACTGAACGCATACCAAAATAGCTGCCGACTTCGTCCGTTGTTTTTCCTGACTTATCTTTTAACCGGATTTTTAAATCGTATAAAAAAGGATTTTCCGGCGACCAAAGAATCGGATCTTTTATATTGATTGAAAATTCATGGTTGGTTTTTCTGTCAGCCGAGGCAATTTCTTTACCGTGGGCAGAGGCAACAGCTACAACGGAAGCATCAATGTTCGTGATAACTTTTACCAAAAGTTTTTTGTTTGCAACATCAGGCGTTAAACGAATACTTTGGATATAATTTTCCGAAACAGGTTCTAACCATACGGTTTGCCAAATACCGGAAGTATAGGTATAATCGCCGCCACGCGGACTGTTCTTACCCGATACGGAATGACCGTCATTTTTATCCTGCACGCCTACGGCAATCGTGTTATTCCCTTTTTGCAAATACTGTGTAATATCAAAACTGAAAGCATCATAACCACCAATATGCATACCCGCTTTTTTATTATTGATAAATACAACCGTTCGGTAATCCGAAGCGCCGAAATTTACCAGCACATGCCTGCCCTCGTAGGAAGATGGCAAGGTAAACGTGCGCCTGTACCACATGTTTATTTCGAGGTTTCTTTGAATGCCTGACAAATAAGATTCGGGCGGATATGGAACTGTGATGGTTTCCGGCTTATCAAATATGGGAACGGCTGTTGCCTTTGTTGCATCGGGCGCATTTTTTCCACCGATGTATTCCCATTTACCGTTCAGGTTCATCCAATCATTACGTTCCAGTTGCGGACGCGGATATTCAGGGAAAGGAACAACGGCTTCTTTAGCCGCATCGGTAAACGGCGTTTTCATGATTACTTTGGGCTGTGCAAACGAATGTAAAACACATCCGATGCCTATAGCAAAAAATGATATAAAAGGTCTCATTGTTTAAAATTTTTCTTTAATCAATGGAAGATAAAAATGGGCTGCACCATGGTTCGTGAGTTACAGATAAAGAACGAAGACAATTAACCACAGAATTACCTGTGGTTAAAAATACATATAATCTTCAACCGGTACCTGAATTATTGCTGAAGTATCCTCCATTCGCTTAATTGGAAATCGCCGCTTCCCGCTGTGCTGTTAATGACCAGCATGTAATATTGATAACTTTCCTGGTTAGTAAAAGTATATTTATTAGTAGTATTTCTTCCTGCAAAGCTTTCATTAGGACGACCGTCAAGCAGCGTCCAGTTAGCACTGTCTTTAGAAGCCAATATCAACCAGTTACTTGGGTCTCTGTCGGGATTATCATTACCTGACGTCATTACATACGCATTGGCAACAGCAGGTGTTTTTAGTTTCAATCGTATGGACAAACCCGGCTGAAACCCGTAAAGCAGGAATTTAGATTTTATATCATTATCATTAAGCTCAAAGGAACTTTCGGGACTTCCATAACCATCCGGGTTTTCCTGGGTAACGGAAATCTGACTGCCTACAGTTAAATCAGTCGCATCCCCGATAGGCGTTTTTTCTTCCGTAAGCGCAGGGTTCTTACCGTAATCAGCCCACAATTCCTCCAGTGTTTCGCCCGTAGCGGTAAGCCACACACTCGGCGCATAGATGGAGTGGTACATAGCGTTGTTTAAAATATCAACGATTTGCTTATTCTTGTTTTGTTCCAGCCACAGAAGAAAATGTGCCGCCTCGCCGTAGCCGGCTGTATAATCCTTAGTGAGTGAATAAGGCTGCACTGTCCAGCCTATATCGGCGTTGTGTACACCGTAAGTATAACGGGCATAGTCTGCAATACCCTCGGTAAGCCATCCGGGACCATCTCCTGAATATGCTTGTACAATATGCATTACTTCGTGCGTTACTACATCTACATCATTGGGATTATTTCGACAATATTCCGGATTAAATGTTACTTTACCATTTGCCGTACCTGCAATGTCGTGATATGCAGTATCTACACTGAAGGTTACCTTTTTTATCGTACCCGGATTAAATCTTGCAGCCTCTTCCGGATAAACGATAAAAAATACATTTACATACTTTGTGCGCATTGATGTGTCAAAATCAGGGTCATTATTAAGGAAGATTAATGTATCGCCGCCTTGTATGTATGTGTGGATGCCGGTTACAGAAGTTGTATCAATAGGCGGTGTATCGGCAACCGTGCTATCTTTCTTATTACCGCCGCTGTTATCAACTACGGCAACGCTTTTTTTACAGGACATAATAATAAATGCCGTAAAAAAAATAATATTTAAAATTCTACAATTTTTCATCCGTTTACTTTTTGTTTTTTTACTATTAAATAAAATGAGCGGTAACATTATCGCATTGCTTGTACGGCTTCATTTATAAAGTAATTACCGTTTTTTATAATAAATTAAGCACTAATAATATTGCAGCAGCCTCCATTCCGACATTTGGAATAACCCTGAATCGCCGCCTTCCGTAGAAGTTACATACAGCCGATAAAATAAATAAGTATTACCGTCAGGATGGTTCAGCGGGAACGAAACCGTTTGCTGCCTGTCTGAAAAAGTATATCCGTTGCGAACATCCAGCGTAACCCAATGACCGGCATCATCAGACCCCTGCAACTCCCAGTTCATTGGGTCTCTGTCCGGCGAATCGTTACCGGATGTAAGCGTATATTCATCTACTTTAACAGGAGATGACATGGCAAGCATCATCCAGAAATCAGGATTGAAATTGAAGGATAAAAATTTTGTCGTAATATCATTATCAACCAGTTTTGAAGAACCTTCGGTGGCATCCGGACCATCATCATTTTCATTGCTGACAAACAACTGCCCCATGGAAGTAACGTCGCGCGTGCGAACATATAGGGTATCTATTGAAAAATAAGTAATCTGCATAGATGAATCTATTGTACCCTCACTTACACTTTTTATTTTTACCGGCAGACAATAGTCAAGGCTTCCGTTCAACTTCTTGGTATCAATAGTAAACGACAGGGGGTCGGTATCTGACTGCCCTTTTTTAATAGTTGAAGTAAGACCGGAAACTGTATAGGCATCCGGCGGCAACGGCACAAAATCATAATCGAGATAAGAATGATCTGCATTATACTTGCTTATGAGGTCTGTATCTATTTCAAAAGTTACATTAATATCGCTGGATGCGGTTTGAAAGCCGCTTAGCGATGCGCCGAAGGTTACTGTTTTGCTTGTATCAACTTTATAAATTGTCAATACTGATTTTTCAGGAGTTGCCTGAGACATATAAATAATACCTTCGCGGGGAGATGTAAGTGAATCCCATTTTACACATCCTGTAAAAGATATTCCGGTAATGAGCGCCAGGCATACGGAAGTTATTTTTGTAAGCTTACTTCCTTTAAAAAAATGTTGCATGATGAATATTTTAATTTGAATATTTTTTTACCATCCGGGGTTTTGCACCAGCTTGGAATCTTTTCTTATTTCCGAACTTGGAATCGCCCATAAATAGCACCTTTGCCCGAAAGAAACATTCTTGACCAATGTTTTGTTATAAAAATCATCTCCATTCCCGTTTACATTCATACCATACACAGGCTGGTTCAGGTCTGTAGCAGCGGTCAGCCATCTGCGTTGGTCAAAGTATCTTACTTCTTCAAATGCCAATTCTACCTGGCGTTCATGCCTTATAGCATCTCTCACAGCGCTTTGTCCTACCGGTGCGGTTATCATGTCGCTACCGCTGCCATATTGCGGAATACCCGCTCTTGCCCTGATAAGATTGACATATTTAAGGATGTCCGGATTGCCGGGGTCATATTCATTTAGTGCTTCGGCGTAGTCTAAATATATCTCTGCAAGGCGCAGATAACACCAACCTCTGTTAGCGTCGCCCTTAGTTATATTCTTGCGCACCAGATATCCTGTAGATGAATAATTATGCTCGCTTTGCCCTTTACCTGAATTACCGCTGTATTCCATATTAACCACTACTTCATCTTCACTCACTCCCTGATTTAACCAATAACTGTTATTATAAGTAACACCCACATAGAACCTGGGTTCACGATTGACCCATTGATTAAATGTATTACGTTCCTTTATGTCGAAAGGACTTTTAAACATAGAGAAGCCTGATGGAAGATAGCCGGATTTACTGTTCGTTATCGGTAGTCCGTTTCTCATAGAATAAGCATCTACCATTGATTGATTTACTGCCAGATAACCACCACCTTTGGTTACACTGGAACCATATCCAACCAGCATGGGTGTAGCATGATTCAGATACGTACCTACAAAACTGCTGTATGACCTGCCGAAAATCCACTCTTTATTCCAATCGGTGGAGATTACATCCCTGCAAGACTTATAAGCTGTCATAAAAGCACTTGTATCTTGCTCTGTAAATAAGTCATAAGTATTGGGTACAAAATCCACGATAAATTCTTTGGCAGCATCAGCTGCCTGTTTCCATTTATTTTTGTCGTAAGTCTGCGGAAACAGTTTAGTACCGTCAAGATTGGACACAGAGGTATATGCAGGATTCCCATTAAACAAAGGGCTTGCTGCCAACATCAATGTTTGCTCTTTATATGCCTTACAAATCCCCGTGGTAATTCTTCCATACTCATCATCCAGCGGCTGTGTCACATCCTGGACAGAAGCTATCGATTGTAACTCTCCGTATGCACTGTCCAATTGTGTAACAATGTAGTTTACGCAACTGTCGAACGGTGTTCTTTGTAAAGCCAATTCACTGTTTGTAGCATTCACAGATAATGGTTCAGGAATAATAATAACAGGACCATACAACCGTATCAACCAGAAGTAATAAATAGCCCGCAGTGCACGAGCCTCTGCCTTAAACCGCGTTTTCAGATACTTGTTAACCTCATTAGGATTGGCACCATCGATTCGGTTAATAAAATCGGTCGCGTTCCTGATACATTTATACCATTCCGGCCATAGGAACTCAAATCCTATATAAGAAGCAGAGAGTGTATTAAAATTAAAATTGTTTGATGCAAAACCATTTTGAGCAAACCAATTTGCCTCGTCAGAGATAACATTATAGTATCCGTCTTCTCCATACCAATTATTTCCATCATTTTCATACGGATTGGGAATGTTCGCATAGACTTGTGCCAAATAGCTCTTGGTATTTTCAAGACTTGAGAACAGAGAATCAACCGATAAGTTCGTTTCCGGAACCTGATTCAAAAACTTTTTACAGGAAGATAACAGAAACACAATTGAAAAAAAGGTTGCTAACCCATATATTTTATATTTCATAATTAAGAAATTTTAATAGTATTATTTCGAATAATTCATTTTTTAAAAATGTAATTGTAACCCTATAGCCAGATTGCGTGTATTTGGATAGGCATTTCCGCTTCCGGTGCCCATTTCCGGATCCCACAATTTAAACGGACTCCAATACAGCAGATTTACTCCGTCAAAATAAATCCGGGCATCTTTAAACCCGCTATGCTTAAACAGTTTATTTGGAAGGTTATAGCCAAAATCCAATGTTTTAAACCGTATAAAAGAAACATCTCTCTTCCACCAGGTACTGCTAATATTGTTATTGGCATTAGCAACATTGCCGTAACCAAGACGCGGATAAAATGGATGTACCGCATGATTTTCTTCTGTCCACCTATCAACAGTGTTAGCATATATATTGTTGTCTTCTGCACCAAAGAATGGGCTTCTGCCAATGCCATCCAGTATAATATCCGCTCCATGTGTTCCTTCAAAGAAAGCACTTAAATAAAAGTGTCCGTAATTGAAGTTAAAGCCAAAGCCAAAGGTTAACGGGGGCGTACTTCCGTGTCCGATATATGTAGCATCGTATTCATTAATAACCCCATCTCCGTTCAAATCTTTATACTTAATATCGCCGGGGCGAGGGTTACCACCCAATGGTGTCTGGTCGGCATGGTTATCAATCTGAGCCTGGCTTTGAAACAATCCTTCCGCTATGTACCCGTAATCATTATTAATATCCTGTCCGCGGGGGTCCATATATGGTTCTTCATACGGCGCTGCGCCATTTTCCAATAATTTGTCTCTGTTATAAGTAAACGTTCCTCTGAATGATATGGATGATTTGCTTCCGAGTGAAATGGGCGATAATTCCACAGTCCCGTCAAATCCTCTGTTTAGTGTAATCCCATAATTACCATCAGGCTGGTATTGCAATCCGGCAAAGCCCGGGAAATTGTCTCTTGTTAAGAAAATTCCTGTACGGTATTTTTGAAACCAATCTATAACGAATGAGAGATTATTATTAAATGTTTTAAACTCCAATCCCACATCCTGGTCATGCGATTTTGCCCATTTTACATTTGTTCCATAATGACGTACATTCAGTCCATCGTAATTTACATTATATGCCGGTGTTCCAAACTGAATACCCAATGCTGCATCTATAGTAGAAATATAGTCAAACCGTGTTCCGCCGATAGCTCCGGAATAACCATTTGAATAGCGTAATTTGAAAAACTGGAACACGTTGGAAAGCGGTTTCCAAAACTTTTCATTGGACAGCACCCAGCCAATACCTACCGAGGGGAAAAAACCATATCTGTTTTCTGGTGCGAATACCTGTGAACCGGTATATCCTGCATCAAATTCTGCTAAATATTTATCATTGTAAGAATAAGTTACCCTGCCCGCATAATTTTGCTGACGGGTTGGTATCGCATCTTGATAATTACCGGCTGCCGGATTTGGCTGGCTTAACTGGCTGTAAACAATCATTGAATTAATACTGTGTAGTCCAAAATTTCTTTGCCAGGAAAGTTGCCCTTGTAAGGAAAATTGCCTGTCCTGTGAACTTCCGGAACTATAGCCCAATATTTCAGAACCTGAAACTATCTGTTCTAAGTTCAAGGAACCATCATCATTATATGGCTGAGCCTGATTGAGATAATAAACGCTTCTTTGCTTGGTACGGCTTTCATTATTGGCACTGTAAGTATCAAATGTGTATTGACCGTTTATTGAGAGTCCTTTGAACAAAAAACTTAAATCCTGCTCCAGCTTAACCGTACTGGCAATCTTAGACCCGAAAGATTCCTGGTAACCGGTTTGCGTAATGTTAGCCCAGGGATTAGGCGATGCTCCGCCATTCTCCGGCGCTCCTGCAACCAAATTACCGGGATACATGGCAGGAATGCGAACCGGGCTGGCATCCATTGCACTGGCAAATGCACTGGCAGCACCATTTCCCGGCTGGTTGGATTGCGTTATATAGCCGGTAATACCTAAAGAAAATTTAGTCGTCTTTGACCATTTCATATCTACATTCGATACAAAATTGTATCGCTGAAAACGTGTACCTGCGTCATAGTTTTGCAACCCATCGGTTTTTAGCAATGAAGATTCTTCATAATAGGAAACGGATGCATAGTATTGTGTATTTTCAGAGCCGCCGGTTGCGCTAAAGTTGAGGCGGCGGTTATGCGAAATTTTATTAAACAACAAATTAAGCCAATCTACATCAGGATATACGTAATGATTGGCTGTCGGCGATAAAGTACTGTCGATATAAGCTTGAGAATAATAAGGATCTTCGCCTGAAGCCGTCATCGCTTCATTTTTAAGTTCCATATATGTCTTGGCATCCGCCATCTTCTGCTTTTTGGTAAACGCAGTTATACCCTCCATGTAATTGGTCATCAGGTTGACTTTTTGCACTTTACCTCGTTTGGTATTAATAATGATGACGCCATTCGCGCCCAAAGCTCCGTACACAGCCGTTGCAGAAGCATCTTTTAATACGGTAAACGATTCAACGTCTTCAGGGTCAAAGTCATTAACGCTTCGTCCCTGCACACCATCAATAATTACCAGCGGACTTGCACTGTTATCGCCAAATGTAGAGATGCCCCGAATCCATATATCCGCTGCGTTACTGCCGGGTAGTCCGGAACGCTGGACCCCGACCACACCTGAGATGCGACCAGCCAACATCGTGTTTAGATTTGCCACCGGTTGCTTAAGCTCTTCGACATTTACTGAAGATTGCGCACCTACGAGTGTTATCTTTTTTTGCTTTCCATATCCTACGATGGCGACATCGTTCAGACTCCCTACAGAAGGAGTTAAAACAATTGCATAATCTATTATATTGGAGAATTGCCATTTGTAGGAATTATAACCAACATATGAAGCCGATAGTGAATCTCCTTTTACAGCATTTATCTGGAATTTGCCAAGACTGTCCGACAAAACGTGTTCATTTGTATTCAGGTTGCTGACTTCAACACCTTTTAATACATTGTTCAGTTCATCTTTAATAGTTCCGGTAATAACCGTTTGCTGTCGCGAATTGTTAGCCTGTTTATTTTGTGCAATCAATTTGGAGGCGATAAGCACAATAGCAAAAATGAAAATAATTCTTGTTAAGAATCGAAGCCTTTGATTCATAATTGTACTTTTTTTTAGTATTTAGGATTATTTAGCGACAGTTAATTAACCTGTCATTAAGATTTACTCATAACAGAGGCAAATTTATTCAGCAAGTACATAGCAAGTTGATAACAAGAGATTAACGGAAGATTAATAAAAGATTAATCTTTTTGTTAAAAAAAATGCAAGTAATATCTTTATTCAATCAACTTAGATTAATATGTCTCCAAGGTCAATCCATTTATATAAAGTCATTGCAATAGTTAGTTTTTTAATACTATTCTCAGTACAATTTTTTCTGGTATATAATACCTACAGATTGAAGAACGACCAGTATTTCATCACTGAATCAAAATTGATATATAAACAATATTATAACAGCATACACGAGGACAAGCTCTATCCCGGAGCGCAAAAAGTAATAGACAGTATCATTTACCCAAGAATGCATACCCTTGAATATTTACACAATAATGATACAGCGGCATTTAATGCTTTGAAGTACAAATTGTGCGACAGTATTTTCAGAAGCCTTAGGCTGCATAGCACGATGGACAGTCTTTTTAAGATAATTGTTACCCAAAACCATTTGGATACGGACCTTCGATATCTTTTGGTCATTTCGAAATTCAGCGTTCAATTTACTAAAGGTCATTATGTGCCTCTTTACATAGCCGGAGAAAAGGAGAACTTTCAATATAATACGGCTCAACTGCCGGAAGGAATAGCTATTGCCGGCGAACTGAATACCCCAAATAAGCAAAATTTAATTTCCGCATTAGACGTAAGCGCCCCCGAAAATTACACTTACGAACTATCTTTTAGTTTATTCGTGGACTCGCCAAACAGGAACATGGTAATTATTTACCGGATGCTTCCGGTTTTCCTGTTATCCACCTTCTCGATTATATTAATGTTCATTATCTATTTCTATACTTTTCGCAATTGGCTCAAACAGAAAAAGCTGTCTGAAATGAAAACCGATTTTGTCAATAGTATAAGGCATGAGTTCAATACGCCACTGTCCACCATAATTGTTGCAAACAGGAATCTCGAAAACGAAGAGATTATCATAAATAATGAAGAAATATTTTCCCTGACCAAAATCATCAGCCGGCAATCACAAAGGCTGAAAACGCTTTTCGACAAAGTGATTGATATCGCCATTATAGATGAAGCCGCATTAAACAAAAAAGAATATCTGCTCATCAATGTAATTGAAGAAATAATCCAGGATTATCAATTAGTCATCATGGATGACAATGTTTCGATTACATTAAATAAAAGCGAAGTAAATCCCAAAGTAGTAATCGATAAATTCCGGTTTACAACCATGCTCGTAAATATTATCGAGAATGCAATCAAATACAATAAAAGCATTATCAAGAAGGTAAATATAAGCCTTTCTGTATTAGAAAAATACATTGAAATAGCCATTAGTGACAACGGCATAGGAATGCCCAAAAAAGTAATAAACCACATTTTCAATAAGTTTTACCAAAACAAAAACAAAGATTTTAAAATAGTAAGCGGACTCGGTCTGGGATTATTTTATACCATGCAGGGAATACGGGCGCACGGATGGGAAATAAAAGTAGAAAGCGAGGATAAAATCGGAAGCAGATTTATCATTTATATACCAAACACTAAAAATAAAAACTGATAAAATAAACAAAAATGAAACAGAAAATACTTTTTGTAGAAGACCAGCTGGACCTTGGCAACGTGGTTAAACGTTATCTGGAGCGTACAAAATTTGAAGTATCCTGGTGTACGGATGGCGAAAGTGCATTTGAACTCTTCAAAACAGAGAGCGATGCTTTTGATATATTGGTCATAGACGTTCAACTTCCAGGAATGGATGGATTTGATTTGGCTGAAAAAATAATAAACATCGACAGCAATATTCCATTTCTTTTTGTAACGGCACGCAACGACAAAGCAGATCGTATTCAGGGGCTACAAATCGGAGCCGCCGATTATATCAGCAAGCCTTTTGATATAGACGAAGTGATATTAAGGATTAAAAATATTATGAAACGAAATATCCTTCCGGTCAAAAATGTGGAAGTAGCTTCTGAAATCTCTATCGGAGATATCAGGCTGCTAAAAAATTCGTTTAAGCTTTATGTTGGAGACAAACACGAGTCTATGCTTACTGTACGTGAGGTTGAGCTTCTTGAGTATCTGTGCAACCATCCGGGACAGGTACTAAAAAGAGAAGATATTCTCGTACACCTTTGGGGAGAGAACGATTATTTTCTCGGGCGCAGTTTGAATGTATTTATTTGCAGATTGCGTAAACTATTAAAAGTGTCGAATTACCTAAGCATCGAAAGTGTGTATGGAGTAGGTTTTGTCCTAAATGTAAAAAATTCAATACAAGCAACCTCAAAAGCCTCAACGGAACAGTACGGATAATTTAGATGATTACAGTGTCGCTGGATTTTTATGTTGTTATCTCGCAATGTATATTGACCGGCTATTTGGTAGCAATAAAATACACTTAAGTATTTTTTCAAAATTATATTAGATTAATTAGGAAAGGTTTAAAGTTGATGAGTAAATCTTTGCCTACGGCGTTCAATATGAGTTTAACGGAGTAGAACAAGCGTTGTTCAGTGTCTCGTAATCCTCGGGGGCAATCCATCTTGCTTTTACTTCTTTCCACAGTCATTCAATAATATTCAGATGTGGTAGATACGGTGGAAGAAAGAAGATAAATAAATTCCCTTTTGCCCAAATAGTTTGCATCGCTTTCATTTCTTTGACTGATGGGTTTTTGCATTGTCCAACACAATTACAGTGTGCTTTTGAACGGTCAATGACAAAAGGTCTAATTGTTCTATTACAAAATCGGAGTTGATATTTTCACTTGTTGTTTGATAAACAAAGCGATTGTCCCTCGATAATATTCCAAAACAGTTGATATGGCTGCTTTTGGAAGATTTAATGGCAATATTCTCTTCTTTAAACTGCTATCCGAAAGGCACATATCCCTCTTTGGATATTTGTATCTCATCTCCATAATACAAGTCTATTTCGCCTTCGTACTTCTGTGTTCCAACAGTTGTAACTGTTTTACTTTGGCTTCATAATAAACGAGGTCGCACTTACCCTTTGAACACTTCCTTATTCGTTTGTAACGGCAGTGATGAGTTTTAAAAAACGCGTCAACGTTACCAAGTTCATTGTCCTGCCGATATTTTCTTCGATAATCTTTTGGGCTTGCGACAATCGCTGAACGGACAATGGATATGTCTTCTTCTTGTAAAATCCGCTTCCGACCTTGTC
The DNA here is from genome assembly GCF_001659705.1 of Arachidicoccus sp. BS20. NCBI lineage: Bacteria > Pseudomonadati > Bacteroidota > Chitinophagia > Chitinophagales > Chitinophagaceae > Arachidicoccus > Arachidicoccus ginsenosidimutans. The sequence continues at coordinate 2,284,847 of NZ_CP015971.1, forward strand.
CCGAACGGGTTTGCAGACCAGCGATACCGGCTGCTTCAAAATGGTTAATCCAATTATTGACACTCATTTCGCAACTGCCAACAATAAGATCAATTTCTTTTGATGTATATCCCTCCAATTTTAAAAGAACTATTTGACAGCGCTTCCGATACTATGCGATTTGCCTTTTTGTATCCCTGCTCTAAAGCGCCTTTTGTATCCGATGATACCGAATATTTTCTTTACTGGTCTTGACACATATTCTTTAACATAAAATTTAACTTTATTTTGCTGATATACTTATTACCAATTAATTGACATTTAGCAAGGGGAATGAATAAGTCAGATGATTGATTCATGATGTAATAAAATATAGCTCAATCCTTCATGGGATTATTTGCTATTGGAAAATCAGTTGAAATTAAATCATCTATAATTGACCTGCCAAATATTTCTTCCGGGTGTTACATTTTTGATTAGCCAAAAATTACCGGCAGGTATAGCAACAATTCTTTTCCCGTTTCGGAGAAGCTCATCAGAAGTTCTGTGGCGGGGCAAATAAACTATACCGTGAGTATTAGCCGGTAAGCGAGTCTCCAGATGAAAAGATTTTACATTTTGACTAAAAGAAACTTCAACACGTCCTCTTAAAGTCGCAACCTTTAGTGTCGCACGATTCAATGTTCCGGGTTGTGGCTTTATCTGCACGGTACCGAATGCGGGTGTCAAAGGCGTTACGCCCATGAGTTTTCTGACGATAATGTTTGCCGGTGCACTGCCCCAAGCATGTCCCCAATCTTCATTTCCTTTAAACTCCATATCCCAGGCTTCGGTTGTCATAGTTGCGCCTGTGCGAATCATGTTATACCAGCTGCGTTTCTCCATTGAGGTTAAAAGTTTCAATGCGTAATCAGGATCATCAGCGCTGTATAAAGCATCTAACAAAAACTGTGCGCCGTACACGCTGCAAGCCATTCCTCTTGACTGAATGAAAGAAAGCACTTTTGACTTGTTTTTATCGGGAACCAAACCAAAAGCAAGTGCCATCATATTGGCATGTAAAGAACTGTGCATTGTTCCTTCTCCGTCTTTTATAGTTCCGGCAACAGAATCAATAAAACTGTGCTGAAATGCTCGTTTTACTTTCTCTGCTTCTTTCTTATAAAATTCTGCATCTCCTTTTTTTCCTATGGCGGCTGCCAGATTCTGCATGCAGACTAATGCCCGATAATGAAACGCATTAACCACGGAATTGTAATCAGTAAACACAAAACCATCGGTTTCGCCTTGTGCAGACGGAGCTAACCCTACACCGCCTTTTTGAGGCCAATCCACAATATCTCTTATTGCTGTTTTACCGTCAAAATTTATCAAGTGAAGGGATCTGGCAAAACTGCTGTCCTGTTTACCTGTTCGTGTGCTGATTAACCCGTCAGAACGCGCCAATGCCAGCAATGTTTTAGGTTTTAATTCTTCATAAATATTTTCTACCGCACGTATATCGCCTGAATACATATAATCATTCCATGCAATCAACAAATTTTGTAATGACCATTCTGTGGGCCATGTGGCATGATAAACAAGATATTCCATAGAGCGCTTGGCTATGTTATATTCCGCATCCGATGCGTAATATGATAGCTGGTTAATGAGCGCATCGGCTTCATAAGGCGTACGTTCTCTGTCGCCGTCAATATACAAACCTGTAAAACTTGTGGCTTTCATCGTGTATTTACACAAATCCCACACTTTATTCAGTATTGTATCCGAGCTTTCAAATTCAGTGGCAGTATCATTAAAAATGTAGTTGACTGCATAACGCTGTGATTTAATAATTTTAACGTTCGCATTATTTTCTGTTTCTACATATCTAAAAGGCATTACTTCTCCAATATATTCAGGCATGTGTATGGCTCTGGGTCCTGTATTAAGTTTGTTTGGTGCAAACGCCGGGAAATAGTAATGTTTCCCTTTTTTTAAGGGAAGAATCAATTGTCTGTAACGAATTTCGCCCTTTGGTTTTCTATCCACACTTCCGCTTTGGTCAACCGCTTCGCCCACGTAAATGCGCAATGTGTCTTGTTCGTCCTTTGCCTTTACCAATAGTCTCAATTGACCGAACGCATCTTTCCCAAAATCGTAAAGCTCGTTGCCGCTGTTCAGCCGTTTCCTGAGGAATGGTTGCTGCACCGATTTTACTATCGGTGTATAAGGCGTTTGATAAGGCTTTAATATGCTGTCTGTAAGAAATGAAGATGTTTTTGAGAACTCCGATGACGAACCGGTATTGTCCCATATTTTTACTTTCCAATAATAAACCGTATTCGGCAATAGCTTCTTTCCGTTATATGGAATTCCCGATTGCAGGTTAGAAATTATTTTGCCGGAATTCCATACATTTCCAATACCATGTTTGAGTTTCCGTGCAGAAGATGCTACCAATACTTGATACGCTGTTTGACAAGCGCCTTGTTTATCACTGTTCATCATCCATGAGAACCAAGGCTCAGAACTTGTGATACGGGCAGTTTGGCAATCATTCATCTTACTCGCCTGTTCTAAACTTTCTTTGACTTCAAAGCCGTTTTTCCATACTTTATCTGTATTCTGCAAAAGGTCTACACGTAAATCTGTCGGAATGGCTGCACTCTGTGCGTTTGCATCTACTGCTGTAATCAATGCAAATAATAATGATAAAAAACTTCCAAATATCTTATGAGAAAAAATCATCCTTAAGTTTTAAGAAATTTATGCAACTTGAATAATTTTAGTTACGGCATCGGATTTAATCCTTCCCATTTCACGTGCCATGTTTTTGTATTAAATCCGGGAGTTATAATCTTGCATCCATCATAACCTGCGCACATTAGTGCAATTGCGGAAAGAAGTCCGCCGTTTCCCGGCAGATAAATTGTCAAATCATTATTCTGGTAATTATTTCCGTTCGGCAGATAAGTATTTTTTTGAACATTCCTCATCAACATATCAACGGCTTCATTCTTTAAATTCAGGCGAGTTGCGGTCATTGCCATCATCGGATAATCCCAACCCCAAGTGGTTTCCCAATGCCAGGTTTTATTTACTGTATCAAAGGTACGATGCATTATAGCAGTATCCAACCCGTCAGAAACAGGAATAGTTGCTAATGCGGCTAACACAGCAGGATGGTCGTTGGTATAACGGCTTTGCGGACTGTAGCTGTCTGTTGCATTTGCTGCGGCTAAATACAAACCGTCTCTCTGGGGCAACGGCGATAATTTATTAATAACATCGTCCCATTTTTTATTACGCGGCATTCCGCTTCTGGCTCTCCATTCCTGCGCTACCTTTAAAGCCCAGCTCCAGTAAGCCAATTCATAAGGCGGATTATATGTTTCAAGCGGGTTAAACCATTCCTGTGCAGGTATTAATCCTTTGCCTAAATTGTAATGATGCGTTGCGGAATCGTACGCGGCAAAGGATGCCATGAAATCTGCCGTTTGGTAAACAAGGTTTTTATATTTATCAAGAATTGTGTGCTTATCCTGCATTGTCCTGTATAATAACTCTGCGAGATATATGAAATGCGGTTGTTGCCATATCAGAAAATTCCCAACCGATGCGGGAGATTCATCTCCTTGCGGGTCGGTCATCTTTTGCCAGCGAACGCCCTCAAAACCTTGCCGTTTCGCAATCGCTCTCGCTTTATCAGCCGCTTTGATGTACCAATCAAAACTCTTTTCTAACAATTCGGGGCGTCCCCATAACGCAAAGTGTGCAGCATGCCACCAATACATTTCCAAATGAGGTTTGCCGTACCAACTGTTATAAGTCAATCCTGTTTCCTGTGGTGGATAATGCCCTGCACACTGGGCTTTAGTTAAATATTCGGAAAGAATAATCCGGCGCTCCAATTCAAATGCACGCTTGTCCCTACTTCCCGAAAAATCTATGGCGCCGCCCGATTCCCAAAACTTTTTCCAGGCAGTTACGTTGTCCTCTTTTATTCTTTCAAATGTTGCTTTATTATCTTTTTCGGTCGGACTAAATACTAAGCTTGCTTCGAAATGATTTGAATTTCCAATCGGCTTGATATAGAAAAAATTTTTCTTTAAAGAATCAATTAAAACTTTTTGATTCCAACTTGTGCTTACATAATAATGTGTAGTATCTAAAATATGTTTGAAATAGCCGCTATTACTATTATTAGCATAATAAACCGACTGATGTGAAGCTGTATCGGAAAAATAAGTTCCGGCATCGGAAAAATCGCCTGTAGGATAGGGAAATGCAATACGGATAAAAAGCCTGTGAAGCTTTATTAACGGGGATTCTACGGAAAAAGAAATACCGTCTGTTTTTTGATTTGCAACGGTCGTAACTTTCACAGGCTCGTTATCGACCGTGAATTGGCTTTCCAATATACCCGAATAGAGATTAAGATGCTGCGTTATATTTTTTATATCATCCAATGTCGCAGTATCGCCATTCTTCATCAAAAAAACAAAGCCGATATTGCCTAATTGCAGCCTGTGCGGATTTACACGAAAATATTCAACAGCATCTTTCGTTTCATTCGATTGTACGGAATATGGAACATTCTTTTTACCGTTTACATTATAGTATTTATATGTTTGATTAATTGTGAGATTTTTATTGTTCGGAAAAGAATGCCATCCCCATTCAGACTCAGTTCCAAGCGGAACGCCGTGCGCATAGTATTTATAAAAAGTTTGTAAGCCCGTTACATCGGCGGTAAATGCAAATTCTCCATTGCCTAATGTTATGGAAGATAAAGTGCCGGCTTTGCTTAAATAAATATCATGGCGGTGTATGACCTGTTCTCGATTGATTTTTTGCGCATCACAAAATATTATAAGAAAAAGAAAACAGGGCAATATGATGACACTTTTATTCATGTAATAATGGAATTATGATACATTAAAAATCAAAAAGCTATTTTTTTACTACTTTCCTATAATTATCTCAAATAACTTTGAACACCTATTGAATCTCCTTTACACTTATTTGTCCAGATTCTTTCAGTTGAATTTCTTTACAGTCTTTTACAACAATCTGATTGTTTTGATAATCGGATGGAAGCGTGATTTTATCCATATCAATTTCTTTTACATCATCGAAAACAAAAGCCGGACGGAAATCATCATTATCCAATTTCAACACAATATTTTTCAAGGTAATTCCTTCGGCGTGGCGAACATAAAACCCCCATGACGGCATTTCGCCGAACATGGAAAATTCGGGATAACTATTTATCTTTTCAGGAAAATCTTTCAACCTCCATAAAGGAAAATACGCTTGCGCTTTCGACGCCCTTCCGGGATAAGTAATCTCAATATTTTCAAGTGTAATGTCTTTTACGTCACGATTCGGAATACCCGTGATGGAAGATGCAAACGGATTGTGATATGCAGGTTCTTCTGCCCTAAGGTCATAATCAATATCAGGTCTGCCAAATGGAATCTGAACTTTTACATTTCCGATATAAACGTTCTTTATTTGTCCCGGTTCTTTTCTCACTCTGTTGCCCAAACGAATGAAAATGGCATTGCCCGTATTTACTGCCGTGATATTTGTTGCCTTAATGTTTTCAATATCGCCTCCGTCAACGGATTCTATCGCAAGCGCAGATCGGTAAGTATCAAATACTTTGATGTTATCAATGGTAATATTTTTAAATCCGCCGAATGAAGCCGTTCCAAACTTGATAGCACTCGCACCTGAGCGAATTGTGCAATTCGAGATATAAAAAGAATCATCACAGTAACCGGGATAATAAGATTTTAAACAGATACCGTCATCTGCCGAATTAATGTTGCAATTGGTAATGCGCACGTTCCTACAATCAGTAATATCTGTACCGTCATTGTTCCAAAATGCACGATTAACTATATGAATCTTATTTAACGTAAGATGATTACACAATTCAAATGACAATCCCCAGCAAGCGGGGCTTTTCAACGTTGCATCCTCGATATTTACATTTTTACAAAGCGCGAAAAGGAACAATTTTGGCCTTACTTTTTCATTCGGCCTATTTCCCCAGGAAGAATAGTTCGGGTCTTTGATAAGGCCGAGATGATATAAGCTGTCTATGTTCAAAGCTAATTGAGTTCCTTGCCCGTCAATCGTTCCGCTGCCTGTTATGGATACATTATCGGCACGGTAAGCTATCAAAAGCGCCAAAGGAGAATTGTCATCCTTCTTTGGGCTTTCCGGAAGCTCTTTCATATCAATTGTATGATAGTCAAACGGATTCGTACTACCTAATAAAACCGCATCTTTTTCCAAATGCAATTCTACGTTGCTTTTCATCACAAGCATACCGGTCAGAAATTTTCCTGCGGGAATTATTACGGTGCCCCCGCCGTCAGTGCCGGCTTTATCAATTACACTTTGTATCGTTTCCGTGTTTAGCGTGGTACCATCGCCAACCGCGCCATAATCAGATATGTTGTATTGCTTGGATTGCGCCAACAACAGATTGCCACACAATGTATAAAATGTGCAGACAGAAAATATAATAATGCTAAAGATGAATCGTAGATTTTTCATAAAAATTTATATCATTTATCATTACGAACTTATTATGGGCAAGCAAGATAAAACAATGACACAAAAAATATGTGTTTATCATTTTGCAAAAGTTTGCGATTAGGCAAACAATCGAACGAAACTTGTATGTTAAAGCGTTGGCTGTTGATAGGGTTCCGATGTACCCGCAGTTCCTGCCGCACCCGGATCAATTATGCGAACATCTATCATTGGTATAATATCCTTATCATTCAAGGTTGCCTGCGCATTTTTCATAAAGATGCTGAAAATGCAGAACACAATATTCTGTTCTGCCCCGAAAATTGGTGGCTTGCCGATATTGTGAGTTTCTCGGAACAAATGCCTGCGTTTTACGCCATTGCCGCGTTGGAAAACACAGAAGTTTTTTATTTCAGCTATACAGATTTGGAACAATTATATGTCGAAGTTCCAAAGCTCGAACGCTTCTTTCGCATATTAATTCAAAACGGATTCAATTTGTATCAGCATCGCATTACGTCCAATTTATCAATGCCTGCCGAAGAATGTTACGAACTTTTTCGCAGGCAATATCCCGGTTTGGAGCAACGGATTTCCCAAAAACATATCGCTTCTTATCTCGGTATCACGCCCGTTTTTCTCAGCATGATTCGCAAGAAAAAATATAAGAACCTTTGAAGGAGCGTCTTTTGGTTATGCTATTCCACAACCATTCAAAAAGAACAACAGGTCTGTGAGCCGATAATGCATCTTGCCATATGCTTAGTCTATTTCACAGACTTCCTAAAAACCGTATTTGTTTTGATGACTATTTTTTGTTGCTTCTGCGTTGAGGCGTTCAGTCGCTTTAACAGCAAATTAATTGTTGAATCCGCAATCTTATCTATCGGCTGAGAGATTGCTGTTATGGAAGGAGAATAAAGATTGAATACATCGCAGTCGTCAAAAGATATAACGGCAATGTCATCGGGGATTTTGTATTCCAAATGTCGTATAGCTTTCAACCCGTTTGTTCCCGCCTGCAAAGCGCCAAAAAGAACAGCATCCAAATTTTGATTGCTTTTCAAAAAATCAATTATCGGGTTTACGATATTATCTTCATTCTGGTCAAAGACAATTTGCTTGATATATGTGTTTAACCCTGCGGCATTGATTGCCTGTTTGTATCCTGCCAACCTCGATTTCATTTGGGTAAGCTTTGATGAAAAAGTAATAAAGGCGATGTTTTTATATCCTTTGCTTATCAAATGATTGGTTGCCTTATATGTGCTTTCCTGATTGTCTATTTCTATAACATCCGTATGGACGTTGGGCAGGTGCCTGTCAAAAAAAACAACCGGCGTGCCTTCATCAACCAAAGATTGGATTTCTTCCTGAATCCCTTCGGGCGGAGCAATAACATATCCGTCAACACTGCGCTCCCTGAACATCGTCAATAATTCTTTCGTTTTTTCAGTATCGTTATCCGTACTGCAATAAATTATTTTGTATCCGCTTTTATAAGCGCTGTTCTCTATCAATCTTGCTACAGATGCGAAGAAAGGGTCGGCAATGTTCTCGACCATTAACGCTATAATATTTGTCTTCCCTGTCCGCAAACTCTTTGCGATCGGATTCGGTTTATATCCTACTTCTTTAATAAAGCTTTGTACCCGCTGCACCAGTTCGTCGCTGATTCTTTGTTCCGCTGCGCGGTTATTTAAGATAAAGGATACCACAGTTTTTGAGACGTTCAATTGGGCTGCGATATCAGCAATAGAGAGTTTTTTCATCTGTTAATTTTTATTGTTTTTTAATTGTCAGATGGAATGCCTTGAAATAATCATCGCTTTGGATGTGCAGCGCGCTTATGGGCATTTCATCTGTTTATGCAAAAATTATTTTTGAGAAAAAGTATTCTTGAAAGATTTATTTAAGCTTGGATATTTTATTCCGAATATCATTATAACAATGTAACATATAATAGGAAGATAATAAGCCATAGCCGTATCTTTATTGGCAATGAATCCCATTAATGGCGGAAATACAGCACCGCCGATAAAACCTAAAACAATAAATGATGATGCCTGTTCAGTCTGCTTGCCTAAGTCTTTCAGCCCGAGACTGAATATAGTAGGATACATAATGCTGAAAAAGAAATTGATTAAAATAAGCGCCGTAAATGAAACCCAGCCAAATCCCTGTGCGACCAGAATACACATGAGAATATTGCAAAATGAAAAAAACGCCAACAGCTTATAAGGAGCAATATAGCGCATTAGAAATGTACCCAGAAAACGCCCCAACACCAATAAAACAATGCTGAACGAAAAAAAATAACCACTTCTTTCATCCGTAAAATTCATTACTTCATGACCGTAGTTAAGAAAATATGCCCAGGTTCCCGCTTGTGCAGCCACGTTAAAAAATTGCGCAAGAATAGAGAATAAAAAATGTTTTTTCTGAAACAATGCTTTTATTGTTCCGAAACCTGAAGAACGAGTATCCACGCTTGCTTCCGGATTTTGATGAAGCACTGATTTTGGTACAGCAATTAAAAAGAAAACAAAAGCAATCAGGCAGATAAAACATCCTATTATAATGTAAAGTTGCCGTACAGCGACTAAATCATTAAGGTGTTGGCGTTCCGAATTGAGCAGAAAATAGCTTCCTATAATCGGACCGATAACGCCGCCAAAGCCATTGAAAGATTGTGCAAAATTGATGCGGATATCACTTGTTTGCTGGTTGCCCAGCGACGCAATAAAAGGATGAGCAACCGTTTCAAGCGTAGCCATGCCGCAAGCCAGCACAAAAATGGCAATCCTGAAAAGATTGAAAGACACCCCGTTTGCAGCGGGTATAAATAGAAAAGCGCCGGCAGCAAAAAGAAACAAGCCTAAAAAAATCCCCGGCTTATACCCGAATTTTTTCATAAAAAAACCTACCGGTAATGCCGCAATGGCATAAGCTCCAAACGTTGATAATTGTATCATTGACGAGCGGGATTTGGAAATATTCAATACAGTCTGGAAATGCTTATTTAAAACATCCATCATCGTCAATGAAAAACCCCATATAAAAAAAATAGAAGTCAGAAAACCGAATAACAGATGATACTTTTTTTCTACCACAGGAATTTTATGTTCCCGGATATCTTCTCTGTTTTGATTTGCCATACATAATTATTTTGATGCGAGACATTCCAAAAATATGAAATTTAAATCTTCCCAAGTTTTGGCTTGTCATTCGAAGTCCTATGAAGGCATCGAAAATACAAAGCATCAAGGAAAAATAATTATCGTTGAAATTGTATTAAATCATTAAAGGATAAAAGTTTTTGTTCTTGTCGGTTGTGCTGTTGTTGAGCAGTTACAGAAGACAATATCAATGTAACAGCGTAAGCAACATAAAAGAAAACGCCTAACCGACTTTTGTATGCCTCTCATAAAAAATTATTTAATCTGTTTATTGTTTTTAATTGTCAGATGAATTCCACTTTGCCACATTTCATCGATCGGGATATGACGAAGACTGATGAGCATTTCATAATAAATTCTTTATTATACTTAACTTAAGAAAGGCAATACTTATTTGCCAACAAGTTCATTTTTTCTCTGACTTATTATCTGTCCAATATGCTTTGATTAACCGAAGAGACAGCCACTGCCACTCTTGAATCGGCGCAGCCATAATACAAAAACAACTTGTGATGATACAAAACAAGACCTTCCACAAAAACAGTTCCTGCTGGATATTGCCCGCTTTTTTCAAATTCAGCTTCAGGCTTGAAAAACGGTTGGTCAAGGCGTTCTAATATTTTAGTCGGCTCTTTTGCGTCGAACAATATTTGTCCTGCACAATATGCGCCTGCCGTATAATGCTTATCGCCTTGTTCGCCTGCTGCATTTTTTCCGTTGTACAGCAGTACAATTCCTTTATCCGTTAGAACCGCCGGCGGACCGCACTCCGTAAGCTGACTGTCAAAATAACCTTTTCGCGGGGAAGCCAATTCTTTCAAACTGCCGTCTGCATTTTCCAAAGGAGTCCAGTTTACCAAGTCATCCGAAGTTGCGGCATAAACGTGTTGTTCGCCCCAATACATCCGGTATTTCCCGTTGATTTTTGTTATCTCTAATTTTCCGTTAACTGCTTTTGTAAGAATCGATGCAGATTTTGTAGCCATATTATAATACTTGCCGTTGAGCGCAGTACGAAATACGGGACCGTATTTTTTCCAATGAACTAAGTCTTTCGATAAAGCTGCAGCAAGGCGCGGCACTTTTCTGTTCCATTGCGTATAAAGCATCAGGTAAGTTCCGTCTTCTGTAACAGCAACTCGCGGGTCTTCGCAACCGCCGCGCCATTCGTGCTCTTTTTCATTATCATCAGCGGGGAATAATACAGGCTTTTTATGGCGTTTCAAATGTATGCCGTCGGTTGTTTCGGCTAAACCGATTCTTGATGTGCGACTGCCGATGCCGACTGCACTGTTATCTTCTGCGCGATACAAAATGTTTATCTTTCCGTCTTTAACTACTGCTGCGGGATTAAACACGTCGCTCACTTCCCAATTGATAACACTTTCTGACATCGGGTCGAAAAATTCAGCAGAATCAGGCGTAATAACCGGATTAACATTATCAGGACGCACAAAGGGTCCGAGACACCAAGACGGCAATGATTGCTGTGCAAACGCGCATTGAAAAAACAAGCACAATGAAATAAGACTGAGAACGCTCTTCTGCATGGTTCGTATTTTTTTGCAATATTAGTTAAAAGACGGCGGAGGTACGGAAGTTCCCCAAGCTTTATCGGGCTTGCCGCCAAGTTCAAAGTTAATGTCACAGCCGTTTTTTATCAAATTCAGAGGAAGCCATGTGCTATTATATTCTTTGCCGTCTATTTTCATTTTTCTGATAAACGGTTTGTCTTCGTTGCCGCCGGTAATTTTTACATCGCCGCTCTTTAAATGAATAACCGCCGACGAAAAGAACGGACTGTTAATAGAAAAACCGCCCACGCCCGGAATTTCAGGATAAATACCCAAACAACTAAACACATAAAAAGCGCCCATTGTTCCTAAATCGTCGTTGCCGGGTAATCCGTCGGGCTTGTCGAAATATTCTTCCTTAATTATTCTGTTGACGACTTGTTGTGTTTTGTACGGCGCGCCTGCCCAATTGTATATCCAAGGTATTTGAAAATCCGGTTCATTACCTGCGGCAAACCAATCCTGTCCGTAATTAGCATCCAGTCTTGTAAACAATTCATCCAATCTTTGTTCGGCAACTTTCTGTCCGCCAATAGTATCGATTAATGCCTTTAAATTAAAAGGAACCATCCAGAAATAATTTTTATACGTGGCTTCGCGCCAGTCTTCATCATAGCGTTTCCAACTGCCGTCGGCATTGCGCGATTGCAACCATTTTCTTTCAGGATTATACAAATGCTTCCAACCCTGTGCGCGACTTTCGTACCATGCGCTCACATAAGGGTCGTCGCATGCATCGGATGCGAAACGCGAAACAGCAAAATCGGCACTGTTATATTCCAATTGAATGGATGCATTATAAAATCCTTTTTCCAGATATTGTTTCAGTCCCGGTCTCGTCAATTCTTTTTGCGAATGCGCGGTACTGTCTTCCGCGCCATGACGCATAATATTGAGTAAAGATTTTGTATCATAGTTTCTTGCACCGAAGGCATAAGCGTTTGCAACGAGAACGGAAGTTGGGTCGCCTTGCATAATGCCTGTTTCAACATTTGCCAACACCCAACGCGGGAAGCCGCCGCCCGATTGTTCTGCAAAATCTTTTAAAGAAGAAACTACATCCGAAGCAATATCCGGTTCGAGCATACTGAGCAATTGTATTTGTGTTCTGTAAGTGTCCCAATTACTGAAAGAAGTATATTGTGAATGTGCAGGAACTGTTGTATGAATTTTATCATCCGCGCCCATGTACTCGCCATTTACATCGTTACAAATATTCGGATGAATTAATGCGTGATATAAGTGCGTATAAAATTGTTGTACGTGAATGCTGTCTTTATCTTTCACTTCTATCTCGGATAAATATTTGTTCCATTCGCTTTGTGCGTTGTTCTTTACTGATTCAAAATTCCATCCTGCGTTTTCCTTGCGAAGATTTTCCTTTGCATTACTTACGGAAACATAAGACACGCCTATTTTGTATTTGATAACGTGTGTCTTGTTTAGGTTAAACACAAAATAAAGTCCCGAATGTGCGCCTTCGACAAAAGAAGCGCTATCCGTTATTTTTTTATCTTTCCATGTACCGAAGTTGATGGCATCTGCATCAAACTCCGCAGCGAAATAAACTTTATACGGCGTTGATATACCGCAGAAAGAACCGCCGTACGAATAACCCTCGCATGAATGCGGGCTTGTAATAACAACGGCAGAAGCTGTTGTGGGCGTAGATGCAACGCCACCGCCGATAATGACCGTTCCATTTTCGCTGTTTGCAGGATAGGAAAATTTTGCCATGCCCGTGCGCTTGGTAACAGTCAGTTCCGCCAATATGTTATCATTGACGGTTGCTTTATAATAACCCGCTGTTCCCGATTCTTTTGAAATAGTTGTTCTGAGATGAACAATATCATCGGGCGAAACATTCAGCCTTCCGTTTAAAGGAAGAACCGGAAAATTACCCATGTGGTCGCAGCCCGCGCCGCTCAACTGATTAATGCCAAAACCCTGCAATGTTGAAAAATAAGGTCTCGTAAACTGCACCATCCCAAACGGATAAGTAGCACCGGGATAAGTATTTCCGCCGGCTTCCGTTCCGATAAGCGTATTGACCTTTTTCGCATAATCTGTGTTTTGCGCGCCTGCTTTAAAACTTATAAGACCGTATATATAAAATATCAGAAAAAATTTCCTCTTCTTCAAAATACTTACCATGCTTTCTTATGTTTCTTATTTTATTATTCCCAATTATATAATCTTACAAAATGCGGTCTGTAGAGGTCGGCGCTGCCGGGCGCATTAAAGTTTGCCGCGAAATCGTTGGGATTGGTATTATACGCAATCACTAATTCGCCTTGCGTGGACAGTGATTGATGAAGCGTAGTATTGTAGGTAACGCCCCAACTAAAATCGGGAATGTAATAGATGGTTCTTCTGTTTGTAAACGGACCTGTCGGACTGTTGGACTCCCAAAGATAAATCTGATGTCCGTACACAGCTCCCTGACTAATCATATAATATTTATTGTTTTTCTTGATGATATTGGGCAGCGTTTGCGCATCTTCCAACACCGTATAATTATCGGGATTATCTGCCCAGCCGTTAGCCGTAAGAAATTGCCAATTGGCAGTTAAGTCATGATCAGGCGCACGAGCAATGTGTAAATCGTAAGCTAAAAAATTCTGAGTGTTTCCGTAAATGTAGGTATAGCCGTCGTCGTCATCAAAAATACCTGCATCATAGCTTATATCGCCGTTTACTTTATTTTTTATTACCTGCTCCAAAGCCATATCGGGAATGCTGAAAACAGCCAAATCCGTACCCGGATGGTCTAAGCCGCCGGAATTATTATATACCAAATGCCCCAGTAAAAGCTGAAACTTTCCGTTCACGACGTGTCCGTCTCCCGCCCAGTAAAGCTCTTTGGTATCGTTGGATTCCAGATTGTCGTACATGAGCCAAGTCTTACTGTTATTGAGCGTTCCCTGATTTAACTGAACAAAACTTTGAAGGGATTTGTTATACTGCAAAGCGGCTGCATTTCTTACAAACTTGTTCAAAGCCGGGTCGCGATTACGCGTATTATCTATGGTACCGATAAAGCTGTCCTGAAAAGTCCACAGCGTAGTAGTATCATTAATAACATGGGAATAATTACCGTCGCCGCCGTTCCAGCCGGAATAACGTGTCAGATATGCATCGTATTGCAAATCTTCATAAGCCTGCACAGAAGCATCCCATTGACCTGTATTTTGTATCTGCTTTAATATGGTAGTATCGTTACGAATATCAACAGTTGAATCGTTGTTTGAAGCCGTATCAACGGGTCTGTGATATGGTGCAATGCCATATTCATTTTTGAGGCTGCAAGACGCAGCTGATAATATGAGAATATACAGACTTATTCTTTTCATAAGAATTTACAATTAAAATTTACAAAATTGTTTTACAAACCGATTTGAGAGTAAGGAATCCGTATTCCTTTTACACGATAAAAATACGGGTCTAAATAACCATCTTTACAATCCTTTACGCCGCAGCCGGAAAAATTCAAACAATAGGTAACCAACAATTCATTGTGACCATTATCAAATTCAGGATGAACCGCAACAGTATAATATCTTGCATAGCTGCCATACATATATTCACAAATAGAATAAACCTTTTTGCGTGCACCGAAAGGTCCTGTCGGGCTGTCGGAAACGGCAGCATAAATATTTCTTTCTTCTTCGCAGTTAAACCCCTGATCCATTGTTATCATTACATATTTGTGATGCACATACGCTATTGAAGCAGTTCCCAGCCCGGCAGCTACTCTTGCCGAATCTTCCGGTACAGGTGTCGAAGTCCACGAAGACCCGTTCCAAAATGTCCATAATTGCGGCTTTCCAACAGGGAACCGCGCTACGTACACATTCAGTTTATATCCAAAATCTTTTCCCATAGTGCCGAAGACATAGACATACCCGTCATTTTGTTTGACCATTCCTGCTGCATAATTAATCAAAGAGTCGTTTTTCAAACCTTCGGGAACAGTTCGTTTCACTTTCCATAAATGACCTTCGCTCTCGGTCAAATCATACAAAGACTGTCTTTTAAATATCAGCCCGTCTCCTTCCCCACATTGCAGATATACATGATTTCTTATTTCAACGCCGGCTGAAGGCCATGCAAATTCCGAATGGGGCATCACGTCGCATATCTGTTTGGGGCGATGTTGCAGACTGCCTTCACGAATTATGTTTAACGTGTGATTGGGATTCCAATCATCCACCGAAGGTTGTATCATCACGGAGTTTCTGTAATGAAAATAATCGGTACACTTAAATTTATTATTAAGCTGCAATGATTCGCCGTCCCATGCATCCTGCGTTACCCACAACACTTTTCCCTTGTTCGCTCCGTAGCTTAAAGGAATAGACATTCCTTCGTCAAATGCGACTGAACCGAGCGCTTTATTATTGCGGTTGAAAAATTTTACGACTTCGTCATCACGATAAGTAACTGCAGATTGGGGCATAAATGACCATAATTGGTTTTCGTTATTTTTTATCGTTTTGAGAACCACAGGAATATTATCAGCCGAAGCATCGGAACTACTCAGTGCAAGGTTTGTTTTTTTATTGATGATATAAAATTTACCGGTAGCGCCAACACGTTTAATTTGCCAGAGTTCTTCATCTGCCAACGAATCTGACTTGAAATATTGTTGCAATTGTGTTCCGTTATCAGGTGCTTTCAGCAACTTACCACTAAAAACATTTCGGATGTAATAATATTTTTTACCATCTTCCGTTTTATTGTAAATCACATACCATTGCTGCCATCCTGCAATTTTATCTTTATAATATTCAGTTTTATTCAGAACTATTTTACTGCCATCACTATATTTTTCGTTATAAAGAATATTTCCTGCAACCTGCATAAAATTTTTATGCATGCCGTTTTGAATTAAGTAAACCGCATAAGCTGTATCTACGTCTGTAACTTCTTCCGGTAACTGATTCTTTACAGCAACGGCGGCTTGTACTCTTTCCGTATTACCAAACCACAAAACCGATATACAGCATAAGAAAAAAGCTATTCTTGTCATATTTTTTACTTAATAAAGAACAATGAATCAGAATCCGATTTGCAGCCCTAAAGTTACCACACGCTGGTTAAGATACGCATCGCCTGCTGTATTGGATTGCACTTCCGGGTCTTGCTGATATTTTTTTGAAACATTACTCCATGTTGCAATGTTGTAAGAGCTGAAATATATTCTTGCATTATTAATTTTAAAAGGCAATACTTTATTGGGTAACTGATAGCCTAACTCGATTGTTTTTAACCTTATGTAATATGCGTTTACCAACCAAAAGTCAGACATATACACGGCAGGGCTATTTACCGTTGTAGGATTGGTCGTCAATCTTGGAAATTCAGCAGTAGCCGCAGTCTCAGGCGTCCATCTTTTTTCGTGGATTGGCTGAAACTGGCTTTGGAACGGTTCTATCGCAGTGCCCGTAAGCGCTAAACTGTAATCAAACGCACCCTGAAAAAGGAAATTGATATAAAATCCTTTGTAGCTTAAATTAATCGGAAGCCCCAATGTTGTAGTCGGTAAATTAGGATGACCGATTGCCTGCCTGTCATTCTCATCAATTACACCGTCGCCATTCAAATCTTTATATTTCAAATCGCCAGGCTGAATGGCTATTGCCGTCGATGGTTTCGGCACAGAAGCATCATCGACATCAGCTTGGGAATAGAAGCCTTCAAATACATAGCCGAACGGCTGGTTTATCGGCTTTCCGGTTGCAGCCAACCAGGGATATCTTGGCGAAGCTTCGGCTTCATATAAAATTTTATTTTTCGCATAAGACCATACAACTCCAACGCTATAATTCATCGCGCCTATTTTATCTTTATAAGTGATAGTTCCATCGAAACCGCGATTGACTGTTCTCGCTACGTTTGTGGGCGATACGCCTATTCCGAGTATCTCAGGAATATCGCCTCTTGTTACCAATTGGTCGTACCTGTAGTCTCTGAAATAATCTGCCGTTACGGAAATCTTATCATTAAATGCATTGAAATCAAGACCTATATCTAAACTTCTTTTCTTTTCCCACGTAACATCATTATTGCCTAAAGCACCTTCATAAATAGTTCCTCTGCCTTGCGGCGATTGACCAAAGCTGTAACCCCCGCCTGTAACATATACCTGCTGATATAAATACTGGTCGCCCGGAGCAACATCCGAACCTACAACGCCATAAGAAGCTCTTAATTTAAACAAGCTGAACCCAGAAAGAACATTTTTCATAAAATTTTCTTTCTTTAAATTCCAACCCAAACCGATTGCAGGAAAAAAGCCATATCTTTTCTTTGCTTCAAACCTGTCCGAACCATTATAGCCGACATTAAAATCCACAAGATATTTCTGGTCATAGTCATATCCTATTTTATAGGAAAACCCTCTGAACTTTTGCGGCGCTGCTGCTATTACATAATTCTCATAATTTTCCTGGTTCCAAAGCAATAATGAATTGATATGATGGTTTCCGAACGTTGCTTTATAATTCAGATACAACTGCATATTTACGCGCTGGTCTTTCAAATCGGTATTGGCGATAGTTCTGTATCCGATTAGTGTATATCCGCCGGAGCTTACGCCGGTGTTGAGCGTGTACGAGCTGTCCCTCGGGTCGAAATGATAAGACGGTGGGAAAGCATAAGGTCGTGCAAGGTTCAGGGTATTCTGTTCTATACCCGCATAGGCAACTCTTCCTGTTAAAGAAAGCCCCTTAACAAGGAAATCCAATTTTTCATTAAATTGTACGAGCGAATTATAATCGGTTCTTCTTTGTCTGCTGTAACCGCCTGTTGCAAGCAATGCATTAATAGTCGGTAACTGGTCTTGCGTATCATACGCATAAGCGTAGCTTCCATTGGGATTTAAAAACGGCGCTGAATAAGGATGATACTTGGTAAAATCATAAATGTCGCTTGTTACATTCTGATTATACGGCTGGTTGATATCGCCGAAACGCGCCGTAAGGTCAAGCCTTAAGCTGAAATTGTGTGTTACCTGTATATCGAGATTTGACCTTACCGTATATCTTCTGTAAAAATAATTGGTATTCACACCGTCTTCATTCGTTGAAAAATCCCGGACCTGACCGTTCTGGCTAAAGACACCTCCGGATACGAAATACTTAACAGAAGCCGTTCCGCCCGAAATATCCAGGTTAGAATTTGACTGTGTGGAATAAGGTTTCATAATAGCCTTGTACCAATCAATATCCGGATGTCCGTAGGGGTCATCTCCGTTTTGAAAAGCATCAAAATCGCTTTGATTAAATGGCGCTACAAGACCATCGTTTGTGTATGCTTCGTTAACCAGTTTCGCAGTATTATAAGCATTTAAAAACTTAGGCGTTCTTACCGGCGTCTGCACGCCTGTTTCCTGAATGAGATTAAAACTCGGATGCCCCAATTTACCTCTGCGCGTAGTTACAATCAATACGCCGTTCGCACCTTTAATACCGTAAATCGCAGTTGTAGATGCATCTTTCAGAATGGATATGCTCTCAATTTCATTTACATTTATTTGCGCCAGCTGTTCATAGGTATATTCAATACCGTCCACAATAATTAACGGTTGGTTACCGGCAGAATTTAAAGAACTTACACCTCTGATAAAATAATCGGACGCATCTTTTCCCGGCTGTCCCGAACGTTGCTGGGCAAAGAAACCGGGCAACCTGCCTGCTAACGTATTTTGTACGCTGGATGTTGGAATTCTCCTGATTTCTTCTGCATTAATGGAAGCTACCGAACCCGTATTGGTAACTCTTTTGGTTGTACCAAAACCTACAACAATCACGTCGTTTAAAGAACTGTTGGTTTTATCCAAAACGATATTCAGCAACGATGTTCCTTTGGTTATTACTTGTTTCGTCTCGTAGCCGACAA
This sequence comes from Arachidicoccus sp. BS20, assembly GCF_001659705.1. Taxonomy (NCBI): domain Bacteria; kingdom Pseudomonadati; phylum Bacteroidota; class Chitinophagia; order Chitinophagales; family Chitinophagaceae; genus Arachidicoccus; species Arachidicoccus ginsenosidimutans. Next base: position 2,304,015 of record NZ_CP015971.1, read on the forward strand.
AACTCACACTTAAAGTATCGCTGTTTACCGTAATTGTAAAGAACCCGTTCTTGTCGGTATTGACTCCATTCTTCGGATTAGCTTTTTCAATGACAGTTACATCCCTCAAAGGTCCGGCGGAATCCCGCACAAATCCTCTGACAGTCTGCTGCGCCAAACCGGCAAAACAACTACCTAAAAAAAGAGTAAAAAATATTAGTTTCTTCATTGAGAAAAAAGATAAACTGTGTTATAATTATTTTGTACAAAATATTGCTACCATCCCGGGTTCTGTTTCATGTTTTCATCCTTAACAAATTCAGTATATGGTATCGGATAAAAATACATTTTCGGGCTGCTGAAACTTGGCGTTAAAACCTGTATTTCATTATAAAAAAGCTGTCCGTTGCTTGACTGCTGTATGTCCATTCCCCGTAATGGCTTTGCATACAGACTGTCGGCGATTTTCCATCTTCTGATGTCCCAGTAACGCTGCTCTTCAAATGCCATTTCTATTCTTCTTTCATTTCTTATGGCTTCGCGCATCTGGTCTTGATTCATTCCTTGTTGCAATCCGTAGGATTGATTATCTCCCGCTGTAATTCCCGCTCTTTGCCTTAAAGAATAAAGTACATTATAAACATCTGAGGTTGGTCCTTCATACTCATTGGCGGCTTCGGCATATTCCAATAAAACATCGGCATATCTTAAATATATCCAGTCATGATTGGTATTTGAATAAACAGGACTGCCGCTGACACTCTCAAAATTTCCCATAAACTTGCGCATGTAATAAGCGGTTTTTGTTTGCTGTAATGTTCCGCCCGGCTTATCAAGCCCACCATCAAAAGTTTCTATTGCACGGTTTAACCAAAGCATTCCGTTGTAAAAGACCGTCGCGCTCAAACGCGGGTCTCTGTTGGTATAAGGATTAGCTTCATCATAGCCCGAATTGACATCGGTAATTGCAAGCCCGTTATTCATTGGAAATGCATCTACCAAATTTTGCGTAGGGCTTGTTCTTCCCGAACCGCCCGCAGAAGTATATCCTATAGGACCGTTGACCGTTTCAACCGAAGTATTATTGCCGTTTTGTCTCCAAAAGATTGTTTCGGTATTCCCGGCAATAGGTTCTGCCTGTGTTGTAAACACATCGGAATAATTGGGCATCAAAGCGTAAGTACCCAGATTAATAACAGCTTGGGCTGCATCTTTGGCAAGCTTCCACCTGTTTTTATCATAATCCGCATATCCCGTAAGAGAATCGCCGTCATCTATATTGCCGCCGTTGAAAAGAGGGCTTGCGGCATATAACAGTACTTTTGCTTTCAAAGCCATTGCAGCACCTTGAGTAATGCGTCCATAGTTGGTGCTATTTACCTGTGGTTGTGTTCTCAAACTATCTTTGGCTGCATCCAATTCACTTACCACGTAATCAATACATCGCTGAAAGCTCGCTCTTGGTAATTCCACATTATCCGTTATTTCATAAACAGTATTGCCCAGCAAGGGAACGCCTCCATAACGCCTTATCAATTCAAAATATGTCCATGCACGGAGAAAACGGGCTTCCGCTTTATAAGCCGAACGGGCAGACCTTCCATCGGGCAATTTTTCGATAATCGGCACTCTATCTATATTTACAATGAATATAGTTGCTGCCCTGATAGCTTTATAGCTTTGTGTCCAAATATCATCACTGTTCGGCTGAGTTGCCGTATAAGCACCTGTTGCTATTTGCTCTACGGCAGACAAGCCATTGTAAGAAGATATGGCATCGTCCGAAGCAGCATCCAAATAATCGCCGCCAACTCTGTTGTGACCACTAAACAGCGCATCATTATAAACTGTATTTAGAAATTCAATAGCATAAGTTCCTGCCGAATCATGGGAGTCAAAAGTTAAATCGATAGACTGTTCCTGACCCAAAGGAATTTTTTCATAATCTTTGGCGCAGGAAGAAAATCCTATACATAAGCCTATGAGTAAAATTCCGGCTATTGAGTTTAATAAAATTTTTTTCGTGCTATATTTATTCTGAAGCATAAGATTATAATTTTATATTGATGCCTGTATTAAACACTCTTTGCAGCGGATAATTTGTCAATGAAATTTCCGGATCAACTAAATTATACTGCGCATAAGTGTACAGATTGAGTGCATTGACAAATATTTTGATGCCGCCTATTCCGCCTAAATGTTTAATCCATTTATAAGGCAGATTGTAAGCGAGGCTTATATTTTTTATACGGAAATAATTATCCTTGTGTAAAAACAAAGCACTGGATGTGTATAGCGGAGCATAATTATATCCATTGCCACCGGCAGTTAATCTCGGGTAAATTGCAGTTGTTGCTGTTTCGGGAGTCCAGCGCGTTTCTGTCTGTTCATACGCTTGCCCGTAACCATTGTTTTGTGATTGGAAGCCGGCGTCAATCGGTAAATTGTCTGCATAGATTTCGTTGTTCAAAATACCTTGCAACAAGGTGCTGAATTCAATTCCTTTATAAGAAAAGCCGAATGTCAGTCCCCAGAAAATCTTTGGCTTAGTTGTACCAATAGGCGCAATATCAAAAGCATCGATAACGCCGTCATTGTTCAAATCTTTGTATTTTACATCTCCCGGTACAAGCGTATAACCTGCAATAGTTGCCGTATTACTTGCTTCGGTTGCCGACTGGATAAATCCGTCTGTCATTAACCCAAACCTTTCGCCGACAGGTAACCCTGTATGTACGTTCCATGCATATTTTTCATACTGCTCATCCATATACACAACCTTCGATTGCTGTATAGAGGCATTGCCTGTAACAAAATAATTGAAATCTTTAGCAGCATTCTGATAGGTCAGCGAAAATTCGTGACCTGTATATAAATCAACACCGATGTTTTCCGCAGGATAATTAGCACCTATCAAAGCAATGCTTTTGCCTCTCGTTTGCATTACATCATAATATCTTTCGTGATAATAATCATAAGTGAATTGGAGATGTTTATCAAACAAAGAAATGTCTGTGCCGATGTCTAATTTCTTTGCCTTTTCCCAGGTAGCATTCACATTGGGAAGTGTTGCATTTTCCTGGCTTCCCGTGGGCGCAGGATAGGAGCTTCCGATTTGATAAGACGGAACATATTGAGAAAAGTGCGCCAGCCAAATATAATATCCGTAATCATCTACATTGGCGTTTCCGGTTTTACCATAAGTCGCTCTGATTTTAAATTTGTCAATCCACTTGATATTATTCCGAACAAAATTTTCTTTTGCAATATCCCATCCAAGTCCACCTGCGTAGAACAAGCCGTACCGATGACCACTTTCGTATCTGTCATACCCGCCATAATCTGCAGCTGCTTCTGCAAAATATTTTTCAGCATAATTGTAATATCCCTTAAAGGCATAGTTAGTTTGAACAGTCGGCAAATCGTAATTGAGTAATGTTTGTCTTTGGTCGTACATTAATAATGCACCGAAAGCGTTATCTCCAATGTGCGTATCATAACCGGTTTGCGCTCTCGCATACCAATATCTTGCCCACGAAGTAGTGGTATAAGTGTTGTTCTGGTTTACCGTGCTGCCATATCTTTGATAAGTAGTATCGCCGTCTTTAACCGTCATAGCATATACAGGAACCTGCTTGCTGCGATTAAGATAACTTGCAGACTGCACAGAGACATTGCCATTGGCTTTGAACCACCATCCTTTAATCCAGCGGTCAAGCCTGTAATTCAGGTCGAGATTAACAAGAATATCCCGCTCCTGTTCGCTGAGATAACCGGAACCTGTAGTTTGTGCTAAGAGATTAGTTGAATAATTTGTCGTGCCTCCGAATGAACCATCGGGATTATAAACGGGATAGGCGTTGTTCGGCGTTGTGAGTAAGGCGCTTAAAATACTTGATGCTCCCGCACCGGGTTGGTTGTGATTTTGAAGCCGACCGATGATATTTAATCCTAAGTCAAAGTCCTTATTGATTTTGAAAAATATTTTTGAATCAATGGTGTATCTCTTTAAGTTCAGATTGGTATTGTAACTGTTGTCCGGCGATGTTTTAAAAAATCCATCCTGATTAAGATAACCAAGTGAAACCAGATACCGGGCTGTATTAGTACCTCCTGTAACGTTGAGATTATAACGGTTCATTATCGCATTCTTATCTATAATCGTTTTGTACCAATCCACGTCAGGATGCCCGTAGGGGTCTGAACCATCGCGGTATGCAGTAAAATCGTCCGCCGTATAAGCGGCATTTTTGCCATCGTTCAGCAAAGCTTCGTTTAATAAATAAGCATATTTATACGCGGGCAAAGGATTGGGTAATCCGGGAGAATTTTGAATACCGGTTTCCGCAGAAAAAGTCAAATGGGGCTTGCCGATTTTGGGTTGTAACGTAGTTACTACCAATGCGCCTCTTGAACTGTTTTGTCCTAATAATATATTCGACAATGCATCTTTCAAAATGGAGACCGATTGAATTTCTTCCGGGTCGAGCGAATACATTTCTCTCTGTACGCCGTCAATAACCACTATCGGTGATTGTCCTGCGCTGCCGGCATGACCCCTCAACTGAATATTAAACTGATTGTTATCGGTTGGTCCTGCACCACTATTATTGTTAGGTATATTTCCGACAAAAATATCTTGTGTCGTTTGAGCACCAAGCGGCGGCAAATAAAATCCCTGTTGCTGAATTACGCTCAACCCCGAAAGCCTTCCCGGCAAAGCATAAGTATATTGCGGAGCCGGCGTATTGCTTATTTCATTTCCATAAACTGTAGAGGTTGCACCGAGAAAACCGGATGCATTCTCATCGCCATACAGCACTTTTAGTTTCCCGCTCATCAGCGAATCGAGGCTGTTATCATAAACGATATTGTTGCGGATTTGATATTCGGATAAATAAGACTGATGCATTCTAAAGACAATATTCTTTTCGCTACCAATATGAATAACAGCTTTATCAAATCCTGCGTGAATAGCATACACTTTTTGATAACTGCCAGCCGGCAAATCAAATTTTCCCTGAACATCCGTTACAGATAACAGATCTCCATTTTTATTCACTACGTTTACTTTGCTTAACGGCTTGCCCCAATCATCCACTATAATTCCACCGAGAACAGAAGATGTATCATTATTATTCTCAAGATTACTTGAATCCACTTGAGCTGTTACACAAACCGAAGTTGATAAGAACAGGATGGTGAATAATACATATATTTTCAAATAATGTTTGCTCATAAATATCGTTGAGTTGATGTTTATTATTGACATTTAAAAGTATAAGTGAAAGGCGTAGAATCATCGCCCGTACTGCCGACTTTGACATTACCGGATGCATCTGTAAAATAATACTGAAGGCTTGCCAATTGCTTATCGGCAGACAGATTAAAAAGCCCCCTGGGCCATATATCAATACGCCACTTCTTTATTCCATCAGCAACTAACTTGGTTGTACTGTCCTGGCGACATACTTCAAGCGTATCGCCATCTGTAGTAATGCCTTTTGCGCATAAGAAAATATTGGATTCATTCGCCAAAGCATTGTCTATAATGCCACCATCAAAGCTCAGGGTAACGATGTCGTTATCAAGTGAATTCAGCGGGTCTACCGTTGAAAGTTGAGGATTGCAAAAATCAATTAAGTCGCCTGTACCGAAGACCCTGAAACATCCGGGAAAAGCTGCATTATAATATTGCGGGTCAGAGAGTCCGTCAACGCTTTCGGCGACAACATAGCCGAGTTTAAACGAGATATTATCCTGGCTTGTCTTGATTTTAATATTTACTGTTACACTAACATTTACATTTCCACCTACGTTATAAGCATTGTTCGAATAAAAAGCGACCCATTCCCAACCGGGCAATAAATTGCCCCCATGACCTATTTTGTTGCTGATAAGCGTTGGCCAATCCAAACCGTTGCCTTGCGGCGCAGCTGTTCCGGCAGGAATAACCGACATTTTCTGTTCCCCGTCGGTAATACTACTGGTAAAACTAATTGATGCGTTACTGGCTACATTCCATACCTTCGGCACTAATACAGCTACCATTAATTTTGAATTATCTTCCTCTGCATTTGTGGAGATTGTTACGTGCAACGTAGATTGCAGCGTTTCTCCGCCGTTAACGCTGTCAGGCTGGTCAATGCTGTCAATAGTAATACTGCACGCGACAACAACCAGCGCTATTACTACGCCAACTGCTATAAGTTGCCACCGGATTTTTCTCTTAATATAATTGAGGCTTTTGCGCATATGGATTTCTAATTAACTTTTTGAAGAGTATATGTATAACTGTTCGAGCTGCAACCGGGAGAAAAAGTCAATACAATATTTCTTACTCCGTTAGTCGAAGGGTATTTAAGGTCTAATTCTTTGGAAGAATTATCCTGCGTTTCAAAATAAATTTTAAAAGGATATTGAGGGTCGTCCAAGTGATACTTTCCATTTTGGGTAACGATGAACGGAACCAGGCTGTCAATGGTATAAGAACTGTCGGTAAAGGTTATTTTGAAATGCGAAAAATCGAAACGGTTTATTAAATCTGTACCGTTTCGGGTTGCGCCTATTATTTTCCATGTACCGGCAATGGATTTTACCGGCTCTTGCTTATACTGAAGGATGTCTTCCCGATGACAGTTGCTAAACAGCATCAGGACAAACAAAAAAGAAAATATCTTAATCAATTTCATCTGTTTATTTTTATTGTTTTTTAATTGTCAGATGGAATGCCTTGAAATATTACGAACGGGTTATTTATTTTAATTTTTGCGTTCGTGAATTCCGCTTCGCTACATTTGACTTCGTCGATCTTCGATTCATCGCTTTGGATATGTAAAATATTTATGGGCATTTCATTAGTATAAATTTTTAATACAATGGATTTTGCTGTAATTCCCGTAGCTTGGATATTTCCGACAAAGGAAGTGGCCACAGATACATCGCTTTTTTAAAATTGTGTTTACGCACATTAAACACTTTATACGTTACCGTATTGCCTCTATCGACTTCCATACCGTGCATTTCCTGGTTTTGTGTAGAGTCTGCAATCATCCATCTTCTTACATCAAAAAACCGCTGACCTTCATAAGCCAATTCCACTTGTCTTTCCCTTCGTATCACTTGGCGCATCTCGGTTTGGGAAAGCCCTTGCGGCAACGTGTAAGGTCGAAGTCCCGCCCTTTGCCGGATAGCCTCTACTGCCTGATAAACATTTTCATCAGGTCCCGCATATTCATTTTGCGCTTCAGCATAGTCGAGTAATATTTCAGCATATCTTATTAACGGCAGGCATCTTGCTGTTGTACCCAATCCGTTATTAATAACTGCAGGGTCTATCATTTTAAAAATGTAATAGCCGGTAGGCGTACCTTTGTAAACTGCATCGCCGCTGGCGGCCGTCGCGGGCGAAACTTTTGTATTCCAATAAAGCTTGACCGGTGTCGGCTGGTTGGCGCCGAAAGTGGTTCTTAAAGTTGAATCATGAATGATGGAATAATCCAGACGCGGGTCTCTGTTTTTATACGGATTTTGCGGGTCGTAACCGGAGGTCGGGTCGGTAATGTCTTTGCCGTTGCTCATAGGAAACGCATCCACCATTTCCTGATAGGGGAATGGTCCGCCCGAACCGCCCCGTGAAGGAACATCCCATAAGCTTTCCAGGTATTTATTGCCATCCATCATTCTTGCCAGAATGTATTCGGTATTATAACGTTGGGTAAATAATTCCTGAAAACCATACCCGGGCTCGCCCGGTTTACTTGTAGAATCAACATATAACGAATAAGCATTCAACAGTATAACCTGCTCGGCAGCATTTGCCGCTCTTTGCCAGCGATTGGGGTCAGCATCGGGATATGCAACAATCGTATCCAAACCATTGCCTTGGTCTTTTCCTATACCGCCATTGTTAAACAGAGGACTTGCAGCATAGAGATACAATCTGGCTTTTAATGCCAGGCAAGCTCCCTTGCTTGCTCTTCCGTAATTAGAGCCGGACTGTGTTACGGGTAAGTCCTGTGCCGCGCTGTCGCATTCATCAGCAATGTAGTTCACACAACTTTCAAAAGAATTTCTTTTCTGAGCCACCTGGTCGCTTGCCGTATAAATGGTATCCCCGATGAGTGGAATGCCGCCATAGTGTTCCAAAAGCATAAAATAATACCATGCCCTTAAAAAGCGAGCTTCAGCTTTGGTTTCTGTTTTTAAAGATGAAGAAAAAGGTATTGTGGACAAATGTTTCAAAAACTGGTTTACCGCGCGAATGTTAGCGTAAGGTATTCGCCAGGCATCATCCGGAACTATTGTCGGATTGACTGTTCCCGTTGCAAATTCAATAAAACCATTTGTGCTGGAAGCATTCGGGCTTTCAGCTTCATCGCAGGACGCGTCTAAACCTGCTGCATAATTGCCGCCGCTAAAACGCCTGGGATCGCTGGCAAATCCAATATTAGTATAGATGTTATTTAAAAAATCCATAGCATTGGCGCTGTCCGAAAAAGTACTTGTCTCATTCAGACTTGATGTAGCAGTTTGGTCTAAAAAACCATTTTTCTGGCAGCTGAACCAAAAAGCAATCGGCACTAAGAATAATGGATAATAGAATCGTTTTTTCATATTTTTTAAAAAAGTATATTTTTATTGATGAAGCGAAATTGTTTATCATAAAAAAATGGGTATTCACAGATGTATGCTAATGTGAACCATCTCTTATATTTTCAATACGCTTAAATACTAACTTACCAAAGTTTGTTAAACATCATATACTATGACACATAAAGTAAATTGCACCTCTACTATATAAATTTTTTAAGGCAAATCTTTTGACTTCTTTTCCCGGTTTTGTTCATGGCAATGCAGCTTTGCTCGTAATGGCGTTGATGGTCAATATTTTCAGATATACTTTGATTTTAGACAAAGAATCCGTCAACAAAAATTTTATGTAGTCATTCTGCTCCAAAATGACGACAAAACAATAGACTGTTTTTATATCGGCTTAGAATTTATTTTTCAATTGTATAATCATACGCCCGGATTTCAACAGGACCGAGCAACCCGGAAGATTGTAGCGGAGAATCGGCTTTCCAGGGATTTACAGTTGTCCATGTCCGGCGTTCTTTTTCAGGCAGTTTTTGGTCGCCGATCAGGCGGTTTCGCCAATTATTCACTACGGTAATTTCTAATTTATTTTCTCCCGCTTTCAAGAATTTTGTTATGTTTAAACGATAAGGCGCAGTCCAAACACCACCAACATATTGCCCATTTAGTTTCACTTTAGCCATGACCATTACTTTGCCCAAATCGATATACAATTCCTGTTTTGATAAATTATGTAAAGTAAAAGTTGTCGTGTAAACTGCACTGCCCGAAAAATATTTGATGCTGTCGTTTGCTGCATCTTTCCAATCGGTTAACGTGTTGAAAGTAACGGCATTTGCAGGACCTCGTTTTCCTTTTTCAAAAGAGACTAACCAAGGTGTATTTATTGTATAAACTAATTGTTTAGTATTAAAATTAGTTTTATCATTATCAGATTTATGTCCCTTGCGAAACACGATGAATGCACTTCCATATTTATCCAATTCCAACGGAAGTAAAGTTCTGTTTCCTGCTCTTTTGAAATTTGGCAGCGAACGAATTTCGCCTGTAAGCGCATTCCAAAGTTCCGGCGACAGACCTGCATCAACTCTGAATACTCCGTCAAAATCTATCTTCCTGTTGGTTTGATTTGAGATAAAATAAATATCGCCGTCGTTCAATTTCCGATGAATAAATAAAACGGAATCCTGCGAAGTTGTAAAGTCGGGTTCAATGCCCAAATCATTCAACGCCTGTTGTAAATTTGTCGTACGATGAAAAACTTTTCCTTTGCCGAAAGTATTGGCAGCAAATAATTTCTGTCCTAAACTTTTAACTTCATTATCTGCTTCGGGATAATTGGTTAAGCCGGGCGAATACGTTGGCGGCTCTCCGTAAACAGCCAAGCCGTCATTTACCAATTGGCATATTTTCTTCAACAATTCGGGACGCATAGACTGTTGATTTGGCAATACCAGCAACCGATAACGCATTCCGCCGGGCAACACAAGATAACCGTCTTTTACAGTTGCTCTTTGCAACAACACTTCGGCATTGATATAATCGAACGAATAACCTTTGGGCAACATCGGATCTTCAACGCCCGTCATTTTCGGGGCGTCTTCGCCGATGAAATAAGCAACATCGGCAATATATTTTCCTTGCTGTAACATCCAGTTTGCTCGATGTATATAATCAGTAAATACATCCATTTGACTAAACCAGGTATTCTTACGCTGGAAATCGTTTCCGAACCATGCGCTCACGCCGGGATTTTTATCTTCGTACGGCTGATGAATATATACATGAAACAAAGTCGCGTTAATACCTTCCGTAAAAAACCTGTCAATGCGCGGTTTAAATTCCGAAGGATAATGCGTATAGTTAGATCCTCCGCTCGTAACCGATTCTGCCCAAGTACGTTGTTTCCCATAAATGTGCGCACAGGAAGATGCTGCGCGGTTCTCAATATCGCCTAAATCGCCTGCGAGCCAAAACTCGCCCGCTACTTCGTCCGATTGCCCGCCGTATTGCAGAAACTCTCCGGGAAATCCCCAATGCCCGTAATTTTCCAGCCACGTTGTTAATCCATGCTGATGGCTTACATCGCGCAAACCGCCTACATAATCATAAGCAACTCTATCGGCAACAAGGCGGCGTAAATCCCATAAAAAGCGCGAAGAAATATCCTCGTTGCCTACGACTTTTCCCTGCAACACCGGTAAATATGGCAACGGATTATAACCGTACGTTTTTTGAAACACTTCGAGCATATCATCCGTCCAGTTTTGTCCGCCTGTTTCGTAACTATCCTCAACGGTTATCTTAAAACTTTTTCTGTCAGCTGCGGGAATACGTCGAAGAATTTCACCGAGATATGCGTCAAAGTGAGATGCCACGTGCTTTTTGCTCATCTTGTCCACTTCCAATCCTGTTGCTTCGGGTGTTGCGGGGCTATTGGTTGTTCCTGTAGGTTTCATTTCCAAGACAGCAATTGTCCAATCGCCTGCGGGAACATTCCATTGTAATTTTCCGGCGGGAGAAAGTGAAGATGTTATATCGAGTACTTTGTCAGGCGAAATAATATCGGCAGATTTTTCATCGTACCAATCTTGTCTTTGCCACATATATGTTCCCCACATCGGATGCGGACGCTGAAACATTTTTGCAAAAGATTGTTCCGGATAACGTTCTACAATTTGTCGGGAAGACAATGTTACGGTTGCCTTTGCTTTTCCATGCGAATCATTTGTTTCGGCGAGTACTAAGCGGAAAGCCGTTGCTTCGGTCGCAGGCAAGGACAATACAACCGGCGCATCGGGAATAAAGCCGACGATTTTTTGATAATTGGTTCTGTCAATTTCAAATTTGCGGATGATCTTATATCTGCCTTCGATTTTTGCCTGTAACTCCGCATTTGTTCGTATATAATTTTCCGTCTTCAATGAAAAACTGCGGATGGTTTGGTTTTCATCCACAGGCATATTCAAGGTATCGGACTGCGTGCCGAAATCTTTTAATTGATATTCTTTTTGATAAAAATTTTTCCGCGCGGGAAAAGCGATAATTTTTACCAATTGAGCAGAATCCGAAAAATTTGGGATATTCCATATTAATTGCTGAGCGCCGTTGACCAAAGTATCTGTTGATGCGAGATAGCGCATACTTTGATTAGGTTTTATCCAAGGTCCGCCCGATTGACTCCAACCCGGGCTGTTGAATATGCCGATTTCGATATTGAGCTTGGTTGCCGTTTTTAATGCAGTATGCAGAATGTCCCACCATTCCGGAGACTCAAATTTTACTTTTCCGTAAGGTTCGCCAAGACCAATATTGCCGATATATGCGCGTGTGATGCCCGCTTTTTTCATCGCCTGTAAATCTTTGATAACACCTTCTTTGGAAATATTATCCGAAAGCCAATACCAGTAACAACCAATGCGAATACTGTCGGGAACCTGTTTAAAACCTGCTTCCGCAGTAAGCACCGTTGAGGTTTGCGCCCGGCAGAATACAGTTGATAAACAGCAAATTACCAATGCTATCAATACTTTTCTCATGTATATTTTTTAATGCTTAAATATTTACGCATGAAACCTTTGATTGAAATATTTTTTTATCCACCGGCACCAAACCATTAGAGCCTGTTTTCAAATATCTTTCTAATTCAATTCATAACGGTACTGCAATTTACACTTGATGATTTTAAGTGCTTTTATAATATGTTTTTCCACTGTTGAAACAGAAATCTTTAGTTCCCGGGAAATGTCTTTATAAGAGTAGTCTTTTTCCCGGCTTAACAGGAAAACCTCTTTACATTTCTCCGGGAGAGAATATATCACGCTGTTCACATACTCATTTAGCTCTTTCGTTTCATAATCATTTGCATAAATGTTTCTCCCTTTATTCATATGGAATATTTCATCGTGGCAGCAAATATGTATCCGCTTGTTGCGTTTATTATTGATTATTCTGTGGCGCAACATTTGAAACAGGTATGCTTTTAAGGATACATTAATGTTTATGTTAGCAGCTTTCTGGATCAGGGAAATAAACACGTCCTGTACAATGTCTTTTGATTCCACAAATGTTCCCATTTGACGACACGCCTCCCGCATGAGGCTGTTCCAATAGCGGACATAAATCTGCTCAAGAGCATCGGTATCGCCAAACCTGAAAGATTGAAATAATTCTTCGTCGGAAGTATATACTAACGTTTTCATCAATATGCCGTTTAAAGTTTTCAGTAATTATTTATTCAACTCATTTAAAATAACTAACATTAATAATTTTTAATAAACAAAAAAGAAACCCACTTCTGATAAACCGACTTCAATAACCCAAAAAAGTTAACACAAACCTAAGTAACTAAATCGATTTAGCAAAATAAAAACGAAAAAATCTTAACAAGAAAAAATCCATCAATTACTTTTCATTTAATAAAGAAAACGGAAGATCATTTACCTGAATCCCTCTTTGAAAGTTCGGGCGGTTTCCCATATCAAAATGCAGCACGCCGCCGTTTGTAATATCGTCATAAGTTATCCAATTATGACTGTAAGATTTGCCATTTAAAGTGGCATTTTGGATGTACACACTTGCCGAATCATTATGATTTGCTTCTATAATAAATTGCTTCCCGTTTTCTAAAGTAATTGTCGCTTTTTGAAAAACCGGGCTGCCGATGACGTATTGGTTTGTTCCCGGACACACGCTATAAATTCCCAATGCGCTCAGCACATACCACGAAGACATTTCGCCTTCATCTTCGTCGCCGGGATAGCCGTTTTCCGTAGCATTATAAAGTTTACTCATCACCTCTCGTATATGCTGCTGCGTTTTCCAGGGCTCGCCTGCATAATCATACAAATAAATCATGTGATGAATCGGTTCATTGCCTTGCGCATATTGTCCCATGTGCGCCGATTGCATTTCGCGCATCTCATGAATTGTATGATGATATGTACCGGTAACAACGGAATCGGAAACATCAAAAACGGAATCAAGTTTCTTTATAAACTGTTGCTTCCCGCCTATCAAATTTATCAGGTCTTGTACATTTTGAAAAACGGACCATGTATAATGCCATGCGTTGCCTTCTACAAAAGGTCCGCCCCATTCATAAGGGTTAAAGGGTTCGTTCCATTTTCCATTGCTGTCTCTGCCGCGCACAAAATTGGTTGCCGTATCAAACACATTCCTGTAATTATACATTTGCTTCGCAAAGATTTTTTCATAAAAATGATTATGTGTCATTTTTGCCAATTGATAGCCGCAAAAATCATCATAAGCATACTCCAGAGTTTTGGCTGTCGCGCCTATACCACCTTGCGGATAAGGCACATAGCCCAATGTAAAATAATCTTTCCAGCCGCTCCGTCCGAAACGTCCATTACCGGTGTTTGTCGCTTCGTGAAAATAAGCTTTCAAAGCGGTATCGGGATTAAATGTGCGAATGCCTTTTGCCCAAGCATCTGCCAATAACGAAATAGCATGATTGCCAATCATCACGCCGCCTGTTTCCGCAGGAAAAGACCAAGACGGCAACCAGCCGCAATGCTCGTAAACGGCAAGGATTGATTGCATATATCGTCCCTGCATTTGCGGATGCAAAATATTACTTAATGGAAATTGCGCGCGAAAAGTATCCCAATAACCTTCATCGGTATAAAAATAGCCTTGGTAAATTTTTCCGTCGTTGGGGTCGTAATAATAAGGCTTGTTGTCTTTATTGTATTCATAAAATTTGCAGGGAAATAAATTGGCTCTGTAAAGACATGAATAAAAAGTTGCTTTATCTTTTTCGCTGCCGCCTTCCACTAAAATCCGATTTAATAATTTATTCCAGATTTGCGCAGCCGCATTTTTTGTTGCATCGAAATTTTTAAACCTGCCAAGTTCTCTTTGTAAATTCAAATCTGCTTGTTGCGGACTGATGTAAGATGAAGCAACTTTTGCTTCAACTGTTGCGCCTTTTTTAAATTCTATATAAGCGCCTGTGCCTGTACCTTGCGTGGAATCGCTGTTTGCAGTTATTGTTCCATTTTTATTCCATGTTCCGTAAGCAACAAAAGGCTGATTAAAAACGAGTTCAAAATAATTTTTAAAATCGCCCGGTATAAATATTCCGTTATGCACAAAGCCCGTGATTTTATGTTCTTTCGGATAAATTTTTACTTCGCTCAAACCTGTGTAGCCATCCAAAACAATGTATGATTTTTGTTTAGGAAAACGAAAGCGAAAATGCGCGCCCCGAACGGTCGGCGCAATTTCCGTTGTAATGCCGTTATCAAATTTTACTCTGTAATAATTCGGTTTTGCAATTTCATTTTGATGACTGAAAGTTGCCGCGCGCTGATTTTCATCCACAGATAATTTCCCCGACACAGGCATTAAAGAAAATACGCCGTAATCGTTCATCCAGGGGCTGCATTGATGCGTTTCCCCGAAGCCGCGTATGGTTGTTGCCGAATATTGATATTTCCAGCCGTTTCCATTTTCTCCCGTTTGCGGCGACCAGAAATTCATGCCGAAAGGCAGCGCAATCGCAGGATATATATTTCCGTTTGAATAATCGGGATTGGAATTTGTTCCCTGCAATCCATTGACATATTTCAGTAAATCAGGCAACGAATCTTTTTTCTGTACGCTGTGAAATGCCGATACCTTTAAAGTAATTAATATTGCACAAACAAAAATCAATATTCGCATCAGTCAATTATTTAAAATTTATCACTCCGCTCCCCAATTAATATTCGGTTTACTGCCCATTTGCAATTCAAGTGTTCCGCCTGCAACAATATCTTTATAATCGATACAGCACTTGTTGTAAGGCTTTCCGTTTAGCCGCGCGCTTTGTATATAAATATTTTCGGAAGAATTTTTTTGAGCGATAACGGTAAAAACATTTGCGCCATTCTCTCCTGTTTTAATATTCATCTTATCAAAAACAGGGCTTGTGATTTCAAAACGCGTATCGCCCGGGCACAACTGATACAAACCGCTTGCCGCCAATACGTACCATGCGGACATTTGCCCTACATCATCATTACCCACCAAGCCTTCTACCGAATTATGATAAGCTCTTTCGCATATTGCCCTCGACCATTTCTGTGTGAGCCAAGGCGCTCCGATTCTGTTGAATAAAAACGCTGCATGATGCACCGGTTCATTGGCATGATTATAATAATTATTCCACATCATATCCTGCGGTGTTTTTTCAAAAAAGTTCTGCAAATCGGCAATCGTTTTTTCTTTGCCGCCCATCAATTGAATCATCCCTGCTACATCCTGCGGAACAAACCAGCCTTGCTGATAAGGATTGCTTTCCACGCAGCCATAGCCCTGCGCCAAACGCCCGTCTTCGGGCAAAGGCAACCAATTGCCGTTCGCATCGCGCGGACGAAACCAATGCGTGGATGCATCAAAAATATTTTTATAATCTTTCGATTTATTAAAATATTCTTCGACTATATCTTTCTTTCCTAATGCTTTTGCCAATGTCGATAAGCACCAATCATCATAAGCATATTCCAATGTTTCGGAAATGCTGTTATCGGTATAACCGTTTTTACCGTTATCAAATTTTTTGCAAGTATTCAGCGCATATTGATAAGCTTTGTTTACATCATAATGCCTGATATTTTTCGCATACGCATCAGCTAACACAACTACCGCAGGATTGCCGAGCATGCATCCCGTATAAGCGTTGAGTAATTCCCAGCGTGAGAAATATTGTGAATCCGTCCGCTCGGCAAGTTTGGTTAAAGAATTAATTTCATCATTAACCACTTTAGGTTCAATGATTGTCAGCAACGGAAATTCGCTGCGGAATACATCCCAACCGCTGAAGAAGGTTCGCTTGGAAAATGAATCTGTTGTATAAATTTTCCCGTCGCCGTCGAGGCATTGCTTATTCACGTCCTGCACATTGCGCGGGTCAATCATTGCATGGTATAACGCTGTATAAAAAACAGTTTTTTCTTCTTCCGTTCCGCCTTGCACCGTCATTTTGGAAAGCGCGTTATTCCACAACTCACGTGCTTGTTGATGAACTTTATCGAAGTTCCAATCGGGAATTTCTGCTTGCAAATTTTCTTTTGCGTTATCCATACTGACGAATGATATTCCCGCTTTCATCAGAACTTTTTCCTGCTCTGAAGTTGCGAACGCTGTATAAAAACCAATATGCTTTCCTTCCTTTTCTTTAGCATTTTTCAGAACAGTTGCATCAGCAATTTTTTGTTGATAACGGTCGCTTTCTACATCTTCCCTTTTCCTGCTCCAATCATCGGGAATATCTGCGCTCCAAACGCCGTAATCTTTTAAAGGCTTATCAAACTGCGCATAGAAATAAACGGTATAATTTGCCTTGCCTGCGCCATCGCCCCAACCGCCGCCGTCGGGCGTGCATTGCATCCAACCTTCAATCGTGTTTTCGTTTACAACTTTTACATATTCTTTCGTTGCCGTTCCGCCCACGCGCCTTGCCAAATCTATCTGAATGCGCGATTGCCTGTTTTCGGGAAAAGTAAAACGCAAAATACCGCTGTGCGGTGCAGCCGTCATTTCCGCGCGAATATTATAATCAGTAAGCGTTGCGGCATAATAACCCGCCGAAGCTTTTTCATCTTTCTTTGAATATCGTGAACGATAACCTCTTTCTGGATGTTCGGGTTTTCCTGCAGATGTTTTGAGCGTGCCTATCGTTGGCATTACCAAAAAATTTCCCAAGTCGCCGTACCAACCGATACCGCTCATTTGCGTAAAAGCAAAACCTTCTATCGTAGAATTTTCATAGCTGTAACCCGAACCGTTATCGCCGCCCGTGATTGTATTCGGACTAACTTGTACCATTCCGAAAGGCGTTGCTGCACCGGGAAAAGTTTTTCCTAAACCATGATAAATACCTGCTTTGCCCTCGCTTGTACTCGCACCGATAAACGGATTGATATAATCTGCGGGTTGTTTTTTTACAATGTTTATTTGTTCCCGGGAAAGTAGCGGCAAACAAAAGCAAACGAGCAACGTATAATAAAATTTCTTTCTGTTCATAACTGTAATTTGTTCCTCAATATTACGATAAAAAACTACCGGATAAAAGACTATAATGTTAACGAATTATATCCTGCTTTAAGCATATATGTTTTTGCTTTCCAAACCAATGTTCCGGATGTTTGTTGCGGCAGATTGATAATAATTTTCCATCGCTTTTTTTCAAGCATATATTGAACAGAAACTCTTCCGTTCGGATGCGGGATTTCTCCGCTTACATTCGTTAATGTTCCCAAATGCGGTTCAATTTTTATCTTCTTAAATCCCGGTGCATAACTATCGATGCCCAATACTGTTCTGTAAAATTCAATGTTCGGGCTACTCGCCCACGCATGGCAATCGGAACGTGTGGTTGCCAAATCAGAATATTCCGCCCAAGTTGTCAATCCCATTTTGATATTATCGCGCCATATACCCAGCCAGTTCATATAATCATTTCCCAATCCGCCTTTTATCAAAGCCTGATGCAAATAATATTTAAAATAAATGCTGCATTGTGTAAGCGATTTATCAGAAAGCATTTGATGACAGATTTCAGGAACATCCGCTTTATCTGCAACACCGGCAAGTATTGCCAAAGAATTCACGTGCTGCGAAAAACTGTTTTTATCAATATTATCGGCGTACAATTTTTTATTTGCAACCCAATACTTTTTATTAATCGTATTTTTTAATTGTAAAGCCTTCGCAGTGTACATTCTTGCATAATCTTTTAGCCCGATTTCGTTTTCCATTTGCGCCGCGCTTTGGTAAGCCAGCAACAATTGCAAATCGAATATAGCAGCGCATCCGTCAGCGCCATTACTGCCGCCTGCAAAATTGCCCGACCAATCTACAAACGCCCAATAGGGCATATTTTTTATGGAACCGTCAGGTTGTTCGTACTTACTGAAAAAATCCAGTATATCTCTTTCGCCAATCAACTTACTTTTTATAAAATCACTGTCGCCGCGATACATCCAGTAATCATGCAGCATACAAATATACCACAGCGAAAATGTTGAAATTATTTGCGAACCGTTTGACGGATAGCAACTTCTCGTAACACCTTCTGCCAAGCGTGAGTGGTCCATTTGTGTAATTGCATTGCGAGCCAATCTGTCATCGCTTGTATTGTAATAAGAAATCAAAGCCTGAATGCGTGTATCGCCAATATATTGGAGTTGTTCATAATACGGACAATCGGTATAAGATTCCCAAGCGTTTAGACGAGCTGTACGCCAACCGATGTCGAGCATTTGTTTTATAGTCGTGTCTGTAGAATTAAAAACCGAAACTCTTTTAAAAGGATAAGCCGTGAATGTTCCATACAAATCATTAACGGTTAATGGTTCATCTTTTGTATGCACGATTAATCGGATATAGCGATAAGTGCGAAAGTTCAATGTTGTAAAGGCTTGATTGTTTTGTCCGTCAGAAATCAAGCTGTCTATTCTTCCTATAAATTCTTTTCCGTCCACATCGTTTCGATTTCCTTTGCGCGTGCCGTTTGTTCCTTTTTCATACAACGCTTCGGCGTAGCCTAATGAAATGCCTGCGTCTTTCCCGCCGCTGAAATTCAAGGTTACATAAGCATTTGTTTCAACGGTTTGGTCGAGCAATAAAACGACCGTAGTATTTGCAGGAACCGTAAACGAAGATTTTTTTGCAGGAAATTCAGAAGGAACTTTTACACCTGTTGCATAGCGCAATACAGGAATACGCTGATACGTCATTTCTCTCGGCGGCAACGGAGAAGGAACTAAATTCCAATCTCCGCCCCAAGACATTCCTTTTAATTTTCCGTCGCCGATTTTAGCAGCAGACGCCCAATTGCTGTCATTAAAATCCGATGCTGTCCAATCCCCTTTAACGGCTTCGTTCATATTAACCATTTCGCCTTTGCTTGCTGCAAAGAAATAACCGGGAACAGGCTGATGTCCGTTATCTTTTATACATTTCCACGAGTCGTTTGTATTTAATATTTCTTCGGTTGAAGAATTTCCCTGAACAATAAAAGCAGTTCTTATCGTTATTTGCGCTGCGGGTTTATACTGCGCTTCGTTCCAAACTAATGCAGCTATTATATTTTTGCCTACTTTCAAATAAGGCGATAAATCAACCGTTTCATAATTCCAGTAATAGGTATCGCTGCGTGTAGGTCCAAGTGAAACCAATGTTCCGTTCACATACAACTTGTAACGATTGTCCGCCGAAACATGAATGATGAAAGAATGCGGCTTCGTTGCCAAATCAATATTTTTTCGGAAATAATAAACACCATATTCTGTTCCTGCATCATTTGGCGCGGCAATCCAACTCGCGTTCCAGGGTCTTTCACTCTGTAATGAAATATTGGTCTGAGCGCAACCGTTGTTCTTTGTGAAGAACAACAGTAAAATACTTAACAAGAATGAAGTAAGATATCTCATGAATAAAATAATATTAGTCTGCAACAGCTTTATAAAGATTGCACATTTTCAAGTTGAATAGTTCTGATACCAAATTTCGGAATATACACATCTACAACAGTTCTGTTTTTCTTATCCTTGTGCATCTTCAGGTTTTCAACTTCTTGACCATTAAGTTGCACCGATGTTATTTTCGTTGCTTTACAGTCGAAAGAAATTTGCTTTATTCCCGCAGAACCGGATTCGTTGTACAATCTTACCCATAAATCATTTCCATGAAAATTAACAGCAGATATTTTCATTCCTTGTTGTTCAAGCTGGATTAAAGAGTGGCTATTATCTTGTTTCGATTTTATATTCATCAACACAAGAGGCATCTGTTCATTCCATTCATCATTTGCTTCGGTTACGTTGCCGCTTTTATAATTTCCTTTGTGTGGCATGATAGCGTAATGAATTTCCGAAGGACCCGAAATTGTATAATTTCCCCCCCACAAACCATAACCGGAATATTGCAAATTCAAACCCAAAGGATAATGAGCGCCATGAACATAAGATGTAGTATGGTCGCTGAACAAAGCTACGCCATATTTGCCGGACGAATCCGTTACATCGACCCAATGCAAAATGATATTGTTTTTGATACTGTCCCAACGACTGAAAAAAGTATTCGCCAATTCGCTTTTACAAACATCGAACGGAGCATCTTTATATACTTGTTGCCCTTTTAATTTTAAAGGAAACAGCACCAACAATTTGCTGCTATCATTATAAAAACCTTTTTCCGGCGCTTTCAAATCATCGTTATGCGCATACGCTCCGATTCCGGGATTTCCCTGCCAATCGAATTTTACATCGAAATCAATAACAGGTTGTCCTTGTTGTAAAGTGATGGTTTGCGTGTATGCTTGAGATGCAATCGTATTTTTTAACTGTAGCCGAATACGCAACGGACCGTTCTCCAATATTTTAATTTCAGCGGGATTTTCTTTGTTGGAATGATAACCGCCGTCTTTATAAAAATTTCCTCTGATTTCGTTGAAAGCAAAACGATTCGCTGAATCAACAAAGTCTTTATTGTCTATGTTTTTTGCAATAAGATGTTTTATAATACCGCCATGCTTTGCATCAATAATCATCTTGTAAAAATTCTGTTTCCAACTGATATTTTCCGTCCTGAAGCTTGATGATATGCGCGCCAGAATGCCCTTGAACATTTTCTTCTTTCAACTCAAAAGTATTGTATCCGAAAGCAGGAACATTTGCCCTAAACATCAGTTCATTTTTTGTTGTCTGTGTCAATAATTTATGATGAACCGCATCAGTAACAATTAGCTGTTTATTTTGCAATGAGGTCGGCAATTTAATTGTAACCGTTTCATTTCGTGAATAACCTAAGCCGTTAAAAACTCTTATATATTTCGTATCGTTTTTTTTGCCATTATTTTGAGCAAGCGACTGAACGGAAGCATTGATAATGCTATCACTTTTCCTTTTTGTCAAGCCCGTCCAATCTACCACGTGCTCCCCCCAAGTTTTATCGGAATTCCATGAACGATTGTAAGGCGTAATCCAACAATCGTGGTGCTGCGACAATAATAAATTTTTCCATGCAATATCAAAGGCACCCTGCGACCAAGAAGCATTTTGATACGCCTTTGCCATCGAAGCCATTTTTTCTGCAAGAATAATATCGTTTTCTGCGCTGCGCACTTCCTGTGCTATCTTTTGCAGTACTTGCGCTCCCCAAACCAAGCTTACACGTACATCTTCCTGGCTAAGATGATAATCTTTCAAGGAATGATTCTCGGCAATATTTTGAATATAGTTGCGCCACGTAACGTACTGATATGGTTTGTAATAATTTTTGATTGTTCCGCCCAACCACGGACCGCCGTTCCAGCCTCTCGACCACATAGCATCCTGATAACACATTCCAACGGGATGCTGAATGCCGTTATCAAAACATGCCTGTATGTACTTTTCCGAATTATCCCATGCAATAGTTTGCCAAGCAGAATTCGGTTGAAGTGCTTCGCAATTATAGCGAGGCACAGCTATGACTTCGCTCCCATCAGAACCGCGCCAGTTCACAAGCTCTCCGCCCGAAGCGGCAACATAACCGCCCCAATCGGTGTCAGGATTTTTTAATACCGCATACTTCAAACCGAAAGAAGTAAGCACCTGCGGCAAACAACTTGTAAAACAAGGCTCTTCCGAAGAATAAGTAGTAAAAACAATATTGGGAAAATGCTCTTTCAATTTTTCCATACCATATTGGAACTGGCGAATAACACTTTCGCCCGAAATATTCCACAGATAACTTTGTGCATAAGCGGGATTCACGTATTCAATTCTTCCTTCGGTTGTTTGATTGGCGAACAACTTTTTAAAAGCCTCGTAATCTTCGGGATATTTTTTTGCCACACTGTCCCAGGTTGCAGGCTCTATTTCCAGATTGATTTTCCAATCGGGATATTTGTTCAGCATCTTTACTATAAACCCTGTTTGTCCGTCGGGAAAATGCCCGTAAATACCACCATGAAATCCATCTGCAAAATAAGCCTGCTGTGCATTCGCCATCGGTTTCTGCCATAAGAATAAAACCAATAAAACCAAACGCGTAAAAATTATACAACGAGAATACTTTTTTGCAAATACAGCCGATATCATTGTATCGCCTCCAACTCGATTTCATGTGTTACCGGTTTGTTGATGGCATATATTTTATCTACAAGCTGATTCATTTGATTTTGCCATATCTCACGAACATTTTTATAGTGACCCGCAACAAAAGCATTAAGGTTTCCACGAACAAAAGGATTGGTTTTAGCGCCTTCGCTTACGGTATCCAAAGCTGCTATGTCATCGTGGAATAGCATTCCTTTGTCTTGCAAGAAAGAATATTCCACCCACAAATAATCCCGGAATTTTCTCTCTATTTCCCAGCGTTCTTCATTCAGTTCCATCACTTCTAATGCCTGCTGATATTCGGGCGTATTTTTTTGTTCCGCAAGATTTATTCCTTTAGCAAGCGCATCTGCAGGCCATTCTCCTATTTTCTGCCCGTCTATTTTTAAAACATAATTTGCTTCCGGGAGATTATTAACAGCTAACAGCTCATTGTCAAATTCTTTCATAAACGGAATAACAGACAATGCTGCCGAAGCCGGTTTTGTTTCATCCCAGCCGCGCACAATTGTATCAACAGGAAATGGCAATGATTTAGCGAGATAACTGAATTTTAAAGCTTTGGGGGAAACGTTCAACTGAGATATGGTGCAATTTTCCTCTTTGCTTATTTTTCCCGCTTTTGCGTCAATGTTAATATTTGCAACATCTTTACCGGCAAGCCCTTGTTTTTTTAAAATCAGAGAAGCCATTACCAGATGCCCGTCTTCATCGGGATGTATTCTGCCGGAGCCTTCCAGCGTGAAAGAAGAATCTCGTTTTTGTTCTCTTTCATTGATTGCGGTCATCGGGCGGTTAAGGTCGATAAAGCCCCAATGATTTTGTTCGGCAGATGCTTGCTGAAAGCTGTCAATCCGCAGCATTGCTTTATTTTTCCCGGGGAAATTCTGGCTTTTCAGTTTTGCAGTTTCATCGAACGGCGGCGAAGACATAATCACTTTTTTCGCCTGCGTATAATTTTGGAAACGCTTTTCTATTTTCTTATAATCTTCATAAGACTTTGCGACTTTTTTTGCAGCCTGTTCCACAGAATCAGGCTGTAAATATTCATAATAACCTGCATCGTTCATACCGAAAGTAAGAAAAATAACAGTAGGCTTTTTCGTGAAAACATCGCTGTCCAGCCGGTTATACATTTGCCCTGCCACATCGCCGCCGATACCGCAATTAAATACCTGGATTTTCCTGTCAGGGAAATGTGTCATATAATACAACCACACATAAGAATGATAATGACCTCCATGCGTGATGCTGTTGCCTACAAAAGCAACCCTGTCTCCCGTTTTAAACTGTGGTATATCCTGTGCATTTGCCGATAAGCAACATAATGCCGACAGGAAGCTTAGCGAAATAAAAAACCTTTTCATTTGTGTATTTTAAATTTATTTATTTAAAAAGAAATTGTGCATAAAAAGAAGTTCATACTGAACCGAATTTGCCCAGTATTCCCATGTGTGCGCGCCGGGACGGGTAATAAAATCGTGGTCAATTTTATCATACAACAATTTGTTGTGCAACGCTAAATTCTGCTGATATAAAAAATCATCGGAACCGCAGTCAATAATCAGCTTTAAAGAATCATTCGTCAGCAAAGGAATTAAACCGATTACGCTATGATTAACCCATCTTTCCGGAAATTCGGCATACGAACCTAAAAGCTTTGAAATGCCAAACGAGCTTGCCAACCCTGTAATATCTACCGCTCCGCTCATGCTGCCAGCCGCGCCGTATTCATCCTGATGTTTGAAAGCAAGAAATAACGCGCCGTGTCCGCCCATACTCAATCCTAAAATTACTCTTCCTTTTCTGTTATTAATAGTGGAAAAATGGCTATCCGTCCATTGCACTAATTCTTTAGATACAAATGTTTCATACTGACTGCTTTTATCCACAGGGCTATCAAAATACCAGCCGGCAAATCCCCCGTCCGGGCAAACGATAATGAAATTATACTCATCGGCATACGTTTTTATGGCCGGGACTTTTGTAACCCAATCAGCATAGCTGCCCGAAAATCCATGCAATAGGTAAACGACCGGAAGCGGCTTTTTTCGGTCATAACTGTCAGGTAATATAACCACAGATTTTATATTTCGTTCCATGGCAGCGCTGTAAACGGAAACGGTATCTACCGTCGCGGCTTTTGATGAATATTGAATAATAAGTAAGAAAAAGAAGAGAAGAATTGTTTTTGTTTGTTTCATTTACGAGAATTGTTTTTCATCAATAATTCAGGACTTTCCCTTTTTAAGAAACATAACAGGACAAAAACCTCTATATCAATAAGATTATTAACAAATAAACTTATTATGATATATAAACAGCGCCGGTATGATGCGTTTACACTTATTTGAGAAAATGATTTGCAGGCTAATTAATTTTTAAAATGCTGCTTCATGCTCTTTAGTTACGAGCAGAATGAAATCCGACTATAAAGAATTTCTCAATTTGCAACTGAACGGAATGGCAGACTGAATTACCGTTTTATCCATAATAATCTGAGCTGCGCTTTGTCCCATCATCTTAAAATCTGTAGAGATGGTTGTGATGCCATTAAGAAGAATTTTTTTTATTGGCGTTTCATTGTAAGATATAACGCCTACATCTTTACCTATTCCTTTTTCATTCTCCATTATTTTTTCCAATAACACAACGAGGTCATCTTCCATTAAAGAAATATATACAGTTCCATCCCGGACAATCTCGTTTTTTATATTTTCTATAATTCCGTGATTAAAGCAATGCTCAATACAGAAATCGTTAAACCCTTCCAATATTTCTTTTGGATGATAAGCATAATCGGGAAAGATAATCTTCAGTGTATGGTATTTTTGAAGACGCTCACTAATACTATCCAATGCATTATAAATATCATTCTTGAAATCTTCGAAAACCATGCTGCACTTATCGGATAATGAGGGTATTGCTTTATCCAAAAGAATCAATTTTCCCGGTGGAATTAATTGCAACACTTTCGCAAATGCAGACTCTTCCTGTGTCAGGTGTGGAATGATTACATAATGCGTGTAATTATCAATACTTTTTTCTATCAGATTTTTGAATAAATGAAAGTCATTATTATAGATATAAAAGTCAATAATGGCGGAGGCGCCTAAGCTCGCTACAAAAGAATCATAAATAATTTTTTTATGCGCACTCAGTTTATTAAATAAGAGAAATACTTTGTGAAACTGCAAGGAGTCTGCGTTTCTGATAAAAAATCCTTTTCCCGGAACCGTACCCAAAATGCCTATATTCTTGAGATAATTAAAGGATTTAACTACTGTGTCGCGGGATATTTCGAACTGCGTGCTGAAATTATTCAGCGAAGGCAACTGGTCGCTATCCTGTAATTTGCCGTCGGTAATAGCTTTTATAATAGAGTTGGCTAATTGCAAATATTTAGGAGTTACCGAATACTCGTCTATTTCGATATGTTTAAAAAAATAGTCCATACATATTTTACTCTCCACGTTTCTTTTTAAAAAAGAATTATTATCGTGATAGCGCAGACAAATTTATTTTTTTCAACGATGCATTTCATTTAACGCAGAATAATATTTCAAATCGATAATATCATTTGGCAATGGATGCTTGTTCCAATGTTGATGAATAGCCATCGCCGTTCCCAAAGCCGTTGCCTGCGCCATCGACGCAGCATACACTTCAATTTCGGAAAAAGATAATGCCAGCAAATTCATATAAATATTGTTCTTGCCGAAACCGCCATCTACGAAAATTTTCGTAGTAATGCCTTTTTGCAATACATGGTTTGTTGAGATACATTGTTGCGCCGTAATATCCATCATCAGCTGATGATAAGCTTCTTCCACATTTTCAAATTCATTCAAATCTCTTTGTTCAAAAGAAATATTTTCTTTGTGTTTTGCTTTTAATTTTTCTACAATCTCTACATCAAAAATCATATTCCTGCAAACGGAGATATTGGTATGAAAATGTTCGGCGATGCGGCGCATTTGCTGTTCGTGTTCATAGCCTGCAAACAAGCGCGAAGCCTTGACAGGATTGCCTTTGAAGCTGAGATAGCAAAGACAATTATTGCTCACTTCATCCTGCGTCAAAGGCGCGTGGTTAAAGGGGTTCAGGCTGATGCACCAAGTTCCTGTCGATAGTAAAATAAAAGGTTCTTTAAAATTGATGAGATAAGGAATGAGCGCAGCGGAACTATCGTGCAAGCCAACGCCCACCAAATAATCGCGCCCCATAAAACAACTTTTGCTCACTTCATCCGAAGGAAAAACGGGAGCAAGTTTTTTATCTAAATTTTCTTTTCTTACCCAATCGTGATAATCATTTTTTTCAAAATTCCACAAGTGCGTATGACAACCGATGCTCGTAATATCGGAATAAAATTTTCCCGTAATGAGCGAACTCATAAACTGCGGCAAATGCAAAGCGTATTTTATTTTCTCATACAATTCAGGTTGCTCATATTTGATGCGATACAATTGCAAACCCGAATTTAAACTGCCCGAACATGGCGATGCAGTTGTCAAAGACAATGCTTCGCAACCGCCATATTTACTGTAAAATTCTTCCTGTAATTTTCCGGGAAAAGGTTTGAGATAATTATACAACGGCGCAAGAGGTTTGCCGTTTTCATCCACATATACAAGGCTGGCGCCGTAAGTCGTGAAGTTGATGGCGCGAATGTCAAAACGCGCATCGCGCAACACTTCGTTGAGCGATTCAAACACCGAAAGCCGCAGACTGTCTATGTTTTCGCAGGCAAAGCCGTCTTCATCGCTTGTTTCGAGAAAGCGCGCAGATTTCTCGTAAACAATGCGATAATGTTCATCAAACAGGAAAATTTTTTTATTGGTTTTTCCTACATCAAAGATGGCTATGACAGGAATTTTGTTCATCATTTAAAGCCCCGTAGTTTGTGCGTTTTCGCCTCTTTCTTTAATTAATTGCTCTCTTACTTTCAACTCACGATACAATGCAATCGGCTGCAAAGCCCCGCCGTTTCTCAATCTTGCTTCGGCAACCAACGGGCGCACATCGGTGCGAAAAGCATTTTGTAAAATATTCTGTGCTTGCGTTACATCATTATTTTGTTGTGCATCGTTCAAAGAATTTTTATCAACCAACAACGCCTGCGCATAAGCCAACATGATTGCTTCAACGCTTTGCAGCAAATCTTCCAGCGGGTCTTTCACATTATGCGAAGCATCAATCATCCAAGCCAAATCGCTTGTGTGGTTCATGCCGCGCGCATCCATGCCTTCGACCAATTCTTTAAAAATTAAAAAGAGTTGGTAGGGCTTGATGCTGCCTGTGGTTAAATCGTCATCGCCGTATTTTGAATCGTTGAAATGAAAGCCGCCGAGTTTTTTTTCATTTAATAATAAAGCAACAATTTGTTCAATATTGGCATTGGGCAAATGATGTCCCAAATCGACCAACGTATATGCTTTGTCGCCCAATTTGCTTGCATACAAATAGGATTGTCCCCAATCGCCCACCGTCATGGAATAAAAATTCGGCTCGAATGCTTTGTACTCGACAAAGACTTTCCAGTCGCTTGGCAATGCTTCATAAATTTCCTGCAAACTCTCCAAAGTATTTTCAAATGCTTTGCGGAAATTCAGTTGTCCGGGAAAGCAAGAACCGTCTGCAAGCCACACTGTGAGCGCGTTTGAGCCGAGTTTAACGCCGTGTTTGATAACTTCGATATTGTGTTCAATAGCTTGCTTGCGCACGGCTTTATCCACGTGTTGTAACGAACCAAACTTATAACTTAGTTTTTGGTTTGGCTGGTCTTGAAACGTATTGGAATTTACCGCATCGAACTTCAAATCATTTTCTTTTGCAAGTTCTTTTATTGCATGGTAATCCTGCGGAATATCCCAGGGAATGTGTAAAGAAATGGCGCCGTTGTTTTTGGTTAATGCTTGCAACAAGCCAACGTCTTCAATTTTTTCTTCCAACGTACGCGGCGCGCCGCCGAAATGAAAACGCCCGAAGCGTGTGCCGCCTGCGCCCAAAGCCCAACTCGGAATACCGATTTGAAAGGCTTGCAGCTTTTGAATAATTTCCTCAACATTCGGAACAGAAGACGATGTATAATCAAATTGCTTTTGGTGTTTGGATAACAAACTTTCGTTAAAGGATTCGATTTGTTGTTTGTCTATGTGCATTATTTTTTTATTAAGGTAAATAAAATATTTCTTTCAACGGAATGCTTACGGGCGAATTATCTTCATTTGTCGGCATAATGCCTTTCATGTATGCCCACCATTTTTTCATCACAGGATGATTGGGCAAATCATTAAATTTCGCCTCGTTACTTAGTGATAATATTCCGAATAAATCGTTTGTGGTTTCATCTAAAAAAATTGAATAATCGCTCACACAATGCTCCTTTAATAAGTCTTTCAGTTCAGCCCAAATTTCATCATGCCGTTTTTTGTATTCAGCTTCAAACCCTTTGTACAACTGCATTTTGAAAGCGATTCTTTTCATTATTTTGTTTTAATCACAACCACTGACAACGCGGACGAAACAGAATGTTCTATCTTTTAAAATTAAGACTCTGTTTAAGTTAATTGTAAAAAACTAAATAAAGAACATTCTCTGTTCCATGGGAACATCTGGTTGGTAGCCGGTTCAAAATGATGATTCAGGCGTTCCGAAGGAACGCTTGATGAGCACGAAATCTATTCTCTACCAAGCAAATGTTCCTTACGGAACAAAATGCAGCCTCAAATATGCTCATTACAAAAATTAAATTTATTAACTTAATAGGCTCTTAACAAATCCATCAATCCTTCTAATCTTTCCAAATCATGGTTCAGACTATCGCACAAATCCACTCGCCACGCCACCGTCCACATTCAAAATATTTCCGGTAGATTTATTCAGCAATCCGCCGACAAAAGCGAAGCAGGCGTTTGCAATATCTTCCGGCAAAATCACTTCATTCAAAATGGTACGCTTCGCATAAAACGCAGGCAATTCTTCCACCGAAATTCCGTATGCTTTTGCGCGACCTTCCGCCCAGCCGCCAGCCCAAATATTGCTGTCGCTGATGACTGCATCGGGGTTCACTGTGTTCACTCTTATTTTATCGCCGCCGAGTTCTGCCGCGAGCAGTCTTGTGAGATGCGCCTGTGCGGCTTTTGCGCTGCCGTAACCGGAATTGTTCGGACCGGCAACAATGGAATTTTTGGAAACAATATTGATAATGTCGCCGCCCAAATCTTGCTTACGCAAAATATTAACCGCCGCTTTGGAAACAAGAAACTGACCTTTTACCAAAATATTGTAGAGCCTGTCCCATTCTTCAATCGTGTGCTCCGCGATGGCTTTTGAAATGCTGATGCCCGCGTTGTTTACAACAATATCCACGCCGCCGAAAGCAAGCGCCGTTGCGGCAAAGGCTTTTTCAATATTATCATAATCTGTAACATTTAATATTGTTGATGCCACAACGTCTTTGCCGAATTGTTTTTTAAATTCATCCACAGCGCTGTTCAATCTTTCTTCGTTAATATCATTTAAAATAACACAAGCGCCTTCTTCCGCAAACTTTTTGGCAATGGCTTTACCTATGCCGCCGGCGCTGCCTGTAACCAAAGCAATTTTTCCGCTTAATGATTTTGGTTTCGGCATACGTTGCAACTTCGCTTCTTCCAGCAACCAGTATTCAATGTCGAATGCTTCTTGTCTTGGCAAGGAAGTGTATTCGCTCACAGCTTCCGCGCCTTTCATTACGTTGATGGCGTTGATATAAAATTCTGCCGCCACTCTTGCCGTTTGTTTATTCTTTGAAAAAGTAAACATACCCACGCCGGGATATAAAATCACCACAGGATTTGCATCACGTATCGCAGGACTGTTCGGATGCTTGCAGGTTTCATAATATTCCGTGTACATTTTTCTGTACGCTTCAAACAAAGGCTGCAATTTTTCTTTGAGATTTTTCACATCGCTTAAATCTTCATTTGGCGCAAGATTCAACACCAACGGAGAAATTTTTGTACGCAAAAAATGGTCGGGGCAACTTGTTCCTAACGGAGCTAATCTGTCCAAATCATTTGAATTAATAAATTCCAAAACTCTGTAATCATCCATAAAATGACCGAGCATTTTTGTTTTGGAAGAACAAAAGCCGCGCAGCATGGGAGCCAATGCTGCCGCTTGTTTCAGCCTTTCTTCTTTGGGTAATGATTGAATTTTTTGTCCGCCGAAAACAGGTTTGTCTTTACCGATATGTTGTTCCAGATATTCCGCGCAGGTTTCGATAACTTCCAATGTGTTGAGATAACTTTCATATGCCGTGTCGCCCCAGGTAAACAATCCATGCGAACCCAACATAATACCGCGAATGCCGGGATTTTCATCCAGACATTGTTTCATTTTTAATCCTAAATCAAAACCCGGGCGCTGCCATTCTACCCAACCTATTTTTCCTTTAAATAATTCCTGCGTAATGTGTTTACCATCTTTTGCAGCAGCGATGGCAATCGCCGCATCGGGATGCAAATGGTCAATATGTTTGAAAGGCAAAAAACCATGCAAAGGCGTATCGATGCTCGGCGCTTTGCTCGCCAAATCGTAAATGCAATGGTTGAATAAAGCAACCATTTCGTCTTCATGTTCAATGCCGCGGTATACATTTTTCAGACTTCTTAATCTATCAACATACAACGCTGCAAGCCCACTTCTTTTCATCGTTCCCAAATCGCCGCCGCTGCCTTTTACCCACATTACTTCAACTTCATTTCCTGTGAGCGGGTCTTTTGCAGACACTTTGCAAGAGGTGTTGCCGCCGCCGTAATTGGTCAATCTTAAATCTGCGCCCAGCAAATTGGAACGATAGACCAGCAATGCTACTTCATCGCCGGCGAGCTTCGCAGCTTCCGCTTCGTCCCATAAATAACTTACGTGCTTAAATTGTGTTTTTTGTACTGACATATTTTTCTTTTAAATAGTTTGTGTTATTATACAACAACATAGAAACATAGAATTTATAAGTAGAAGAAAGATGGTTGAAGTTCGTTTGATATTGTGATAAATAGAAAACCATAGTTTTTCATCTTAGATGAAAAACTATGTGCCGCTTTTATTTTCGCTTCTATCATCTATGTAAAAAACTATTGTGCCTATGTGGTTCATTTTATTGATAATTAAAAAAAATAAAATTTTTAGTTTCATAGAAAACGAAGGCTTCTATTTCAACGAATTACCATATCCTACAACCAAAACCGATATAATAATAATGATGATGCCCGCCAATACTGTTGCAAAAGTTTTCTTTCGCACGCCTTTCCACTCTTTTAAAAATAATCCCCACAAATTGGCGACGATAATGATAAACGCCATGTGCAAAATCCACGAGCTTGCGCCGTTTCCTAATCTGCTTTCGCCCATGCCGTAAAAGAAAAACTGTAAAAACCAAGTGGTGCCTGCAATTGCGCAGAAAATATAATTTTTCAGCAAGGGCGTTTTTGCATTGGTATAATCGCCGAATGTTTTGTTGCGCGCGTTTAAAATCATGCACCAAATCAAATTTGTTGTCAATCCGCCCAATAAAATTATAATGTAGGTTACATTATTCTGAAATAAAAATTCGCCTTGATTGGGATGCGCCGCTTTCCACAAAGCATTGGCTTCGTTCGCCATGTCTTTGCCCGCATCAATGCCGAAAGCAAAGCAAGCGCTGAGAATGCCGGAGATAATGGCAACGACTAACCCGATACCGATTTTATATTCACTTGCGGCGTCTTGCTTTTGCGCCGATGCGGGCAAATCTTTTTCTTTCATCATGCCGGCTTTACCGCAAACAATGATGCCGATGATGCAAATAATAATTCCTGCAAGAATAATTTCGCCCCATTTATGCGTGAGCAAATCGGTAAAAGTATCGTGCCCGGCAGAAGGAAAAAAATTGTAATAAACCGACGGAACGAGCGAACCGAAAACCGAGCAAAGCCCAAGTATAATGGTACTTCCAAGCGATACGCCGAGATAGCGTACGCCCAATCCGTAAGTCAATCCGCCGATGCCCCACAGCGCGCCAAACATGAAAGTAAGCCACAAAATGCTGTGCTGCGTGTGCGCAATAATTTGCATAAAATGCGGAATGGTAAGCCACGCTGCCAAAAACGGAATGAACAACCATGAAAAAATGCCGCCGGCAATCCAAAGAGATTCCCATGCCCAGCCTTTTACTTTTTTATACGGAATATAAAAACTACCCGAAGCAAAGCCGCCGAGAAAATGATAAATGATGCCGAGAATGACTTGCATAAATATTTTTGCTCAATAAGTTGAAAATGCTAAAGTAAACACTTGTTTGTTATTTACTGTTATGTGCTGTGCTGTAAAGCAGCTATTTATCCTGACCAATTTATTAAGTCTTGAATCTCATTGGAATTTACATTCAGCAGTAGGGGCAATTTTGAATGTAGTGTAATTTCCTGATTGAAGAAGGTATCATGACCTCCACCCAAGTTGTTTTGGCATATTGTTTTTATGAGGTAAAATTCGGTCTAACCTACATTAAATGGATAAGGCAAACGTTTTTGGTACATCAGCATTTTCTTAAAAACATAAAGGGACTAATGTAGTATACTACCGGTAAATCAAAACGACAATTTGTGAAATAAGGAATTATTATTTGAATGATAATGAAGAGATACTCCAATAAACTATTCCCGGATTTGAATAATTATCAGACTGTTTTTTCACATTCTCTTGTCACGTCTTTGATTTCGATGCCGAATACTTCTACATAATTATTTGTTTATGCTGACAAAAGCAGCCAGCCGAATCATAGAAAATATTTATTCGTGCACAATATTCGGATATTCATCGTTGGATAAGATATTACTTGATTATGATACGTGCTTTGTCTCTGCTTGCCTGCTGTTCAGGATATATACTTATATTGTCGGGAGTGTTGCCAAATTCATCAAATACCATTATCTCGTTTTTCCCTTCTTTTAACCAACATTCAGGAATATATAATCCGTCAATTGGTATCTTTTCAGGATAGCGTCCGAGGTTATGACCATTGACCCAAATAAATCCATGGCTGAGCCCTTTAAAAGATACTCTCCACATTGCTTTTACATTCGGCGCAGTGTCTTTTATAGTGAAGTAATTTCTGAAGAATGTCGGTACGCCCGTATTGCCGGCAATTGCATTTGTCCATCCTTTCAGGCTATATATCTGGAGACCGCCTTTCATACGCCATCCTTTGATTTTTTTATCATTGTTAAAAACGGCTTTTACAATTTTGCCTATTCCACCACTCCCGTCTGTATTCTCTACAAAAAGCGTAATGATATTGCTGTCGGCATTGCCTTTGACAAAAGGTACGGAAAAAGATTTTCCCCAGCCTTTATGTACCCCCGCTCTTACACCGTTGATATACACAATTGCATTGTCGTCTATATCGCTGAAGTAAATCGAGTCAGGCGTAATTGCTTTCGGGAACGTTGTCTGAAACCATCCGAAACCTTTTTCGCCGTGAAAAGCATCCCCTCCTGCAAAATAGTTTTTGCCATCGGCAAAAGAAGGAGTATTTGCAGAGTCTGCCGGACTTTCAGCTTTTACAAATTGCCAATGATTAAGGTTTGGCAGTACACCTTTGTGCAAAAGTGCTTCTCCCGCTATACCTTTTTCGTCCAGATCCAGTTTGCCCACATAACTTACCAATTTATTTCTTCCGTCATGAGTCGCAAAAATGGCTAATGTGTGCTCGCCTTTTGAAAGAGAAAACTGTAAATGGTGTATATTATCTGAAGTTGTTTTTTTCCCGTCAATGAATACAATATACCTGCCGTTGCCCTTGCTTATGTCCAGAGAATAAATATCATCTAACGGCGCACTGATGCGTGTCCTGTACCAAGCATAAGCCGTGGTATCGCCATCTGCGCCCATTTGTAAGGGATTTTCACTTTTCAGCCACTTACTGTCATCAAACGTTGTTTCGGCCGCAATAGAAGCATCTTTCATTTGCCATACTGTCGTAAACACTAATGAATCGGGATGATAAACATCAGGAACCTGGTAATCAGTTTCCTTCACTTTTTCGTCAAATGCCCAAATATGCGGAAATATCTTTTTTTGAGTCCAAAAATGTTCCGTATTCAATGCATAGCCTTCTTCGCTTTTTTGGATATCTCCTAAGTATTCAGGTCCGACGATAACCGAATGTATATTATTTTCATTGATAAACCAGGTCCGATCAGATAATTGTGTATCGACGGCCACTATACGAATTGTTTCATTATCCGATGTAAATTCATATATGGTGGGCGTTGCTTCGTCAAAAGAAAAATGAAGCCGGAGTTTCTTCTCTTGTTGCTCAAAATTTCCCTTCCCTTTTGTAACCCGCATATCTTGGTTTGCAATAAAATATATTTCTCCCGGAGTAGCCGCATTACCATACACAACTATCGTTGTAACCATGCCTGAATGTTCAATGCCCAATATTCTTGTTATAGCCCAGTCAATAGCAACGTCATTTGTCAGTTTGAAGCGGTGTACAATAGGAAAGATCTCTCCGGATGCAAGATGTATACCTCCTTCTTCGGGCAGCAATATGCCATCATGAGTTCTTATCTGCGTTGTTTTCGGTTCTTTTCCTTTGTTGTCAAGAAAAACAAGGGTGCCTTGCTCATTTGTACGTGCATTAATGTGGATAGAACTGTCGGTAGAAATATTATTGTATGCGGCTGTGGTCGTACAATTCTCTAAAATATTCCGGAAACTTTCTGCGAATAACGCGTTGCGTTTGAACTGATAATAAAGCGGACGTAAATCACCTGTTTGCCCTACGGCAGCGCCGTAGTCATAAGAGGCGGCATCTTCATCGTCATTGGTATAGCCGAAGTTGCTGCCGCCATAAGCCATGTAATAGTTATAACCGCCACCGCCGCGCGAAATTATTTTCCATGTCCTGCGACCGTATTCGTCTGCATCTTTCTGGTCCGAACCGTACTTGTCAAACCAAACGCTCCAAAATTCCGTAGTAAACCAAGGATTCGGTCTTTTCGGATCATAGAGCTCCGGAGTATTTCCGGCGGGATCGCTGCCATGGTGCAGTCCGCTAAAAAAATAGGGGACTTCTATACCAAGAGATAAAGCCGTTCTTTGCAAGTGGCTGAAATATTCATTCGGAATATATGTGCCCCAAGAAGCAGGATGTTCATTTTCCAATTGCACCATAATTACCGAGCCGCCGTGATTGATTTGGTTTGCCGCTATAATGGGAATCAATTTTCCAAAGAAGTGGTCCACGTATTGTTCAAATTGTGTATCCGGATATCTTACAACCATTCCTTCCTTCTGCCTGAGCCAATGCGGATAACCTCCGAAGTCCCACTCCGCACAGTAGTACGGTCCAACACGAGCTATCGCATACATTCCCATTTGTTTTACCAATTGGAGAAATGCGTTCAAATCATGGTCGCCACTGAAATCAAATTTCCCTTCTTGCGCTTCGTGAAAGTTCCAGAACGTATAAAACTCTACACAATTAAAACCACCGCGTTTTAACCGCAGCAACCTGTCCTTCCATTGTGCCCTCGGCATACGTGCATACTCTAAGCCTGCAGATACAAGGAACGTCCGTTTTCCGTTTATGATAAATCCGTGGGAATCCATGTCTATATATTTCTTGGCTGCTGTAGAAGCAGGAAATATATGGTCGTTCGTCTGGGCAGGTAACCTTATTGAACAAATGAATAAACTAATAGATAATAATGTTATAGCTCGCATAAAATATTTGTCATTTATCATTGTTCAATAATAGTACAAAAAAATAAAGGGATCTATAATAACTTGGACTCCTTTTAAAAAATTAACTTCCAGGATACTACTTCAACAATAATAAAGATAAAATGCACGGGCTTATTCTTGACAATTTTGCAATGCACATTTCATTGAGTGACGAAGAAAAAGAACATGTGCTGTTCAAATTGCAATACAAGAAAATCAAGAAGAATACAGCACTGCTGAAGGCAGGTAAAGTGTGTGCAAATATTGATTTTGTCCAAAGTACGCCTCACGGTATCACGCTCGTTTTTCTCAAAAAAGAAATATGAGCAATTGAAATAAAATCCTTTATGATATTAGTAGCAGATAGTCTTGGTTCACTATAAAATACTATCACATAAGACAGAGAAAAAGTTACTTCTTTATTTTACGTATTCCAAATGCAAAAATATTCAGGTAACCGACCATTCCGGAAAAAGCAGCTTACCGAAACAGCCGGTTTATAAGACTTAGCGCATATACTGTAAAAATTTTTCGTAGAGCCCTTGTCCTCTCAAATTAGTTGCCAGTATAGTACCATTCGGGCTTATCAAAACATTCTGCGGAATAGCATCAATACCATACTGAACAGCAACTTCGTTTTTAAATCCTTTCAAATCGCTTACTTGTGTCCAAGGCAAACTATCATGATGAACTGCATTTAGCCATGATACTTTACTTTCGTCGAGTGAAACACTTATAATTTGTAAGTCTTTATTATTTTGTCTCAACTTCTTATAGGCAGCCACAAGGTTGGGATTCTCTGCACGGCAAGGTCCGCACCAGCTTGCCCAAAAATCTACTAGTACATATCTACCACGAAAGTCAGACAATTTTATTGGATGACCCGCTGTATCGTTTTGTATAAAATCCATTACTTTCCGCCCCACTTGCCTTTTCTTAGCGATATCGATTTTTTGTCGATATGCTACTCCTAATTTAGTTTCTTTTAATTCAGGAGTAAATTTTACAAAATTTTTTTCAGCCGTATCGGGATTGAAAGAATACCCTAAATCAGTTAACTGAAACGCCACTAAAGAAATATAAGAATTTCTGTTAGAATCTATAAACGATTTACGAATTTGCATTTGAGCCGCTATCCCAGCCTTACAACTGTCCCTTGCTCTTAAAAATCCGGGATCAGTAGTGTCTGATGAATGTCCGTATTTTCTTATATAAAAATTGAGAATATCTCTATAAGGCTTTATACGCGATTCGAGCAGTTCATTATCGGCATTTATTTTTGAATTTAAAATTTTCGCATATTTGACCGAATCTTTTACTACTATTTGCATAGGTTTATTCTCCAGATATACGCTTAAATCATCCCTTAAATACCACCTTATTACTTTGTCTCCTGCGTGTCTCATTTGAATACTTGCATTTGAGGGGGATGAGTAAAGTTTTCCTTTAAATTCAAATTTTCCGTTTTGAGGCTTGATAGAGTCCGTTTGAATTTCTTTTTCATTGATAGGATAACTTAAATACAGCATTACCGATGGGTCTTTTGACTGTATAGTTCCTTTAATTTCAAATTCCTCTTGCCCGAAGACTGTTGTGACAATTAATATTGCCGATATTACAAAGAGTATTCTTTTCATGATATGATTTTTATTCCAATTTTTATAAATAAATCGCTTCTTATTTTTTAATGAATAGTGTTGACAGTTTTTCGTCCAAACCTTCGCCGCGAAGATTTCTTGCAATGATTTTTCCGGAAGGGTCTAAAAGAAAATTTACAGGAATAGCTTCTACGGCATATAAAACAGCGGCTTTACTTTTGAATCCTGTCAACTCGGAAATTTGTGTCCAAGGCAAACTATCATAGCGAACTGCATTTACCCAAGCAGATCGAGTTTTGGCTTCATCGAGGGAGACGCTGAGTATGGTAAAGTTATCGTCCTTGTATTTTTTATAGGCTGCTATTAAGTTGGGATTTTCTGCGCGACAAGGATGGCACCACGAAGCCCAGAAATCGAGTAAAACATAATGCCCTCGAAAATCGGAAAGCCTTACAAGATTTCCGAGCGTATCTTTTTCTGCAAAATCTGGAGCAATTCTGCCCATCATTGTTGCTTTGTTCTTATTAATAATGGTCTGAATTTTTTTCCCTAAAGAAGATTCTTTAAGTGTAGTAGAAAATTTGTCGAATTTCGGTTGCGCTGTATCGGGATTAAAATTATAAGCAAGCTCTACTTCCTTAAAAGCTTCCAGTGATACATAAGAATTTAAATGGCTGTAAATAAATTTCCTGGTGGCGCTGTCATAGTCATGCTGGGTAATAGCCATTATCTTACCCGCATTTGCCTTAAATGCGCTGTCTTTTCTTTGCTCGGGAGTAAGTGTATAATAAACTTTTGTAATAGAATCGGCAACTTGTCGATAGGGTCTTTGAATTTTGTGAAGCACTATGTCATCATCATTCGTTTGCGATCCCTTTACGATTGCGTCTTTCAATGAATCGGGAGAAACAATACTAATATCTGAATTCTCTATATAAAAATACAGTCCGTCTTTTTGTTTATATAAAGGCTCGTTCGGATTATTTTGAACCGTTAATGTTACTGCGGAGGGAGAAGATAAATGTCCTTTAAATATAAAATTACCGTTATCCAAAACTGTGGAATCTAAAACATGAGTCGTATCATCTCTATATTCAAGAAAAATTTTTGTCGGTTGTTTTAGAACGTACGGAATTTTCCCTTGAATAGTGTAACCTTTTTGGGCAAATCCGCCAAAGGGAATGAGTGAGAGAATGAATATTATTTTTTTTGTTTTCATAATTCGTATAATTTGTTTTTTCTACAGGTTTAAATTTTATGGTACCAATCCAATTTCACTAATAAATATTGCATTATATGCGCTTGCGTATGGCACACAAGACAAGGATGTAAAGCGCAAATAGTTTGCAGTAACCTCTCCTGTATTGAGTGTCTGCATATTATTGCTAATATCTCCTGCAAACGTTCCATTATCTATCCAATTGGTTCCGTCCATACTTGTTTCAATTTTTATAGAAGTAGGATAGCCGCCATAGTTTGGATAATACAAACTTGTAGGTAAACGATATGTAACAGCACTAAATGAAATTTCCTGATTGAAATTGATGGCAATCCATTGAGGCATTGATTGTGTTATATTCGATGTCCAATAGGTAGCCGGGTTGTCGTCCAATATATTGGTTGCTACATAGGTGCTATAACTTGAAGATACTCCGGCGATAGTCCATTTGGTTTTACGAATAAATGTAGGTTTACCTGCTTTAAACACTACATAAAACACTTGCTCTTTTGCTATATCTTGCACATTGCCGTCAATAGATTGAATTACTATCGGAACTACATAATCGATATAGCCGTCCAACTTCGATTCTTGTATTATATTAATTTGTACAGAGTCCGACATATCGGAACCTGCAACAATATGACACATAGGTTTATAAAATAAGTATGCATTTGAAGGCAATAAAGTTCCATTGCCATAAGTAGAATTATAGTCGCTAACCTTAGTTGTATCTACAGCAAAGGTAATCCAATGATCGCCGGTTGATGTGCCGCCGGATAATTTAGCCTTCAGTCCTACAACGATGACAGAATCTTTCAGAACCGGCATAGCGGTTACAAGTGTATCGGTTCCCGAACTTGCTTGTATAGAAATATTGTCCGCCGGCAAAACGGATTTTATATTGTCTTTAGAACATGCCGAAAACAGAATGAGTAAACAAAATAAAAGCCTGTATTGTAATTTCATTTTAATAATATTTAAATTGAATTTTTTCTTAGCAAATGCTTATCATTACGGGTTTTGTTGCATGCCGGGATTGAATTGCAATACCTGCACCGGTATTTGTAAAGTATATTTTGTACTATGCGGCGGCAATGTAGCGATAACATTTTCTTGCGCGTCGTATCGATACACCGTATCCATTCTACCCTCTTTATCAAGCCTGCGCATATCAAACCATCGCAATCCGCTAAATGCCAATTCATGTTTTCTTTCAACCAAAACATTTTCCAATACGCTGTCTTTATTATCCGATTGATAGGGTTCATAACTGCTTGCCGAGAATCGGTCTCTACGTATATCGTCCAATTGTTGCAAAGCGGTAGATAAATCATTGGAACGCGCTGCCGCTTCGGCTATTATTAATTTCATTTCTTGTACGGATGTACCTGTGTTTACATATTGCAAAGAAGGTGTTCTACCGGCAGGATAGTATAATGTAGCGCCTCTTATCGCATAGGTATAAGCATCGGTGCTGTAATAAAGCTCACTGACACGCAAATCATTTGTAGCAAAAGACCGCATAAAATCCAGCGCAGCAGTATTATAACCAATGACCATTCTTCCATAAATAACGTCTGGCTGAATGCTGATGTTAGCCGTAGTGGGCGGTGCTCCGTTAAAATCAAGCATGGTTGCCGAGCTTTTTTCTAAAGCCAACTCTGCATTCTTTCGCGCATCGGTGTAATTACCGGCATAAAAATAAATTCTTGCCAAAACACTATACGCAGCTGCAGTAGACCCGCGAAAACGATTGTTACTGTTATCAACCGGTAAATCGGGAATGGCTGCGTTTAAATCGGAAATTATTTGAGTATAAATTTCTTGTATTGTACTTCGTGCCGGAGTTTTTTGACTTACATCGTTTGATGTAACAAATGGAACACCCAGGTCTTTATCAGCGGTAGATGAGTCGTACTCATTTCCGTATTCATTTACGAGGTAAAAATATTCAAACGCACGCCCTAAGAGCGCTTCTGCTTTGAGGCTTCTTTTTTGTTCATCAGTAGCATTTGTTGCTTTGTCTATCCCCAATAATACCGTATTGTATTTATTTATATTGGCATAATGTTGCCCCCATAAGGGCGGAGAGATACTTAAATCGGTTGAGAATTGAGGCGCCCATGTAAACATAAGTTCACCGACCGCCGACGGAGGAACAGTAATGGTGGGATAATCAGTATAATCTGAAAAAATATCCAAATAAGATCCGAGAGTGCCAATACCATAATCCAGTGAGACATCATTCAGCCACAAATCATAATCATTAGCGGTTTTCAGTAAGGTATATCCTTTGGGCTGTACATTAAGATATTTGTCGCATCCGGAAAGTAATACACAACAAATAACCAAAGCGTTTATAATATATTTAGAATATTTCATTGTTATTTGAATTTAAAAATTGGTAAATATCCCGAGGGTATAGGTAGGTGTTACATACGATTTTTGATACCCGCCTGTTGCCGCACTATAATTATATTTGTTCAGCCCGACTGTCCATACATTAGAGGCTTGCAACTTTATTTCAAAATGCGAGAATCCTATTTTCTTTATAAACTTGTTCTTAT
Organism: Arachidicoccus sp. BS20; assembly: GCF_001659705.1. Taxonomy (NCBI): domain Bacteria; kingdom Pseudomonadati; phylum Bacteroidota; class Chitinophagia; order Chitinophagales; family Chitinophagaceae; genus Arachidicoccus; species Arachidicoccus ginsenosidimutans. Next base: position 2,345,851 of record NZ_CP015971.1, read on the forward strand.
CCATGCTGTAAGAAACAACTATATCTCCCAGCGTTATATAATCCCCGTTTACCAGATATTTGTCTGCATAGTTGTACACCCCGTTTGCATAATAATTGCTATAAGCACTCAATGCCATTACATCTGTTTTTGTTTCGTCGCCGGGTTGTTTCCAGTAATCGCCGGCTCCTTTCAGTGGTCTTGTTGCCGCAGGATTCGGACGTGGCACAAATACTTTGAACCCGCCGTAATAATTGAGCATGCAATAAATATAAAAGCTGCCTATATCCCAGCGATTGCTTATGCCCGCATTGATGGTAGGAATGGATGACCCCATGTCTCGGACAATATTTGATGTATCGTTACTGAATGTATAATAAGTCGGAGAACCCGTTGTATTATCTTCTGTATGATATATTGTTCCTTTTGTATTTTTTACGGTCGGGTATCCTAAACTATCCAAGCCTGCATAACGGTAAGCAAAAAGTGCTCCGACAGGCGCTCCTTGCACAAAGCCCAGATTATTGATTTCCATAGGAGAATACTCCTTTCTGTTAAGACCCGGAATTAAATAATCCCGATATACTTTCTGTACTTTACTGGTATTGCGCGCTAAAATAAATCCTGTGTTCCAGTTAAATTTTTCATTGCTAATCCAGTCGGCATGTAAGCTTATTTCTATTCCTTTATTGTTAATGTCTGCACTATTTATTATCGAAGGGCTGGTGCCGATGGTTGGGTCAATCTGCGCACTACTCATAGCATCAGTAGTTTTTTTATTGTAAAAATCTACACTTCCGTAAATGTGTTTAAACAAAGCATAGTCCAGGCCTATATTGAAATTATTAGTTTGCTCCCAACGCAAACTCCTGTTGGCATTAGATTTCAATACTAAGGAAGAAGTATATGGAGATGTATAAATATTTGTTTGAGATTCTGCAATTACCTCAGGCAGCGATGATTTTGCCACATTCCCGTTGAAGCCATCGGCTATGCGCAGCTTCAGCATTTTTATCCATGAAACATTTTCCATAAATTTTTCTTTATTAATGTTCCATGCTGCACCAACCGACCACAAAGGTTTGTATTTATATTTAGGATCTGTGCCAAAAAGATTGGACTGGTCTATACGCACACTTCCTGTAACGGAATAAGTATTTCTAAATGAATAAACAATATTGGTATAGCCCGATAAATACCTGTCTTTTGAATAGGACTGGTCGAAAAAATCGGAATAATTGTATGAACCAAATGAGGAACCGAAAAACGCACCTGTTATATTTCCACTAAAAAGGCCACCGTAATCAACAGGCTGCTGTAACAATGTTTGATCATCGTAACCGAAATAGGAAGCTATGTTTCCCTCATCTATTACCTGTCTTACCTCCGTTCCCAATATTGCATTAAAAGAATGTTGAGAACCGATAACCTTATTATAATTCAATTGGGCCCTGAGTGTATAACTTGAAAGATTGTCGTGTTGTTGTTTAAGAAAACCTCCTTCCGGAATATTGAATGTAAGTTTTCCCGTATTGTCTTGAGTAACTGCACTATTAATATATTGTCTCGCCTCAGATGAATTTCCGGAAGCATAATGTCTCATATCTGTAACGGATCTTTCATATATACCACCGAAAGACAAATCAAAACCGCTGCCAATAATATAATCAAAGTTGGCAGTAACGCTATTGCTGATAGTGTGTGTTCTATCGGTTACTTCGTTAATTTCACTTAATGGATAATAACGCGCGTCTTCCAATCCTAAAGACATTATGTAATTATTATAAAACGGATTCGCATTTGATCCCTGAGAAACAGACAATGGATTTCCGTTTACATCTTTTAAATGTTCATAAGGATAAAGAGAAGTGATATCAGGTACCGGAGCACCATTGATATATGATTCCTGATAATTGGTTGTCAGTTCCAACGAAAGTTTTTTGGAGAACTTTAAGGTTGTTCGTCCGGTCAGCAAAAGCTTGTAATCATTGTTCTTAATTTGTTCAGCTCTGTTGCCTGTATAGTTTGCAGTAAAATAATAAAGCGCATTAGGATTTCCGCCGGAAACATCTACATTATAAGTTTGCGTTACGGCTGTACGCAGGAAATATTTTCCATAATCTTTGGCGTTGTTATATTCTTCAAGTGCTGCATACGACTGTTGGGCCTGATAAGGTGTAATTACATTTGCCATCTGCTGCGCCAAAATATAATACACAGGAGAAAAAGAAGAACTACGCGTTTTCGTTGAAAGTTGCCCCCATGTGTCAGCATTAACTACGTAATTATTTTTCTGATAGTTTGTAACAATAGCTGAAGCATCATCTGCCCAACGGTATCGCGTATAATTTTCTTTAGGCGTAATCCCTACCGTAGCACGAAACGAAATCAAAGGTTTTCCAACCTTCGCTTGTTTTCTTTCTATCACAATCACACCATTTGAAGCCCGCACTCCGTATATGGCTGCGGCTGCGGCATCTTTTAATACGGTAACGGATTTGATTTCGTTAGGATCAATCATGTCCATCGTAAGTTCCGTAGGATAGCCATCCACCACAATCAATGGTTGCGAATTTGCAGAGATAGTAGAAATGCCGCGAATATTGAAAAGACTGTGGGAAGATTGATTGCCATTCGCGTCCTGAAAATTAAATTGCACATTAGGGTTAATCATTAACCCCGGTATTTTATTGACCAAGCCGTCTATAAAACTCGTACTGATTCTCGATTCATAGTCTTTTGTGGTTATTTGCGAAACGGCACCCGTACTTTGTTCCGGCTTAATTCTTTGATAACCTGTATTTATCGAACCTATTGACAGTGATTCTAATTCATGAACCTGTGCTTCTAATACAACATTGACTTCAGAATCATTTCCTATTTCAATTATTTTTTGCTTATAGCCTATATAAGAAAATAATAGTTTTTCGCCTTTTTGCGCAGCAATTTCAAAATCTCCATTTTCATTTGACACTGTGTATATGACAGATTCAAACTCACCCTTCCTGTCAATAACAATACTTACACCTTGCAGTGGTTTTCCGGCAGAATCGGTTATATGACCGTGAACAGAAACCTGATATGTTTTTTGAATTGCAACTGCATCTTTTCGAATCTCAGTATGCTCATCTTTAAGTTGTACAACAATATTTTTGTTGACAATTTTATACTGTAACGGTTGGTTGGCAAAGCATTTGTCCAGCGCCTTTTTTAAGGGAACTTCTTTCAGATTTAAGGTTACCGGAGTTGCCTTATTGAATAAGGCATAATTATAAAAAAATGCATACCCGCTTTGGGCCTCTATTTTTCTGAAAACATCGGTCAGAGGAGCTTTTTTTACAGATAAAGTGATTGTCTGTGACAATCCTTTAGCGCTTACCTGCAAGCAACCGATAATCAATATAGTTGTAATAATTTTCATAATACATATCGGGATTTTTTTTAGCAGTAACCGTCGCCGCAAGGCAGGGAGTTTTGTTGCATTTAATTGCATAGTTTTGCATTGTTTGTGTGATAAATAAAAAGCATTCTAACCGTTTGTATTTTTAAGTCATTCAAACATATTTGCCGCTCTGCCTCTCACCGCAGGGCGGTTTTGTTATAAATAACTTTTTAGTATTTCTATTTCATAATAATCAGATTTTTATCTTCCATACGATAGCGAATATTGCTGTAAGACAATATTTTCAAAACTTCGGATAAGTTACAATCCCGGGTAATTTTTCCGCCGAAATGCATATCGGGGACATTTCCTTCATATTCAACATTCACGTCATACCACCTGCTGATTTGGCGCATAATGCCTTGCAGGTTTTCTCCGTCTTCAAAATCAAAGTAGCCGTTCTTCCAGGCTACGGAAGATTCTATATCAGTGTCGGTCGTAACTTTAACAATGCCGATATTGTTTATTTGCCCCTGCTGCCCGGGAACTAATATTGTGCTTGCTTTATTCGTATTTATTCTCACTTTTCCTTCGAGCAGGGACACTTTCATATTTGGTTCATCTGAATATGCATTGATATTAAAATGTGTTCCCACATCTTCAACAATACTATTTCCCGTTTTCACACGAAACGGCAATTTGTCGTTATGGATAACTTCAAAATACGCTTCGCCCGTTATTTCCACGACTCTTTCTTTCCCGGCAAATGCAACCGGGTAACGTATAGACGATGCTGCATTCAGCCAAACTTTTGAACCGTCCGGTAGTATCAATTTATACTGCCCGCCTCTCGGCGTGGATAAAATATTATATCCCACAGAAGCAAGATTTCCATCTTTATTATTACGCTGATAAGTCAATAAACCGCTATCAGTCTTTACAATGTTACATCCAATTTGATTAACTACCAGTCCCTTCCGGACACTATCCAACATTACCTTACTCCCGTCAGCTAAAGTCAATATTGCTTTGTTGCCACCGGGCGCTATGTCATGTTCTGCTACCGACGCGGCTATTGCTTTTTCATTTTTTCCGGCTTGGTGCATAACCGCTTGGCGAATACCAAACATTATGATAAACAATGCAGCAATTGATATTGCAACTTTATACCAATTGATTTTAAAAATTTTAGTTTTACTACCCAGATTTAATTCCCGGTCTAACTTATTTTTAATATTTATTTTAATCAGCTCTGCGGTAGCTTCATCAATATTCCATTCGGTTTTATCCAATACATTTTGATACCACGATTCTATGGTTTCTTTTTCTGCGTCATCACAAATACCCATACGGTACTTGTATAACATCAATCTTATCTCATCTATTTTTAACATAAAGCGTATATGTTCTATATATAAGTGTAGAAAAACAGCAGTTGGTGGTAGAAAAAATTTAATTCTTTTTTAAAATACTATATCATAAACATAAAAAACGATTAAAATCAGAGGTATTTTGTCATTCAAATGTTCTTTAATTATCTTTAAAGCATTATAAACTTGCTTTTTTACCGTTCCTTCAGAAATATTGAGTTTTTCTGCAATTTGTCGATGGGTCAGATTGTTCTTTCTGCTTAAATTAAATATTTCCCTCATCTTCTTCGGCAAAGAGTTTATTGCTTTTTCAATGGCAAATTCCATTTTTGTTAAGTCGATATTTGATTCAACATTCGTAATCATGGAGCTTTGATAATACTCCGACATTGACGTTATATCAGTATATTTTTCTATATTTTTTTCAATAATCCGTAAGCTGATATAACGGGCAACCATGTATAAATATCCGGCTAAAGTATTTTTTATTACGATTGAATTTCTTTTTTGCCATAAAGTGCTGAAAACTTCCTGAACAACATCTTCTGCGTCACTTTCCGATTTAAGTATTTTCATTGCATTGCCGTAAATAGAAGCCCAATGCCGGTTGTAAATTTCATTAAATGCCGTTTCATCATTTTTTGCAATGAACGACAACAGCTCCATATCATTGTAAGATTTATAATCCGGCATAAAATTTTGCTATTCGTGAAAATATGCATAAAAGTATAATTTTTAAGCATTTCAATGGATTTTCCATTTTTGACCTTCGACTCGGAAATTGAAATTTCCGAATTGAAATCCTTTACAATCGTTTTGCTCAAACTGGACCGGTTAATTGTAAGTTTCTAAGAAAGGAGGGTAAAGCAATGATGATGTTTGTCAGTTATTGGTCTTGGTCTTTCAGTTGGAAAGTTCGGTCGGGGTCAGTCCGAATTGCCTTTTAAATGCATAGGAAAAATGTGATAACGTTTCAAAGCCCAATTCCAAATAAATATCTGATGGTTTTTGTTTTTTCTTTTCAAGAAGAAAATGGGCTTCCTGCAAGCGTTTCCGCACAAGCCAACGATTTGGCGTTTCATTAAAGGTTTCTTTGAAATCACGTTTAAATGCAGATAAACTTCGTCCTGTCAAATATGCGAAACGTGCAACGCTCACATTGAATTTAAAGTTGCGGTTCATAAATTCTTCAAGGTTTATTTTTTCGGGAATGCCGTAATCAAAAAACAAACCTGCGAGTTCGGGCTGCGCTTGTAATAAAATCAGCAACAATTCTTCACGCTTTACGTCAGCAAAGGGTTTTGCGATTTTGGCGTGGTCGTAATAAGGTAATAACGATTGAATAAAATTCGGCAGTAAATCATTTTTCTTTATAGGAATCAATGTTTCGTTTGATTTGAATATTGTCGCCTGTATGTTATACTTTTTCTGAAATTGTTTAAGAAAGATTTCATCGAAAAATACAAATACTTTTTCAAGTTCGTTATTCACTTTTTCTTTGTTGTAACGCGCCAAACGATTTTTTCGTGCAAGTCCACAATCGCCTGTTTTGAATGTATAGGTTTTACTTCCGTCATACACATTCATTATTCCTTTTATCACATAAGCGAAAGTATGCTCCGCAATAAATTGTTCGGGCGAAATTTCTTTGCCCACATAGTGCATTTGTGTTGTAGAATCTTTCATTTTACTGCAACGAATTTATCAACTTTTGCCTTCGCTTTTTAATATTTCTATCTACCAGCTTTGCGAAAAAATCCGGTGCAATCCGGCTCATCCATTTCATTATGTTAGCTAAGCCCGGCCTTATTTCAAACTTATCCTTCAATATCCCTTTGACTGCAATACTTACCATTTTATCGACTTTCATCATTCCTTTTCCGTTGGTTTCGGGAATTGCTTTTTGCATAGGGTTATCGGTTTTCGGTGGTGCAATTTCAAACACTTTCACATTGGTGTTTTCTAATTGAAGACGCAATGCCTGTGAATAAATGTGGATGCCCGCTTTTGTGCCGCAATATATAGGCGAAACCGTAAACGGAATGAATGCCAAGCCTGATGAAATATTGATGATTGCCGAAGATTTTTTGGTTTGCAAATGCGGTAAAAACTGATGAATCATCCGGACTGTTCCTGCAAAATTTGTTTCAATTTCTCGTGTACAATTTTCTAAATCTAAATGCGGATTTTGCAAATCTGCATTCTGCATAATTCCCGCGTTGTTAATGATGATATTCAAGCCGGGAAACTGTTGTGTAACCTGCTCATAAAGCTGTTCAATATCTTTCAAATTATTAATGTCGCTTTGAATAATATTGATTTGCGAAAATTGCTTTTTTGTTTGGTTCAGCTTCGCAATATCCCGAGCCGTAACAATAATTTTTGCGCCTTGCAGCAATAATTGTTTCGCAAATTCCAAACCGATTCCGCTTGTTCCGCCCGTGATTAAAATGGTACTGTCTGATAATTCCATTGAATAAAATTTAATAATTGCCCGGTAAAATACTTTATCAAATCCTCGCTAATAAAGCACGTGTTTCCGTGGCAACACGTTCCTGAAATTTTGCATCGTGTGCAAGTTCGGAGCCTTGCATAGGCATGCCTTTTTCATCAAAATAGATTCCCGTTTTTCCTGATGTATCGGTCAAAACTTCTGTGATAATTTTTGCGGCTTTTTGAGGTGTGCTTTTGAATCGGAAGAAAGCCGGCAGCAGCATCATCAGCTTCATTATATTGCTCATCAGAAAGCGCACGAAAGGATTGATATTGGCGTCGCTTCCGAGATTTGTGCTGCCGCCCATAATTCCGGGCTCTACCACATTGAAATTCAAACGCGGATTTTCTTTTGAAAGAAACATTGCAGCAGCAAGTACGCATTGTTTTGAAGTGGCGTAAGCATCAATGCCCGCCATTTTTGCGCCGCCTTCTTTCCATTCGCCACGCGCACTCGCTTCGGCAGAAATGTAACGACCACCTTTCATACCCATCATTTTTGCCGGTTTGCGTTCGGGGTCTTCAATAGCAGAGCCTATAAACACTACGTTTGCGCCGATTGGAAGATGCGGTACAAGCGCTTCTGTGAATGCAAACGCACCGAGATAATTTGTTGCAAAAACCATATCAAAACCTTGCGCACTTTTGGTTGCTTTTTGCGACATAATGCCTGCGTTGTTTAGCAAGCCTGCAATCGGAAGATTAAGCGAAATGATTTGTTGCGCAGTGTGTTTCACACTTGTAATATCGGAAATATCACAAACAACAGATATTGCTTTTCGTCCGTTTTGCTCAATCGTTTTTTGTACCTGATTTAATTTATCGCGATTTCGTCCCACAAGAATAACAGTTCCGTGTTTCGCAAGTTCTAATGCAGTTTCATATCCGATTCCCGAAGTTGGTCCCGTGATGATGTATGCTTTTTGACTTTCCATTGTCTGAAATTTTTGTACTGCAAAATTGAGCATAAAATTCCCCAACAGCTTTCGTAAGAAGTCCAAATTCAGTGTCGTGAAAAGTCCAAATAATTACAGAAAATGGCTTTTTTAATTAAAGTAACAAAGAACAAACAACCATATTGGTAAAGTCTAAAATCCGATGTACTTGATTTGGATGCATATAAACAACTGCCGGGGCTTTGATTTTGTATTTCTGAAAATCAATTTCAATAACAAGAGAGTCTTTTTCAAGTATATGAAACGTATATCCCTCGTCCCGATGCGATTGAATTGCTTGTTCATATTGTTCTTCGGTTGTATAGTCGGATTGTTTAATACTGATTTTGTCAACAGCAATACCTTGGCTGAAATCGTCAGCCATTGAGTTCAGCGGTATGTTCTTGTTATTTTTCAGCATTCACCTCAAATTTACACCCTTTCACATTTTAGGGCTATCCTTAAAAAACATCTTATTATCTTTAACCTACAAAAAATAAAAATCATGGTCGCATATTTAGGAACAGGGTTACTCGGCGCAAATTTTACCCGTGCTATGTTGAAAAGAGGTGTGGAAGTGCAGGTGTGGAATCGCACATCCGAAAAAGCTTTTGCTTTGGAACAGTACGGTGCCAAAGCTTTTGAAGATGTTACCAAAGCGGTAGAGAACGCTTCGGTTATCCATCTGACATTAAAAGATGATGCTTCGGTGGATGAAGTCCTGGAGAAAGCATCTGCTGCTTTTAAAAAGGGAGTTATCATTATCGATCATACCACGACTTCAGCTTCAGGTGCCGTCAAGAGAACCGCATACTGGAAGGAGAAAGGATTTGTTTACCAACACGCACCGGTGTTTATGGGGCCGCAGAATGCGTTGGATGCAACGGGTTATATGCTGGTGTCGGGCGATCGGAAATTGATTGCAAATTTGCAACCTGATTTGTCTGCCATGACCGGTAAGTTGCTCAACTTCGGGGAAACTGTCGGCAAAGCGGCAAGCATGAAACTGATCGGGAATTTATTCCTGATTACATTTACCGCAGGGTTGTCCGATGTGCTCAGCTTAGCCGAAGCGCAAGATATTTCCACAGAAGATATTTTATCCTTATTAAATGAATGGAATCCTGCGGCTTCAAGCATTCCCGACCGCTTGAAGAAAATGAGCGGAACAGATTTTTCCAATCCTTCCTGGGAGTTGAACATGGCGAGAAAAGATACGCAACTGTTTATGAATGCAGTTAATGAAGCAGGGCAATCCTTTACGGTAATTCCCGCCATTGCAAAACGAATGGATACATTAATTGCCGAAGGACACGGCAATGAGGATTGGATGGTTATTGGTAAGAAACAGTAAAAATAACAACCGATTAATTTTCTCCCGGATAGGTAACGCCGATTTGCTTTCTGATTTCATCCATGGTTTCACTGAGTTGCAAACTGAAAGCGTGAGGAAGCGAAGGACTTTCAATCAAATTGTTATCAAGGCATTTGACAACTTCAGCTATCTGGAACTCAAAACCGTTGACAAGCTGTGGCAGTGTTACGGTTTGCCAATCCTTGTTTGTTCTTCGCCATTCAAATTGACTTACTCTGTGCCATCTCGAAGGAATGCGGATCATTCCTTCCGTCCCGGCTATCTCTGCCGTCTGGGGCGTGTCGCAATCCAGCATGCTGGTAATAATACCCGCAGCGCCGTTCTCATATTGCAATACGGCGTGGCAGGATATATCCGCTCCGCCTTTGTCTGTATTTCCTGATACGACAATATGTTTCGGTTTGCCTAAAATCTGTTGGCAGAGAAATAAAGGATAAATACCGATGTCCAATAAAGAACCGCCGCCGAGATTAATATCGAATAATCTGCTTTCAGGGTTATATTCCGCCTTGAATCCGAAATCCGCCCGAACATATTTGACGTCTCCTATTAAGCCATTATCTGTAATCTCCTTGACAGCTTGCATCCAAGGCAGGAACCTTGTCCATAAAGCTTCCATTAAAAAACACTGATTGTCTTTGGAAGCCTGTATCATTTTGCGTACCTGCGTTGCATTGAGCGCCATCGGCTTTTCACAGAGTACCGCTTTGTTATGTTGAAGGCATAAAATAGTTTGCTTGCAATGGAACGCGTGCGGTGTGGCAATATAAACCACATCAATATCCGGATCTTGCACCAGCGCTTCGTAGCTGTGATAAGTTGTAGGACAGTTGAATGTTGCAGCAAATTGTTTTGCTTTATTGATATCCCTTGATGCAACAGCGCTTAACCGTACACGTTCTGTTAGTTGTAACGATTCTGCGAATTTCTTCGCGATTTTTCCGGGACCGATAATGCCCCATGTATAAGTCTTAGACATGAAAATATGGGATAAATTTTTTTAATCGGGCGTTACAAATAACGGATGTTGCCGGGTTATCGCTACCAGATTTTTATCCGCTCATCATCGGGCAAATACATTTTATCGCCGGGCTGCACATGAAATGCTTCATAGAAATAAGGACAATTCATCAAAGGTCCGTTTACGCGCCACATCGGGGGCGAATGCGGGTTGTTGTTTATCCATAAGCGCAGAAACTCATTTTTCATTTTTACGCGCCATATTTTCGCAACGGAAATAAAGAATCGTTGATCGGGTGTAAAACCGCCGATTTTTGCCGTATCATGTCCTTCTTTGGTCATTTTGAAAGCATCGTAAGCTACTGCAACGCCGCTTACATCTGCCGTGTTTTCTCCAACAGTCATAGCGCCTTTTATATGCAAAGTGTCCAATACAGTAAACGAACTGTATAAATCAATTACCTGCTGTGTCTTTGCTTTGAACTTCGCGTAATCCTCTTTTGTCCACCAGTTTTTTACATTGCCGTCTTTATCGAATTGCGCGCCCTGGTCATCGAAAGTATGTGTCATTTCATGACCGATTACCATACCGATACCGCCGTAATTGAGCGCATCATCGGCTGCATCGTCAAAGTAAGGCGGTTGCAATATAGCCGCCGGAAAAACAATCTCATTGGCAGAAGGGTTATTATAAGCGGTAACGGTGGACGGTGTCGTAAACCATTCCGTTTTATCCACCGGCTTGTTCAGTTTTGCCAGGTTGAATTGGTAATTATCAGCAGCGGTAGAAACCGTATTTTCAAAATATTTGTTTTTTTCAACAGTTACTTTACTGTAATCTCTCCACTTATCAGGGTAACCGATTTTCTTGGTAATGGCAAAGAGTTTCTCTTTTGCCTTTTGCTTTGTGCTGTCACTCATCCAGTCGAGCTTATCTATTCTAACGGCATACGCCTTCTGTATATTATTAACCAGTTCCAGCGCACGCTTTTTTGCACTTTCCGTAAAATATTTTTTTACATACAATTGCCCCAAAGCTTCGCCCAAAGAATTGTCAATAGCATTCGCTATTTTCTCGCCGCGTGTTTTTTGCACTGCTTGTCCGCTCACTACTTTATTAAACTCAAAACCCGCATCTACAAAAGGTTGGCTCAAAATATCCGCATAATTGTTGAGTGTAAATGCTTTCAGATAAATTTTCCAATCACTTGTTGGAACAGATTTTAAAAGTGAATTGAGTTTGTCATAATAAGCAGGTTGCGATACATCAATCGAATCCGTTTTAGCGCCGAGATTATTCAGTAAATTATTCCAGTCAATATTCGGTTCTTTTTTCGCGAGTGCTGAAACAGGCATCTTGTTGTAATTCGCATTTATATCACGCAGTTCAATATTTGTTCTATGAGATGCGGCAATTTGTTTTTCGATTCCATAGACTATATCAGCATTCTTCGCAGCAGTCGCAGCGTCAGTTCCTGTCAGTTGAAATAATGTTGAAAGATATTTTTTATACGCATTTTGTATAGCAACGCTTTGCGAATCCGTACTGAAATAATAATCACGCTGAGGCAAACCGATTCCCGCTTGCGAAACATGCGCAATATTCATGCTGCTGTTTTTATTATCAGGTCCTACATACAAACCTATAATAGAATTGTTATAGACTTTTGCTTCATCTGCCACAAATTTTAATAATGCAGTTGTATTACTGATACTATCGATGCGCGCCAGCAAGGGTTTTACAGGTTCATAACCGCGTTGGTTAACGGTATTTGTATCCATGCCCGATGCGTAAAAATCTCCAAGTTTTTGTTCAATACTTCCTGCCGGATTATTTGCTTTTGATACGCTGTCCAATATGCCTTGCAGACGCAGACGCTGCGGATAATTCATAAACATATACGCACCGACGCCTGCCTGCGAAGGCGGTATTTGTGCCGTGTCATACCAGATATGATTGACATACCTGAAAAAATCATCGCCCGGATTCAGAGAGGAATCAATGCCCGGTATATTCACGTATGCTTCCCGAGCCTCATTATCAGAGGCATTGTTACAACTCGCGAGCAACAGGATGCCGATAAAATAAAAGAGTGCTTTTTTCATTCAATAAAAACTTTAGTGGAAGGTAAACAAGTTTTAAAGATAATTCATTTGGTTGTAAACTTCATGACTTAGCAACGATTTTGATTGATTGCAAAATCAGAGCTGTAATAAACAGGATAAGAAATAAGCCGTTTGTTTGCGACTTTATACATTTATATAATGGAGATTGGATTGTCTCATTTTTGTTTTTCAATTCGCAGATGTATCTACGCTTATATATTCACAAATACCTTGCAATGAAGGAATAATATCATTAATCAAACTTCATTTTACTGATTAAATCCGTAAAATATTGTGTGTCCCAAATAGCTAATTTATCATCATTTGGTATAAACAGTCTTCTTTTATGCCGGCAAATGAAACAGATGCTATTTTTTTCTGTTAATAATTACATCACTTGTTCAGAAGTAACGGTCTTCTCTTGCCAATCGCCGGTATCTTTGGCACGTACAAAAAATGGTGCAAGTTCAGAGGTATTCTTTTTTGTATCTCAAAAGTGGTTTTAGAACACCATAATTAACCCCCTCCTCTTTGCACATAATATTGAAAAAGGATTGTTCAAGAGCGAGCAATCCTTTAAAGATTTGGATGAACTTCCATCTTACGGAATACGTGCAAGCATTATCAGTTATAGCATTTATGCTCTTTATTAAACTTGTAAAACTATAAATGATATAATTACAAATTTTGCACATTCCATTCCGCTAGGCATCGTAACTTTACTGATATAAATAGTCAAACTATGAATGAAGAAAACAAACCATCTTATTATTCGCATACTGATACCTCGAAAATCGATGTCGATGATAATGAATTGAAAAAAATGCTTCCAGCCAATGTGTACTATGTTGCTCGGCAAAAAGGCACGGAGCGGCCATTCACAAGCAAGTTTGAAACCTCAAAAGAGGTTGGCACATATTATTGTGCAGTCTGTGGCAATCCTTTGTTCATGAGTGATACAAAGTTTGAAAGCGGTTGCGGCTGGCCCAGCTTTTATGAACCCATTTCCAAGACTTCGGTTATTTATTTAAGAGATACAAGTCTCGGGATGAACCGCATCGAAGTTGAATGCGGTCGTTGCCATTCGCATCTCGGACACGTGTTTGAGGATGGTCCGCCACCGACAGGTTTGCGCTACTGTATTAACGGTGTGGTGCTTGATTTTGAAAAGGCGCAGGCTGCGGAAAAGAACTATGAAAATGAGCAATAATTTTAATTATATCTCGCGCCTGCTTTTTGCAATTCCAAAGTATCTATGGAAGGAAGTTCGTTATTCTTCAATTTTTCAATCACAAGCTTGGCTGCTTTTTTAGCGTCTTCTCTGGATAGGAAATAGTGTGTACCTGTTATCTGCGGCACTTTGTCTTGTTTAATGAAGAGTTTGTTACCAGCAAAAATTTCGTAGCCCCAGCCGTTTTGCAACTGTATTGGTTTTATGGTAAGAAGCACCATAGAATCGTTGTAGCCCGCAGTTTTTCTACTGCTTCCATTTCTGCACGAGGCAATACTAAAGCACAATGCTAACAAAGAAAAGCCGGCGATGTAAGCCGGCATTTTTAATTTAGTCATTATTTTAAAATAATTATTAGTCATTCACATTATAGTCTTCTGTAGGAAGAAATTCATCTAAATTGTCGTAAGGCAATGAACTTCCTGCGAAACCCAAACCTGCAAACCCGCGACCATTTACATTGAAGCCTACACCACCGTAAAAAGAATGGCGCTCATAAGATGTTCTTTGTTCCCATGTTCCAAGTCCCTTGTCTCCGGTTGGGTCATAGCACCATGTTTGCGAACTGAATGACCCGCCATCGGAGGATTTCCCACCTGTAATATAGCCTTTAGAACCGATTGCAAATGCAACGCCGTCTGTACGGGAAATGAGGGATGCACGTACGGTGCCATAGTCGTCATCAAAAGAAGAGTCGGTAGCATTTTCTACCCGGCGAAGTTGTGTGAAGCCAGAAGAGGGATTGTATTTCCAAAATTCACCAGAACCAGAACCATCTCCGATAGTGCCGCCAACTAAATAAGCATCATCACCTATAACAAATGATGTACCGCCATATTTCTTGTCAATGAAAGGAGTTGATATATTTGTCCAGCTGTCTGAATTAGGGTCGTAAGCATACATATCTTTGAAATAGGCAGAACCGGCTGCACCAAAAACTACATATCCTTTGTCTCCCACAGAGAATCCTGTGGCACGAAATCTTGCTGTTCCTGGAAAATCTGCTATTTTCGTCCATGTATTGGATGTGCTGCTGTACTGATAAAAATCGCTGTAATAATTTCCTTTACCATCTGTACCTGTACCTACATAACCGTTATCGCCAATGCTAAAACCTACGCCCCCTTCGAGTGTTTTACCGTCTGGTAAAGAAGTCTCTTGTGTCCATGAATCGGAACTTGGGTCATATCTCCATAAATCGCCCAGGTTATAATAAGTGGAGTTGTTAACTGCCCGTCCGGTAGCTACGTAAGCATAATTCCCGATAACAAAAGAAGTCGCGTAAAAGCGCGCATCGCCATCCAAAGAAGACCTTTTTACCCAGTTGCCTTCGGTGCTTGTGTCTGTCGAGGAACTTGAGTTACAAGAAGCCAGAAAGAGCGCTGCCGCTCCTATTAAAACTATCAAATTCAGTTTCTTCATAATTCTGATTGGGTTATGTAATATTTAGTGGAGTGTGAAAGTATTTGTTGCAAAGTGCTTTTATTAGTTAAAATGGATTTTCGCTTTGTTTTTATTGATAATAAGGTTTTTTGTATCGACTAATGAAATAATTTCGCGGACAAAAGTAGGGAACTTTATGTATATTTTGAAATAAGATTGTGCAATTGATTTTTAAATCCGTCGCTTATGGGAATTTCGTTCTTACCAATGAGCACACTGTTTTTATGAATCATATCAATTTTGTGAAGCGATACGATGTAAGAACGGTGTATGCGTACAAAGTCTTCGCCCGGCAGCTTCTCCTCAAAAGATTTTAAATTTTGTAATGTGATAATGGCTTTACCCACCGATGCTTTTGTGTATATTTTGGAATAATCTTTTAACCCCTCAATGTAAAGAATATCATCGAAGTTAATTTTCATCAATTTGTATTCCGCGCGAATGAACAGGAATTGATGAGATTCCGGTCTTTTTTCGGCGAGCTTAAGTGTTTTAATTTTGGTTTCGGTTTTTTGGAGAGCTTTTATCAAATTTGCTGCTGATAGTGGTTTTAGCAGATACGCAACGACATTGTGGTCATATCCGTTTACGGAAAACTCGATGGTATCGGCAATAACAATCAGTTCCGGCGGCTTTTTTAAATATTGCAGAAAATCATACCCGTTCAGTTCCGGCATTTGAATATCGGTAATGGCAAGGTCGGTGGGGTGGTGTTGCAGATGGTTTATAAACGAGTCGGCATCTGTAAAGCCTGCTTCAACGGAAAATTGCGGCAGTTTATTAAGATGTTTCCTGATAAATTCAATGACTGCCAAATCGGAATCGGCGATAATGCATTTAATCATAACGGTTGACTCTTCAAAAATTTTCCCAAAAGCCGAAGCTAAACAAAAAACATATAATAAGTCGTTTTATTCGGAAATAATACTACTTTTGTCGATAAAATGTACGCAATTGTCTATTTATATCAACAGTTCATACACAGTAACAACCTTCTAACAAGAATTACGACTATCATTGCCCACTAAGTTTTCCTATTTCGCAAACCTGAATATGAAGTATAAAAATCTCAAAATCATCTACCCTATTTTCGTAATCGGATTGATGATTATTACCTTTTCTTCCTGTTATCAAAAAGACATTCAATTCGGAACCGAATTTGCCGACGACCAATATACACAAGTGATTCAAACGGATACCATTACTCCGCTGGTTTCTACGGTATATATTGATTCTTTTGTAACATCCGGTTCCGGAACGGCAATTGTGGGCAGAACAAATGACCCGGCTTTTGGAGTTCTTACTTCATCGGCGTATTTTCAGTTGGGTGCACCTACATACAGCGCTACATCTACCGAATATCAAAATGCAACGTATGATTCGCTCACAGTTTATATAAAGCTCAAACATAATATTTGGTATGGCGATACTACGCAGCCGCTTACACTGAATATTTATCGCCTGAATGAAAATATTATTGCACCCAACGGGGGTACTGCTTTGTATAATACAAATAGCTTTACCACCGAGTCGTCTCCGCTTGCATCTTATTCTTTTACTATACAGCCTAATAATTTAGATAGTACTGACGATACTTTATCCGTTCGCCTTCCCGATGCAATGGGACGGGATTTGTTTAACAGGCTTCAGACGGGAGACTATGCCATTCAATCCAGCGACCAGTTCATTACTTTTTTTAACGGGCTAAAAATTTCGGCAGCATCCGGTTCAAATCTTTCCCTCGGCATCAGCGATAGCGTAGCAATGCGGTTGTACTATAAAACACCGGGGGCGGTTGAAGATGTTGAAAAATATGCCGCTTTCGGCTTGTATAACAGTTCTTTGCAGTTTAATCAAATATCGGTACAGCGAGCGGGCGCTTTGGCTTCGGCAAATTTTGATGCGGATAACAGAGATATTTCATCTACCGCTACAGACAGCAGCGCATTTTTACAGCCAATGGCAAATGCGGTGGTAAAGCTTACCTTCCCTACACTAAACAATTTATTGTTACATCAAGGATACATAAAAATTGTAAAAGCTACGCTTTATGTGCACCCTGTTACGGGGACTTATGAAGGCATATTCGGGCTGCCGGCAAGTCTAATACTTTCACAAACCGATTTATATAACGGCTTCGGCTCTTCGCTGACACTCAGCGGCGCAACACAAACCGGTTCATTACAATACGATGTCGTTAATAGTACAGACCAGCTTGGTACTTACTATACCTACGATTTAACATCTTATCTTCAGACGTTGATTGCCACCCCGTCTGCAAGCGTATTGAGCGAAGGGTTATTGCTTTCTCCGGCAACCTCAAGTATGTTTACTTCATTCAACAGGATGATTATGGGCGATGGAAAAAACTCCAACGCAAAACTGGATTTACGCATTCAATACATTTCGGTAAAATAAAAATACAAAACGCATTAAATGAAGTATAACAAAATATATATTGTATTTTTCTTTGGTTTATTAATCGTGCGACCGGGTATAATGTTTGGTCAAACGAATACTTCGCCGTATTCAATACTGGGTATTGGAGATATTGTCAACAGAACCTTCGACCGTTCTGCCGGTATGGGCGGCGCAGGCATCAGTCTTGAATCGTACAGATATATTTATGACGAGAATCCTGCCTCATTGCCGTACCTGAGCGACCATAATTTGTCGATGGAAGTATCGGGCAATTTGAATATAATTCAATACAAAGGCAATCCGTTGCTCAATAAAAGTGTTACATCCAGCCAGTTTCAGATAGAACGCTTTGTAATGGGCGTTAAAGTAATGCCGTTTTGGGGGCTGTCTCTTGGTTTGAAACAATTCAGCAGCAGCAATTATTATTTTACACAACAGCAGAATATCATTGGAGGTATAGGTTCCATTCCTGTAACACACAAGGGGTCCGGCGGTCTTAACCAGGTTTCATTGTCAAACGGGTTTAAAATAGGGAATTTTTCTGTCGGCTTAAACTCATCCATGTTATTCGGGCATATGCAGGACGAAAAAGCATTGTTGTCCCAGTATTCGTTGGGAGAGCAATATAATTCGACCATCTTGCAATATTATTCTCATTTTTACTTTGAAGGCGGGGTACAATATCATGGAAAAATTTCTCCTAAATGGCAAATAGGGGTGGGCGCTATTGCTTCCAATAAAACAGAGCTTGGCGGAGATACATACTATACGTTAACGCAAGGCGACCCAAGTGTTTCATTGCCTACCAATATTATCAGCGATTCTGTTGTTGGTAAATCTTATTTTAATCTTCCCGTAATGTATGGCGGCGGACTTTCATTGACATATGATAATAAACTCACTTTCGCTGCGGATTATAAGCAGCAAAGCTGGAGTTCTGTAAAAAATTCTAACTCCGGCTTTGATTATTCTTTCCAGAACAGCCACCAAGTATCCGGCGGTATTGAATATACCAAGAGAAAAAACATACCGGTACAAGGCAGCAATAATTTTGTTGCTTTTGATAAATATTTTTTCCAGTTTGGTGGTTATTACGGGAATGAATATTTAGTGATGCGAGGGCAACAATTAAAAAATACCGGCATTACTTTGGGGGTAGGAGTTAATTCTTTTAAAACAGGCTTGGGGTATATGTTTAACTTTCAGATTGGAAGCCGGGGCACTACCGTAAATAATTTAATAAAAGAGAATTATTTCCAAATGGGTGTTACCATTTCTTATATCGACCAATGGAAACGATGGAGATTGCCTTAATGCTTTATAACCTTAATTCTTCCGAGGGATTCCAAAATATTTTTTCAAAGTCCTGAACAGTATCGTTCAGGACTTTTATTTTTTCCTTCTTTAAAAGCTGTTCCATTTTTTCGGGCGGAGAAAAATGCGCTTTGCCGCTCAGCATTCCGTTACGGTTTACAACACGGTGCGCAGGAATGTCTTTCATATTGTGAACGGCATTCATAGCCCAGCCAACCATGCGCGCCGATGATTTTGCACCGAGATACTCGGCAATTGCACCGTAAGAAGTAACGCGTCCTTTGGGAATTTGCCGCGCCACATCCCACACATTCCGGAAAAAAGAATGGTGCTTATCAAGCGCAGGAATTTTTTCCTGTTTATCTTTTGGAATTTTTTTCATCTTTCGCAAATTCAAAAACAAACTTTTTTACCAGCTCATCTTTTTCCGAAGGCAAATCGTTATTCAGTTTAAATGCTAAATAATGAACCTTGCGAAACCCGGCAATATCAAGGCTTTCATAAAAAGTTTTAATGGAAAGCTCTGGCGAAACCTGCAAATTTTTATACACATTATCATCGTCCTTCACAATTTCCAAACCAAAAATTTCCGTAACGGCTTTGGTAAATTTATACAAAACCGGGCTATCGGTTTTCAAATGAATGATGCCGTCTTTTTTCAAAAATTGCTGATACAAACGCAGGAATCTTGGCGAGGTCAAGCGCTTTTTCCATTTCACATTCGGCAAATGCGGGTCGGGAAACGTGAGCCATATTTCGCTTACTTCATTTTTGGAAAAATAATCATTCACAATCTCAATTTGAGAACGGAGAAAAGCCACGTTGGACAAATTTTCTGTCAAAGCATTTTTTGCACCGCGCCATATTCTATTGCCTTTTATATCAACACCTATAAAGTTTCTTTCGGGATACAATCTTCCCAAGCCTACAGCGTATTCGCCCTTGCCGCACGCGAGTTCCAGCGTAATTGAATGCTCATTTTTAAAGAACTCGTGCCATTTGCCTTGCATATCTTTAGGATATTCCAGCACGTTTTCAAAAGTCTTGATTTCGGCGAAACGTTCCAACTTTTTTTGTCCCATAACACAAAGATAATTTAATGCCACGAATGCACAAATGAACACGAAGTATAAGATGTTTTATCAGGGAAAATTCGTGCATCTGTGGCAAATAATTAATTTTGCAGAATGCAATTGACCGATACCCACACGCACTTATACTCCGAAGAATTTAAAGACGATTTAGGCGCTGCAATACAACGCGCGAAAGACGCAAACGTTGCAAAATTTTATATGCCTGCGATTGACAGCACCACGCATGAAGCGATGTTGGATGTTGAAAAAAAATATCCTGAAACCATTGCCATGATGGGCTTGCATCCATGCTCGGTAAAAGAAAATTTTGAAGAAGAATTAAGTGTTGTAAAAAAATATCTGGATAAAAGAATTTTTGTTGCCATTGGCGAAATTGGTTTGGATTTTTATTGGGACAAAACATTCATTCCGCAACAATACAAAGCCTTTGAAACACAGATGCAGTGGGCACTGGAACGAAATATTCCAATCGTAATCCATGCGCGCGAGTCGTTGGATGAATGTATTGAAACCGTGAAACCATTTTCAGATAAAGGTTTGCGCGGAATTTTCCATTGCTTTGGTGGCACGGAAGCGCAGGCAAAAGCTATTGTTGATTTGGATTTTCATCTCGGCATCGGCGGTGTGTTTACATTTAAAAAAGCCAACTTACCGGAAGTACTGAAAGATATTTCGTTGAAACACATTGTTCTCGAAACCGATGCACCTTATCTCGCGCCCGTTCCGTTTCGCGGTAAAAGAAATGAAAGCAGTTATGTAAAAATTGTGGCGCAGGCTTTAGCAGATGCAAAAAATATTTCTGTCGAGGAAGTCGCAGAAATCACAAGCGCAAATGCAGAGAAAATATTTGCTGCAAAATTTAATTAAGAACTTATCTTTGCAGCCCCAAAAGAAAAGGAGACGTGTCCGAGTGGTTGAAGGAGCACGCCTGGAAAGTGTGTATACGGGAAACTGTATCGCGAGTTCGAATCTCGCCGTCTCCGCAAACAGTGTTGATTATCAATGATTTGTATAAATTACACCCAATTTTACACCCTGTTTTGTTATAATAATCTTTCTTCCAACAAACTTTTCCATAAAATAAACCCTTTATTATTTTCTGTGTAATCATGTACAATTCGACTAAAGTTTTCGGGATTGCTCTCTAAAAATGCTTGTCGTCCTTTATCTCGAATGATGTTCAGTTGTTGGTCGATCCGTTTTACTGCCTCAATCAATCCAGGTTTGTTTTTTGCCGTGTGCCAAATGTAGGTAGCTTCTTCAGTGTCCAAAGTTTCTAATACAATATGATATTGCTGTTCACCGGACAACAGAAAAACGAAAGAAAACGGTTGCAATACAAAACGGATTTTCATTATGTTGGTTTCATGCCTGTCGGCTAAAAATTGAATATGTTGAGAGTGTTTGTAGTTCTTGTTTTTTAATATTTCACTTAATATATTTTCCGCGTCAGTATAAATTCTCTGATTGTTTTGAAGTTCATCAGAGGTAACAATATTTTGTTTAGCGATTGGTAATTGTCCGATTAATCCTTTGTGTAAAAACTGAAACTTAACGTTTTCAACTACTTCTTTATTTATCCTTTCGATGTCTTGTGAAGTGGCTAATTGTGAAGCGATCTTCCCATTTTCAAATTCTGCAAATATTTTTACAGAAATGTTTTTGGATTTCAACACTTTTACAAAATACGGTTTCAGCACCTCAAATTCCGGCCTCAGCTCCATATTCTCAATTTCAAATTCAAACGTTGTGCTTGTTTTACTGTCGGTATAATTGAATACTACATTTCCATAGCGAAATTCTAAATTCTCAATCAGAATTTTTATTTCTCTTTCTATTGTAACAACATTGCTTTTTGATGTTTGGGGTTCTTCTGACGGTTCGTCAAACAAAGTAACTTGTTTATCAATTTTTCGATAATAAGTATTTCGTTTTAAAAACAATTTGTTGAGATAATCAATTTTATAATCCCGGTAATCATAAATTGTAGGATTGATTTCTGAACGTTGCACTCTTCCGATGTATTGGATGAGCTTCCCTTGAAACGAAAACGGATAAACCAAAAACAAAGTATTGATATTGTTTAAATCAGTTCCTTCACCAAAATATTGTCCGGTGGTTAGCAGAACCTGAAAATTACCATCATGCAAAATCTTCCATTTTGATTTTTTGCTGCTTTCAGAATCATCGCCGCTAAGCGTTACCACTTCATAAGATTGTTTCAAAAACAAATAGAGCGTTTCAATATGTTCTTTTCTTTCTGTGATGATAACAACTTTCTTCCATTGATTTAATTCTGTTTGAACGTCATTTAAAATCAATTTGTTTCTTGCTGAATCGTGAACCAAGATTTTTGACAGTGTTTCAAAATTATCAGTCTTCGAATTATATGGAACGTCTAATTCTGTATTTCGGATAATGATTTTTGCCTGTTTATAATTTTCAATTTCAGTCGGCTGAATATTGGCAATAATTTCTCCCAAATGAGTAAAAATCAGTTTTCCGTCATTGTATTTTCGGAATGGTGTCGCAGTTAAACCATAAAGATAAAATGTATGTAGCTTTTCGATTGTATTTCGGAATGTTTCGGCAGGTATATGATGGCATTCATCTACAATGATTGTTCCGAATTGGTTATGTATTTCTTCTAATTGCTTTGGTAAACTCTGAATGGTGGCGACCGTAATCTGTTTGCTGATTTTCGTTTTTCCCTGTCCGATAATGCCGATATCTTTTTTCGGAATACCAATAAACGCTTCAATGCGTTCAATCCATTGTTCCAATAATTGTTTACGATGAACAACAATTAATGCAGGTTGATTTTTATCTGCAATTATTTTCAATCCGATAATTGTTTTTCCGGAGCCTGTGGGTGCAACGATAACACCAAAATCTTTTTTAGCAGTTACATCGATTACTTCCTGCTGATGCTTTCGTAGTTGTGCATGGAAAGAGAAAGGAACAGCTTGTTTAAGTTTTCGCTCATCGGAAAACTGAAATTCGATTTGTGCTTCTTTACAAAAGCGAATGAGTTTGCCTATAAAACCTCTTGGTACGATAATTTCTTTTTCCGTTTCTTCAACAAACTTGAAATAGCGCTCCGTTCCGAATGTATTTTTGCCGGTTCTCTTTTTGATGATAAATTCTGAATTTGCAAAATTCAATTCTTCTTTTAAGAAATTTATTAATGCTATCGTTAAGCCTGCTCTGCTGATTTTAACATCATTACTTAAACAAATATCCAATTTACCGGAACTTGCTTGATGAAAGGCTGTGTTGTCAGAATTTAAAGATTGCTGTAACAGTCTATCTAATTCTGAATTGGAAATGCGTTTGATTTCTTTTAAGAATTCCCATTGGTTTGTAAAGGGTTCAAAGGATTCAGGATTGATAAAACAACTATTCCCATTTTCTAACGCCGGTTTGAAGAAAGGCAGCGCAATCAAATTGCCCAAACCTTTTCCCGAAAGGAAGCCTTGATTGGGAAACAGGCGGTCAAAACTTGAGCTTTTATCGAATAGAGAAAATGCTTTGGACTGTTCAAGAATGGAAATAAAAATTCTTCTGCTGTTAATAGCGGGATAAGGTTGTTCAAAGAAAATCCAAACATGTCCGCCATTGCCGGAACGCGACCGTTCTAAATAAGTAGGAATATTTTTCTCCTTGCAGGCATTCAGAAAAAGCACTGCTTCCGTTTTCCAATTTTCTTTATCAAAATCTGCCACCAAGAACCATGAAGTATTATCCTGTAATAAAGGATAAACGCCGATTTGTTGTATGCCGTTTAAATGTTTTTCAATTTCTGTATCGGTCAGCTTTAGGTATGATTTTTCGTTGAAGTTTTGAAAAGTGCCGCCTTTTATTTTATGCGCCCGGTAACGATACGGGTCATAAAAATAAGCGGGCATATAACCGCTTTTATTTTCTTTTTCCCAACGAACGGCAAATACATCTTCTCTACCTTTGAATAAGGAGCGGAATGTGTTTATATATTCGTTAGAAATATCATTCATAAAACTATAAGATAACTTCTATTTCATCATTGTTAAACCACCCATTACTAATAACATTTTTCTTTAATTCTTCTGGCAAGTCTGCGTAGGCAACTATTGCCAAACTTTCTTTAGCTCTACTACATGCAACATAAAACAATCGCATTGTCCTATCTATTCCAGTTTCTTTACCTTCATCTATATTTTTCTTATCGGTATTTGTGAGTGGTTTTAGTCCAAATAATTTATCGTAGCTAAACATGAACCCTTTTGATTCTTCATCATCGATAATAACCATAACACGCTCAAACTCTAATCCCTTAACACCTTGATGCGTTCCAAATTTCGACTCTTCGTTGATATATTCATTATACTTTACAATCTCAGCAAAATTGGCTTTCAATGCTTCTTCCCAAGCTATCAAAACCTCATCATCTTCCGTTGTTACATCATCTTCAATCTCAACATCTGAATTAACATCAATTCTTTTCAAAACCACTTTTAGTACGGGTGGAATTTTAAACAAATTGGTTTCTTGTATTTTTTTCAGTATCTCTATTAAGGTAGGATGACCATCTTCATTCCATAAAGACAATAATTCGTTGACTTTATTATTTGCAGTATGTAATAATTCTAATTTATTACCATCATTTTGTAATGTCTGCTTATCTATTAAATGCGAATGCTGTTTTATGACATTAGCAATCTCGAATTTATTCTTCTTAATGTGAGCTTTATATAAAGGCAAGACAATTTTCGTAAATAAATTAACAGAAGATGAAGACCCGTCTAACAAACCTGTTTTTAGCCTATCAACAGCATAAAGAGGTGCGAAGAAGTTGGAGAATCCCATTCTTCTTGCAGCCATGTGATGCTCCAATGTTAAAGTCATAACCTCAGAATCATTCCCATTCCATTTATCATCTTTTGTTGCCTCCTTCATTTTCTGGCGAATCTGTTCTTCTGTTTCAAACTTATCCTTTGTGCGAGAAACAGCAAAGAATCTAACAACTCCGCCTTTATTTTCAATACGCGGTAATTGTTCCTGACCATCTATATCCTCTCTAATTTTATTTATAAGGTCAATTATTCTTGATTTTGAACGGTGATTCATTTTTTTTGCAGGTTTAACCCATTTCTCTGGTAATCCTATTCCCAAATTTTCCTTTCCATCTGAATAAATTCTTTGCATTGTATCTCCAAACAATCCTAACGAAAATCTTTCTTCATATTGATTTTGAAGTTCAAATAATGCATCTATTAACTCCTTTTTAGTATCCTGACTTTCGTCTATAAGGATAACGGGGTACTTGTTTATTAGGATTTGTTTGAACAAGTCTTTTGATTTAATAAAATCAGCAGTAATGGAAATTACCTCTGTGTGATTTAAAGAATCTTTCGTTAGATTATCCCCATTTGGATTATAAATGAACTTTTGAATAGTTTCAAGTGATAAAAGTCTTTTATTTTTGGATTCTATTTTTTTTGCTCTGCCAATAGATGTCTTATTGTTTAAATCTTTACTTTTAGATTGTTGCTCTTCTAATTCAGCTATTTCAACAATCAAATTACTCTTTATCCAGTATTTTATATCGGGCGTAAAACTCTTTATTAATTCCCAACAGAAACTATGAATTGTACTAACATTAAATATTGAACTATATTCCAACCTATGAGTGATTTCATCGGCTGCGGCATTAGTATATGTAATAATTGCAATTCTTTTATTTCTTAATTTATATTCCTCTCCAAACTCCTCTTTAAAACGAACCAACACATTTACAAGTGTTCTCGTTTTTCCTGAACCTGCTCCTGCAAAAAGAAAAAAGCTTTGGGGCGATGACGGTTTAATACTTTCATAAATCACATCATCAACTGGATTATCTATTTCATTAGTATATTCAGTCATAAGATTTATGTTTAGTTGATTAATCCTTGTTTATTAATTTTTAACTGTTCTTCAATCCAGTCTAATCCTTCTTTTATATAAGAAGGAGTTTTTATCTTTTTGGGATCTTCAAAATATAAGACATCCAAAGCAAATTCTGCTTTTTTGACTTGTTTATCGTTAATGATTGTATATGTCTCTTTTACGAATTCTTTCAAATCATCTTTCTTGGAAGCCTCTACCATCTTTTTCAAAAGACCTGTAGCATCAGTGATAACTTTAAAGCTCTCCTTATTCTCAATAACCAATGCATCTTCAAATGTGTAGGGGTAAACATTAATTTTGTTGCCATTATTGTCAAATTCGATTGCTTTTTGATAGGCTACTCTAATCGGTAAATCTTTCTTTATTTTATCATCCGAGTTTAAGTTCAACAATTCATCTAAAGATTCTTTTTGAGGATGCCATTTCTTTAAAGTATCATTATTTGTTTTATAGCTCTTTCCTAATTCAGGTTGACATTTATTGCCATTATCGCTTGAATCAATATCAGTAATAACCAAGCAGATTAAACCTAATTTTTCAATCAAGGATTTTAATCTGTGTGCATGACTTCCACCAATTTCTAAAATTGTTACGTAGCAACTATCTAACAAGCAATTTTCATTTTTTATAAAATGTGGTACTAGAATCCTTTCGGCAGGACCTTCTACTAAAATCACAGCATCGGCAAAAAACAAATCGTTATGCGTTGTATTCAGGTATCGAATCACAAATTTTTCCGTCTCTTTATCTTTTTCGCCAAAAACTGATTTTAGACTAATCACTTCCGATGTAGGAAGAGCTAAAGAATTATTTCTTTTAAAATATCTTAAACTTTCAAATTTTTGGTGAGCAATGTAGCTTGAATGCGTACTAATGACTAATTGTGTTGTAAAATTTTTATTGTCTTTTAAATTCAAATTATTTCGCAGTACCTCATAAGCCTTTTTAATGAAAACCTGTTGGACTTGTGCGTGTAAATGGGCTTCTGGTTCTTCAATTAAGACTAAATGTAATGGTTCTATAACTTCATCATCAGTTATTGCATTTTTGCCAACCCTCATCCATTCATCTCTAAACCGTATTAATTTGAAGATGATTGATATAAGATTTTGGTATCCTAATCCATTATACTTTTCAGGCAACGTTAAGTCTTTGTCGAGATAGTATTTTACTGCTGAATCGTGTTGGAGACCGTCAGAAGTTGAAACTTTAGTAGATAATTGAATTTGAGGATTTCCAAATCCTGGATAATTCAATCCTTCAAGTTCCGAAAGAGATGTCTTAAAGCTTTCTTTTAGATTCTTATCGAAATCATCTTGAGCATTATTGATTGACTCTAATGCATCTATATCTTTTTCGGTTGGTTCCAATGTTGGATTAAGATGCTTATCATAATAAGCTCTTAATTGTGAAGATAAATTCCTGCTATTATTACTCTCTACAGTTTCAGAATTTGCATCACTGAACCCTCGTTGAGCATTAATAATATCTATTTTTATTAACCCCTTTAAAACATCTCCATCTAACGCTATATTATTATCTAACAATTCTTGTTTTTCATCATACTTATCAGGATCAAGCAGATAAGTTTTGATTGTAAAATGAGCATTAAGCTTACGCTCACAAAAATCCCAAAATGTTTTTGGCCATAGTTTAAAGTCTTTTCTCTTTTCTTGCGATAACTTGTTCGATTTATTGTAAAGAGTGATGAATTCTTTTATTAACTCATCCATATCTTTTGGTTCAAATTGTAGCCTTATGCCAAGCAAGCCCCCTTTCCAATCCAAAGTAGGAATTATATGACTTACATAATGAAGCTCCGAATTCTCAACTTCAATCCATAAATCCAATACTGGTAGATATTGTTCTAATAGTTTTACGGACCTATCCTCTTCCTTTAGCTCATCTGCTTTAATCCAATTTGCACCAACTTCGTTTAAGTTTTTCCAATGGCAAAGTGTAAAATCTTGGGGTTTGAAACTTTTTGTTTTAAGGAAAATCATCAACGCATCCATAGCCGTCGTTTTGCCACTATTATTTGCTCCGACAAAAATTGTCTCTTTTTCGGAAAAATCTATTTTACACGCTTGTAACTTCCTAAAGTTTTGTAGGTATATAGAATTTATTCTCATTTATTTCCTATTTAATCTTCTTGCAGACAATTTTTTCCAAATGCTATCAGCCAACTTTATTTGCTTATCAGTAAAGCTGTAACCCTTTTTTAAAATTTGCTGATTTGTGATTTTCAAGATTTCGTCAATATTTTTTTTCTCCCGCATCATTTTATCAATGGAAGAAAGTAATTCGGCATTTTCTACCTGATATGGCAACAATATTTGTTCTGCTTCACTTGGCATTAACTCCAGAACCCCACCGCCATAACTGCGTCCGACAATTTCAGAAAACGCCAGCGAAAGCGAATTGTAAAAGCTTGCAATGAACGCATTTTTATTCGTTGTTTTCATTACGAATACTCGGTGCATTGTGTCTGTTGTATAAGCGTTGGCATTGTTTAAAATCAAACGGGGGAACAAATTATTTCTACGGATAAACAGCGCATCGGAAAGTTTAATTGACGGAATAACAAACCAATCATCACGAATACCTGTTTTATAACCTTTGTTTATGCCGATAGATTCTCCGTATTGCAAATAATCTTTTACGCCTGCGTGTCCGTTTAATTTTTCTTTTGATGGAAACACTAATAAATTTGCTTTGGCTTCTGTCCGTTGGTTTTGTTGCCAATCTTTTTTAGTGAAAACAACACTGTTTACCTGAACACTTCTTCCAACCATTGGTTTTGCAAAATCTTCTAACTGATAAAACGCCACTGTTGAATAGGGAACAGTAAAATAATTGTTTGCTCCTGTGGTAATTCCAACTTCCACATTGGCGTAATCTCCAATTGTGGGGATTTTTCTTTTCTCTGCAATGTTCTCCAAAAAGTCAATTTCTTCCTGTTCCAGAAAATAGTAAGTCCATTTATTGGATTTAAAATCTATTTTTTTGCTTGGGCTTTTCAGCCTGTTTACGTCTAATGTTTCAAGGTCGGAAGCATCTCTCAACTCTAAATGTTCAATTAAATGCGAACCGCTTCCGTTTCTTTCACAAAGCAATAAAACAACTTCTTGCTGAATGTCGGGAAAAACCAATTTCTCAAATGAAATGATGTTGATTTTATTGTAGAAATGAGCTAAAAATTCACGCAGTTGTTGAGCATACGAGACCTGCAATAATTCCGCAGGAATAACAAAGCCGATTTTCCCTTTTTCTTTTAACAATAAACTTGAGCCCACCACAAACGAAACCCACGCATTGGTTAGTTTGGAATATTTTAATCCTGCACGATTAAAGATTTTATCTGCTTCCTGCTGTTGCTCTTTATCAAAATACTGATAACGGATATAAGGCGGATTACCAACAACTAAATTAAATCGTTCAGTTGTTTCATTGCAATACAAATGAAAATCGGTATTTACTACATTTTTGTTTTTAAGTTTTATTTTGTCTGACTTTTCTGCTTCAACTTCGTCAAATTCAATCGCTGTAACCGATTTGAACTTGTAATTATTCTCTTTGAGTTGTTCCAAAAATACACCGTCCCCGCAACTCGGTTCTAAAATATCATAATCGGAACTTCCGTTTATGCCCCATTTCAAAATAAATGAAGCAATCGGCTCAGGCGTATAAAAACCACCCCGAAGTTTTTCGGCTGTTGCATTTTCAATTAGCTTCATACAATTCTTTTATTAAAGGGATTAATAAATCGTCATCGCCTAAATTGTATAATTTGGCTAACAGTTTTTCTAAGTTTGCTTTCTCTCTTGCAAACTGTGCTTGAAGCGGCGCTAAAGCTCTTTTGTTTCCGGCATTCGCATCTATCAGGTCGTGAATGCTGATTAACTCTTTTTGAATCGAAACAATTTTTTCGTGAAGTGTTTTTTCTTTTGCATTGGCAAAATCAATTTTTCGAATAGGTAAGTTTTTCAAAACTTTTGTACCTCTTGCAATGTAACCGCCTCTGAAAACTTCGCCATACAGAGCACTGAACCATTCCAGATATTTTGAATTAAGAATGGCTTGAATGTAATAAATGGAATATTCCGAGGTTTCCGGAATGGCAACTACACAATATCCTGCTGTTCCACCTGATGAAATTAATGTACCGTGAATATCAATCGCATATTTATCTCCGACAGAAAGAACGCCGACAATAATTTTTTGCGGTAAGCCGCAACTGTCCAAACTTTGGTGCCTGCCGTATCTGTGCCATTCATCTTGTGTCAGCGGAACAGGTTTAATATCTCGCTTTGGATTATTCAAAATTGCTTTATGCTTTTGGAAATAATCATAAGCTAAAGGGAATTTCTTCTGAATAGCTGCAAGGGGAATTAAATCAACTCCTGTTTTTGTTGTTGTGTAAGGATAGATAACTCTTGCGTTTGGCTTGAAAGTTCGGTATGTATATAAATTATCCTCGCCTGAGGACGTTTGAAAATATGGCTTAGTAATTTCTTTCTCAATTTTGTATTCAATCGCTTTTTTGGAGAAAAAATAATATTTTTTATCTTCTTTGATTGGCGTGAAAATGTAAACATCGTTTGCACTTGTTTGAATACCGTTGAAAATATTACCATCGCCAATTAAATCAACCAATTTCACACTTTGTGATACAATTTTATTGTAAGCATTGGTTAATTCAGGTGGAACCAATACCCAAACTTCGTTATCTAATTCTTCTGTTTTTTTAGAAGCAAACTTTACAGCTCCCGTTTCCCGGACTTTCCAACTGTTCAAACTCTTTACTTCCGCATATTTAAAAGTCTTTTGTGGCTGCTTGTTCAGAATCAGTAAACAGGTATAAGTTGTTTTATCCGCAAAAACCTGATTCGCCCCAAACGAAACAATGGAATGCAGATATTCATTTTCTGCAATCAATTCACGCAGTTTTTTACCCGCGCCAACTTTGGTAAACTTGCTTGGAACAATAAAGCCTAAAACTCCGTTATCCGTCAATAAATTTACTCCTTGTTCCAGGAACAAAAAGTACTTATCAAACTGTTTGTAAGCAGATGTGTAATTGGTTTTGTAAAGCGGTAATTCAAGCGGCGTAATATTTTTCATATCCTCCGATTTCATATAAGGCGGATTACCCACAATCACATCAAAACGAAGTTTTGAAAAATCAAACGGATTCACTTCTGTTTGATTTTTCTTTTCAACTTGTTTCGGATTTAATAAACTGTTGCCGAAAAATATGTTTCCTGAAAGGTCGGGTAAAACAGGTTTTGTTTTATTGGTTGAATTGATGTCTTCACTTTCCAGCAACTTCAGCAACAAGCCGAATTTTGTTGCTTCCACTGCATTGTAATCTTTATCAACTCCGTAAATGCAATTCAGTAAAACTTTCCGCTTGATTTCAAATGGAAGTTTATAAGTATTAATATTCGTAGGAATGAGCTTTGAAGTATCATTCTTCAAATAATAATCAATCAAAATATCATTCAGCAATTGAAAAAGCTCCAGTAAAAATGCTCCCGAACCGCAAGCAATGTCAGCAAATTTTAATTGAAAAATTTCCTTGTCCGTTTTATCCCGGCATTTTGGCAAAACCGTGTTTCTTAAAATGTCTTTGATGATAAATGTCGGCGTGGTAACAATATCCCTTTCTATATTTTCCGGTTTCTTTACCAACTCAACTGTTCCGTTTTGAACAGTTAACTTTTCCGAAAGGAAAATTTCGTAAATACTTCCCAAAATATCCGAAGAAAAAACGCTGAAAGAATAAGGACTCTCAGGATAATATAATTGTTTGATAATCGTCCAAAATACCGAACTGATATCTCCAACAATTTTGTCTTTCAATAACTGGTCAAATAATCCCGAATTGTAATGCCTATCAGCTTCCCTGAATTTTTTGATTAATGCTTTAAAATCATTTTCATTAGCAAACTTCAAAAGCGTTTGGTAATCCTCTAAATTCCTATCCTCACATACGCGCAAAAACAATACACGGTTCAGGTAACTTTGAACAACATCGTTCAGTTGTTGTTCACTCATATTCGGTTCGTGTCTGTGAATCTCGGAACCCAACGCAGTCCGCCATTCATTGATTTGTTTTAAGAACAAATCGTCAATGGAATATAGATTGATTTTATTTTCAATCTCTTTCCACTCGCTATCAAAAGCACCTGAATACACGGCTTCTTTGCCTAACAGTTGCCTGATTTCGTCAAACTTATTTTCGTATTCAGTATAGTGATATTTTTTTACGATTGCTTTTTGGAACGTATCATCTTTTTCAACCTTTACCGAAGTATCGTAAATAATTAGGTATTCAAAATTAGAAAGAACAGAAATTTTTAGTTTAGCGGTAAATCCATAACGCCTCACTTGCTTTGCTGTTTCGTTGTCCGCTTCAATCTTTACAAATGGTTTCTTAGCTTCCAAAAAGAATTTCCTTTCCGAAAAAAGCCGGAAAGTATAATCAGGTTTCTTGGAGTTTTCGGAAGCGTTGGCTTTTAATGGTTCTTCCAGAATCACTTCGCGCTCGTTGGTCGGCTTTCCCGCATTGTTTTTAATATCCCAACCCAACAACTCAAAAAACGGATCTAAGAAATCACTGCGAAGCAATGTTTCGTTATACTTATTGGTCAGATAATAATCTCTGTCAGAACGATATTTTTCTATAAGCTGTTTTATCGTCATTTGCTTTTCTTCGCTTTTAGGTATTTTACTTTTTTCTCGGCTACTTTCAACGCCTTTTCTCCTAAATCCTCGTCTTGGATTTCATACATTATTTTGTCGCTAAGAAAAAGCACTAATAATTCATCCGGATTGTATTCATATATGTCGGCAAGTTTGAGAACGATGTCTTTGGATAGTTTACGTTCTCCGCGCTCCATTTTGCTCAAAATAGCTACGTCGATGTCAAGCAATGCAGCCACTTTGCGCAAGGGAAGTGTTTTTGCTTCCCGCAGCCCTCTTAATTTTTCGCCTATTGTTTCTATTGACATACTTTCTATTGACAATTAGTGTCAAAAATAGGGAATGATTTCCTTTTGCCAAAAATTTTAGCTAAAAAATGGAATTAAATTCTTTTACGCCATATAACCTGCTTGTCAAAATTATTTGTGAAATATATTTTGTATTTAGCTTTTGACGCACATACAACTTATTCTTCCCTCAACAGTTTCAATTTTCTGTTGATTTCCATTAAAGTATTTTCTCGAAGTTTATCGTACCAAATTTCGGGTAAATTCTTTGCGGAGTTCGGCTTTTCCAATCCGAATTCCCCCGCTATCATTCCTAATTGTAATCCAAATTCTCTAATAATTATTGTCGGAAAATCAAGATAAATATGAGACATTATGGCGATTGAATCTTTCTGAGTATGATTAGATTCTGGAAACAAAACGTTGAGGCATTGTGGAGCAAGAATCAACATGTCAAGTATTGATTGCGCAATAATGTTAGAATTTTTACTTTTTGAATACGCTGAAATAGCATCGCTAAAACTTTTTGCAAAAATCAAATCTAATATCTCCCAGAATTCTGTAGAAATAGTATATAACTCAGAAATAATATGATCTAAATATCTATGAATTGGATAGTTTTTCCGAAACTCTAAATATCTGTCATAATGGAGCAAAAAATTTATGCTGCTTTTAAGTTTTATGTTACATAGTTCAAAAGAATCAAAATTAATATCTCTGAAAATCGGCGTATATTTTTTAATTAAATAAAATATTTCTTTTTCATCATCTATTTTTTTCATTAACAAAATGGCATAGAGGCTCTTAAAGTCATTTTCTAATTCAAGTCTATATTCAAAAAATCGTATTGCATCCTTTGTTAGCCATTGATTATCTGACCAATTTTCAATCAGTAAATTTGACTTGAAGTTCAAATAAGCTAAATCATCAGGATAATACTCCAATGCTTTATCAGTCCACGCTAATGATTCTTTTATATTCCCTAATTTCTCATAAGCGTAAGCAATACTGAAATATCCATAACGGTATTCAAGTAACATATTTTCATCTTCATTGACTGCTTGTAACATCAAATTTAATCCTTCTTCGTTTTTATTATAAATACGAGATAGAGTAACCCCTTTACTAAAAAGAGCTTGTGGTAATTTGGGATTTATTTTAAGAGCATTATCATAACAACTTAATTCCTTTTCGTGTTCTCTAATGTCATAATATACTTGTCCAAGATTTTTCCATGCCTCTGCAAAATTCGGATTAAGTTTTAAGCATATTTCAAAATGTGTAATTGCTTCTTGATGATGAGCCAGTCGACTGAGTGTATTTGCATAATTATAATGATAGACAAATTGTTTATTATCTTGTTTCAGAAAATCTTTAAATAAATTCTTGGCTTCAATAATTTTTCCTTTTGAACCATTTTGTATTCCATCTTCCGCTAAGATACAGGCTTTTGTGAGCTTTTGATTATCATTTCCGGAAAGCGCAATCGCTTTGTTGATGTTATTAATAGCTTCTTTATAATTAAATGTACTGTATTCACTTTGAGCCAATGCTTCCAATAGTGTGACATTATTTGGCGTTTCTTTTAGTAGATTTTTAAAATAGAATATAGCTTTTTCAAAATCTCCCGAAAAATAAAATTTCCAAGCGAAGACTTGCGAATTTGATATTTCATTGAATTCAAGAGTTTTAATTCCATCCACTAACATTTTCATACTAAAAATATCTTTAACGTACTCAAATATGGAATTCCAATTTATTTCACTTAGTCTGTTTGTCTTTGGTATTTTTACCGCATAGGTTTTTTGCGTTGATGTTAAATCAATATTTAAATCATTGTACCAGCACCAATAAGCCGCCTTTTCCTTTTGGATATAAGCAACCAACATAACCGGCTCCAGTTTAGTGTTGAATAATTCTAAAGTTGAATGTTTTAATTTTATAGTTGCTGCCTCAGAATTACGTTCTTCGATTTTGCTTTTTATCTGTACACAGAAGCTGAGTCCTGTAACATGCTCATTTGAAACAATATTTACTATATAATCAATTCCGTAGTCATGGTCCGGTTTATCAATAAACCACTCATGTGGAATTTGATTATTAAAGAATTTATTTGATTCAGTTTCTAAAACGTGATTATTATGTCTTTTGGGTCTGTCCAAATTCTTAAAACAATTTTGTTGTACTATTTTGCAAAAAGCACTATTATATCATACGCATCAAAGATTACCGTTTTGCATTCAGCTATAGACACATACTATATAATTAGTTCTAAAATATTAAAGCTGTAGAGACCAGAGTTTTTCCAATCATCTATTTATAAAATGTATGTAATCCTTTAAAAAGTCCAGAATGTAAAACAGATTTTAATCGAGGTTCATAGTTGGAGCGCTCGTTCCTAATTATAGAAAAAAATTCTGTTCTTTGGTCTGAAAAATTAATATTCTGAATAATGCCTAAAGAATATAAGTATCTTAATAAAGCTTGCGGACTTTTATTTATGTTCTTATTCCGAGCATCTAAAAACTTGCTTTGAAATTCTTGATTTGAAAAAGTCCTAGTGCCCAAAGACCTTAAAAAAGCAAAAAGTGTGTCAGTTGCTGAAATTACAGGTGATATTTCATTTTTTAATTCGTCAATCAACCACATGGAGTATTCCTTTTCAGCAGATTTTATAGTTGTATAATCCAACTTATTTGAGTCTTGTGCTTCTTTCTTAATTTTTATACAAAATTGTACAATATCTCTAGGTCTATGGAATGTCCTGTGAACTACGTATCTGAAAGGGTCTATTTGATTGTGATTCTCGTACAATTTTATGAAATTTCGATTAAAAATATAATTGAATGAACCTTTACCCTGAAGTTCTTTAATACTACTTTCTATACGAATATTGATAAGTTGTAATAAAGGGGGATTATACCAATCCTGTTTATTGATAATTGCCCAATTTAAATTATGAGTATGAAAATCAAACTTTGCACTATCTGGGTCATGGCTACTGAATTGGTTAAATATATCTGACCTAAGATATGCAACAACTTTTGTTTTTTTATTTATTCCTAATAACTGGGAATTTAATGAATAAACAACTTTAAATAAACTAATTAATGATTCAAAATATTTGTGATTATCAACATATTGCGTGTAATTATCATCTAGCTGATCAAACTGAATTATATAAGTTCTTTGATTTACTCCAACGATTTCGAAAATTAATTGTTCTAATCGCTCATTAATTTCTGATATATTATTCAAACCATCATCATATGTTTTCGCTATTTGCAGTTCAGATTTTGGACCAATTCCTTGAAATTGCAATCCAAATTCAGTTTTTCTTGTATGTTGAGTGATTTGAGTGTGAAGATCTCTTAAGTTTCGTCCGTACTTATGGTCAACAAAATCCTTCAATTCTTTAAATCCGTTCGTTATTTTGCTATTTTGGTCTATAACAATTTGTTTTGCAAATTCACTCAAAATTATATTCTTCCAGATACTTTGATACTGGTTTGGTCTTGAAAAATCATCATCTGAGAGTCTTAACAATTTTTCGAAGGGAAATGATTTGAAAGACAGATTGCTTACTATGATACCCTTTTCTCTTTGTCTATTACTAATCCAATTGTAAATGGCTGATTTTCCTGTTCCTTTTCGACCAATAACATAATAAGTAGCTTTCTCAATTATATCTTCCCAATACTTTTGATCTAGAAAATAATTTTCCAAATTATGATCATATAGCCCATCAGGATTACCAAAATCTGTATGAAGGAGTGCAGTTATTGCATTCATTTTATTATTCGTTATTCTTTACAATTATTAATTTTTGAATCGGAGAACTTCTTCATTAGGCTTATCTCATCTTAAATCGCCAGCAAACTAGTAGTCAAACCGAAAATACATTTTATGTCTAAAATATAATTATAGCCACTTTACCGACATTCCGCAATCATTTCTCTCACAAACCCTTGCTTTACTTTTTCAAAACTATAAATATTTTTTCATATACGAAAAAGCCATTCTTTTGATTGACCTTAGTCCTTTATTCATTTGCCTTTTTCTTTTTTGTATTTCTGTTCACTCTTTCAACTATTTTTGACATCACATTTTTTTCATTCTGAATCACTTCAATTACCAGAGAAGGGTCAATATCAATAATCCACGCAAAACGTAAAATTTCAAAAGTTGAAAATGTTTCAGGATTAGCAAGTTTGGTTGCATATCTACCTTTATTAATTCCTAAGGCATCGGAAACTTTACTTGAATGTATTTCATTTATATCAAACATCTTTTCTATAGCGTGTGCTTCAAACAATTTCTTTAATGTTCTAAAGGCAGAAGACTGATGTTTAAATTTTGTTTTCCATTCCCCCATTTCGTAACTATTTCTAATAAAATTCATTAATAGAAATAAATAATCATTAAAAAAGTTACATATTGTAATATTTGATTACTATTTGTAAAAAATAATTATTATCTTTGTTTTGAATTGAAATAAGTAATACCCACTTGGGTATTATAAATAAGGAGTCTTTCTCGTCCAAAAACCGCTAATTTTTACCCACGAGAAGGCTGGTGAATTGCCCATTCTATTATGGCTTTATTTATCTTTGTTGATATTATAAACGCAAAGGAGTGGGCTTCACTTAAGTCTTTGGGGGGTACTTTCAATCTACCGATTGAAAGAAGGTTCTTAGCGGTTCCTTGGTCAAAGCAGTGAAGCTCACTCTTTTGTTATAATGAAGTTGCACTGCTTTTTGAGAGACTCATCCAAAACATTGGATGTATTCTTCTTCGATATATAAACAACATATTCTAATTGCACAAATGCACGTACAGCGTTCGCTGTTTCATGCCTGCGAATGCTTGTCAATGTATATCTCCATCTCAATTCTTTTCGCCTGTAAGCCAAAATCTCCTATTTAGCGTATGGCGGGTGGCGCAGGCAGGCGGCTTCTCCTCATGTACTTTCAACGCATTGCCTGCAAAGCCCGCCGACTCTGAATTTCAACAAAATCAATCATCTTTTTATTATGAATAAAAATGAAAAAGCTTTTAGGCTTAATGGCAATGCTGTGCTTCGCATTCAACGGATATGGGCAAAGGCAAAAAACAGCGATTAAATCATTTTTCATTAGCGAAAAAGTACCCGATTTACCATTAAGTAACATCATTAATTACAAGGATACGGCTGCAACATTATCATCGTTCAGCGGTAAATTAATCATATTGGATTTTTGGGATTTGCACTGCGGCTCCTGTATTCATATGTTTCCTCTTGAAGATTCCATACAACGGCAGTTTAAGAATGACGTACAGTTTATACTCATTGCACCGGACGACAAAACTAAAGTAGAAGCATTCCTGAAACGCTGGGATAGTGCACATTCCCACGTTTTATCCATTCCAATTGTAACCGGGGACAAGCTGCTCTCGCAACTTTTTCGGCATTGGTATATACCACACTACGTGTGGATTGCGCCAACAGGCAAAATACTGGCACAAACCTCTTTATCCATAATTAATAAAAACAGTATTGCCGCCGCTATACAATGGATAAGGGCGGACATGGCAACGCTCCGGTCTTATCATTATCCACCAAACCAATTGACATTTCAACAGCCTTCTGCTGAATTGATGCAGTTATTTAATAATTATAAAAATTCAAAAACTTCCACTATTAACGAATGAAAAAATTATCATTAATAATTTATATGCTTGGTTCATGCTTAATGCACGCATGGGCACAGCGGGCGGTTATCATCAAAGGAACTGTTACGAATGAAAACGGACGTCCATTACCGGCAACGACCATCAGGGCTAAATACAGCCAGACTGCGGTATTAAGTACTGCCGGCGGTTTTTCCATTACTGTTAATCACTACCCGGATTCACTATTTATATCCCATGTCGGTTATAAAACAATTAGCATCAGATTGCAAAGCGATACCGCTTTCCTGAATATCATAATGCACCCGGTTGATAACGCATTAAAAGATGTGGTCGTCAATACCGGTTACCAGCAAGTTCCGAAAGAACGGGCAACCGGTTCATTTGACTTCATAGACAATAAAACACTGAATGAGCAATCAGGCACCAATATTTTACAAAGATTAAAAGGTGTTGCCAATGGCGTCATGTTCAATCCTAACATCGGCAATACGGATGGTTTAAATATCAGGGGATTAAGTACTATTAATGCATCCCAGTCTGTTCTTATTGTTGTGGACAATTTCATCTATGAAGGGAATATTGCCAATATCAACCCTAATGACATTGAAAGTATTACCGTGCTTAAAGATGCAGCAGCCACCAGCATTTGGGGTGCACGCGCCGGTAACGGAGTTATTGTAATTACTACGAAAAAAGGGCATTTCGGGCAGGCGTTAAAAATAGATGCAACTGCAAATACCATTATAGCGGGAAAACCGGATTTGTATTCCGTTCCTGCAATTTCATCATCCGATTATATTGACGTAGAACAATTTCTTTATCAAAAAGGATTTTATAGCAACGATATTTTTTACTCCAATTATTATCATGAGGCTTTGACGCCTGCCGTAGAAATATTTCTTAATCGGACAAACGGGCTTATTTCTGCCGAAGATTCGGCTAAACAAATTAATGCACTTAAAGCTATAGACAGCCGTCAACAGTACGATAAGTATTTCAACCATGCAGCAATAACCCAACAATATTCGGTAAACCTGCGCGGAGGAAGGCAAGATATTGCTTATAATTTCGGGGCTGATTATGATAAAACGAGAGATGCTTCAGCCGCACCATCGCACAAAATAAATATACACTTCGGAAACACATACCGACCGGTAAAGAATTTACAATTAAACGTGAGCGTTTATTTTACGGACAGCCGGGCTAAAAGCGGGCAACCATCTTACAGCAATCCCATAACCATCAATGGAAGGCGCGTACCTTATCTTGCTTTTGCCGATGCAAACGGGAAGCCTTTGCCGGTAAATACCGGATTGCTCGGAAGCTATACCGACACCGCCGGTAACGGGAAGCTGTTGAATTGGAAATATTATCCGTTAGAAGATTATAAGCATCAATACAGTACTACACACATACAGGAATTTATTGCAAATGCAGGAATAAGTTACAAGATAATAAAAGACCTGAGCATAGATGTTAAATACCAATACCAAAAGCAACAAACCACACAAGCTAATATGGCTGATACTGCAAGTTATTACACGCGCAACCTCATTAACACATACAGCCAAATAGACCCTGAAACCGGCGTCGTAAATTATATTGTCCCGGTCGGAGGTATATTATCAACGACGAACGGTTATGTTGAATCGTATAATTTCAGAACACAGGTAAGTTACAATCATAATTGGGGAGAAAATAATGTTACCGCAATTGCAGGCTGGGAAACCAGGCAGGTAGATGCACACAGCGATGGTAACACATTATATGGTTATACCGAAAACCCTCTTTCATATACCTCCATTGACCCGGTTAACTTTTATCCGCTATATACCGGTGGAACAGGAAATATTGGTTCCGGTTCTGTCTTAACGCACACCTTAAACCGCTTTGTATCAATATATGCAAATGCAGCATACACATGGAAAGGAAAATATGTTATATCTGGAAGCCTGAGAAAGGACGCATCTAATATTTTCGGTGTGTCCGCCAACGATAAATGGAAACCGCTATGGTCGGCAGGTGCAGCATGGAACATTTCTAAAGAATCTTTCTATCGCTCAAAATTGTTGCCCTATTTAAAAGTAAGGCTTACTTACGGGTATAGTGGCAATGTTGATCTGAGTCGTTCAGCAGTACCAATCGAACTGATTTCTACGCCTGATTATTATTCGTCTTATTATACCAGTGGAAGAATACTTACATTAAACAATCCTTCTCTGAGTTGGGAAAAGATAAATATGCTGAATATCGGATTAGATTTTAGTTCGCTAAAAAATATAGTCTCGGGTTCGGTAGAGTATTACCACAAAAAAGGGACAAACCTTTATGGACCCTCTTTCTATGATTATACGACTTATGGTTTAAGACATAGCTGAAACCCTTACCGGATAAGCGTTACAGAAAAATGGGCAACCTTTTCCAAAGGGCTTTAGAACGTATCAAATCGATTAACATTTTAAAGTAAAAAAGTATGAACCTAAATCAAACATTTTCCATCCTCGTTTGGCAGTACAAAATGAGAAGCCAAAATGGTAAAGCTCCGTTATTTGTAAGAATTACAGTTAATGGAAAAAGAGCGCAAATTGCTGTTGGAAGAAATGCGCCCGTCGCGCTTTGGGACAAGAATGCACAGAAAGTAAAAGGTAACAGCGTTGAAGCAATGGATATCAATAAGCATTTAGATTCGCTGAAATCCTCGTTGCACAGGCATCACAGCCGATTGGTAACAATGGGTAAAATTGTAACGGCACAAATGCTGAAGAATGAATTTTACGGATTGAGCGAGGAACGAAAAACTTTGGAAAACGCTATCGATGCTTTTGAAAAACTCTATGAAGAGAAGGTCGAGAACGGTATGGTTTCAAATGTTACCCTGAAAATATATAAAAATACCTGTTCTAAAATGAGGG
Organism: Arachidicoccus sp. BS20; assembly: GCF_001659705.1. Classification (NCBI taxonomy): domain Bacteria; kingdom Pseudomonadati; phylum Bacteroidota; class Chitinophagia; order Chitinophagales; family Chitinophagaceae; genus Arachidicoccus; species Arachidicoccus ginsenosidimutans. The sequence continues at coordinate 2,387,459 of NZ_CP015971.1, forward strand.
ATTTTATTCTCAAGAAATACAAAGCTAACGGTCTTTTCCTGAATGAAATAACGCCTTTCTTCATGGACGAGTTTGAACACTTTTTGCGTATCGATTGTAAGTTATCCAATAACTCTTCGATGAAAAGAATAGCGCTGGCAAAGTCCATTTTTATCATGGCACACAGGCGCGGCTGGATGAAAGCCAATCTCGCATCGGAATACAAATGCAGATATGAAGACAAAGAGCCGACGAGGTTGGAAATGGAAGAATTACAAGTTCTTTGTAAGAAAGAAATTGCAAACCGAAGACTATCCGAAACAAGGGATTGTTATGTGTTCATGTGCTTTACGGGCTACGCTTATATTGACGTGAGCGGACTTACACATTCCAATATTTTTATCGGACCTGACGGCAATAAATGGGTAACAAAGCATAGGCAGAAAACGGATAATGCAGAATGTGTTCCGTTGTTTCCGATTCCATTGCAGATTATTGAACGATACAAAAATCATCCTAAATGCAAGGATAGCGGAAAGCTTTTGCCTATCAACAGCAATCAGAAATTCAACGCGTATCTTAAAGAGCTTTCTTCTATTTGCAGCATCAATAAAGAGCTGACAACACATACGGCAAGACATACATTCGCTACAACCGTTACTTTGGAAAACGGTGTGCCGATTGAAACGGTCAGCAAAATGCTGGGGCATCACGCTTTAAAATCAACACAACGTTATGCGCGTGTAACGCGCAAGAAGATTAGCGAGAATATGGCGGAACTGAAAGAGCGGTTATTCAAAGATAAATTCAGGTACACGGCTGACAACGAAATACTATAATCTGCAGAATAAAAAACATTAATTTTTTCAGTATTCAAACAGGATTTCCCTGTCGGGGAAAATGCTCCGTAAAAATGCTTTTCACTTCCCGTATATTGCAATATGCACAACGGAACGTGCTGAACGCAATCACAATACGATTTCCTTTGAATTTATAATATGGCATTTTTCATCAAGGGTCTTCTTAATGATTTTTCTTTATTTGGCAATTTCGGTTAATTTGTTACGGAGTAATTTGAATTGGTTATCCATATTTCCCTCAACATTTTAGCGTCCGCAAATTAAAAAACTTCTTAATTGACTTTTTCTGATAATTTTCATCAACTTTGGTATTCCTTTTGCCAGTTGAAATAAAATAAATTATTTAACCTTCAATCCGAAATTTATGAAAGGTATCCTCTACATCATTGCAGTCTTATTGGTTATCGGCTGGATCTTCGGCTTTGTCGTATATCATGTATCCGGATTTTTAATCCATGTGCTTCTAATTGTAGCCGTTATAGTCCTGCTTATTAATTTGCTCGGGGGCAAAAAATCCGATTAGCTTTGTTAAGGTAATAGTCGTTCTTGCAAGGAACATAGTACCTTTGACGAAAATCTTCAGGAACTTGGTCACAGCCTTTCATCAATCATTCTTTGTAACTGTTCTTTAAATGTTTCATCCATGATAACGGCGTTGCCGGCAGTAAATACTTCTTGGAATATTTGCTGTAAAATCCTCGTCTGCTTTTTATACAACCTGCAAAAAGGACAAGTAAGAAGATGCGTGTATAAGGCTATCATATCCATCATACCAAGGCGACCGTTTTGTTGCTTTTCTATACGCAGGGTCGTATGCCTGCAATCGTATTTTACTTTTTTATACCAGCTCATAAATTAAACCACGTTTTTTGTAAGCAATCCCGTAGGTTCAGTTTTGCCCTGTGAAGAATGACCCAATAATTTGATGCCGTTATTTGCAGCCTCTTACATATTGCGGATGTCTTTTCATCATCCAGATATTTTAGAGCAAAAACAACGCTCCAAAGCGAAGGCATCTTTTTGAAGCATCTTTTTAAAATATTATCCAATTCCTTGTTGTGAAGCGCGGCGTCTGCTTCCAGACCGAAAGCTTTTGGTTGGTAGGCTTCTTTCCAGAAGCCGTTCTCTTCAAAAAAATCTTCACTTTCGTTTCCGGTTTGCAATGGCTTTATCCTCGACTTTCTGCGGTATTCGTCAGTAAGCTTATTACGGAGAATGGAGGTAAGCCAGGTTCGTACCGAACTTTTTTGTTTGAAAGCAGGTAGCGATTCCAGCGCCGCGAGAAAAGTTTCCTGTACCAGTTCGCGGGCTGTTTCTTCATCGCTTATATGCGAAACGGCATAGCGATACAGATAGTCCGCATACTCCTTTACCCAATCCTTTGCTTTTACTTCTTCCGGTGAAGCCATATCAATTTATATTAGTAGATGATTCAAATATAAGCCTTGCAAACTTTTTCTGAAATTCTTGTAAGGAATTGCTTCTTTTTTATACTAACGAGTATCATTCATTTTATAAAACTTAAAAAATTATGACAACACAAGAAGTAGCCACCCGTTTAGTAAGCCTTTTGCGCGAAGGCAAATTTGAAGAAGCACAGGTTGAACTGTATGCCGACAATGCCACTGCTTTAGAATCTCCGGGCGGCGCATTCACAAATGCTAACTCCAAACAGGAAGTCATCGAAGGCGGAAGAAAATTCCGTTCTACCTTACAGGAAGTGCATAGTTTGGAAGTATCCGAACCCATCGTAAGCGGACCCGTATTTGCCATTACGTTTGCGTTGGATGCTACTTACAACAGTGGCAGCCGCGTATTGTTTCAGGAAATTGCGGCTTTTAAAGTTCAGGACGGAAAAATCGTCAGCAGCAGCTACCTTTATTGAGAAAGAACTTGCAGCAGGAATTCATTTATCTCCTTTCGGATAATTTTTCGGAAGGAGATTGTTTTGTGCATACATTCAGTTTACTTTCGGTAATATTACTCTTTTCCATATTCCCGATATGACCGCAGGAATCCATTTTTCCGCCGGGCAACGGCTCCATGCATTTGACATAAAGATTAAATCTTTTGCATCGTTATGCTGATTGGCATCTTTTAATTTAAACAAGAACAATGTAAACTTTGAGTATGGACAACCGGCAATTGCTCCTTCAACTAAAGATTGTCGCAGTACAACCGGCGGCGCGCTTAAGCTCAAATCAACGGCTTCTTCGGGTAAAATATTTTTTCCGTTTTCGGTACTATACAATTCTTTCAGCTTGTGCAGACTTGCTGTAAGATTGTGTACGGCAATGCCAATTCCGTGCATGGCGATAATATCATTGCCGGTAGCCTCGGCGAGGCATTTTTTTGCGCGGTTTGCTTTAGCTGCAAGCTGCCACCATAGCCATTTAAGAAGATTAGCTGTAACTGCGTCTTCGTGAAAAATAAGCGCGGCTTCCCATGTTTTTAGCGTTGCCTGAAATGCAGGGTTAAAAAACTGCCCGATAATCTGTTGGGCAAAGATGCCCGGTTCCAAGTCCTGGTTTTCATTGCGAATCCACTGTGCAACAGGTTCCAATTCATCTGTGCCTTCTGCCATGGCAGCCGCTTTTGCATTGAATAAGTCCCACAACTTCGTATGCCGTTGAATGCGTGCCGCATCTTGCTTCGGAAGCATGTGCGGAAAACGTGTGCCGTTATAAGACAAATTTTTTAAGGAGCGTTTTATTTTAAAGCGGTTGAGAAAGTTGTGCAGTTCGAACCGGCGGTCTATGTTTTCATCATCGTCCAAAGCGCGTATCGTGGCAGCATTATCGACAATAATAACATCTTTGAAAGGAAGGGATTTATTGATTTGCATTGTGATGATTTTTTAGATTATTCTTTCTCGGTAAGTTTCTGCAAGATTCACCCTCGTTCAAGGCTCTGTGTTTATGGTGGTGATGAAAAATCGTCAGCACAAATTTAGCACTAAATTTAATGTAGCGCAACGAATATCTTGTTCATATATTATGACAGCAAAAAGAAATAATGGCTGACCGGTGTCAACAAAAGAATCTGCTGAATGATTCCGCCGATGAAATCTACCCGATTTTTCTAATGAAAGTAAATTAATTCTGTATTTGCGGCAAAAAAGCAAAATAATCGCCGCATATTTGCGGTAAATAGTTCATATATTTACCGCAAAGTAATCTTGGGCAATGGCAAAATATATTTACGAGTATAAAAACTGGACAAATTTTTCGTGGAAAGACAAAGCTATTAATACCATCTTCGGCGAGGTTCGGTTAATGCAAGGTAAAATAATAGGGCAAATGAATATGCTGGGCTTTTCTGCTAAAGAAGAAGCCACACTTACAGCTTTAACTTTAGACGTGGTAAAATCATCGGAAATAGAGGGTGAATTACTCAATTATGACCAGGTACGTTCCTCTATTGCAAGACGTTTGGGCATCAATACCGCAGGTCTTGTTCCGAGTAGCCGCCACATAGAAGGCGTGGTAGAAATGATGCTTGATGCCACACAACGTTATATACTACCACTTACCGAAAAAAGGTTATTTGGCTGGCATGCGGCACTTTTCCCCACAGGATATAGTGGACCTTATCCAATAGAAGTAGGCAAATACCGTACAGGTAAAATGCAAGTGGTTTCCGGTGCAATGGGAAAAGAAAAAGTACATTACGAAGCTGTTAAACCTGAATTAGTAAAAAAGGAAATGGACAAGTTTTTGGATTGGTTTAATAATGACAATAGTCTTGACCCTGTATTGAAAGCCGCCATAGCACATTTTTGGTTTATTATCATTCATCCCTTTGATGACGGGAACGGCAGAATTGGAAGAGCGATAACCGATATGTTGCTTGCCCGTGCCGAAGGCAGCGGAGAAAGATTTTATAGTATGTCAAGCCAAATACTGGCTGAGCGTAAACGCTATTACGAAATTCTGCAAAAAGAGCAACACAGTCCCGGCGATATTACCGAATGGCTCGACTGGTTTTTACATTGCCTCAAAAACGCAATGGTTGCGACAGAAAATACCACACAAAGAATATTAGGTAAAGCAGAGTTCTGGAAATTGAATGAACATACGCCTGTCAATGAGCGCCAGCGTTTAATGATTAATAAACTCTTAGACGGATTTGAAGGTAAGCTACAAACTTCGAAATGGGCAAAAATCACAAAGACCTCAACCGACACCGCTCTCCGGGATATTAAAGACTTAATCGAAAAAGGAATCTTACAACAAACAGCCGAAGGCGGACGAAATGCCAACTACGAATTAGTAGATTTTAAATTTGATTAACAGGTGTGGAATGATAAATAATCATTCCTTTAAACTTCATAAAATGTATGATATTTCATGCATTTTTGCTACTTTTGTCCAAAATAACGGACATTTTATGTCAAACAAGAAACAAGTTGTTCTTCCTAAATATAGTATTTTACTTAAGCAAATGGGCGAAAACATAAAGCTGGCACGCAGGCGGCGTAAGCTTACCGCTGTACAAATAGCAGAACGAGCAGGCATTGCCCGTTCTACGTTAAATCTCGTAGAAAAGGGAGAGCCAAGTGTGGCTATGGGCGCTTACTTCAATGTTTTGCGCGTATTGGGCTTGCAGAACGATATCGTTAAACTCGCCGGAGATGATGATTTCGGAAGAAAGCTGCAAGACCTCGAATTATTAAAATAATCACATGGCAACAGGTAAAACCAGCATATATGTATTTGCACACTGGAAAGGAATGCCCGAGCCTAAACTAATAGGCACTTTAAGCGCACAAGCAGCTAAAGGAAAAAAGGCGTTCAGCTTTGAGTATGATAAAAGCTGGATTAAATCAGAACAGCAAAGATTGTTAGACCCCGATATTCAGTTTTTTTCAGGAATGCAATACCCTAATAATAAAGAGAATTTCGGAATATTTCTGGACAGTATGCCGGATACATGGGGACGGACTTTAATGAAACGCAAAGCGGCTCAGGCAGCAAAGGAAAACAATGAAAAGCCGCCTGTTTTATATGACATCGATTTTTTATTAGGTGTGTATGACGAAACGCGCATGGGTGCTTTACGTTTCAAAACAGCTATGGAAGGCGTATTTTTAGACGATAACGCCAATAACGCTGTTCCACCGATTTCTTCCGTCAGAGAGCTGCAATATGCTGCAGAACAATTTGAAGCAGATAAGAGCAATGAGGAGATAAGGCAATGGCTTAATATTCTGATTGCACCCGGTTCATCGCTTGGCGGCGCTCGCCCGAAAGCCAATGTAAAAGACGAAAAGAAGCAATTATGGATTGCCAAGTTCCCTTCAAAAAATGATACGGTGGATAAAGCTGCATGGGAGTTTCTGGCTTATGAATTAGCGCGCAAAGCCGGCATAAATATGTCTTTGTGCAGGATAGAAAAAATAAAAGGAAGACATCATACTTTTTTTACAAAACGATTTGACAGAGATAAAGAAACAAGAATACATTTTGCTTCTGCAATGACCATGACAGGAAATAATGAAGATACCATTCGTGACAATCCCACAAGCTATTTAGATATTGCAGATTTTATACAAACACATGGAGTAAACGTGAATGAAAATCTGCACCAACTTTGGAGAAGAATTGTTTTTAATATTGCCATTTCCAATACGGACGACCATTTGCGCAATCATGGTTTTATACTGACTGAAACAGGATGGATATTATCACCTGCTTATGACTTAAACCCATCAACGGATAAACATGGTTTGGCTTTGAATATTGATACGGACAACAATGCACTGGATTTTGATTTGGCAAAAAGTGTTGGCGCATTTTTCAGACTATCAGATATTCAGATGGATACAATTATCAAAGAAGTAACCAGCTCCGTAAAAAACTGGAGAATATTGGCAGATAAAATAGGCATATCAAAAAGAGAACAGGAATTAATGCAACCTGCATTCAATGTCTAAAGAATTGCATACATTTTCGTAAGACAACCACACCTAATCCTGGACAATCTGTTGGAGATAAAAAATTCAACTCTAAAATTAAAATCCAAAATTCACGTGTAATCCGGACAATGATAAGTGAATGGCCAGATTATTTAATCGCACCCATTAATTATGTAAAATAATTAACTAATAATCGGAATTATTCCGATTATTGTTCAAAAATATTGCAAATGAATTTCAGGGATATGATTTAAGATTATGCAGAAGAGCCTCATAGGAAGATTTAGCTATATACATACGACTTTTCCTTATTATTCTTTTGGCATTCAAAGCATACAGCTTACGCCAAGACAGGTAGCGCTGATTGCATCGCCGGAAAAAGCGTTATGTGATAAGATAATCATGACTTCGGGCATTTTTCTAAGAAGCATAAGACAGGCAAAGGAATTTTTAATAGATGATTTACGGTTGGACGAAGCCAAATTGCAAGAGCTCAATCAGAACGAAATCATTACATGGCTTGATGATGCACCTAAAAAAAGTAGTTTGGAAATACTCATAAAAACACTCGCTATTTTATGATACAAGAATGGATATAGGAATATAATCCGCAAAGCAAAGAAGATATTATTGCTGCACTGCGTGAGATTATGCAGGAAGTAGCACTTGCCAGGCTGCAAAGATAGATACATCTGCGAATTGAAAAACAAAAATGAGACAATCCAAACCGCCATTATATAAAGTCGCAAACAAACGGCTTATTTCCATAATATAACTGAAAGTCATTTGCCCTGGCATACAATGGAGGAACTACAAATCGTACACTGTGATTTGGACACCTTTTTCGTATCGGTAGAGCTTCTGATAAATAAAGACCTCGTGGGCAAGCCTGTACTGATCGGCGCCAAGACCTACACGCAATTGCGGGACATGGGCATCAGTAAAATCCGGACTTAAAAGGAAATGGATGTGGATACCATGCAGCGTGTATTAGGGCAGAACGGTATCAGCATCTGGAGCAACGCCAACGGCACCAAAGCAGTAAAAATATCCAATCCACTTGCATTTTGCAGAAAAGAAAAACATTTTTCCGACGATATATTTCCCTGATAACAACAAGAAAATCGTCGATACTTTGAATAATTTTTTGTCGGTTTTGCAAAAAATTATGGGAGTAGTATATAGTTACTTGTCCCTTCAATCCGCAGATACTACTTTTCATCTTTGCAACCTTAAAAAATGACGATGAAAACACAACATTCTTTACCGGATTTTGACCAAAGCAGGTATCGCGTTGTAACAATTGCCGACCTCATGGAATTCAAAAGAGAACTGTTCCGGGAAATAAAATCGTTACAAAAGAAGCGTCCGGTTATCCGGTAAAGCAGTGGATTAACAGCAAGGAATTGGTAATGTGGCTGGGGCTTTCCAAAGGCACATTACAGCATCTTCGGAACACAGGCGTATTGCCTTTCACACGAATAGGAAGCATTATTTATTACAACACGGATGAAATCGCGAAGATGATGGAAAAGCATACAATAAATAAGTTGTAATCATGAAAACAAAAACACAGTTTAGAAACATTTCAGACAAATCTGCGCTGCCAAAATTGCTGCACGTGAAAATATATTTTATCCAAAAAGATATGCGCGAAGAAGATGCGGAAAACTTTTTTCTCTTTCACAAAAAAGCCAATTGGAAAACAAAAAGAGGCAGACCGATTGCCAATTGGAGGACTGTCGCCAACGAATGAATTTGGGATTATAAACAATAAAAGGAAGTAAAATTTCTTTTTTTCAACCGCTACACCGAACAAAATAATCGTCCGCAACAGCAGACTTATTTAAGCAGATTTTCTGACTAGAAAACACCTTGAAAATAACAGAAGTCTTTCCGCGTGGAAGCAGCAAGATGAACGTTTGTCTACAAACGAATCTTACTCTTCTCTCCAAAGTCGGAAGAGGATTGTAAAATGCCTCTGAAATCGGCATTTTGTGTATGATATTCTTTTACGAGACAACGAAAATAATTGTAAAAAGTCAAATCCTTTACGGCAAAAACAATAATATTCTCGCCGCTATTTGACATACTTACTCAATAAAATTGCCCAAAACTTTTGTTGAAAAGGAGGCGGTTGAAAAAGAAAAAAACGCAGTAAGTGTTCAGAAATAGCAATCGTCTTCAGACAAAAAGAGGTTCAAAATTTTCTTTCCCGATTCATCGGGAAAGAAAATTTGCGTAAAGAATTATGCTTTTAAATGCAGTTTATGAAAGATTTTATTTAATGCTTTTGATATTTTTTCTTGCGAATCAGACTAAGGAAAACAGGCGTAATACCGAGATAAGAAGCGATATGTTTTTGGGAAATCCGTTGTTCCAAACCGGGATATTGCCTGCGAAAAAGTTCGTAACGTTCTTCGGCTGGCTTTGATAAATTGGACGTAATCCGGTGTTGATACAAATTGAATCCGTTTTGGATTAATATACGAAAGAAACGTTCGAGCTTGGGAACTTCTACATACAATTGTTCCAAATCTGCATAGCTGAAATAAAAAACTTCTGTGTTTTCCAACGCGGCAATGGTGTAAAACGCAGGCGTTTGTTCCGAGAAACTTACAATGTCGGCAAGCCACCAATTTTCGGGACAGAACAAAATATTGTGTTCTGCATTTTCAGCATCTTTATGAAAAATGCGCAGGCAGCCTTTGTTGACAAAATAGATATTTGCACACACTTTACCTGCCTTCAGTAACGTTGTATTCTTCCCGATTTCCTTGTATTGCAACTTGGACAGCACACGTTCTTTTTCTTCGTCGTTCAACGAAATGTGCATCGCAAAATTGTCAAGGATAAGCCCGTGCATTTTATTTTTTGATAAAGATAAAACGCACGGTTTACATTTTTCATTAAAAGAAACTGACAATGCGGGTCAGCTTATGTTCTTCGTTGAACTCGAAATAATCAAACCCTTCTTTTGAACCTTCGGGCAAATCAACTTTCCAAGTATAACGCCCGACATTGTGATGATAGTCTGGCTGCGTGAGCACATGAAAAACGCGATGCGGCGATTTTTCCAAAGACGTTGCGGCGAGTTCCGTAATGCCTTCCACACCTTTTACCAAAGCGTTATTCGGGTCGGTGTAAGTCGCATCTTCTGCCCAACACTTTGCGAAAGCGGCTTTATAATCTTCAAAATTTTGCTTGTTCCAGGCAGCTACATACTGCTCAATCATTTCTTCAATTGATGCTATCATTGTTATAAATTTTTTAGTGAAGAACAAATGTAGCAGGAGAAAAGACCGATGAAATTAAAGTAGTTTTATAAAATGACATACATAAGCGACATTTTTCATCATTTTCCACTTTATATTATTTCCATACAAGTACGAAATGGACGAAATGACCGCTTTTGAACATCCCTGCCTGTTTTGACCATCCATGAACAAAGAAGTTCCTTTCCAGCCATTAACCTGCCCTTTGATTGCGCTTTGATTGCCCTTTGCCTGCACTTTGATTACCCTGTGTAAGACTATTTCAGTACCGGATATTTCTGTTGCAAAAGCCTCCTGTGAAATTATTTTACTATGCCGATTATGAAAAACAAGCATTGCCATGTTTAATTTTCCAATCCTCCTAAAATTTTAAGTTATTGATTCTCAATATGAGATATTGGCAAATGGATGTTTCAGACGATTTTTCGTGAAATTTTTGCCAGTCGAAAAAAAATCAAATTTGCCACTACCTGCCGAAAATACGCTTATAGCTTTGTACCCGGAAGCGTAAGGTTTCTTAGAATACACGGAGGATAAGAAACACGGAGGCGAAAAGAGGCTTTGCATTTTTGGTGCGTGAGAAAACGAACTATGGCGACAGCAGCGAGGAACATCGAAGAGATTACCGCTTTCGCGGCGAGATGCTGAAACGAGTTCAGCATGACGAGTAAAACGCTTAAAAATATTATTCGCGAATAAACAGGCAAATGACCTAACGCCTGACAAGAAGCAGGTCCTAATGTTTAACCGCCATTGCGACACTTAAAATCGAGTGCATGGCATTTAGTTTTTTATTGTTTAATTATTAAATTGTTTTTTATGACAAATATTAGAAAAATCGCCCCTTTTGCTGCGATGGCAATGGGCGTAGTGCTGGCATTTGCCGCCAGCGCTTTTAAGCAGGTTCCGCATTCCAAGAGCGGAGATGATATGTACACGTTTCAGTATGACCCGGAAGGTACTTATACTGAAAGTTCAGTACAAGACACATCCAGCTGGCAATATACTTCCAGCCCTGTAACTTGTCTTGGTTCGGATAAAGCTTGTACAATTCAGGTATCGGAAGATTATGTAAACGTTCCGGCTACTCCGTCAGGTACACCTACGCTGAAAGGCAGTATCAACATCCAAGCTCAGCTTAACAGCAACGGACATGCATTTGTTGCAGGAACGGCTGATAATGATGCAATAATTGCCAATCAGCCTGATTAGTTAACGGACCTGCTTTTTTCATTGATAGAGGCTGTCTAAAAAAACAAGACAGCCTCTTTTTTATTTGCACACATAGACCTGATGGCATCATAGTGTGGTTGGTGCAATGCTCACAGCTTTTTAGACGCCCTCTTATTTTTAATTCTGCTGCATCCCTGTCCTATCAAGCAAAGAAGCAGATAATGGTAACGCATAATAATCTGCATTGGGCTGTAAAGTATATGTTTGTCAAATAGCGCGACATCCGCGCCGGTGTCATTATTTTTTCAAAATCAGAATATTTCATTTTTCTTTTGCCAATTAAAATATTTAAAGTACCTTTGTTACATCTTATTCCCGTTAGTCCCTGAAGTAATTCAAACTATCGGGTTTCGTTTTTATAAACCATACCTTTTTATGCTATTCTGCAAATTAACATTTTAATTTTGTATAAATGCAAGCAGAAAAAAAACATACTATTCGTAAAAATTCCAAAGTACAAAAAGTGGTACAGAAAGAAGAGGTAATTTATATTACCAAAAGTGAAATCCCTGTCGGTAAGTCTTTGTTTGCCGATAAATTAAAAAAGGTAAATGAAATGCTCGAAAATGCTATACTGATGAAGCATTAATACAATATCGCTTAGTTTTTAAAATGAATATATTATGCTCTCAATTATGAGGGCATTTTTATTTTATATGAAAGAATATGTTTAGATTTGAATAATCAAAGCAAAGGTTTGTGAGAAAAGATTGCGGGCAAGCTGCGAAAAATAACTAATAATAAAACAATTTTTGGAGATGCGCATTTTTTTTGAAGTTGGGTATATCATGCTATTTCGGGTGGGATATACGGAATGAACATGAAAGATTGTGCGTGTATTTGGGCATTGCCTGTAATGCCCAGTCCGTTTCATAGGACAATTTCGTTTTGACAGACACTTATTTTAAAATCATTTTTAATACTATAAATAGATAACTATGGCTTACGCAAATCATTCGGGGACTAAATGCCCAAAGTGCGGAAATTCAAGTTTTGAATTAGCTGAAGACTTCCCATCAAAAGCTAATTTCAAAATGTATTACATTAGGTGTGCTTCTTGCAACACCTTCTTACAAGCATTACCTTATTTCGATACCAATAGTAAAATAGAAGCACTACAGAATGACATAAATAAAATAAAAAGTAAGCTCGGTGTTTATTAGTAACTGACGTTTTATGACTGTAAGGATTTTCTAATCCAGTTCAACTTTCTACTGCCATGGCCTGTGCCCACACGGGCCGCATATAAAATAAACAGCGGTCGCTTCGCTACTCGCT